>JACTMJ010000030.1 GCA_014584705.1 Acidobacteriota bacterium | reverse complement strand
TTACCCCGCCTTCGACAAGATCCACCGCTACCGCACCTATTGGGAACGCAAGCACACCCGCGCCCTCGCCGAATTCGACCGCGCCCAGCGCGCCCGCCGCGCGGAAGCCGCCGAACACCGTGCCGAAGCCGCCCATCAACGCGCCGAAGCGCAAGCGCAGCGCCAGGCCGAAGCCCACGCCCTCAAGCAGGAACTCGCCCTTGCCCGCGAATCCCGCCAGCGCGAACTCCACGAATTCCGCCTAGAGCAGGCACGCGAGAAACTCCGCCGCCAACCGAAAGCCCAGCCTAGTTCCGCCCATTCCGAGTCCGCCGACCGCCGAAGACGCCGCCCTCCGCGCCCTCGAATCCCTCATGAACGCCCCCACGCCCGTCACCGAAGCAGACTTCCTCCGCTCCAAACTCTCCCAAGCCCTAAACGGCTTCGTTTCGCAAAATGCCGGGCAACCGCAAGGCGAGGCAGAATTCACAGTCGCAAACCCCGCTGCGGCTACCGCAGGCAAGGGCATGCACAAAGCCCATTGATCCCCACGTCCGGCGGTCTTCTCCGGCAACGAGTGGCTCGCAAAGCTTCTCCCGGACTCCAGAGACTTCGCGGTCAGCCTATGCCGCATTTTCCAGCTTCCAAGCGCTGTATTCCGCACGGAAAGACGCTCCAGTTCGAACGAGCACCGCCCCCTATTTTCGTGTCTCACGGATGGGCACGATCCCGTTGTTACGAGCACACACGAATTTCTTGCGGCCCATAAGAGATTGATTCCGCATACCTTATGGCCGTAAGCAACCGTGTGCCTTGCATCCAAAGTTCAATTTCGCCGCCGCGATCCGGATAATCCGAACGCGGGAAGGATGCCCGATTCCGACAGCCAGCACTTCCGGTTTCCTGGTTGCGGTGCCGAATTGTCGGACTTCGCTGTGCGGCTCATCGCCCTCGCGGGTCGTGAGCAGGCAAGCCACGATGGCGTCCTTGTGAGCGTCGGGCGCCGCGCCATGACACTGCCCTCCTTTTGTCGAACCGAAAGTGGGCAAAGCGGATAAAATATTGATTGTGCCTACCGCCGTGATTGAGGCTCCGCCCGTGGCGGCCACCCCAGAGATCCCCTCCCCTGCAATGCCCGCCAAATCCTTGCTTGGCGCGGTCTTTCTGCTGGGCACGCTGCTCAGCCTGCCGGGGATCCTGCTGCCAGTATGGGGATATCACAGGCTGGAGGCGTTCGAACTTGCCAGCTACCATTTCCTGGCAATGGCATTGGGTTTTCTGATTGGGAACACGGTCAGCACGCTCGCTTGTTCCCGCTACCCGGGGTTGTTCCTGAAGCCTCTCTTCGGAGCCTTTTTCTCCATCGCGGGCATTGCCATGTTGGCGCTGCTTCCTCCGCCCTATCCGGTGGCATGGCAACTGGCCGGCGCGCTCTGCCTGGGCGTCTCCGCCGGCTCGCTGCTGGTTATCGCCTTTCATCACATCGGCGCATTTCACCGCTTCAATTCCCCCGCGGTATTTCAACTTACCGGGCTCGTTGCGCTCACCGGCGCGCTCGCCGCGCCACTGGCAGCCGCCTGGCTTGCAATCCCAACCGGTTCCCTCTCCCTCTTGGCGCTGATCGCGCTGCCCGCCGCGGTTGCGGTTGGCTCCCTGGGAAAGGCACGGCCCGGCGCGCTGCCCGCCACGCCCCCGTTGCCCTTCGCCAAAGCGATCGAGGATTTCCGGAACCCCGCTACCATCCTTCTCGCGCTTCTGCTGTTTTTCCAGATGGGAAACGAGATTGCCCTGCTGGGATGGCTCCCCGTATTCCTCATCCAGCGTGTGGGAATGAGCCCGACGGTGGCCGTTTACGGCATGGCGGCATTCGTCCTCGTGCTGTTGGCCGGACGCACCGCATCCCAGGCCATGCGGGAACGGGCAAGGCGCAACCGCATCTTGCTCGGCGGGCTGAGCCTGTCTGTGCTCGGTTGCCTGATGCTGCTTTCCACGAATAACGCGTTTGGCGCGTTTCTGGGCTTGTCGCTGGCTGGCATCGGTTTTTCCCCCGTATTTCCAATGGTGCTGGCGCTGATGACGAAGCGTTTCCCGTATTATCACGCCGGCGTGATGAACGCGATTTTTGCCACGGGGCTGCTCGGCGGTTTGCTTGCGCCTTTCAGCGTCGGCGTCATCGCCGGGAAGCTTGGAATCGGCATCGCGATGGCGCTCCCCATTGCGGGATCGCTTCTCGTGGCGGTTCTGGTGCTCCTGCTTTGGATGGAAAGCCGCCTGACCGGTTCCACGCCCTAATTCTCCCTGCGGATTCCAGCCGTTTTCCTGGATAGGGTAACTTGGTAGTGTACAGGGAGCCTCCGCGCTTCCTTCTTCCGGAGGGGAATCAGCATGCCGATTCGCGAGTTTGTCTGCACGGAGTGCGGCACGGATTTTGAGAAGATTGTGCGCACCTCGCAAGCCCAGGATGCCATTGCCTGCCCTTCCTGCGGCAGCCGCGAACTCTCGAAGAAGCTCTCCGGATTCGCCGCACATAGTGGCGCTTCGCGCGCCAGCGCTCCCGCCCCTATGTGCCCCGGCGGCGGCATGTGCGGCGCCGAAGGCTTGTGCGGCATGAACCGCAACTGACCCCTTCGCACGGCTCTCCGCCCTCCGGAACGTTCGCGCCCACGGTACCCACTCTGTTCGCGGACGAGGGCGCTTCGTCTTTTTCTCCTTGACCTTCGGCATTTATTCGCCTATCTTAGGGAAGATTACCTTTCACAGCAAGGAGATCCGATGGCACTCACAAGGCGTCAAAAGGAAGTGCTCGACTACATTGCCGAGTACATCCAGGGCCACGGTTACAGCCCGAGCTATGAAGAGATCGGCAAGGCGCTCGATTTGGCTTCGCTCGCGACGGTACACAAGCACATCTCCGCACTGGAGCAAAAGCAGTATGTGCGGCGCTCCTACAACCAGAGTCGCTCCCTTGAACTGGCTCCACGCTACTTTCAGGAACTCTCGCGCAGCATGAACATGAACGAGAGCACCTTGAGCATCCCCCTGCTTGGACAGATCGCCGCGGGAGTCCCGGTTGAAACTCCTCCCCTGCCCGACTGTCTGGTCCTCTCGGACTTCTTGAGCAATGAGAACCTGTACGCCCTCCGGGTTCGTGGCGAATCCATGATCGAAGACCACATCTGCGACGGCGACTTCGTCCTGGTGGAGCGGGGCACCAACGTAAAGGACGGCGACATTGTCGTGGCTCTGATCGAAGGGATGGAGACAACGCTGAAGCGCTACTTCTCCGACGGCGGGGGACGCGCCCGCCTGCAACCGGCGAATTCCGAGATGCGCCCCATTAACGTCTCCATCGACGACCTCGAAATCCAGGGCCGCGTCCTGGCCGTGCTCCGCCGCTACACGAACGTCAACTAGCGCCCGGGCTTGGTAGCCGTTGCGCCGCCTGTTCTCTTGGCCAGGTTTGAAGATTCGGTGATGGCCCCGGCTTTGCTGTTACGATTCTCCTGGAGGGTCCCAATGCAAAGCCTCGGATCTGCTGTTCGCCGGAGAGATTTCCTGTTCGGGTTGGCCGCGGCCACGGCTTCTTCCCCGCTACTCCAAGCCAAGACGGATCAGGCCCGCCCCAACTTCGTTCTCTGCATGGCCGACGACCAGGGTTGGGGTGACGTGGCTTACAACGGAAATCCGGTTCTAAAGACCCCGGTGCTCGATGAGATGTCGCGGACCGGGCTTCGCTTCGATCGCTTCTATGCAGCCGCTCCGGTGTGCTCGCCAACGCGGGGGAGCGTCCTCACCGGCCGCCATCCAAATCGCTTCGGTTGCTTTTCCTGGGGGTATCCGCTCCGGCCGCGGGAAGTGACCATCGCCGAGGCACTTCGTTCCGCGGGATACGCCACCGGGCATTTCGGCAAGTGGCATCTGGGAGAGGTGCGCGCGGATAGCCCGGTTTCTCCGGGTGCCAGCGGGTTCGATGAGTGGCTGTCCGCGGCGAACTTCTACGACAACAACGCGCTGATGAGCGACAAGGGAACGATCATCCAGACGAAGGGAGAAGGGTCGCAGGTGGCTGTCGATGCCGCCATCCGCTTCATCCGCGGCGCATCCCGGAGGAAGCAGCCATTTCTGGCTGTCGTGTGGTTTGGTTCCCCTCACGCTCCCCACAAAGCGCTTCCCGAGGATCGCGAGCCGTACAAGGATCAACCGGAGAACATGCAACATTTCTACGGCGAGATCACGGCCATGGATCGCGCCATCGGCAACCTGCGCAAGGAATTGCGTGCGCTGAATCTGGCCGGAAACACACTGTTCTGGTACAACAGCGACAACGGTGCGATCAAGGAAGGTTCCACGGGCGGGCTTCGCGGCCGGAAAGCGGATCTGGAAGAAGGCGGCATTCGTGTACCGGCCATCATCGAGTGGCCGTCTCGGATCCCGAATCCCAGAGCGACTGAGGTACCGTGCGGAACAGTGGATATTTACCCCACCCTGGTGGAACTCGCCGGTGCCAAAGTGCAGCGGCAGGTGCTGCCGCTCGACGGCGTTAGCCTGGTGCCGATGATTGACGGCAAAATGGACCGCCGGGAGAAACCTCTCGGCTTCTGGGTTTATCCGGAACCCGGCATTCGAACGGCAAGCGAACCATTGCTGCGGGAACTCCTGGAAGAGCAGCAGGGGAAGCGGCCCAAGCGCGCGGCCCAACCAGACCCCGGCAGGAACATCCGGCAATTCCCGCTCGACGCAAGGCCCGGGCCATCCGCGTGGATTGACGGCGATTACAAGCTGCATCGCAAGCCCGGTGAAGGACAGCCACGCTATCTGCTTTACAACATCCGCCTCGACCCGACAGAATCCCACGACCTCGCCACGGCCGAGCCGGAACGTGTCTCCCGAATGAAGACGGCGCTCGAAGCGTGGCAGGCATCGGTGGCGCGCAGCTTGAACGGGCTCGACTACTAGAAGCCCCGGAGGCCGGCTGCGAAGGGTCAGAGCCTCCGCCGCCATAGACGCGCACTCAATCGGGAATTGACGGAAATCCGCGTCGGAAGAACCAGCGGAATCGATTCGCGAATGGGAATTGCGTGCGTGGCTGCCCTGCCCTGTGAAAAACTAGGTGGGTCGAAATTCGTGTGGGAGCGCATTCGCGCGGAATGCACCAACGCACACGCGCTGCAGAGGAGAGTCATGAGAACGGTTGCACAGCTATTGTTGACGGCGTTGTTGCTGAGCGGAACTGGTGCGTGGGCGCAGGACAACCAGGATCTCCGGTTTCTCACAAACCACACGGACTACCGGAGATTGCGGGACCAGCTTTCCGATTACACCCTGAAGCGCGCCTTCTCCCAGCTCGATGCGCGAGAGGCAAAGGTGGCCACATGGACGGCGGAGGACGCGCGCGCGCGCAAGGCACAGTTCCGCGAGAAGTTTATCCGCCTGCTGGGAGGCTTCCCGGCAAAGACTCCCTTGAACGCCAGAGTCACTGGCACCATTGAGGCCGCGGACTACCGCATTGAGAAGATCATCTTTGAAAGCCAGCCGCGCTTTTTTGTCACGGCGAACCTCTATCTGCCCAAGACAGGAAAAGCGCCGTACCCCGCGATTCTGTTCCCGCTCGGTCATGAGTCTGGCGCAAAATCCCACGACACGTGGCAGCAGATTCTCGTCACCTTCGCCCGCAAGGGTTATGTGTGTCTCGCCTGGGATCCGCTCGGCCAGGGTGAGCGGGTCCAATTATTCGACGCCGACCTTGGTGGGTCGAAAGCAGCCCCCTCCACCACGGAGCACACCGTCCTCGGCACGCAGACCCTGCTTGCCGGTATACCGCTTGCCCGCTACACGATCTGGGATGGCATCCGCGCGCTCGACTACCTCGTGTCGCGGCCCGAAGTGGATCCGAAGCGCATCGGCCTCACCGGGAATTCTGGTGGCGGCACGCACACGGCCTACATTGCCTCGCTTGACGACCGTATCCAGGTTGCCGCCCCCTCCTGCTTCATTACTTCCTGGCGGCGCTTGCTCCTCTCGATCGGCCCGCAGGACGCCGAACAGTGCGTCCCTGGCTTCCTGGCTGAAGGGCTCGACCACGCGGATTTCATCTATGGGTTCGCGCCGAAGCCCTACCGGATGCTCTCCGCGATCCGAGATTTCTTCTCGATCACCGGAGCGCGGGAGACCTTCGCCGAGGCGCAGCGCGTTTACGGATTGCTTGGGGCTCCCGATCGAATTGCGATGACCGAGGCTGACGACGGCCACGGCTACAGCAAGCCCCGCCGGCTCGCGTCCTACAAATGGTTTGATAAGTGGCTGAAAGGCGTAGAGCAGGATACCGTCGAAGAGCCCGTGGTTCCCCGGAGGGAAGAGGAACTGTGGGCCACCAAGACCGGCCAGGTGGTGCCGGAACTGCACGGCGAGACCGTATTCAGCCTGAACCGCGCCCTCGTGAAAGGGTTCCGGCGCGGCTCGACGCCGCCCGCCGAAATCGGCCGCATGATCGGCTACGAGCGATTCGAGGGCGTTCCCGCGGTGAAGCCCTTCGGCGTTCTGCAGCGCGACGGATACCGGATCGAGAAGCTCACATACCTTAGCGAACCCGGCATCGAAGTGCCCGCCTTGTTCTACATTCCCGATGGTGCGGCGCAAAAGCTCCCGGCGGTGGTCTACGTGAACTCCGATGGGAAGTCCGCCCAACCCGGCGATCTCGAATCCATGGTGAAACAGGGGCTTGCCGTGCTTTCGATCGACGCGCGCGGCTTCGGGGAGACCCGGGATCGCGATGTGGCCGATTCCTCATCCTGGTCCCGCTATTTCGGAGACTACGGCAATGCGATGACGTCCATGCTCTCCGGAAGTACCCTCACCGGCGGCCGCGCCACGGACATTTCCCGCGCAGTTGACCTCTTGAGTTCCCGCCCGGAAGTGAATTCGCAACAGATTTACGGAGCGGCGCGAAAGTTCGGCGGAGTGGCCATGCTGCACGCGGCCGCGCTCGACTCCCGCATCAAGCGCATTGCCTTGGAGGAGACCTTGGAAAGCTACACTTCCGTGGTGGAGCATCGCCTCAACCGCGGCATCACGGAGCACATCGTCCCTGGGGCTCTCCGCTACTACGATTTCCCGGATCTCGTCCGGATGATGGGCTCGCACCCCGTGGTGATCGTGGACGCGGTGGATCCCGTGGGAACTGTGGTTGCTGCGGAGCAAGTAGCGAAGCTCTACCCTTCGGCAAAGGTGCGCAAACGCTACGCCGACAGCGCGGCCGCCACGCTCTACGGCTTTACGAATCAGTAGGGCGCAGCGTCACTCGCCGCGCAGAACCACGAGCGGCTTCTGCCCCAGAATGCGAAGGCTCGCGAGCCAGCCGGCGAGATTTGCCATCACCGCCGTCGCCAGCATCGCGATTCCGATCGGCAGCCAGGCCACTTCATACTCGGCTTCAAAGAAGCGCGTCAGCAGCAGCCCGGAAAAGATCGATGCCAGCACGGAGCCCATCAATCCGGCTACCAGACCGAGCACGGTGAATTCCAGGGAGAAGATCGTGCTCAGCCGGCTTTTCGTGGCCCCGAGCGTCTTCAGGATGGCAACCTCCCGGATGCGCCGGAAACGGGTACCGGCCACGCTGGAAGAGAGAATTATCACGCCCGCGGCGATCGCGAAGAGCGAGATAAACTGCACCAGCACCGTTACCTGGTCAAGCACATCCTGCACGATGGCGAGCACGTCCGCGATGTTCACAACCGTGATACTCGGGAAGGCCTTATACGTCGCACGCTGCAACGCGCCCACATCCGCCGGATCCATTCGCACGGCCCCGAAATAGATCGTGGGCAGCCCGGCCAGGGCGCCGGGCGAGAAGAGGAAATCGTAACCGGAATCCATCCGGGAATTCTCAATCTTGTGAATCGCTTTCACCGTCGCCTCCACCGGCTGGCCCGCCGCCACCCAGCGCATCCTCATTCCCGGATGAATATCAAGCGCCTTCGCGGCATCGCTATCCACGGACACCATTCGTTCGTCGCCCGCCGTTTCCGCAACCCACCAGGTACCCTCCAGGATCTTAGTTCCCGCCGGCGGCGTGGCGGCTTCGCGCGCGTTGCGCTCCCGCCGCAATCGGCGATCAAAGCCTTCGAGCTTGAAGTCTTCCACGCTCTTCCCGCCCACCCGGTCAATCCTCATGGAAACCGAACTTTGAATCACCGGCTTCGCGAGAATCCCGGCCTGTCCGTTGATGATCTTCAAGAGCGGGGCCTGTTGCTCCGGCTGGACATTGATGAAGAAGACATTCGGCATATTCGGCGGCGCGTTGGCCACCAGGCTTTGGAGCATCGATCCCTGCACGAGGTAAACCGTGAGCGTGAATGTGACGCCAATGCCCAGTGCCACCAACGCCGTGCGCGCGTGATTGCCGGGCCGGTAGAGGTTGCTCATCCCATGCCGCAAGGTGGCGGGGATTCGCAGATATCCGTGCTCCATCACGAAGCGCAGCCCGTTCAGCAGCAGCCAGCCAATCGCATGCAGCGCCAGCAGGCTCACCACCACCGCGCCCACAAAGTATGCTCCCATCCTCCACGAGTCGCTCAGCCATGCGGCGATGCCGCCAATGCCACAGAGCAACAATGCACCGATCAACAGGGAGGCACGGGATTCTTTCAGCCGTGCTCTCCAGTCTCCTCGCCGCTCCGCCATCTCCCGGCGAAGAATCAGATTGGGCTTCACGCGCCGGATATCGAAGAGCAGCGGCAGTGTGAAAAGCAGCGTCGTCAGCACGCCCACCAGAATTCCCTGGATGGCGGACCACGGTTCCCAGCCGATCTTCGCGGCAACGGGAAAATATCGCTCCACCAGCAGCGGAAAGCTGCGCTGCACCAGCACTCCCGCGGCGACGCCAGCAATCGCGCCCGTAAGGCCGAGCAGCAAGGTCTGCAGGCCGTAAATCCGCAGAATGTGGCCGGATTTCGCACCGATCGCCTTCATGATCGCAATCGAATCGAGGCGCTGCTGCAGGTGCGCCTGCATCGCCATCCCCACGCCAAGCGCGCCGACGATCAGCGCGATCAGGCTCACCAGGCTCAGAAACCGTGTGGCGCTGTTCAGCCCCGCGTTGATTGCCGGATGCACCTCGCGGAAATCGGAAATCCGGGCGTCTGGAAATGCCTCCTTCAGCGTTTCGTTCACCGCCGCGACGTCCACGCCCTGCGGGGGGAATTTCAAGAGAAATCGCTGCGCCGCGCGGCTCCCTTCCGTGATCAGGCCGGTCCGTTCCAGCCCCTCGCGGCTGATCAGTACCCTGGGGCCGGCGTTGAGGCTGCCGGTCATCCGGTCCGGCTCGTTTTCCACGACGCCGGCCACCAGAAAGTCCGCCGCACCCAGGCGCAGGGTGCTGCCGGTATGCAGGTCAAAGCGAATCCGCAGATCGTCGGCAACCAGCACGTGCCGCGCGTCCAGCACGTCTTTCAGCTTCGCCGGCGGGCTGATCCGAAATTCGCCATAGAAGGGGTACAAATCCGGTTCCACCGCCTTCACCGAGACCAGCAGCGGGATCGAATCCGGCCCGGCAGAGAGCATGGACACCGATTCCGTCACCCAGGTGACGCCGACGCCCTTCGCGCGTAGGCGGTCGAGCGCCGCCGTCTGTTCCGGCGTGGGAAGGCGGAAATTGCGAACGCTCAAGTCGGCCGCCAACAGGGTGCGCGCTTCCTTGAGCAAGACGTCATGGAAGAGCGTGGAGAACCCGCGCACACCCACCAAGGCGGCCACGCCCACCGCGACCGCTGCCACCACGAACACAAAGCGGCCCAGCGAAGCGCGGGATTCGCGCCACGCAATTCTCGCCGCCAGCCCCCAAGGCAGTGCTCCGGCAGCGCCGAAATTTACTTCGGTCTCCGGAGTCTCTTCGCTCAAGACGCCACCTCTTCGAGCAGCAGTTCGCGAGCGACCTGGGTTTCGTCCGCCACCATCACGCCGTCTTTCAGGATGATGCGGCGATCCGCGTACGCCGCCAATTCCGGGTCGTGCGTCACCATGACGAGGGTCGCGCCTTCCTTGCGGTTCAGGCGGATCAGCAACTCGAGGACATGCCGCCCATTGGCCGAATCCAGATTGCCCGTAGGCTCGTCCGCCAGCAGGATCGGAGGCTTCGTCATGAACGCGCGCGCTAGCGCTACCCGCTGTTGCTCGCCGCCCGAGAGTTGCACGGGATAGTGGTGCTTTCGCTCGCTCAGCCCCACGTCGTCCAGCAAGGCGCGCGCCCTCGCTCGCCCGTCGCCCTTCGCGCCGGATAGCTCAAAAGGCAGCAGCACATTCTCCTCCGCGGTCAGGGTTCCAATCAGATTGAACGATTGGAAGACGAAGCCCACCTTGCGGCTCCGCAGCAGCGCCAGCGCGTCTTCATCCAGCGAGGTGATGTCCACGCCGTCCAAAAAAATCCTGCCGCCGCTCACGGAATCCAAACCGGCCAGCAAACCGAGCAGCGTGCTCTTCCCGCTCCCCGATGCGCCCATGAGCGCAACGAACTGGCCCTTGGGAACCGTGAACCCGACACCCCGCAAAATCTCAACCCGGTGCGGGCCGTTTACGATGGTCTTAGTGAGGTTCTCAACTGCAATGACCGCATTTTCTGCCATGAGGCGTACCGTTCCCCTGTTTCAGTTCTGTTTCGGAGTCGCGCTTCTCTTGATGATGACGGGTCTTAGTGGTTGCGGAAAAGAGGCTGCCCCGCCGGCGACAAATGAAGTGAGCACGGCACCCGGCCAACCCGAGGAGCAGGAGGCGAAAGTACAGCCGGGCACCATGCTCACTATAGAAGACGACGGCCGACCGGTTCTTGTTGCCCTTGGTGACAGTTTAACTGCAGGTTTCGGCGTCGACCGGCAATACAGTTACCCCGCTTATCTGCAAAGCCTTTTGAATGCAGAAGGATATCGGTACCGCGTGGTGAATGCGGGAATTAGCGGCGATACCACCGCCGGAGGCCTCACCCGCGTTCCCAACATCGTCGCCATGAAGCCTGCGATCGTCATTCTCGAACTCGGCGGCAACGATGGGCTTCGCGGACTCACCCTGAAACAGACCCGCGAGAATCTTTCGAAAGCCATTGAGGCCTTCCAATCCTCCGGCGCGAAGGTCGTCCTCGCCGGGATTACGCTGCCGCGCAACTACGGCCCGGACTACATCCGCGATTTTGAGCAGATCTACAAAGATCTGGCCGTCAGGTACAAGCTCCCCTTTCTGCCGTTCCTACTCGAAGGAGTGGCGCTGGGCCCGGAATCGGCGGAACTGATGCAAGCCGATGGCATCCACGCCCGCCCGGCCGGAAACAGGATCGTCGCGGACAACGTGTTCCAGGTAATTAAGCCACTCCTTACACCGAAATCCTAGATTTCCGATCCAGCCACACCGCATTCAGCACGCCGAGTGCAACCACCGTCGCTGTCTCCGCCCGCATCACGAGCGGACCCAGTGATGCCGGAACGAACCCCGCCAGTTGCGCGTGGCTCCGTTCCGCATCCGTCCAGCCGCCCTCCGGGCCAACCAGCAACGATACCCTATCTCCTTGATTCTTATCCGCTTCCTCGCGAAGAACCGCAAGAATTGGCTTCGTTTCGTTCTCATCCAGCATCAGCCGGAACCCGATCTCACTCTCCAGCACCGCGGGGAATCTCACGGCGTCGCCGATGTGTGGTGGTCCCACCCGGTGGCTTTGTTTCGCGGATTCGAGGGCAATCCGGTTCCAGCGCTCCCGTTTTCCGGGAACAGCCTTCTCCAATCCGAAGTCGCTGCGCTCCGCGATCACAGGAATGATCCGGCTTACCCCTAGCTCCGTGGCCTTCTCGATGATCCACTCAAAACGGTCCAGCTTGATGAGCGCTGCTAGAAGGGTTGCGTCGAGCAGTAACGGCGATTGAGGGATCTCCTCAAGCACTCGAAATGTAGCTTCTCCCTTACGAAAGGTTTCTATTTCAGCTAAAAAGACACGCTCTCCATCCGAGAGTTCGTACCTCTGCCCCACTTCCGCCCGTAGCACCTGCCGCAAGTGCTTCGCTTCGTCCCCTTCCACGACCGCCCGGCCCTGGTGGATTCCGTCTACAAAGAATCGTCTTCGCGCCATATAATGAATAGTTTGCCGGGCGCGGAGCCCGGCCCGGTCCTTCAGAACCATGATTGCGCATCTTCACGGAATTCTCATTGAAAAGCACCCGAACGAGGTGATCGTCGAGTGTGGCGGGGTGGGCTACGCCTTGAGCGTGCCGGTCTCCACGTTCACGGCGCTGCCGGACCTGCAACAGGAAGCCCGCGTCCACGTATACACCGCCGTTCGCGAAGACGCCATCGTGCTCTATGGCTTTGTCACCCGCGACGAGAAGAGCCTCTTCGAGCGGCTCATCACCGTGAGCGGGATTGGGCCAAAGCTCGCCGTCACCATCCTCAGTGGCATGGCGGCCCCGGATCTGGTGGTTGCTATTCGCACCGGTGACACTGCGAGACTG
The DNA here is from genome assembly GCA_014584705.1 of Acidobacteriota bacterium. Lineage (GTDB taxonomy): Bacteria > Acidobacteriota > Terriglobia > Bryobacterales > Bryobacteraceae > JACTMJ01. Next base: position 178,448 of record JACTMJ010000030.1, on the reverse strand, counting down.
GTGCGCATCCCCGGTGTGGGCAAGAAGACCGCCGAGCGGATCGTCCTTGAATTGAAGGAGAAGCTGCAAGGCTTCGAAGCGCTGGTGCCGGCCGGCCTGAGCGTGCCGCGGGCAAGCCTCTCGCCGGTTGACGAAGACGTACTCTCCGCGCTCGTGAATCTCGGATGCGCCCGTCCGGCCGCGGAAGCGGCGCTGCTCAAGGCGAAGAGCCTGGGCGAAGGCGCGGGCTTCGAAGCGCTCTTCCGCAAGGCGCTCGAACTTGTCCGCTAAGACCTCTGAAGCGGATGGCCGGAACACGGTAAGGTTGTACACATGAGCAATTCGCGGCTGGTCTCGCCGGCGGCCGAAGAAGAAGACCTCCAGTTGGAGGCCAGTCTGCGCCCCCGGCAGCTATCGGACTTCACCGGGCAGACCAAAGTCAAGGAGATCCTGAGTATCGCCATCGAGGCGGCCCGGCAGCGCGGGGAAGCGATGGACCACGTGCTGCTTTACGGCCCCCCCGGCCTCGGCAAGACCACCCTCGCCACCGTCATCGCCAACGAACTCGGTGTAGCCTTTGACCAGACGGCCGGGCCGATTCTCCAGAAGAAGCTCGACCTCACCGGAGTTCTGAGCAACATCCGCAACCAGCAGGTCTTCTTTGTGGATGAGATCCACCGCCTCCTGCCCGATATCGAGGAGATGCTTTATAGCGCCCTTGAGGACTTCCACGTGGACATCCTCATCGGCACCGGTGTGGCGGCCCGCACGCACACGCTGCCGATTCCCCGCTTCACCTGCATCGGCGCCACCACGCGCCAGGGCTTGCTTAGCGGCCCCTTGCGAACGCGCTTCGGCATCGTTCTACGCCTGAATCCCTACGACGTCACCGAACTCACCGGCATCGTGGAGCGCTCCGCCCGTCTGCTCTCCGTGGGCATCGAAAAAGAAGGGGCGGCGGAAATCGCCCGCCGCAGCCGGGGAACGCCGCGTATCGCCAACCGCCTCTTGCGGAGAGTCCGCGATTTCGCCCAAGTGCGCGCCGATGGGTACATCAACCACGACGTAGCCGCGAAGGCTCTGGATCTGCTTGAAGTGGATCGCTATGGTCTCGATGAGGTGGACCAGAAAATCATGCTCACGATCCTCGACAAGTACAGCGGCGGCCCGGTGGGGCTCAACACCATCGCCGCTTCCATCGACGAAGACGCCACGACAATCGAGGAGGTCTACGAGCCTTACCTGATGCAACTCGGGTTCATTGACCGCACCCCTCGCGGGCGCGTGGGCACCCTGCGCGGCTTTGAGTATTTCAAGATTCACCCGAAAGGCGGATGGGGCGCGGTACCCGGCCAGAACAGCCTGTTCGGCCAGGGGTAGCGCCCGCACCGTTACTTCGCTTCGTAGATGAGCTTCCCGCCCAGATAGGTGCGCAGCACCTTGGTTTGCGGAAGATCCTCGAGGGGGCAGGTCAACAAGTCGCGATCCACGACAATCAGGTCGGCCAGCTTGCCCTTCTCAAGAGAACCCTTCTTATCCTCGTCATGCAGGATGAAGGCGTTGTTGATCGTGTAGAGGCGGATCGCCTCTTCGCGCGTGATGGCCTGTTCCGGATGGAACGGTTTGTCCATCCAACGCGGGGTTCGCGCAATCGCGGTCCACATCCCCAGGAAGGGGTTGTATTGGTTGATGGAGCGGAAGCTGCCGATCTTCTGCATGTGGTCGCTCCCGCCACCGATCATCACGTTGCGGTCAAAGAGCGTGCGAAGCGGAATGAACATCGCCGTCCTTGCCTCACCGAACTGTTTCATCAGAATGCCGCCGTCCAATTGCAGCCAGTTGGGCTGCATATTTGCCACGATCCCGTATTTTCCCATCCGGTTGATCGCTTCGTCGGTCATGAAGCTGCCATGGGTTATCATGGGCCGGGCCGCCACGGTATTCACCCCGCTCTTGGACAATTGCTCCACGGCATCCACATAGGTGGTGACCGCGGCGTCCCCCTGCGAGTGCGCGGCCAACTGCAAGCCATTTTCGAGCGAAACTCGTAAGATCCGCACCAGTTTGTCAGGCTCGATGTACCGCATGCCGCGATACTCGGGATCGGTAATCGAGTAAATCTTGCTGACGCCCCACGGCTTCAGCATGTACGCGCTGCCGGTAAGCATCCCACCGTCCAGGAAGACCTTAGCGCCGCGCAGCCAGAGCATGTTGTTGTAAGTGTGAAGGGGATCCTTCGCCGCCGTGCGAATTCTCTCTTCGATCTTTTCGATCGGGTCCTGCGCATTGACGCTGACCGTGGCGAATACGCGCACGGAAAGCTCGTTGTTCTTCCACAGCTTGCGGTAGATCTCAAGCTCGCTGTCCGATGTATCTCCGTCCCCTACCGTGGTAATGCCGACCGAGTTGTAATCGGCGAGCAGTTTCTTCACCCATTCCAGGGTCTCGGCCTCGGTCGGTTTGCGGTTGCTGTCCACGCTCTTAATGAAACGCTCGCACTGCCGCAGAATGCCCGTGGGGTCTCCCTTCGCGTCCTTCTCCACCCGGCAGGGAGAACCGTCGCTCACGGTGAAATTCCGGTCGATGCCGCTCTCCTTCAAAGCCAGCGTGTTCAGGGAGGCATCGGGACCGGTTCGAAACACCGCGGGGTTCTCGGGAGCGGCCTCGTCGAGCTCCGCCCTCGTCGGATAACGCTGATCCTTCAGCCGCGTGATGAAGACCTGGGAAACGTTCACCCATTTCCCCGGCCCCAGCGTCGCCGCCCGCGACTTGACGTAGGCCAGCACGTCCGCGATGGTCTGCATCTCGGGCACTTCATGATCGAACTCGAACATGGCGCTTGAAACGGCGTGCAGGTGCGAATCCATCAGCCCCGGCAGCACCATCTTTCCCCCGGCGTCGTAGCGCGTGGTGCCCTCCCCCGCCAACGCCAGAATGCGGTCGTTCGACCCGACATCGAGAATCTGTTCGCCGCGAATCGCCACGGCCTCGGCGACCCGGAAATCCTTATCCACGGTCAGGACTTTGGCGTTATGGATAATCAGATCCGGAACCGCCTCGGACTTCGGTTTACACCCCGCAAACACAATTAGAGCGATCGCCACGCAGGATAAAGAGAAACGCATTCGCATAAAAAACCCTTCGCGCGAAGGATATCAAATCGCGGCGCGAGACCCAAGCTTTCCGGGAATTGATCGCTCTCCTCTACGGCTCCGCGCACACGCGGCACGTTTTCGTAGAACTTTATCTACCCGCATCGGAACTCAAGATTCCGCGATTCGGACGATAAGGGTTTCACAGGATAGGAACTCGAACTCCATGAATCGCAAAGCTTCTTCACTTCGTATCGCGCTGCTCGCCGCGCTTGCCCTTTTGCCGCTCCCCGCCGTCGCGGAGGATTCCTTCCCGCCGGCCGGCAGGGTTGCCGGCTATGTGAACTCGGAACTGCCGTCGTGGCTCTGGATCGGGGGTGAAGAACGAGTGCGTGTCGAAAGCCTGCACGGCGCGGGCTTTCAGCCGGGAGCGGACTCCTATCCGCTGCAGCGGCTGCGGCTGCGCCTTGGAGTGCGGGTCCGCCCGTGGCTGAAGTTCAACTTTGAGGGCCAGGATTCGCGGGTCTTTTCTCACGAGGTTTCTCCGGCCCCGGCCTCGCTCAGAAATCCGATGGATCTGCGACAGGGCTACGTCGAAGCCGGAGATGTGGAGACCGGGAGTTTCCGCGTGCGCGCCGGGCGGCAGTCTCTCCACTTCGGGGAAGGCCGGCTGGTGGAGGATTCGGAGTGGTCGAACACCGGGCTCACCTTCGACGCCATGCGCCTGACGATGCGCGGCGGCCGCTTTCGCGTGGACGCCTTCAGCGGCGCGCCGGTAAGGGTCAACACGCGGGGCTTCGACAGGCCGGCCCACGCCGAACGTTTGCACGGCCTCTATGGCTCGATTGAGAGGCTGATCCCGAACGCCACCATTGAGCCGTACCTGTTCCTGCGGCGGATGGACCTCCCCTTCGGCGAAGGCGCGGAGGCAGGCAAGCTGGATTCGAGAACTACCGGGTTTCGCTGGGCCGGAATGCTGCCCCTCGGTTTCGACTACGAAATGGAGATGGCGCTCCAGCGGGGCACGCAAGCGCAACAGGACGTATCGGCCTGGGCTAGCTCCTGGGTCTTCGGCTATGCGCCGATCCATGCGCGGCACCGCCCGAGGTTCTTCGTGGGGATGGACCGGGCATCGGGAGACCGGAACCCGCACGATCGCGTGCATGGCCGCTTCAGTTCCCTCTACTCCGGCACGGCAGATTCATACGATACTGCGGGCCTTTTCGGCTACACCAACCTGGTACACGCGCGCCCAGGAGCGGAGCTCCTCGTGCGGGAGAATCTGGCCTTTACCGTGGCCTACCACTCCTACTGGCGCGCCAGCGAGTTCGACGGCCTCTACAACGGACCCGGCGAGAGAATCGTCGCGGCAGACGTATCGCGAAGCACGCACATCGGGCAGGGTGCGGACGTGCAGGCTAGCTGGAGCCCAGGGCGCGATACATCGGTCGAGCTCACGGTTGGGCGGCTTCTGCCGGGCGCGTTTCTGCGGGACGGCGGCCGCGGCTCCGCTTACACCTACGTGTTTTTGGGCCTGACGCAGCGGTTCTAGGGCGGCGAACTCCCCGCGTCGTTGCGGGCGTGGGAGCCGCAAGGCTCCCCTCGTTGCGAGGGGGCTACTAAAGTTGTGCGCGCGTGGGCCGATCATTCCAGTGGCGCGCTTGCCCGCGAGTTTACCGGCCAGTGCAAACGAAGCTGGTTCCAGACGGCGAAAATTGCGCATGCGGATAGGGAAGCGGAGTGAATTGGAAAGGAGCAGCATGGAAGCGACGGTAATGGAAAGAGCGGATGGGGGCGCCACGAACAGGGAAGGCGACCGCGGAGGCAAATACCTGGTGTTCCATTTGGGCCAGGAAGAATTTGGGATTCAGGTTCTGAAGGTCCGCGAAATCATGGGCATTCAGGACATCACGGCGGTGCCGCAAACGCCGCATCACGTCAAGGGCGTCATCAACCTGCGCGGAAAAGTGATCCCCGTGGTGGATCTGCGCCTCAAGTTCGGTCTGCCGGAACAGGAATACACGCAGCGCACCTGCATCATCGTGACGCAGGTCAATAGCGAAGCGGGACCGATGCTGATGGGCATCGTCGTCGACGGCGTGGCCGAGGTGCTCAACCTGGCGACGGCCGAAATCGAGGATACGCCGGACTTCGGCGACGGCACGGCCACGCCCTACCTGCTGGGCATGGCCAAGGTGAAGGGCAAAGTGAAGATCCTGCTCGAGATCGAGCAGGTGCTCACCAGCCAGGATCTGCGGCGATTAGAGGCCATGTTGCAGTAGTTGGACGAAAGGAGATTGATGATGCATTCACAGATGACGATTGGGAAAAAGTTCAGTTTGACCTGCGTGGCATTGGTCCTGCTGACCGTAACGTTAGGCGTAGTTTCTCTTGTCAACACGAGTCGAATTGAAACCAATCTAAAGGCCATCGTGGCCGATTCACTTCCAGGGATCTATGAGATCGGCGTGCTAGAATCCACTCTTCTGGAGATGAGAGGAAACTTCCTAAAGCATATGGCAATTGGGAATAGCACCGAACAAGCACAAATTGAACGTCAGAATGAAGCCCTGAAGCAAACCTTCCAGGAGAGCTTGAATGGATACGGGAAGACGATCACTCAGGCCGAAGATCAACAATTGTTCGGAAAGATTAAACCGGCATTCGATCGGTACTTGGCCTCGTGGGAGAATGTGGTCGTTCTAAGTCGGTCCGGCAAGAGTTCTGAAGCGGTCAAGAAGTACGATTCTGAGTGCTATCCCATCTTTCTCGAAGTGAAAGGGGCGCTTCGCGCACTGGTGGATTGGAACAAACAGAATGGTGACCGCAATGCGGCTGCGATGAGTGTTACCGTCAGCCAGACGCAATGGTGGAGTTGGACACTATTGACTATCAGTATTCTCACAGGCAGTCTGCTCGCATTTCTAGTGATAAGAAGTGTCAACGGCAACCTGCTGCGGGCAGTCACCGAGTTAGCGGAAGGCGCGGAGCAGGTGGCAAGCGCGGCCTCGCAGGTTTCCTCGTCGAGCCAATCCCTGGCCCAGGGGTCCAGCGAACAGGCAGCATCTCTTGAAGAGACGTCGGCATCGAGTGAAGAAATCAATTCGATGGCGCGCAAGAATAGCGAGAACTCTCGCGCGGCGGCCGATCTGATGACCCAGTCCCAGAAGAAGTATGAACAGGCCAACCAGTCGCTCGATGAATCCGTGGTGGCGATGGGCGAGATCAACACCCAAAGCGACAAGATCGCCCGCATCATCAAGGTGATTGACGAGATCGCATTCCAGACCAATATTCTTGCTCTGAACGCGGCCGTGGAAGCGGCGCGCGCGGGCGAGGCCGGAATGGGCTTTGCCGTGGTGGCCGACGAGGTTCGCAATCTGGCGCAGCGCAGCGCGCAGGCGGCCAAGGACACAGCGGCGCTGATTGAGGAATCCATCGCTAAATCCGACGACGGCAAGGTGAAAGTGGACCAGGTGGCCACGGCCATCCGGGCGATCACGGAAGAAGCGGGCAAGGTGAAAACCCTGGTTGATGAAGTGAACCTTGGCAGCCAGGAACAGGCGCGCGGAATTGAACAGATCGGCAAGGCCATCTCGCAAATGGAACAGGTGACGCAGAAGACCGCCGCCAACGCGGAAGAGAGCGCATCGGCCGCCGAGGAGTTGAACGCGCAGTCGATGACCTTGAAGAACATCGTCGAGCGGCTGACGGCCATGGTGGGCGGAGCGGGAACGGCTGGCGCCCACCAGTATGCCCGCGCGTCGAGCGCCTCCGCGGGGAAGGCGGGGCGGAATGCGTCCGCGCCAGCCTCCGGACTCGCATCCTTGCGAAAGGCGGTTTCTCGGCCGGCCAACCCCGCCAGAACCGCGACATCGGATCTCTTCGCGCACAGCGCCAGCAAGGGAGCCTTTCCTTTGGACGATCAGTTCAAGGAATTCTAGCGGCCAACCGGACGAGCGGCTCGCGGGCTTGACGGCGCAAGCCTGACGGTGCGCGGGCCGAACGGCCAACGGGGATCGGGGATGCCGGGACCGCGCAGCCACTCAGCGCGGCGACGTGACTTGGCGACGTGACTTGGCAACATGACGTGGCAACGTGACGTAGCGACGCCGCGATGCGCACCGCGTGGTAGCGCCGGGAGGCGGCACCGCCGCAGTCCCGGTTCCCCTTCCCTTTTCATACGAATTGCAAACGATCCACCCAGGTATGACCATGCCCAATCCCGAAATCGTGCCCCTGCTCCAGGAGCAAATTGACGACCTTTCTACCCGGCTTCTCATCGGGGATGCGGGCGATGGGGCCGCGGACGCAAGTCCCGACGGCGTCCTGGCCACGCTTGCCGAACTCAGCCGCCAGGCGGAGGACGCAGGCTATCCCGAAGCGGCCCGTATCGCCGTGGAACTCGCCGCCGGCGCTCCCGCGTCCGGGCAACTGCGGGAGGGGCTCGCGCGGCTGCAACAAGCCCTGTCCGACGGCGCGGCGGAGGCGAAAGCGGCCGGAAAGCCCGCGCCGGCCGTCTTCTCGCTCGCCCAGGACCCGGAACTCGTTGCCGATTTCGTCATGGAATCCAGGGAGCATCTGGCTTCGATCGAACAGCGGCTCCTCACGCTTGAGAAGGAGCCTGAGGATACGGATGCCATCAATTCCGTGTTTCGCGGCTTCCACACGATCAAGGGGCTGGCTGGATTCCTGGAGTTCGCGGCCATCCAGGAGATGTCTCACGAGGTTGAAACCGCCCTCAATCTGGCTCGCGAGGGGAATCTCAACATCACCCCGCGCGTGATCGATGTGATTCTCGAAAGCGTGGACTACCTGAGCCGGGCCATGACGGCGGTCGAAGCCGGGGAGGGCGGCGAAACAGGCCCCGGACACGCGCGCCTGCTCGAGCGGGTCCATGCGCTGATGACGGATGAACCCGAACCTCTGGCAATGCCAGCCGACGGCAAGGAAGGGCTTGCGGTGATGACCGGGGAATCCGGCGGAGCCGCATTAGCGATCCAGGACTTCCCGCCGGCGGATGCGCCTTCGAAATCGGATGTACCCGCAGCATCCGATGGGCCACCCGCGCCCGATCCGCCCAAGAAACAGAGTTCGGCTCCGAAGCTGAAAGCGGGCGCGAAGCCGGAAGCGAATGGGAAGCGGGATTCGGCACGGAAGCCGGAAGCGCAAGGGAAATCGGATGCAATCGCCAGGGCGGATTCGGCTGTGAAGCCGGAGGGAGAGGCGAAGCGCGCGGCGGTGGCGGAATCCTCGTCGGTGCGCGTCGATACGTCCAAGCTCGATTACCTGGTGGACATGGTTGGGGAAATGGTGATCGCGCAATCGATGGTGCGCCATAACGAGGTGATCTCGGCCGCCGCCGATCAACGGCTGCAACGGGATCTGGCCCAGTTGGCCCGGATCACCGGCGAAGTGCAGCGCACCGCCATGGCGATGCGCATGGTTCCCATTGGACAACTCTTTCAGCGCACCGCCCGCCAGGTTCGAGACCTGTCGAGGAAGGTGGGCAAGCAGGTGGAACTGGTCACGCGCGGCGAGGATACCGAACTCGACAAGACCATCGCCGAGGAACTCTCCGATCCCCTGATGCATATGGTGCGCAACTCGATCGACCATGGCATCGAAACGCCCGATGGCCGCCTGGCGGCCGGAAAGCCCGCGCAAGCGAAGGTGAGCTTATCCGCCTACCATCAGGCCGGGCAGATCGTCATCGAAATTACCGACGACGGCCGGGGCCTCGATAGCCAGAAGATCCTTGCCAAGGCTCGCCAGAAGGGCCTTGTCGACGACGCGCAGCATCTCTCGGAGAACGACATTTTCCGGCTGATTCTGGCGCCCGGTTTCTCAACGGCCGAACAGGTGACGGACATTTCCGGCCGCGGCGTGGGCATGGATGTCGTCACCCGTCAGGTGGAACGGCTTCGCGGACGAATCGAAATCCGTTCGCAGGCCGGACAGGGAACGACGTTTCTGCTGAAGCTGCCGCTCACCCTGGCCATCATCGACGGGCTGGTGGTGACCATCGGCCGCCACCGCTACATTGTGCCGCTCTTCTCCGTAAGCGAGATGTTTCGCCCCGCCGCGGAAACCATCTTTACGGTGCAGAACCGGCAGGAGATGGCGATGGTCCGCGAGCGGCTGCTGCCGGTGCTGCGGCTCTACAAGCGCTTCGGCATCTCTCCGCGCAGCGAAGATCCGTATCAAGCGCTGATGGTGGTGGCGGAGACAGAGGAGCAATCGTTCTGTCTGATGGTGGACGATCTGGTCGGCAAGCAGGAGGTCGTGATTAAGAGCCTGGGCGAAGGTTTAGGACGGATTCCCGGCATTGCGGGCGGTGCGATTCTTGGCGACGGGCGCGTGGGGCTCATTCTCGACATGAGCGGACTGTGGAGAGCGCATGCACACGCCTGACGATACGATGTGTCGCCCGCTCAAGGCGGAAGAGTTCGCCAAGATCCGGCGTCTCGCCTACGACACCTTCGGGCTCGACCTGCGCAATGGCAAGGAGACCCTGGTCTCCACACGATTGAACAAGAAGATCCGGGAATACGGCTTCCGCTCCTTCGACGAATACTACCGTCACGTCGTGGGGGATTCGACCGGGGAATCGCTCATCCAACTGATCGATGCGCTCACAACCAACCACACTTCGTTCTTTCGCGAACCGGCACACTTCCAATTCCTAAAGCGCGCCGTACTGCCGGAATGGGCGAAGCGCGGCACGGCCATCGACATCTGGAGCGCCGCCTGCTCCACGGGCGAGGAGCCGTACACGATCGCGATGTGCGTCCTCGAGGAACTCGGCGCGAGCGCGGCGGGCAGGTTGCGCATTCTGGCCACGGACATCTCCACGCGCGTGCTGGAGAAGGCGGAACAGGGAATCTATCCGGCCGACCGCATGGACGGCATCCCCGGCCCGCAGCTTCGCAAATACTGGCTGCGCGGCGAAGGGGATTGGAGCGGGCACTATCGCGCGAAGAAAGAGGTGCGGGCGCTTATCGAGTTTCGCCGGCTGAATCTGATGGAGGCGCTGCCCCAGATCGGGCCGTTCCCGCTCATCTTCTGCCGGAACGTCATGATCTACTTTGACAAGCCGACGCAACAGCGCGTGGTGCAGCGCCTGACGGGACGCCTCGAACCGGGAGGATACCTGCTCACCGGGCATTCCGAGAGCCTCACGGGAATTGATCATGGCCTCGAATACGTTCAGCCGGCGGTGTACCGCAAACCGCCTTCAGACAGCCGGAAGAGACCGCAATGGTGAATTTGTTGACAGTCGGAGTGGGAGATTGCAAGGTGAGCAGCGGACCGGAATCGGTACTGGCAACCTATGCGCTGGGCTCGTGCATCGCGGTTGCGATTCATGATCCGGTGGCCGGGGTGGGCGGCCTGTTGCACTACATGCTGCCGGAATCTTCGCTGAACCCGGAGAAGGCGCGCGAGAGCCCCTACATGTTCGCGGACACCGGCGTGCCTCGACTGTTTCACGCCGCCTATCAGCTGGGCGCGGAGAAGCGCCGGCTGGTAGTACGGGTGGCCGGAGGCGCGCAGGTAATGGACGAGAACGGCGTGTTCAACATCGGGAAGCGGAACCACCTCGCGTTGCGCAAGATCCTCTGGAAGGCCGGAGTGATCATTCATGCGGAAGAGGTCGGCGGAACGACATCCCGCACGGTGCGGCTGGAGGTTGCAAGCGGCCGCTTCTTTATCCGCGGGCCGGGCATGCCGGACCGCGAAATAGCAGTGCCGGCCAACGGCAAGGGAGGGCGTTGATGGAACTCCATGTCCTGATCGTGGACGATTCACCGGCGATGCGAAACTTCATCCGCCGCGTGCTGGACCTTTCCGGGCTGGAGGTGGGCCGGTGCCTGGAAGCCTCGAACGGAGAAGAGGCGCTCCGGGTGCTCGAAGACAACTGGGTGGATGCGGTACTTACCGACATCAACATGCCCGAAATGGACGGCGAGGAGCTTCTGAGACAGATGTCCGCGCATACTGTGCTGCGCTCGATTCCTGTCCTCGTGGTGTCGACGGATCGAACGGAAGCCCGCATCCAGAAGATGCTGACCCTGGGGGCCAAGGGGTACGTGACCAAGCCCTTCGCTCCGGAAACCTTGCGCGACGAACTCGTGCACAGCCTGGGAGGCGTTGATGGAAACGAATGAAATCCAGCAGGCCCTGGCCACAGCGGTGGAAGAGGTACTGGAGACGATGTGCTTCCTCGGCGTGGATGGCAGCGGCGAAGGCTCCGCCCCACCGCAAGCGGGGGACGCGCGGGAATCCCCCGGGGAGGGCGACGAGGAGATTTTGACGTCCGAATTGCGCTTTGAAGGCCATACGTCGGGCATATTTCGCGTGAGTCTTCCCTTGAGCCTGGCCCACGCCGCGGGTGCGGGGTTCCTGGGGCTCGATGAACCAGCCGCTACCGACGCGCAGGCTGCCGAGGTTGTCTGCGAACTGGCCAACATGTTCTGCGGTTCCGTGCTGGGTCGCCTGGAACACAGTACCATTTTTCGCCTCAGCCATCCGGAACTGGTTCCGGCGGAACCGGGCGCGCGACTCGCGCCCCTGGACAATATCCGCTGGTTCGATACCGGAGAGGGAATCCTTACGGTCTCTCTCTCCCTCCAACCCGAGTACGCGCTATGAGCAAGATTCGGGTCCTCATCGTCGACGATTCCGCGATCGTGCGCAAGCTCCTTGCCGAAGCCTTGTCCGGGCACGACGATCTCGAAGTTGTGGGCACCGCGCCGGACCCGTTCGTGGCTCGCGACAAGATTCTCGCGCTCAAGCCCGATGTGCTGACGCTCGACATCGAGATGCCGCGCATGGACGGGCTCACGTTCCTCAAGAAGCTGATGCATTACCAGCCCATGCCCGTGGTGGTGATCAGTTCCCTCGGCCAGGCCGGCTGCCAGACAACGCTCGACGCGCTGCGCCTCGGCGCGGTGGAGGTGCTGGCCAAGCCCGGCGGCCCTTACTCCGTGGGGGAACTGCGGATGGACCTGGCCGCCAAGGTTCGCGCGGCCGCCGCCGCCCGCCTGCGGAGGGCACCACAGCCCGCTCCCGCCAAACCGGAACCGCCGCCGCCAGCGCCCGCGCACAACAGTTCCGCGGTCATTGCCATCGGCGCTTCCACCGGAGGCACGGAAGCCATCCAGGAGGTGCTCACCCGCCTGCCCGGAAACTGTCCCGGCATCGTGATCACCCAGCACATTCCGCCGGTCTTTTCTCTGCACTTTGCGAACCGCTTGAATGAACTCTGCCCGATGGAAGTCAAAGAAGCACGCGACGGCGATATGCTCAGCGCCGGTCGCGTCCTGATCGCGCCGGGCAACTTCCACATGATCCTGCGCAAGTCGGCCAACGGAGGCTTTCGTGTCACCGTCCAGGACGGGCCTCGCGTTTGCTACCAGCGTCCATCGGTCGACGTCATGTTCAGTTCCGTCGCGGAATCGGCGGGAGCGCGCGCCATCGGCGTCATCCTTACCGGGATGGGTTCCGACGGAGCTCGAGGCATGCTGAAAATGAAGGAAGCCGGAGCCCGAACTATCGCGCAGGACGAGGAGAGTTGCGTCGTGTTCGGGATGCCGAAGGAAGCGATCCGCATGGGGGCGGCCGATCAAGTCACCCCACTCAACCGCGTCCCGGCAGCGATCCTGAGCCAGTTAGGAAAAATCGCGCGATAGCGGGTCGCTGAAGCCGTCAACGACCTGCCCGCGCACGGAGCGCAATTGCCGAACGCATCCGCCGAAACCAACCGCGCCCGCAATCCGGCTCAACGGGGAGCACCCGGCGCGTCAGAAGCGAGACCGCTCCAGCGGCAGCCTCTGCTGTATTTGCACAAGCTGCGTCGGATACTCCCCCGTGTAGCAGGCATAGCAGAAGCGGTCGTCTGTGTCCCCCACCGAGGCGCGCAACTTCTCCATCGAGAGAAATGCCAGCGTATCCGCCTCCACATAACGCCGGATTTCTTCCACGGAGTTATTGGCCGCAATCAATTCACTCTTATTGGGTGTATCCACGCCGTAGTAGCAGGGCGCAATCGTGGGCGGGCAGGAGATCCGCATGTGGACCTCGCGCGCCCCGGCCTGTCGCACCATACGCACGATCTTGCGGGAGGTTGTGCCGCGTACGATTGAATCGTCCACCAGCACCACGCGTTTGCCCTCGAGCAGGTTCCGTACCGGGTTCAGCTTCAGCTTTACGCCAAAGTCGCGAATTGCCTGCGAGGGTTCAATGAACGTTCTGCCAACGTAGTGATTGCGGATCAGCGCCTGGCGATACGGGATGCCCGATTCCGCCGCGTAGCCGATGGCCGCCGTAACACCGGAATCCGGCACCGGCACCACCAGATCCGCCTCCACGGGAAACTCCCGCGCCAACTGGCGACCCATCTCTTCCCGGCTCTGCTGCACGGGGCGGCCGAAAACCAGAGAGTCCGGACGCGAAAAATAGACGTGCTCAAACACGCAATGTGCGCGTCTTCGTGGCGGCGTGAACTGCATGCGATGCAGCCCCTCGCTGCTGACAATCACCATCTCGCCCGGTTCCACGTCACGAATGTAAGTGGCGCCGATCAGGTCGAACGCGCAGGTCTCGCTCGCGAAGACATAGCCGAACTTGCGCCCCGTCAGTTCCACCGTGCCCATCGCCAGCGGACGGAACCCATAGGGGTCGCGGGCCACGATCACCTTATTTTCCGAAACGAACACCAGCGAATACGCGCCTTCCAGTTGCAGCAACGCTTCGCGCAGAGCCGCTTCAATCTCCTGCTCGCGCGAGCGGGCGATCAAATGCAGAATCACCTCGGTATCGGAGGTCGCCTGGAAGATGGATCCGGCCGCTTCCAGATCGTTGCGCAGTTCGTTGGCATTGGTGATGTTCCCGTTGTGTGCAACTGCAATCTTGCCTTTATTGCATGCCACGGAGAATGGCTGTGCATTCAGGACGGCCTTGTCGCCGCTCGTCGAATATCGCGTATGGCCGATCGCCATGGACCCGTGCAGTTGGCCGATCCGCTCCGGCGTGAAGATGTCGGCCACATGGCCCATGCTCTTGTAGCAGACCACGTCGCGGCCATTGCTGCACGCGATACCCGCGCTCTCCTGGCCCCGATGCTGGAGGGCATAGAGGCCGAGATAGGCGAGATTCGCCGCTTCCGGATGTCCATAGACCGCGAATACGCCGCACTCATCATGAAACTTGTCAAACATGCGTTACCTGCCCAATGGCATGCGGGAGAGCATTCTCCCACGGTTCCAGCAGTTCGTTGCACGAAACCCGGACGAGTTCTTCGCCCCGGTTCGCGATACTCAGCACGTCTTTGACGGTCCGGCCGATGCGCAGCAGCGGAACGCCGTTCTTTGCCGCAATACCCTCAACCGCGCTCAGATCCTTCGCCGCCACAATCACCCGGGACGGGCCTTCATGGAAAAGCAGCAACTCCGGCCGGAGATCGCTGTCGAGGGAAATCTCCGCGCCAATGCCGGATGCGATGGCGCACTCCGCCAGCGCAAACGCCAAGCCGCCGTCGCTTAAATCGTGCGCGCTCGCCACTAGTTTGGATGCCACCGCTTCCCGCACGGTTGCTTGCACGCGCTTCTCAAAATCCATATCGAGCGCCGGAGGCAGCCCCCAGAGCTGTCCCAGGATCTGCTTGGCATACTGGGTGGAGCCGAAGCGAGTCTCATCGGTCTCACCCAATCCTCCGATGAGCGCTACCTCGAGGCCGGCCGCGAGAAAGCCCATCGGCAGGGGCATCGCCGTGTCCAGAAGGCCGACGATTCCAAGCACCGGCGTAGGATAAATGGGCGTCCCCAGGGTCTCGTTGTAAAGGCTGACATTGCCTCCGGTAATGGGCGTCTCAAAGAAAGTGCAGGCTTCGGCGATCCCTTCGATCGCCTCCACCAACTGCGCCATGATCTCCGGGCGCTCCGGATTGCCGAAATTCAGGTTGTTCGTGGCGGCAATGGGAAGCGCCCCTACCGTGGAAAGATTCCGGCAGCTTTCCGCCACGGCGAGTTTAGCGCCCAACCGAGGATCGAGGTAGCAGTAGCGTCCGTTGCCGTCGAGCGACATCGCCACGCTCTTGCCCGTTTCCTTGATGCGCACGATCGCCGCATCGCCCCCCGGACCGAGCACCGTGTTCGTGCGCACCTGAAAGTCAAACTGCTCGTAGATCCACCGCTTCGAAGCCAGGTCGTGCGCGCCGCACAGCGCGATCAGATCCGCCGTCAAACTCGCGCTTGCGAACGACGGCGCTTCCATCGGAGCGTCCCGGTATGGAGCGGCATCGTGCGGCCGGTCGTAGAGTGGCGCCTCGTCCGCCAGGAAACGGTTGGGCAGATCCGCGGCGATTTCACCGTGGTTGCGCACTACCATCTGGCTGCCTTCGGTGACCGTACCCACAATGTGCGCGTCCAGGCCCCACTTGCGGAAGACGGAGAGCACTTCTTCTTCCCTGCCCTTTTCCGCCACCAGCAGCATGCGCTCCTGGCTTTCGGAGAGCATGATCTCGTACGGCGTCATGTGCGGTTCCCGCTGGGGCACATGCATCAGGTCGATCTCAATACCCAGATGGCCCTTGCTGCCCATCTCGCAGGTGGAGCAGGTGAGCCCCGCCGCCCCCATATCCTGCATCGCCACCACCGCGCCCGTCGCCAGCGCTTCGAGGCACGCTTCGAGCAGCAGTTTTTCCATGAAGGGGTCGCCCACTTGCACGTTCGGGCGCTTATCCATCGAATCTTCGTCGAACTCGGCCGAGGCCATGGAGGCGCCCTGAATACCGTCCTTGCCGGTCTTCGAGCCCACGTAGATCACAGGGTTGCCGACACCGCTCGCGGAGGCGAGGAAGATCTGGTCCTTCTTCACCACGCCCAGTGCGAAGACGTTCACCAGCGGGTTTCCCGAATAGGCATCTTCGAAGACGCACTCGCCGCCCACGGTGGGGACGCCAAAGCAATTGCCATAGTGGGCAATCCCGGCGACGACGCCCTCCAGGATACGGCGGTTGCGCGCGCCATCCTCCGGATGATCTAACTTGCCGAAGCGCAGTGAGTTCAGCGCCGCGATGGGCCGCGCGCCCATCGTGAAGATATCGCGCAGAATGCCCCCCACCCCCGTGGCCGCGCCCTGGAAAGGCTCAATAAAGCTCGGGTGGTTGTGCGATTCGATCTTGAAGGCGATCGCCCAATCGCCTCCGATGTCGATGACGCCCGCGTTCTCTCCGGGGCCGTGCATCACGTACTTCCCCTTGGTGGGGAGCTTTTTCAGGTGAATGCGCGAGCTCTTGTACGAACAGTGCTCGCTCCACATCACGCTGAAAATCCCAAGCTCGGTGATATTCGGTTCCCGTCCGAGGCGTTCGACGATGCGCTGATATTCGTCCGGCTTCAGATTGTGGGAAGCGACGATCTCGGGAGTGATGGTGGACATGGGGCGCTCAAACCTCACTGTCTATCTTGGCTTGTTTTTCTGAGACTTTGCCGTCTTCCCCGCTCTGGGAAGGGCCTCGCTTGCACCGGGGCTCTGCTGGCTCCGGCCGCGAATTGGAGATCGCTTGGGGCATCGGTCCGTGGATCTAACCCGCCGCCGCCGTTCGTCCGGCGAACTCGGAAACAATGGATCGCAGGATCGTCAACCCGTCCGTGGAGCCCATTAACGGATTCGTGGCGCGCTCCGGGTGAGGCATCATCCCAAGAACATTGCGGCCTTCATTGAGAATCCCCGCGATATCGCGCATGGACCCATTCGGATTTTCAACATAGCGAAACGCCACGCGGTCTTCCGCTTCGAGCGCATCGAGCGTGGCTTCATCGGCGACATAGCAGCCATCGCCGTGCGCGATGGGCAATTGAAGGATGTCGCCCTTGAGGAGAGAATTCGTAAAAGGGGTTTCTCGCGTTTCCACGCGAAGCCGAACCGTCTTGCAGATGAACCGCAGTCCGCGGTTACGCACCAGCGCTCCCGGTAGCAGACCGGCTTCCACCAGGATCTGGAAGCCGTTGCAGACCCCAAGCACCGGACCACCACCCTCGGCGAACTTCCTCACCGACTGCATCACCGGGGAGAACTTGGCAATCGCGCCCCCCCGAAGATAGTCGCCATAAGAGAATCCGCCCGGCAGAAGGATCGCATCCACGCCTCGCAGACTCTCATCCTGATGCCAAAGCATCTCGACCGGATGGCCCAGATCCTCGCTAATCGCGTGGAGCGCGTCATGGTCGCAATTACTGCCCGGAAAGACAACAACGCCGAATCGCATGGGAAGAACTTCATTTTAACAGAGTGGCAATGAGGGCGGGTTCTCACCCTGAAATCTCACCCTGACATTTCCGGACGCATCCCGCCGTGCCCGCCGCGAACCCTTCCCGTCCATCGAAGAAAGCGGCGGCGGCAATCCAAAGTGGTGAGGTCAGGTTGCTCCGTCCTTTTTCGCTGGTCCCGTCACCGTCGGCAGCGCGCGCTTCGCCCGGCACGATCTCAGGGCGCGGTTCTCGAGCAGCGAGCGAATCGGTAGCCAGCTCACGCCCGGCCGGAACTTCCGCTTCATTTCCGGATGAACAGAGAGGGAGTGGTGACGTTGGACTAGGAGCGGGAGAAGATCTCGCGGGGGAGCGAGGTGCCCGCCCGGCCGGGAAGCGGGAAACGCGCCGCCACGGGTATCTCGTTGGCCGTAGCGGGGCGTCTCCGGTCCCACAGTCGGGCGGTAGCCCGGCGAGTCGGGAATGGACCTGCCGGGAATCCGAATAAAACGAATTTTGCACTGCCGCCGAAGCGGTTTCGATGCGAGCGTTTCGCTCTAGCTGAGAGTCTTCCGCTTTCGGCGTCGCGCGAAGTACAGTACGGCGACGATGGCGGCGGCCAGCCAGATGATCGTAGATTGTAGTTCCATGTAATTGCCTTTCCGGGAGCGGATGCTCCGCATTCCTGACGCCACCGCGGTGGCGATTTTCCTCTTGATTGCGCGGTGCGCCTGCCGGCGGACGCGCGCTTAACCGTTTCCTCCGATCCCCTGCATCATGGGGATCAGTACTTTGAACACGCGAATCATTGCGGGGCCGGTGGACACCGCGAGAATCGACGGCAGAATAAAGGCAAAGATCGGAAACACGAGCTTGACCGGGACTTTGCCGGCGCGTTCCTGTGCGTCCTGCCGGCGCTTTACGCGCATGAAATCCGAGTGCGCGCGCAAGGCATCCGCCATGCTGGTTCCGAAACGATCCGATTGCGCCAGCACCTGCACGAGCTTGCGGATATCCGTCTGGCCGGTGCGGTCCGCGAGATTGTGAAGGGCCTCAATGCGCCGTTTGCCCGCGCGCGCTTCGAGCACCACCATGCTCAGTTCCTTGCAGATGTGCTTGTGTGTGATTGCCAGCTCCTGCGAGACTTTCTGAATTGCCTGATCCAATCCAACACCCGCCTCCACGCAGATCACCAGCAGATCGAGCGCATCCGGCAGGGAGAGCCTCAACTTGTCCTGCCGGATACTAATGAGTTTGCTCAGAACGAAGCTGGGAATCCAGAAGCCCAACCCTCCCGCGATGAAGGGGAAGAGCATATTCATGTTCGGCAGGCTCATGCGGAGCGTCAACCCGATGAGGAGTGCGACGACGCCGCCCGCGATCTGAATTCCCCGGAAGATCGGTACCGCGGATTCTTCCCGGAAGCCCGCCATGATCAGCCGCTTCCGCGTGTCGCCCGCGTCCTTGGGCGAGGTGGGGATCTTCTCTCCCAGTTCCTGGATCACCCGGACGATGGGCGCGTCCTTCTTGGGCTGAACTCCGATCGTCGTGGCCACCTGCGGCACCAGGGCGTTCGTATTCAGTTGTTCGACAAGGCGGCTTGGACGGACATAACGAAAATATCCGAAGACGACAATGATGCCGGCCAGGAATACAAACATGCCCATGCTGATGATGATCGGTATTAGTGCTGACATTCGATCCTTCTTCCGTCGCTCTCGCTTCTTCCCGCTGCGACCACTGAACTAAATCCCGGTTCGAGCCTTCCCGCGCTCCACGCCCTTCAGACCCGGATGTTGATGATCTTCCTCATCACGAAATAGCCGATTACCTGGGCCACGCACACAAAGATGATGATCAGCTTGCCTTCCGGATCGTTCACCAGCGCATCCAGGTAGCCGGGGGCCAGGAACGATAGACCCACCGCGAGACCGATGGGAAGCCCGATCAGCACCCAGGCCGTCATTCTTCCGGAGGCGCTCACCGCCTTCACCATGCCCTTCAGCTTGAAGCGTTCCCGAATGATGTAGGCAAGGTTCGAAAGGATCTCACTCAGGTTGCCGCCGGTATCTTTCTGCAAGAGCACCGACGAGACGAAAAAGCGGACATCGAGCAAGGGCACCCGGCTGCACAGATTGCGCAGCGAATCGTCAAGCGAACTCCCAAGATTCTGCTCGCTGTAGACCCGGCGGACTTCCATGCCAAGCGGATCCTGCGCCTCCTTGCCAAGCATTTCGAGACTCACCGAAAATGCGTTCCCGGCCTTCATGCTGCGTGCCAGGAAGTCGAGCGCGTCGGGGAACTGCTCCTCGAATGCGGCCATCCGGCGGCTTGCCTTAAAACGCAAAATCGCGAACGGGATTGCGGAGGCAGCAAGGGCGAATACCGGCATGCGCGTGCTGAGCGGCAGAATCTTGGCCACATAGAGCGAGACAATCGCTCCGCCCAGAGCGCACCCCACGGTCATCCCAAGGAATTGCGCGCTGGTCCACTGCAGGCCCGATTGCTGAATGAACGATTGCACGGCGTTCATCGGCTTCAGCTTGGCGGCGAGCCGCTCGATCTGGGAGTCGGCCGGCAGTTGCCGTTCGATCGAAGTCTTCTTCACCGCCGCCTTCGCGACGGATTTGCCCTGGAGGGTATTCAGCATACCCACCACCTTCTTCTGGCGCTGCCGTTCCACCACAGTGACGCCCACCATCGTGACGCCGAACACCACCAGCACCAGAACGCCGAAGATCACGAATATCATGACTGGCATCGAAAAACTCCTTTACGCGCCATCACCAGGATGGCGACCCCGCGCCGCTTCTCCGCGGCGGAATCGCTCAGTTAATCTCCATTACCGTCTCAAACACCGAAGCGGGCAGCCGAATACCGGACGCCGCCAGACGCTCATAGAAGCGGGGCCGCACGCCGGTCGGCTGGAAGCGGCCAAGGACGCGCCCGTCCTCAGAGAGCCCGGTTCGAATGAAATTGAATACGTCCTGCGTGGTTACCTGCTCGCCTTCCATGCCCACGCATTCCGTGATGTGCGTGATGCGCCGGGAACCGTCGCTCATGCGCGATACCTGCACGAACACGTCGACGGCCGAAGCGATCTGCTGGCGGATGGCGCGCACACCCATGTTCGCGTTCGCCATGCCCACCATCACCTCGAGACGGCCGATTCCGTCACGCGGATTGTTCGCGTGAATCGTCGTAAGGGATCCGTCGTGACCGGTATTCATGGCCTGTAGCATGTCGAGCGCTTCTTCGCCACGCACCTCGCCGACGACGATACGGTCCGGGCGCATACGGAGGGCGTTGATCACCAGTTCCCGCTGGCGGATCGCGCCTCGCCCTTCCACGTTGGGGGGTCGCGTCTCGAGACGCGCCACGTGCCACTGGTTCAGTTGCAATTCCGCCGCGTCCTCAATCGTAACGATGCGCTCCGTCTCCGGAACGAAGGAGGAGAGCGCATTGAGCAGCGTCGTCTTCCCGGAACCCGTACCGCCGGAAATAATGATGTTCAGCCGGGCACGCACACATGCCTTCATCAGCTCCATCATCTCGGCGGTCACCGAGTGGTTGGCCACCAGTTTCTCCGGAGTCAGCGGAGAACGGCCGAAGCGACGAATCGAGAGCAGAGGGCCGTCAACGGCCAGCGGCGGAATGATCGCATTGACGCGGCTTCCGTCCGGCAGGCGCGCATCCACCATTGGCGAAGATTCATCCACCCGGCGTCCGACGCGGGAGACGATTTTCTCGATAATTCGCAGCAGGTGGGCATTGTCCTTGAACTGGACACCCGTCCGTTCCAGACGTCCGTTGCGCTCCACCACCACCAGGTAGGGCGTCGTCACCAGAATGTCCGAGATCGTCCGGTCTTGCAGCAGCGGTTCGAGCGGACCCAGCCCGAAGACTTCGTCCAGCACCTCCTGGGTGACCCGCTCCTTCTCCATCATGCTGAGCGGAGTCTTTTCCTCGTCCACCAGCCGGCTCAGGATCACCCGGAGGTCTTCCCGGGCGCTCTCCGTATCGATGGTGGCCAGCACTTCGAGGTTCACCCGCTCGAGCAGCTTGCGGTGAAGAGTGAACTTGAGATCCTGATGCTCCAGCGAGTCGCTGGCGGTGAACAGCCGGTTCACCCAATTCGCCTCGTTGGGGTTCGTGCGGTTCAGTTTCGTCGGCATTCCTGCGGCCATGTCGTTTTACGCTCCACTAAATACTTGGGAAAAGAAACCCGTGCGTTGCGGCTTCTTCTCTTCGGGTACGCCGGCAATGCGGCGAGCCAGGCTCTCAAAGTTTCGCAAGAGCTTGCTCTTTGCCGGAAGCAATCCACCCTCGGCGTACGCCTCGTAGAGCGGAAAGTAGTCGTTCGGAATCGTGCCGAAAACCGGCAAGCCCATGGCCCGTTCGAGTTCCGGCGGGGTCACCTCGGGCGTCTTCTGCATCCGGTTCAGCAGAAGCTGCAGCTTATCCTGGCCAAAACCGTAGTCGCGCAACGCGGAAATGATGAGCTTTGCCTGGTGCAGGCTCGGCACGTCGGGTACCGTTACGAGATAGGCCTGATCCACAAGTTCGAGAGAACTCAGCGAGAGCCGGTTCAGCCCGCGACCCAGATCGAGAATCGTGTAGTTATACATCGAGCGGGCGAGGCGCAGAATGGCGCGAACCTCGTCCTGGTTCGGAATCGTGTGGGTCAGCGCGGGCGGCGGCGCTTTTAATACCTCAAGGCCAGTCCGGTGCTTGAATACCATCGCCTTCCAAAAACTGGGGTCGAGGCGATAAACGTTTTTCGCCGCATCCAGCACCGTGTAGCGCGACTGCACCTTCATGAGGAACCCGATGATGCCGGCGTCCAGGTCAAAATCGGCGAGCAGCGTCGGCTGCAGCGAAACGCGATGCAGTTCCACTCCGATGTGGCAGGCCAGCGTCGTCGATCCGCACCCCCCTTTCACCGAGAGGAAACCCAGAACCTTGCCATTGATCTGATGAGGGTTCTTCGATTGCGACCGCTCCGCGGCCAGCCGCTGCACCGCGGCCTGCAGGGTGGTGTCGAACGGGGGAAACAGAAACTCGCTCGCGCCGGAGCGCATGGCGTCGAGAATGATCTGCGTATCGGACGTCACGTGCATCGCCACGACCAGCGGAGACACCGCCGTGCCGCGAATGCGCCGTACCACGTCGCTCAGCGAATCGCCCACCGCCGAGACGTCCAGCAAAATCACGTCGGGCTGGGCGCGTTCAATTTGAAGGATGGTTTCCGTCCAGTTCTCCACATCGGCCGATTCCAGCACTACGCGTACCGACATCTGCGACAGCAGCGACTGAATCTCGCTGCGCAGAGAACTCTTGCGAACGATGATGCCTAGTGTGATCGGTTCCATGTCTCTCCGTTATCGTCCCATGCCAATCCGAGAGGCCTCCTTTTGCGGCATCGGGAAACCCGCGTCCAAATCGCCCGTATGGATTCCCATTCTCCGCCCCGCGACCGCCCGCCCCGCGACGGTGCGGGTGACGGCGCTCGGTTTTGCGGGCTTCCCGCCTGCAGTTGCCCTCGTCTTCCGCCCGTTGATGCCCTCCGGTTTTCCCTAAAGCGACCAAGCCCGCGATTCACGTCGCCTCGAAACCAGCGGGCGCCCATGACCGGGAATCGGATCCGCGGGAGGGGTACGACGAGGATGCCTTCCCATCGCATCCCCTCCCAACGGGATATCCAAGCGGACTACGGATTCGCGCCGCCACCTCCGCTCGAGGGAGCCGCTGGCGCTGCCGCCGGGGCGGCCGCCGGAATGGCGGGAATAAACTGGAGAACGCTCGAATCCTGCTGGTTCTGCTTGAAGTTCCGCGGCTTGGAGAGCTTATCGTACTCCTCAAGCATCGTTTCCACGGGGACCGGACGTCTCGGCGTGCTCAACGGTACCGGCCCGGTCTCTTCCATCGTGGGGTGACGCGGTGCTTTCGTCGGCGCCCCCTCAATGAACGGTTCCGGCATTTCGATGGAAGGCAGCGTGCCTCCCGCCGGGATCGGCCGCACGAGTTCCGGAGTGATCAGCACCAACAATTCCGTGTTCGTCTTCTGCTTCTTGCGGGATTGGAAAAGCTTGCCAAGCAGCGGAATATCTCCGAGACCGGGGATCTTTGCCAGTTCCTCCGTGGTCCTGTTATCGAGCAAGCCCGCAATCGCGAAACTCTGGCCGTCCTCGAGTTCCACTTCCGTCTGCACGCGCCGCGTGGAGAGACCCGGAATGCGGAAGCCCTGAATCGTGAGCCCGTTCACCATATCGAGCGAACTCACCTCGGGCTCGACCGCCAGGCGAATCGTGCCGCGCGCGGTGATCGTCGGCACAAAATTGATGCGGACGCCGAACTCGCGGAATTGAATCGTGATCTGTCCAACGCCGCCAGAACCGCCCTGCAGCGTCGGGAACGGGAACTCGCCGCCCGCCAGGAAACTCGCCTGCTTGCCGTTGATCGCGAGCACATTCGGCTCCGCCAGCACTTCCGCCAGGCGCTTGTTCTGCAGCAGCCGCAAGGTGGCCCCCAGATCGAGGTCCGGCCGGAACAGGAAGACGTTGAGCGCATCGGAGATGGTAAATTTGGCGTTGTTGCCGTCAACTTCGACCACCGGCGGACTAAACATCCCGGTGCTAAGCGAGCCGATATTGCCTCCGGCTCCCGTACTCAGGAAATTCGCACCCAACTCGCTCGCCGCTCCGCGTTCGACATTGGCGAACTTAACGCGCAGAAGGATCTGCGGCTCCGCCTCCGGCGTGAGCACGCGCAACAGGCTTACGGGCTTACCGAGCGAAGATACCATCGCCTCCGCGCGGCGGGCTCCCACCACATCGGGAACAGTCCCCTTCAGCAGGACCTGACGCTTTTGCGGATCCGCCCCGTTCACGCTGATATCGATGTCCGAATCCGGGAACTCCTGGCGAAGGTCCTGCCGGATCTTGTCGATCTGTGCATCGAGTTGGTTGTGGTTCGCCTGGACTTTCAGGTCAAACAGGACACGCCCGCCTCCCGCCGTCCACAGGATCAGGCTGGTCTCGCCTTCCGAGCGCCCGTGCAGTACCAGTTCCTGCTGGGTGACGGGAAGGGCCTCGGCAATCTTGGGGTCGCTGATCACCACGCGCTGGATCACGGAGGGCGTCTGCACGACGATCGATTTCCCGGCGACCACGAAGAGGTCGCGAGCCGTCGAACGCGCGTCGTTTTGCGCCGGTCTCGATACGCTGGCGGCATCGGCGGCCAGGCCGGATGCGGACAATGCCAGAGCCAGGCAAGCCGCGATCAATAAACGAAAACTCCGCATGGAGCAATCCCCTTTCGCATTCCTCACAAAAACCGTCGGGACGCGCATTAGAGTGCACCTCCCTGGTTCCGGTCCACCGTTTTCTCCGTCTTCTCCAGCCCGTGAATCACTTCCACGGTGGGAACGGGCGGCGGTGCCAGCTTCACGGGCGCCGGCGCGGGGGCGGAGCGCCGCGGCGCAGCCGCGGTGGGAGGAGCCTCCATCTTGCGGGGAGCCATACCGGTAAACAAGCCGGAGAACTCAGCTCCCGAAGTCGAGACTTCGGCTTGGTCAAGAGGGTTGCGAAGAATCAACTGGATGCGTGCTTCGGCGCTGGCCAGCGTCACCCGTTCCGCCTGTTCGGGGGTCACGAGCACGTTCACGACCTGCACCTGAATGGGTTTGCCTTCCGCGTTGCGCTCAATATTCTGGCCCGCGGACAGCACCTCTATATTCTGGAGCAGCAGCTTCGACATCGTGCCCCGGTCGGAGTACTCCGCGCCCGGATTCCCGGCCACGATCACGTCCACGCGCATGCCCGGCACCACGAAACCGGCCACGCCAATCACCTGGTCGACCTTCAGGCCAACCGCGCGCATGCCTTTGGGAATCGTGGCGGCCAAGCCGCCCCCGGCGCCTTCGGCCGCAAGGCGGCTGTCGAGCACGGGCTCGCTCGCATAGATAGTGGAAATCACGCCGCGTTTGATTGCGGCCTCGGGAGTGACGATCGCGCCCTGCGGCAGATCGCTGGACCAGGAGACGGTCTTTACGTCTCCTTCCTTGATGACGGAGCCCACTTCGAGCTGGCGGGTCGCCACGACAATCTGCGTCTTGGATGGGGTTGTTTCGGTGCCAAGCTTGCCGCGGATCTGAAGGTAAAGCACCAGGCTCGCCAATCCCGCGACAACAACGGCGAAAAGGAGGACGGACAAAAATCGTTTATTCATTCGGCTACCCTCGCTTGCTCTTCTGGTGAGAACAACATAGCCCGAGCGGCGGGCCCGGGACGTTCTCACCGCGGAGAAGTCAAGTTCTATAACGGACAGATCGTTCTCTATTTACCAGTACCCCGGCTTCTTTTCGCGCGATAGCCGCCGGATGCCTGAAAATCTGCCTCGGATTTCAGCTCTCCATGGAGCCTGTTCGTGAAAGGGGACGACACTCCGTGAGAAACCTTGCCCCGCATACCTCATCGGCGGAACGCGCCCCGCCGATAGACCGCCCGGAGTTGCCAAACGGGACGCGACCGTCAGGACGGCCTGAGACAGGCCGCCCTGCAATCGCGTCCCGCTTGAGAAGCGGTTGAATGCTTCCGGGTTGCCGAGCGGCGCTCGGAACCCGGAATGGGCGACGCGGCCTAGCTGCCGGCGGTGTTCAGTTTCGCGCCAACCGCAGTCCACACGTCGTTCAGGGTATCGGCGAAGCCGGGCAGCACGGCGGCAACCGCCAGCGTAATGAGAGCCAGAAGGAGCGCGTATTCGACGAGATCCTGGCCTTCTTCTTCACGGACAAAGTTCTTCAAAGTGTTCAGCATGATTTTCCTCGCAAAGTGATTATTGAATTTGAACCTGTTTCGATCTTCCGATTCGATTCCTCGTCGACTTCGAAGACCGCTCAGCTTGTTGTTTCCGATTTCCTCAACAGCCTTTTCGCTGTTGAAGCAAGTCTAACGGAACTTTATGTTTCTGGAAAGGCGAAATGCTTCTAGTACTCTTCCGATTTATGGTACTAATGAACCATCTCCCGCTACCAAAAACTCCCATCCTCCCCTGGCGAAACTTCCGTGCGGGCTATTTCCTCCCGGACGGAATACCATCACCTCCACCTCAGCCTGGCTTCCCCGAAAGAACCGTTCCGCCAAGCCCGCGGCTCCAGCCTCCGCGCTCCCAAGCCCAACCGGGTCTGCAATTCGCCAGTGCCAGAATCAAGGACGGAACCCGGCGGCTCTCTTCGAAAAGCGTCCGCTCTTGAGATTACTGCCGGTCCGTAAGTACTACTCTTCGTCCGCTCAAAAGATTTGTCAAGAAAAAATCGAAAAAAGATTTCAGCCTATTGACTTCACACGACTTACGACGCAGAATTAGTACTAGACGGCAGGAAACGCGGACTCTGATTGGCGTTAAGAAATTCGTGTTATTGCGTGTTCCTTCTCATTAACAACACTCTGAGTTCTGACTTGAACTCTTCGGGTGGCGACGGTTTTTCGCGAGGCTTTTGCTTTCGAGTGGATTCCGGATTGAGGCAGGAGCCCGAGGGCCTGGGATCCGACCAGGCGAATACTTGGCGAATTCGAAAGGACTCTCCCTAGGTGCTTGGCACTCTCTTCGCCACTGTTGTTTAGGATGTATTGGACTCTAAGGAGTTTTGCTAATTTATTCGCTATTTGCAACCGATAAGTTCTGCGGCATACTTATCGTGACTGGGAGGAGTGCAGTACTCGATACTGCCGGGTGCTGGACCATTTCATTCGGGCATGCGTCGTTTCCGGTACCGGGTAGCCGACATGCTAAGGAGTATAGCGGAAGGTTTGACATGCAGAGATGGCGATTAGTTCTGATGGAGAGCAGCGGAACTCCGATTTCCACTTCGTCAAAGGGGGGGATGAGGTTCATGGATACACTACGAAGGAACAAGCCGACAAGGGACGGATTGAGCATGAAGCATAGGTCGGCTGCTACCGAGGGTGCAAGCAAGTCGGCCTCCCGGCGATGGCACTCGCAGCGCGGCGCGGAAACGCTCGCGGGCGCGTTGGTCATGATGATGATTCTTCCGTTGATGTTCATGATCGTCGATATCGGTTGGGGCATCTTCATCAAGGTTTCTCTCCAGCACGCCGTTCGCGAAGGCGTCCGTTACGCCATCACGAGCCAGACGGCCTCGGACGGATCGGGCGGCTCCCTCGGCCACCTGGCTTCCATCAAGAAGGTGACCCTTCAGGCGGCCGGGGGCCTGATGAACGGGCAGGAGGACAAACTGACTGTCAAGTTCTATGACGCGGGATCGCCCACCCTGACGGAGGACCTGGGATCCAGCCGCAACCGGGGCGGCAACATCGTGATGGTGAACATTGAGGACTACGAATACAGCCCGATCATCCCGGTTTACAAGATTGGCGATCTGCAGAAATTGGAGATTCTCGAAGATCCGCCAATCAAAATTACCGTCCACGCTGCGGACAGAATGGAATCCTGCCCCGTCAGCGGATGCGCCGCTCTTTAGGCGACCCATTGTGGAGGTGGGGAACCGGAGAATCCCCTCGCGCATGTCGGGAGACGAATTGAGGGAAATGGTGAGGGACACTCGATGAGACAACGATGGATCCTGCAAGAATCACCCCAACGCGGGCGCCTCGCGAATGCGGAGCAATCGAACGCAGCGGGGAAACGCAACCGGAACGGGCAGCGCGGCGGCGCTTTCGTGGAAATGGCCCTTGCCACGATCTTTCTTTTCGTGCCCTTGCTGGTGGGCTTGGTGGTGATCGGCCTGGCCACCATCAACCGGGTGCAGTTGGAGCAGATCACGCGCGACGTGGGCATCATGCACGCCCGCGGCATTGACTTCACCCTCCCCCAGAACAAGCTGCTCTTCAATAAGCTCACGCAGGGTTCCACTTTCGTTGGGAACAACGCCGGCGATAACGCCACCTTCAACGGCACGATGATCATATCCACCGTTCGGAAGTTGGGGGCCAGTGAGTGTGCCAGCGGGTGTTCGAATCAGGGTTTCCCGGTGGTGACATATCGGGTGGTTCTCGGCAACCCGGCCCTCTACACCAGCTGGCTTGCCACTCCGGCTTCGGTAGCAACCTCCGGCAAGGTGAACAACTACAAGAATGATGGAAGCGCACGCGCTCCTTCACTCGAGACCCTCATGCCAGCCATGTTGGATGGCGAGGAAGCGTATGTCGCCGAAGGGTTCATGATCACTCCCGGCATTTCGTTTCCCGATATCAACGCCGATACGCGCGTGACGACTTTTGCAATTTTTTAGCGACGGAGATCGAAGCCGGATGAGACGGATAGGAGGCTGATAGTCATGGCGAATACACAGATCGACTCGAATTCCACGCGCCGCAAAGGCATCGGCGCGAAACGTCCCCACGAGAAGGGGTTCGCGCTCTTGCTGGCCACCCTTTCGTTGCTCTTTCTGGTTCCGCTGGCCGGGCTGGCCATTGACGCTGGCATGGCCTACATCATCAAAACCCGGCTATCGGTGGCAGTTGATTCGGCCTGTCTCTCCGCCGCTCGCTCGCTCAACCGCGGCCTCACGCTCGCGGAGCAGCGCGACGCCGCCCGCGGTGTGGCCCTGCGCTACTTCAACGCGAACTTCCCGCAAGATCATTTTGGAACCACCGGCATCGCACCCATCGTCGACATTAACGAGACTCAGGTCCGCATGCGCACGGTGACGGTGAACGCCACGCGGCGCGCGCCACTCTATTTCATGCCGATTCTCGGGGAGCACTATGCCGACGTCAACGTCATCGGCCAGGCCACGCGGCGGGATTCGAACGTCATCATGGTGCTGGACCGCTCCGGCTCCATGCAGATCAACAACTCCGTGACGCCGATGAAGAATGCGGCGGTCAAGTTCGCGCAGAGTTTCGCCAATGGTACTGATCAACTCGGCCTGGTGGTGTTCAACGGGGGCGCGACCCGCGCGATGGAGCCAACCCAAAACTTCTTGAGCACCTCTCCTTCGATCACCTCGAAGATCAATTCCATCGGCGCGGCCGGCGCCACCAACCAGACCGCCGCGTTGAATGCCGCCTATGACATGCTAATCACGATCAACCAGCCCGGCGCGGTGAACGCAATCGTGTTCTTCACGGATGGCATCGCGAACGGCGTCACCGCGAATTTCAATAACAGGAACGACAATGGGGAACTCGACCTTATCAAGAGCGGTTCATCCTGCTCCTACAAGGATAACGATCGCATCGGCGTCATCGCCTACGGCGGCCATCCGAACACCACCAGCACGAACTCATGGGGGCTCTACAAACATACCTCCACCAGCCTCACTGCTGGAGACTCCGCGATTTCCTATCTGAACGGCTGCGCCATGGCATCGGACTTGAGCGACGTGCGTTACGATATCGCCAGAATCCCCTACAAGGACTACTGGGGAAACCGCACCGCGGGCTTCCTTGGCGCCAAGTCCGTCACCTACACGAACGTGAGCAGCCCCCGCAACCTGGCGAACGCCTCCATGAACACTGTGGCGGATCAAGCGAACAAGATCCGCGCCAACGCGACACTCCAGCCAGTGATCTATTCGATTGGCCTCGCCCCCGAAACCGGCAATTACGCCATCGAAGACGAATTCATGAAGCAGGTAGCAAACGCGCCGGATTCCGCCTACTTCAACAGCAGCCAGCAGATCGGCATGTACATCTACGTTCCGCTCACGCAGCAGAACGACGGCTTGCAGGAAGCGTTTGACCGCATCGCCGCGGAGATCCTCCGCCTTTCGCTGTAAACTGGCGTATTCCGTCGCTCCCTGAATGCAATGAAATGAGAATCCGGTTAAGAATTGATCCCCAACGGCGGGAGGAGGCGGAAACGCTTCCTCCCGATGCCATTTTCCGGCGGGCCTTGATTCCCAAGCGCAACCTGCTTACGGAGTTTGTGCATCCGGTTGCACTCTATTTCTTCTGCCTGGTGATGCACTCCCAGGGTGGCAGGGAGTTGTGGGAATCCTACCGCCGCCGGGCCGACGACCCGATCGCCAAGGAGACCCATAAAGCCACCGGGCGAATGTCGCTCAGCTTTATGAGCAGCGCCGCGATTCACGTGGTGGGGCTCACGCTGCTCATCCCCTTGTTCGACATGCTGGCCACGATGCAGCCGCGCACGGCCCGGCTCCATGCTCCGCTCATCACGCCGGTGATGATCAAGGTGCCCACGCGCATCATTGTTCCGAAGGGTTCGGGCGAGAACGAGAAGGACGACAAGGGCGCCGGCAAGGGTGCCGACAAGAAACCCGACGCGGGCAGCGACTCCCGATTGATGGCAAAGTCAAAGGGCGTCGAACAGCCCAAGCCTTCCCTGAAAGCGCCAGGCGAGCGCCGCGATGTCGGCAAGCCGAAACCCCCGGTGATTTCAGACCTACAGTTAACCGCGGAGAATCTCGATCTCCCGAAAATCCTGTTCTGGTCCAATGACACCAAGGTCCCCAAGATGCCGGATTCCGTGGCCGCCACCGCGGTGAAGCCGCTCAAGATGCCTCCGCCTCCGCCCGATACCCCGGAGGCTTTGCTGCGCATGCAGCCTAAGCGGATCGATTTCAAGCCCCTGCTCACCCTCGAACTGGGCATGAAAAAGGTGAAGGACGATCCCAAGGCAATCGAAAAGAAGGATGCCGTCGAAACGCCCGAGGACGCCGTGCGCCGCCAGGAGATTCTGCGCGCCTCGGTCGGCACCGGAGACCAGGCCGCGGAAGGAATTCGCCTCTTCGGCGGAGCCAATCAGCAGCAGTTGAAACGATTCCTGGAGTTGATGCCCGCCGGGCAACTGGCCTCTCTCACGGGGGAATCCGGCACAACGGGCGGGACAATTTATTCGATGAGTGCGGCCGCTGCCGGTACAGAATCCCTTCGCTTCCTCCCCGGCTCCGCGGGAGGCCGCGGCCAGGGTACCGGCGGGGGAGGGTCCGGGGCCGGGGACGGTGTCGGGCCCGGCTCGAAGGGCGGAAGCAGCGCCGGCGGTAAGGCGACCATTGCCGATTTGCTCGCGGTGCTTGAGCTCTCCGAACCGCTGCGCGACCGCACCATCGTCCATGCGGAGGACGGACAGTTTGACTTGATGGTGACACAAACCGCGCTCTCCGATGTCTTTGCCGACGCCAAGGGTCTGCTGCGCGGCGCACGGATTGAGACGGTGTACATCCAGGTGGGCGCCACCAAGGAATGGATCCTGCAGTATTGCGAATCCGCGCCGGCGGAAGCGGCCGATACCAAGGCTCAACAGAAGGGCGTCTTCGTGCTTGACGAGTCTCCCGTCGAAGTCGCCGCGCCCTTCCCCGCCATCACCGTAAGGCCGCCCTCCCCGGTGATGCCGAAGGCCTCCTACGTGGTGGTGCATGGGTTCATTGACCTTAAGGGCGAGTTTCAGGACCTGGAAGTGGTGGGGAGCCGCTTTGCGAGCCTGCTGCCCATGCTGAAGCCCTCGCTCAACAAGTGGCGATTCCGGCCCGCTTCGAGAAACGGCAAACCGGTGCAGGTGGAAGTTCTGCTCCTGATTCCGCCGGTTACGATATAACGGATGAGACCGCTGATGCGCCGTTAGCACAAGGACATTCCCAGACAATCTTTTGAAGGAATCATAAGCACTCCAACCATGCCCGATACGCCTCATTCGATCTTGCTTGCCGCCGTCACGGTCATTTGCATTGTTGGCGCGATCACCGATTTGCGCAGCCGCCGAATTCCCAATTGGCTCACGCTTGGCGCTTTACCCATCGGGCTGATCGCCAGCGGCATCCTGGGGGGGTGGCAGGGCCTGTTT
Organism: Acidobacteriota bacterium; assembly: GCA_014584705.1. Taxonomy (GTDB): domain Bacteria; phylum Acidobacteriota; class Terriglobia; order Bryobacterales; family Bryobacteraceae; genus JACTMJ01. Next base: position 146,338 of record JACTMJ010000030.1, on the reverse strand, counting down.
CTGGCCTTCGCCGGAATGCTGCTGGCCCTCCTGATTTACTTCCCTCTCTATCTGCTTCGGGCCATGGGCGCGGGCGACGCGAAGCTGATGGCGGCCATCGCCAGCTTCCTCGGCCCCCTCATGTGGATCCACCTTTTCATCTTCTCCTCCATCCTCGGCGGCGTCGTCGCGGTGCTCTTCACCTTGGCCAAGGGGCAATTCAAGACAATGCTGGGCAAGTCCATGAATATCCTGCGCAGTCTCGCGTACTTTCAGGCGCCTTATGCCGCGGACCCGGATCTCGACATCCGAAGCGCGAAAAGTCTCAGCCTTCCCCATGGAGCGGTGATTGCGCTTGCCTGGTTTGTGCTCCTGTTTCTCTGGGAGAGCTTCGGCTTCCGGATTGTCCGGTACTAGCGCTTCCCCCGCGCAGAGACCCGTTTCCAAGGAGGACGACGAAGCGATGCCCCTCTATGTGGTAACCAACAAGACCAGGGAAAAGGTGCTGGCGGACCGTGCCCTGCTGGCGGACGACAGCAAGACTCGCCGCGAGGGGTTGCTCAAGAGGACTGAGTTCCCGGCGGGCGAAGGGCTGCTGATCTCTCCCTGTGAAGCCATCCACATGTTCGGCATGAAGTTCCCCATCGATGTCGTTTTCTATGACCGCAAAAAGGTCGTCCGCAAGGTGGTGCATTCCATCCCCAGGAACCGCATTGCCTTTTGCTTCAGCGCCAGCACCGCCCTTGAACTGCCCGCAGGCACCGCGATGGCCACCGGGACGGTGGCGGGCGACCAGCTCTCCGTGGAACCCAAAGAAAGCACCCGGTAGCCCATGCCCGCTTTGTGCCCTCCCATACCCTTCCGGTCGCCGCGAACGGAACTTGTCCGCCCGAGGAGGACTCTGTTACGCTTGTCTTTAGTTGGAGTTGCGCGGAGCTACGATCACCAGTTCCCCATGAGATCCACTTACTCAGGCCAGTTCTTGCGGGCGATGCCCGGATTCGCAGCGAAATTCTCCGTCGCTCCCAAATTGGAACGATTGGATTAGGCGAACCCCTCTTGCGAAGCTTTTTGACGATTTCCGCCAATGCAATCTTCCTCCCATCGAAGGAGCGTTTCCCATCGGATCTGACGTGAAGGCAACCGTGCTGCTGGAGAGCGGCGTTCAATCTCTGTTCGGAACCCGCGACGAAAATCTGCGGCTTCTCGAAGAGAGTTTCCACGTGGAGCTGCACCTCGGCGACGAGGGCGTGGGAATTTCCGGCGACGACGACCGGGTAGCGCGCGCCCGCCGCTTTGTCCAGAGCTACGCGGACCTCGTGCACGGCGGCCGCCAGTTCAGCCCGGAGGAGCTGAAAAGCTTCATCCAGGTAATTCAGCGAGACCCTTCCATCACGCTCACCCAGCTCGTGGAAGTCACCAACCGCTGCAGTGTCGGCAAGAAGTCCATCCGGCCCCGCTCCACGAACCAGTGGCGGTACATGGCCGCGCTCGAGCGGGACGATCTCGTTTTCGGGCTCGGCCCGGCGGGCACGGGCAAGACTTACCTCGCCGTCGCGATGGCGGTCTATTACAAGCTGGCGGAGCGCGTGAAGCGCATCATCCTCACCCGCCCCGCCGTGGAAGCCGGGGAGCGGCTGGGCTTTCTGCCGGGAACCCTTCAGGAAAAGATTGACCCGTATCTGCGCCCGCTCTACGACGCCCTCCACGACATGCTCGACGGAGAACGCGTGAAGCGGATGATGGAAAAGGGAGAGATTGAAGTGGCTCCCGTCGCGTTTATGCGGGGGCGCACGCTCAACGACAGCTACATCATCCTCGATGAAGCGCAGAACTGCACGCCGGAACAGATGAAGATGGTGCTCACCCGCCAGGGCTTCAATTCCAAGATGGTGGTGACCGGAGATCTTACGCAGACCGATCTTCCCCACTCCCGCGCTTCCGGCCTCCAGAACGCCCTTGACGTCCTCGACGGTGTGGAGGGCATCGGCTTCGTCGAGTTCGATGAAAAAGACGTCGTGCGCCATCCGCTGGTGCAAAAGATTATCATGGCGTACGATCGCCAGCAGAATGTCGGCAGTTCGCAGTTGAACCTCCGCCTGAACGAGCCTCCCACCGAGGGGAATGCATAGCATGCGCTTCCGTCTCGCCGTTGGGCAGCGCGGTGCGCGAGAAATGAATGACAGTGGCGCGAGAGCGGCCGGGAAAGCAAATCATGCCAGAATCGAGTGACGACCAGCCTCCGAAACGTGTTATTTTCCGGAAGCGCTTTCAGGACGCGGCCAGCCGCCCCCTTCAAGCCTTTGCCGAGAAGCTGTCCCGCGAAGTTGCATCCGGCCGAGACTTTGTTTGCCTGATCACCACCGCCGAAGAGCTTGCCGAACTCAACGAACGATTTCGAGGGAAGCCGGAAAGCACCGATGTGCTCTCTTTCCCCGCCGCCGGCGACCCCGGCTATCTTGGCGATCTTGCCATTTCCCTTCCCCACGCCCGCGCGCAAGCCAGGGAGCACGGCCATAGCACGGAGGAGGAAGTCCGCGTGCTGATGCTGCATGGCCTGCTCCACCTGACGGGGATGGACCATGAGAGCGACACCGGCCAGATGCGCCGCGCCGAATCCCGCTGGCGAAAGCGATTGGGCCTGCCCGCCGGATTGATCGCGAGGTCGGGAAAATGATGGCAATTTGGATCGCCGTCGTCATTCCGCTCACGGTCTTCATCGTGCTCGTCACCTTGATGCAGCGCGTCTATCAGGAGTTGATGCGGCTTCGCCTGCGAGAGTCCGGCTTTCTCGACAATTTCCGCCTTCATCTCGAAGAGCGCATCGGCGTGAAGGCGGAGCAAGGCGCGCTGGCGTTTTCGCTTGCCAAGCACATCGCGCTGGTGCTGCTCGTCTGCGGCCTCACCGTCTTTGCCTTCGCCGGAGATCAGCCCTTCTGGGTCGCCGCCGGGGAAGCGACGGGCACGTCCATGGCCCTGATGTTCACCGCACTCTACCTTGTTCCTCCCGTGCTCATCCAGCGCACGTCCGGCCGCTGGCTCACCCTCTTTCTGCCCGTGCTGCTGGCCGTGGTGTGGCTAATGCGCCCCATCGAATTCCTGCTCGGATTTTTCGAGTCCCTCGTGCAGATCGGCAAGCCGCTTGAGGATGACGACGACTCACAAAGCCAGGACGCGCATCTCGAGGCCTTCATGGAAGCGGGCGAAGGCGAGGGCATCATCGCGGAGGAGGACCGCAAACTGATTCGCTCCGTAGTCGAGTTCGGCGACAAGACCGCCCGCGAAGTGATGACGCCCCGCACCGACATGGTGGTGGCACAGGCGGATATCAGCCTCGCCGCGCTGCGTCCGCTGGTAGTCTCCGCGCGCTTCTCGCGCTTCCCGGTCTTCGGGCAGGACCTCGACGATATCATCGGCTTCATTCACATCCGGGACATGTTCGAGATGGAAGAAAAGGACCTGGACTCGCGCACCGTCCGCGAACTCGTCCGGCCGATTCGCGCCGTGCCCGAATCGAAGCCGGTCAGCCGCCTGCTCAAGGAGATGCAAGCCGAGAACACGCACATGGCGATCGTAGTTAATGAGTATGGCAACACGGCGGGGCTTGTGACGCTCGAAGACGTAATGGAAGAGATCTTCGGCGAGATTCGCGACGAGCACGAACCCGAACCGGATATCGCCAGCGATTCGAACGGCGGCTTTATCGTGCCCGGTTCGCTGGATCTGGACCGGCTGGATGAGATGTTCGGCTATCAACCGGAACCGGAAACGGAATCCACCACCGTCGGCGGATTGATCGCGGAATGGGCCGGCCACGTCCCGCGCGTCGGAGAACTGATCGAGCACGACGGATTCCAGATAGAAGTCCTGGCCGGCAATGAATTGCGGGTGGATAAGGTCCGCGTCTCCCGGCAAACACCAGAGACGACCAATGACGGAAACTAGATATTGAGCATGGCGAAGAAACCAAAGAGCAAGTACAAGTCCGGTTTTGTGAGCATCCTGGGGCGGCCGAACGCCGGAAAATCCACCCTGCTGAACGCATTTGTGGGAGAGAAAATCGCCATCGTCAGCGACAAGCCGCAAACCACCCGCACCACCGTGCAGGGCGTCATCAGCGAAGCCCGCGGACAGGTGGTTTTTCTCGATACGCCTGGCATCCACCGCACGGACACTCAACTGAATAAGCGTATGATGGATGCCGTTCGAAGCTCGCTCGACGCCCGGGACCTGCTGCTCTATCTGATCGACGCCGCCCGCCCCGACTTTGAACAACAGCGCCAGGCCCTCGAATTCCTGCAGCGCACGGAAACTCCCGTGGTGCTCGTGCTCAATAAAGCGGACCGCATCGCGGATAAGCGTGAGCTTCTGCCGCTGATCGAGAAGTGCGCGGAACTGTACCCCTTCCGCGAAACCGTCCCTGTCAGCGCGCTCACCCGGGATAACCTGGATGAACTGCTCAAGGTGGTTTTCAGCTATCTCCCCGAAGGCCCGCGGTATTTCCCGGAAGATCACCTCACGGACCAGCCGGAGCGCTTTCTGGCGGCGGAACTCATCCGCGAGAAGATCCTCACCGCCACCAGGGCGGAGGTGCCCCATTCCGTGGCCGTGATGATTGAGCAATGGGTGGAAGAGCCGAAACTCACCCGCATTGCCGCCAACGTCCTGGTGGAGCGGGCCGGCCAGAAAGGCATCCTCATCGGAGCCAAGGGCGAGATGCTCAAGCGCATCGGCAGCGAGGCTCGCCCGGAACTCGAGAAAATGCTCGGGACAAAGGTCTACCTGGAACTGTTCGTCAAAGTCAGCACCGGCTGGCGCGACAAAGCGAACGTGCTGAACGAACTCGATTGGCGCGTGCAGTTCTCTCAGTCTTCACCGGCGGAGCCGCTCACCGGCGAATAGCCGAATCCGATTTACGGCCAGAGGCAAGGAAAGGGTAAGGAAAGAATGGCGCAGAATTTGTTTCGGATGCACATGCTCGTTCCGGGTTCCGAGGTGATTCAGGCACAGGATTTTGAACTGTCGCCCACCAACACGCAGGCCGAGGACGTCTGTGAACTGTTCCATCGTTTCCTGGTGGATAAGCCGGCCGAGTTTCGGCTGCGGCTTCCCTTTTTGAAGCACGATGAAATTGAGATGGAGTGGGCGGCCGCCCCCGGCGGTACGGCGCTCTGCACCTTCTACGAAGACGATTCTCCTCTTGCCAGCGCGGTGCTCTTATCCGGGCTGGATGCGAATTCCGATGCGCAGATGGCGGCTCTCTATGAAGCGGCCATTCTGGAACCGATTTACGGCGAAGAATCGAAGAAGGTGCTGGCCTTCGAAAGCTATCCCGGCATCGCGGTGGCGTTGCTGGGCGCGGCCCCGGAGCGCGCCCGCGCGATGCAGCTTTTCTATGCCTCCCTCGCCAGCGTTTTCTTCCGCCAGATGAGACAATTGCGCGGCGCCAACTAGACGCGCTTCACGGGAATTCCTCGATGAACACCGGACGATGGCAACTGCTCGCCGCGGCCCTGCTTTTTTCAACGGGCGGCGTCGCCATCAAAGCCATTTCCCTGAACGCGTGGCAGGTGGCTTCTTTTCGTTCGGCCCTGGCCGCCGTGGCGCTCTGGCTCCTTTTGCCTGGGGCCCGGAAGGGCTATAAGCTCTCCTATTTTGCTCCCGCCCTTGCCTACGCGCTGATGCTCATCACCTTTGTGAGCGCGACGAAGCTCACCACGTCCGCGAATGCCATCTTTCTGCAATCCACCGCACCGCTCTACCTCGTTTTTCTGGGGCCGCTCATCCTCAAGGAACGGGCGCGACGCGCGGATTGGCTCACCCTGGCGGTGGTGGGCTTGGGGCTCTCGCTCTTCTTTCTGGGGGAACACGCACCCCTGCGGACCGCGCCAAATCCGCTCGGCGGCAACCTGCTCGGCGCGCTCAGTGGCGTGATGTGGGCGCTCGTCGTGGTCAGCATGCGCTGGATGGGCACCCGTGCGGCCGATCCCCAGGCGGGGATGAAGGTCGTGATTCTCGGTAATCTGCTCGCCTTCGCCGCGTGCCTGCCGCTCGCGCTGCCCGTCTCTCACTCCGCACCCGCGGACTGGGCGATCCTCGCCTATCTTGGCCCGATCCAGGTCGGTGTCGCTTACGTGCTCATGACCATGGGCCTGCGCCACACACCGGCTCTCGAATCGTCGATGATCCTGCTCGCCGAGCCGGCTATCAACCCCATCTGGACCGCGCTGTTCCTGTACGAGATCCCCGGGCCGCTCTCCCTGCTGGGTGGCGCGCTGATTCTGGGAGGAACGTTGCTGCGAATGGCCGCGGGCCCAAGGCCCGAAGCCCCCGCCTCGTCAAGAGCACCCGCTCCGTCAAGGCTGGCTGAGCTGACCGGCGAACTCAACGGCTCCTCGGAATCCCCCCTGAACGAAGACCGGCCCGCGAACGGCTAGATTGCCACCTGTAACTGCTTCTGCTTCGCTTCCGCCAGAATCTCCAGCATCCGCGCCGTCTCCTCCAGATCCACGCAGCCGTCCGTGATGCTAACGCCATACTCCAGATGGCCCGGCGTCAGCGGCTGGCTGCCCGCTTTGAGGTTGCTCTCCACCATCAGACCCAGAATGCTGTGAGACCCGTTGGCCAATTGCCGCGCAACGTCTTCCACCACGATTCCCTGCTTCCGGTAGTCCTTGGAGCTGTTCGAGTGGCTGGCATCCACCATCACCTTTGAGGGCAGTTTCTGCGCCGCCAACGCCTCCGATGCCGCCTGCACATGCTCCGCGGAGTAGTTCGGCTCCTTGCCTCCGCGCAGGATGACGTGGCCATCCAGATTTCCCTTGGTGTGTACGATCGCCGAACGCCCGAGCTTGGTCACGGAGAGGAAATAGTGCGGAATTCGCGCGGCGCGAACGGCATCCACGGCAATCCGAATGTTCCCTTCCGTGCCGTTCTTGAAACCCACGGGACAGGAGAGGCCGGAAGCCAGTTCGCGGTGTACCTGGCTCTCCGTGGTCCGCGCCCCGATCGCCCCCCAGGAAATCAGGTCGGCGAAGTATTGGGGAACGATCATGTCGAGGAACTCGGTGCCGGCGGGCAACCCCATCCCGTTCACTTCCACAAGCAGTTTGCGCGCCATCCGGAGACCGTCGTTGATACGGAACGTGCCATCGAGAAACGGGTCGTTCACGAGACCTTTCCAGCCAACCGTGGTGCGCGGCTTCTCAAAATAGACGCGCATCACCATCAGAATCTCGTTCGCCAGCGGCCGCGCCAGTTCCAGCAACCGGCCCGCGTAGTCAAGCGCCGCGGCGGGTTCGTGAATGGAGCACGGCCCCGCGATCACAAGCAGCCGCGGATCGTTGCCATAAAGGATGTTGCTGATCGCCCGGCGTGTGCTGAAAATCAGTTCCGCGCTCTCGGGCGAAACCGGAAATTCCCGAATCAGCTCGGTGGGAGCGATAAGCTCTTTAATCTCTTGAATCCGTAAGTCGTCAGTGTCGTGGTACATGTTCGAAGGGAAATGGCTGCAATGAATGCAACGCGAAAAGGCCCATTCTTATTAAACCACCTTCAGATTCCCGGCAGCACACACTCTCTTCAAATCACTCCATCCATTGGAGAAACGGGCGTCGCATCCGCGGGTGCGCGCGTTTCCGTTCAGTGCCGCATTCTAATCCGCCAACGCTGCCCGGTTCTTCCTCGTGGCCTTCTCAATCCGCGAGTCCGATGAGTACGGGAGATAGGCGGCGCGCATCACGAACCGGTACACCCGGTTCACCTCCGGGTTCTCCACGAAATACTGGAAATCCCAGGCGGGGTTACCCGCGCCGCCCCCGGACGGCGATTGTGTGAAGCGCACGCGGTCCTTCGGCCGGAACATTTGCACGAAAGCCATGCCGTGGCTGACGCCGAAATACCATGGGTCGGTGTAGCGATAGTTTGAAAGGTTAAACACAAGCGTCAGCGGGAACGGGTCGTCGTGCTTAAATTCCCGCTGGTCGTTCACCGAAGGATGCGTCGAGAGAACGCCATGGGACGGTGTTGCCGCCTGAATCCATCCAGGCTTCGGCCTTGGGTTGGCCGCCGCGGGAACACCCCGGAAATGGATGTCGAGCGATTCCGGCTGCTGGATGTAACTCGCCCAGAAGAGATTGATGTAACCATTCGGAAAGTTCGACTTGCGCGCCGCCACTTCAATGGTGAGTTGGACGGTGCCATCGGCCAGCAATTCAAAGCGCTGGCAACTCTCCAGAGAGTGCATAAAGGTGGGCGTCTGGCAGAGTTCCACCACGTGCTCACCGATGCTCCGCAACTCCATCGGATGCCGCCGCGGTTCGAACTGCTCTCTGCTGCCTTGCGGCGCAACGCCGCTCAGGATGTGTTCGAAATTGAGCCCGGCATACTGGTTCACGAACAGGTTTCGGGGATGCCCCTCCCGTCGCAACAGCGCGAGGCCGCTGTAACCGGCCCGATGGTCTTGAAGCACTTCGTCATCGACGGCGGAGTTATCGACGATCACGGCTTCGATGCCCGCGCGCTTCAGCACCACGTACGGTTTGGCCGGGCGCATGAATGGGATCGACGGGTTTGAGAGCGTCGTTTCCCAACGCTCCGCGCCAGCCGCGGAGACCGCCAGGAACACGGCAGCGGCAAGGATGACGAGAACACGAGGCGGCAACATAGCGGTTAGTATACGCGCGATGCCGTGCCGCCTCAATCCGCTATTGCCAGCCGCCCCCAAGCGCCCGGTAGAGTTGCACCACGGAACTCAATTCCGCCAACTGCAATTGAGCGAGAACCAGTTCTCCGCTGAAAAGATTCCTCTGCGCGTCCAGCACCTGCAGGAAACTGTCAATGCCGCCGCGATAGCGCACATTTGAAAGCCGGGCGCTCTCGGTGAGCGCACCCACCAGAAGCTCCTGCTGCTTTCGCTGTTCCTGCAATCGCCCGTGGGCGATCAGCGAGTCCGACACCTCACGGAAGGCGTTCTGCACCGTCTTGCGATAGTTCAGCTCCGCTTCCCGCTGCACGGCCTCGCTGTAGCGAACGTCGTTGCGGATGCGGCCCGCGTTGAAGATCGGCACCGTCGTGGCCGGGGCGAAGTTCCACAAGCGCGCCGGACCCGTAAACAGGGAAGAGAGGGCGCGGCTCTGCCCCCCCACGTAGCTCGAGAGCGAAATCCGCGGAAAATACTGCGCCTTGGCGATGCCAATCTCAGCATTGGCCGAGATGAGCTGCTGTTCCGCCAGGCGGATATCCGGACGGCGTTCGAGCAGGTTCGATGGCAGCCCCGCGGGAATCGCTTGCGGATTCACGATTTCGCCGAGCGCGCTGCCGCGCGGCACTGTGCCGGGGCTCCCGCCCAGCAGAAAGTTGATCGCATTTTCCTGCTGCTCGATGGCGCGCAGCGTGGCAGCCCGCTGCGACGTGGCGGTGTAGAGCAGCGTCTCCGCCTGCCTCACGTCAAGGCCCGTCGCCACGCCATTCGCGCGGCGCAGTTGCGTCAGCCGCAATCCGTCCTCGGCGATCTTGCGCGTTTTCTCCGCGATCTCGAGCTCAAGATCAAGTTCCCGCAGCCTCAGATACGCGAGCGTAACATCCGCCACCAGCGCGGTTTGCACGCCGTATCGCGCCTCTTCCGTGGACAGGTACTGCGCCCTTGCGGCTTCCTTCAGCCGGCGCACGCGCCCCCATAGATCCAATTCCCAACTGAACAGGCCGCCAACATCGGTGTAGCTGACATCGAGGTTCGTGCCTGGCTTAATGAAAACATTCGCGCCGGTCGAAGAGGAGCGCTGCGCCGTGAATTTTGCGCTCGCATCCACCGAGGGGTACAGGTATGAACGGGCGATGCCGTATTGCGCGCGCGCCTGCTCAATGCGTTCCGCGGCCATGCGGATATCGAAATTCTCCTTGAGCGCCGTCTCGACGAGCTTCGTGATTTCCGGATCGTGAAACAGAGCAGGCCAGGGTGTTTCGCCGAGCGAACTTCCTTCCGTCGCGGCCGCCGCGCTCGCGGGCCCCCGATGCGCCGTCGGCGCCTCGATCGCCGGCCGCTGGTAGTTCGGGCCGATGGAACAGCTCGCCAACAGTGTCGCTCCCAAAGCGACGAGGGTTATCCGCCCTCTCATGCACTCACCTCCCCCGCCGGATCGCCGGCCGGATTTCGGCGCTCTCCCGTGCGCCAGTTCGCAATGCGCTGCATCACCACGGAGAGTACGGGCACCAGAAAGACGCCCAGAAACGTCGCCGCCAGCATGCCGGCGAATACCGTGGTTCCCAGCGCCCTTCGCGCGCCCGCACCGGCGCCTTCCGCCATCAGCAATGGCGTCACGCCCAGAATAAATGCGAACGAAGTCATGATGATGGGCCGCAGCCGCAAGTGCGCGGCTTCAATGGCGGCGTCCACAACGCTCTTCCCTTCATCGTGTTTCAATCGTGCGTACTCCACAATCAGGATCGCATTCTTTGAAGCGAGACCGATCAGAGTGACAATGCCAATCTGCGTGTAGAGGTCATAAGCGTAGTTGCGAAGGAAGACGCCCAGCAGCGCTCCGAATAGCCCAAGCGGAATCGCCAGCACCACCGCGAACGGAATCACCCAGCTCTCATACTGCGCGGCCAGGAACAGGAACACCAGCAACGCGGCGAAGCCGAAGATAATGCCCTCTTTGCCTTCCGTAAGCTTCTGCTGGAACACGGTGCCCGTCCATTCGAAGCTGTACCCGGGCGGCAGCAATCGCGCCGCCGTGCTCTCCATCGCCGCAATGCCCTGCCCGGAACTGAAACCCGGCGTATACTGCCCGATCAGCTTCGCCGCGCGATAGCGGTTGTACCGATAGATCACATCCGGCGCGCTGGTGGGAGTGAGCGAAAGCAGCGTGGAGAGCGGCACCATGTCTCCCTTGGAAGAGCGCACAAAAAAGCGCTTCACGTCCTCCGGCCGGCTACGGTATTCGGGCTCCGCTTGCATGAACACCCGCCAGGTGCGGCCGAACCGGTTAAAGTCGTTCACATAGAGCCCGCCGAGGAAGGTTTGCAGCGAATTGAACACATCCGTCGTCGGGATCCCCAGGGTCTGCGTCTTCTCCACATCGAGATGAACCTGATAACCGGGCGTGGCCACTTGGAGCGTATTGGCGACACTCGCAATTGCGGGATTCCGCGTGGCCGCCCCGGAGAGCTCGTCCGCCAGCGCGGCGAGTTCTTCCACCGTACCGCCCAGCCGGTCTTCCAGCATGAATTCGAAACCGCCCGAGGTGCCCATGCCAAGAATCGGAGGCAAGCCGAAGGCGAACGCGAACGCTTCCTTCACCTGGAACAGCGACCCATTCACCCGCCCTAGAATCGCGTTGAATTGCAGATTGTCCGCGCCGCGCTCTTCCCACGGGTCCAATTCCAAGAACATCGTCGCCACATTGGGGTTCTGCGTCTGCGAAGTCAGATCCAGCCCGCCGAGGACGGTGGCGTTTCGGATGCCGTCGATCTTCAGCATCTGGTCCTGAATCTTGTCCGTCACCGCTTGCGTGCGGGCGAGCGTGGAGCCGTCCGGCAGGCGCACCACCATGAAGATCACGCCCTGGTCTTCATCCGGAAGAAAGCCGCCCGGAAGCGCTTTGAACAATCCGCCGGCCAGCAGGAAAAAGCCTCCCAGCGCAAGCAAGCTGAAAGCCATGCGCCGGATCAGCACTCTCACGCCGCTCAGGTAGTGATGGGTGGTCCAATCGAACACTTGGTTGAAGCGATCAAAAATCTTCCCCAGCGGCCCCCGGCTATGGCCATGCGGACGAAGAATCATCGCGCACAGCGCGGGGCTCAGCGTGAGCGCGCAAAGGGCGGAGATCAGCACGGAGGCGGAGATCGTGAGCGCGAACTGCTGGTAAATCTGCCCGCTGATGCCACCGATAAACGCCACCGGAATGAAGACCGCGCTCAGCACCAGCGCAATGGCCACCACGGGTCCCGATACCTCGTGCATCGCCTTGATCGTGGCGTCACGCGGACTCATGCCGTTATCGATGTTGTATTGCACCGCCTCCGTTACCACGATCGCATCGTCCACCACGATCCCGATCGCCAGCACCAGGCCGAACATGCTCGTCATGTTGATGGTGAAGCCCAGCACCGGAAACAACGCGAAGGTTCCGATAATGGAGACCGGCACCGCCGCCAGCGGGATCAGCGTCGCGCGCCAGTTCTGCAGAAACACGAAGGTCACCAGCAGCACCAGCAGCACCGCTTCCGCCAGCGTCGTGATCACTTCGCGAATCGCCGCGCGAACAAACTTGGTCGCATCGTAGCTGATGGTGTACTCGATCCCCTCTGGGAAATCCTTCGACGCCTCTTCGAGGAACGCGCTCACGCGATCCGCCGTTTGCACGGCATTGGCGCCGGGCTGCAGAAAGGCGATCAGCACCGCGGCGGGCTTCTTCGAAAGGTTGTTGAAGCCGCCGTAATTCTGCGCTCCCAACTCCACGCGGCCGAAATCCTTGAGGCGCAGGAGCGCGCCGTCGTTCTCCGCGCGAACGATGATGTCGCCAAACTGATCTTCATTCAGCAGGCGCCCGGAGGAGGTCACCGGGTATTGGAATGCGGTTCCGGCCGGCGCCGGGCTTTGCCCGAGCGTGCCCGAAGGGTTCTGCCGGTTCTGCCCCTGGACGGCCGCGCTCACGTCGGTGGCCGTTACGCCAAGCGTCGCCATGCGGTCCGGGTTCACCCACAGTCGCATGCCATAGTCGCGCCCCGCCGCCACGCGCGCGGAGCCCACGCCCTGGATGCTCCCGACGCGGTCAAGCAGATTGATGGTGGCGTAGTTGGCGAGATAAAGCGTATCGTAGCGGTCGTCATTCGAGGTAAGCGCGATCGCGAACAGAAACGCCGACGAGACCTTGTTCACCGTCACGCCCACACGCTGCACTTCCGGCGGCAGCTGTGGCAGCGCCAGATTCACCTTGTTCTGCGTTTGCACCGTGGCGATGTCGATATTCGTGCCAAGCTCAAAGGTCACGTCGATCGTGAGCGTGCCGTTGTTCGAACTGCGCGAGAAGAAATAGAGCATCCCGTCCAGCCCCACAAGCTGCTGCTCGATCGGCTGCGCCACGGTCTTCTCGAGGTCCTGCGCATTTCCGCCCTGATAATTCGCGACAATCTGCACCACCGGAGGAACCACTTCCGGATATGTCGCTACAGGCAAGGATGGGATGGCCGTGAGGCCAAGCACCACAATCACCACCGAAATCACGATAGCGAAGACGGGACGGTCAATAAAAAAGCGCGCCATCGCTTACTCCGCCCCCGCTTTCGCCGCCCCGTTCGAAGCCACCCCGGCCGGCGCTGTCTTCGATGGAAGCGTCTCGGCGGGCGTCGCCTGCGCCGCCTCCGGCTTTGCCATAAGCGCTTCAGCCGGCTGGTAGGGGGACGGATTCACGACGGAACCCGGACGGGCCTTCTGGATGCCTTCCACAATCAATTCATCGCCCGCCTTCAATCCCTGCGTCACCAGGAAGTTGCCTCCCACGCGCGCTCCGGTGACGATATTTCGGAGTTGCACCTTCTTCTCCGGACTCAGGGTGAGCACAGTCGCAACTCCCTGCCTGTCCGTCACGGCGATCTGCGGGATCAGTAGCGCGTTGTGCCGCTGCTCCACCGGCATCCGGATCCGCCCGAACTGGCCGGGAAGCAGCACGCGTCCCGGGTTCGGGAACGTGGCCTGCATCTCCAGCGTTCCGGTGCGCGTATCCACCTGGTTGTTGACGTTCTGGATGCGGCCCGCGTAGGGATGCACCGCGCCGTTGGCCAGAACCAGCGTCAGCGGCACGCTCCTCGTGGGCGATTGCGCACGGCGCTTTTCATACTCGAAGTATTCCGCCTCACTCAGCTGAAAGCGCACCCAGATCACATCGAGCGGTGCAATCGTGGTGAGCGGCGTTTGCGCGGTGGCTCTCACGAGCCCGCCCACCTGCACCGTGCTATCTCCGATCCGCCCCGCGATCGGCGAGCGAATGGTGGCATACTCCAGATTCAGTTCGGCCGTGCGAAGGTTGGCTTCATTCGCCTTCACCTGTGCGGCCGTCGTTTCAATCTGCGCCTTATTCGTCAGTTCCGTTTGCTCCACCCCGGCTTCGAGCGCTTTCACGTTGGCCTGGTTGGCCTCGAGAGCGGCCGTTGCGTTATCAAGATCCTGCTTGGAAGCGGCATCCTGCGCAACCAGCGGACGGAGGCGCTCCACGTCCTGCTGGGCCTTCAGCAGGTTTGCCCTGGCTTGCAGCAGATTCGCCTTGGCCTGTAACAAAGAAACCTGGCGAACGGCGAACTCCGCGTTGGCGCGGCTCTGGGCCAGATCGGCCCGCGCTTTGGTGACGGCCGCTTCGTAGGGGCGCAGGTCGAGCGCATAGAGTACCTGCCCTTCCCGCACGTCGTCGCCTGCCTCGAACGGGCGCTTCTCCAGATAGCCGTCCACGCGCGCGCGCACCTCCACCATGTCGCGAGCGAAGGTCTGGGCAGCAAATTCCGCCATAATGGTCACATCTTCCGGTGCAAGGCGAATTGTGGAAACCGCGGCCGGCGGCATCCCGCCCGGCCCAGCGGCCTTACCGGCGGAACTGCATCCGTACAGCGCCAGAAGGAAAAGCGACAGCGTTCCCGCCGTCAAGAAGCGAAAGCAGAGTTTTCGATGAGTCATTCAATGATCCTGGATAAGGCCCCCTGCCAGGAGCCGGGCGGCGGAGCCGTTCGCCCAAGCCGGTTAGAAGCCAACGGAGGAAAACCGTCGCATGGCATTCGAGACTGCCGGGAAGCCGGCTCGACCGCACCTGGGCGGTGGCCGCGGCGGCACTGGCGACATGGCGGCGCTCAACACCCGTTATCGCCTCCCGAACCGCTCTCATTGGTAGATGGCTGAAGTCTGATTGCCGCTTCGTAAACTTCTTCCCGTCAGTGCTCGTCCGCAGCGGCATCTGGTGCCGTAAATGCCCTCAGATCCCCTTCTTTCATGATGGCACAGATCAAATTGATCGGGTATTCCACCCCCAATCCATTGCGTATGCGTATGACCTTGCGGTTCCCGGCCAGAATGTCATCTGATGGATGCAGCAGCCATGAAAGCAACCTTCACCCGACGCACCTTTCTGGGAGCCGCGTCCGCAGCCTGCCTTGCGGCCGCGGAACTCGATTCGGCTTACAAGTTGATTGCCCACCGGGGCGGCATTGTGGATAGCGCGCACCCGGAGAACAGCCCCGGTTCGCTCGAAGCCGCCATCGCTCGCGGTTACTGGATGGTGGAAGTGGATATTCGGCGGACGAAGGACGGCGAACCCATCCTTCAGCATGACCCCAGCTTCCAGCGCTTCTATGGCGATTCGCGCCTGGTGGAGCAAATGACCTGGGCGGAAGTCAGCCGCCTGCGCGCCACGCCGGGCGGGTCAAAGCCCATCCATTTCCGCGAAGCCTGCGCGATGTGCGAGGGGAAAATTCGGCTGATGCTCGATATCAAGAGCACCGAATGGCCGGAAGCCTTCTACACGGGCCTCGGCGACACGATGGAGCGGCACAAGCTTCTCGCCTCCGCGTATATGTTGGGCGGCGGCACGCGCCCTGCGCGGATACTGGGGCCGCGCTTGCGGCAATCCGCCAATCGCGCCCGTCTCCTGGCGGCGCTCGAACGCGGAGACGATGTCGCCGCCCGCTACTACCTCTTCGAACAGGCGAGCGAACTGAGCCCGGAAACTTACGCCCTCAGCATGCAACACGGAGTCACCCCGGTGGCTTCCATCAACACCTTCCGCTACACCATGGCCAAGCGCGATGAGTGGAAAGGGCCGGAGGAAGATGCCGCCCGCATGAAGGCGCTCGGCGTACGGCACTACCAGATTGACTCTCTCTACGATGCGTTCTTCACCCGGAAGTAATCCGCACTGCGGAGGTGTCTCCGCGCCATGCCGCATCCGGATTCATCAAACGGGTTCGTTCCGCAGTTGCCGCTCCACCCACTCGCAATTGAGCATCTTCTCCACCAGATCGAGCGGCGTGTAGAAGTAGTGGTTTGAGGCTTCATACCCGATCAGAGATTCGCTCTTCGCGACGAAGTATTGCCGCCGGCTCAGCTCCATCTCCGCCCGCGCGATCTCCCGCATTCGCCTCCGCGCTTGCTCGCGCCCGATCGGTTCCCGCGACGCCAGCGAGTCCCGCAACAGATAAAATTCCACCTGGTTCGCCGTGCTCTCGAAGTGGTTCTGGCAGGTTCTCGCAATGGCCAACTCGCGCTGCGCGTTCGCCTGTTTCACCGCCGGTGTCCGCTCCGCCGCCGCTTCAAGTTTCCGCAGTCCCACTCCCCATTTCGCGGCCAGCTTGCGGAACTGCGAACGCACCGCGTCGGGCGGGTAAGCGCCGCTCCACTTCTTGTAGGCGTCGTACGGAAAAAGAATCATCCCCGGTTCGAGCCCCGTCGCCTTCAGCCGGAGCGGATTCGCCGGCCCGTGTTGCGTGGGAATCACATACACGGCGATGCCGTATGGATACTCCCGGAACGCCTCGCCGAACGCCGTCCAGGCGGCGATCGCATCCGCCGCCGCATCGGCGCCATACATCCGCTCCGCTTCGTTCCGCATCACCTCCGCATCCTTCGTGTCCGGCTCGAAGCCGTAGCTCGCCGCGGCGTGAAGATTAGGCGAGGGGTAACCGCCGCAGGTCCACGACGCCATCACGCCATCCACACCCGCTCCGGCCAGCCCCCGGCAGTGTTCCATCACCAGCGGAAGCACGGGAATCCAGGGCACGGCCGCAATCTCCCATGTGTTGTTGAATTGCGTCTTCGCCAATGTGCGCAGCCCGTGCCGCTTGCCGAGCGCCCAGGTTCTCGTCGCGCGAGGTCCCGGTCCCGGCACGGAGATCGAATACTCGCCCACCTCCGTGCGGACGCCACCCCGTTCCACGGGCTGGCTCCATTCGCTGATGCTCATCAGCGCGGTGCCTTTCGGCAGCCTTGGAATCAGCGCTTCGCTCAATGGCCTGCCCCATCCCCAGTCCCAACTGATGATCTCCGCCGTCTTGCTGCGCGCGCGAACTCCGTCTCGAAACGTCGTAACCAGCTCCGCAATTGTCTCCGCGCCGCTGCGTTTCGAGCAGCGCGGACAGTCGGGCGCCACGGGGTTCCGGTCTCCCCACGCGCCTCCATGCGAAAAGCAATTCGTGTGGTTCTCGGACATCGTGATCGAGAAGACCCCGCCCAGTCCCGGAGCCTCGCCAAAAACGTGGCTCAGCGAATCCCGGATCCAGTCTCGCACCGCCTCCGTCGAGGTACACATCGAGTAAAGATCCTGAAACTTGCTCCCGCGAATGCCTTCCCGCGAGCGGAAGAAAGAGTCCGGCATCGCTCGCGGCTCATTGAGATACAGGTAGATTTTCAGCCCATACTTGTCTGCGCGCGAAACCAGCTTCCGCAGGTTTCCAAGCCGCGTCCGCCAGCCTTCGCCGAACTCGGGGAACGCCGCGCTCGGAGCCAGGTTGTTCAGCACGGCCTGGATCCACACACCGCCCATTCCGGACATCGCCGCGCGCTCCAGGTAGCCGTCGGGTAACCCGGCCGCATCGCCCTCCATCAGAGGATCGCCGTACAAAGCGAAGTACGAATAGCAATAGCGTGGAGACCATCGCTCCTGGCGGCTCTGTTCGCCCAACCGTAGGTACGGGGCCTCGCGCCGCTCCATCTGGTTCTCCAATTCGTACACGGCCCGCTGCAGTATCGCCGCATCCCGCGCCGCAATCTCCGCCTCTCCCGCTGCGATCCGCGCCTTCCAGCCGGGCTGCGCCTCGTCCACCCGCAGCGAGAGCCGTTTCCGCCCGCTCCCCGTCTTCGCGCGCATTCGATGCTCCAAAAACCATCGAAGGTGTTCCGCCGCCGGAGCCGCCCGTCCATCCGCGACAATGGACCACTCCTCCCCCAGCTCGATTTCCTCTGGCGAAGGGCGAAGCCCCGGCGTCCGCAACACGCTCTCCGGGCGTCGATGAAACTCCTCAACGAACGCGAACCTTGCCTCGCCGGGTTCGTGCAATTTGTCACCGAACCACTTCGTCAACGACGCTCGAATCTCCGCCGCCCGCCGCACTTCCGCCTCCGTCGGTGTACGGTATCGCAGCGGTTCGCAATCCGGCTTCACCCGCCCCAGTTTGATGTCCAGAAAATCGTCTTCCTTCAACGTGAAGCGGTATCGCTCATCCGTCCACCCCAGCAACTCCACAATCTGTTCCTCGGGAAGGAGGTGCCAGTTCTGCCGGATCACCGTGATGTAGATCCGCTTCAAGTGGTCCTCGCTCAGATGCCGTTTTGCCGGAAGCCCCATCGAAGCGGCGATCTCCTGAATCTGCGCCGGAGTCCCGTTCACCACCGCGGCCATCCGGTCCAGATTCGCGATCTCCCAGTTGCGCCAGACGAATTGGTGAAGGCGGCTCGGAAAATGCTCCTCCTCTAAAGCGGCAATGGGCTTGAGCGGCTGCGCCGCTAGCGGAGACTCGCCAACATGGAGCCCGAACAGTCCCGCCTGGGCGGCCAGCAAAAACCGTCTCCGATCCATCCACTCCAGCTTCAATCGCGATTCCTCCCCGCCGCACTCGGCGCAACTCCTCCGAGTCTTTCACATCCCCGTCACGAGCCGCACTTTTCGCGCGGAGAACGGCGCGGAACAGAATGCCACCATCCGCGTCGTTCGTTCGCGATCGCCCGTTGCCTCGATCCGCATCGCCACTTTCTCGCGGCGGCGGCCGCCCACAGGCTAAAATCAGATGGCAATGAGTTCAATCCCGCCCGCGACTGCGGACCTTCGTCTGATTACCATCGATCCCGGACATTTCCACGCGGCTCTCCTGCAGAAGCAGCAACTGGATGGAGTCTCCCGGGAAGCCCACGTTTATGCCCCGCTGGGGCCGGACCTCCTGGCTCATCTGGAGCGCATCTCCCGCTTCAACGCGCGCGCCGAGTCTCCTACGGCGTGGGACCTGCGCATCTACGCCGGAGACAATTTTCTGGAACGCATGCTCGCCGAGGTTCCCGGCAATATCGTGGTCCTCTCCGGGCGCAATGCGAAAAAGCTCGATTATATTGAGGCCGCTGTAAACGCCGGTCTGCACGTCCTTGCCGATAAGCCGCTCATCCTCGAACGCGCCCAGCACAACAGGCTGGAGGACGTGCTGAAAGAGGCTCGCCGCCGCAACCTGGTGGTCGTCGATGCGATGACCCAGCGCTTCGAAGTCACGTGCCAGTTGGTCCGCGAACTGGTGAACGATCCCGCGGTCTTCGGCGAACGCGTCACCGGCTCGCCAGGCGATCCCGCGGTCCGCATGGAGAGCGTGCATTCCCTCTTGAAGCGCGTGGCCGGAGTCCCGAATTTGCGGCCGCTCTGGTTCTTTGACTCCGCGGAGCAAGGCGAAGGGCTCACCGACGTCGGAACGCATCTCGTGGACCTCGTGCAATGGATCCTCCTGCCGGATCGCGAGCTCAGCGTCGCACGGGATATCTCCATCATCGACGCCACCCGCTGGCCCACCACGATTCGTTTGGATCAACTGCGCCAGGTCACCGGCTTGCCGCTCGATAGCCCCGCGCAAGCTCCGTCGCTCGACTATTTCTGCAACAACACCGTCCGCTACACCTTGGGCGGTTCGCATGTCTCGCTTGACATCCGCTGGGATGTGGAACCTCCGCCCGGTGTGCCGGATCGCGAGTACATCCTCTTCCGTGGCAGTCACGCCCACGTGGAGATCCGGCAGAACACGCAGGCGAACTGGATTCCGGAGGTCCGGGTGCTGCCCGTGTCACCGGCGGAGAGAACGGCGGTGAAGGAGGCACTCCACCTGCGCGTCACCGCGCTGCAATCCGCATATCCCGGGCTGGGTGTTCTTGAATTCGAGGAAGGCTTCTGTCTCGATATTCCCGCGCGCGATCGCATCGGCCATGAAGCGCACTTCTCGAAGCTCGCGGCGGCCTTCCTCGACACGGTGCGAAGCCCGGCTTCCGCCCCGGCCTGGGAGCATTCGCGGCTACTCGCGAAGTATTTTGCCACCACCGAAGGAGTCGCCTTGGCGCGCCGGGCCTCATAGCGCGTGCGCCGCTTCCGGCTGCGCTTCACCGGGATAGCTGACCTCGGTCCCGGATACCCTGGCCCAGGGCGTCAGCTTGTGGAGTTGCGTCCCCGTGAGGCTCGTGATTTCGCGCGCCTCAATCCCGCGAACCAGCAGCGCATCCGCGATGAGCGAGCGGTGGCAGCGCCACGGCACTGCCTCCGCGCACATGATCGCCACTTTCTCCTCTTTTGCCAGCGCAATCAATTCGTCCAGGTGCTCACGGAACTGCGGCGTTTGCATGTAGTCCGCGAAGCCCCGAAAGCTCGCGTTGCGCCAACCGGTATTGATGGAATTGGCGTGAGCCGGCCGAAACCCGCCCAGCCCGCGCAGGTAGGTGTAATGCAAGCGGGCCGCGTGCAGCGCGTGAGAAAGATCGGCGCGGTTGAACTGCGGATTGTGCCGGGAACGCGGCACGGTCCGCACATCCACCAGCCTCTTGACCTCGTGCGCCTTGAGAAGGCGGACGAACTCCTCGATCGGGCGCGTCGAATGGCCGATGGTGAAGATCACCAGGGGCCGAGTCTCGCCGTGCTCGCCGTCCGCCGTAAGCGCCACATCCATGCCCGTTAGAGACCTCTCCAGCGCGGATTGTTTTGCCACTCTCTCAGCGCCTCGCGCTCCCGCCAGTTCCGCCCCGAGAAATCTCCACCGTGCTCGCGCCGCGCGGCCAATCAAACGCCAGCACGCCTTCCGCGCTCGCCGTCGCCGCTCTCCCGTTCACCGTGTACACCGCGGTCCGCCGGGCATCCATCACCAGGCATCGCCGCACGCCGTCGCCACTCAACCGGACGCGATCGAGCGGGCGATTCTCCCGCGAAAATACAACCACCGTGGACCCCACCCGCGCCACGTCCGCATCTGCGCCGGCGTCCCAGCGTTCCACAGCCGGCAGCGCGCGTGCATCATCGTTCAGGCGTGGCAGCAGCACGTTCAGGAACTGATGCCTCTCGCCTGCCGTGGTGGGTTCAAGCTCGGTTCTCCAAAGGCCGGGCCGCTTCGAATCCGTATCACGCGGCGGTTTCGCCGATTCCAGATTCATGCCGTTGAAACCGTTCGCCTGGTCGCCATCTTTCTCGACGTAACCGTTGTAGTTCGGCCCGCCCACCTTGAGAAATCTCGCGGCCTCCGGCAACAGCGCCACCTGCGTCAGCCTGCCGCGCTCATGCGTGGTCACCATGCGGCGGTCGCCGCTTTCAAGAATGCCGTCCTCCGCGCCGTTCCCCGCGAGCAATCGCTCGTGCGCGCTCTGGGGTTTCGCAAAAGCGTGCAGCAGAAACTTCGG
The DNA here is from genome assembly GCA_014584705.1 of Acidobacteriota bacterium. Lineage (GTDB taxonomy): Bacteria > Acidobacteriota > Terriglobia > Bryobacterales > Bryobacteraceae > JACTMJ01. The sequence goes on along the minus strand of JACTMJ010000030.1, from coordinate 124,980 downwards.
CAGATACGATGCGTTCGTCGTCTCCACGCGGTCATGCACCACGAACGCCTCTTCATTCCGCAAGTAGAGAAACTGTCGCGTGACCAGGCTCACCTTCGCGGCGCTTCCCGGCTCCGGGTAGCGTGTCGAGTTGTACGACGAGGCGATATCCGCCGCAACAAAATCGAAATCGCCGGGCACGCTTTCGAACGCCGTAATCTCCGCTCTTTCGAGATGCGGACCGCTCGTGAGCAGCGTCTTATAGTGCTCCACGGATTCCGCGTTGAAGCCCGTGGGGCTGATCACGCGCTGCCCGCCCGAAAGCGAATCCCATCCCCCCTTGGAGGTTTGCCTCAGCCGCTGCGACGTTTCGCCGGGCGCAAGGATAAGCAAACAGTTCGAGGCTACCGATTGCACGGCGTAGCCAAGCCGGTAGGCCCCGTCGTAAGCGTTGCCGTTATAAACGCCCGTGAGCCCTGTAAGCACGCCGCCGCGCTCGATGCCAAAATGCCCAGCGTCGTAGTGGTCATGGTGCGCCAGCAGGTCGCCTGCCTTGAAGGTCGCGTAAATCTCGTCCGGGTCGCCCCACTTTCCGCGAAAGAAAGTCGCACCCAGTGAGTCCCGTCCGAAAAGCATTGCTTGCGGCAAATGGGTGCGCAGCCACAATTCGGGCATCGCCCGGTCATACCCGGCGGCGGGTCGTGCAGAAGGATCGTAGGAGAGCGCGACATACCACCGCAACCCACGCCCGCCGTACGGGTTGGGTGAGCGCTTGCGGAAATAGTCCGCGCCCGCCGCGAGATTCGCGTCGCGCGTCAGCTTCGCGGCATAGTCCATGCTCATCTCCCAATAGCCGATGGTGCCCAGCTTGCCGCTATAACCCGCATCGCCGTATGGCTCAAAGATGCCGCTCGGCGTGTATTGGTACAAGGTCCACAGGCCGATCTTTCGCACCACCGAACGAAGGGAGATGCCCGCCAACTGTTCCTTTCCCGTAGCGGAGAGAAAACAGTCGGCCGCCATCAGGTAGGGCGCGGCGCGGTTGTGGATCCAATAGCTCGGCCCCTCCGGCCATCCCTCGGCATAGTCATAAGCGCGTAGCGCTTCGGCGTAATGGGCAGCGGCGCGTTCGAGGTTCTTTGCCTCGCCGGGCCGGTCGCCAATCGCGAGCGCGGCCATCATCGCCCCGTTCGCGGCCTGGTTGCGCCCATGCCACATCGCCATCCATCCGTCGTCGAGGTGTGCAAGTTCGGTCGAGAGCCGTTCGCTAATCCGGGTCGCCGCGGCTTCCCTAGCCTCCGTCGTGAACAGCGGATGGCCGTAGAGCCAGTCCCACGCCAACGCGAACGCCCAGACATTGGAATACGAACCAGAGCCGCTCTTCGAAATCGGGGCATGCACCAACAGATCGATTGCGTCGCGCGCAAAGCGATCCTCTCCGGTCACCGCCCAGAACGCAGCCAGCGCCGCCGGGCTTCTACCCTTGTCCGCTTCCTCCAGAGCCTTGCCGAAGATCCCGCGAAACTCCGCATCCCCGCTGTAGAGCGCACGCATCTCAGCGAAGCTTCGGCCCGCGGACCGCCGCTCCCCGGCTCTGAAGATCAATCGCGGATGCCCGGGGAGCAGCGTCACGGTTTCCACGGGGGAAGGCGGCAGAAACTTCGTCGCCGGGGTTTCCCTACCCTGCTCCATCGCCGCTTGCGCGCAGAGCATAGCGAAAAACAACACCGCTGCAAGTCGTTGGCGTCTCACTTGCACTCCTCTCACCCCATCACCGCGGAACCAGGCTGACAGGGGCTCACTTCTAGCCCGAATGCATCCCATTCCGTCGGGACTCCGTCCTTGCCGATGAGTCCGTCGAACTCGGCTAACCCGTCCGAAATCGCCGTCGCGAACGCCCTTCCGGATAAAGGCATGCTCTTAAGGTTCCCTCGTTCCACGCCCTTGACTCGAACGGGTATTGATGTTCCAATCAACGCGTAAGATAAGTTAACAAACTAACCTGGCATGCGCAATCTCTCGGGAACCCCAAACGCCGGACGCCTTGGCTATGCCGCCGTTCGCAGGCTGAATGGCGCTTTCCTGCTCAGCCTGCTGCGGCGGCACGGCCCCACTTCACGCGCCGAACTCGCTCGCTTGAGCGGCCTCACGAAACCCACGGTTTCCAGCCAGATCACGGATCTCATCGAGAGAGGCATCGTGGTCGAGCACGGCGTCGTCGTCCCCGATGCGCGTGGCGGGAAGCCTTCCACGCTGGTGCGTTTCAATCCGGGCCTGGGCCATCTCATCGCGATCGAAATCAGCGCCGCGGAAGTGCGCATCCGCCTTACTGACCTCGATGGTGAGAAGTTGGACGCGGAAGCCGCCCCCATTGAGCCGGATCGCGGAGCTCGCCATGTCCTCCAAACCGCGATCCGCGCCGTCAATCGTGTGTTGAAACGCGGCGAGGGCCGCAGGGAGAAACTCATGGTGGCCGCCGTCGCTGCCCCCGGCCGAATCGATGCCGAAGCGGGCAAGGTGGTCGAGACCGGCAACGTATTCCACTGGGCAAACGTAGCCATTCGTGAACCGCTTGAGCGGGACTTCGGCGTCCCCGTCGTTGTCGAGAACGATGTCAACTTCGCCACCCTGGGCGAGATGCACTTCGGCCTCGGACGCGGCGTGCGGAACTTCATCCTCATCCGGCTCACCACCGGCATCGCCGCCGGCCTCGTGCTTGACGGGCGACTCTATCGCGGAACCCACGGAACCGCGGGCGAGATCGGCCACATGGTGTTCGATCGCGAGATTGCCGCGGGCCCAATCAACCCCCGCGGCCACCTGGAGTCCACCATCGGGCTGGATCGCATTCGCGAACGCATTCACGCGGCCCGAATGCAGGCCGTACCCTTCGATTTATCCGCCGCGAATCCGGATGATTTACTGGAGGCCCTTCGCGTTCGTGATCCCATCGCCGCCGCCATCGCGAACGATCTCGAATCGAAGCTCACCCTGGCCGTCTCCAATATCGCCGCGGTGGCGGATCCGGAGCTGATTATCCTCACCGGGGATCTCATCGTCCTCGTGGCCGATCAGATTCAGGCCGCCGTGAAGTGCATCCTTCCCTGGCCCATCCGTGTGGAAACCTCGGCCCTCGGAGACGAGGCTGTATTGCTCGGCGCGATTGGCGCCGCCCAGGAATTCGCACATGACCTGCTCTGCGGAAAGCAATCGCAAATGGCTTCCGATTAGGCGTACAGGCGTATCCCCGGGCGGCGGAGGCACGCCGTGAGTTCCGCCGCCTCCCTTCTCCACCCATGCGCCGCGTGCCTGCTATCCGCATGGGCAAGGCAGAAACTCGCAGACTCCTCACGTCCATCTCCAGCGGTGTGATATACACATTGGGATGCCTAACCTCATTGATCGGCGTCGGCTCTTGCAGCTCGCCGCCTCCCTCCCCGCCGCCTCCGCCCTTGCCCCCGCGCAAGCGCCTGCGTCGGACCTGAAAGCCTGGCAGGGGATCTTCGTGATCATGCAGACCCCCTTCCACGAGAACCTCGCGATTGACGAGGACTCTCTGCGCAAGGAAACGGACTTCCTGTGCCGCGGCGGCGTACATGGCGTCGTGTGGCCCGCGGGAGCTGGGGAATCCAGTTCCATCTCGTTCAATGAGCGCATGCGCTACTCCCCCTCCGTCGTCAAGGAAGCCAAAGGCCGCACCAAGGTCCTCATCGGCGTCCATGGCGCGAACAAGTTTGAGGCGATGGAATACGCACGCTTCGCGGAGAAAATCGGCGCCGACGGGCTGCACGCCCTCGGACCCACCGACGATTTCGGAGATCAGCAGTACATGGAGGATTACTTCACCTCGATTGCATCTGTGTCGAAGTTGCCCATGTGTCTTCAGGTCTCAAACGGCGGCATGACCACGGACTTCCTGCTCCGCATGGCGGAGAAAATTCCCTCCGTGCGCATCCTGAAGCTCGAAATGGGCAACATCCCGCACGAGGTCACCAAAGTCCTGAAGGAGAGAAAGCGCCCCGATGTCTTCCCCTCCACCGGCGGCGGCGCGATGAACCTCTATACGGAAATGGAACGCGGCTCCGGCGGCACCATGGCCGGCGCGGGCTTCGCGGACATCCAGGCCAAGATCTGGGATTGGTACCACGAGGGAAAGAAGAAAGAATCCCTCGAACTCTTTCAGCGCTTCCTGCTCTCCGCCGTCCTCGAGCGCCGCACGACCTTTGTCCTCATGAAAGAGGTCCTGCGCCGTCGCGGCATCTTCAAGAGCGTCGTCATGCGAAGAACCAGCCGCTTCACCATGAACGCGGACGATCTGCGCGAACTCGACGAGATCATGGAGTTGCTCCGGCCCGATTTTCGTGTTTGATGCGCTCACATGCTTCGCCGCCGCGACAGGGGCGCACCGCCAACCGGTGCGCCACCCGCACCAGATGTAAATTTTTCCTGAAGACGGCGTGCCATCAGTAGCTTTGATTACCCTCCAGCCACTCCGTTTCGCCGGAGAGGAGCCAAAATGCCCAACGGAATCGGACTATTAAGCGCTTTGGCAAGTCTCTCGTGTCGTTTGGCATTCCTCGTGCATCAGGACGGATGTTTTGCGATTCGATTTGCTTGAAAATATGGCAAAATCAGGAATCGATGCACATGACAAAAGCATCACGGGAAAGGGACACGAGGTAACTTTGATGATCTGCGAAACCAACCGGCGGCCCGACCGCCACAGCCAGCGGGGCTCCACCTTTCTGGTACCCATCCTCCTTGGCGCGGTGATCGCGCTCATCGCCGCCAACATCTACCTGTTCCTGCAGGTGGATAAGGTGAAAACCGATCTTGCCGTCGTGCAGCAGGGTCTGGCCGACGAAGTCACCCAATTGAAGGAAACGGTGAACGTATCCTCCGCCGCCAGCCGGAAGCGGGTGGAAGAATTGCAGAGCTCGCTGCAAGCCGCTCAGGAAGAAGCTGCTCAGGCGGTCGGCCGCGCAAAGACTGAAGCCGTGCAGCGCGCCGAAGCGCTCAGCCGACAGTTGGCCGCGGAGCAGCGTAAGCAGGCGGAGCAATCCAAGGTCATCGCTTCACGCGTCGAAGAGGTCAACAAGTCCGTCGAAACCAATGCGGAAAAGATGGGTAAGGTGGATGAGTTCACCGCGAAACTGGCCGAGGCCGATACGCTGCTTGACAGTGCTCTCAAGAAGGCCATGGGCGACATGGGCGTGATGAGCGGCCTGATCGCCACCAACGCCGAGGAACTCAAGAAGCTCAAGGAACTCGGTGACCGCAATTACTACGAGTTCGATCTTCGCAAGGCAAAGCAACCCACCAAGGTCGGGGACGTGCTCCTCCGCGTGACGAAGACCGACACCAAGCGCAACCGCTTCACGCTCGAAGTAATCGCCGACGACAAGAAGGTGGAGAAAAAGGATCGTACGCTCAACGAGCCCATCCAGTTCTACACGATGTCCGCTCGCCAGCCCTACGAGTTGGTGGTCAACAACGTACAGAAGGATCGCATCGTGGGCTACCTGGCGACCCCGAAAGTGCAGCGCGCACGCGGTTCGGGCGGCGCGGAGTAGCCGGCCCGAGTCATTTGCGGAACCTCAATCGGAAAGGCGGCCTTTCGTTGGCCGCCTTTCTTTTTGCTCTCTCCGCTCGTCGCGGCGGTTCCGCTAATTCCCTTCCCGGAACCCGATCCGATACTTTCCGCTTCGCTTCATCTCCACCTTCGCCTTATCGCTCAAAGGAAGATCGCCCGAAATCGTCACCACATACTGGTTTCGGATCAGCGAAAAGACCGCCTCCCCTGGGCTCTGTTTGGTCTTCTTCGCCATCTCCGGCAGGCTCAGCGCAATGCCGCCCGTCTTTTCCGCCAGATCCTGAAACATTCCCTTGTATCCCCCGACAAACAGCGGATAGATGCTCACTTCATTGCGCTGCGCCAGACGGTACAGGCGGCTCTCGGACACCCGGCTGCCCGCTTCGAGCCCGGCCGTAATCAGAATCACCACGGGCCGCGCACCGGCATCGGTAAAGGCGCCGTCAATCACCGCGAACACGGCGTCCAGGATGTTCGGATTGTTACCGTACTTCACATTGCGCAGCGAACTCGCGAGCGCTTCCTTGCTCGACGTGAAATCCTGAATGACGGTGGCCGCGCTGTCGAAAGCGACAATCGACATCTGATCTCCGTCCGCCAATTGCTCGATGATATTGGCCGCCGCCGGCTGCACCATCTCGCCGAACGAACTCGTATCCACGAGCAGCGCCACATCCATCAATCCGCTGACCTTCTCGACTTTCTCCACCGTGCGCGCGCGAGCGCCATCGGTAACGCTCAGGTCCGACGTCTTGAGATCCTCAATCGGCGTCATCGTGTCCCGGTCCACAACTGTCACCAGCAGCCGCGTCGAGGCCGCCGCCGTCAAAGTGGCCAGCGCGCAAAAGACGGCGAACGCGGCAGCGCGCCGCCACCGAAAGAACCACAAGAAAATGGAAGCCTTCACGCCTCCGAGCTTATCAGGACTTTTCGGATCCGCTCAATGCTCTCCGCGGCAATGTTCGATGCCGCGACCGTCCGAGGCTACCAGACGAAGACTCTCACCGTCGCCGGAGATCCATCCCTCCCCGTCTGCGCCCGCTCGTGATCGAAGATCTGCATGGAACCGTCCGTGGGCAGTTCCTCATACGGGTTCTTCCACCCCGCCGTTTGCCACTGCGCTACTTTCTGGTCAAGCTGCACCGGCTGGAAACTGAGCAGCACCGCTTCCGCTCTTGCCGCATCCGGATTCGCCGACGTGACCGCTACCAGGGAATCTCCCCGGCGCACAGCCTCCTCATAGACGCCAATTTCCGGCTTTACCATTCCGCTGATGCCGAGGATGTCCGTTTCGAGCGGTTGCGAAACTTCAAAATCCGCCGGTGTCACAACCCGGACCTCCCCGTCCGTAAACCGGGCCTTGTGCAGCGCGAGCGCGGCCTTGTGCGCCGTTTCCGGATTATCGTATAGCGCCACGAACGTTTGTCCCATCGGTCCTCTCCTTCCAACACTGTTGGAAAGCGATCCGGACCGGATTGTTTCGCTCCCGCCCGTCGCCGCGCGCGGGGAACGCGAGGGAGTCGGGCGAAGACGGCACCCCTCCTTTCGCCCGCCTCGGCATTTCCATAGAATATCTGCCATTCCCCTGTCGATCTGGGCAATCGTCAATCGGCAAACTCGCGGAGGTAAATTCATGGCGGCAAATGGCAGCCGGGTTCGTGTGCTCGTGGGCACCCGCAAAGGCGCGTTCGTTCTCGAATCGGATGGCAAGCGAAAGCACTGGGATATCACCGGACCGCATTTCGGCGGTTGGGAGATTTACCACATCAAGGGGTCTCCGGTGGACCCGAACCGGATCTACGCCTCCCAGACGTCCGGCTGGTTTGGCCAGATCGTTCAGCGCTCCGACGACGGCGGCAAGACCTGGGAAGCCGTGGGGAACGAGTTCGCTTACAACGGCGTCCCCGGCACGCACCAGTGGTACGACGGCACGGCCCACCCCTGGGAATTCAAGCGGGTCTGGCACATGGAGCCATCACTCACCGATGCGGAGACCGTTTACGCCGGCGTCGAAGATGCCGCTTTGTTCAAGTCCGTCGACGGAGGCAAAACCTGGTCGGAACTGAGCGGGCTTCGCGAGCACGGGTCCGGCTCGAAATGGCAGCCCGGCGCGGGCGGCATGGGCCTGCACACCATCCTGCTCGACAGGCTCAACCCGGAGCGCATTTTCATCGCCATCTCCGCCGCCGGCGCCTTCCGCAGCGAGGATGGCGGCAAGACCTGGAAACCCATCAACAAGGGCCTGCTCTCACAGTACATTCCGGATCCCGACGCTGAGGTAGGCCACTGCGTCCACCGGATTGCAATGCACCCCGCGCGCCCGCAAACGCTGTTCATGCAGAAACACTGGGACGTCATGCGAACGGACGACGCCGGTGACCATTGGCATGAGGTGAGCGGCAACCTGCCCACGGATTTCGGTTTCGTGATTGACGTTCACGCTCATGAACCGGAAACCGTTTATGTGGTGCCCATTAAGAGCGATTCCGAACACTATCCGCCCGATGGCCAGCTGCGCGTTTACCGCAGCCGCTGCGGAGGCAATGAATGGGAAGCCCTCGCCAACGGACTTCCTCAGGAGCACTGTTACGTAAACGTTCTGCGGGACGCGATGGCGGTGGATTCGCTCGACCGCTGCGGCGTCTACTTCGGCACCACCGGCGGGCAGGTCTACGCCTCGGCGGATTCCGGTGATTCCTGGGAGGCCATCGCGCGAGATCTGCCCGGCGTGCTCTCTGTCGAGGTGCAGACGCTGCCATGATTCGCGTAGTGATTCCGGCGCATCTGCGCACGCTGGCCGGCGTGGATGGGGAGTTGCGCCTGGAAGTGGATGCGCCCGTGACCCCGCGGCGCATTCTCGATGCCCTCGAAGCCGGTTATCCCGTGCTGAGAGGTGCAATTCGCGAGCACGGCACCCGGAAGCGAAGACCCTGGCTGCGCTTCTTCGCCTGCGAAGAAGATTTCTCGCACCAGTCGCCCGACGAGCCGCTTCCGGATCCGGTCGCGCAGGGTCTCGAACCGTTTTTCGTGGTAGGCGCCATCGCAGGCGGGTGAGCAAACGCAAGGCTGGGGACGGCGTCAGTTGTTCGGCGGCGCCTTCCCTTCCTTCTCAAGCGCGGCTATCACTCGGGCCAGGTCGTCTTCGAGCTTCACCAGGAACTCGCGCATTTCCGGCTGCCCGATGCTGCCTTCCTTCGCGCCCTTCTCCAGGCTTGCGGCGTATTGCTGTAGCTTGGTCGCGCCGATGTAGCCGCTCGACCCTTTGATGGTGTGCGCCTCATGGAAGACGGCCGTCAGATCCTTCTTCTCAATGCTCTCCCCGATATTCCGCAACCGGTTGCGAATATCGTCGAGGGCCGGCCAGATCATGTGGCTGTAGATATCCACGTCGGAACCCTCGGTGAGTTGTTCAAACGTCGCAATCACTTTGGGATCGAGCGCGGGTTCCTCCGCCGGAACCGCATCGACGTCCACAACCGTCCCTTCCGAAACCGGCGGGCTGTCGACGCAGTAACGCTCCAGCACTTCCTTCAACTGGCGCGCTTGCAGCGGCAGCAGCAGAAACTCGTCCACTCCCGCTTCGCGCATGGTTTGTTCCACCTTGCCCGACAGGATCTTCACCAGCGCTACCACCGATGTGCGGTGCAGCTTGCCGGATTCCTGCTTGCGCAGCCGCCGCAGAAAGGCGATGGCGTCAAACCGCGGATTCTCCACGTCCAGCAGCAACACGGAATACCGGCGCGACAGCATCAGGCTCTCGCAGTAATCTTCCGTGCTCGCAATCTCTCCCCGATAGCCGAGGCTCGACATCAGGTAAATCGTCAGCCGCTGGTGTACCCAATCGGTCTGCGAAATCAGAATCCGGCCCTTGGCGCCGCTGTCCGATTCCGGCGCAACCCGGTCCGCCTGAAACGCTTCCAGGCTCTCGTCCAGAGGTAGGTTGGGCGTAAATTCGCGGATCGCCTTGAGCACGACCTCCTGCACCTTCGAAGACCTCAGCGGCTTGCTGAGCAAGGCGGACACCATCAAATCCTTGAGCGAGGCCCGGTAGGCGCTCCGCCGGTACGGAGTCACCAGAATCAGCCTCACTTCCACGTTGGAAGTGAGACGGTTGAGGCTGGCCACCGTGCCCTCGGGTCCTGCCGCCAGAGCTTCCGCCTCAGCCACCAGAACGCGCACGGAGGGGCCATTGGCGGGCTTTCGCAGCAGTGCCCGCACTGCCTCGCTGGCGTCGTGCGGGGTCTGCACGGCCATGCCCCAGGAGCCCATCTGGCGGCAAAGCGATTCGCGCAGATGCGGGTTTGTGCAATAGACGAAGATGGGACGGCCCGCGAGCTTACTGACGTCTTCGCGCGGCTGCGGGTCCGGAGGCAGGCCGAACTCCGCCGTGAACCAGAATGTCGCGCCCTCCCCAGGCGTGGAATCCACCCCGATATCGCCGCCCATCAGGGCCGCCAGTTCCTGGCAGATCGCGAGCCCCAGCCCCGTGCCGCCGAACTTGCGGCTGTTCGACGCGTCCACCTGATAGAAGGGTTTGAAGATGTGCGGCTGGCGGTCTTCCTGAACGCCCATTCCGGTGTCGGAGACTTCAAAATGCAGCCGACCCCGCTTCCCTTCCAGTTCGATGGCCGCCACGAATAGCTGGATGCGCCCTTCGTGCGTGAACTTGAGCGCATTGTTCAGAAGGTGGTTCAGAATCTGGCGCAACCGCTGCGGATCTCCCACCACGTTGATGGGCACTTCGGCATCGATGTGGCAGAGAATCTCGACATTCTTCACTTCGCCGCGTTCGGCGAAGGATTCGATAATATCGTCGAGCAGCTGATAGAGGTTGAAGCGCTCGATCTCGAGTTCCAGCTTCCGGCTTTCGATCTTCGAGTAATCGAGAATCTCCGTCAGCACCTCCATGAGCGCGACGCCCGAATTCCGCGCAATCTCGGCGTATTCCCGTTGATCCTTGCCAAGTTCGCTTTCGAGCAGCAGCCCCAGCATGCCGACGATGCCGTTCATCGGCGTGCGAATCTCATGGCTCATGTTGGCCAGAAACTGGCTCTTGGCTTCAATGGCGCGAACCGCTTCGTCTCTCGCCACCATCAGTTGCTGCGCAAGATGGGTGAGCGAATTCGCCTGCTTCTCCGCCTGCTCACGCGCTTCCTGCAAGCTGCTGATGTAGTGCTCGCGGTCGTCCTTCAGGATCTTGCGGGCGGTTACGTCGGTGAGGCTGCCGTAGATTACAGCGGCTTCCCCGGGCGTTGTGGCACCGTCTCTCCGCGCGTAAAACTCGCACCAGTTCACGCCGCCGTTTCGCCGCAGAATGCGCAGGTCCTGCCGCATGGAGCGCTTCTCGCCGCTGACTATCTTCTCGAAATCTTCAACGAAGCTGTCGATATCGTCCTGGTCGATAAACTCCACCAGGGACTTGCGCAGGCTGTCCGCCGCGGAGAACCCCGCCAGATCTTCCCACGCGTCGTTCAGATAATGGAAGTGCCCGGTTTCGTCGAGTTCAAACACGACATCCTTCAGGCTGGCGAGCATGTGGTGCAATCGGTCTTCGATCGGCTTCCACTCGTCTGCTTCGTCCTGAATTTCGCGGATGCGGAAGGAGTGCAGCGCCGGGCGCGCCTCCTCCACCGATCCTTCGTAGGAAATCAGCACGGAGACGGGAGCGCCGTTCGCGGAAACCATCTCTGTGATGAAATCGGCCCGCGAGCCGGCCCTATCCGGTGCGGTCGTCAGATATTGGTGCAGATCGTGCCGCTGCGGCAGCGCCGCGAAATCAACCAGGGACCGGCCATGGATGAGGTTTTTATCCGCTCCCAGCAGGGATTCCGCGCCGGAACTGATATGGCAGATCACCGCGCGGGAATCCACCAGGCAGGTCGCGTCGGCCAGAGCGCGGCCCCGCCGACGGGTCAGAGAGATCGTATCCGATCCTCCCGAACCCCTCGGATCGAAGCTCACTTTGGGCAGTGACGACGCCACTCGTGTTCCGCTCCCCGGCGCTATCCAGAATCTCGGCGGTATCAACAAACGTCGGGAATGCCGTATACATCCCGAGAGCCACCATCCTTATTGTTCCTTAGAATGGCTCATGGCATATAGAAAAAGGAAGGCGAAGCTGGGGGGTGCCAGCTTCGCCTTTCGCTCCAGTTTCGCCAAAATATCGCCAGGTACTACTGGGTTTCCACGTAGGACTCCGCCTCAAGTACCGTCGCGAGTCCATGCAGCGTCGATGCGATCCGCACCGCCGTGAGCACGGCTTCTTCCGTCAGGCCCTTCTCTCGCACCACGCGTTCGTGGCTGTCCACGCACACTCCGCAGCCATTGATTGCGGAGACCGCCAGGCACCACAGTTCGAAATCCACCGGGTCCGCCCCATGCGTGCGAATCACATTCATCCGCAGGCGCGAAGGCAGTTCCTTGTACTTGGCATTCGAACTCAGGTGGCCGAAACGATAGTAGATGTTGTTCATCCCCATCATCGCGGCCGCGGCTTTCGCGGCTTCGAGCGCGGTTGCGCTCAGGTGCTTCGCGGCTTCCGGCAGCAATTCTTCAATCAGCAGACCGTTCCGGCACGCCATCGCGCACGCGGCCACCGTTCCCCACATCTGGGTCTCGTTCAGCTCCGTCTGCCGGAACAGGCTCGTGAGGTTCAGGCGAAGATCCTTGGCATAGTCCGGGATCATCTCCACCAGGGTTTCAACCGGCATCGTCTCTTAGTGTCGGAAACACCCTCGCTGCCTTAGGCTACGAGGAGCGTTTCTTCTCCCTTCTTCCAGTTGCACGGGCAAAGTTCATCGGTCTGCAGCGCGTCGAGAACGCGAAGCACTTCGTCCGGATTGCGACCCACGGAAAGGTCCGTCACCATCGTGAACCGGACGATTCCCTCCGGGTCGATGATGTAGGTGGCACGCTGGGCTACGCCAGCCTTCGGGTCGAGAATGCCGAGAGCGGTGCTGAGTTCCCGCTTGGTGTCGGCCAGCATCGGGATCGGCAGATTTCTCAAGTCCTCGTGATGCGTTCTCCAGGCGTGATGCACATAGTGGGAATCCGTGCTCGCACCCAGTAACTGCGCATCGCGGTCGGCGAACTCGCCGTTCAGCTTGCCGAAGGCGGCGATCTCCGTGGGGCAGACGAACGTGAAGTCCATCGGCCAGAAAAAGATCACCTGCCACTTACCGGCAAAATCGGTATTGCTGATCGTCTTGAATTCTTTCCCCTTTTCGAGGCTTACGCAGGCCTCCAACGAATAAGCGGGAAAAGAGCTTCCTACTCCAATCATGTACTTAGATCTCCTTCAGAATTATTCCGGCGAAGCGGAATCGTGACGCGTCCTCGCGCTGGCGTCGCCGTGAACCCGCACTGTTCAAAGGCCGAACGGCACGAGAGCCGGATAGTTTGAAAGTCGGATGCGCGAAAACCTGATAGTTCGAACGTACTATCGCTCGGAAGTCGCACAGTCGGAGGGTCCAACGGCCCGCATTCCACCTGCCGCACTTCGCCAACACCTATTCAGATGCGGTTCGCCCCGGATAAGTGTCATAAATAATGGCGGCGGTGCGTTCTCCCACCGCGCAACCGCGTCGAAGGCTTTCGCTCCTCGCGCAATTGGCCGCGCGGCGCACCCAAACAGCCAATTCATCCCCACCCGCCTAGGCGTACTGCGGGTCCGGCTTTTCGGGATCGATGCCCAGTTCCGCGAGCGCCTTCGCGGGAATCGCCTTGTCGATCTTGCCGTCCCGCGCCAAACGCGCCAGCGCCGCATAGACGATGTGCTCCGCGTTGTTCTCAAAGTGCCGGCGCAGATATTGCCGGTTCTCGCTGCGCCCGAACCCGTCGGTTCCGAGGGTTTCGAGACGTCCCGGAAGCCAGGGTGCGAGTTGGTCCACCGTCACCTTCATGTAGTCGGACGCGGCAACGATCGGCGTCTTCACGCCGTCGAGCGCCTTCAGCAGATACGGCGTCCGTGCTTCGGCCTCCGGATGCAGCCGGTTCCAGCGCTCCACCGCCAGGCAATCCCGCCGCAACTCGTTGTAGCTCGTCACGCTCCAAACGTCGGCTTCAATCTTGTAGCGTTCGGCCAGCATCTCCTGTGCCCGCAGCGCTTCATTCAGGATGGGACCGCTCCCGAAAAGATTGATCTTGGCCTTCCCCTTGGCGGCGGAACGGAACTTGTAAATGCCGCGCAGAATCCCCTCGACAATGCCCTCGCCTTCCGGAATCGGCGGCTGGGCATAGTTCTCGTTGTACATCGTGATGTAGTAGAAGCGATCCTGGTTCAGCTCGTACATCCGCTTTAGGCCGTCCTGAATAATCACAGCCATTTCGAAGGCGTACGCGGGATCGTACGTGCGGCAGCTCGGTACCGTGCTCGCGGCCACGTTGCTATGCCCGTCCTGATGCTGCAAGCCTTCTCCGGAAAGCGTCGTGCGCCCCGCCGTGCCCCCCATCATGAAGCCGCGCCCGCGCGCATCGGCAAAGGCCCAGATCTGGTCTCCCACACGCTGGAACCCGAACATCGAATAGTAGGAGAAGAACGGAATCATCGGGATGCCGTAGTTGGCGTACGCGGTGCCGGCGGCGGTAAAGCTTCCCATCGCACCCGCTTCCGTAATCCCTTCCTGCAGAACCTGCCCGTCCTTGGCTTCCCGGTAATACAGAAACATCGCGCTGTCGATCGGTTTATACAACTGGCCGGTCGAAGCATAAATTCCGTACTGGCGGAACAGGCTCTCCATGCCGAACGTACGCGCTTCGTCCGGTACGATCGGCACGATGTACTTGCTGATCGCTTCGTCCTTCAGCAGCATCGAAAGCACGCGCACGAACGCCATCGTCGTGGAAACTTCGCGTCCGCCGGAGCCTTCCATCTGTTCCTGGAAGTAACTAAGGTCGGGAATCGGCAGCGGCGTGAAATTCACCTTGCGCTTGGGCAGAGGTCCGCCCAGCGCCTCCCGGCGCGCCTTCATGTACTTCGTCTCGGGGCTGTTCTCGTCGGGCCGGTAGAAGGAAACCGTATGCACCGCGTCGTCGGAGATTGGCACTTCGAAGCGCCGCTTGAAGAGCATCATCTCGTCTTCGTTGAGCTTCTTCTGTTGGTGGGTCACGTTGCGGCCTTCTCCCGCTTCACCCAGCCCGTAGCCTTTCACGGTCTTCGCCAGAATCACCGTGGGCTTGCCCGTGGTTTCCCACGCCGCTTTATAGGCATTGAACACCTTCTGTGGATCGTGCCCGCCCCGGCGCAGGCGCGTCAACTGTTCGTCGCTCAGGTGCTCCACCAGTTGCAGCGTTTCCGGATACTTGCCGAATAGTTCCTGGCGAATCGCGGCCCCGTCCTTGGCCGTGAGCGCCTGAAATTCGCCATCCACCATCTCCTCAAGACGTTCGTGCATCTTGCCGGATTCGTCACGCGCGAGAATCGAATCCCAGTCCGAGCCCCAAACGACTTTCAACGTGTTCCAGCCCGCGCCGCGAAACACGCCTTCGAGTTCCTGGATGATGTTGCCGTTCCCGCGAACCGGGCCGTCCAGCCGCTGCAGATTGCAGTTGATGATAAAAATCAGGTTGTCGAGGCGTTCCCGTGAGGCCAGCGATATCGCGCCGAGGGATTCGGGCTCGTCCATTTCGCCGTCTCCGCAGAACACCCAGATCTTGCGCGGAGTCTTGGGAATCAGCCCGCGGTCCTCGAGGTAACGCATGAAGCGGGCGTGATAGATCGAGTTGATCGGCCCCAGCCCCATGCTCACGGTCGGGAAGTTCCAGAAATCGGGCATCAGCCAGGGGTGCGGATACGACGAAAGCCCCGGGGTATCCCGCAGCTCATGGCGGAAGTTATTGAGCTGCTGTTCGCTGAGCCGGCCTTCCATAAACGCCCGGGCATAGACGCCGGGGGAGGCGTGGCCCTGGAAATAGATGAAGTCGCCCGGCTGGTCGCCATGGCTGCCCCGGAAGAAGTGGTTGAAGCCAACCTCGGTGAGCGTAGCCTGGGAAGCGTACGTGGAGATGTGGCCGCCAATGCCGTTGTCGTACTTGTTGGCTCGCGTCACCATCGCCATCGCGTTCCAGCGAATGTAGCTCTTGATGCGGCGTTCGATCGCGCGATCGCCCGGATAGGGCACTTCCATTTCCGCGGGAATGGTATTGAAATAAGGCGTCGTGAAACGGTCGATTCCGCTTGCGCCGAAGGACACCGCCCGGTCGCGCAATTTCCGCAACAGGTAGGCTGCGCGGTCGGGGCCCGCTTCGTCCACAATCTGATCGAGAGCTTCAATCCACTCGGCGGTTTCCTGCGGATTGAGGTCGTCACGCGATTCCAATTTGGATTTCAACATATTGATTCACTTACCTTGGTTAAGGGGCCAATCCTCGGGCGCGGAATGCGGCGCCGGTAGCCCTTTGCAACTCCCGAATCCGGCAGCTGCGAGCATTTCACCCTTCCCCGCCCCAACAAGCGCACTCTCTCGGCGGCGCTGC
Source organism: Acidobacteriota bacterium (assembly GCA_014584705.1). Taxonomy (GTDB): domain Bacteria; phylum Acidobacteriota; class Terriglobia; order Bryobacterales; family Bryobacteraceae; genus JACTMJ01. Next base: position 108,935 of record JACTMJ010000030.1, on the reverse strand, counting down.
CTTCTCCACCAGATTTCCGGTTCCGTTCCGGCATGCCTCCGCTTGCCGCAACACACGTTGCCGCCGCGGCGCGCACACTCCCCGAAACCCCTCGGGTTCAGCCTGCGCGCGTAGAGCGAGTTCGTCTATCGGAACCCAGTTTGCTACCCAGTGTCGTTGCGGCCCAACTTTCAATTCTCGCACAGGAGCGCCAGCCGGGGAATGATGGAATGGCCCCGCTCAGGCCCTCGTTCCGCCCCATCCCAACCGGCTCTTGGCCTTTCACAGCCGATTGACATAGGATGTCCTTTGAATCCCAATCATACGGAGCATTTTCGATGTCACAAATTCAGGGACCCGCAATCTTCCTCGCCCAGTTCATGGGGGACGAAGCTCCATTCAATTCCTTGCCCGCCATTACCGAACACATGAAAGCGCTCGGCTACCTCGGCGTTCAGTTGCCGAGCGGAGATAGCCGCATCATGGATCTCAAGACCGCCGCGGAATCCAAGGCCTATTGCGACGATCTCAAAGGCAGCACGAATGGCCTGGCGATCACAGAACTCGCCTCCCACCTCCAGGGCCAGCTCGTGGCCTCTCATCCCGCCTTCGACGATCTCTTCGATATCTTCGCCGCGCCGGAAGTGCGCGGGAACCCCAAGGCGCGCTGCGAGTGGGCCACGCAGCAGATGATGTACGCCATCCGCGCCTCCGCCAACTTGGGGCTCACCGCAACACCTTCCTTCTCCGGCGCGTTTCTCTGGCCCTACGTCTACCCCTGGCCGCAGCGCCCGGTGGGCCTCGTCGAGGAGGGCTTTAAGGAACTCGCCCGCCGCTGGAAGCCCATCCTCGATTACGCGGATCAGTTCGGCGTGGACATCGCTTACGAACTCCACCCCGGCGAAGACCTGCACGACGGCGCGTCCTTCGAAATGTTCCTGGCGGCCACCGGCAACCACCCGCGCGTCGCCATCAACTATGACCCCTCCCACTTCGTCCTGCAGCAGTTGGATTACGTCGCCTTTATCGATCACTACGCGGAACGCATCAAGGCCTTCCACGTGAAGGATGCCGAATACCGGCCCGACGGCCGCTCCGGCGTTTACGGCGGCTACCAGAGCTGGGTGAACCGCCCCGGCCGTTTCCGCAGCCTCGGCGACGGCGAAGTGGATTTCAGCCAGGTATTCAGCCGCATGACGGCCATTGGCTATTCCGGCTGGGCGGTGCTCGAATGGGAATGCTGCTTCAAGGATTCCGCCCAGGGCGCGGCCGAAGGCGCCCCGTTCATTGAGAGCATGCTCATCGACGTGCCCACAAAGGCTTTCGACGATTTCGCCGGCGGGGCCACCGACGCCGGACGCAATCGCCGGATCCTGGGAATTTCGTAAACCACAGCGCGCCGGATTGACGCAGAATAGGAGCGGAGGCGGTCCTGTCGGAGCCGCTTCCGCTCTTCTTGCTCTGGATCGATGCCCACGTCTCCCCATCCCGCCCCGGCCGCATTGGACGCATCGTCCGCCCGTGACGCCCGCCTCGCCTGGCGCGCGCGTGCCGGCCGTTTCTGGACGAGTCTTCCCGGAATGCGCCGCTATCGCCTTACCCTCGCCGGATTTCTCTTTGCCGTGATGCTGGTGGTGGTGGGCACGCTTGCCTTCCTCAGCGGGGCGAATCTCCTCCTCCTGATCTTCGCCGCCATGGTATCCACCTGGCTCGTTTCCGGCTTCGTGAGCCGCCTCTGCCTCGCGGGGCTTTCGGTGGAATATCAGATTCCCGACGAGGTCAGCGCGCGCCAGCCCATGCGCGGCCGCATCATCCTCCGGAACCTGAAGCGCCTCACCCCCTCCTTTTCCATCCATCTCAAAGGGGACCGGGAGGAGATTCGCATTCGCCCTCTCTACGTTCCGGTTGTTTCCGGTGGCAAGGCCGTGAACGAACCCACGGAAATCACTTTCCTGCGGCGCGGATTGCATCGCGGCAACAGCCTGACCCTGTCCACTTCCTTTCCCTTCGGTTTCCTGGAGCGGCGGATCCGCGTCGAGATGCAGGAGAGTCTCATCGTCTTTCCCTGCCTGGAAGGCACGCGGGACTGGCGTACCTTATACTCCGTCATTCACCGGGAAATTTCCGCCCTGCAGCAGGGTCGCGGTCACGATTTCTATCGCCTCCGCGACTACGTGAATACGGAAAGCGCCAAGAACGTCGATTGGCGCGTCACCGCCCACACCGGCCGCCTCACCGTCCGCGAGTTCGCCCGCGAAGAGAGCCTGGAAGTGGAAATTTTCCTCGATCTCTACCCGGCCGGTCGCGGGCCGGAGTGGTTCGAGAAAGCCGTGGAGTGCGCCGCATACCTCGCCTGGCACATCCAGCGGGAAGAAGTCCGGCTGCGCTTCCGCTCGCAGGAGTTCAGCGTCTCCGTGCCCCAGCAGGGCACCATCTACGACGTGCTGCGATACCTGGCGGTCGTCACCCCGCTCCTCCGCCCCGCCCCCATGCCCTCCCCTCCGGAACGCGACCTGGCCATCGTCGTCTCCGCCAATCAGGATCAGTTCGAAACCCTGGAATGGCAAGGCGCCCTTCGCATCGACGCCAACGCCGTCGACCCCGGCCCCGCGTCCGAAGATTCCATCCGTTGAAATCGAGCCCGGCCGTCGCGTTCTCCCACGCGGCAAACTCCGTCAGGACAGCCAAGTGGCTCGCTCACGGCAAATAGCCGGTTTGTTTGCCGCCGAACGGGACCCGCCGGATGCGTCAGATCTCCCGGCTGTCGACTTGTGCCCGTCGCGTTCGCAGCCAGTGCCAAACCGTACCGTGAGGTTCTTCCGCCGCTCTCTCGCGCGAAAAGGGCGGCATGCTCGCCGCCGCGCCGGCTGCAAACAGTACGATGTTGCCCAGCGCGCCGATCGTCAACTCATCGAAGCCGAAATTGTAGGGTGCAAGATCCAGAACGGGCTTGTCCCCCCTGGTTAGAACCGCCCAAACCGTGAACGCCGTGCTCATCGCGATTCCGGTGTACGCTCCCGTGCGCGTGGCGCACTTCACCAGAAAGGCAAGCAGGAACAGCCCGGCCAGCCCGCCCGAGGCAATCGCGGAGACAACGAACCACATCGAGAGTGCGCTTCCTTTCGTATGCACCAGAACAAGCGCCGTCACGATATTGAGCAGCCCCACAATCACGACAATCACTTTCGCGGCGCGTAGCCGCTCGCGGTCCGAGGCATAGGGCCGCGCGGCGCGGTAAAAGTCTTCCGTGGCCACGGAGGCCAGGCTGTTGAGGTCGCTTGCGAGCATCGTCATCGCGGCCCCGGCCAAAGCGGCAAGCAGCAGCCCGAGCATGCCGGGGGGAAGGTGCTCGCTCAGGAAATACGGGAACATCTGGTCCGCTTTGGTGATCCACTTCTCCAACGCGTGAGAATACGTATAACCTCGAAGTATGCTTGCCGTCGCTTTCGCTCCGCCGCAGTCTTGCGGCGAATGTGCGGACGCAGACTGTTCCGGGAAGCTGTCTTTGCCGTTTTGAGGGGTGACTTTGGATGAATCGTAGGAGCTTCTTCGCGCTTCCGGCAGCTGCCGGTGCGGTCTCGGCGGCGTTCGCACAATCGCCTGCCGCCCGAGGGCCGATCGGCACGGCCTTTCTGGGCGCGAGCCACAGCCACGCTTCCGGCAAGCTGAAATTGATTGCTGCATCGCCGCTCTACCGCTTGGCGGCGGTTTGGGACGAAGACGAAGACGTCCGAAAGAAGCTCGCCGCGCAGGGCCTGCCCGTCGTTGACCCCGGGACGTTTCTGCATGATGCGTCGGTGGAAGCCGTGATTGTCGAATCCGACGTTCCAGACCATCAGCGGCATGCGAAGATGGCGCTCGGCGCGGGTAAGCACGTTCATGTTGAAAAGCCTCCCGCCATGGACATCGCAGGCTTCCGTGAACTGGTGGATCTGGCTACGCGCAAGAAGCTCCACATGCAGCAAGGTTACATGTGGAGGCACCACCCGGGGTTCAACACCCTGCATCGGCTTGTGAAGGCCGGCGAGATCGGCGACGTCTATATGGTGACCGCCGTCATGGAAAAGACCCTCGGGCCGGAACGGCGCCCCGAATGGGCGCGGTTTCGCGGCGGGCAGATGTTCGAACAGTGCTCCCACCTGATTGACCAGTTGGTGCGCTTAATGGGGCGTCCGGATCGCATCACAACCTTTCTCAAGAAGAACGGGAAGTTTCCGGACAACCTCACCGACAATACGGCCGCCGTGTTTGAATTCCCCGGCGCCCTCGGCATCGTGCGCGGTTCGGCGCTGAATCCCGATGGCGGCCGCCAGCGCAGTTTCGTTGTTAACGGCACTCTCGGCACCCTCACCCTCGACCCGATCGAACCCGGTTCACTCTGGATTGAAGCCAAGAAGCAGCCCCGCCGCGTGATTGAAACTCCAAAGTACGTTCGCTTCGAGGACGACTTCAAAGAGTTTGCCGCCGCGATCCGCGACGGCGTGCCGCTCTCTGTCACTCCGATGGAGGATTTGATTGTGCAGGAAGCGGTGATCGAAGCATCCGGGATGAACTGATGCTAGCACCGAACCGCGGACTATTCCCGGCGGGTACCCTCAACCCCACGCCACAGGCTCAATGGATGGGACCGGCCCGGAACGGGCTCGTACGATTTTGCGCTCCTGCCGTGCGCTTTGCGTTCCACCGGCCGCTGGCGCTGGGTTGCTCTGGAAGTCTTCCCGTTCAAACCATCGGGAGAACGGATGGCTCGCAAACCGGCCGAATTTCTGCGCCGGATGGAGAAATCAATTCCTTCGAGATAGGAGACTGCATTCATGAAGCGACGGATTTTTCTTGGCGCCTCGCTTGCCGCGGCGGCCACGCCGCTTGTCAAGGCGCAGGCGGCGAGCGATCAGGTGAACCTTGCCATCGTCGGAGTCGGCGGCCGCGGGAGTTCGATGATCAATGAATTCCGGCAGGTGCCCGGCGTGGCGATCAAGGCCGTTTGCGATGTGGACCAAGCCGCGGTTGAGCGCGCCATGGCTGCGTTTCAAAAGTTCAACCTGCCCAAGCCGCGGGCCGTCACGGACCTTCGGCGCGTGCTCGACGATAAGGAGATTGATGCGGTCTCCATTGCAACGCCGGACCATTGGCATGCCCCCGCCACGATTCTTGCCTGCGCCGCCGGCAAGGACGTGTACTGCGAGAAGCCCGCTTCGCACAACATTCGCGAAGGCCGCTTGATGATTGACGCCGCGAGGTCCGCGAACCGGATCGTGCAGGTCGGCACGCAAAGCCGCAGCCGTCCCTCCACGGTTCGCGCGGTGGAGTATGCGAAAAGCGGTAAGATCGGCAAAATCGTCATGGCCAAGGCCTGGAACGTCCAGCTCCGCGACAATATCGGCCACAAGGAAGACGGCCCCGTGCCGCCGGGCGTGGACTACGAGACGTGGCTGGGGGCGGCGCCGTGGATCCCCTTCAACGAGAATCGATTTCACTACAAGTGGCACTGGCACTGGCATTTCGGTACCGGGGACGCCGGCAATGACGGAGCGCATCAACTCGATATCGCCCGCTGGGCGCTCGGCGTCAGTTACCCGAAGTCCGCAAGCGGCTGGGGCCGCAAAGTCTTTTTTGACGACGATCAGCAAACGCCCGACAGCATGAACGTCACCTTCGATTATGGAGACAAGGCCCTGATCTGGGAGATGCGCATCTGGAATCCGTACGGCATGGACGGCACCGAGAACGGCGTCGCCGTCTACGGAACGGATGGCATGGTCCACATCGGCCGCTACAATCGCAAGTGGGGCTTCCGGGTATTCGACAAAAAGGGCGGCCTGGTTCACGAAGATGTCCCGTCCTCGCCCGAAAGCGTTACAGATCCCGGGCCGCACGAGACGAACTTCATCGAATGCGTTCGCTCACGAAAACTGCCGAACGCCGATATCGGAATCGGACACATCAGCGCCATCCACTCCCATCTCGCGAACATCGTTGCCCGTACCGGACGCAACCTGCGCTTTGACCAGGAGTCGGAAACCATCACGGGCGACGCTGACGCCAACCTGTTTGTGAGCCGCAAATACCGCACGCATTGGAGCACACCGAAAATCCGCTAACCGGCTCCTGGGCACGGGGACGCTTTGCGCAATCCGCCACGGGTCCGCTCCTCGCATTCGTGTGCGAAGCGGGGGCGCCCCGCCACCGGCGCATTGATGAAATGGCCCGAGGCTCCCTGCCCCCGGATAGCCATCCAGCGCCACGGCCGGGAACCCCTGCCCGCAATTTCCGTTCGCCCTGAGCCGGTTCATTGTCTGATTCCGCTCCTTCAAGCAATGACTTCAAATCTCGTAAACATACATCCGGCACGAACTCGTCTGCTTCAAGCCGCGCTCTTCCTTGCTCTCGGCACGGTCTCCGCGAACGCGCAGAGTTCCGTCAGCGGCGTCCTCAAGATCGGCGATGCCGAGTACCAACTGAAGCACATCACGGCGGTCCGCATGCCAGACCAATTCCGACCGGAACGGCTCGTTACCCGGCTTTCTCTCAGTGACCTACCGGTTACCGAAGCGCAACTGCGGGATTCATTGGGTGTCGCCAAATTGAAGAGCAAAGGCGGCTTCCACGGAGTCACGTTCGATATCGGCGATGAACGCAGCTACGTCTCCATGAACCTGTGGAGCAGTGATCACAACACCATCGTCAGCATGTCCGGCACAATGGACCAGCTCGAACTCGCCGCGCAAACGCCCGCCCTCGTCACCGGCCGGGTCAAGAACCTGCGGCAAACGGTGAACGGCATGCTGTTTGAACTCAATGCCGATTTCTCCTCCGCCATCCAGAGTGCTCCCCCCTCGCCACAGGGTGAGAGGAAGCAAGGGGCGGCAGTCGCGGAACTCGAATCCGTCAAGGTCTACCTCGCCATGCGAAAAGCCGTCCGTGCCGCGGATATGGACACCATCCGGAAATTGGCGCGCTACCCGCAGGATTTTGAGGGCGCGGATGGAGAGAAGTTTGTCAAACTGATGCAGGAAGAAGAACCGCTCGGCATCGCGGTGGTGGAAGCCTCCGAATCCGGCGACACCGCCACCCTCACTGTCACCGGAACGCAGGCCGGAAACGAGATCCGCCGCACCTTCCAGATGGAAAAGAAGGACGGCAAATGGAGCACAAAGAACGACAACTGGCAGGCGAACTGACACCTCCGTTTGATGGCTGGAATTGCTCTTCCCGTCCATCGCGGAGCGGCGTCGGAGTCGGGTCGCGCCCGTCCGGCTTCGCTCTTGATCACCGCCCCTTTCGTAACTTGACTTGGATGTATAGTAAGGACATCCATTTTCAAGGAGGGCAATCAAGATGGCAGGCGGCGCAAACAAAAAGTTCATTGACCAGAAGCTGAATTTTCTGCGGGATAACATCATCGAAGTGGCTGTCGTCGTCACAAACCTGGCGCCCATCGCGGCCGCTAACGTCGACGCCAACAAGAACGTCCTAGCCCAGCGCGGCCGTATCGGGAACCGCGACGTCGCCGTCGCCCTGCAGGGAAATGTCGCGGCCGGCATTTACGACTTTGACCTCCTAAAGACGCCGCACCGCGCGCAGATCGCCGGCACAACCCACCGCGCGGACATCTATCAGCTCAAGGAGTGGGGCACCAAACAGCGAGACCAGCAAATCACCACCACCGGCGCTACGTTCACCGTTGCTTACAAAAAGCCGAAGTACGCGCATCCGATCTCCGCCTACTGGGTTCCGTGGAGTTCCGGCTCCTGTTGGAGCGTGCAACTCGGCAACGACGCGGACTTCTTCTTCACGCCCACCATGGATGGATGCTCCCTGGCTATCAGTTCCGGCGCTTCGCCCATCGTCACCCACGGGAACTACAAGAAGCTCACGGACCCTACCAAGGCTTCTCAAGGGCGAACATTGTTGGAGATCACGGACCACCACACCAACACTCACGGTAGCGACGTCAACCGAACTCTCCTCAAGAATCAATACGTCGCCTCCGCCGCGGACAAGACCGCGGGCTTTAACAACCTCGTCACCGTAGTAGGCTTCCGGGATACCACGGCCAACACCTGGAGCTTTTACTGGCAGCGCCGCCGCGTGAACGCCGCCGCACCCTACGTAGGCATGGTTCTGCAGGACCGCGCCGTCGTGATTTAGCATTCCGTAAGGATCAGACGTTTCCGCCGGCGCCGGCGGGGGGACACCGCGGGGCGATCGCGCGAACCATACGGAAAAGATCCGGGGTTCGCGGCGGTTGCTCGCGCGGAGCAGTTGGTTGTAATCGGTAGAAAGCGCGCGGCCAGGGTCGATGGGCGAGTGGGAATTTGCGGTGTCCTCCGTCCACCGGGTCGCCTGGTATTCCATTGCGGGATCGATGAACGCCTCTTTCCGGGATTCGACCCGCGCCCGAGCGGCTGCATTCGCCATGGTCGCCGCAAAGCCGGTAGTGTCGCCGGCGGCTATCCGCCTCGCCCCGCGTGCTCTCGGCGAAACGGCCTGTCAAGCCATCGTACCGTGCGGCTTGCCGTGGTGGCCGTGCTGGTAATGACGGGCCAGAAGGTCCGCTCCCCAATCCCCGGTGAAGTCCCGCCAGACGCAGTGGATATGGTTGGCCTCATTCTGCGTGCAGTCGTACTCGATCAGGAAGGTGGGAGCCTGGATGCGGTAATAGTGCGGATCCCCCATGTTCGGGCCGCCCGCCCACGCAAACAGCAGTTTGCCCGCCGCTTGCTTCACCTGCGCTTCGCGCCATCGCCGAGCGCCGTCGGCGATGCTGCCGGTATACTCGCCGATCACGGCCATGAGCTTGTCATGCTGGGCCGAAGTCATCTTCGCCGCGGACAGGCCGGACGGTTGCCCGGCTAATGCGGCCTTGCGGTGGTTGCTTGAAAGAATGTCCTTGTACGCCACCGCATCGACGATCGCTTCCTTGCGCTGCTCCGGCTTGAGCGCGTGCAACAGGTCCCGTGCCAGATCCTCTTCGGCCGAAAGCACCCGCAAGCCCTTCCTCGCCCCGTGCCGCACCTCCCGGGGATTGGATCCGAAGAATGTAGGCGCCGCGAATAACTTTCCATCGCGTACCGTGTAATGCAGGCTCAGATGGTGACCCTCCACGCGGAAGCCCCAGATACTGGTATCCGAGGGAGTGCCAAAGACGCTGAAGTAATACTTCCCGGGATTGCGCCGCTCGCCCGAATCGTTCTCCAACTCCTTCAGAACCTCTTCCAGGCTCATGATCGTGGATGCTTTGATGTATCCCTTCTGGCTCAGTCCGGCGGCCAGCAGCGCATGGGCCAGATGCTGTTGCGCGGGGCGCATCTCGCGCAGCGCAAGACCTTTCCGGGGCGTCGGCGTGTAGTGATAGACGTAGCGTTCCGCATCCATGAATTCGAAGCGGGCGCTCGCCCGCTGGCTATCGTCAAGCGAATCCAGAAACGTCAGCGCCGTATGCGTGAGCAGTGAACTGCCCAGCAGATGCAGCCGACCGATCTGCATTCCTCCCACAACGGTAATCGCGTTCCAGAGAAAGTCTCTTCGTGGTGAACACATCGCAATCCCCTTTCGTCCAGGCCGTTTGGAGACACACCCTAGCGCTACCCAAACAACCCGCTCGCCCCATGCGCGGAATCAACCAGGTCCGCGGAATCTCGAATCCAGTGTGTTGAAATTCTAACGAAACCGGCGTCGAAAGGGAATCGGGACGACAAAATCACGACTCACGCAAGAAGAGCGTCGAGGTGGTTGCCGCGACGCTCAAAGAAGGAGGTACTTAGATTGGAGGTTTGAAAGCTAAAATGGCGATGAAGTGGAGCGGGCATCCGCGGTAATCGGGCGCTTCAGGAACGGGTACGGATTCACGGCCACACCGTTCACACGCACTTCGTAGTGCAGGTGCGTGCCCGTCGCGCGGCCTGTCGCACCCATGCCGCCGATGACTTCTCCGCGGCGCACTTCCATGCCCGGAATCACTTTCATGCTCGAAAGGTGCGCATAGCGTGTCTGATACTGGCCGTGGTCGATCACGACGATCCGCCCGTAGCCGCCGAACCAGCCCGCCATCGTCACGATTCCGTCGGCGCTGGCCTTGATCGCGTCTCCGTAGTTCCCCTTGATGTCCACGCCGGAATGGAACGCGCCAAGACCGCTGAAAGGATCGATGCGCTTCCCGAAGTTGTCCATCAGACGGCCATTAACCGGCCAGATGCTTGGCATCGAATTCGAGTGCCGCTTGCGCACGAACTCCCGGAAGATCCGGGAGTAATCGGCGTTCTTGAGGAAGTTGTATTGCTCCAGCGTCTCGTTCATCGTCGGAACCAGACGCGCCTCGGAAGCCAGATCGTTGTCGTTGTTCAGGTTCTGCTTCAGGCCGTACGCTACCGACACTTCGCTGGCAAAAATTTGCAGCGTGGCAAGTTGCTCATTCTGTTCATTCGCCGTCTTCTGGAGGTTCGTATAGCGGTCGCGCAGCGTTTCCACTTCCTCCCGAAGGTTGTTGTACTGCGCCACTTTCCAGACCATGCGGCCATAGCTGCCGACAAAACCGAACACGGAGAACGAACCTAGAACGGCCAGCGCGAGAATCGCGTAAATAACCGTGTGAGGAAGGTGGATGCGCTGAATTCGCCCGTGAACGCTGTGCGCCAGGACGAGAATGAAGTACCGTTGCTTCACGAATGAACCTCTGGGTGGCGTTTTCCTTAGGTCCGGTTCGCTCTGTATGCGATACCAGCCCAAGTGAATGCTCCCGCCGGTGAGCCGGAGCCGAGCCTCGTGAACCTTTGCCCGTGGAGTGTGGCGTTTCGACCCGATTCCGGGCACCCACATGTCTCACTGCAAACATCTGAAGTTACCAGGATAGGAATCGGTTGTCAATCTGGGAAGAAAGAGCGAATTCCCCGCAAATCGGTGATTTTCCTGGTTGAACAGCCACAAATCCGCGTTGAACGGCGCTGTCGATTGCACACTTTATCCTTGTTTCTCGCCTTGTCCGCCCCGGTAATCCGCCCCGCTCAGGCTGCGTTCCACGGACCGCTGCCAGTCTTCCAACGCCGTCCGCATCGCCTTCACGCGCTCCGGCTGGCTCGCCGCCAGGTCGTGTTTCTCCCCGTCATCCGCCTCCAAATCGTAGAGTTCCGCCGGCCCCTTGGCGGGCACATAGAGCTTGTAGCGGGCCTCCGTGATCGCCGCTACTCCCCCGAAGTCAGCGGTCCTTGGGCGCGGGTGCTTCAGGTTCCGGAATGTAATGTAAGGCACCTTTGCCGTGGGAATGTTGCCGGTTTGCGCCGCCGCGGGCAGGTACGGCTCCGGGTTCTCCCGCAGTTCCCGAGCGACATCGTAGCCCCAGAAGCAAATCGGTCCCGGCCGGTCTTCCATCGTCCCGTCGAAGAGCGGTCGAAGGCTGATCCCGTCGAGCGGCCTCTCCGGCGGCGTTGCGCCCGTCAGTTCGCACAGTGTGGGCAGGATGTCGCTCGTCACGGCTCGCATCGCCGTGCGGCGTGGCGAACGAATCCTCGCCGGCCACTCCACAATCGCGGGCACCCGAATCCCGCCTTCGTAGTAGCTCCCTTTCGCACCGCGCAGCGGAGACCGGTCCCGGTCCGGCACCGGCGTGCCGTTATCGCTGATGAACCAAACGAGGGTGTTCTCCGCGATGCCCGCATCCCGAATGCCATCCCGCAGATACCCCATGGCCCGGTCCATCGCGCTGATCTCCGCGAAACGTTCCGCCAGCCGCTCGGACACCTTGCCGTGGTAAGGAACAATATCGTCGTCGGTCGGCGTATAGGGCTCATGCGGAGAGCCAAACGCCAGCACCGTGAACGTGCGCTTCCCCGCCCCCGCCTTTTCCTTCAGAAAGCGCACCGCTTCCCGCGCCACACCCTCGCTGCTCTCGCCGTTCACCCGCCTGGGATCCGCGCCGTTCCTCGAAAGCAGTGGACTATGCCCATAGAAGTTGTCGTGCGCCAGCCACTCGTCGAAACCCATCGCCCCCGGATTTGTCGGCGACCCCGCCCTCACCGGACCCAGATGCCACTTACCGAAGTAGCCGTTCACATAACCCCGCTTGCGCAGCAAGGCCGCAATCGTGATCTCTTCCGGCCGGATGGACCAGTTCGGTGCAAAATCCCCGAAGCGATTCGCGTTCCGCCCCGTCATCACGCTCCCGCGCGTCGGCGCGCACAGCGCTGCCCCAGAATAGAAGCGGTCGAAGCGCAGCCCCCGCGCCGCCATCCCGTCGAGCACCGGAGTCCGCAGCAGCGCGTGGCCCTGGTATCCGGTTTCGTGCCACCCCAAATCATCCGCGATGCAAAGAACGATATGGTCTGGCGCTCTACCCGCCGCCCGCTCCTGCCCCGCCGCAACCGCCGAAAGTGCGGGCAACGCGCAAGAGGCGGCAATCGGGGAGGCTGCTCGTTGCAGAAAATTGCGCCGGGAAATAAAAGTCTGGCTCATCGTGGAAACTCCGCCCTTTCGAAGGTTGAATTCGGTTCTCGGGCAGCAATGAGCCTATCGAACTCCAACGGGGATCACAACGGAGATCCCCGGCCGAACCGCCGCCCAAGTGCCTGTGCCGAGAGTCCGCTTTCGCAAATTCCCGCATCCGGAAAAGGGTCGCCGCTCGCCGGGGATCTCTGGACAAATGGGGCTAATCAGGTTGCAGCTTTTCGCTAGGCCTCCTTAATGGTGCTGATTTTCACCTTGCCGTCCTCCATCACTCCGGTTACCGTTACGTTTTTCCCCACGAATTCCGCCGCCTTATCCTGCGGTTCGAGCGGAATGGATTGGCCGCCCGTGCTCAGCACGTAGGTCTTCATTCCCTGCACGTCTTTCTGTTCCACCGTGCCAGTCCAGGAACTCTCCTGGGCCTGCGCCTGCTGCGCATCCGGCGGCGTCGCGAGCCCGTTCACCGGGAATACAGTGCTTGTCATACCGAACAGGAACACAAGGGCCAATAGCGCAAGAATCGGTTTCGTCAGTTTCATTCTATTTTCCTTTTCCTTAATACACACCACGAATTTTCCCGGCGCATCACCGGGCTTACCGAAACTCATTGCACTCGCGTTGCCAATTACTAAATCCCAGAAAAATCACCAATATATCCACAAAATCACGAGAAATTCCGTATCATTTGTTTCGAAAAACTCGCCAATCTTACGCGCCCCTCCCAAAAATCCTCCACGCGGCGGAAACCGGCACGCCGATCCTCGTATCCCGTCGCCCGAGAAACAATCTTTCCGAAGCATTTTCAGAGCTAGAAACGATACTGCGCCCGCATGGCTTTCACATTCTGTTTCGCCTGTGCCTGGTACGGCCCGGCCATCGCCGCGCATTGCTCGGAAAACTTCACCGCATCCACGATTTCCTTGTGCGTCTTTGATCGTTTCCCGATCTCGAAGTTCGAAATTCCCAGATAGAAATAGGCCGCGGCGAGCATCGAAGAATTGCCCTGAATTTGAGGCAGTGCCAGCCGCAGGGAATGGTTCGCCGCGGCCCATTTTTTCTCATTCGCGTTTTGTAAGCCCTGAATCCAATGCGCAAGGCCTGTATTGAACTTCACCGCCTTCTCCCAATCCTCCGCGGTGACGGAATCCGGCTTCTTCGACGCCGCCAGAGACTTCAGCGCCGCGTCCGTATATTCCATCACCTTTTCCGGATGGCGCTTCGTCTCCAGGTAGACTCCCGCCAGATACAGCAACGCGTCTTCACTCGCCTTTCCTTCGCTGGCCAGCGATTCCGCGGCTTTCAGCCCGAGTGCCTGGTTGTTCGCCGCCCGAGCCACCAGGAACTGCCGTTCGCGGATCGCCGGAAGGTATTCGCTCTTCTCATTGAGCTTGGTCAGGCGCTCGGCATAGCCGTCAATCGCGGCGGCGTCGGAGGATTTCCCGGCCAGCGTAACGAGTGCATACTCGCTAAGCGGCAGTATCTGTTTCGCGTAGTCTTGCGACGCCTTCCATTGCTCCTCGTCCGCCCCCTCCGGCATCGCGGCGGAGAGCGCCTTTTGACACGCCGTGTGCGTGGCTTCCGCGAAAGCAATCACCTTCGCGCCGTCTCCGGCGCTCTCCGCCGCGCGCAGTCCGGCGAACCCCGCCCGCACGGCCGCGGGGTCCAGCGCCAGCAGCTTTTCCGCTGCCCCCATCACCTTGGGCTGATCCTTGCGGGTTTCGAAGACGGCAATCTGCTGCGCCAGCACCCACGGAACGCCGGCATGGTTCGGATACTTGCCGAGGAACTCATCCATGTCACGGATCTTTTCGTCCTCATTCTGCGCCATCCCAATGCGCTGCAGCAGAGCGCCTTCGGGAGTTGTCGCATCAATGTCCGGTGCCTGGCCCGACGCCGCCGTCAATAGCACGCAGACAGCCATCATCCACAAAGCAAATCGGAAGAACCGTTGGACGCTCAACATGGTAAGCACCTCCTGCCAATGAGACCACTCCCCTGGGAAGACGACGAACCAAACCGATACGTAAGAGGCTTAAGGCACCATGGACCACACCCAGGAACAGGGGCCTCGTGAAGATGGGCAGATCGTATCACAGAGGGAATCGTCATGAAAGCGTCTGCGTTCAGAGCTATCTGTGTTCAGTGCCGGACAACTCAAGACGCGTTGAAGAAGCACTGTCCGGGCCGGCGGTGTCACGGCAGTCCGAAGAGTTGGCCGCATGCCCGGCAGGGTGCCCCTGTGATCGGCGGCTCTCGCATCGCCCGGTCGCGATTGCCAGATCGGCGTTGCGAGGATAGTATCTGGGGAGAATTGGATGCGCGCTGGCGCGGAGACGCGGGAAGCGCGAGCCTTTCGTGAAAGGATCCCGGAGATGAAGCGAGTCTTCCGTACGTGCGGTCTGGTTGGAGCGGTTCTGCTCTCTCTTTGTCTGGCGATGCCCGGCCAGGATGTGCGGCCGACGCGGGAAGGCCAGCCGCCCAATGTGGGCCAGGCGGCCGAACCCTATGCCGTGTTCGATACGCGGCCCGTGATTCTGCACGGCCCCTATCTCGTCGCCCCCACCGAGACCAGCGTCACGATCAGTTGGGAGACCGATACGCCTTGCCACTCCAAAGTCCTCTACGGCGTGGATCGGCCGAACTCCGAAGCCATCAGCGCGCGGGACGGCCTGCTGAATGTCGGCACCCATCACACGGTCCACATTCGCGGTTTGAAGCCGGGACAGACCTACCAGTTCCAGGCGGTTTCGACGCGAGTGGTGAAGATGAAGGGCTACTGGCCGGATAAGGGCCTCACGGTGATGAGCCCGGCGGCAAAGTTCCGGACCTTTGATTCCGCCCGCCCTTCGACGACCTTCTATGCCGTCACCGATACGCACGAAGACACCGCGCGCATCGCCGCGCTGATGAAACTGGCGGATTGGACGAACGCTGACTTCCTGCTCCATCTTGGCGATGCGTTCAATACGGTGGAGAACGAAGATCAGGTTTTCGCCCGGTGGCTGGATCCGCTGGCGCGGGGAATCGGCCCGTCCACGCCGCTCGTCTACGCCCGCGGCAACCACGAGACGCGCGGACCTTTCGCGCGGGAATTTCACCGCTATGTGCCCATCGAAGAGGACCGGTTCTACTACACGCGGGACCATGGACCGGTCCACTTCGTGGTTGTGGATACCGGCGAGGACAAGCCGGACAACACGAACGTTTACGCCGGCTTGAACGCCTTCGCCCCGTACCGCGAAGAGGAACTTGCCTGGCTGGAGACACATAGTCGCGAGAGCAAGCGCATGGCCGATGCGCCGTTCCGAATCCTGGCGATGCACCAGCCATTCTGGGGCTACGTGAACGGCGAGAACGACCGCTGGACCGATTGGGCGAACCGTTCCGGGATCGATCTGGCGCTGGCGGGGCACATGCATCGCTTCTCGTTCATCGAGGCGGGGCGGCGGGGGAACCGCTTCCCGATTCTGGTGATCGGGCAGGACCAACTGGCGAAAGTGGAGGCAACGGCAAGCCAGATCAAGGTCTCCGTGCTGGCCAAGGACGGCTCCCTTGTGCATTCGTTCGTCGTCGAGCGGCGTGCCGCCGGATCCCGGCAATGAACGGCGGCATCCGTCCTTGAACCCGATTCCATGAGCTCGATTCCGTGAGCCCGATCTAAGTGCGTCCGGCCCCGCGCCGAACCGGCGGTACGCAAAGCGGGGCATGGGATGCGCGGCCGCACTTCTCTATTGCAGGAATAGCAAATCGCCTATATACTCCCACCAATTGATGCCGCAATTGGACTCTATTTTCCTTATTGCGAGCCGTTTATTGCGAGGGAGGTCGCAGTTACAGCCATGAAGATCGCCTCATTTATCGCATTCCTGCTATTAGGAATATGGATGCCGAGCGTAAATGCGCAGGTACTTTACGGCTCGGTTGTGGGTACCGTCGTGGACCCCAGCAACGCGGTTGTGCCGGGAGCGGAAATCTCAATCACGAGCAAGACGACCGGAGCGACGCGCGAGACGAGGACCGATACGGGCGGCCGCTACTCTCTGGTGAACGTGCTGCCGGGCGCCTACGACCTGAAAGTAACCGCGGGAGGATTCCGTACGGCCACCAGCGAGAACGTGACGGTAACTATCAACGTGGTCAGTCGCGTGGACGTAACCCTGGAAGTGGGCTCCATGACGGAACAGGTGACGGTGATCTCCGCCAGCGCGCTGCTGCAAACCGACAAGTCCGATGTGCGGACGGAGCTGAACAGCCAGGAGATTACGCGGCTGCCGCTCTCGAACTATCGGAACTTCCAGAGCCTGCTGAACCTGGTTCCGGGCGCCACGCCGACGAACTTCCAGCACCTCGGAGACGCCATCGGCCGCGCGCTTGGCACGAACGTGAACGGCACCGCGATGAACAACAACCGGACGAGAGTGGACGGGGCAACGAACGTGTTCGTGTGGCTGCCGCAGCACCTGGTATACGTGCCGCCGGTAGAATCCATCGAAACGGTAAACGTCACCACAAGTTCGTTCGACGCCGAACAGGGCATGGCGGGGGGATCCGCCATGACGGTGGCAACGAAGAGCGGAGCGAACGAACTGCATGGAGTGGCGTACGAGTATCACGACAACCAGCATTTGTATACGCGCAATTTCTTCCTGCCCGCCAATCAGCGCATCGCCAAATCGATATTCAATATCTTTGGCGGGACCATCGGCGGGCCGATCATCAAAGAGAAATTGTTTTTCTTCGGCAGCGTGGAGGCGACGCGGGAGCGGGCCGGCAGCTCTCCGACACCCTTCAGCGTGCCTACGCAGGCCATCCGCGCGGGCAATTTCTCAGGGCTGGCGGCAACCATTTTCGACCCCGCGTCCGCCGGCCCGAACGGCGTGGGCCGGACGCCTTTCGCGGGCAACCTCATTCCGGCCGGACGAATGAACCCGGTCAGCCTGCGGATCCAGGACAAGGCTCCCTTGCCCAATCTTGCGGGCGGCTCCCAGGGGACGCTGAACAATTACTACAACTCCGCGACGGAGCGGCTGGACCGGGAGAACTACGACCTGAAGATCAACTGGAACCCCATGCAGACGCTGGTGGTATGGGGCAAGTACAGCCGCATGGACGGCTATTGGGAAGCGCCGTTCGCGTTGGGCGAAGTGGGCGGCCCTGGGCTGAGCAAGGCGGGGAGCCCCGGCATCAATGAGATGGACGTCCGGATCTACACATTCGGCGGCACCTGGACGCTCTCGCCGACATCGGTAGTCGACGCAACGTTCGCGATGACGCCGTTCAAGCAGACCCGCTACACGTCCGATATCGGGACCAATGTCGGTTCGGAGACGTGGGGGATTCCGAACACCAATTACCCGGTGGTGAGCGGATTCGCCCAGGGAACCGAACAGGTGAAGAAGGCGTGCCCGCCGTCGGCGAACGGAAATTGCTATACGGGCATGCCGGCCATCGTTCACGGGTTCACGACCTGGGGCAACAGATTCGGCTACCTGCCGATGTGGCGCGATGAAGGCTCGAAGACCTTCACGACCAACATCACCAAGGTTCACGGCGCGCACGAACTGCGGTGGGGTTTTGACATGGTGCGGTACAAGATGGACCATTGGCAGCCGGAGACGGGCGCGGGTCCGCGGGGCAGCCTGGGCTTCAGCGCGAACGTGACGGGAGCGCCCGGCTACACCGCATCCAGCCATCTGAACTCGTACGCGACGTTTCTGCTAGGGCTTACGACCTCTCTCGCGAAGACGGTACAGTTCTTTGAAATGACGAACCGGGAATGGCAATTCGGCTACTATTTCCGGGACCGTTGGCAGGTGAGCCGCCGTCTCACTTTGAATCTCGGGTTCCGTCACGAGTATTACCCGCTGATTTCGAGACGCGACCGGGGCATCGAGCGATGGGATCCGGACACGAATCTGGTATACCTGGGCGGGATTGGCGGAAACCCGAAGAACGTGGGCATCACCACCAGCAAGAAGCTGATCGCGCCCCGGATCGGCTTTGCCTACCGGCTCAACGACAACACCGTGATCCGCAGCGGCTATGGCATTACGTTTGATCCGCTTCCCTTCTCCCGGCCGCTCCGGGGATTGTATCCGGCTACCATTGCGTCTTCGTGGGTCTCGTCCGGACCCTACGCCTGGATCAACACGCTGGACAAGGGGATTCCGGCGGTGCCGCTGCCCGATATCAGCACGGGAGTGCTGACGCTGCCCTCGTCGGTGGATATGGGGCCGCGCAGCCCGTGGCCTGGCGAATTGCATCGGGGCTACGTGCAATCGTGGAACTTCACGGTGGAACGCAAGCTGCCGCTCGATTTCGTGACCAGCGTGGCCTACGTGGGAACGCAGACGGTGCGCCAGATGGCGGACCGCGACATCAACGCCGCGGCTCCAGGCACGGGTCCGGCGGGCCGCCCCCTGGCCGCCACGCAGAACCGCCGTATCGGTGCGAATATGTGGGACGGATGGGTAAACGGAAACTATCATTCTCTGCAAACGGCGATCAACCGCGAGTTCTCCAAGGGGCTGTTCCTGAAGGGCGCGTATACGTGGTCAAAGACGATCAACTGGGCCGATGAAGACGGCTGGACGGGCATGCCGCTCTCGAACTGGACGCCCACGCTGCGGCGCAACCGCGCCACGGCGGGCTATGACCGCACGCACATGTTCACACTGGGATTCCTTTATGACCTGCCCTTCGGCCCCGGCAAGGCCTGGGCGCATTCCGGCGTGGGATCGTGGCTGCTGCGAGGCTGGCAGACCAACGGAATGTACAACATCTACACCGGAACGCCGTTCACGATTTCCGCGGACGGCGCCTCCTTGAACGCACCCGGAAGTTCACAGACGGCGGACCAGGTCAAACCGGGCAAGGTGAAGGTGATCGGAGAGATCGGAGCCAACCGTCCCTGGTTCGATCCGCTGGCATTCGCCCAACCCAAGGGAGTGCGTTTCGGGACCACCGGAAGGAACACCATGCGCGGCCCCGGCATGTGGAACATGGATCTCAGCCTGTTCCGCACCTTCGCCCTCAACGAGAGGTTCAAGCTGGAGTTCAAGGCCGAGGGGTTCAACATCACGAACACGCCGAAGTTCGCGAACCCCGGCGCCAACGTGGCCAATATGAGATTGAACACGGATGGCTCCATTCAAACCCTGAACAACTTCTCCTCGATCACCGGAACCTTGACCGCCCTGACGTCACCCTCGGAGCGCAAGTTCCGGTTCGGCCTGCGGCTGAGCTTCTGAGGCCCGCGTTGCAAGAGGTAAGAATTCCGGCGGGGCGCGCTCTCGGCCACAAGCCCGAAGCATCCTCCGCCGGAATCGCCGGTCCTCTCCGGGTTGCCCGGATGCAGTCAATGCAAGCTTCCCTTCGCTGGCCAGCGCTCATGCCACGCCCGTCTTCCCGCGGACCTTTCCGCCTTGCCCGCCCTCGCAAGCGATTCCCAAGCTGCCCCGGCACGACGACCACTCTTCCCGCCCCCAGATCCGCGGGAAACGGATACACTAGCGGCATGAGATTCTTGGTCATTTCTGTTTTGGCGGTTACCGTCCTGGTCTTCCACGCCTGCGGCCAGCAAGCGCACGAGTATGCGGGCGACGATGTGCGCGGCTATAGCGACACGCCTCAGATCCCGGGGCAGAAGTGGAAGGTACACGACCTCGAACGGCCGCGCCCGCCGAAGGTGACGCCCGGCCCGCCCGTCTCCGCCCCGCCGCCCTCTGACGCCATCGTGCTATTTGACGGGAAGGACCTCAGCCAGTGGGAGCAGGTCGCCCGGCGCGGCGGCTCGGTAACCGAACCGAAGTGGAAAGTCGAAAATGGCTACTTTGAGATCGTTCCCAACACGGGTCGCCTGCGAACGAAGCAGAGCTTCGGCGATTGCCAGTTGCACATTGAATGGCAGATTCCGCCGGATGCCAAGGGCAATGGCCAAAGCATTGGCAACAGCGGCGTGGAACTCATGGGCCGTTACGAGATTCAGGTGCTCGAATCGAACAGCCATCTCACGTACGCCGACGGCGGAGCGGGTGCGATCTACGGCGTCTGGCCCCCGATGGTGAACCCCTCGCGTCCTCAGGGCGAATGGAATTCCTACGACATCTTTTTCACCGCGCCGCGTTTCGACGGCGCAAAGCTCAGCCAGCCGGCCACGATCACGGTTCTCTTCAATGGCGTGCTGGTGCAGAATCACAAGGCCTATCTGGGAACCACCGTCTGGCGCAAGGTCGGCGTCTATTCGCCGCACCCCGCCGAGCAGCCGCTGACCTTGCAAGACCATCACGACGCCGTCCGCTTCCGTAACGTCTGGATCCGGAAGCTCAAGCAGGATTAGCCGGAAGAAGCGCCGCGGGCATTACGCGGCGCGCCAGAGACATTCCGCGAAGGGCCATTCCGCATCCCGCCATTCCCGCTCCGGGAGGAAACCCGCCGCTTGCGCAAGGCGGCGGAGTTCCTCCGGAAGGAACTTGTGGCTCAGCTCCGTCCGGATTCGCTCACCCGCCTCCAGGGTGATGCGGAGATCAAGATCGCGGAGGCAGACTGCCTGCCGCGCGACCGAACGAAGATACATTTCGATGCGGCGCTCCGCCCGGTTATAGACGGCTTCGTGCTCGAACAGCGCCAAGTCGAAATCGCCGCGGAACGCGCTGTTCAAATGGGCGAGGATGTTCTTGTTGAAGGCGGCGGTGACGCCCATCGGGTCGTCGTACGCGCGCTGAAGAAGATGCGGAGACTTGTCGAGATCCGCGCCCAACAGCAGCCGGTCCCCTTGCTTGAGCATCCGCCGGATATCGCCCAGAAAATCGGGCAGGTCTTCCCGGGAGAAATTGCCAATGGTGCTGCCGAGGAAGAGAAGCAATAGGTCCTGGCCGGGCATGCGCCGCGCGAGGGCGCTCGAAAGGCCGTCGAGATAGCTGCCCACGACGGGATGGATCTCAAGATCCGGCACTCCTTCGAACTTGTCGCCGCAGGCCTCAAGGGCGGAAGCGGAGACATCGATGGGCGCATAGTCCACCCTGCCCTGCCGCAGCATCTCGAAGAGAATGACGCCGGTTTTCCTGCCGACGCCGCTTCCCAGTTCCACAACAAGCGCGTGGGGGCGCAGCAGCGCGGCGATCGGCGAAGCGGCCCGTCCGATGACCCGTTCGTCCGCCCGTGCAACGCCATATTCCGGTAACAGCGTGATTGCCTCGAAGAGGATGGAACCCAGTTCATCGTAGAACCAGAAGGACGGAATCTCTTTGCCGGCGTGCCGCGAGAGCCCGTCCACCACCTCACGCGCGAGGCTGCATTCCTCGCCGCCGGCAATGGCTTCGCTGAGGGTATCGCGCGGCCTTTCCGCGGTGGTGTCAGTGCTTGGCAACGCAGCGGAATCCGGCGAATACATAAGGGTAATCTCCTCGAAACCAGTTTCGGAACGACCGGCGAAAGAGCGGTGCGGCCGTGCGCGGCGATGCCCCCTTCAGGACGTAGTGCTTTCCGTCGAAGAAGTTGGCCGAATAGCCGGGATAAAAGGGTGCGGGAGTGAATCCCTCATGAGATTCAAAAAGCGTGGATGTCCACTCCCATCCGTTGCCGACAAGCTGAGAGACGCCGAAGGCGCTGTCTCCCAGCGGTTCCGCGTCCACAGGAAGAGGATTCCAGGCGTGGAAATCAAAGTTCCCCCGTTCCGCCGTCGGCGTCGCATCGCCCCATGGATAGGCGCGTTCCGCTTCACCGGCGCTTCCAAAGGCGGCGCGATGAAACTCCTCCTCGGTGGGCAGGCGGAATCCGAAGTGATCGGCATAGGTAGCGGCCTGAACTTGCGTCGTCCACACAGGCCAATCGAGCGGCAGCGGAATCTCGGAGAACATCCGACGGAGATACCACGCATCGCCTCGCCGTGCCCAGAAATGGGGTGCGGGCGCGCCTTCCTCTACGAAACGCAGGTACTCGCCATTCGTCACCTTGTGCTTCTGGATGGCAAAAGCATTTACCGGACGACGCCTCAGAGGAAACTCGTTATCCCAGCCAAAATGGCCCGCTTCCTGCCCAAGGGTCGCTTCCCCGCCCGGAACCGGGACAAAGGTATTCGGCGTCGCGCTTCCATTGGTAACGGCTTCTTCGTCCCGGCCGCTCTTGAGGGAGTGGCGGAGATTGTGCAACAGGTAGGCAAGCGTTTCGAGATGCATCAGCCGGTGCTCAATGGCGACATTCACGCGTTCCGCATCCAGCTTCGCAAACCGCTCGTCGATACGGCGGCGGGTTTCGGCGCAATAGTTGCGAACGTCCTTCTCGGCGGGCCATTCTTCGGCACCGTCGCTCGGTAGCGCGCTGCCGTCGGGGTCGATTCCGAAGGCGAACAATTGATCCCATTCCGGGTGAAACGAAGGAAGGGAGAGCGATTTTACCCCGAGCAGATTCCAATCGAAGGCGTCGAGGTGGCCGAGGTAGAAGATGAACCGGTGGCGCTCCGGAATCGCGCGTTCATAGATCGCATCGGGACGAAGAAGTTCAAAAAGACGGTCAGACTGCCGCCGCGCCCGCCCGAGCCTCGATCGGAGATCCTCCGCTTCGTGAGCCGTTGTCACTTGTGCCTCCTTTGCTCGAGGAAGCCGAAGAACGCACGCCGTCTCATGAAGACCGCGGGAAGCAAGTGGGCGTCGCTTTACTCCCTCTCATTCGGTTGAGGACCGCGCGGCCCAATCTGTTTCGGCGGCGTCTCGCGCTCGGCCGCGGGTCTCCGTTTACTCGCGCCGGGCGGCTCTGCTATCAATACGGAATGCGCCCGATCCCGCTTCGAAACCCGGGGGGGCCCGCCGCGCTCCGGTGGGGCATGTCGCGGTTTTTCTTGGCTCCCGGGGGTCTCCGGCGCATCAGAGTAAGAAGAAAGCAGGCTTAGAATGTCCATCCAATCGCTGCGCGCCGCCCATGGAACGGCTGCGCGGAGACTTCCTTCCCGCATGCGTCCGTTCGCGGTTCCGGCGCTTATCGCCCTGCTGCTGGCGCTTACCGGATGCCAGAAAACGCAGGACCCGATCGCGGGCCTCTGGCAGGCGGAAATCCTCACGGAGCGCCCGCCGGACATCGCGTTCCAATTGGATGTGACCCGCAATGGAGATCAGGTGACAGGCGCGCTCGTGAACGGGCCGGATCGCGAAGAAGCCTCCTCGGGCAGCTTCGACGGCAAGACCCTGATTCTGAAATTCAACGTCTACAATGCGGAATTGAAGGCCGATCTCGCTGATGGCAAGCTCACCGGCGAGTTCGTCCGGCAGCGTGGCAATGCACGGTCCGTTCGCAAGATCGCGGCCACCAGGGCTATCCCGACTTATGCCCCGAAGACATCCGGCCCCGATCTCACCGGCGATTGGATTCTGGAAGTGGGCGAAGGCGACGGGCACCGCGTCTGGAGCGCATCCTTCAAGCAGGAGGGTGAGAAATTGACCGGCACCGTCATCCCCGTCAGTGGGGATTGGGGTGCCATCACTGGCTATGCGCGCAACGGCGAGTTCTACCTGAGCCGCTTCGACGGCATCCGCGCCTTGCTGCTGACCGGCAAGGTGAATGCGGACGGCCTCATTGAAGGCAGCGTCGGGGACCGTAAAGTGATCGGCCGCCGCGTTGGCCAGGCCGGCGCGCAGGGTCCGCAGCCCCCGGACCCGGGCGCCTACACAAAGATGAAGAATCCCGCCGAGCCCTTCCGCTTTGCCGGCGTGGATCTCGATGGCAAACCCGTGAAGTCCACCGATCCCCGTTTTCAGGGTAAAGTGCTGGTCGTCACCATCACCGGAACGTGGTGCCCGAACTGCCACGACGAAGCCCCGGTCCTCGTGGATCTGTACAAGAAGTACAAGAGCCAGGGCCTTGAGGTGGTTGCGCTGGCCTTCGAGTATTCGGGAGATCAGGCGCGCGACCTGGAGCTTCTTCGTCTCTATAGCCAGCGCTACGGCATCGATTTTCCGCTGCTGCTGGCCGGAACCACCGCGCAGGGCGAGATAGATCGCGCGCTGCCCCAGTTGGATAACTTCGGGGCGTACCCCACCACCATCTACGTAGGCCGGGACGGCAAGGTGAATTACATACACGCCGGGTTTGAAAGCAAAGCCACCGGAGAGCGTCACCAGAAGCTGGTCGCGGAAATGGATCACCGCATTCAGACCATGCTGGCCGGGGGCAAGAGTTAGCCCGGCACGGCGGAACGGACCTGGCTCGAAGCTCCGGTTTCTAGCGCGACGCGGAGCCTCGGGGAGCCAGCGCGTAAATCAGCAGGGCCACCGCGCCGGTGAGCGCAAGCGCTTTCAGCCAGATTCCGCGATCTCCCCAACGGCAGCACTGCGCGGATTCGTCCAGGATCTCGTCATCTTCGGGCGCGGGGAAGCCCCCCTCGCCTTCCCAGCGCGAGATCGATTTTTCGTACAGGTCAGCCATGTGGATGCACCCCTTCCGTCAGATGGGTTGAAGCGGGCCGCCGAGGAAAGAGCCGCCGCCCGGGACGGCCAATGGGAAGACGACGCGTTCCCGAATCCGCGACGAACCCGGAACCTACCCCTGTTGTACCATGCAACCCGCCTTTGCCCCCTTAGCGGACACAAGTATGGCGGGCGGCCCATGCGGAGTTGGCCGCCCGCAACACGGCACGGGGAACATATTCGCGCTTCCAACGTAGTGTGGTTACAGGAGGCCTCATGTTCACATTCCTGCTCTGGTGCCTGCTTTTCGTGATTTCCTGGCCGCTGGCTCTGCTGGCGCTCGTAGCCTACCCCGTCGTATGGCTCGTCCTGTTGCCGTTCCGGATCATTGGTATCGCGGTGGGCGGTGCGCTTCAACTCGTCTGGGCCGTCGTTACTCTGCCCGCGCGCGTCCTCACCGGTTTCCGGTAGACGCACGGCCTTCGGCTCCCCTCTCCGCCGCACAAAGATGAAAATTTGATGAAATTTCGGAATTTCGGGTTTCAATCTAACCTCACCGGGTATATTTGCGCTATCATTAAGGACATACATGTCCGAGATGAGTTCAGAACAAACCGCCCCAGTCCCCGCGGAACCGGCTCCCTCGGCCCCGCTGGCCACTGACCCCAACCGGATTTGCACCCTTAGCGACGGCACCCTGGTGAAGCGCCGGCTTCCCCGCATGCGCGCCTGCAACCAGAGAGACGAGAAGGACAAGATCTGCGCGGGTCACCTCAAGCGCTGGTTCCGTTTCGGTCCCGAGGTCGCGGAGCGCTTCGGCGCGAACGCGGAGATCTATCGCTGCGAACGCTGCCAGACCCTCTATCTGCCTCATCCCGACGACCCGAGAACGGGCACGCTTTCCTACTGAGTGCTTCGTCCGGCAAAGCGCCTGGCGAATCACTCATGGAAGTGCTCACAGAGGTTCTCAATGGCACGTTGAAAGTTCCGGCAAGGCCGGCCGGGAGATCCGCGCCTTGATGGCGTCGGCCGGGGCCTTGAGTCCGATGTTTGACATCACAGGATCGGCGAGTCCGCGGGGAGGGCATCCAGCTCGCCGGAATGCGGAAGGAGCAAGCAACAGCATGATCGAAGAGAAGATTCTGAAATTGCGGGAGAACCGGGAAAAAGCCAAGCTTGGCGGCGGCCAGGCCCGGATCGACGCCCAGCACGCCAAAGGCAAGTACACGGCTCGCGAACGCGTGGAGATGCTGCTCGACGAAGGCAGCTTCGAAGAGTTCGACATGTTCGTGAAGCATCGCAGTCACGATTTCGGACTCGAAGAAACCAGGATCGCCGGTGACGGCGTGGTCTGCGGTTTCGGCACCGTCAACAGCCGGCAGGTGTTTGTTTTCTCCCAGGACTTCACGGTATTTGGCGGTTCGCTTTCGGAGACCTTCGCCCAGAAGATCTGCAAGGTGATGGATGCGGCCATCAAAGTCGGCGCGCCCATCGTGGGCCTCAACGATTCCGGCGGCGCGCGCATCCAGGAGGGCGTTGTCTCGCTGGCCGGTTACGCGGACATCTTCCTGCGCAACACCCTCGCCTCCGGCGTCATTCCTCAGATCTCCGCCATCCTCGGCCCCTGCGCAGGCGGTGCGGTTTATTCGCCCGCCATCACCGATTTCACCATCATGAACAAGGGTTCGTACATGTTCATTACCGGCCCCAAGGTGGTGAAGTCCGTCACCGGCGAAGACATCGATACGGAGAACCTTGGCGGCGCGATGATCCACGCGGCCAAGAGCGGTGCGTGCCACCTGGTGACGGACACCGAAGAGGAAACCATCGAGCTGATCAAGGTGCTCCTCAGCTATCTGCCCCAGAACAACCTGGGCGAACCGCCCTACTATCCCAGCAACGATCCGATCAACCGCTCGGAGGAGGACCTGAACACGATCATCCCCAACGATGCGAACAAGCCTTACGACATGAAGGATCTGATCGCGCTGGTGGTGGACGACAAGAATTTCCTCGAAATCCAGCGCCACTACGCGCCGAATATCCTGACCGCGTTCGCGAGGCTGAACGGCCGCTCAGTGGGGATTGTTGCCAGCCAGCCAAAGTATCTGGCGGGCGTGCTCGATATCAACGCTTCCCGCAAGGCTGCGCGCTTCGTGCGCTTCTGCGACGCCTTCAATATCCCGCTGATCACGTTTGTCGACGTTCCCGGCTTCCTCCCCGGATCGGCCCAGGAGCACGGCGGCATTATTCCGCACGGCGCCAAACTGCTTTACGCCTACGCGGAAGCCACCGTACCGAAGGTAACGGTGATCACCCGCAAGGCGTACGGCGGCGCCTACTGTGTGATGGCGTCGAAGCACCTCCGCGCGGATGTGAATTACGCTTGGCCGCAAGCCGAAATCGCCGTCATGGGCGCTCCCGGCGCGGCGGAGATTATCTATGGCAAGCAGATCAAGGAAGCGGCGGATCCCGCTGCCGCGCTTGCCGAACTCACAAAGGAGTACGAGCGCCAGTTCATGAACCCGTATCTCGCCGCGGAGCACGGCTTCATCGACGATGTCATCGAACCGGACAAGACCCGGTTCCGGCTGATTCGCGCTCTTGAGATGCTCAGCACCAAGCGCGACACGAACCCGCCCAAGAAACACGGGAATATCCCCCTCTAGGAGTTACGATGCGAAATCGAATCCAAAAGCTCCTTGGACTCTTAGCGTGCGTGGCAGCGACAGCCGTCGCACAGGCCAACGCGCCCGTGCCACTGCACCCGCAAGCCGAAATCGAAGTGGGCGGGCCCGTGGCGCTGGCCGCCATGCTCCTGGTGATCGGAATGATCGCTGTTTTTTCCGGGCTTTTCGCGATCTATCTCTTCCTGATCCTCCTGCGAAAGCTCTCCGACAGGCGCAACGTGATAGTTCCCGTGGCTGGGGACTCCGGAGCGGCGGAACGCGTTCCGGTCGAGGTCACCTCCGAGATGGCCAGTGCAATCGCACTCGCTCTCTACATGGACCTGCGGACCTTTGACGAAGGCACGGCGGAGGCGATCACCATCCGAAAGATTACGCGCCCCTTCTCCCCCTGGTGGAACGCGGCCAAGACCCAGATCATTTTCGACAATGTGGAGATGTTCCGCAGAAAGTAGCATGACATGAACACATTCAAGTACACGATTGGCGGAAATACGTACGAAGTCTCCATTGAGAGCTTCGAAGGCAACTCCGCGCGGGTCACCGTGAACGGGGTGACGCTGGATGTAGACGTTCACCGCGAGCAGAAGCAAACGACGCGGATTGAGCGGCCGAAGGTGGTGGCGGGAAGCGGCCCGCAGCCCGCCCGCGTGAAGCCGGAGGGCAAGCCGGGCGACATCAAGTCGCCTCTGCCAGGCGTGATCCAGGCCGTCCACGTCAAGGTGGGCGACGCAGTGAAAGCGGGCCAATGTCTGGCCATCCTTGAGGCCATGAAAATGGAGAACGAGATTGCCGCAATCATCGACGGCACCGTCGAGAAGGTACAAATCTCACAGGGCCAAAGCGTATTGGAAGGTGACATCCTGGTCACCATTCGAGGTTAAGCCATGGTGGAATTCCTGCATACTTTCTATACGACGAGCGGCTTTGGACAGGTAGCTATCGGCAATATCGTCATGATGGTGGTGGGGTGCCTCTTCATCTATCTGGCGATCACCAAGGAATACGAACCGCTGCTCCTCGTGCCAATCGGATTCGGCATGCTGGTGGGCAACATCCCGTTCATGGAAGGAATGGGTATCGGATACCGGGAAGACCTCTCCGTGTTGAACATCCTCTACCACGGAGTGCGCTACGGCTGGTTTCCTCCGTTAGTCTTTCTGGGCATCGGAGCAATGACGGACTTTTCAACCTTGCTCTCTAATCCGAAGCTGCTCTTTCTGGGCGCGGCCGCGCAGCTTGGTATCTTCACAACGTTGTTCGGCGCCATCTTCCTGGGATTCACACCGGCGGAAGCGGGCGCAATCGGAATCATCGGCGGCGCGGATGGGCCTACAGCCATCTTCCTCTCATCCAAACTCGCACCGGATCTTCTGGGCGCCATCGCCGTTTCGGCCTACTCCTACATGGCTCTGGTCCCGGTGATTCAACCACCGATCATGAAGCTTCTGACAACCAACAAGGAACGGCTCATTCGGATGAAGCCGCCGCGGCAGGTGACCAAGCGCGAAAAGATTCTTTTCCCCGTCGTTGGCTTTCTCGCCACGGCCTTCATCGTGCCAAGCGCGCTGAACCTGCTAGGCATGCTCTTCTTCGGCAACCTGCTGAAAGAGTCCGGCGTGACGGAGCGCTTGGCCAACACCGCCCGGAACGGCCTCATTGACACCGTAACGATCATTCTTGGCTTTATCGTGGGAGTTTCCACCGAAGCACGGAGTTTTCTGACGCCGCAATCCATTAAGATCTTCGCGTTGGGTGCTGCCTCGTTCGCCGTGGCGACGGCGGGCGGCGTCCTTTTCGCAAAGGTTATGAACCTGTTCCTGAGCAAGGAAAACCGGGTGAACCCGTTGATTGGTGCGGCCGGTGTTTCCGCGGTGCCGGATTCGGCGCGGGTGGTTCACGTGGTCGGCCAGGAGTACGACAAGACGAACTACCTCCTGATGCATGCCATGGGGCCGAACGTGGCGGGCGTGATTGGTTCCGCCATCGCGGCCGGTGTGCTCTGGAGCGCCTTGACGAAGTAAGAACAAATCCCGTACCGCTTATTCCGCACGCTGCTCGAATGCCGCGTTCCGCCATACCGGTAAAGGATGTTTTCTCAGCAGCGCGAGAGCCTGTCGCAGGATCTCGCGCTGCACTTGTTTGCGCCCCGGATAACCAAGCGGGAAGCCCAGCGGCCGGTCAACGAAAAGCACCCTGGGCGGCTTCACGTTTTCGGTCACCTCCCGTAGCAGGGAAATCGAGACCGTGGGGATTCCCGCCGCTTCGATAACACTCTGAATCAGTCCGACGGACTGATGGCACATCGGTCACACCGGGGTCAGAAGCACTGCGTCCACTTCGGCCTGCTTCAGAGCCTCCGCGACGGCTGGAGCGCTCTCCGCAATGAGGCGGCGGGGTGCGGTCAAAGACCCCATGAAGCTGTAGTGCATCGGCGCGAGCCCGCCGAGTTCCCCGTCCGCTTCCAATTCCCGCAGGCGGTCCAGCGGCAAAGCTAGGTTCTTATCGGCTTCGATCCCCGCATGGTCGAAAGCATCGCTCTTGTGGCCGATGAGCAGCGAATCGAGATCCGCTTGCGATGGAATCTCGCGGTAGCTCCAATCTCCGCCACGAATGGAGGCGTCAAACGGCCTCTGCGTGGGGAGATAGAACCCGGCCGTTGTCACCACGGCCAGCGTGGCTTCCGATAGCGGCTTCCTGAGCGCGGCGCCAGGTGTCCATTCCACGCTTCGGTATGGGTATGCCCGCATGAAGAGGCGGTAGGCAAGCTTGAGGTCGTTGAGCGAGGCCACGGGCCTATTCTCTCCTGTCCGCGCCGCGCATGGCACGGTGATCCCGCACTGCGGGCAACGTGACGTTCGCGCCAACTCCAAACCCGCGTGGTGTATTGTGGAGTTTCTCATCAAAGGGGGATTTCATCGTATGCAGCGGTTTCACCGCGGGGTCCTTTCCCGACGCAGCGTCCTGTTCGGCGGAATTGCGGCGGCGGCAGCCTCTCACCTTCACGCGCAACCGCAACGGCCGCCGAACATCCTGTTCATTTTCGCCGACGATCTCGGCTGGCGCGATGTGCCGTTCAACGGTTCGGATTTCATGGAAACCCCTCGTCTGGACGGCTTGCGCCGCGAGGGGATGGCCTTCACCAACGCCTACGCCAGCGCCGCCAATTGCGCCCCCAGCCGCGCCTGCCTGCTCTCCGGCCAGGTTACTCCCCGCCACGCGGTATATGCCGTGCAAAGCACCAAGCGCGGGCCGGTGAACGAGATGCGGATGCTGCCGGTTCCCAACGAGGTTAACCTGGACCCGGACAAGATCACCTTCGGCGAGGCAATGCGGGAAGCGGGTTACACGACCGGCTTGTTCGGCAAGTGGCATTTGGGCAACAGCAACGGCAGTGAGCCCATGGCGCAGGGTTTCCGGACCTACTACGACTCGCGTTTCCCGGAACCCAACCGGAAGCGAGATATGGAAGACGACCCCAAGGGGCTATTTTCGATCGCGGCCGCGGCCTGCAATTTCATGGAGACCAACCGGGAGCGCCCGTTCCTCTGCTATGTGGCGCAGCACGCGATCCACACGACGCTCGAAGCGCGCCCAGCTTCGATCAAGCACTTTGAGGCAAAGCCGAAGGGCAAGCAACATGGCGCGACCATGTACGCCGCCTGCCTCTACGACCTTGATGCCGCGGTGGGAGTCCTGCTCGACAAGCTCAAGGAACTGGGATTGGAACAGAACACGCTGGTGCTGTTCACGTCCGACAACGGCGGCACGCAGCAATCGTCGCAGGAGCCGCTGCGGGGCAGCAAGGGCGCCTACTACGAGGGCGGCATCCGGGAGCCGATGCTCGTCCGCTGGCCCGGCACAGTGAAGGCGGGAAGCACCTGCGAAACTCCCGTGATCAATTTGGATTTCTACCCCACCTTCCTCGACGTTGCGGGAGCGCGGCCTCCGGCCGGTTACCCGCTCGACGGCGCGAGCCTGACGCCACTTTTGCGCGGCGAGCGCGCGCTCGGAAACCGGGCGATCTACTGGCACTTCCCCGGTTATCTCAACGATCCCGTGGTGCGCGGGCGGGACCCGGTCTTTCGGACCCGGCCCGTAACCGCCATGCGCAAGGGCGATTGGAAGCTCCTGCTTTATCACGAGGAGTGGCAGCTCGACGGCGGATGGGACAAGCGCGATTCCAATGCCGCCGTGGAGTTGTACAACCTGCGCGACGACGTTGGCGAACGCGTCGATCTGGCATCGAAGCGGCCGGCGCAACGAGACGCTCTCCTCAAAGAGATGCTGGCCTGGATGAAGCGCACCGGCGCGACGATGCCAACGCAGCCAAATCCGGAGTTCGCGCCCGCTCCTGGCGTGAAGCGCTTCCCCGCTCCGGGCAGCAACGTTCGGAGTCGCGACGATTGGCGTCCGCCCGGCTAGCGCGCACCTACCGCAAACGGGGAAGTGGCGGGGAAATTGGGAATCCGGTAGAATTCCTAGTTCCAGACAGCATTAACTGGATTAGCAGATTTCGGCGCATCCCTGCGCCCCGGAGGAGGCTTCCCTATGGACATGGCAAATGTCTCTCGCATCAAGGCGAAGATCGGACGTGTTGTCGGCAGCCTGTTGATGGAATGCACGGCGGCCGAGGAGTCTTTAGCCGGCAGTACGGCAGCCGCGCAGGACGTCAAAAAGATTGTGGACCGGGCCTTCGAACTCGTGGAGCCGGATTGCTTCGGTGTCGCGATTGACCGCATTGCCGCACGCCACGGCACGGATATGCCAAACAAGACGGCGGAAGCCTATCTGCGGACAATTTGCGATTTGCTCGATGAAGCCCGCCACTAGACGGAGACAATTCAGGAGGCACGGAAACAGAAAAGGGAGCCGCAAAGCGGCTCCCTTTTTTATTGCTCTTGGCGCGATCTGCCGCGTGGGCATCGATCAAAAATCGTAGCGCAACCCGAACTGCATGATGCGCGGCTCCGTGAGCGTGCTCGTATAGTTGCCGAAGGTGGAGACCGTGCTTAAATCCATTGACATCGTATAGACATCAAAGCGGACGGTGTTCAGGATGTTGTAGGCCTCCCAGCGGAACTGCAACCGGTGGTTCTCGTTCCAGGGCATGGTGAAGCTCTTCGCGAGGTTGGTGTCCCACTGGAACACACCTTCTCCGCGCATGATGTTGCGAGCACCCACACCGCCCGGCAATTCAAAGTCAAACGCCGCCAAGCCCGCTTTCGGGTCGGCAAAGATATTCGGGCCTCCCTTCGAATCGCTGGATTCCACGGCTGACGGAGCATTGTTCGTGCCACCTGTAGACGGGATCCTTCCCACCACACGCGCATTCCCGCCAAGCTGCCAGTTCGTTGGCCAATAGGCGCCGTTGCCCGGTGCGGTCGGGAACCCCGAAGTGGCGCGCCAGACGGTGGAAAGCTGCCATCCGCCGAAGAGTGCATTCATCAATCCGTTGGCGTTTGTCATATAGCGACGGCCGGAGCCAAAGGGGAGGCTGTAAACGGCGCTCGCCGCGAACTGATGCGTTGTATCGAAATCGGAGACCGCACGGGAAAGGCCCGGCTCCCAGGGATTCGCGATTACCCCGGTGGAGTAACCGACGCGTTCCGCGGACGACGTAAGATCGATCGATTTCGAGAACGTATAGTTAAAATCGATCAAGTCGCCATTGTCCCAGTTCTTTCTGGCGTTGAGCTGGAAGGAGTGGTAGTCGCTGCTGCCCATGTTCCGCCAGGCGGAAAGGAACGAATATTGCGAATTGAACATCGCATTGGGTCCGAATTTGCTTGTACCAAAGACCGGGTCAAGCAGGAACAGCGCGTAGGTATAGTCTGGCGCAACCCCGGAGATGTAATCGTACGCTACCTGCGTAGCGGATAGGCCTGGTTCAGCAAGTCCGGGGAAGTTGTTCTCGAAGAACGGAAGGGGCTTCACATCTTCGATATCGGTCCCGGCGAGGCCCAACCTGGCCAACGCGGTCGCGGCCTGGAAGTAGGTCTGCCCGGATTGTGCATCCTTAAGATTGGTGGCCGCGGCCATGTCCGTTTGCGACATCAGGCGGCGTCCCAACCGGCCCGCGTAGCCTGCCTGCACGAAAATGCCATCCCCGAAATCCCGGCCGATATTGAAATTCATCGTCATGCTGTAGGGAGGCACCAGGCTATCGTCCACGGAGTTCGTGATTGCAAAAATATCCGGGTACGTGGCCGGGAAGACAGTGGGCGGCGCCGGCTCCAGAACTCCATTCGGAATCTCCGTGAAGCTGGTGAAGCGGGGCGCGCTGGTTGCACTCAGCTCGGCCGATCGGTTGGTTAGCGTATTCGAGAGACCAAATGCAGTGGCGTCAAAGCGGCGCAGGATGCCTTGGCCGAAGGAGTCGTAGAACATGCCCCAGCCCGCGCGGACGGATGTCTTGCCAGCGCCCCCGAACAGAAACTTTCCAAGACCGTCGTTGAATCCAGGAGACCAGGCGAGGCCGAGCCTTGGAGCGAAATTCTTCTTGTGGAATGGGTAGAGCGGTCGCCAGCGCGGGTCCTCCTTCGTGACGAAGGAAATTGGCGGAGCTTCCGCCTGGGAGCGACCCTGGTCCGCCAGATACGCGCGCAGCCCGAACCAGGAACTGAGGGGCATGTCGGAGGATAGCTGTTGTCCGTTCGCTTCCTCCACGGGAGGCATCAGACTCCAGCGGAGCCCTGCCGTGATCGTGAGGTTTGGCTTGATTCGCCACGAGTCGGAAGCGAACAGCTCATATTCGTTGTTGTTGAAATTGCGCTGAACGGGCTCGCCCTGGGCGAGAATTGTGCCGTCGGCAAGATAGTTGTACTGTGCGTCGCCTTGTGTCACCAAACCGAGAAGCGATACAGCCGCGTCCTGAAAAGACCCGACAAAGAGGGGGTCCATGTCGCCGAAAGGTGCGTTCAATTCCGCACCGCTGTCAACCAGCCAGGAACCGTTTATGGACGCCGACGAGAACGAGCTTTGGTTCGTCAGGCGGTCGTTACGGACGGCACGCAACTGCCCGCCGAAGCTGAACGTGTGGTCTCCCTTCGTCCAGGTCGTCGTATTGGCGATGGTGTTAACCGGAATGAGAGACCGGAAATTGCGGTCCGCCCCGATCAGCGAGTCAATCGTGCGGAACACAACCTGGGGTGTCGTGGCGATCCCCGCAATCTCGAAACCCTGGCGGGTTAGGCCCCAACGGAAGTCGTTCACAACGTTCGCGCCGAGCACGGAAGTGAGCCCAACGGCGATGCCCTTCGAGTTCGTCAGGTTCGCGGAATTCGCGGCCATGCCGGGGAACTGCTGCTCGCCGCTGACGCGGTCGTTCTGCAGATTGCCACGCACGAACAGATGGTGGTTGCCGGCGGCGTCCAGGTTGTAATCGGTCTTCGCGACGTAGGTGTTCCACGTCAGCGGCGTCGAGGAAACAAACCGGTAGCCGGCGATGTTCAGCGCGTCGCCCACCCCGAAATCATTGGGAAGCGGATACTGCTGAAAGACGGAAAGAATCGCTGGATTCACGCCCCTGGGGTCGACCTGGCGAAGCTGCTCCGGCGTGACGGACGCGGTCCCCCCGGAAGCGGTGGGGTAGCGCAGAATTCCCTGCCGCATTTGCGCGGTGGGAACATAACGGAGCACAACCGTATCGCTGCGATCCTGGCGCTGCTCCCAATTGCCGAACAGAAACCAGCGGTTGCGCACGAGCGGACCGCCAAGCGACGCCCCGCCAATGTTCCGGATCAGCTTCGGAGGCTTGTTCTCCTCGCCGCTCTCAAGCTGCGATCTTTTCAGAAAGAAATCGTTCGCGGAAGTCGCATTGTTCCGGTGAAACCAGTATGCCGAGCCATGCAGATCGTTGGTGCCGCTTCTGGTGATCATCGACACCTGCGCGCCCGAAGACCGCCCCTGATCGGCTTGCGCATTCAAGGTGACGGTACGGAACTCCTGCACGGAATCGAGCGTCACGCGGAGCACGGACGAAAACGGATCCCGGTTCATCTGGTCGTTCACGTCCACGCCATCCAGCGTGATGTTGGATTGGTCGTTCCTCGCGCCGTTAACGTTGCCGCTGCGGGAGTCACCGTTGGCGCGGTCTGCATCCTCTTTCACATAGAGCACGCCGGGCTGAAGCGAGAGCAACCCCACCACATTGCGGGCGTTGAAAGGCAGTTCGATCACGGGCTTTGTGCCCATGGCATTGCCAAGAGACGCATCCGTGGTGTTGAGCTGCACGGCATCCGCCGTGACGGAGATCGTTTCCGCTATCGGACCGATCTTCTCAAACGTCACGTCCTGCGTCGCCGGCTGGTTCACAAGAAGCCGCAGGTGGTTGATCTCCAAATCGTTGAATCCCGCCGCACTCGCCTTGAGGCGATAGAGCCCCGGCGTGACCTGGGTGAATATGTAGTTCCCGTCTTCGCCGGAACTGGCGCTCCGTTCCGCTGCCGTGGATGTATTCGTAAGGGTCAGCGCCGCTCCCGGAACCACGGCGCCTGTCATATCCGTCACCACGCCGCGAAGAGACGTGTTGGTTTGGGCCGTGACGTTCGATACCAGAAACAATAAACACAGATAACTGAGCCCGAAAACGCGCATCCTGCACCACTCCTTGTGGTTTCCGCCGGCCGGTTTACCGGAGAAACCCTCCGGTGCGGCCCGCTTGGTCGCACCGCCTGAAATTTTTGGAATACTCTCTAAGTTTAAGACAAATTGGAGGGTCTGTACCATCCGTACTAAGTAGATTTTCGGGTTGTTCGTTCGTCTCCGAATCCGCTTTCGCCGTCCTTCCACCCGTTTGCAAGGATTTCCGAGCGCAGGCGACCTCCGATGTTTCCGGGCGCTCAGCAAAAGTCCTCGCGGGTTGAGGTGTTTCCCGTGGCGCACCACGGCTCCGCTCATCCGGAGTGCTCGCGCCATCCCCCCATGGGAATCTAATCGGATAAAATCATGTAGCCTATAGGGGGCAGACGGCTCCGGTCGCTTTTTTGAGAACCCTCGTCGCTTCTCTCATCCCGCGCGGCCCGCCGAAATCTCCTGGAATCTCTCCGGACAAGATGGAGCAAGCAAGCATGCATGGAATGCGTCCGTTGGCCGATCAGGTGGCGCTGGTGACGGGCTCAAGCAATGGAATCGGCAGGGCGATTGCGGCCGAGTTCGCTCGGCAGGGCGCTTCGCTCGCCATTTGTGGAAGGAATTCCGGGCGCGTTTCGGAAGCCGTTGCCGAAATCCGGGATGCGGGAGGCGTCGCCGAGCCCTTCGTGGGCGGCCTCTCGTCGAAGGAGGAGTGCGATGCGCTGGTGGCGGCCGCGATCGCGCGTTTTGGGCGCGTCGATATTCTTGTGAATAACGCCGGCGAAGTGAAGATGGAACCGTTCCTCAACTTCAGCGCCGCGCTGTGGCAACAGCATCTGGATGTCCACATGAGCGCGGCGCTCTACTGCTCGCAGGCGGTCACCCGCGATATGCTGACCCGCAAGTGCGGCCGCATCATCCACATATCGAGCATCGCGGCCGGAATGGGCGGGCCCGGCTTTACGGCGTACGGGCCGGTGAAGGCGGCGCTCGAGAGCCTCACTCGCGTGATGGCCGTTGAACTCGCCGAGCATGGCATTACGGTGAACGCCGTGGCTCCCGGTCCGGTGATGAACAAGATGATGGTGCAGCTCTATGGGGAAGAGGCGCTGCGCGAGCGGGCGCTCAGCATCCCGGCCCGGCGTCTCGCGACGCGGGAAGATGTGGCGCACGCGGCGCTATTCTTCGCCCTTCCGGGTTCGGACTACATCACCGGGCAAGTGCTGGGCGTCGACGGAGGGGCGAGGGCGGCAGGCTGCTATACCGCGGGAATCTATCAGCGGCGCAAGGCGGAAGCAGGCTGAGCGCCGGACGCGAACGGCTCGGCCGGCCGGCGAACGCACCGGCGCGGTCAATCGTATTTTTCGTAGTGAATTTGCTTGCGGTCCATGCCCCGTTCTTTTAGCCACGCGCGAACGCTGTTCACCATTTCCTTCATGCCGCAAATATAGACGTTCACCCCGTTCTTTCCTTCGAGCGCCTTCTCCAGGTGCTCCTGCACGCGTCCGGTGGCGCCCTTCCAGGATTCCGCTGGCCGCGTGAGCGTGGGGTGAAAACGGAAGCGGTCCGTGCCTGCTTCCCGCTCCATGGCTTCGAACTCATCGCGATACAACAGGCCGTGCTCGTAGCGCGCTCCGTAAATCAAAGTGGAGGGTGCCGCGCCCACACGCCGGGCTTCGAGCAGCAATCCGCGAATCGGGGCAATGCCGGTCCCCACGGCAATATGAAGCGATTCCTTCGATGGATCGCTCAGGGTAAAGGTCCCGAGCGGCCCTTTCATCGGGACGGAATCGCCGGGCCGCATTGCAAACAACTTCGGGGAGAACCGGCCATCCTTTACGAGGTTCAGGCAAAGCTCAAAGCGGTTCCCCTCGGGGAGCGACGCGATCGAATAGGCGCGCGTGATCGCCTTGCCGTCAATTTCGTCGGTGAACGAAACGAACTGGCCCGGCAGAAACGAGAGTTCCCGCTCACTCTCCACGGCGAAAATGAAATGGCGAATCTCCGGGGCGATCTCCCAGGATGCAAGCAAGGTGGCAATACGTGTGTCCAAACGCAATACTCCTCATTTGGTGTGATGAACGGATGCGCCCGGCCGATTCGGGTCCGGCGCTCTTCGGGTACAGGATTGGCTCTGAAAGGCTGGCCCCCCGGCAAGTTTGGCATAGTGGAAAATCCGATGCGAATCCGATAGCGTAGAACTCATCATGAAACGTACTCTGCTGAGTCTTCTTGCACTCTTCGTCCTTGCCTTGAGCGCCTATTCCCAAGGCGACGGCAAGCTGCGCATTATCGCGATCGGCGCCCATCCGGACGATTGCGACATCAAGTTCGGCGGCACCGCGGCAAAGTTCGCGGCGCTGGGCCATCACGTGAAATTCCTCTCGGTTACGAACGGAGACGCGGGTCATCAGGATATTGGCGGAGCCCCGCTGGCCATCCGGCGCTTCAAGGAAACGCAGGAATCGGCGCGTCGGCTCGGCATCGACGAGTACGAAGTGCTCCCGAATCACGACGGCGAACTGGTGCCCAGCCTCGAAGTCCGCAAGCAAATCATCCGCGCCATTCGGGGTTGGAAAGCGGACATCGTCATCGCTCCCCGGCCGAACGACTATCATCCCGACCATCGCTATACCGGCATTCTGGTGCAGGACGCCGCCTACATGGTAATCGTTCCGAATATCGCGTCGGAGGTTCCCCCGCTTCGCAAGAATCCGGTGTTTCTCTATTACTCGGACGGCTTTCAGAAGCCCGCGCCTTTCCGACCCGACGTGGCCGTTTCGATCGACGACGTCATCGACAAGAAGGTGAACGCCCTCGACGCGCAGGATTCTCAGTTCTATGAATGGCTGCCGTGGACGGAGGGAATCCTGGACCAGGTGCCGAAGGACAAGGTCGCGCGCAAGGAGTGGCTGCGGAACACTCAGCGCTTCGGTCCCCCGAACGCCGCGACGCGCGCTGCACTGGAGCGCCTCTACGGCAAAGAGAGAGGCAGCAGGGTGAAGCATGCCGAAGCCTTCGAAGTGTGTGAATACGGCACTCGGCCAAGCCCGGAAGACTTGAAGAAGCTTTTCCCGTTCTTTGACTGACGAACGCTCCAAGCCCGCGGCGACGCGCAAGCGCCCGCGGGCTATTCTTCCAAGGTGTGCCTGTTCCGAACCGCCGCGCTCGCCACGATCCGCCGTTTTGCGATAGCCGAAAAATGCGCCCGTGGCACACCGGGCGGGCCGCGAGTTGGATATTCTGT
Organism: Acidobacteriota bacterium; assembly: GCA_014584705.1. Classification (GTDB taxonomy): domain Bacteria; phylum Acidobacteriota; class Terriglobia; order Bryobacterales; family Bryobacteraceae; genus JACTMJ01. The sequence goes on along the minus strand of JACTMJ010000030.1, from coordinate 69,615 downwards.
TTAGCGGTAACGGAACGGATGGGCGGTTCGTTCGATTCTCCAAATCCGCTCGCCACGGCGACGCCGGCCGGCGGCGATCTGAATACCGGGCGGCAGCGTGCGGCGTCCCCGCGTCTGCTTTCCCTCGACGTCTTTCGAGGCTTTACCCTCCTGGCCATGGTTCTGGTAAATAGCCATCCGGGCCCGGTGTATCCGCCTCTGGCGCACGCCCGCTGGCACGGGGGTTGGACCTTCACCGACCTCATCTTTCCGTTCTTTATTTTCATCGTTGGCGTGGCGATGCCATACTCGTTTGCGCGGCGTCTTGAGAATGGAGAGAACGGGCGAGACGTCTTTCTGCATGTTCTGCGGCGCTGTGTGCTGCTGTTTGCGTTGGGCCTCTTCCTGAACGGCTTCCCGCGGTTTGATTTCTCCAGCCTGCGCGTGATGGGCATCCTGCAGCGGATCGCCATTTGCTACGGAATGGCCGCCTTTCTCTATGTCTATCTGCGCGCGACCCCCAAAGTAATCCTCGCCGTCTCCGGCGTGATCCTGGCGCTGTATTTCGTCCTAATGTGTTTCGTCCCCGTGCCCGGCTACGGTGCCGGTGTGCTGGAACCCGTGGGGAACTGGGGGAATTACATCGACAGGCTGGTGATGTCCGGCCGGCTTCAGCACGGCGATTGGGAAGGAAAGACGCTATTGGGGAGCTTTCCCGCCCTTGTGACCATGCTCCTGGGCGTGCTGGCCGGCGTTTGGCTGCGGGAGGACAGGCCCGCCTTTGAGAAGCTTACGCGTCTTTATTTTTATGGGTCCGTCGCCATGGCGGCCGGAGCGGTGTGGAGTCTCTGGTTCCCGATCAACCAGAACATGTGGACCAGCTCCCTTGTCCTGTTCATGGGAGGCATCTCCCTGCTGGCTCTCGCAAGCTGCTATTACCTTGTGGACGTGCGCCAATCCAGATGGTGGATTCTGCCGTGCCTGATCTACGGGCGCAATTCCATCGCCGTCTGGGTCTTCTCGCAACTTGGGATGAAGGCCTTGCAGGCGATTGGCTGGTGGGAGGCGGGTGGCAACCTGCTCATGGGCTCCTTCGGGAAGATGAACGGATCGCTGGCTTTTGCCGCCCTCTACGATCTGTTCTGGCTGGCCGTCATGGCGATCTTTTACTGGAGGAAGATCTTTATCAAGCTGTAGGGTTCCGCCGGGAGACGCCGCGGTCCGGATGGCGAAGGTGCCGTTCGCTCTTAAGGTTGGTCATCCGGTTGTGAACCTGTCACGATGCAATCGCTGGAATCTCCGCGTCGGCGGAAGGGGTCGGGACCCGCTCTAACGGCCTCGGCCCTCGGCCGATCCTGCCGGGTGCTGGCGAATGCAAGCGCCGGGCTAAGTTGGCGGAGCATCCCGGCACTTTGCCGGCCGCAAACTCTCCTCCAGTCCCTCTTCCCCCTTCCGATCACCGCGAGGAATTATGAAGGAAAATATATCGTATCTCGATAAAATTCAATTGACACACGATAAGTAAAGCCTCAGAATGGCTGGTATGAGAAAGGGTTCCACTGTTTTTCTCCAAGCGGTCATCGTGCTCATGGGCGTTGGATCTCTTGCTCTGCTTCTCTGGGAACCACATCTGGAAGGGAGGAACGTACAGGCCACGAACTTTGAAATCTACTTCAAGGATCCCTTTCTGGCGTATATGTACACAGCATCTATCGCATTCTTCGTTGCGCTTTACCAGGCCGTCAAGCTGCTGGGATATGTGGGGAACGGGGAGGTCTTCTCGCCGAGCGCGGTGAAGGCTTTGCGGACGATCAAGCGTTGCGCGCTGATTCTGATCGGATTTCTCCTGGGTGCGGAAGCTTACTTTTTCATCGTGATGAGCGGCAAGGACGACATCGCCGGCGGCGTGATGATGGGGCTTGCACTGATCTTCCTTTCCTCGGTTGTCGGCACGGCCGCGGCGGTGTTTGAGAGGACGCTGCAGAGCGCGGTGGATCTGAAGTCCGAGAACGACCTGACGGTGTAGCCGATTCCCATGCCGATTATCATCAACATCGACGTGATGCTGGCTAGGCGAAAGATGAGCGTCACCGAACTCGCGGAGAGGGTGGGCATCACGATGGCCAATATCTCTATCCTGAAAAACGGCAAGGCGAAAGCGATCCGGTTATCGACGCTGGAAGAGATCTGCAAGGCGCTCCAATGCCAGCCGGGCGATCTTCTGGAGTATGAGGATTAGCCGCTCCTCCGGCAGGGGGGGATGCGGGGCCATGCGCGCACATCCTGGCCAGCGGGTCCCGGCCAATCTCCGTCTTGCGGATCCTCCGCCGCGAACTCCGCGCCCTTCACTGCCCCAGTCCCGGGCAGCATTGCCCAAGCGTCAACCACGGGCGACGCGACCCATGGCGCTTCAAGGGGAGGGACCGGCGCGGTGGATGCATTGGAGATTCCAGAAAGGCAGCTCCGGCAGGGATCTTCCCTTCCCTCGATTTCGCGGGCCTCACTGGTAGGCGCTTCGGCCTCCATGCGGGTGCGCGCGGAAACAGAAGCGCCGCGCAAATCCTCTTATCCGCGGAAGGCAGAACGATGCGCAGTCTAAAGGAGCTCTTGAAATTCAAGGTTCACGCGGAAGACGATTCCTTTGGCGGAATCAGTGACTTCTACTTCGACGATCACACCTGGAACATTCGCTATCTGGTAGTGGATACCGGAAGCTGGCTGCCCGGCCGAAAAGTGCTCATCTCGCCTTCGGCCGTGGGCATGCCGGACTGGCTGAAAGAATCCGTTCCGGTAAGCCTGACGCGGAAGCAGATTGAGAATTCTCCGCTTAATTCGACCGATCTTCCGGTGTCCCGTCAGCACGAGGAAGCGATTTCCCTCTACTACGGCTGGCCCCGCTATTGGTCCGCCGCGGGTATGCCGCTGCCTGGCCTGGGCGGATGGACGGGTGGCAGTCCCGGCGAAACGCCCGTACGAAGCACCCCGGAAGGCGTGGAATTCGAGGAAGAGCGGGAAGACGAACTGCACCGCGACCCGCATCTTCGAAGCCTGAAGGCGGTGATCGGCTATTCCATCGCAACCTCCGACGGAGAGATCGGGCATGTGGACGATTTCCTCGCGAATCTCGATACGTGGACTATCCAGAAGCTGGTGGTTGCAACCAGGAATTGGCTCTCCGGCAAGGACGTCGCGGTGGGGATTGAGCACATAACGGATGTCAGTTGGGAAGACTGTCGGGTGACCGTGGACCTGACGAAGGAAGCCGTGGAGAATTCGCCGGAGTTCGAGAAGGGGAGCGTCTTCTTCTAGGCCGGATGCGGTATGCGTACGCAGCCGATGGCGCACCGTGTACGCTTTACGATCCAAGCCGGATTGCGCCGGAGTGGTAGAATGAAGATGTCAAACTCCATGGGGGCGCACCGGTTTCGACGGGATTGCATCCAGTGGGGTGAGGCGTGCCGGGTTCCGAGCTCCCGTTAAACGATCGGAAAAACAACAACTGCCAACACGCAGTACGCATACGCTGCCTAATTAGCGGCGTCGTTCCGGGTTGCAGGCCCACCGGCAATCCAAGGAACGTCATTTGAGTGGGCTGGGCTGAACCCCGCCGTCTGAGGGGGTAGGCTGAGATCAATCAGGCTGGGCTGACGGCCTCTTGCCGTTTCTGATCCGGCAGCCGAGATTTTGGAAGCGGATACGCACGTAGTCTTGCTCTGTTGGACTTTTTCGGACGTGGGTTCAATTCCCACCGCCTCCACCAACTTCGATTGACCTTCCGGGCCTGGAAGCTCGATTCCCACGGCACCCCGCCGCGCCGCCTGCGTGAGGCCGCGCCATCCGTGTGAGGCTACGACCTGCCTGGGCGACAATCGTTCTATGCGTTTCACTTCCACCGGCCTGGCGGTCAGCCATCCCGAAGCTCCGCTTTCCGCACTCGAATTTGTCGACGCCGTGTTGCGCGGCATCGGGCAGGTGATGCTGCGGAATAACAGCTACGCGGGCGCGCTGTTCCTGCTTGGGATCGCCTGGAACGCGCCTCTGCTCGCGTGGGCCGCGGTACTGGGAACCGCCGTGAGCACGGCCACGGCGCTGCTTCTCAAGGCGGACCGCGCGATGGTGCGCGACGGCATGTACGGCTTCAACGGCGCGCTCGCGGCGATTGCGCTACTGGTTTTTCTGAAGCCTTCCCCGCTGGCCTGGGGCTGCGTCGTCTTCGCGGCGGCGGGTTCCACCATCGCGATGGCGGCCTTGGTACAGCTGCTGAAGGTCTGGAGCACACCCGCGTTGACCGCCCCGTTTGTGTGGATTTCCTGGTGCTTTTTCCTGGCGACGGCTCGCCTGGGGCGGCTTGAACCCACCGGGCTGCTGCCCGCCGCCAACCTCCCGAAAGCCGCCGCCGTCGAAGGCATTGTGACTTCCGCGACGGTGCTGGAGGGCCTGTTTCACGGCGTAGCCCAGGTGTTCTTTCAGGAAAGCGTGGTGACGGGCGCAATTTTCCTCATCGCCTTATTTGTGAGTTCGCGCATCGCGGGCGCGGCCGCGGTGGCTGGCTCGCTCGCCGGGCTGCTGGTGGCGTGGGGCATGGGAGCGCCCGAGACCGGAATCCGCGCGGGCCTGTTCGGCTTCAACAGCGTGCTGGTGGCAATCGCGCTGGGCGGCGTTTTCTTCCAGCCGGGCCGCGCGAGTGCGGTCTACGCATTGCTGGCGGCAGCGGTGACGCCCGTGGTGGCGGCTGCCATCTCCGCGGCCGTGCAGCCCTTCGGGCTACCCGGCCTGACGATGCCATTTGTGCTGGTCACGTGGCTATTCCTGTGGGCTGGCGGCGCGTTTCCGGTGCTAAGCACGGCGGAAGGGGCGGAGAATTGAAGAAGCTCCTCAGGACCATTGCGAGCGCGGGAGTGCTGCTGGCCATCTGACGCCGCGGCCGCCGGGCAAGGACACTGCGCCCTCCACGAGAATCGATTGCACCGCGGAGCCCGGCAGCGGCAAATCGCGTTCGTGTGCATCGCTTCCCCGTCCGCCATGCGCCTTCCGTTTCGATGCCAGCCGGGTTCCATCCGCGTGCGGAGCGCTCCCTCGAAGCTACAATGAAGGGCGCCATGAAGATTCCCCGCCTTGACCTTTCTATTGGAATCCTGCTGGCGCTGTTCGTCTTCTTCACCCACGCGCTGAGCCCCGTCTCTCAGCCCTATGATTCCCGCTGGACGATCCATACGGCCACCAGCCTTCTTCATCAGGGAAATTTCGACCTCGACGAATATCTGCCGCTTCTCGAAGCCGACGGCTTTTATCACATCGAGTGCGTGTTTCCGGACGGCTCCCGCATTCGCCGCATCCGGAAGGCGAGCGACTGCGCGGGAGGGCACTTCTACCACTTTTACCCGCTGGGCGTTCCGGTGATGACCGCGCCCATTGTGGCAAGCCTCGAGATCGGGCTGCATGCGATGCAGCCGGGGCTGGGCGATTGGGCGGACCGCCACCTGAGATCGCCTATTCAGAAGCCTTTTTTCCGCGGCGATCTCATCGCGTCGTCCAGGATGACGGAGTTGCTCACGGCATCCTTTCTGATCGCGCTCACGGCCGGGCTTTTCTACTGGCTTTCGCGAGAATGGCTGCCCCGGCCTTCCTCGGCGCTGCTGGCGCTGCTATTCGCCTTCGGGAGCCCGGCGTGGTCCACGGGCAGCCGCGCGCTTTGGATGCACGGGTTCTCGATGCTTCTGCTCACGCTCGGCTTACTGCTGCTTCGAACTGGGCGGCGGGGAGGAATCTGGCCGTGGATCGCAGCAGGCACGGTGTTCTGTTTCGCGGTCTTCGTGCGGCCCACGAATCTGGTTCCGCTTGCGATGGTGGGCCTATGGATTCTCTGGCGATACCGTGAGCGAACGGCATGGTTTGCCCTGGGCGGAGCACCCGTGTTTCTGCTCTTCGCCAGCATTCACCTTTCGGTGTATCACGCGCTGATTCCCGCATACTCCAGGGTTCACCGGGCGGACGAAGCCGGCCTATCCTTCGGCCCGCATGTGCCGGAGGCGCTCCTCGGCAATCTGGTCAGCCCCTCACGCGGCTTGCTGGTGTTCCTGCCTCTGGTGCTTTTCAGCGGCGCGGGGCTGGTTCTGTGGTGGCGCAGCCGGGAGAACCGGGATTGGGCAGTATTGCTCTTCGCGATTATCGTCGCGCACTATCTGCTCATCAGTTGCTACGAGGATTGGTATGGGGGGCATGGCTATGGTCCCCGCTATTTCGCGGATATCACTCCGCTGCTGCTGCTCCCGCTGGCTGCCTGCCTCGCGAAGCTGTGGCGGGCGCGATGGGCGATTCCCTTCGCGCTCTGCGCGGCGATTAGCATCTTCATGCATTCACAGGGAGCCTGGTGCGATGCGTGCATGCGCTGGGATAGCGAACCTCGCGAGATCCGGGAAAGCACCTGGAGACTTTGGGATTGGAAGGAACCAATGTTCCTGCGCGGACTCCGCCCAGCGCACACCGCCGCGCCCGGTGCTTCACCGGAAGAACCCGCGCCGCGGCATTCGAAGTAGCTCCTTCTCGTTGAAATCCATTTCCTCGATCGGAACCGGCGGGATGGGCCGCTCCGCGTTGAAGCGGTCAAGACCCTTCGGCGGATTCGCGCGCCGGGCCGCGAAAGCGGGCATCTCGCGCCCGGTGAGACGCCAATAGAGCGGCGACGATTCGAGCGGTTGATAGGCGAGCCAGGCAGCCTCGCGAAAGACCCCGGCCGAGAGCAGACACACCGCGAGGCCGAACACGGGCTGCTTCCAGCGCATCCCGGCAATCACCGGCGCCACGCATGCGAACAACACCACCGTGGGAAGCAACATGCCGCGCATCGTGTAGTTGTTAAGCCCGATGGAAAAGACGAACAGCGTGCTCGCAAAAAAGAGCAGCGGCCCGCGCATCAGCTTGTGACGCCAGACCAGCATCGGGAGGAAGGCGTATTCGGGCACGAGCACGCCCGCGAGAAACGCCAGCAGGGGCCAGGGCCGCAGCCACGCCAGTTGAAGCGCCGGACCCCAGGGCCGCGCAAAGAACAGAAACGCGGGGACGGCGGCCAGCCCAAGCAGCACGAATCCGAGTCCATTCTTCAGTAGGCGGATGCCGATTCTCCACAAGGCGCGCGGTGCCACGAAGGGGAGGCTCACCAGGACGAACACGCTCGAATAGAACGCGCTCAAGAGCAAGAGACCCAGCACCACGGGTTTTCTCCAGCGTTCCTTCCACCGCGCGTGCCGCAACAGCAAATAACTCACCAGCAGGAGCCACAACCCGACGGCATGATGCACCGCCCACCAGGCGACCGTGTACATCGCGGAGATTTCGCGCCATTCGCCGAACCAGAGCCGGTACCAGTGTTCACTGTGGTCGAAAAGCCGGGGGAGAGTCGTCAGCCAATCCAATCCGCCGAAAAAGGTCATCAGAAACAGGAAGACAAGGGCCGCCCTCGTTTCGCGAAAGAAACGCGAAGCAAACTCGACGAGCACGCCCGCCAGCAGGAGGTGATACGCGAGGTTGCCGAGCAGGATACACTCCTTCAGCGTGAGCGCCGGAATGGCGAAATGCAGCCACGCCCAGGGAAGCAGTGCCGCGTAGTAGTGGGAGAGCGGATAGGCCGGGTTGGAGGGGTGCCGCAATGGGTAGCTTGGCGAATACACGAGGCTCACCATCTGGGCAAGCCGCGCATGGTCGTCGCCCGTGGCGAGAATCCGCGCTTCCGGCATGCGTTGCAGCAAATAGGGCAGGCGCGGAACGGTGAGTAGCAGCACCCAAGCGGCCAGCAGATACCAGGCCGCGCGGGGCAGCCGGAGGCGCGGCCGTCTCCAGCGGATCCCCCGCATCAGCGCATACCCTGCGGCGATCGCAACAGGCCAGACGAAGAGCACGGCCCACGCTGGCAGGTTAAACCCGTTCAGCACCACGAGCGCGAAAAAGTTGGCGAGCGCCACGATGGCGAGGACCGTCGAAAAGGGCGCTTTGCTCACGAAACAAGTGTACCTTCCGGGCACGCTCCCGCTGGCAAACTCCGTTGTACTGGAACTGCGGTTCCGGGGAGCGGCCCGTATAATAAGTCCTTTGCATCATGGAGCAGAGACGATAGATCGTGAATAGAGACCAACAATGGATTCTGGGAGCGGGAATGACCGGGCTCGCCGCTTCCTGGGCATCGGGAGTATGCGCGCTGGAAGCCACCGGCGCGGCGGGCGGCATCTGCCTTAGCTATCGCGAGGATGGCTACCATTTCGAAACCGGCGGCGGCCACTGGATCTTTGGCGGAGACCCTATTCTGAATCGGTTTCTGGCCCGGCTCACTCCTCTGCGGGAATACCGGCGGGTCTCGTCCGTATGGCTACCGAAGCTGAATTTGTTCGTCCCCTATCCCATCCAGAACAACCTTCACGCGCTGCCGAAAGCGATGGCCCGCGCCATCCTCGACGAAATGCGAAACGCCCCCGCGGAGCGCTCCGGAGTGCTGGCGCCGTGGCTGCGGGAGAGTTTCGGGCCAACGCTCTACGATCTCTTTTTCGGGCCTTTCCACGATCTCTACACGGCCGGCTATAGCAACCACATTGCCGTACAGGATGTCTTCAAAACGCCGCTCGACTTGCGGGCCGTGGAGCGCGGCTTGGAAGGTGCCGCGCCGGAAACGGGCTATAACCAGACCTTCCTCTATCCGGAAGCCGGCCTGGATGCGCTGGTACACGCGCTGGCCGCCCAGGGAGAGATCCGGCTGAACTCCCGCGTGGCCGAAATCGACTTGCCGGGACGGCGCATTCAACTTACGAGCGGCGAGCGGCTGCCGTACGACTGCATCGTCTCGACGCTCCCTCTCGACGCGATGCTGCGGCTCACCGGGTTGAGCGTCAGCGACGCGCCTGGCATTCGAAGCTCCGTGCTGGTGCTGAACATCGGGGGCGGCAAGGGCGAGAATCTCCCCGCCGATCACTGGGTCTATGTCCCCGAGAGCCGGGCGGGCTTTCACCGCGTGGGCGTTTACTCGAATGTCGATGCGCTGTTCGTCCCCAATGAGGACCCTACGCTGGCTAGTTTCTACGTGGAGCGGGCATACCCGGAGGGCGCGAAACCGGATGACGACGCGATCAACCGTTACGCGGCGGAAGCCGTGAGCGAGTTGCGGGAATGGGGCTGGCTCCGGGATGCCCACGTCGTGAGCCCAAGTTGGGTGGAAACCGCCTATACGTGGAGCCGGCCGCAATCCGGCTGGCGTGAGCAGGCCATTGACACTTTGCGCGCCCACGGCATCCTGATGACCGGGCGCTACGGCAAGTGGAAATTCCAGGGCATCGCCGACTCTCTTCGCGACGGGATTTACGCGGGAGCGGCGCTGCGGCCGGGCAAGCCATGACGAAGGATTCGCCCGTGCCACCGATAGGCTCCGCGATGCCGGCCATGCCCGACGCAGTGGTTGTGATGCCCGCGTATAACGAGGCGGGCTGCATCGAGGAAGTGGTGCGGGATTGGGTGGCGGCGGTGGGCCGCGTGGTGGTAGTGAACGACGGCTCTCGCGACAACACCGGGGAGATCCTGGACCGGCTTGCCGCGGAACTCCCCACGCTGCGCGTGATTCATCAAGCGAATTCCGGGCATGGAACCGCGCTCATCACCGGCTACCGGGCCGCGCTCGGCATGGGCGTCCGCTGGGTGTTTCAAACCGACAGCGACGGGCAGTTTCTCGCGTCCGATTTTCGGCTCTTGTGGGAACGGCGAGAGGAGAGCGAGTTTCTCGCCGGACGTCGCTTCCAGCGCGACGATCACCCCGTGCGCATCTGGCTGAGCAAGCTGCACGCGCGGATTCTCCAGATGCTTTTCGGTGTCGCTCTCGCGGATTCAAACGTCCCGTACCGCCTGATGCGGGCTTCTCTGCTCAGCCGCCTGCTGGAGAAGATTCCGCCGGGCTCCTTCGCGCCCAACGTGATGCTTTCCGTGCTGGCGGCGCGGGAGGGCCACGAACTCGCCTTCATCCCCGTCAGCCACCGTGCCCGGAAAACCGGTGTCGTTTCCATTCGCGGCTGGAAGACGCTCCAGGTGGGGTTGCTCGTCTTCCGCCAGCTCTTGCACTTCCGCCGCTCGCTGCGTGACGAAGAAACGCGAATCGCTTCCGATCGCAGGATGCCCGCGTTGAGGAGTTCCATTGCTTCCCTGCCCCGGGCGATGCGCCCGATGCACTGGCTCAAGAATGGCTTCGTGCTGGCTCCGCTGCTGTATTCTCGGGCCTTTCACGAGCCCGGTGCCGTGGCGAACACGGTTTGGACTTTCACGGCCTTCTGTCTGTTGGCCTCCGCCAGTTACTTGTGGAACGACTATTGGGATGTGGCCGCGGACCGGAAACACGCCGCGAAGCGGCTGCGGCCATTGGCGTCCGGCGCATTGGCTGCAAAGTTGGTGCTGCCGTTCGCCGGAACGCTCCTCGCACTCTCCGCTCTGGTGCTCCTGCGCGTCCCGGAGGCGATTCCCTACGCGGCGGCTTACGTCGTCGTCAATTTCCTGTACTCGGCCGGCCTCAAGCATTTTTCCTGGCTCGATCTGCTGTTGCTGACCGCCGGCTACGTGCTTCGTGTTGCCGCGGGCGCGGCGGCAATCCACGTGCAGCCCACGGGCTGGATGCTGAGCGCCACCTTTGCTCTGGCGCTCTATCTGGCATCGCTGAAGCGTTACGCGGAACTGAACCTGTTTGGAGGCGACGCCCGCGCAGCGCTCACGCGGTATCGCCTTCGCTCGCTGCGATGGTCGGCCTATCTGGCCGGGACCGCCGCGCTGGCCTGTTACGTGACGTTCACCACCTGGGTGCGGCCCGCCCTTCTGGTGACGATCCCGGTTGTCGTCGCGGGCATGCTCCGCTATGGCTGGCTGGTATTGCACCGGAAGGGGAGCGACTCTCCCATCCTCCTGATTGGCCGCGATCCGTGGCTGATTCTGATGACGGCGAGCTGGCTGGCGGGAACCATCGTCGCGCTATGGTAGCCGCGCCCGGCGCATCCAGAACATCCGCAAGCGGGGGCCGGGCCGGGTGACCCTGCCAGCCGGATTCATCGGAAGATAGAACGCATCGCTGGGGTCGAGGCTCGCGCCCTCCATCGAACCGGTCACCGGATCGAACTCCACGCGCTCGCGCACCTCCCCAAATTCGGCGACGCGGCCTTGCGCGCTCTGGCCGCCGGTGCGCATGGGATACTCCGCCGTTACCAGAAGGAACTCCTCGCCGGGAACGTCCGCGGGCGCGGGATTTCGGTAAACCTCGTAGCCCTCCCTCGCGCCGGGCAGAATCCGCCGGTAAAGCTCGGAGACGATTTCCCCGGAACGCTCTCCGTAGAGCCGGTACGCGTACCTGATGCGTCTCTCCAGCGACGCGGCGCTCTCCGCGATCTGCGGCTCCGCTTCCGGAGCGGTGAGCAGCACGACCGGGAGCGTTTGCGGAAGGTTGGCCGCGATCCACAGGCCCGCCTGCGTTCGCGTATCTTCACGCGCTAAGGTGCGCACGAGCGCAATGCTCTCAGCCAACTGCCAGCCAAGCACCGCAATGCCCAGTGCAACGAGGGGCACAACCAGCGCCTTGCGGCTTGCGAGGCGCGACACCGCGAATACGGCAAGCACCGCGAGGCCAGGCAGTGCGGGGAGAATGTAGCGAAACGGAAGCGGATGGCGGAAGGGCAGGAACACCAGCAGGAACGGAAACACGCCCAGCGCCAGCGTCCACAGCCCTCGCGCTGCGCTCGCCCGCCGAAGCCACGGAAGCGATGCCGCTGCCAGCACGAAGCCAAGCCAACTGCCCGGACCCCACAACAGCGGACGCAGAAGTTGCATCGCCGCTCCGCTCCAGCTCCAATGACTCTCCGGCAGTGCCTGCGTGCCGCCGTAGAACACGCGAAGCATTTCGAGGATGGTCGCGGCGACTTCGCCCATTCGCAGCAGGACGTACGGGTTCAGCACGAAGAACACCGCTGCCGCGATCGCCCCGGCCGCGGCCAGGTCTCGCGCGGTCCGCCGAAGCGGCCCCCCGCGCGCGAATGCGGCGGCGACAATCGCCGGGGCCGCGAAGACCGCCGTGTATTTCGTCGAGACCGCGAGACCAAATACAAGGCTGGTCCAGATCCAAACGCCGGTGCCGGACTCTTCCTTTCGAACCGGTCGCGTGGCCAGCAGAAGGGTGAGCGCCACCAGCAACGTCAGCAGCGTATCGGTGACGCCGAAATGCGCGTCGCGCACCGGCAGCGGAGCCACGGCAAACAGGGCCGCCGCCGCGAGCGACCATTTCCAGTCGCAGAATCCGCGCGCCAGCAGGTAGACCACGCCAACCGTGGCGATTCCAGCCAATGCCGAAAGCACCCGCACGGCGAGAAAGTACGTGGAGGGCTCTGTTGCGAATTCACCGGGCAGCGGCAGGAACAGCATTGCGGAGAGTTCGGTCAGCAGCGCCGGATAAGCGAAGAACTGCGGATTGCCGTAACGTTCAAAGAACCCCACGGCCGCTTGCACGAGGAGAGATTCATCCGGCCTCACATAAAAGTTCGAGACGATGGGGAGGCCAAAGCCGAGTCCCCACAGGCGCAGCGCCGCCCCCAGCGCAAGCACCGCCGCAACCGCGATTCGCTTAGTCTTTGCGTTCGGCATCGAGATAGAGATACGGCCCGTTTCCGGAGGGCCAACTGTCCTTCGTGAGGCGTGTGAACCAGGGCGTCCAGATCGGGTTGAACGGTGCCCACGATCCGCACCAGCGGCCGGTGAGTTTGCGGCGAATCCATCGCCACCCGCTGACGTAGTGCATGAGATCGAACGTCGCGTGCGCGGCTTGCCCCAGATAGTGCCAGCGCTCACGAACGCGAAACCCGGCCACATTGAGCCTCCGCAGCCACTCTTCCATCGGCAGCGTGTGGTAGTGGAGCGAATGCGCATTGAACCAGCGCGCGTAGCCCGCGGCGGCGCGCGGCAAGCCGAGGCTCGCGAAGACGCGCGCGCCAAGCAGCATTGCACCGAAGCGTTCGCTCGGGCTGGTAACCACCAGGCGTCCGTGCGGCTGAAGCGCGCGGCGGCATTCGAGGAGGGCATCATCCAGATCCGGGATGTGTTCCAGCACGGAGTTGCAGACGATCCCGCCGATCGCGCCGTCGCGAAATGGCATCTCCGTGGCGCTTGCGCACACCAGTGCGAGATGCGCCCGCCGCTCTCTCGCTTCCAGGAGCGCGGCAAAGCTAGGGTCCATGCCAATCGCCGGTGGGCGTTCAAACGCAAGCGATGCAAAGAGGCCATCTCCGCATCCGAGATCGAGGAGGGGCGTCGCTTCGGGAGCCGCCTCTCGCAGCATCGCGCATTCCACGCCGCGCACGATCGCCATGAACAGCGGCGCGTTACGCAGATACGCCCGGATATAGGGCTCGGCGGAGCGGCTCACGCCAGCACCTCCCGGAGCATTGCCTCAAACGCGTCGAGTGAGCGCCCCGCGGAGAAGCGATCTTGCACCACGTCCGCCGCCGCGCGGAATCGTTCCGGTGCGTCGAGCACGCTGGAAATCGCATCCGCGAGGCCCGCCGCATCTCCCGGCTCCGCGAGCAACCCCATTCCGGTGCTCTCCACCGGTTCGCGTACGCCGGGAAGGCGGCTTGCCACCACCGGAGTGCCGCACAGCATCGCTTCGGCCTGCACCATTCCGAAGCTTTCGGTCGAATTCAGGCTCGGCAACGCCAGGACGTCGCACGCGCCGTAGAAGGCCGACAAGTCCGGCTCAATCACGCCCAGCACGCGGCAGGTGTCCCCCAGGCTGTCGAGCTTGCCGAGGATGCGCTGGCGGTACGCGGCTTCGCCCACCACGCCCGTGACGTCGCCCGACAGCAGCAAGCGAACCCGACGCCCGCGCGCGCCAAGCAACCGAACCGATTCGAGCAATACATCAATCCCCTTCTCAGCAGCCATGCGGCCGGCGAAGCCGATGAGTTTCTCTCCACCGGGCGCATGCGTTTCGCGGAAGAGCCGCACGGCTTCCGGGTCCGGGTTTGGAATCCGCATCGTGAGCGGGATCACCCGTAGCCGATCCTGGAAGCGCGTCAGAAACGGGCTGGCCGCGGCATAGCTTTGCGTGGAGACGACAATGGCGCGGGCGGCTCTTCCCGCCACCAGATGGCCTTGAAACACGGCGGCTTCGATGGCGCGCGCCTTCCATCCGCCCGGCAGACGCAGATCGCACGCGTAGTCGAGGATGAGCGGCTTCGCGCTGCGACGCGCGGCGATGGCTGCCCCTACTGATTCGGGCGGGCTCACCGGCAGGCACTGCACTAGCACGTCCGCATCCTTCGCTTCCCGCGGCACGCGACGCGTATACCCGCGCATCCACACACCCTTGCCCGCCCGCCATGCCACCGGAAGCCGAATCACCCGAACTCCGCGAACCACCTCCTCTTCAGGCAGTTCCTTCTTGTGCCGGGAAGAAATCACGGTTACGCGATGGCCCCTCTTGCTAAGCCCTTCGGCGCGGTTCCCCGTGGCGATGGTGAGCCCGGATAAATGAGGGTGATAGTAGGTGAGCAGAAAGACGATATTCACGACGCCCGCCCGCGATTCACAACTCTCGCCCGCCGGCCAGGATCGGGCGGCGCAAGGAGCGGAGCCGCTCCGGCAATCCGCCTGCATTTCTCCGAACGCAAGGTTCACTCGAAATCACCGCTACATTGTATCCGTCCGCGCCGGATTGTCCACCAGCCCAACCAGATACCGCGCAATCGCAAGCGACGCCGTCGCGCCGGGGCTGGGGGCGTTCGGGACGGGTCGTCGACCGTTCGCAGTAGAATGAGGCGATGCTTACCAGTGTCTACATTGACAATTTCGCCTGCTTCGTCAATTTTGAGTTTCAGCCCGCGCGAAAGCAATTGCTCTACGGAGCGAACGGCTCGGGCAAGACAAAACTTTGTCAGGCAATCCTGTCAATCCGGCGCTTGGCCCTATCGGGCGAGAAGGCGGAAGCGGTGTTTCCCGCATTCACGCATACCCGTTGGCAAGAGGGCACATCGGCCCAGACTTTTGAGATCGGGGCGACATTGGGCGAATTCGCGTACCGATACCGGCTGGTGGTCGATCGATTCGGAAGCCCGCCGCTGGCCAGGGTGCGGGGGGAATCCGTGACCTGCGAGGGTAAGCCGATTTTCTCGTTTCAGGACGGTGAAGTTCAGCTCTTCAACGATCAGTTTGAGGCCAAAGTGAAGTTCCCCTTTGACCGGGAAAGATCCGCCCTTTCGGCGGTCGTACGTGGGCCGGATAACCGGAATCTTTACCGCTTTCTTGACTGGTTTTCCTCACTCTGGTTTTTCCAGATCAATCCTTTCCAGATGACGAACGAAACGGAAGCGGAGACTTCGATCCCAGCTCCGAACCTTTCCAATTTCGCGGCCTGGTATCGTCACTTGGCTCAGGACGATCCCCGTGCCATCGGAGTCTTTCTCGACGATCTGAAAGGGTCGCTCGACTCATTCGCGGACCTCAACCTCAAAGCGTTCAGCACCGCCACCAGAACTCTGCTCTCCTCGTTCTCGGCGGAAGGCCACCGGCCCATGACCTTCGCCCTTAGCGAATTGTCGGAGGGGCAGCGCTGTCTGATTGGGCTTTACGCAATTCTCCATTTCGCCATCAGGCGAGGGCAAACTGTATTCCTCGACGAGCCCGACAATTTTGTGGCGCTTCGTGAGATTCAGCCGTGGCTCACCGCGGTCGAGGAAGCGCTCGAAGAGCACTCAGGCCAGATCTTCTTGATCTCGCATCACCCGGAAATTCTGAACCAGTGGCTTCCGGAATCGGGCATCCGCTTTAAGCGGGAAAATTTCGGCCCGGTGCGCGTGATGCCATACCAGCATCCCCCGGATTCCCCGCTGCTGCCCGCGGAGGTGGTGGCGAGGGGATGGGACGATGAATAGGCCCTCGAAAGTGATCGTGATCGCCGAGGACGATCGAACGCACAGCTTCGTGTGGAACTTCCTCAAGAAACTGAAATATGGCCGTCACCACTACACGCCGAGGAGAGTGCCGGGCGGCAGCGGTGAGCAATTCGTCCGAAAAGCGTTCGCAAACGAGGTGCGCGCGGTTCGAAGTCGCAGTGCATCCACCGTCCTCATTGTGGTGGTCGATGCGGACAATCAGACGGCCGAGTACCGGTTCCGCCAACTTACCGATTCTCTCCGCGACCGGGGCATACCGGCGCGAAGCGAGACGGAACCGATCGCGATTCTGATCCCGAAGCGCAACATCGAAACCTGGATCCGTTTCCTCACGGGCGAACCCGCCGACGAGGCGCAGGACTACAAGCCAAGATCCGGCAGTGCCGGAGACCACCGCATGCAAAACTCGGTCCGGATCGCCGCGGATAAGTTTTACGAACTCACAAGACCAAACGCGCCCTTGCCGCCAGGCATCACTCCCACTTTGGAGTGGGCGGTTTCGGAAGCGCGGCGGATACCCAGCGCGGCCGGAGGCTAGCGCGGTAGGGGCGCCGGGCGCAAAGCGAGGCTGTGCAGCTTGCCCTGGCGAAGATAGCATGTATCGCGTTAATCCTCCCGAATCAACCCAACCAGATACCGCGCAATCGCAAGCGACGCCGTCGCGCCGGGGCTGGGGGCGTTGATCAGGTGGAGGGCGTTGGGGCGAAGAACGAAATCGAAATCCTGCACGAGCGTGCCGTCGGGAGCGAGAGCTTGCGCGCGCACGCCGGCCGTCCCATTTCGCAGATGCTTTTCTTCAATCTCGGGCACCAGCCTCTGCAGCGAACGGCGGAACGCGGCCCGGCTCATCGATCGGTAAAGCTCATACGCCGACATGCGGGGATACCTCGCCAGAAAGCGCCAGAAGCCCGCGTAGCCGAAGGCGTCCATCAGGTCTCTGGCCGAGAAGTCGTGCGCCGTGTACCCCTCCCTGGCGGTCGCCAGCACCGCGTTCGGCCCCGCTTCGACGCCGCCCTGAATCATCCTCGTGAAATGCACCCCGAGAAACGGAAATTTCGGATCAGGCACGGGATAGATAAGATTCTTCACGAGGGCCGCACCCTCTTCGGAAAGCTCAAAATACTCGCCGCGAAAGGGGACGATGCGGGTGTTCCGCCGCTCTCCGGCCTGCTCCATCACCCGGTCGCATTGGAGGCCCGCGCAATTGAACAGATAGGCGGCGGACGCCTCGGCATCCCCGGCCTCAATCCGCCACAATCCATCCGCCTGCCGCAGCCCGCGTACGGGCGCGTTCAGCCGGATTTCTCCGCCTCGGCGGCCGATCTCCCGCGCCATCGCCTCACACACCGATGGGTAGTGGGTGATGCCCTCCTCTGGGACGTGCAGCGCCGCCGCGCCGCGCGCGTGCGGTTCGATTTCCCGCATCGCTTCCGGACCCAGCCAGCGCAATCCGCTTAACCCATTGGCGGTGCCGCGCCGTTCCAGTTCGCGCAGCCTGGGAACTTCCTCCTCGTCAACGGCCACCACCAGTTTGCCGCATCTCTCATAGGGGACCCCATGCTGCTGGCAGAACTCCGTCATCTCTCGAATGCCGCTGACGGCCAACTTCGCCTTGAGCGACCCCGGCTTGTAGTAGAGCCCGCAATGCAGCACGTTGCTGTTGTGCCCGCTCTGGTGCCGCCCGACTGCGGGCTCCTTCTCATACACCGTCACCGGCGTCGCGGGCCACGTCTCCAGACAGCGCAGGGCGACGGCGAGGCCGATGATCCCTCCGCCGATAACGGCGATTGATTGCGGTGCGGCTGGCGCGGGCATTTCCATTCAGCCTATCGCAGGCGCTCTTCGGCGCAGCAGCGCGCCGTGTACTGCGCGCAAACGCGATCAGTGCATCCGGAGCGTTCCCACGAGTTCGGCCACGTTGGCGATGTTCTCATCGCGGCAGAATCGGTCGAGCTCGCGCGCGATCCGGATGGGCGACGCGGGATCCCAGAAAGTAGCCGTCCCCACCTCGACGGCGCTGGCCCCGGCGATGAGGTATTCGGCGGCGTCTTCCCCCTTCGCCACGCCACCAATCCCCACCACGGGAATCTTCACGACGCTGGCGGCTTCAAACACCATGCGGAGCGCCACCGGCTTGATGGCGGGTCCGGAAAGTCCTCCAAACCCCGCCCCGATGCGCGGCTTGCGGGTACGCGCGTCAATCGCGAGCGCGATGAGCGTATTCACAAGGGAAATCGCATCCGCGCCCGCCTCTTCAGCCGCCAACGCGAAGGGTTTGATGCTGGTGACGTTCGGCGAGAGCTTCACGATCAGCGGACGCCGGGCCACCGCCCGCGCCGCGCCCACCACCTCAGCCAGCATTGCCGGATCCGCCCCGAATGCGATCCCGCCCTTCTTCGTATTCGGGCAGGAGACGTTCAGCTCATAACCCGCGATGCCCGGTGCGTCTTCGAGCACCCGCACAACCTCGACGTAATCCTCGATGGCATAGCCGAAGACGTTCGCGAAAACGGGCGTGCGCAGCCCGGCGAGCAGGGGCAGTTTCTCCGCGACGAAAGCGCGTACCCCGACGTTCTGGAGGCCCACGGAGTTGATCATGCCCGCCTCCGCCTCCCAAACGCGCGGTTCGGGGTTGCCCTGGATCGCTTCGCGCGAGAGGCCCTTCACGACGATGCCGCCCAGCGCGTTGAGGTCGAGGAGAGAAGCGAACTCACTCCCGTAGCCGAAAGTGCCCGATGCGGCGATCACCGGGTTCTTGAGAGCAATTCCGCAGAGGGAGGTCGCCAGACGGCTGGAGGTCACGCGCACTCCCTCGACGCGGGCAGCGTTGGAGATGAGAGACAAATTGGCCGGTGGGAGCGCATCGGTGCGAGCCTATGGGAATGATAACCTGAGAGTAGGCGCCTGGGCACGCCCTCGAAGAATTGGCCCGGCCTCATGGGATGGCCGGACACCGCAAGCCGCGGATCTCGAAACCCGGCGTCCAGGGGAAGCGCCCGCCGGAAAGCTTCCCTGGAGTAC
Source organism: Acidobacteriota bacterium (assembly GCA_014584705.1). Lineage (GTDB taxonomy): Bacteria > Acidobacteriota > Terriglobia > Bryobacterales > Bryobacteraceae > JACTMJ01. The sequence continues at coordinate 50,671 of JACTMJ010000030.1, read as the reverse complement.
AGCAAATCGAAGCAGAAGCATAGGACATCAACGTGAAAATCTTCCTCGACACCGCAAATCTTGAAGAACTCCGCACGGCAGCCGCATGGGGCATCGTGGATGGAGTCACCACCAACCCCACCCTCATCGCCAGAGAAGGCCAGCCAAACGAGAAGCAGATCGCCAGCATTTGCGAGATCGTCGATGGCGACATCAGCGCTGAAGTGGTGGCGACCGACTACGAGAATATGATCGTGGAAGGCCGCAAGCTGGCCGCGATTCACCCCAATGTGGTGGTAAAGCTGCCCCTCACGCGGGATGGCATCAAGGCCACGGCGACGCTCAGCAAGGAAGACATCCGGGTGAATGTGACGCTTTGTTTCACGGCTAACCAGGCGCTCCTGGCCGCCAAGGCGGGCGCCTACATCATCAGCCCCTTCGTCGGCCGCCTGGACGACCTGGGCATGACCGGCATGGAACTCGTCGAGGAGATCGTCACCATCTACGACAACTACGACTACGATACGCAGGTGCTGGCCGCCTCGCTGCGCTCGCCCCTGCACGTGAAGGAAGCCGCTCTGATCGGCGCGCACATCGGCACGATGCCTTTCAAGGTGGTGGATTCCCTGTTCAACCATCCGCTCACCGATAGCGGCCTCGAGCGGTTCTTGAAGGACCACGCCAAAGCTTTCGAATCCGGCTCCAGCAAGTAGCAAACAGAGTCTCGGCGGGCATGGATCGCCATCGTCCATGCCCGCCCTCTTCTCCTCCGTCACCCCTGGCGAGCCCGCGCAGTCCCCGCAAGCTCAGTTCCAGCGATATTCGCACCTGGCATGAATCCGGAGAGCGTTGTACCCTTGCGCGCGCTTTTCGCATCTATACAAGGAATGAAAGTGTACGCCAGTGGTGTATGTTCGCACAGAAGCCCGCGAAGGATACCAGCCCGCATTCCTCGGCCGAATTGGTGAGCGAGTTTTCCACCGTCGTTCCCGGTGAGCCCTTCACACTCGGGCTGGCAATGAAGCTGGACCCGGAATGGCACAGCTATTGGGTGAACCCCGGGGATGCCGGCCTCGGTACGAAGATCAAGTGGGAGGATACGAAGGGCGTTACGATTTCCGACGTCATTTACCCCACGCCGCACTACCTCCCCACCCCGCCTCTTGCTTCCTACGGCTATGAGAACGAAGTAATGCTGCTTCTGGATGCCGTCGCTCCCCGGACGTGGAAGCCCGGTGACACCGTCACCCTATCCGGCCAGGCGGACTTCCTCGTCTGCCGCGAGGTTTGCCTCCCGGCGCGGGAAGCGGTTTCCGTAACCCTGAAGGTGGGCCGCGAGGCGGAGGAGAACACGGATTGGGCCATCGCGTTTGCGCGCACCCGCGCGGCACTCCCGAAACCGGTTTCTGAAGTGGCTGGTTTCACGGTGCGCGCGGCGCACGCGGAGGGCGGCTATCTCGTTTCTTTGAAGAGCGGACCCGCACCGGAACTCGCGTCGATTCCCGCTTCACAGGCTCGCTTCTTTGCCGAAGATCCGGGCGTCATCCAGCACGCCGGCGAGCAGCCGCGCAATCTGGCGGACGGCGAACTGGTGCTCTTTGCCCCCATCAGCGAATATTCGAAAGCGCCCGCCACCCGCCTTCGGGGATTGCTCACACTGCCGGAGAATGCCTCGTGGAAAGCCGGTGAATCCATCCACAGCCTCTATTTCGACGTTCCCGTCGAAGCGCTCGGCAGCATTGTGATGCCGGCGAAACCGTCAAGCCCGGGTGGCGGCGTTCCCTCCTCGCTCCTGGTGATCCTCCTCTCGGCGTTCGCGGGGGGCGTCATTCTGAACCTGATGCCGTGCGTCTTTCCCGTGATCTCGCTAAAGATCATGAGCTTTGTGCAACAGGCGGGAGAGGATCGCGGAAAGATCCGCAGCCATGGCTTCGTTTTTGCCGCCGGCGTTCTGGCTTCGTTCTGGGCACTGGCGGGATTGCTGCTGATCCTGCGAGCCGGCGGCGCGCAACTGGGCTGGGGCTTCCAATTGCAATCCCCCGCCTTCGTCGCGGCGATGGCGTTGCTGATCTTCGTGCTCGGCCTCAGCATGGCGGGCGTATTTGAGATTGGCTCTTCCCTCACGCGCCTGGGTGCCGCCGGGGGCCGCTCCGAAGGATACGGCGCCTCTTTCTTCAGCGGAGTCCTTGCCACCGTGGTCGCTACACCCTGCACCGCGCCCTTTATGGGTGGCGCGCTTGGCTACGCGATCAGCCAGCCCGCCTGGGAATCCATGCTGGTCTTCACCGCGCTCGGTGCGGGCATGGCTACGCCTTACGTGGCACTTTCCCTGAACCCCGCATTGCTGAAGCGTCTGCCCCGCTCCGGCGCGTGGATGGAAACGCTCAAGCAACTCCTCAGCTTCCCGCTCTTCGCCACCGTGATCTGGCTGGTCTGGGTCTTCGGGCTGCAGACGGGAATCGATGGCGCTACCGGGCTCCTCGCGGCCATGCTTTTCCTCGGCATCGCCGGATGGATCGTCGGGCGCTGGAACGCGTATAGCATTAGCGCTCGCGCACGCTTCGCCACCCGCATCATCGCCGCACTGGCGATCCTTGCCGGGCTGGCCTTTGCCTGGAATGCTTCGAGCTTCCGGGCTCCCGCCGCCGCCTCTGGCAACAACGCTGCCCTTTGGCAACCCTGGAGCCCCGCGAAGGTGGATTCCCTCGTCGCGGACGGCAAGCCGGTGTTCGTCGATTTCACCGCCGCCTGGTGTCTGACCTGTCAGGTAAACAAGCGCGCCGTGCTCCATCGCGATGCCGTGGAGAAGGCGTTCCAGGATAGGAAAGTCACATTGTTGGTGGCCGATTGGACGAACAAAGATCCCGTGATCGCCACCCAACTGGAAGCTCTGAACCGTAGCGGCGTGCCTGTATACGCCCTTTACAAGAATGGTATGAAGAGTCCGGTCTTGTTGCCTGAGATCCTGACGGAAGGGATCGTTCTGGAAGCGCTCGATGATCTTCCCGTTGCCCCCGTCGTCGCAAAACACTAGTCCCGCGCGTTCGGCGCGTTTTGGGCTGCTCCGGCACCTTGTCACTACCCGGATGCAGTTCGTGGAGTTACCGCTATCCTGCCCCGCGGAATGCGCGGGCGCTTTGCCCAAATCTGGAAGGAGTTACTCTCGATGAATCAGAAATCTGTTCTCACCGTCACCCTGCTCGCCTTGTTTGTGGCTGCGTTTGCCCCTTTGGCGTCGGCCAAAGCGAAGGTGGGCGCAATGGCACCGGAATTCAACGTCGTGGACATGAACGGAAAATCGCAAAAGCTCTCGGACTTCTCGGGCAAGTACGTAGTGCTCGAATGGTTGAACTATGGCTGCCCCTTCGTGGGCAAACAGTATGGCAGCGGGAATATGCAGTCCTTGCAGAAGGAATGGACCTCCAGAAACGTCGTCTGGCTTTCCGTCATCTCTTCCGCCCCCGGCCAGCAGGGGCATACTGAAAGTGACAAAGCAAAGGCGGATTACAAATCGAAGGGCTCTCACGCCACCACGGTACTCCTCGATCAGAACGGCATTGTGGGCAAGGCGTACGGCGCGGCCACCACACCCCACATGTTCATCATCGATCCCACGGGAAAGCTGATCTACAACGGAGCCATCGACGACAAACCCACTACGGACCTCGCCGATATCAAGACCGCGAAGAACTACGTTTCCGCCGCCCTCACCGAAGCGATGGCCGGCAAAGCGATCTCGATGCCCACTTCCCAGCCCTACGGCTGCAACGTGAAATACTAACCTCGGTCGCGGGCGGGTGCGGCATTGCCAGCGGTAGCGCACCCGCCGCTACCCACCCCTCGTTTTCCCTGGAAAACCCCTCATAAAAGTACCTAGAGCACCAGCGTCCGGAACGTGGGCCTTCGCATTCGATTCGCCAGCGCTTTTTGAGTTATCCCCGCGCCCCTCCGCGAATCTGCCGATTTTTCTATCTCGCCAGATAATCTTCCGGGAACGGATCCAAGACCGTACTGCTACTGCGCAACCTAGGGGATTCCCGCAATCTGGCGCATCATGGGGCTGATAGCCCCCGGCCACGCCGGTGAATTCCGATGAAGATCCAGCGCATCATCGACAAGCATGAGCTAGGCCTCGCTTCCGCGATGCTTGCCGCCTGCCTGCTGCTGGGGCTGCTCATTGGCTACGATCTGAAGTTGCAGCGCGCCTACCCGGACCGCGAGTATATCGTGGCGACCGACCATTCCCCACCCTTCCAGGTCGTGCATCCCGACGGCTCCGTCGGCGGTGCCATGGTGGAGGCCCTCAATCGCGCGGCCGAGCGTCTGAATATCAAGCTGAAGTGGCGCGCCGTAAAAGGCGGCCCGGATGCGCACCTGGGCGTCGACCCCTCGGTTGACCTATGGCCATTCTGCATGCGGTTGCGGGAACGGAAGGATCGGTTCTACATCGCCCAGACTTTCGCCAATGCAACCTATATCCTCGTAAGCAGAGAACATCTGCGAGAGCCCGTTAGCGGTGCCATTGCCGGGAAACACGTTGCGGTTCGCGATGTCCCTCACTTCCGCTCCGAGTTCAAGAAGATCTATCCAAAGAGCATCGCCGTCCCCTTCAAGGAAGTGGACGACGTGTTGAAAGCGGCATGCAATGGTGACGTCATGGCGGCGGTCACCGAACCAAGCCAACTGCAGGACTTCCTTCTCCGCGACCGGCACAACTGCAGGGAGGGCACCTTGCAAACCGCCGGGATTCCCGAATGGCGCGTGCCCCTCTCCATCGGTTCCACCTTCGCGAGCGCACCGGTCGCGGATGCGCTCCGCGCCGAACTGGGCGCGATGGCGCGCGAGCATGAGCTGGACGATCTCCTCGCGAAATATCAGCCCTTGGCAATCTTCCGCGATGCCGACACCTACGGGGAGACGGAACTCGAGCGCTACGCATTCAAGTCATTCAGCCTGCTCCTGATGCTCGCTCTGCTCTCGGCGTTTCTTGGCGCACGCATCATCCGGCTTCGCCGCAGAGAGGTGCGGGCACTGCAACTCGCCGATGAACGGGATCGCTATCTCGCCGACATGAGCCATGAGTTGCGTACCCCGCTCAACGGCATTCTCGGAATGGCAAACCTGCTGCGGGATGCCAATTTGAGCCCCAGTCATCGCGAGTACCTCAGGGTGATTGAGAACTCCGGCGGCGAATTGCTGTCCATGATCAACAACGTACTCGACCTGGCGAAACTTGATCGGCGAGGATCGGTCGCGAAACTGGAATGGGTTTCCCCCCGTGAGCTTGCGGGAACCTTGCTGAGCATCTTCTCGCCCGCTCTCCAGGCGCGCGGAATCGAGTCTGTCCTCGCGGTGGACGCCTCCGTTCCCGATCGCATTCAGATTGACGCGGGCAAGTTCCGCCAGATCTTCGTCAACCTCGCCGGCAATGCCGTGAAGTTCACGGAGCATGGCTTCGTGCATGTCCGCATCGGGTGCGTGACGTTTCCGTCTTCGGATCGTCACCTCCGTGTCGAAATCTCAGATAGCGGACCGGGCATTAGCGAACCCGAACAGAAAATGCTCTTCCGCGCCTTTGAACAGGCTGCGGCGGCTCGCGCAACCAGCGTCAAGGGAACAGGGCTTGGGCTTGAAATCTCCAAGCGCCTTGCCTACTTCGCGGGCGGACGCATGGGCATGAACAGCGTTGTTGGCCAGGGCAGCACGTTCTGGTATGAGCTGCCCTTTACCGAGGAACCCAAGGGAGGCAATCCGCCCGAGGAAGAGCCGGAAGCCGCCACCGCGCGCCTTGCGCTCCAGGGCAAGTGCCTTGCCGTTGTCGGGGGCCACCCCACGCTGCGTGCCGCATTGCGTGAGGACCTTTCACGGTATGGCGCGGAGCTGCGTGCCTACGCGGATCTATCCGCTCTTCCCGGCCGCGAAGCCCCGCTATTTGACATGATTCTGCTGGATTTTGGCTCTCTTGCCACACAGGATGGTACCGTTGTCGAAGATCTTCAGAGCTTGCGGGACGCTTCTTCCGCCGAACTGGTTGTCCTTTGCAATGGCATCCAGGCCGCAAACATCGTGGAAAGCTGGGATGCACCCTGGATCCACATCGCCCTCAAGCCAGTGCGCGCCATTGATCTCGCAAGGATCGCGGATGTCGCATTCCATCCCGGAAGCGGCTTGAAGAGCCTGGCAAAAGCAGTCTCCGATCCTTCGCCTCAGGATGAGACGATCTCTCCGCCAAAGGCAGCGGACCCGCCCGATCGCATGCGCATTCTGGTGGGGGAGGATAATCCGGTCAACCGGATTGTGATCAAAGCAATCATCGAGCGCCTGGGCCATGAAGGCAAGGTGATCGAGGATGGCGAACGGCTGATCGCGGAACTGAACCGCGACTCCAGCTACTCGCTCATTCTGATGGATTGCAACATGCCCGGACTCGATGGCTACGAAACCTCGAGGCAGATTCGAGAACGATTCCCCGATCATGAACTGCTACCCATCGTGGCCGTCACCGCCAATACCGTCGAGGACGTTTACGAAAAATGCATCGCCAGCGGAATGAATGATGTCGTTTCGAAGCCGGTAACAATGGAAATGCTCAGCGGTGTTCTCAGTCGGTACGCACCCCTTCGCTGCACCGGTGCCCGCCACGGCGGATAATCACCATTCAAGCCCCGCGGCCCGCATGACGGTAGACGTGCTGTTGTATCCCAGCCGGATTCCTTCCTCCAACGGCATATCCTTAATGCCGCGCCCGAACACCTCGGGGCTCACTCCGTCCTCATAGCCAATCTTCCGGAGCGTCGTGAAGAACGCTTTCAAATCGATGATGCCTTCCCCTGCGAAGAGCCGCTCGTTGTCCCGAATGTCCTCCGGGGGCAACTTCGGCGCGTCCGCCACCTGCACGTGCACGATGGCATCCTTGCCCGCGGCTTCGATGTCGGCCAGGCTGTCGCCGGCATGGTGCCAGTGCCAGGCATCGAGAAGCACGCCGACATTCGGCCCGGCCTCGCGCGCAAGCGCAAGCATCTCGCCCAGCGTGTACACGAACAAATGCGGACGGAGTTTGCGCAAGTGCAGCGGACCGATATACTCCAGCCCGAAACGCACGTTGGAATCGCGCAGCACTTTGGCGATCTCTCCAAAGCGGGAACGCAGCAACGCCCACATCTCGGCCTTGGGCGCATCGAACGACGGCATCACCCAGGTGGTCATGCGCGGGCACCCGATCTCGGCCGCGAACTTCGCCGCCTCCGGCAATCCCTTCAGCGTGTCCCGGAACTTCGCGTCGTCTTCCCGAAAGTTCACCGGGCAGCCCACCACCGCGGGCTTCAGTGCTTTTCCCGCGAGGAAGTCCTTCGTCTGTTCCGCGCCTTCTTTCATCGCGGGTCCGAGGTCCACGTCCACGCCGGGATAGCCGAAATGGTGCGCCAGCGCGGCGAACTCCCGCCACTCCACCTTCTTTCCACTCACCAGCGTTCGGTTTAGCGAAGGGTACATGGGATTCCTCGAAAATCTACGCTTTGGCGGGGTCCGGCTTCGCGCTGGATTTCTCCCGGTAGTAGAAAATCAGATCTACCCCCGTGGGCACCCGGTCCAATTGGCGGAACATCGAAAGGATCTGTCCGCGGTGCAGTGTTGCGTGGTTCACCACGTGCAGCGCGATCTCCCAGATCGGCTGCCGGAACGCCTGCCCGCGCGACGTCACGTAGTCCAGTTCCTCCGCCCACCCGGCGTCGTCCTGGCTCTCCGCCCACCGCACAAAGCTGTCCAGAACGGGTGCCCAGCGCTCTCGCAACTCCTCGATCGAACTCCCGGGATCGAATTGGCTGGCCCTCGCGGCACCGTCACCCTGTAGCCGGTTCCACCACACGCAATCGGATTGGTAAATATGCGCCAGCGTGGCCCAGACGCTCTGGTAAGACGTTCGCAGATCCCGCCGCAGATCCTCATCGTCAATCACGGAACAGGCGTCGAGCGTCGTCAGCGTCGCCCACCGCGTGTAACGGATGTACTCAACAAGCACTTCATTCATCACTGGTCTCGCCGGGCAGTCTCCCGCCGGGGCGCTTGCAGTCGATTGTATGCGGATTGCGCGCCCCGGGGAAAGCCGCCTGTCTCTTACTCCGTTGGCGGTTCCGCCTCGCGGATGCGCTCCGCGAATGCGGGCCATTCCGCCGAAGAAAACCTCTCCCCCAGCCGCAGCACGCGGCACGGCGTCCCCAGGCGGGCGCACGCCGATTCAAACACACCGGGATCTTCCGTATTGAACGTGAACAAATGGAAGTGATGCGGAATCACGACCCCCGCCCCGATCGCCTTGCCCAGCTCAGCCGCCTCCTCCGCGCTCAAATTGCCCGCGACGCGGCGCTCCGGCTTATCCCCGTTGATGGGAAGCAGCGCCACGTCGATCTTGAAGTCGCGCAGCAACTCCTCCATCCCTTCGAAGCGCTTGGTGTCGCCGCTATGGTAAATACACCAACCGCCGAACTTCACGACGTAGCCCAGGAAGCGGCAGCGCCCTTCTTCGTCGCGCTCCACGGTGTTGTGCGCGGCGGGCACGGCGACAATCTCGTATGGATCAATACACGCCGTCTCGCCGTCGTTCATCCCGATTGCAAATGCCGGGCTCAGGCTAAGCCGCTCCGAAGCGAAATGCCGGTTCGCTTCCGGTAGCAGAAAATGCGTGAGGTCCTTCGCGGTAAGAATCGGAAGCAGGGTATCGCGGTCGAGATGGTCCGTATGGTTGTGGCTGGAGGTGACGATCTCGACGAAGCCCAGCTCAGCCGGGTCAACCACGCGCTCACTCATCCGTGTGTGCGGCTTATCCGTGCCCGCGTACTTCTCGCTCAGCGAATCGGAGAGATACGGATCAAACAATAAGTGCCGCTGCTTGTATTGCAGCAGGAAGCCGCTCTGTCCCAGCCACCACAAGCGGAAGTGGTCGTCATACGAGTCTGAACGGTGAATATCCTCAAGCAGCGCTTCATCTTTTTGCAGCGCCGCGATGAGTTGCGCGGGATCGCTCATGACAGCCCCAGTTCCTTCCTCACCAGATGCACTCCCTCCACCATGTTGGCGAGCTTGCGCCGTGCTGCCCAGCGCGCGGTCTGGCTCAGGCCGCAATCCGGCGCGAACGAAAGCCGCTCTGCCGGCGCGAACTCGAGGCAGCGCCGCACCCGCTCCGCCACGTCCTGGGGCGTCTCGATGTAGTAGCTCTTCACATCCACAATGCCCACGCTCACGTCATGGGATTTCGCAATCTCCGCAATGCACTCCAGTTCCGCGAACTCGCGGCTGGCCATCTCCAGATGCAGCTCATCCACCGTGAAGCGAAGGAAGTCCGGGAACATCGGAGCATACCGCCTCGGTCCCACGGCGCGCGCCTTATAGTTGCCGAAACACAGGTGCGTCGAAAGCCGTGAACGTCCCCACGCCGGTTCCGCGGTGCGGTTGAACAGATCCACCATGCGGCTGGTGTCTTCCTTATGTGCGTAGCAGCTCATGGAGGGCTCGTCGATCGTGATCTCCGCGCAGCCCGCCTCCACCAGACGCCGGATCTCTTCCCGCACGAGTGGCAGCAGCCCCTCCGCCACCGCCCAACGGTCGGGATAGCGGCTGTTCGGCAGCAGGCGTCCGCTCAGGGTGTACGGCCCGGGAATGCTCGCCTTCCGCACCGGACCCGCGGGAGCCAGCCGCTGGAGCCGCGCAAACTCTTCCACCACGCCCAGACCGCGCGGCGCGCTGAGTTCTCCCACAATCGTGTGCTTGCCGCGCTGGTCATGCGCGGGCGGGCCGAAACGGCGCGGTGGCGCGGGCTCCCGGTCCAGCCCGTCGATATGGCCGTAGAACGAAAGATTGAAATCGAGGCGGGATTGCTCCCCGTCCGTAATCACGTCGAGGCCCGCGCGTATCTGATCGTGGATCGCGATGCTGGTGGCATCGTCCTGCAGTTCGGCGAAATCGTCCGCGCCGAACTGGTCCAGATGCCCGCTCGCAAACTCCAGCCAGCCGGGGAACGGGTAACTCCCGATCACCGTTGTGCGCAGAGGAATAGGTTGCATCCGAAATCCTTCCTTCCCGGGACGTACCTGCTAGCCGCTGACGTGCCAGCCGCCGTCCACGCTCACCACCTCGCCCGTGGTCATCCGCGCATAATCGCTCAGCAGAAAGAGCGCCGTGCGGGCGACGTCCTCCGGCTCCAGAATGCCCTTGGCGAGAGGTTGCTTCTTCTCCATCAAAGCACGGATGCTCTCGTCGCTCTGCGCGCGCCGGCTCATGGGCGTGCGCACCAGGCCTGGCGCAATGGCGTTCACGCGGATGCCATGCGGCGCATAGTAGCTTGCCATCGCGGTCGTCATGCCGATCACCGCCCCTTTGGCCGCGGCATAGGCGTGGGTGGCGAAGAAGTCGCGCTGCGGAGAGTATGCGGTCACGGTCGCCATGTTCAGAATCGCGCCGCGCTGGCCGTTCTCTCCCACGCTCTGGCCCAGCATCTGCCGCAGCGTGGCGCGGCTCAAGCCGAACATCGTGCGCAGATTCACCCTGAGCGTGACGTCGAACCCCTCGTCGCTGCACTCGTGCAACGGCCCGTCTCCGAACCGCCGGCCGCTAATGCCCGCCACGTTGAATAGCGCGTCAATGCGCCCGAAGCGCTCCGTGCAAGCAGCCACCGCGCGGTCCGCCACGCTCGTCTCGCTCAGGTCTCCGGCAATGAAGCCGTAATCCGGCGTAAGCGCGCGAAGTCCTTCCTGAAGCACCGCGCACTCGTCTTCGCCAAGGCTCACGAAGAACACCTTCGCGCCCTCCCGCGCCGCCAGCAGCGCCGTCTCCGCCGCCATTCCGCTCGCGCCGGAAAGCAGCAGAACCCGATCTTTGAGCAACTCCTTCATCAGCCCTGCCGTTTCCTGGTTACACGCGCTCGTACTTCACTCGCACCCATTTGCCCGCCTTCATCGATTGGTAGCCCGCGTCCAGAATGGCATTCACCGCGTAACCGTCGTGATAGTTCTCCCGCGCGGGCCGTCCCTCGCGCACGCATTCCACGAAGTGCTTCATTTCGGCCTGATAGCCATACGCAAAGGCTTCCTCGGGAAGCGCGCGCGTCCAGCCGAAATCGATATCAGCCTTCTCAATGACGTAGCCCGCGCTCTTTGAGGTGAAGCTGTGGACCGGCGTTCCGCGCGTCACATCCGTGAAGATCGAGCCCTCCGAGCCGTGAATCTCATTCCGCAGATCGAGTCCGCCCATGCAGGTCCAGGAAAGTTCACAGTGCGCGAAACCGCCGCCCGCCATCTTCAGCATGAGCAGCGCATTGTCCTCGCCCCGCGTTCGCTTCGAATGCACCATATTCGCGCCCCACGCCATCACTTCCACGACCGGATCCTGTTTCCCGTAGAAGTAGCGCGCGGCCTCCACGCAGTGGCAGGCCAGATCGTTCATTGCGCCGCCGCCGGTCTTCTCGATATCCCAAAAGTGCGGACTGTGCGGCCCGGAATGCGATTCCCGCGAACGCACCCACACGACCTTGCCGATACCCCCGGCGTCGATCGTCTCCTTCGCCTTCACCACGGCCGGCGCGAACACTTCCGTTTCCGCGTAGCCGTGGAAGGCCCCGCTCTTCAGCGCCGCCTTCAGCATTTGTTTCGCTTCCTTGCCGTTGCGGGCCAGCGGCTTCGTGCAGACCTGATTCTTCCCGGCTTTCGAGAGCGCCAGCGATACGGGCAGGTGCTCTTCGTTCGGAAGCGCGATCACGTAAAGATCGATATCGTTCCGCTCCAGCAGCGGCTCGAGTTTCGTCGTGTTCTCCGGAATCCCCCATCGCGCCGCGAAGTCACCCGCGCGCTTGCGCGAGCGCGAGTAGTTCGCCACCACCCGCTGGCCGTTTACATTGGCCAGACCCTGCAAGTAAAACTCCGCCACGAAGCCCGATCCCAGCATCGCGATGTTGATGATCTTCACCGGTTCCCTCCCCCTCACGAATCCGTCATGATATCCCATCCGCCGGAAAATTTCGTTATTCTTATTCGTGATGACTTTGGGCCAAAGGCTCGCCTTCTATCTGCTAAGCATTGGGATTCTCCTTTTGCTTTTCTCAAGCATCAGTCGTCTCTAGCAACCGCCGGTGATTCCGCCGCCCTGCGTCCCGCGTCCTCCTCCCTTTCGATGCGGTCCTCCCTCCCGGCCTGATATAAAGGTTGTCAGCCCAAAGACGTCCGGAATTGCTGGATCTTTCCCGAAGAAAGTTGCCGCCCTTTTGATATCGAGCCACCCCAAGCCGCGCATGCGCGCGGCCACACAACCTTTCGCCCGTATCCTCCCGCTGCTAGCTATCCTGCTCCTCTGCACGGCCGGTTGTTTAGCCCAAAAGCAGAACGAGTCTTACCAACTCCACATCCATCGCACGCCCTCTCCCATCGTCATCGACGGCAGCGTGAGCGAACCCGCCTGGAATTCCGCGGAAGTCGCCACCAACTTCTGGATGGTGTTGCCGATGGATACCGGCAGAGCCAACGTGCGCACCGATGTGCGCATGGCCTACGACGATAAGAACATCTATCTGAGCGCGGTCTGCTACGACGGCAACATTCCGGGTCCCTATATGGTGGAATCGCTGCGCCGCGATTGGGCCTTCACCGCGAACGACAACTTCATCTTCTTCCTCGATACCTTCGACGACCAGACGAACGGCTTCACCTTCGGCCTGAACGCGGAAGGCGCGCAGTGGGACGGGCTGCTCTACGAGGGCGGCAAGGCCAACCTGAGCTGGGACACCAAGTGGACGTCGAAGCTCAGGAAATATCCCGGCCGTTACGAGTTCGAGATTGCCATCCCGTTCAAGAGCATCCGCTACAAGGAGGGCAATACGCGCTGGGGCGTTAACTTCAGCCGGCAGGATCTGAAGACAACCGAGAAGTCCGCCTGGGCTCCCGTCCCGCGCCAGTTTCCCACCGCCGCGCTTGCTCTCACGGGCGTCCTCATCTGGGACGAACCGCCCCCTTCGCAGGGCGCGAACATCTCGCTCATCCCTTACGCGCTCGCCGGAGTCAGCAAGGATTACGAAACGGGCACACCGCGCAGCACGCGCCAGGAAGTGGGAATGGACGCCAAGATCGCCATCGGCTCCGCGCTCAATCTGGATCTCACCGTCAACCCTGACTTCTCCCAGGTGGATGTCGATCAGCAGGTCACCAACCTGGACCGCTTCGAGCTGTTCTTCCCCGAGCGCCGCCAGTTCTTCCTGGAAAACGGAGACCAGTTCACGAACTTCGGCTATCCGACGCTCCGGCCCTTCTTCAGCCGCCGCATCGGTCTCGGCGGCGTGCCCATCCATTTCGGCGCGCGCCTGAGCGGGAAGCTTAACAAGGACTGGCGCATGGGAGCCATGGACATGCAAACCGGGGAGACGGATACGGAGGGCACGCCCGCCGAGAACTTCGCCGTTTTCGCTTTGCAGCGCCGCATTTTCGCGCGCTCGAATATCGGCATGCTCCTCGTGAACAAAGAGTCCTCCGCGTTTGAAAGCGAGAGTCTCCCCTCCGTCGCCTCTGGATTCAACCGTAACCTCGGCATCGAATATAACCTCGCCTCCGCCAGCAATCTCTGGACCGGCAAGATGCTCTATCTGAAATCCTTCACCTCCGGAGGAAACAATAGCGGAGACGCTTACGCCGGGCATCTGCAATACTTCAGCCGCCGCTGGCTGATTCTTGGCCAGACCGAGAACGTCTCGCCCGATTACCGCGCCGATGTCGGCTATGTCCCCCGCCGCGGCTACCATCGCGGCCTTGCCAACATCAGCCACACCTTCCTGCCCAAGTCGGGACCTGTCCTCAGCCACGGCCCCGGCCTCGAAAGCAGCAATTTCTTCGACTGGCAGGGTAAGCTCGCGGACTACGAAACCACGGCCAGCTACAAGATCACATCCCGCCCCGGCGACGTCTTTACGGCTTCAACCGGGGCCGTCTATGTCCGGTTGTTGAATCCGTTTGACCCGACAAACTCCGGGAGGGCCAAGCTCGCGCCCGGTTCCACGCACCGCTGGAAATTCTGGAGCACGAAATTCGATTCGAGACCGCAGAGCGTCTTCCGCTACGGCTACTCATCGCAGTACGGCGGCTATTACGCGGGCGGCACCCGGCTCAACCTGACGGGCACTGTCAGCTACCGATTTCAACCTTACGTCAGCCTCGCTGGAACGGCCACCTATAACGACATTCGCCTGCCCCAACCATGGGGCCGCGTCAACTTCTGGCTGGTAGGCCCGCGCTTCGATGTCACCTTCACGAACACGCTCTACTTCACGACCTTCATCCAGTACAACGAGCAGCAGAACAACGTGAACGTCAACACGCGCCTGCAATGGCGCTACAAGCCGGCTTCCGATATCTTCCTCGTCTGGACCGACAACTACATTCCGGACCACGCACAGCCCGGCCAGGATATCCCGGGTTTGATCACCGTCCGCAATCGCGCCCTTGTGCTCAAGTGGACCTACTGGTGGAATTTATAGAGCGGTGCGCGGAAGGCCCGGCGATACCGCGTGGGTGTATTCTCGCTAAGGGCAGCGCAGCGGCGCGAGCCAAGGTCGCGCCAGCATCGTGAGCGCCATCCCCGCCAGCATGCCGATCAGCATGGCGATGAAATGCGCGAATGCGGGCGCATCCAGGATCATTGCCAACGGGTGCCCAAGCCACCGTCCGCCGGCCATCATCCCGAAAATCATGCCCGCCGCGTCCATCAACAGCACCCACGCAAGCCGTAGTGGAAACGGGCGGTAGGCAGCGAGACAACGCGCCCATTGCACCGAGGGCGGAAAGGCAAAGAGCAGCATCAGCGCGTTCATCCCGTTTACCCAACGGAACACGCCGGAATACACGGGCGTCGTCGCATGCCCCGCCATGGCATGGTCCGCCATCGCGTGATGCGCGGCATTCGCTTGCATCGCCTGGAGTCCCCCGTCGAGCATCCAGCCCAGCAGCATCCCGAACCCGCCCCACGCCATCATCAAGAGCAGCATGTCCGCGTGGGCGGGAAGCATTCGCCGCACAAGCCAAGCCTGCGCGGCCAGCCCGCTGAGAGCGAGCGTCACCACCCAGATTTCGATGTGGAATTGCGCCGGGATCGCGCCGGCCCATTCGAGCAGCGCCACCTGCGCCACGAAGAAGAACGCGAGGGAAAGCGCGAGTGCCCGCTCCGCCCACGCGGGCAACGGGCGCGTGCGATTCACAGCAGGATCGCTGCGAATCGGCACATCCCGTTCATGCGAACTATCGCTTGCCATCTGCGGAGTTCCCGTCTAGCGAACGGCCTGCCCGGAGGGTGCGGGCTCCGTCTTCCGCAAGCGCGTCTGTTGCCGTGGCTTGGCGGTCGTTCGCCCGGCTTCTCTCCAGTCCGCATCCTCATTCGCCTCGTCCAGCAGCGCCATGGCCCGCCACGTTACCTGAGCGCTCGACGCCACCATCAGCAATGCGGCGCTCACCGGGTGCAGGAATCCGGCAGCGGCCAGCCCGATGCCGATCGAGTTATAGCCGAGCGCCCAGCGGAAGTTCGTGCGCACGCGTCGCATGGTCTGTCTCGCAATTTCCAAAGCCGCCGGAATCGCCCGCAGGTCGCGGCCATCCCAGACGCCCCCGGCAACCGCCCGGGCAAGCGCTGTCCCCTCGTCCACGGCGATCGCGAACGCGGCGGCTCCCATCGCGGGTGCGTCGTTAATGCCGTCGCCCACAAACAGCACCTTCCGGCCTGCCAATTGCCAGGCCTTCACGCGGCCAAGTTTCTCCATCGGTGTGAGGTTGCCCTGCACCGCCGCAATACCCGCGCGCGCCGCGCGACGATGCGTATCGCCGCTCAGCAGGTGCATCTCGACGCCCATTCCTGCGAGCTTTTCCAATGCGCCCGAATGGCCGTCGCGAAACTCTTCCTCGAACGTGGCCGATCCAATCTCCCGCGCATCCAGTCGGAAGACGATTCCTTCCTCGGCGATGATTTCCTCTCCTTGCGTTGCTTCCCCGTCCGCGGCCGCGCCGCTCCGCATGTCCCCCAGGGTAGCGGCGGATCGGGAAACCACTTCCAATTCATGCACGCGCCCGTCCTGGTTTCGAATGCGCGTCCAGATCCCCTTGCCGGGCAGGATGCGAAGCGCCTCGCGATGCCATGCCGATGAGCCAGGGTTGGGCTCGTCCGCCCAACCGCCCCGATCGAGCGCCCGTGCGAACGGATGGCTGAGACCGCGTTCGGCGGCGGCGAGCATGGCGCGCATCTCGTGCAGCGGGTACGGGCTGGTCTCGCTCCAGGAAATGCTGGACACCCGGGTCTCCGCGGCGGATAAGGTGCCCGTCTTGTCGAATGCCACCAGGTTCGTCTCGCTCAGCAACTCCACATCCGCCGCGCGGCTTACCCGAATTCCGATGACATTGAGGCGTGAGGTAGCTGTCCAGAGTGCCAGTGGCGTCGCGAAGCCGAGCGCGCAGGGGCACGCGACCAGCAGAACGGCCATCGCGTGAAAGAGCGCTTCGCTCGTGGGTGCGGCGTAACTCCAGCCCGCAAAAGTGGCGATGGCGGCACAGCAGACCACCGGCACAAACCAGCGCGCCAACCGGTCCGCAGCCTGCTGCGCGTGAGACTTGGAATCGATGCCGCTGCCCACACGGCAGAGCAAACCATCGAGCGAGGAGTCGTCCGGCAACGGGCGCGCTTCCATCTCGATCTGCGCATCCAGCACAAAGCTGCCCGCCATCACTTGCTCGCCCGCCGCGCGGGATCGGGGAACGAATTCCCCCCGCAGTGACGCTTCCTCAAACAGCGCTGGCTCCCCCAGCAGAATGCCATCGACGGGTACCATTTCCCCCGGCAGCACTTGCACGTGCTCCCCAGGCAACACATCCTGAGCCGCGCGTTCTTCAACCACACCGGGCCTCAGCACCACCCGCGCCACTCGATGGGCGGCCGACAAACTGCGAATCGCCTCCACGGCGCGGTCCCGGGCCGCCCGGTTCAGTTCCGCACCAAAGGCGTAAACCACCAGCAGCAGGCTCACCACCTCAAAATACACGGGGCCATCGCCAGCCAAAAGAGATTGCAGAGAAACGCCGAACGCCCCGGCCAGCGTGATCACGAAGAGAAATTCCACCGCCAGACGGGCTTCCCGAAGGGCCTGCCACGCCCCCCGAACCAACGGTGCGCCCACGAGGATTGCTACGAGAATCGTGGAGACAAGCAAGCCGATGCGAACCGGCTGCGGGTCCGACATCGCTTCATCCGACGTGTTCACCGCAATCGCCACGGCCATGGCGTTCATGGCCACGACGGCGGAAAAGGCAATGCGGCCCCAGCGCCACATTGAAGCGGCCGAGGGCGGGGCGCATCCGCAGGCGCTTCCGGCAACTCCGCTGCTTCCGGCGGCGGGCATTTAGTTCGTCTTCGCCTCCGTCACGGGCGCCGCTTCGCTCTCGATGGCCGGCGGGGGTTCCTTGGCCAGCGCATCCAGCGCGGCGCCGGTCCACGGGCCTGCCTGTGCCGCGGTCTGCGTGCGCATCGCCTTTACGAGCGCGGGCGAAACTTCCGGCGCTTTGTTGCTCCAGGAAGCCCGCACGTAAGTAATGACGCCCGCAATCTCTTCATCGCTCAACTGGCCCCAGGCCGGCATGTCGCCGTTGAAGGTCTGCCCTTTCACCTGAATCGGGCCATGCAGCCCGTGCAGGAGGATGGCAGCCAGCACGTGCGGCGGACCGCTCACACGCTCCGCGCCGTCGAGCGGAGGAAACGCTCCGGGAATCCCCGCCCCGTTCACCTGATGGCACTGCGTGCAGTTGTTGAAGGTACGCTTGCCCACCGCCATCAGATCCACGGGCTTGGCGGCGTCGGCCGTCCCACCTGCCTGCCGGTAAAGCACGGCGGGATTTTCGTTATAGACGTCCGCGCGAAAACCGCCGCCGTGCTGGGCAATGTAATAGCCGCCCCAGCCGATCAGCGCGAAGAAGAACATCAGCAGCCACACCGGCGTGGGCGCAACGCCGTCTTTCGGTTCACTCATCTCCCGGATGATTTGCTGGTGCATGGCCAGCACGTCTGGACTGTTGCGAATCTCAACGTCCGTGGGATGCAGCGCCGGGTTTCGTAGTCCCTCATACTTGTTCGTGTCGGGCGTGGGGACTTCCGGATTCGTAGGTTTTGGTGTCTCGCTCATTGCGCCTCCGGCAAATCGACGCTCTTGTCGAGCGACATCAGATAGTCCACCAGGAACCGGCCCCGGCTATTCGGGATGATGTACTTTGCTGTGGGCGTCTGCCACTCCTTCGGCAGGGCCACTGCGTCCGGCGGGGGCGCCGCATCCGCTCCCACGGTAAAGAGGAATGGATGCGGAGGCATAATGCTTCCGGGTGAGGTAATCACGGGGTTGTACAGGTGCAGATATTGCCAGGTTCTGCTGGGCTGTCGTGCACCGATATTGGCCAGATCCGGCCCGGTGCGCATGGTGCCCGTCAGGTTGATCGGGTCGAACATGTAATCCCGCATCACCGTGCGGCGTCTGCCCCATCCGCGCTCGATATCCGCGCCAAACCCTTCCGGGCGAACCTGCTGGGTGTGGCAATAGATGCAGCCGAGGTCCATGTAAACATGGCGTCCCGCGTCCGGCGGCCCGGTGAGCGGCTGCGGATACAGCGTGCCGTCGGCCGTCTTAAACTGCCCGATCTCGCTAAATTGCCAATCCGGCACCAGCACCAGGCCCGATAGCGAGAAGACCACGGTGAAGATGACTCCAATGAAAATGAAGAGGGACCGATTCATTACGCAACCTCTCTCGCTCGTTCGCGGGCGCGCGCTTTCCGCTCTCGCTGTTTCCGTAAGGACCGTGCCGTCGTGAGCAGCGTCGGGCCTTGCTGATCCGCGCCATCCCCGCGCAGCATCCGCCAAACCAGATAGGCAAAGACAAAATGCCCAACCGACATCAGCGTCCCCGCGACGCTCCGGCTCTCCAGCCAGGGAATGGTGTATTTGACGACGTCCATGAATGGGATGTCCGGATTGTTCATCATCGAACCCTGCACCCAGCCGGCCCAGCCAAGCCCCACAACGTAGACGATTGAGCCGATCGCCGTCGTCCAGAAATGCACCTTGATCAGCGGAGCGGAACTCCACTCGCGCCGCAGAATCCGGGGGAAAATGTAGTACATCGCCCCGAACATCATCATCGTGAAGAAGCAATAGACGCCCAGGTGAGAGTGCGCGATGGTGTGATGCGTGAAGTGCGCCACTTCGCTAAAGGAGCGCAACGCCGCCAGTGAGCCGTGGAAGCTCACCAGTGTGTAGCTCATCGCGCCAAAGACGACGAAGCGCAACGTCGGGCTGGTGCGCAAGTGATGAAACTGTCCCAGCATCGTCATGTGGTGGTTGATGGCGACCGTAGTTACCGGAATGAACATCATCATGCTTCCCACGATGCCCACCGTGATCACCCACGCCGGAATGGGACCACCCACCAGGTGGTGCGTTCCCGCCCAGTTATAAAACAGCGCCAGCGTCCAGAATCCCAGCAGGGAGAGGTGATAGCTGTGAACCGGGCGTCCCGTCACCTTGGGGATGAAATAGTAGGCCGATGCCAGCCCGATGGGCGTAAGCCACAGGCCGAGCACGTTGTGCGCGAACCACCAGTTGGCGATCGCGCGCACCGTTCCGTTGATATGCGGCGCCTGAGTGAGAATCAGCGCGGAGACATACAAGAACGGGAACCAGAGCACGCCGCCGTAGATATACCACTGCGAAACATAGGTGTGATGCACCTTGCGGCGCATCATCATCACGAGCGTCGCGTAGATGATCAGCACCAGGCAGAACCCAAAGAAGCCCAGCACCGGCACCGGAAATTCCAGCCACTCCGTGCTGCTGCTGTATCCGATGAGGATGGCGATCATCCCGTAAGCGACGCCGACATTCCACACCAAGCCGCTAACGGGAAGCAGCAAGGGCAACGGGAGACGCACGCGCCCCATCCGCGCTTGCAGCCAGAGTAGCGTGCCGATGGCCGCCATCACCGCCCAGCCGTAAATCATCGAGTTCAGGTGGGCCGGGCGCACACGCCCGAAGGTGAGCCACTCCCAATCGGCCAGAAAGCCGGGAATGTGCATCTTCAGGGAAGCCAGAATGGCCAGCACGCTTCCGAGCAGCAGCCAGAACACCGCGCTGGTGTAGTAAATCAGAACGGTCTGTCTGCAAGATCGGTCCGTCTGAACGCGCGTGAGAAGCTCCTGCGATTCCAGGGCCTCCGGCTTGTTGGGTACGGCTAGCGTTGCCATTTCGCCTCCATCGTTCTGACGTTATTTCCCGAAGCAGCTCGGGCTGAGGGCGCGGCGCCGGGGAAAAAATCGGTTGGCGTCCCGACCGGTTCGTCGTCGTCGAAGATGCTTTCCGCGCCCTCCCGCAGACCGTGAAACTGTCCCGTCCGAATGGCCCACACCAGTCCCCAGACCGCGGAAATACCCAGCAGAACGGCGGAACCCCAAATCACGACATAAACAACTAACACAACACCTCCCCGGCGGGCCGGATGGTAC
This sequence comes from Acidobacteriota bacterium, assembly GCA_014584705.1. Lineage (GTDB taxonomy): Bacteria > Acidobacteriota > Terriglobia > Bryobacterales > Bryobacteraceae > JACTMJ01. Next base: position 30,149 of record JACTMJ010000030.1, on the reverse strand, counting down.
CAAATCTCGAACGTACCAGAAACCCATCGCCGACCCGTCCCGAACTGGATCGCCCAATGCAACAAGTGCCGTGACGATACCGGAAGCCACAAGGGACCTTCCTGTAAAACCGTACATTCTCTCGTTTGATGAGAACCGCCACCAGAAAGTGGCAGAATTTCCCCTGCAAAATCGTCTTCGCGTCGAAAAGCCGATTTCGGCACCGAGATGCAACGCATCCCGGCGGCCCAGTGTACCGTCAGCTTACTACCAACGGACACTCGAATGCACGCTTCTCACGGGGCTTCTCTCGGGGATATGGGCCGGAATACGCCGACAGCGCGGTTTCGCGAGGATGCGAAACCGCGCCCGGGAGGATGGGTTCAAAGGCAATTCGGCGGATGGAACGGACTGCCGCGCTACCGATGGGTCCGGGGCAAATTACTTGTACCCATCAGGAAGGTGTCGACTCCGTGCGCGGCGTTCCGGCCTTCGGAAATCGCCCACACCACCAGCGATTGCCCCCGGCGGACGTCGCCCGCCGCAAAGACGCCCGGCATGGAAGTCATGTAGTTGGCATCCGCCCTGGCATTGCCGCGCGCATCGAGTTCGTAGCCCAACTGGTCCGCAATGCCGCCCGGCTTCGGCCCCACGAATCCCATCGCAAGCAGCACCAGATCGGCCGGCAGACTGAATTCGCTGCCCGCCTCGGCCTCGAACTTCGGCGGCGCGCCCACCTTCACGGCGTGCAATTGGCGAACATTGCCTTGTTCGTCTCCGGAGAAGTGCGTGGTGTTCACGCTCCAGACGCGCTCGCCGCCTTCCTCATGAGAGGATTCCGTGCGCAATCGCAGCGGCCACAGGGGCCACGGTGTACTCTCGGCGCGTTCGAGCGGCGGCTTTGGGAACAGTTCCAGTTGCGTGATGGACTTGGCGCCCTGCCGTGCCGAAGTGCCGAAGCAATCCGCGCCGGTGTCTCCCCCGCCAATGATGACGACGTGCTTGCCCGTCGCCGAAATTTCACCCTCGTTGTAACCGGTTTCTTCCTTCGAGACCCGCTTGTTCTGCTGCGGCAGGAACTCCATCGCGAAGTGGATTCCCTTTAGCTCTCGCCCGGGAATCGCAAGATCGCGCGGTCTTTCCGCGCCCATGGCCAGCAACACGGCATCGAACTCCGCCCGCAACTGCTCTCCGGTAATCTCCGCCCCGACATTGGCGTTGGTGTGGAACTTCACGCCCTCGGCTTCCATCTGGCCTAAACGGCGGTCGATCACCCACTTTTCCAGCTTGAAATCCGGAATACCGTAGCGCAGCAGACCGCCGGGCTTCGCGTTCTTCTCAAAGACCGTCACCCAATGCCCGGCCCGGTTCAGTTGTTGCGCCGCCGCCAACCCGGCCGGGCCGGAGCCGATGATGGCCACCTTCTTGCCCGTGCGATGCGCGGGCGGTTCCGGCTTCACGTAACCGCTCTCCCACGCCCGCTCGACGATCGCGCGCTCGATCATCTTGATCGATACCGGCGGCTCGTTGATCCCCAGCACGCAGGCGGCCTCGCAGGGCGCGGGGCAAATGCGGCCGGTGAATTCCGGGAAGTTGTTGGTCGAGTGCAGCATGCGGATTGCATCTTCCCAACGGTCGCGATAGACGAGATCGTTCCAATCCGGAATGATGTTGTTCACCGGGCAGCCGGTATGGCAGAAGGGCACTCCGCAATCCATGCACCGCGCGGCCTGGCGCTGCACGGTGCTCGCGGGCATCGGCTGATAGACCTCAAAGTAGTCCTTCACCCGCACTTCCACGGGCCGCTTGGCGATTTCTTCCCGCTTGAATTCGAGAAATCCGGTAATCTTACCCATGCAGCACCTCCGCCGCTCCGCTTCCGTTGGCAGGAATCACGGGTGCATTGAACCCTTCCCGTGCCTGCTGATTCTCCCTCTGAGCGAGAACGCGCTGGTACTCGTGCGGGAACACCTTCACGAAGCGCGGCAGCATCCGGTTGAAATGTTCGAGGATCCACTTCGCCTTGGGGCTGCCCGTATACTCCACGTGCTTTTGAATCAGCTCGCGAAGAATCTTCTGGTCCGCGTCGCTCGTAACCGGCAAGAGGTCTACGCTCTCTGTATTGCACCTGTGCCTGGCGAACTCGCCCACTTCGTCCGCGACGTAAGCAACGCCGCCGGACATGCCCGCCGCGAAGTTCCTTCCGGTGCTCCCCAGCACAACCACCGTGCCGTTCGTCATGTACTCGCAGCCGTGGTCGCCCACGCCTTCCACCACCGCCGTCGCCCCGCTGTTGCGCACGCAGAAGCGTTCGCCGGCCACTCCGTTGAAGTAAGCTTCTCCGCTCGTAGCGCCATACATCACCGTGTTGCCGATGAGGATGTTCTCTTCCGGCAGGAAGGAAGAGCGCTTGGGCGGATACACCACAATCCGGCCGCCGCTGAGCCCCTTACCCACATAGTCGTTCGAGTCGCCCTCCAGCGTAAGCGTGATGCCGCGTTCGAGAAACGCGCCGAAGCTCTGTCCCGCGGAACCGTTGAACTTGAAGGAGATGCTGTCCGGCGGCAGCGGGTCATCGCCAAAGGCGCGCGCCACACGTCCGCTCAGCATGGCGCCCACCGTGCGGTGTACGTTGCGGATTTCCATTTCCGCCTTCACCGGTTGCCGCGCTTCGAGCGTGGGCGAGGCAATCTGGATCAGCTCATGGTCGAGCGCCGCATCGAGCCCGTGATCCTGCGAACTCACGCAATGCTTGGCCACGCGGGACGGCAGTTCCGGCCGGTGCAGGATGGAATCGAAGTTCAGCCCGCTAGCCTTCCAGTGGTCCAGGCCCGCCCGCATCTCGAGCCGGTCCGTCTGCCCGATCATCTCGTTCATCGTCCGGAAGCCGAGCTTCGCCATAATCTCGCGCAGCTCGTCGGCCACGAAGAAGAAGTAGTTGATCACGTGCTCCGGCTGGCCGGTAAACTTGGCGCGCAGCACGGGATCCTGCGTCGCCACCCCCACCGGGCAGGTGTTCAAGTGGCACTTGCGCATCATGATGCAGCCCATCGTGACGAGAGGCGCGGTGCTAAAGCCGAATTCTTCGGCCCCGAGCAGAGCCGCGATGGCCACGTCGCGCCCGGTCTGCAGCTTGCCGTCAGTTTGCACGACGATGCGGCTGCGCAGGTCGTTCATCAGCAGCACCTGCTGCGTTTCGGCCAGTCCCAGTTCCCAGGGGATTCCCGCGTGCTTGATCGACGTGAGCGGAGACGCTCCGGTGCCGCCATCGTGGCCGCTGATCAGCACGACGTCGGCATGCGCCTTGGCCACGCCCGCCGCCACAATCCCCACGCCCACTTCCGCCACCAGCTTCACGGAGATCCGCGCTTGTGGATTCGTATTCTTGAGGTCAAAGATCAATTGCGCGAGATCTTCGATCGAATAGATATCGTGATGCGGCGGGGGCGAGATCAGGCCCACGCCCGGCACGGAGTGCCGCACCCGCGCAATGACATCATCCACCTTGTGGCCGGGCAATTGGCCGCCCTCGCCGGGCTTGGCTCCCTGTGCGATCTTGATCTGTAGCTCATCCGCGTTCACCAGGTAGTTGGTGGTGACGCCGAAGCGGCCAGAGGCCACCTGCTTGATCGCGCTTCGCCGGGAATCCCCGTTGGCGAGCGGCGCGAAGCGTGCCGGGTCTTCCCCGCCCTCGCCCGTATTCGATCGCCCGCCAATGCGGTTCATCGCGATCGCCAGCGTCTCATGCGCCTCCTTGCTGATGGAGCCGAACGACATCGCGCCCGTCGCGAATCGCTTCACGATCTCCGACGCGGGTTCCACTTCTTCCAGCGGAATCGGATGCGCCGCCTCGCGGAAGCGCATCAGCCCCCGGATGGTGGCCAATTGCTCCTGCTGGTTGTTGATATGGTCCGCGAACTCCTTGTACGTCGAATACGAGTTGCCCCGCACCGCATGCTGCAACTTGCTCACCGTCAGCGGATTGTAAAGGTGATACTCGCCCTGCACGCGGTACTGATACGAACCGCCCACTTCGAGTTCGGGTTCATCGCGCGACATCCCGCGGAAGGCGAAGCTGTGCTTCATCTGCGCTTCGCGCGCGATCACGTCCACGCCGACGCCTTCAATGCGCGAAGGGGTCCCGGTGAAATAGCGATCGATGAAATCCTTGTTCAGTCCGATGGCCTCGAAAATCTGCGCGCCGCGATAGCTTTGCAGCGTCGACACGCCCATCTTCGAGAAGACTTTCAGCAGACCCTTGTTCACCGCCTTGATGAACTTCTTGTGCGCGGCCTCCGCGGAAACCTCGCCCAGCAGGCCACGCGCCGCAAGATCGTCGAGCGTCTCGAACGCCAGAAACGGATTCACCGCGCTCGCGCCATAGCCGATCAGCAACGCGTAATGCATCACCTCGCGCGGTTCGCCGGATTCGACGATCAGCGCGCACTGCGTCCGCAATTCTTCGCGGGTCAGGTGATTGTGTACCGCGCTCAAGGCCAGCAGGCTGGGGATGGGAGCGTATTCCTGGTCAAGGCCGCGGTCGGAAAGAATCAGCAGCGTATAGCCCGATTTCACGGCCAGCGAAGCCCGCTTGCAAAGCGCATCGAGAGCGCGCTGCAACCCGTCCGCGTGGTCCTGCACACGGAACAGCGTAGGCAGCGTGGTGGCCAGGAAGTCTCCGCTCGACATCCGGCGCAGCTTTTCGAGATCCTTGTTCTCAAGGATCGGGTGCGGCAGCTTCAGCAACTGGCAGTGCGCCGGCGTCTCCTCCAGGATGTTGCGCTCGCTGCCGATATAGCTGACGAGCGACATCACAAGCTCTTCGCGAATCGGGTCAATCGCCGGGTTCGTCACCTGCGCAAAGAGCTGCTTGAAGTAGTGGAACAGCGGTTGCGGCTTGTCCGAAAGGCACGCAAGCGGCGTATCCGTACCCATGGAGCCGATCGCTTCCGCGCCGCCGGTCGCCATCGGTGTCATCAGCACGCGGATGTCCTCGTCGGTGTAGCCAAAGGCCCGCTGGCGCTCCAGCAGCGTTTCGTGAGACGCCGGGAACGTGCGGCCCGCGAGTGGCAGATCCTCAAGGCGCACCTGGTTCTCTTGAATCCAGCGCCGGTACGGCTGCCGGGACTTGAGCTCGTTCTTCAGTTCTTCGTCCGGGATGATCCGGCCTTGCTCGAGGTCGGCAAGAAACATGCGGCCGGGCTGCAAACGGCCCTTCGAACGCACGTTCTCGGGCTCCACATTGAGCACGCCGGTTTCGGACGCCATGATCACCAGATCGTCATGCGTGACGTAGTAGCGCGCGGGCCGCAAACCGTTGCGGTCGAGCGTCGCGCCGATCACCTTGCCGTCCGTGAAAGCCACCGCCGCGGGGCCGTCCCAGGGCTCCATCAGCGAGGCATGGAATTCGTAAAACGCCTTGCGGTCGTCGTCCATCGTGACGTCCGCGTCCCAGGCTTCCGGAATCAGCATCGCCATCACATGCGACAGGCTGCGGCCCGCGAGGGTGAGCAGTTCCACTGTGTTGTCCAGCCCCGCCGAATCGCTGCCGCCAGGCACAATGATCGGGTAGAGCTTCTTGAGATCGTCACCGAACAGCTTGCTCTCGAGCACGCTCTGCCGCGCCGTCATCCACGCCACGTTGCCGCGGATGGTATTGATCTCGCCGTTATGGCAGATGTAGCGGAAGGGGTGCGCGAGATCCCAGGTGGGGAACGTGTTCGTCGAGAAGCGCTGGTGCACCATGCACAGCGCGCTCACAAAATCGGGGTCGTTCAAATCCTGGTAGAACTCCCGAATCTGCGGCGCCAGCAACAGCCCCTTATAAACGATCGTCCGCGTCGAAAAGGACGGGATGTAGAAGAAATCCTTTTCCTTGATGTCCGATTGCGAAACCCGGTTCTGGGCCAGCCGCCGCACCACATAGAGCTTGCGCTCCAGCGCCATCTGGTCCACGCCGGACAGTGCCTTGACGAAGACCTGCGCGATGGCCGGCTGCGTCGTGCGGGCCACGCGCCCGATGACGTCCGGATTGATGTAGCAGGTCCGCCAGCCCAGCAGCTCCAGTCCCTCTTCCGCAATCACCTTTTCGAGCAGCGCCTCGCAGCGCATGCGCTCGTAGCGATCCACGGGAAGAAACACCATCCCTGCGCCGTACTGGCCTTCCGGCGGCAGCGAGAAGCCCTGCTTGCGCGCTTCCTTCACGAAAAAGGCGTGCGGAATCTGCGTGAGCAGGCCCGCTCCATCGCCCGTCTCGGGGTCGCATCCGCATGCGCCGCGATGGGTCAGATTGACGAGAATCTCCAACCCCTTGTCGATAATGTCATGGGAGCGCTTTCCTTTGAGGTGAGCGACGAACCCCAGCCCGCAGGCGTCCTTTTCAAGTGACGGGAGGTAGAGCCCCTGGGGCTCCGGCAACCATGGAGAAGGTTTATGATGGCTCATGGTGTTGAGGGTAGTTTCCCCGGCCTGGGCCCGGAAACGTATGACTCAGAATAACGCCCGCGTTGAACATTAGTCAACACGATTTTGATTTTTTCTATTATAAGTTACACTACTGTTATGCACTTCCGGGCAGATAGCGACCATCTTCGCTTGTTTCGCGACGTCGTCAGTCACAAGAGCATCAGCAAAGGCGCGGCGGCGAACGGCATCAGCCAATCCGCCGCCAGCCAGCACATCCAGGAGCTGGAGCGCCGCCTCGACGCCACCCTGCTCGATCGCTCCACGCGCCCGTTTACGGTCACGGAAACCGGGCGGCGTTACCTGAAGTTCTGCCAGGAGGTGATCCACCGCTGCGAAGCGTTTGAGGCGGAACTCGAACAACTGAAGAACGAAGTGAGCGGCACGCTGCGCGTCGCGGCCATTTACTCCGTGGGGCTCACCACCATGTCCGAAGTGGAAGAGACCTTCCGCGCCCGCTTCCCCGCCGCTTCGCTGGAAGTTACTTACCTCCGGCCGGAGCGGATCTATCAGTCCGTCGAGAAGGAGTTGTGCGACATTGGCCTGCTCAGTTACCCGGAACCCACGCGCGAACTCGAAGTGATTCCGTGGCTGAATGAAACCATGGTGCTGGGTGCCGCGCCGGATCACCCGCTGGCCCGGAAGTCCAGCGTCGCGCCCGGCGAAATAGACGGGGCCGCCTTCATCGGCTTTGACCACGACCTGCCCATCCGCGCGCACATTGACCGCTTCCTTCGGGAACACAAGGTACACGTGCAGCGCGTGATGAACTTCGACAACATCCAAATGATCAAGGAAGCGCTGGTGCTGGGCCGAGGGGTCGCGATCCTGCCGCTCCGCATGATGGACGCGGAAATCCAGGATGGCCGTCTTCGCGCCATCCGGATCGATACCGACGGCCTCATTCGCCCCCTGGGCATCATCTATCGGCGCAAACGGCCTCTCAGCCGCGTGGCCCGGCAGTTTTGTGACCTGCTGCAGCGCGAATTCAGCGAAAGCGGAGCGGGCGTTTCGCCCGCCGTTGCCGCGGCCCGTTGAGCGGGCGGCGCGCCTATTCCGCCTGCCGGTCCGTCAGCAGACGCAGTTCGTCGCTCAGCTCGTAGAGCCGGTCTTCCGCGTTCTGGATCTTCACCGGCCCGCCCGATTCCTTGGCCTCCGCCAGGCGCTCGCGCGCTTTCTCCACCTGGCGGGTGAGGCGCTCAATTTCGCGCGCGCCCTGGTCCGCTCTTGAGGCCGAAGGGCGCTTCGAAGACGCCGCCCTGGGTGCCCTCTCCGCTGGGCTCACCCGCAGCGCCGAAGCTCCTCCCGAAGGCTTCTGCACGGCGGAATGCCGGGAGCTTGGCGCGTGGCCTGCCGGCGGGGAACCCGCGCCTGCCGGGGTGGAAGAGGGTGCCGGTGCCGCGGCTACCGGAGCCCCGGCCAGCGGCTTCCTCGCCGGCGGGCGCGTCTTGCCCTTCTTTGCGAACTTCGGGTTCACCGGAAACTTCACGGTGTGCCCGAAATCCTCATGGAGATCATGCTGCACCTGCTGCGCTTCCCGCAGCAGTTCATGGAAGCGCTCCACGAGCAGGTTCTGCGCCTGCGCCTTGAGCGCCGCGCCTTCTTCTTTCCAGCGCCGGTAACTTTGCAGCACGTCGCTCGGGGTCTTTGGTCTCGCATCGGCCATACAAGCCGAGTATTTCGAGCTTGGCCGGATTTCGCAAGTGCGGCCGCGCGGAAAGCATGAGTGTTCAGTTGGAGCCTTCCAGCCGGTCCTTCCCTTCGGTCAACCAGGGGAGATCGAAGGTCGCCAGTGTCAGTGCGGCAATCCGGAACCGGTTGCCCGCCTCTCCGCGCTCATAGAGCACGTGCATGCGGCCGTCCTTGCCGTGGTTGATATCGGCATAGCCGCTCCAGCCCGCGTCCACCACGCGCTTCACCGTCCAAGTTGCGCCCTCGTCATAGCTCAACTGCACCGTGAGATTCCGGCGATCCCGGCTCTGCCCGGGCTTCCCTGCCTCCGAACCCGCAAGAAGGTTGTCCGGGTTCACAAACAATAAGCGATTCCGGCGGCCATCCCCCGCGCCGCTCAGCCGGGCGATGCTCCCGAAGCAGATCGGCTCTTTCAATTCCTCCTGAAAGCGCGGCGTGCTCCACCCGGTTGCACCATCGGCGCTGGTCGTCACCAGCCTGCGGTTGGCCGGAGATTCCGTGCGGACGTTCAGCATCACCCGCCCGTCGGCAAGTTGCACCGCGACGGTTTCGCTCGCGTTCACCCACTCCTCCGTATTCGGTACGGCAATCTCGCCCGCGTGCCAGGTGGCCCCGCCGTCGTCGCTGTAGACCGTCGAAGCCGAAGAGGGCCGGTGACCGTTGCCGCCCTCGCCGAGAGAGAGCCAGACCGGCACAATCAGCCGCCCGTTCTTCAACTGAATCCCGTGCCCCGGCCCGGTCGCAATCACTTTCCAGGCGTACTTCGGACGAAACTCTTCGAACGCGCCCGTGATTTCCACCGGCTTCGAGAAGCTCCGTCCGTCGTCGTCGCTCCGCATATAGAAGGCGCGCATGTATTCGATGCAGAAGAGAAAATGCACCACGCCGGGCCGGCGGTCCGCAATCGCGATCGGGTTGTTGTAGGTGACCGCCTCCGGGCCCGGAAGCGCGCGCGCCGGAGACACCGGATTCCTCGCTTTGGCTCCGGCGACATTCGCAATCACGCGCTGTGGAGACCAGCTTCGGCCACCGTCGTCGCTGCGCCGCATCACGATGTCGATGCTTCCCCAATCGCCGCTTCCGCCTTTGCGGGCTTCGGCGTAGGCGAGCAGTGTCCCCCGCTGCGTCACGAGCAATCCGGGAATCCGGTACACCTCGTACCCGTGCGTGCGCGTCGGGAAGACATCCACGGTACGGAGGCGGGGTTCCGCCGGCGTCATCCCAACAATCGCGAGAAGCAGCGGCGCAAACATGAGAAAGCCGCTTCGCCGCCGCGCGGCACGGTGGTTCCGTGAATTCAAGATCATGCGATTCCAGATGTCAGTGCGGACCTTTCCGTTGTATCCCGATCCGGCGCGAGCCGCAAGGAAACCCGAGCGGAACGCCGCTCGTCCTTCCCGCAATGGCAGCGCGGCAAATTCGTCAAGGTTCGTCCCGGCATGTCGCTTCGCGATTGAGCCGCCCTCGTGCAGGTCAAGGGCGCTCGGTGGGAAGCGAATTCCTCGTGCGGGCATCGCAGCGCCAGTTTCACTTTTTCCGCAGCCGCGGCACTCGTCGCTCCCCCCGCCAAATACAGAGATTGCTGTCTGAATCCGTCAAAACTCGTGTATGTTGCTTTCAGGAGAGTTCTCTATGAAACGCGCGCGAATGTGGCTCTTCCCGATTGCGGTGGCATGGATTGCCGCTCCCGGCCTCTTTTGCCAAACCGACGCATCCCTGGAGGAACGAAACCGCCTCTGGCTGCCGATTCGCGATACGATGCGCGCGAGCATCGCGCAGTTGGGGGAGTACACCTGCATCCAGAACATCATCCGCTTCGACAAAGCGCAGAACGAGAAACAGGAACGCGCCGTGGATACCATTCGCATGCAGGTGAGCGCGGTAGGCGGGACCGAGAGTTATTCGTGGCCCGGGAGCCCCAACTCCTCCGATCGCCCTGGCGATCTGATTCGAACCGGACTGATGGGCACCGGTGCATTCCAGGGCTACATTCGCGCGTTGTTTGTGAGTCCCGGCCCTGGGCAACTCGAATTTCTCGGGCGGACTTCCACGGAGGGTAGACCCCTGCTTCACTTCCGCTTCACCTTCGATCTGCGCGAACGGCTGAATCTGAACGTCGCCGCCGGGCGAGCAAGCGTGGCGGCGAAAGGCGAGTTTTGGGCGGACGAGCAGGATCACAAGATCCGGATGCTCCGCATCGAGAATGTCGATCCCGCCCCGGAGATCAACGTGAAGTCGGTGGAGTATTTCGTCGAATGGGCGCCGGTCCAGTTGCGCGGGAAAGAGATGCTGCTGCCGCAGATGGCCACCATGCGGATGGAAATGTTCTCCGGCGAAGTGCGCCGCAATGAGATTGCTCTCTCGCAGTGCCGCGAGTTCGGGGCGGAATCCACCATTCGCTTCGACGCACCGCCCGCCCAGGCGGAAGTCGCTCCCGGTCCGCCTCGTGAAGAGGGTGCCGGCTTTCTCCCGGCGGGGCTGATCGTCCCCATCCGGCTGCTCTCGCAAATCCAGAGTAAGACGGCGGCAGTGGGGGATCTGTTTGAAGCGGAGGTGGCGCGGGATGTCCTGAGCAAAGGGAAGGCTCTGCTTCACAAGGGCGATCGCGTGGAAGGGCGCATCCGTCACCTCGCCACCGACACAGACCCGGAACTGCACACGCTCCTGTGGCTGGAAATTTCCACCATCAAGTCCGGCGACCGGGAGTATATTTTCCTGGGCGAGGTCACACGCCAGCCTCACGTGAACAACCTGATCCTCCAGGCGCAAAGCTTCACGCCCGGCCGTCTGGAGCGAATCGGCGTCATGGGAGCGTACCGCATCGACCGGCGGGAATATCGCTCTTACGGCGCGGTGCCCGGCGTCGCCTCGTTCCTCTTTCGCGGGAGCGACGCCAATCTGCCCGCCGGATACGCGATGGATTGGAAGGTCCTCCCCCCGCGCACGGATTCGGGTCGGTAGCCCGCGAAGCGCGGCCCCGGCCTATCCGCCGTCCCCTCCGCCGGTCTCCGGACGCTCGCTCCAGATCGCGGAGAGATACTCGCGGTTCATGCGGGCGATGTTCTCGATCGAGATCCCCTTCGGGCAAACCGCCTCGCATTCACCGATGTTCGTGCAATTGCCGAACTGTTCGTGGTTCATGGCTTCCACCATCCCGCGAACGCGCTCGCTCGCCTCCGCGCGGCCCTGCGGCAGCAGATTGAGATGGCTGATCTTCGCGCCCGCGAACAAGGACGCCGAAGCGTTCGGGCACGCGGCAACGCACGCTCCGCAGCCGATGCAGGCGGCGGCGTCCATCGCGAGATCCGCGTTCTCCTTGCGCACCAGCACGGCATTCGCGTCCACGGCTGATCCGGCCGGGGTGCTGATATAGCCGCCCGCGCTGATGATTCGGTCAAACGCCGAGCGGTTGATCACCAGATCTTTCACGATCGGGAAGGCCACCGCGCGGAAGGGCTCGATGTAGACCTCGTCGCCGTCCTTGAAATGCCGCATGTGCAACTGGCACACCGTCGTGCGCGGTTGAGTGCCGTGCGCCACGCCATTCACCATGAATCCGCAGGCGCCGCAGATGCCTTCGCGGCAATCGTGATCGAAGTGGATGGGCTCTTCGTTCTTCTTGATCAGCTCTTCGTTCACCACGTCCAGCATTTCGAGGAACGACATGTGTTCATCCACATTCGGAGCGTCGTAGCGCACCATCCTGCCGGGGGCGTTGGGTCCGGATTGCCGCCAAACATGCAGTATGAGACGCATTACTTGTAGCTCCTTTGCGAGGGCTTCACGTGTTCAAAGGTGAGATGCTCTTTGTGCAACTCGGGGTTGATGCTCGCGCCCTTGTACTCCCAGGCGGAGACAAAACTGAAGTTCTCGTCGTCGCGTTTGGCTTCACCCTCGGGAGTCTGATATTCCTCGCGGAAGTGGCCCCCGCAGCTCTCGGCGCGCGTTAACGCATCGCGGCAGATGAGTTCACCCAGTTCCATGAAGTCCGCCACGCGATTAGCTTTCTCCAGGGTATGGTTCAGGTTGTCGTCGGTGCCTATCACCTTGACGTCCTTCCAGAATTCTTCGCGAATCGCGCGAATCTCGCTGATCGCCTCCTGCAACCCCGCCGCGTTGCGGGCCATGCCGCACTTGTTCCACATCACCTTGCCGAGTTGGCGGTGAAGCTCATCCACGGTGGACTTTCCGTTCACGCTGATCAGGCGCTTCGTGATGTCCTTGACGTTCGCGAGCGCTTCGAGCGCTTCCGGGCAATGCTCGTTCAGCTTGTCCGGACGGTGATCCGCGAGGAAGTTCCCGATCGTGTAGGGCAGCACGAAATAGCCGTCCGCCAGGCCCTGCATGAGCGCGCTCGCGCCCAGGCGGTTCGCGCCATGATCGGAGAAATTCGCTTCGCCGCCCACGAAGAGGCCGGAGACCGTGCTCATGAGGTTGTAATCCACCCACAAGCCACCCATCGTGTAATGGACGGCGGGGAAGATCCGCATGGGTGCTTCGTAGGGATTCTCGCCCGTGATGCTCTCGTACATCTCGAAGAGGTTCCCGTAGCGCTCCTCGATCTTGTGACGTCCCAGGCGCTGAATCGAGTCCGCGAAATCGAGGTACACCCCCAGGCCGCTGGGGCCTACGCCGCGCCCCTCGTCGCAAACGGCTTTGGCGGCGCGAGAGGCGACATCGCGGGGAACGAGGTTGCCGAACGCCGGGTACCGCCGCTCCAGGAAGTAATCGCGCTCATCTTCCGGGATCTGCGAAGCTCGGCGCTTATCGCCCGCATTCTTGGGCACCCAGATGCGTCCGTCGTTGCGGAGGGACTCGCTCATCAGCGTGAGCTTGCTTTGATATTCGCCGGAAACCGGAATGCACGTCGGGTGAATCTGCGTGAAGCAGGGGTTGGCGAAGTAGGCACCCCGCTTATAAGCGCGCCAGGCGGCGGTGGCGTTGCAATTCTTGGCGTTCGTGGAGAGATAGAAAGCGTTCCCGTATCCGCCGGTGCCCAGAATCACGCAATCCGCCATGTGGATATCCATCTGGCCCGTGATCAGATTGCGCGAGACAATCCCGCGCGCGCGTCCGTCCACGATGATCACGTCGAGCATTTCCGTACGCGGAAAAAGCTTCACCGTGCCCGCGTCCACCTGGCGCATCAGCGCCTGATATGCGCCGAGCAGAAGCTGCTGGCCCGTCTGGCCCCGCGCATAGAACGTGCGCGACACCTGCGCGCCGCCGAACGAGCGGTTGGCGAGCGTGCCGCCATACTCGCGCGCGAAAGGAACGCCCTGAGCGACGCACTGGTCAATGATGTTCACGCTCACCTGCGCCAGCCGATACACGTTGGCTTCACGGGCGCGATAGTCGCCGCCCTTTACGGTGTCGTAGAACAGCCGGAATACGCTGTCGCCGTCGTTCTGGTAGTTCTTGGCGGCGTTGATGCCTCCCTGCGCCGCGATGCTATGCGCGCGGCGCGGCGAATCGTTGTACGTGAAGCATTTCACGTTGTAGCCGAGTTCGCCAAGGCTGGCGGCGGCGGCGCCCCCGGCCAGACCGGAACCTACCACGATCACGTTGTACTTCCGCTTGTTCGCCGGGTTCACCAGCTTCATCTTGAACTTGGCCGTCTCCCATTTATCCTGAATGGGTCCTTCCGGGATCCGGGAATCCAACTTCGGGGAAGTGATCGGTGTTGTCAGCACTTCAGGCATTCCAGCTTCCTTATTCCTCTTCAATCAGGACAATGCTGCGCGCATGCGGCGCTAGCGCACAAACCCCAGCATCACGGCCAGGGGCACGGACGAAAAGCCCGCCAGTACGGCGAACGCGATGGCAACGGCAAGATTTCTGAGCAGCGGCGTATATCGCGGGTGAGCGATGCCCAGCGTCTGGAACATGCTCCAGACGCCGTGATAGAGGTGCAGGCAAAGCAGCACCATCGCGAAAATATAGAACAGTGAGACCGGCACCACCTGGAATCCGGCGACCACGTTTTCATACGCCATGTGATAGCCGGGGAAGGGTTGCGTCGGGTGCAGCCTGCCCGTGGTGAGGTGCTGCAGGTGGTAAACGATGAACACGAAGAGGATGGGGCCGCTCCAATACATCGTGCGCGATGCGTAAGTGGACTTCGTGCTCTTCCATTTCACGTATCTCTGCGGTCGCGCTTTCTTGTCGAGCAGAGCCAGTTGCACGGCGGAGACAATGTGCATCACCACGGATGCCAGCAGCACGAGACGGATTGTCCACAGCAGCCCGGCGCTCGAATGCAGCAGCGCCGCATACCGGTTGAACACCTCCTTGCCTAGGAAAACCTGGAGGTTTCCGGCCATGTGCCCAACCACAAAACCGACCAGAATAAAACCCGTAATCGCCATGACGAGTTTCTTGCCCAATGTCGTGCTGTAAAAGCCAAGCAGTGACCTGGACGGAGTATTGAGAGTTGCGGTGCTCATAACCGGATTTTATTCTCCCTGTGATGCCAACCGTTACGCGAATTGCCCGGCGGCGCGGCCCTCCCGGGCTCCCGGAAGCGTACCGCTTCACCGCGCTGGATGAAACAGAATACTCATTGTAAGAAACTTTTGCGCGTGCGGCCATCGTATCAGGAAGTTTTTCGGATACGCACCTCCTATATCCCTTCCCTTCTTCGCGAAGGACGAGAATCGCGTGATACGATGCGGCGGTGAAACGGAGAACTTTTCTGCAAAGCCTTCCCGTGCTTGGGGCGATAGCCGGGGGCGCTCCCGCCGCCGCGATGCCGTTCCCGCTGGGGATCAATACCTATAGCGTACGGGCAATGCGCTGGCACGACGCGCGCTTGCTCGACTATGCGGCCAGCCTGAAGTGCGACGCCATCTTCCTGCAGGATTCCCCGGACCCGGATGCCCAGAATCCCGCTCACTGGCCCATCGTCAAGCGAAGGGCGGAGGAACTTGGGCTCCACCTCGAAACCGGCGGAGGCGCTACCCTGCCCCGCACGCCGGAACAGTTCGAGGAGAGGGTCGCGTATCTCAAGGGGCAAATTCGCCGTGCCGCCGCGCTGGGTTCACCCATCGTGCGGACCCTCACCGCCTCTGACCGCTATGCCCTGCCGCCCGGACCCACCGAGCAGCACATCGCCACCATGGTGCGCGTGCTGAAGGCGGTACGAAACGAGGCGATTGACCATCAAGTAAAGGTTGCAATTGAAGTTCATAAAGAATTGCAAGCATGGGAGTTCGTCGAACTCGTTAAAGAAGCGGGGCGAGACTTTGTGGGCATCTACCTCGATACCGGAAACCCCGTCTTCGTGATGGAGCATCCGCTGACCACCGTCGAGACCCTGGGGAAATACGCGCTGACCCTCCACCTCCGGGATTCCGTGGTCTACGAGCACCCGAAAGGGATCGCCGTGCAGTGGGTTCCCTTGGGCGAGGGCACCGTCGATTTCAAGGAAATTGTCGCCACGGCCGGGAAGCTGTGCCCGCATGTCCATATCTATGCGAAACCGATCACCGGGCGTCCACCCGTGGTGATCCCGGTATGGGACGAGGCGCACTGGAAGAAGTGGTTCCCTCGTGCGCGTTCAGCCGATTTCGCCCGCTTCGTATCGCTGGCCAAACAGGGTGCTCCCTATGCCCGGCCGATGGTCGTCGAAGACCTGCAGGGGCGCGCGACTCCGCCCGAGTTCGCCGAAGCCGTGCAGTTTCAGCAGCGGGAGCACCTGGAGCGCAGTTTGCGTTACGCGCGGGAGACGCTCGGGCTGGGGCGGCGCTGGCGCACGGCCTAAAGCGTAAAGGGCGAGCCTCGCAGCCGAGCGCTCAGGGAAGAATGTCCTCAGGCCTCTGCGTGTAGGCGCGCAGCGCCTCCGCGTAACGGACGCCGCATGTCGCGCCCCGGTAGCGCGCGATCGCCTCCTTCGTCTCCTGCGAGGGGTCGAGCGTACCCGGTTGATAGGGCTGGTTTCGCACCAGAGCCATCAGTTGCCCGAGCCACTCCTGGGCAACCGTCCACTCCGCGCTCACATTGACGAACGTGTCTGGCTCGAATCCGATCGTGTGGCGCGGCCCGTTGTCATAGAAATAAATAGAGCGCGGCGCCTTGATGCCCGGCGTATTCAGAATCTGCCCCGCGTTCTTCAACCCAATCTCGCAGAGCTGGGAGGCAACCCGGTGGTCGTCGTGATGGTCGTGCGGCCATAGAATCAGCGCGACATCCGGCTGCACCTCCGCGGCCAGGCGCGCGACGGCGATCTTGTTCTCCGTGGTGACGTCGAACAGGTGAGAAGCGAAGTTGAGGAAGCGCATTTCCGCGCCGTAGTAGTGCGCAAGCTGGCGGGAACCTTCCACCAGTTCCTTATGCCGGCCCTTCACCGGAGGCCAACTGGTGTAATCGCCGATCAGCGCGCCGATCACCACCTTCCAATTCTTCCGGATCGCCTGCAGGAGGATGCCGGGAACTCCGAAGACGCAATCGTCGTAATGCGCCCCCAGCGCGAGCAAGGTTTTTGCCATCGTTCTATCGTACAACCGGTGTCGTCGTCCCACGGGCACCCACCGCGCGGTGCCGCGCCAGGCCGATTTGCTTCAAAGAGGGGAAAAAAATCCTGGAGGCGCGGGCCGGAATTGAACCGGCGAATAAAGGTTTTGCAGACCTCTGCCTTACCACTTGGCTACCGCGCCGGGAAGAAACACACGAGAACGGAAGAAGGTTGGAGGCACGGACCGGAATCGAACCGGTGTACGAGGTTTTGCAGACCTCTGCATGACCACTCTGCCACCGCGCCATGGTGTGCGTCGCGATCCGGTCTCCGGTTCGCGCTGAGCTATCTCCTAGGCTACCGTTGCGGGCCGGATGGCGTCAACGTGCAAATTTGCGCCGCGCCGCGGAATCGGCCGCAGTCCCGCTCAATTCGGCTTCCCTGGCTGGCTGCCCGGTTTCTCGCCGGGCTTATACAGGGACGGCGCTTTACGTGTGCGTCCGGACTTCTTGTCCAACTCCGCCTGCTTCTTATCCGCCTCTTTCCGCTCCGCCACGTCCTGGGGCGTGCGCAGCGCTTCCCGTTCCGTCTTCTCGGCTTTGTCCTTGGCCAGAACGTCCCCTTTGCGTTTGGCCAGATCTTCCTGGGCGAGTTCGAGCGAATCCTCCACGGTATCGATCGCCATTTGCAGTTGGAACTGATAGCGCCCGCGATCGCTCAGCTCCATCTGGTCGATTTTCTTGAGCTTCTCCGCCATCGCCGTATGGCGCTTTGCCACGTCCTGCATGCCTTCGGCGATCTCCATGTTGTTCCGGAGAGCATCGTCGGCAACGGTGTCGATCGTATCCAGAATATCGACTAGGTCTTCGAGCAGGTCATGGATCAGCACGCTCCGGCCCGCCTTCTCCGTCTTCAGCAGGTCTTCCACCTGCAGGATGCGGGCTTCGGCGAACTTGTTGTAGAGCATCAGGCGCGCATTGGGTTCCTGCGTCTGCCGCACCTGCTCCACCTCGTCCGTGCTAAGGAAATCCCGGTCCTGCGCGTGCAGTCCACTCACCCCAAGCACGCACAGCGCGGCCAGCGGGAGCGCGATCTTCCGAAAACCTTCACGGACGGCAGCGTTTGGCGACCACATTTGCGCACCTCTCAAAGAATTGTTCCGTTCCCGCGGTTGAAATGTTCTAGGGCTGCACTTTCTCCACTGGCGAGAGCTTCCCACCCTGGAGCATCGCGTGCAGCAGGTTGTCCCGCATCAGCGAGACCGTCTGTCGCGCCCGGGCAATCGGGCCGCGATCCACCACTTCCGCCTGACGTTCAAAATCTTCGAGCCTGCGGGCGATCCCCCGCAGCGTGATCTCCACCTTCTTGTAGCGGCGGGCATTCTTCCGCAGGTCCTCTCCTTCCTCCAAGATCATCTGATAAACCTCGAGCATCGTCGCGAGCGATTCTTCGAGCTGCGCTTGCGCCTGATATGGATCGCCCTTCCGATACACGGCGCGCGCCGATTCGAGCTGATCTTCCGCCACCTTGAGGCCAAGCTCCGCGCGCTTGCGGATATCGTCTTCCGCGCGCCAATCCTTTGGCTGCGCCGCCAGCGAGGCGGCCAGCGCGAAGAGAAGGATGGCAATCCGCTTCAGCATGCTTAACGCTTCTTCCGGTTCATCAGCAACCGCAGGCGCTGGCGGGCTTTGAACTCCTCATCCTTATTTTGGCCATTGCTGGAAGCCAGAAACAATTCGTACTCCGCAATGGCCTGCTGGTCGTTCTGAAACTTGTCGAGGATAATCGCGCGCAGGTAGTGATGCCCCGGCTTCAGCCCGCCCAGCTTTTCGAGTTGCGCCAGCGCATTCAAGGCGGCCTGATATTGTTCCGCCAGCACCGCCACACCGGCGAATTCGCTCCACGCCGTCGTGTCTTTCGGGTTCAGCTTAATGGCTTGGGCGAACTCTCCCGCCGCGGGACCGAACTGGCGGGAGTCCCTCAAAATGCGGCCATACACGGAATGTGCCTCTGCATTGCCGGGTTCCGCTTCCACCGCCGCTTGCATGGTGGCCGCGGCCTTCGCCTCCTCCCCCGATCTCAGATAGGCAACCGCCAGCCGTTGGCGATTCTCGAAAGTCGGTTCGGCCTTCGCGGACGCTTCGAGCGCGGCAATCGCCTCTTTCGCCTTTCCCTGCTCCAGCAGCAGTTCCCCGATGCGCTCCTGCGCCACGCTATCGCCAGGAAACTCGCGGTAGAGCTCCACCGCCTTATCGAAGTTGCCATCGCGCTCATAAACCGCCGCCAGTTGCAGCAATTCCCGCTTCGCGGCCGGGTTCGCTTCCGCCGCCTTGCGGATCCAGGTTTCCGCGCCCGCCTTATCCCCAGCCTTCAGCCGGGCCTTGCCCATGCCGAGCTGTGCCTCCGCGTTCGCGGGTTGCAGGGCGAGCACAGCCTCGAAGCGGCGGGTGGCGCCCGCTTCGTCGCCCGCGGCCAGTTCCGCCAGCCCCACCGCCGTCAGCAATTCCACCGTCTTGGGTTGCGCCGGCTTCAACTGCTCCGCTTTCGCCAGTTGCACCGCCGCCTCCTCGAAATGCTTGGTATTCGCGAGCGCCTGTGCGTAGTTCACCCGGATTTCATAAATCTCCGGCTGCGCCTCGGCCAGAACTTCGTAGTGCGCCAGAGAGGCGGCGTCCTTGCCCGTGAGCGAGAGGCTCAGCGCCAGATAGAAGCGGCTGGAAATATCCCCCGGATTCTGGCTGATCGCCTGTCCGAATCGCGTGATCGCCGTCGCGTAATCCTGCTTCTCGAACGCGGCCATCCCCTGCGACGCCAGAATCGCATCATCGGCCGGGGGAGCCTTCACCGCCCGCCGTGGCGCGCCGGAAGTGTTCTGGTCGCGCACCTCCTGGCCCGGCACGCGCGGGCACGCCGCCGCCAGCACAAGCGCGGCCGCGAACAGCGCGGGAAGGGGAAATGGGAGCAATCGCATGTTCTCGCTTCCTTTGTATCAGGATGCGGCTGGGCAGAGGAGTGGTTTCAGAAAGCGTCCCGTGTAGGACGCTTCCACGGCCGCAATGGCCTCCGGGGGACCGGTCGCCACCAGCGAACCGCCGCCCGCGCCGCCCTCCGGCCCCAGATCGAGGATCCAATCCGCGTTCCGGATGATGTCCAGATTGTGCTCGATCACCAGTACGCTGCCCCCGTTTTCGAGCAGGCGGTCAAAGGCGGCAAGCAGCTTTGCGATGTCGTCGAAGTGCAGCCCCGTCGTGGGTTCGTCGAACAGGAAGAGCGTCTTCGCGCAGGAGGCCTGCCCGATGTGCGCGGCGAGTTTGATGCGCTGCGCCTCCCCCCCGGAGAGCGTCGTGGCCGATTGGCCCAGGCGCAGATACCCGAGCCCGACCTCCCGCAGCACCTGCAGCTTGTTCACCAGGCGCGGAACGTCGGAAAAGAACCCGAGCGCCTCGTCCACCGTGAGCCCCAGAACCTGATGAATGTTCAGGCCGTTGTATTCCACCTCCAGAACGGAGGCTTTGTAGCGCGTGCCGTGGCACTCCTCGCAGGTCAATTCAACATCGGCGAGAAACTGCATCTCCACCGTAACCGTGCCGTCCCCCTGGCAAACCTCGCACCGCCCGCCGGGCACGTTGAACGAGAAGGTGCCCGGCGCGAAATGGCGTTTCTTCGCAAGCGGGGTGGAGGCGAACAGATCCCGGATGATATCGAAGGCCTTGATGTACGTCACAGGGTTCGAGCGCGGCGTGCGTCCAATAGGGCTCTGGTCCACCAGAATCACGTCTTCGAGATACGCTAAGCCCTCCACGGCCCGGCACGCCTGGCGGAACTGCGCGTCGTCCTCGCCCTCCGCCTCGGCGGATTTCGATCTCGCGGTCGATTTCTCACCCAGCCCGAGCGAGCGAAGAGATTGGAACAGGACGTCGTGCATCAGGGTGGATTTGCCAGACCCCGAAACGCCCGTTAGCGCCACCAGTTTGCCTAGCGGAATCTCCACGTCGATGTTCTTGAGGTTGTGCTTGCGCGCGCCCAGAATGCGCAGCGCTCCCCGCGAGGAGTCCGCCTTGGGCTTCGGCGAACGCTTCGCTTTCAGAGCCCTTCCGCCATCGCACAGTGCCGGGCGCTCCACCTGCAGCTCCCCGCGAAGATAGCGCGCGGTGAGCGAATTCGCGCCGTCGGCCAGCAGCGTTTTCGAAGGCCCGGCAAACATCACCGCACCCCCGTTCTCGCCCGCGCCCGGACCCAGATCCACCAGATAGTCCGAGGCCCGCATGACATCGGCATCGTGCTCCACGACGATCACCGTATTGCCGAGATCGCGCAGGTCCTCGAGGATGCGGATCAGGCGCAGCGTGTCGCGCGTGTGCAGGCCGATCGAGGGCTCGTCCAGAATGTAGCAGGCGCCCACCAGCCGCGAGCCCAGGCAGGTGGCCAGTTGGATGCGTTGCGCTTCCCCGCCCGAGAGCGTGTTGGCGAGCCGGTCCAGCGTCAGGTATTCGAGGCCCACATCGTTCAGAAAGCGCAGCCGCTGCCGGATCTCCACCAGAATCCGCGTAGCGATGCCCGCTTCCTCGGCCGTGAGCCGGAGCCCCTCGAAGAAATCCAGCGCTTCCCGGATGTTCATCTTCACCACATCGGCGATCGTGTTGCCGTCGATGCGTAAGTGCAGCGCTTCCGGGCGCAACCGGGAGCCGCCGCAATCCGGGCAGGGCGAGTAGCCGCGATACCGGGCCAGAAAGGCGCGTACCTGCACCTTGTACTTCTTGCCCTCCACTTCTTCGAAAAAGCCGCGAATGCCGGGGAAGCCCGGTCCGCCCTTGATGACGAAGTCCTTCTCTTCCTTGCGAAGATCCTGGAACGGAACGTCCAGCCGGACGTGCCCCTTGGCCGCCCGCCGCAGTTCAGTGGACCACCACCGATACTGTGGCCGGCTCCAGGGATGCACCGCGCCCTGCTGGAGCGTGAGGGAATCGTCCGGAATCACCAGGCCGAGGTCGTAGTCGATCACGTTTCCGAAGCCCTGGCAGCGGGGGCACGCGCCGAACGGGTTATTGAAGCTGAACAGGCGCGGCTCGGGGTCCATGAACTCGATCCCGGCGTCACAGTTCTTGCAGGTGAACTTCTCGCTGAACCGGATGCGGTGGGGCGTCTCCTGCTTCGAAGCGCCAGCGCCCGCTTCCTCGAACACCGCCTCGCCGCATTCCCGGTAGGCGATCTCCACGCCATCCACCACGCGCGCCCGCTCGGCCGCATCCAGCTTCAGGCGGTCCACCAGCACGAAGAGGTCTTTGCCGAAGTCGATGCCGAGGAGCGATTCGGGCGTCGAGAACTCGAAGATCTCCCCGTCCTGAAACAGCCGCGTGAAGCCGCGTTTGCGGAGGTCGAACAGACGATCGCGCAGCTTCTGGGAGCCCGGCTTGCCGGCCACCTTCACCGGAAAGAGGAGATACCAGCGGCTGCCTGCCGGTTGCCGCAGCACCCGGTCCGCCACCAGATCCACGGTATCCCGCTGCACGCGATGGCCGCAGTTCGGGCAGTAGGTCCGGCCCACGCGGGCGTAGAGCAGCCGGAGAAAATCGTAGACCTCCGTGGACGTGGCCACGGTAGAGCGCGGATTGCGCGTCTGGTTCTTCTGCCGGATGGCGATGGGCGGCGCGAGCCCGTCGATCTCCTCCACCTCCGGGCGCTCCATGCGTTCGAGAAACTGCCGCGCGTAAGCGGATAGCGATTCCACATAGCGCCGCTGGCCCTCGGCGTAAATGGTGTCAAACACCAGCGAGGACTTGCCGGACCCGGAAACGCCCGTCACCACCGTAAACCGGTTGTGAGGAATCTCCAGATCGATGTTCTTGAGATTATGCAGCCGCGCGCCGCGAAGAACGATGTGTTCGAGCAAGATACGTAAGCCCCGGATAGATCCGCCCGCCGCCAGCCGGCCGCGGCCCAAAAAGGCGCCAAGCGCTCCCACCTCCAGTATATCGGCCCACCCCAAAACCCCGCCGAACCAGGCACCCCCAAACCGAACACTGCCAAGCTCATCAGCCGTTCGCCGCACGTGCCGGCGCTTCTCGTGGCCCACAAGACGAATCAACTCCGCCACCAACGCCCGCCCATGCAATGCCTTCGCCAATCGATGCAACAATCCCCGGAACCCCCAATCTGCTCCGGCTCCCGCTATTCCTTCGGCCGCTCATCCAGAGCCGATTCCAGCATCTTCACACCCCTGCGTCCTCTCATCCTCTCTGAGAATCGGACTTACACCAAATTCGGAACACCCTCTTTTCGCGAGCCGCTCGCCCGGCCACCGGCAACAAACCGTCGCGTCAGCGACAGGCAGCCCATTGGCCAGGCGTTCTACACGCCTGGCTTCGTGTACCCCGTTACTCACCGCACCACGTCAGTGGTGCCACGGCCATCTGCCCCCCCTCGCGGGTCTCTCACCGATCGGCGATTCCCCCACCAATGGAGCAGCGGCCCCCTTCCCCTTTCCAGCAATCGCTCCCGAAGAGAGCATCGCGATCAAGCAGCACAAAATCTCCCTCCGTGCCCCGCGCGGAGAGCCCAACGGGCGAGATAAGCCAGCCCTGGGCGTCAGCCCAGGGGCCACGCCCCGCACCAACAACCCCGCCCTGCGACAACAACTCAGCCCGAGCACCAGCGAGACCGCGGAGCATCCGCCCCGCTTGGCGGTGCGACTTCCCGGCGGCCACGCCCGCTGCATCTGGATTGGTACCGGATAGCCCGTACACTTCGCCCGCTCGCCACCGCTCTGCCTCACGCACTCCGCCCCGCCCGCGCTCCGGTATCCGATCCCCTACCGGTGAACGAATCGCGACGCACGCCAGTGCCAAATGCGTTCCAGCAGCCCAAAAACAGACGAAAGCCCTGGAGGTCCTGGAATCAATCACGACTGCTCAAAAGAAATTCCTATCCTCCAAACTCCTACCATCCAAACCTCTTTGCCAGCCACGGTACCCCCGGCTGCAGGGTCTCCTCCACAATCCGCCGCTGCAACGTCCGCCACCGAAACACCCGCCGCGGAGCATCATCGCCCTGCATCTTGAAACGACCCCTCCCCAGGCGCAGCATGCGCCTCCCCCACTGTGGAGAGGAAGCAGGGCACCGGAAAGGCGGTAGTGGGCGGACGCTTACCCCGTAGCGAGAACAGCGATGTAGCAAGTGCGGGAATTCACCATGCCAGGACCTGTTGGGCATACAAAGTCTCGTGCACCGGTAAGTACGAGTTCGGAAGCAGCTTTGAAAACGGTGAGCGTTTCGAATTCGCCATCAGGCTTTCATGATGGCGATTTTCAAGTCGGCCTCTTGCCGGCGTTGGACATCTTCTACCCGCAGTCTATGACTATTTCCAATACGCGATTGAGATAACTCCCGACTTGCTTGGAGTCGATGCTGCTTCGCACCTGCTCGGGGATCTTGCGGAACCATTCGTCGCGGGTCTTAGGGCGCTTCTGAATAAATTCTTCCAGTATGTCTTCTCTAAGCAGGCATTTTTCATCAAGTGTGCCAGGAAAAGCTGACCTTATTTCCTTGCGCAACTCAATCAAGCGTTGCCGGAGGGCGTCCTTCCTCGCATCCCTCTCCCGCATCTCGCGATACTCGGGATCGTCTTGAAGAAGCGATTCAATGCGCCTCACAAGCCGCTTGATTTCGTTCCCACGGCTCCTAAACCAGTCGGTCGACCAGATACGATGGATCTTCCAGCCGAGATTTTCCAAAATCTCCTGCCGCAATCGGTCACGATCACGTGGTGAGCGGCCGGAATGGTAACTTGCACCATCGCACTCGATGCCAAGAAGGTAAGTACCGGCCTTAGCCGGATGCCTCACTGCGAGGTCGATAAAGAAACCTGCAACGCCTACCTGCGGAACGACCTCGTAGCCCTTTTCCCTCAGGACATCGCCAACCGCGCGCTCGAAATCGTTGGTCTCCTGAGCACGCCCGTCATCCGCTTGGTGCAGGATTCCACTACGGGCGAAGCTCAGGTATTCCTTCAGCGCCCGGACACCCCACGAACTGTTCGGGTTCGTGGCAATTTTATCCGGGTCGAGGCTGCTAAACACCTCCGTGCGCATCTTCGAACGGGTAAAGAGGACGTTCAGTCGCCGATGACCGTTGGCCTGGGTGATGGGGCCGAATCGATTATGCTGGCCCTTGTCCGAATCGCGGCCGTAGGTCGTCGAAATGAATATCACGTCCCGTTCATCTCCCTGTACGTTTTCAAGATTCTTGACGAACAACGCTTCCTGCCCGCCTCTCATGCGCTCCTTAAACGCAATTGCGTAAGGATCGTCACGAAGTCTCCTGTCCAATAATTCCTCGATCAACTCGCGTTGTTCGAAATTGAGCGTGACGACGCCCAGTGATTGCGCCGGATGTCGCCGCATGTGATCCAGCACGGCGTCGACAACCACGGCGGCCTCGCGAGGATTGCGGCTGTTCTCGCATATGCCATCGGGAATAAAATGGTATTTCAGGCCAAGATCTGCACTCTCATGATACGCAGATGGGAAAATAATAAGGTCACCTTGATAAAAATGCTGATTTGAGAACGCGATAAGACTGTGATGCTGTGAACGGTAGTGCCAGCGCAGCCTCCGTACTGGCTGGAATAGCGTGATAGCCACGTCCAGAATACTTTCTCCTTCCTCAACTACTGTGCGATTCTCAGCGTCCTCGTCCTCTTCCGCGTCGATCGATACGCGCTGGAAGAAGTTCGTCGGTGGAAGTTGTTTTGGATCGCCTACGATGACGACCTTGCCGCCGCGCGCCAAGGCCCCGATCGCATCCTCAGGCTTAAGCTGAGAAGCTTCGTCCATGACGACGAGGTCAAACTTCATCTTTCCAGGCGCGAGATACTGCGCGACTGACAGGGGTCCCATCATGCAACAGGGCTTCAGAGCCAGCAGCGCTCGTGGTGCCCGCTGGAATAGCTGCCGGATGGGAATATGACGCTTCTGTTTGTTGATTTCCTTGCGGATGAGTGCCATCTCCGTCCAATTTCTGACGGGGCCGCTTTGCTCGCCGTCGGGCACATTACGGCGGTCGACCAGCGCGGCTACACGTTCACGATAGAGTCGGATGGCCTCCCGGTCGGCGTTGGCAAATTGCTGACGTACCTGCTCCTGTGTCACGCCTGTTATATGGGAGAGTTCCGGCTGTTCTGTGAATACTCTGTGCGCGAGCGTATTGTAGAACGCAAAGCGGAAAGCGGCACGGAGTTTGGCGGGCTCCAGTGCCTGCTCATCCCCGAGATCGGTTAGCCTGTCGATCCCCTGTTCCCGGCTCTGGATCCGCAATTTGAGGAAATGATTCCAGCGGCTGAGATGTTCTCGGTAAGACACTGCATATTCCGCGCGTGCCTGCAGACTTTCCCATGAATTCTCGATACCCTCACGCCAGGATTCTGAACCCGATATCTCGGCAAGTTCGTCGAGGGTCTGACGGAGTTTCTCGCCATGCGTATGAGCACGCTTTAGACATACACGCAATTCCGACAGCCGCGATCCAGGCTCGCGACTCAGGAGCCATTCGATCCCTTTCGGCGGCAGAATTCCGGAAGCGACAGAGGCAGCAAATTTTACGGTCTGCTCGATGGGCTCGATATCGGTTGTGATGTCCTTGTAGGCATCGCCCAGAATGGACGGCAGGCTGGCATCCGCCTGAACAGCTTCCGCAGCCTCACGGCACTTGGCCGCGTAAGAAACGATGGCTGGAAGATCGCGGAGCGTGACCGTCTCCTTGACTCGCGACGCTTCCACCGCGTCCAGTACGGCCCGCACATCGCGGCCGAAGCACTCGAGTGAAGCGGTGATATCCTCAAACGAACCCTCGACGATCAACACGCTCTGGCAGGGGACGGCGCGTGTCCAGTCGATGACATGAGCCACCGCCCTTTGAAGGGACTCGCGATGTTCTTGGACCGAGTCCAACTTGGCCTTGATTGCCTTCAACCGCTCCGTGCGGCTGGAAAGAACAAGATGGCGGAACCTCGCCGATTGGATCCGATGCTCCGGCAACCGGACGAAGACCTGCTCGTACCAGAGGGCCAGATGCTGCAAATCCTCCCATGGGCTCTGCACACCCTGGAAATTGGGGCCGAGAGCCTCACGATAGGTGGCATGGTTATCGAATTGGTTACGATCCTGTGTATATTCAGCGACGGTCCGCAGGTGGTCACTCATATGAAAACGCGCAACTCCCTTTCCGTTCCTGGAGAGCCGACGATATGTTTTCACAGCCTTCCTGTAGTCGCCGCCAAACAGGCGGCGCCACAACGAGGCGTTCTCCAACAAGTGTGCGTGCTGGAGCAACTCATGCGAGGTATATGTGCCCCCGCCGAGCGTGAGGTCAAATTCTTCCGTCAGCGATTTTTCTCTCTCTGTCAGTGCCCTCGCCTCAGTCACGGCAGTTTCAAGCACACGCTTTGTGTTCTCGTTTTCGAACGAAGTGTGGCGAAGATGGAGGCATTCGAACGGCGTGCTCTCCACGATCCGCACCGCTTCAAGAAGAAATTCTGTACATGATATTGAAGCGGGGGCTTCGCATCCCAAGACAGTGAGCAGGACCCGAAATGACGCTTGGGCCTCACCGAGAAGCTTCAGAGTCTCGGCGCTCACATTCGCAAGGTTCCTGAGTTCCGCGACGGATTGCCCAGCCACTCCCCAAGGCCGCATCGTTTCCAAGGCCCCGGATAGTTTCTCCGTCGTTCGCTTGTCAAGAATGACTTTTATATCTACATCGCCCGCAGCAGCCGAAAGGTCATCAAATCCTTGGCGGAATGTCTTAACGTGGGCGATGAAGTCAACGAGCTTTCGGCGATTATGTGAGGATTGGCAAGGTTCGAGCAGCCTCTCGACAACTGTGCCAGTGGGAGTGGGAAGCGCAGCCAGGATTGCAGATGTATGCTCAAGTCCTCGCACGTTTCGCGACACCGCAAGGCCGGCTGTTTCGTTCAGGTACTGGCAGGCCTCTTCGGCACTGCCGATGATATCGATGAATTCATCGAGATGTACTTGCAGTCGCCCTTCTTCCTCGAACACAAGGGGCTTCTCTACCCATGCCCACGGATGTGCTTCGACCGTCTTGCTGATTGCAAGAATTTCCACCAGATGCTTCGCGTATATGGCGACAAATTGCTCCGCCTGCGTGAATTGCGCTTGTGTGAATGTCGCGGCTGCGGGCAGGATGACCTTTTTCAGCCGTTCGCGGTGCGCTGCAATCTCCTGGCCGCGGCGTTCACATGCCTAGAGAACTTCGAAGACAGTTGCCTTGAAAGGCTCTACAGGTGTGTTGATGAGCGCGGCATATCGCGACAGGAGACGTTTCTTCTCCTCGACAACTGCAAGTTGTCGATCAAGATCGTGCGGGTCCCTGAAACTGCCCCGCGCCTTGCAGCGCTGAGCGAGATCATTCAGGAGTGCACCCTTCTTGGTCTTGTGGCTATGAACTTCAAGACAGAATATGCCAAGCCCAGCATCGTCCATGCGGCTGCGCACGACTTCAAGGGCCGCGAGCTTCTCTGCGATGAACAGAACGTTCTTGCCATTTGCCAGCACAGCAGCGATCAGGTTCGTGATCGTCTGTGACTTGCCGGTTCCCGGAGGCCCTTCAATGACCAAGTTCTGACCACGCAAGGCATGTATAAGTGCGCTGTGCTGGGAACTATCGGCGTCCCGTATTAAGTGAGGGACCATTGCCTTCAACTCCGGCTCGTCAATCGGGTACTCCTCGCCGTGTTCGACCTCAGTATTTTTCGTTCCCTCAAACAGCTGCCGCACCAAGTCATGCTTGGCGATACTTTCACCTTTGGGCCAATTTCTAGGGTCGAGGTCGCGGTACATAAGCAGCTTGCCGAAGCTCAGCAACGCAAGGCTCATATACCACCGTATGGACCAGAGTTTCCTGCTATTCAGGATGTCAGTAAACTTTGCGAAATAGCTCCCCGGAGTGTCTTCGTCATCGAATTCCGGAATTTCAAGCCCAAAGTCACGGCGCATCTTCTCTGCCAACGAAAGATTAGTCTCCACGTCCTCGCCGGTGTACTCGATCACGATATCAACGGCTTTCCCCTTGCCTCCGTTTCGCTCGATGCTGACTGGGAGCGTGACGAGCGGCGCGAGCCGGGGAAGCTTCGAATCATCGGACTCATACCACTCCAGGAAACCGAAGATGAGGTACAGCATGTTCGTGCCGGACTCCTCGATGGCCGTATTCGCAGCCGTCGTGATCTTCCTGCTTACAATTTCGAGTTGCTCCTGGAAGTGAAGAACGCGAAGGACGGCATCGTCCTCTGCATCTTCATCGAGATCGTAGGATGTATTCCATCCGAGCGCCTCCGCGTGATCCTTCGGGGTTGGTTTTTCTCCGCGTGAGGAATGTTGCTGCTGACCCTCCTTGTCACCCAGTTGCTCCAGGAGGCCCGGAATCGTCTTGGCTTCTGAACTTCTGCGACCAGAGCGCCAAGGCCGATTCTCTCTGGGCGCTTCTTGGTCGATTTCGTAATCGGGTTCGGGTACGGGCTCGAAGGCGACCTTTTCGTTGTCGCGTAAGCGTTGGAACACGCCATTCATCGAGGCGTCCACAATTCTCAACGATGAAGCATTGGAATGTCTGAAATTAAGAAGCTTATTCCGGTTAGTAAGGTCGAGCAACCTCGTCCTAATGCGCTCAAGGCCGTGTTCAGTGCTCCCGGTGAGGAAGTCCGAACTGATGTCGGGGACGGGTTGTCCGGCCGATTTTCTGATGGTTTTATTCTCCATGCTCTCGCCAGATATTAGGCACTCCCCGGAAACTCTTTTTCCGGCGCATCATACACCGATTGCAGACGTTAACACTTACTAACCCGCCGAACTGTTAAGATTATCGAATTTCTCAGGCCAGCGGGACGGTCGCCGCAAAGCACAGATTCGTCCAGGCGTTGTCGGCAATTTCAGTGACAATTTCGGAAATTTCGAATTTCGGTGGCAGGTGCGGCTGTCGGTTAGAGTGGACTGCATCCTTCGACTGAGACACGGAACTTTGGAGAATCAGGGACGAATTTCCGCGGCGGTCTCGGCTTTCGTTCAACGATAACCCTCTGACGCAGAACGAGTTACCGTGCCTCCTGCCGTCGGACAGGGCGTCAGCCGCTTACTCCAGTAGCACCGGCCCCGTTTGGCCGGTGTGACGCCACCGTACCGCCCTCGCCACCCAAATCCCGCCCCAAATCGCCGCCCCCGTCCACACGGTCACGCCACTTCCAGAACCGCATCCCTCCTGTTCTCAGCCACTTAGCCACACGGCCAGCCAAATCCCGCTCCGCCCGCCCGTACAATGCTTTCCGAATCGCCCGAAGTGTGCCGCCGATAACCGCGGCCCACCCGGTCTGAGAGAAAACGACATGAAATCCACCAAACGAAAACCCCTCAAATTTGCTCCCCGGCCCAATCCGCGCGAAGCCGAACGCGAGCGCCGCCAGTCCGACTTCCTCCGCTACCTCGCCCAGGGCGAATCCATCCACGACGCCTGCGCCCTCGTCGGCGTCACCCGCTCCTGCTACGAGCACTGGCGG
>JACTMJ010000025.1 GCA_014584705.1 Acidobacteriota bacterium | reverse complement strand
CTTGCGGAACCGCGAGCGCAATTCCAGCATACAGCCGGCCCCATCGGCGCAGGCCCCTCCTCCACTGACGGAGAGGCGGCCGTGCCGCTTGCGGCCTTGCTTATCCTGGATGCGAACCGTCTTGCCAACCACGCACGGCAGCATCGCCGCTATGCTGGCGCGGGCGGGCGGTTCCTGACAATCCACCGGCGTTTGGGGGTCCTGTCCGGCTGCCGCCAGACTAAACACGAGGATGGTGGCAAAGGAAACCAAATGCCGCCTCGCTCCGGATCGAGCATTCCTTGCAAATCTCATGCGAGCACTCTCCACACTTCCTGGACATCCTTCCGTACAAGCCGCGCTCCCGCCCAGATTCGCCGCGCGCCGCAGCAGCATAGACCCGCTGATTGGCGCGATTGTAGCCGTAGCCCCGCATCCCCGCTCCGAAATGATTCGACGTCACCATTCTGCTGGCCACATCATATCCCACCGTCGGCAACGGTAACTGCGTCAAAGTTCCATCGGAACCGTAAAGAGAATCAGCCGATGCCATGTCTTAGCGGTTGTACTATATTCCTGGCTTAGACAGCGCGGTAGTGACCGTATTATTTAGCTGAAGAGATGCTGCCGGCTTTCCCGATTGCTGGTCCTCCCGTACGAGAATTCGAAAGAGCGACTCAGATGTATTATGTGGATTTCGGAACTGCAATGTCCAACCCTCAACGTATCCAGTGTTCAGCTGGTCTCCTAGCATGGCTCCTAATATCACACGTGGACTCACGTTGTCTTCGCCAAGGTACAGGCTGGAAGCACCGCCGGATGAAATGGAAACCAGTCCCGCGACAGGAGTGGAACCCTTTCCGTGGTACAGAAGAAATTTACTCCAGGAGTTTACGCCAAACTCCGCGGCGATTCTCTGATCAGAAGGCTCATAGAAACGAAGAACAGCACCGCCTTTCCCCGAAGCGAGGGTGGCGGCAATCCTATTATCCTGACTCACTATTCGTAGCTCCTGAACTTCCAGACTCTTGTACGTATTTAAGCCCATTGACAAGTAGGTGACTACGAAGGCAGCTCCTCCCAAGAACCCGATCAATGCAGAAAAACACACTGAGTAGTTGAACGACATTGCTCTTACCTTCCCCTCTTGTTATCGGATGGACAATCAGACATATTCCAGCCAAAGGCTGCATCAGCGGCTGTCGGCTCTGGCATGATCTATATCTTAGACTTATTGGCTCCTCCGGGATCTCGGTGGCTGACCGAGTGGCTGTTCTGTCCCCTACGACCACAGGATTCTCCGCTTTCGACCGAGCCCGACAGAGCACCCGGGCCGTGCTCCCTGGGATCGTCGTCTCACCCGCCGGTCCCTTACTTTCGCGGACGTGCCCCTGCGCTCTCCGATGCCGTGCCCGGCAGCGTATACTCCGCTCCGGAAACTCGTCCCTCGACTGCCCCGACAAGGATTTCTCCACGGAGAGGACCGGGGACGCCGCGCATCCTTAGGCGCACGGGGTGACGCCCGGCGGGGAGATGGGGGATGCGCAGGTTCACCTGATTGAGGCCCGCGCCGGTCAGCCCGGCATACTCGATCCGGGCGGCTACGCCTCCAATGGTCACTTCCATTTCCGCCGCGGCCGTCAGGGGCGCGGCCTCCGTGACGATCCACCCCGCGCGCACCGAAGGCGTGGTTGCGCCAAATCCGCTGCCGAATACCTGCACGACATCCCCCGGCAGAGCCGGCCGGCTGCTCTCGTTCTGGCCGTAGTCGCCCGCGGCGCCCACCGGGACGCCATCCGCATGCAGCGCCGCCACATGCCGTCCGCTGCTGAAGGCAAAGAAGGCCGGGGACTCGCTCTGCGCCCATACCCAGGCCGAGTCGATCCGCGAAGGCGTTTCGAGTTCCAGAAGCACCCATCCGGATCCGCCGAGGTCCGGGCACTGGAAGTTCACCTGGCCTGGACTGACAAAGCTGATCGCGGCCGGCTTACCATCCACGCGAACCCGCGTGCCATCCAGCACCGTGGGCAGACGGACGCCGCCCACGAAATCGTCCTCTCGCCAACCGCGTGTGGTTTGGGCAAGATCCTTGCCAAAGATGCTGGCCCAGCTTCCGGAACTCAGCCCTTGCACAAAGCCGGCCGCGCTCACCACCCCGCCGGAAGCGATGAGTTGGGTGAGACCCGCCGAGCCGCCGGCCCCCGTGGCTCCGGGCTCCGGATTGCCAATCACATGCAGGCGCACGGGCAGAAGGCGGTCCGCGCAGCCGCCCTGCGTGCAGCGGATTTCGATCCGGGCGTCGTATATCCCGCTCCCGAGGCTGTCCGCCTCTACGCTCGCGGAGAGCATGAGGTCGCCCTGCTCCATGCGGCTGTCTACGCTGAGCCATGCCGCGCCGGCGGCATACGCTTCCACCCCGGATGGAAGAGGACCGGGGATGGCGATTTCCTGAGCGCCGGGTTTATCCACACTCCCGTACCGATACCGAAACGAGAGCGCCTGAGGGACCGGGCGCAGGGGGAGCAGATCTTCGCGAACATCGAGGCTGACGGGAATCTGGTAGAAAACGTTGAGACCCTTGGTTCCGCCCAACGACAGAACGCCTTGTTCGAGCCCCGCCGGCACCCCACGCGAATCGGCCAAGGCACAAACCTCGCCAGGCATTGGAAATTCGTTCCGGGTGAGGCTTAGCCACTCGCTGGTACCCAGGCGGTCATCGGTTAAGGTTTCCTGGTAATAGGGATCAGGCCCCTTCTGCTCCACGCAGAAGAAGCGAGGCGGCTCATTCACGCCGGATTGGACGGTTGCGCCGGGAAAGTAGCGCTTCAGGTATCCGCTTGGGAACTGGGTCATCGGGACCTTTATGCCGCGGATATCCAGATTCGTGGATCGTTGCGAAAAGTCCCAGTTCGATAGCACCCGTACGCGCAACCAACCCGGGCCCGTTTTCGATTCAGGAACGGAGGACAGTTCCACCACATTCGCCATGCTATCCGCCGATACCGACCATGGACACCCTTCCCCGGTGATGATCCGAAAGGATACCTCGCGCTGTTCCGAAGCGAGAGAGATGGAACTTGGATGCACTTGCAGCGCGCATCCGTCCGGGGGAGGCGAGCCGCCCCATGCCGCCGACGCCGCCAGGTTCTGATCGACGGTCTCCGAGCAGGCCGCCCGATCCGTCCCCGTTGGGACCCCCTCGTAGTTGACGGCGGGGTTGGAGAAGTGAGGAATCGAAATACAGCCAGTGCAGCCGTAGGCCATTACGGTGTGGAAAAACGGGCTGACTCGCTTCTGCTGGTAACCGCGGGCACGGAAGGAAGCCGGGCGAATCGCGGAGTCAGTCGTTTCATCGTGAACGCAGCCCAGATTATGGCCCAATTCGTGGGCCAGCGTGAAAGAAGGGCCGCCCGCAAACTCCTGGTGGACGACCGAGCGTGTGGACGGATTGGGATCGAGCGGAGAGCGCTGGTAAGCAGCCCCTATGATGAAGGACCCGGAGGCAGGCAGTGGCGAGCTGGCCCAGTAGCTGCGGAAGTCCGCCTTCGGTTTCCTGTCGGCGGCGTATTCGCTGGGGCCGGGGGAAATCAATTGCAAAAACCGAGCAGGACTGAAACCAGGCTCGGCTTCGGTGTACTTCCCGTCACGGAACACGGGTACTTTGCCGAGCGAGACCACGCGCCATTCATGCCGGATCCCGCTGTTGCGCAGGATCTCGTTCGCTTCCTCCTCCACGCGGTGAACGTAGCTGAAGAGCCCCTCAATGCCGCCACGCGCTTCCAGTGTGCGCTGGCTGTAGTCGATGTGGATGGTGCCCACCGTGGCAGGGGTCTCCGCACCGGCGCGCAGGAGGTCCTCCATTGCGAAGGCCCTTGCCGGAGGCTGGGGAACGCCGCCTGGTGCGCGGCCCATGACAGGGGACGCGAGGGTATCGCTGGTTCCGGGCGTCAGCCCGCGATCCCGCAGTTCGCGCGCTTCGCCGCGGCCGTCGGGCGTGAGCATGAAGTCGAAATAGCGCCCGTCCCGCAGGCGGACGGAACCGCTGACAGCTCCCTGATAGTGGCTAAGAATAGCCCGGCCTTCGCCGCCCGACACCAGTTCGCCGGAAAGAACATAATCTTCAGCGGAACCCGTTTGGCGGATTCGCTCGCCCGCGAACCGGAACACGGTATCCGCGAAAAGCCGTACTTCCCAGGTTTCGGCCGTTGCCGCCAGCCGGGGCCGGCCGGCCTCCGGCACCCGAGCGACTCGACCACCGGGATGACGCAGAGAGGCCAGGGCATTGTCCACATAGATGAGCCCACCGCTCCGCAGCACCTGGACGCGATCCTCTTCCACGGCGCGCGCATCGGATCGCTGCAGAGCTCGCGTGGCCGCGCGAACCGGCGTCGGATCGTCAGGAACCGCGAGGCGATGCAGGAACTGGGCCGAAAGGCTTCCAGCCAAAGTTCCCAAGATGGCAAGCAGGAAGAAGCTACGAAATGGGAAGAACATTGGATAGACCTTCCATTGCGGACGACCGCGCGCGCCACGCAACCGTGCGCACGGCGAAGCCATTTAATTCTCCGGGCATCGACGACTCGTGACCGGATTAGGGATATTGTACTCCGATTGTGCGGAAAACCTGGAAGATTGCGCGCTTGGATTCATCGTGCATCTGATTCCGATTGCGCGTTGAAACCCGGCACCCCGGCCTTAAGAGAGGTCAAGCTCAGTGCCCGCCGCGAAATTGCTGAGGCTCTGTTCATCACCGGCGGGGATAGCTAGAATTGGGTGACGCAGGCTGTTTCCCGAGAGCGGGGGATCTGTTCCGGCGATCGCCGGACGGACGAGGACGATGAGGAGGGCGATTTTGGCACGAACCGTATTTCTGGCGGGAGCTTCGGGGGCGATTGGGCGGCGATTGGCTCCGCTGCTGGTTGCGGACCAATGGCGCGTTGTGGGAACGACGCGCTCGACGGCTAAGGCGGAGATGCTCCGCAAACTGGGCGTTGAACCGGCGGTGGTTGACGTGTTCGATGCCGATGCTCTGCGCCAGGCGTTGCTGGAAGCCAGACCGGAGATTGTGATCCATCAACTGACGGACCTGCCCGCCGGCCTTGCGGCCGACAAGATGGCGGATGGACTGGTGAGGAACGCACGGATTCGGGATGAGGGTACGCGCAATCTGGTTTCGGCGGCGGTTGCGGCGGGCGTGAAACGGATGGTCGCCCAGAGCATCGCCCTGATCTACGCGGAAGGGCCCTTGCCGCACAGCGAGGCCGATCCGCTGATTTCCGCCTCCGATCCGGTTTGGGGAGGCACGGTGAAGGGCGTCTTGAGCCTGGAGCAACAGGTGCTTCAAGCGCCACTGGAAGGCGTTGTGCTGCGTTACGGACTGCTGTATGGACCCGGAACCGGTTTCGACTCCGCGACCGCCCCAGGCGCCGTGCACGTCGACGCGGCGGCAAAGGCGGCCGAACTCGCCGTGACCCGAGGCGCGCCGGGCATTTACAACATCGCCGAGCCGGGCGGCCCGATTGCGATCGAGAAGGCGGTGCGCACCTTCGGCTGGGATGCAAACTGGCGAGCCGAACCTCCTTCCCGCACCTGAGCACCCGGCGATTCCGCGCGGATCGACGACGCGACGAAGCGGAAGAGCGGCGAGGGGTTGTCCGATCTCCGCAGAGATTGTGGCGTTGCCAAACCGAACTTTCCGGACACGAGAGGGCGGTTAGAAGGCCGCTGCACCGGCTTCCGCGACGGCGTGGTCCTGGTCTCCGGATCCGCCGCTTACGCCGATCGCGCCGACGACCTTGCCGTCCTTTTTCAAAGGAATTCCGCCCGCGAAGATCATGATTTTTCCGTTGTTCGAGGCGTGAATTCCAAAGAACTGATCTCCGGATTGCGAATGGGCGGCGAGGTCTTTTGTGGCAATGTCGAATGCACGGGAGGTGTACGCCTTTTTGATGGAGATATCGATGCTACCGAGCCATGCCCCATCCATGCGGACATGGGATACCAGGTTGCCTCCTTCATCCGCCACCGCGATGTTCATTGGTTGCCCGATCTCGGCCGCCTTCTTCTCCGCGGCGGCGATCACACGCCGTGCGTCTTCGAGTTTCACCATGGGACTTGCTCCGTACTTCGTTGAATTGGGCTGCTACCGGGCGAACCGGATGGAACCGAGGGTTCGGCTAATTACTCGAATCGTACTTCGTTTTCCGCCCGGAAGGAAGCGCGCTCGAGGGTGCGGCGATTCCCGGCTTCTATTTCGCGGGGTTGCGGCTCCATGGAGTGGATTGGAGGGCGGCTTCCGCGGCGCGCCAGGTGTTGGCGTGGATTTCCACGGTATCTTCCACTTTGGTTGCGTAGCCTCCGGCGAGGGTGATCATCACCGGGATCTTCATTTCGAGCGCCCGGCCGATCACGAAACGGTCTCGCGCGTGGAGGCCGTCCTTGGTCAAGTTCAGCCCGCCCAGTTGATCGTCGAGATACGGGTCCGCTCCAGCAACATAGAAGAGCATGTCCGGGCGGACGAGTTCGAGCACCGGCACCATGCCGTGGCGCAGCTTTTCGAGGTATTCGATGTCGCCCACCCCGTCTTCGAGGTTAATATCGAGGTCCGAAGGGGGCTTGACGGCGGGGTAGTTGTGCAATTGGTGGATGGACAGGGTGAAGACGCTGTCGTCGCCGGCGAAGATCGCGGCGGTGCCGTTGCCCTGATGCACATCGACATCCACCACGATGGCTTTGCGGATCAACCGCTCCCGCTGCAGCACTCGAATGGCCACGGCGACATCGTGGATGGCACAGAACCCCTCGCCGTGGCCGGGAAAGGCGTGATGAAAGCCTCCGCCCACGTTGTAGGCCGCTCCATGAACAAGGGCGAGGCGCCCGGCAAGCGTGGAGCCGCCCGCCGCGAGCCAGAAGGCATCCACCATCCGGCGGGAATAGGGCACTTCGAGCTTGAGAATCTCCTGGTATGAGATGGTTCCCTTGCGGAGTTTACGCACCCAGTCTTCGTCATGAACGAGGCAGAGATCTTCTTCGGTGGCCGTCTCCGGCGTGTGGATGTCCGCTTCCGCCACTTCCCCGCTCTGCAGCAGCAACTCGCGAATCATCCGGTATTTCTGGGTTGGGAAGACGTGTTGCCCGAAGTTCAGATCGTACTGCTCATGAAACACCAGTGGGACGCGGGCCATTGTGTTTTTATCATGGCACGCTCCGCGGGCGGCGACGCGAAACGTGCGCCGAGCGGCGCATCCGGGTAACAATGGGAGAAGATCGCGATCGAGAGCCATTTGCCACCGCACCGCGCTTCAAACCGGGTTTCCGTTGAGCCCCGCGCGGGAAACGATGCACGGCGATCCGCGGAAGGAGAGAACCGATATCGAGATCGGAATGTACGCTGGAGGCATGCAGTTCCAGCGGCAGTCGCGAGCGAATGAAGAAGAGCCCACACCTGATTCCGAAATCGCTGGTTCGGCCGATAAGCAAGCGCGCGCGTAACTGGAAACGGCGAACGCTGATCGGCGCCACGGGAACGGCGCTGGGCCTCACGGGGGCTGCCTATGCCGCATACCGGGCCGCTCCCGGATTCTGGAAGAACTTCTATTCCGATCTGCAACGGCCGCTGCAGGACCCCGCTTCCATTCCGGACCCAACCGCGTGGCCCGAAACGGGCATCCATGCAGCCTGGCTGGGGCACAGTACCGTTCTGCTCAAGGTGAGCGGCTTCACGATTCTGACGGACCCCATCTTCAGCGACCATGCCGGCATCCATCTCGGCGTCGTTTCCGTGGGAGTGAAGCGCCAGTTCCGTTCGGCGCTAGAGCCCGAGGACCTGCCGCCAATCGATCTGATTCTGATCTCCCACGCCCACATGGATCACCTGGATATACCGTCGCTTCGCCGTCTGCAGGACCCCGAAACGACACTGCTGATGGCACGCCATACCAGCAACCTCGTTCGGGGGCTGCAATTCCGGGAAGTGCGCGAACTGGGCTGGGGAGACCGCACCCGCATCGGCCCCGTCAGCGTGCTCGGGACGGAAGTGAACCACTGGGGCGCGCGCATGCGCGTGGATACCTATCGCGGCTACAACGGCTATCAGATCAACGTGGACGGCAAATCGATCCTGTTCGCGGGCGATACGGCGCAGAGCGACGCATTCCGGGCGCTGCGTTCGCGCAAGCCGCATTCCCTGGTCATCATGCCCATTGGCGCGTATAACCCGTGGATCAGCTACCACTGCACGCCGGAACAAGCCTGGGCGATGGCCGCCGATGCCGGGTTTGAGTACCTCATGCCGGTGCATCATCAGACTTTTCAGCTCAGCCAGGAACCTGCGCTCGAGCCGATTGAGCGATTGCTGCGCGTGGCGCGCGGCCACGAGGACCGAGTGGCACTGAAGGAAATCGGGGAAGAGTTTCACCTAAGTTAGCGCGCTCCAGGGAGCAGATCGCGCAACTGGCCGGTAACCGTGATCAGCGGATGCACGGCGACCGCGCGAAACTCATATTCGCGTGTGGGATCGAGCCCCATCACCGTGCTCTGAAAGCGGCCATTTCTCGCAAGTGGCACGGGTGCCGAATCCACCCACGGTTCGGGATTGTCATAGAGTTCATCCACGCGCTGTTTGCGCCGGTACTGGAAGCGGGCCTCCACGCTCTGTCCGTCGGCGAGACGCGACAGATCCGCCTCCAGGATGGCGATGCCGCGCTGTTTGTCCCAGACGCTCCGCGCCGTCACGACCTGAGGAGGCAGAAAACCCGGCAGCGCATGGGTGATCTTGAGAACCACCGGATTCGGGCTCCGCCGGTTGTCGTAGAAACGTTGCGCCCGCGTCGCCCGGATCTTCAGCCTCTCACCGGATTGGGTGAAGGTCGTGCGCGGGACGACATCCGCGCGATACTCGAGAACTTCGCCGCTCTGCCCCAGCACGGAAACCTCGGTCTTCTCGCTGGCCTTCACGCTGAGCAGGGTAATTTCGCGCTCGGTTCCCCACTTCCATTCGTCCTTCTGCTCCACGATCGCGTACACCGTGTCGCTATCCTTGGCCCTCGTAAACCAGATGTCGTTTTCGTTCGTGATCACCCAGGGGCGCACGCCGTGGATGGCGTCGCGGTTCGCCATCATCCAGAGGCCGATCTCGCGCAGCCGGTCCGATTGTTCGCGGGGCAATTCTCCAGTTGGCATCGGCCCCACATTCAGCAGCAGATTCCCACCCTTAGCCCGCGTTTCCACGAGCATTTCGATCAGTTCAAGCGCGGACTTGTAGCTTTCATTCACCGGGCGGTATTGCCAGGAGTTGCCCATGGTGATGCAACTCTCCCATGCGCCCTCGGGAGCCGCGCCGGGAATGTTCTGCTCCGGGGTGGCGATGGCTCCCCGGGTCACTACCGTTCCCGGCTGCAAGTCCCATGCCAGCTCGCGCAGCCCTTCCGGAGGCCCGTCGATGAAGAAGTAATCCACGGGGCCGTAGTTCGTGTAGAGCTCGCGAACCTGCGCGCGATCCAGCTCCATCAGTCCGGGGTTTTTGGCGGGGGAAACGTCGTCCCGGTTGCGGTCGATCTGCTTCCCGTTCCGGTAGAGCCAGTGAAAGTCGTCGGGCGAAAAGTAGAAACCGACGGCGATTCCCTCGGCGCGGAATGCCTTCACGACCTCCGCGGTGAGGTCCCGGCCGAACGGCGTGTTGATGACGTTAAAATCCGTCGAAGCGGTGCGGAACATGCAGAAGCCGGAATGGTGCTTGGTGGTGAAAACCACGTAGCGCATGCCGGCCAGTTTCGCAAGACGTGCCCAGGCAACCGGGTCGAATCGTTCCGGGGCGAAATAGCCGGGCAGTTCGGTGAAATAGCGCTCCGCGTACGATTTGGACGCGCCGGCGAGAGAGTGGCTGATGGTGGGCCCGGTCGCGGTATCCACGCCCCAGTGGATGAACATGCCGAAGCCGAGATCGCGGAACCGATCTACCTGAGCCGGTTGGTTGCGATTGCCCTCCTGGGAGGGAGTCTGCTGCGCGACAGCCGGCACGCCTGACACGCCCATGCAACCCACAATCAGGAGGAAGCAAATATGAGCCCACAGGGGAATCCGTGCGGAGAGGAAGAACGGGAATACGCGAGCGCCTTGCATGCTCCCTATTCTCCCCTAACCTGGCGAAGCATCTGGCAGACCCTGGCTTCCGGCGCTCGTATTTGATTTGTCTTGGTAGGGATGAGGTTGTTGACGGCGTGTCCGTCAAGCGGCAAACAGCCGGAGCGTGAGCGAGATTGACTCGCTCCGCGCTCCGGCTGTGTTCCTTCCTGAGACCGGACCTCCTGAGGATCCAGCCCCGCAATCGAAATCAAGCTGCGCTTAGACGAACTTCGTCTTGCCCGGCAACGGCATCGGCGTCGGCTCGAACGTCCCATTCCAATCGAGATGATCCGGAAAGAGTTGCTGGGTGCTGTTCATGGCCATTTCCCAGGTGATGGTCTGGCCGGTATAGGCCGCCATCCGTCCCATGATCGCGAGCAGTGTGGAATCCGCCATACGTTTGCCGTCGTTCAGGGCTTTGCCCTGGCGGATGGCGGCGAAGAGCACGTCATGCTCGTGCTGATACATGTCGTTCTTCTTGCCCTCGAAGGTCCACTGCGTTTGCCCGGTGATCTTGGGCGAAGTTCCGCGGCCGATGGTGCAGACGCCTTTCGTCCCCATGATGTAGTCGGCGTTCTCGTTATAGCAGCCGGGGATCTGGCGCTGGCCCACGAACGCGCGCACCTCGTTGGGATAGAGGTAGTTGATTTCCATGTGGTCGAAGATGTTGCCGCCTTCGGCCGGAATCTGCCGCCCGCCCACGGCCACGCAACTCACGGGTGGCTGGTCCTTCATCGCCCAGGACACTTTGTCGATGGAATGCACGGCCTGCTCCACCAACCCGTCGCCGCAGAGGTGGACGAAGTTGTACCAGTTCGCGATCTGCCATTGGACGTCGGACATGCCGGCCGGGCGCGCGCTTGCCGGTGGCATCGGCTTCACCGGGCTGGTGTAGTAGTTGGCGTAGTAGGCCACGACATCGCCGATGGCACCATGCTTCAGAACCTGGTCAAATGTCTCGACGATGTAGTTGCTGTAGCGCCAGCAGAAGCCGGCAATGACGTTGATTCCTTTTTGTTGCGCGATCAGGGATTGCTCCAGGACGCTGCGGACGCCGGGCGCATCCACGGCCACCGGCTTCTCCACAAACAGATGCTTGCCCGCCTGCACCGCATACTTGTAGTGCATCGGCCGGAAGCCCGGCGGCGTGGCCAGCAAGACGACATCAACGCCGCTATCGATCACCTTCTGGTAGGCGTCCAAACCAAGATACTTCTTGCTATCTTCCACCTTCACTTTTTCCGCGGCGCGGTCTTTCATCACCCGATTGAGCGAGGCGAGCGCTTTCTCAATCCGGCCGGGATCCACGTCCGCCACCGCGGTAAGCACGGAGTAGTCGTCCGCGCGCAACGCCTGCGATGCCGCACCGGTTCCCCTGCCGCCGCAGCCCACTAGGCCAACCTTGATGCTCTTGCCGATATCGGCCGCCCGGAGGATCGCCGGGAAGCCGGCCACCGCCGCTCCCGCCACCCCGGCCTTCAACACATCCCTCCGCTGCGCGCCGCCGTCCGCGCGTGCAGCACCCCGGCCATTGGTTTCGAGCGGTCTGGGTGATTCGTGACTTTCCATTGTGAACTCCTCCTTCGATCTGTTTGACAACTTTCCCGTATAGAGTGTATCGAATTCAGCGAAACATTCCGGTTGCGGGCCGGGGCCAGCCCAGCCGGTTTCCACGCCGAGTGATCCGATTTCTCTCCAATTTCGCCTATCTATACAGAGGCTGTTTTGCAGTGATCTGGTTACTTCGATGACGAACCATAGAGCAACCGTAGAGTTGATGGGCTGGATGCTGGTGATCCTGGGCGCGGTGCTGACGCTGATGGCGGGGCGCCAAGTGGCGGGGCTTTTCACGGCCGATGAGGGGTGGATGCCCGTTTCCGCCATCGTCCTGAGCGCCCGCGTTTCCCCTTCCGGAGGCGTGACGGCGGTTTCCAATCGCGGGCCAGCGGGCCGGAATGCACTCCCGTCTCAGGAGCATCACGTCTATCAGGAAGTGGTGTACTTTGTGGATGGCAAGCGCTATTCCTCAGCGCTCGATCGCGGACGGTTTGACAGCCGTGCAGCCGCTTTCGCGGCGCTGACGGAAACGGAGGCCCCCGGCTCTCAGATTTCGGTCTGGGCTAACGCCAACGACCCCGCGGAAGTGGTGTTGCAACCCGCCCGGCGGGAAGCGGGATTGGGCTCCGTAACGGTCTTCGCGCTGCTCGGCATGTTCGCCTTCCCGTTCGGCATCTCCGTCGTCCGCTCGGCATCAAATCATGCCGGAGTTCCGGCGGTCCGTCCGGGCCGATACCACTCCCGGCCGGTAACGACCCACTAAGCAGAATGTACCCCGCGGTTGCCGCGACGGCTTTGATTCGGACGCTTCCCAGCCGGAAGGCCGGAATGGGATGGATTGCCGCCGCTAGAGGAGTGTGGCCGCTTTGCTCTCGTCTTCGCGCTCCCGCTGAACGTGAATTTGCTGGACTTCGCAGGTGGAGGCATGCGCGGACGCCGAGGCGGGCAGGTGTGCCTGCCACCACGCGCGCGCTTCCTTGCGCCGCCAGGATTGGGCGTCGTGGCAGTGCGCCAACAGGACGGATAGCTCTTCCGCGGTTTGAGGCCGCCGGCCCGGCTCTTTTTCGAGACACCGGAGGATGACGTTCTCAAGATCCGCCGGCACTTCATTCTCCGTCCGTTGCGAAGGGGGAATCGGAGTCTCCGTGACATGTTTCAGGATGGTGGCGACGGCCGTCGCACCCTCAAATACGGTTTGCCCCGTTAACATCCAGTAGGCCACGCAGCCAAGCGAATAGATGTCGCTGCGCGCGTCAATCTCCTTCGAGCCGCGCGCCGCCTCCGGAGCGAGATAGGCCGGGGTGCCAGTGGTGGTGCCTTCCTGCGTGAGGCTCTGGTCCCGGCCACCGCCGACCTGCTTCACCAATCCAAAATCCAACACCTTCACGAAGTCGAAATTTCGTCCCAGGCGGCAGACGAAGATATTTTTCGGCTTGATATCGCGGTGAATCAGGCCCAGATCGTGCGCTTCGCTCAGCGAGTCGCAGATCTGCAACAGAAAGTAGATGGCTCTCGATGCGGGAATGGGGCCGAAGCGCTTTAGCAGCGAATCCAGGTCCATACCGTCGAGGAGTTCCATCACGTAGTAGAAGCGCCCGTCCTGAGTGACGCCGAAATCGTAGATCTCCACGCTGTGCGGGCTGCGCAGCGCCGCCGTGGCACGGGCCTCCCGCTCAAAGCGCGTCAACGCGGTTTGCGGATTCGTCGAAGCATTGCTCGCGACGCTGACCACCTCCGGCCGAATGAGCTTGATGGCGGAACAGCGGGAAAGCATCCGGTGCTCGGCCCGCCACACTTCCCCCATACCGCCGGATCCGATGAGGTTCGTCAGTTTATAGCTGCCAATCTGGCGCGCACTCTCCAGGCTCTTGCCGAGCGAATAGAACTTCGTCGAAAGGACGGCGGTGATGATAGCGGTGACGTAGACCGGCACAAAGCGAATGACCCAGGATGCGGCATCCAGGCTCCCGACCCATCCCATGCGCCGATTGATCTCAAAAACAAGCGGCGCCATGGATGCCGCAACCAGCGCGATCGGGAATGCGACACGCGCCTTGGCGGGAATCGTGAACCCGAAGATGACAATCCATGGCAATATCAGCGCGTAGTCGTGCTCCGATGACACCGGATGACGACGCAGTTCACACAGACGCAACATCTCGAGCGCGAACGCCCCGAGATACTCAAAAAGCACTCCGGCCCGCAAGGCCACAAAAGCCGGCACGCGGGACGTGTTTGAGACGACCGCAAGAGCCGCGCCGCCGAGCACGAGGATGGCCATCGCACCATAAACGGCCACCGCCTCGCCTTCCGTGGCCGGACCGCTGGAATCCATCACCCTGGCGATGGCGAAGAAAAAGAACGATGCCGCCACCGACATCCACCCGATCGAGCGCAAGCGGACAAGCGCGTCCCGAACCATGGACGGCGTCAGGTTGAAGCAGGCGCTGATCGAACCGGACGCGGAGTCTGACTTGACCCGAACGCGTCGCGCGGATTCGTCTGAACCCCAGGTGGCCATGAAACTCCAGTTTAGCGGCTATCCTCGCGCATCTGGATCGCAATTGCGGTCCAGCATGGTACCGGCAGGCCAATGGCAATAGTCCTGTTATGTTGGGACGG
Organism: Acidobacteriota bacterium; assembly: GCA_014584705.1. GTDB lineage: Bacteria > Acidobacteriota > Terriglobia > Bryobacterales > Bryobacteraceae > JACTMJ01. The sequence goes on along the minus strand of JACTMJ010000025.1, from coordinate 24,789 downwards.
CCATGACCTTAGCGACTACAATGAAGTATACGTTGGCGCTTGCCGGATTGGGTCGTTTTCCCATTTGAGTGCATGAGTTGACGTGTTCCATGGTTATGGGTTGTCTCCGTCTCCGGCTAATATCAGTTCGCAAGGGAACTCGGGTCGCATGCTTTACTTGCTGCTGAGCGACATCCACGCCAATCTTGAGGCACTCGATGCCGTTGTGGCCGATGCGAGGCGCCGTTATCCCGCAGTTGATCGGGTGCTCTGCCTGGGCGATCTCGTGGGCTATGGCGCAGATCCGGAACCAGTTACCGAGCGAATCAAGGCCATCTCAAACGTGGTTATCCGGGGCAACCACGATAAGGCGGTGGCCCTGGGGGAGAATCTCGACTGGTTTAATCAAGCCGCCCGCGACGCTACCTATTGGACGCTTCACCAGTTGCAAGCGGAAACGGTGGACTATCTCCGCAATCTGCCCAAAGGGCCGGTCGCGGTCAATGGCTTTCAGATTTGCCATGGCTCGCCCATCGACGAAGACGAATACATCATCACCAGCGGCGATGCGGGGCATCTAAACGGCCAACTGCAAAGCGGGGTCGTATTTTTCGGGCACACGCATTTGCAAGGGGGATTCCGCATCCTCCGGGGTTACGTCATGGAGATTCCGCGACCCATGCCGCATGATACCGAGTCGATCATGATCGAAGAAGACTCGTACTACCTGCTCAACCCCGGCAGTGTCGGCCAGCCTCGAGATCAGGATCCGCGCGCCGCATACGCCGTCTTCGACAGCGACAGCAAGCTCTACACGATGCACCGGGTGGAGTACGATATCGCCTCCGCGCAGCGCAAGATTCTCGACGCGGGCCTCCCCGATAAACTCGCCTTCCGCCTCGCCATCGGCCGCTAACGTTGTTGCGGACTTTCCCGCCCGCATTCCTTCGCCAAGGCTCAAGCAATCTTCCCAAAACTGTCCTGATTCTTTTGCAGGAAAAGTCCAAAGAGGAACGCCAAACGGACTGAAGCCCCGGGCTGGGACCCGGGGCTTCTCAGAGGGGCTATGCAGTGGGCTGGGTCCCACTGCTGGGGATGTATTCAGTCAAGGATGACTTACTGTTGATCCCATCCTAGCATTGAGGAGTTAGGGATCGCAATGCCCTTTGCAACAATTTTTGAAAAATTATTCCTTTTGTCCGTTTTTTTCTTCCGCCGGCCCAGGTGGCCCGGCTCCGGCGATCAAAACGAGGGCGTTCCGCGGCAGTCTATCGGCGCTTTGCTAACATTGCAGGATTGAGGAGTTCCCCACGTGGTTCTTTCCGACGTCGATATCAAGAAGTACATTGCATCCGGCAAGATCCAGTTCGCGCCCGCCTTGCAGGCTGACCAATTTGGCAGTTGCTCCGTGGATCTGCGGCTCGGTAACGAGTTCAACGTGTTCGAATACCAGCGGTATCCGTTCGTCGACTTAAAGAATCCGGTGGGTTACCAGGACCTCATGCGGAAAGTGATCGTGCCGGACGGCGAGCCGTTCGTCCTGCAGCCGAGCGACTTCGTGCTCGCCATCACGCAGGAGGAAATGAGCCTCTCCGACGATGTGCTAGGCCGGCTGGAAGGGCGTTCCAGCCTCGGGAGGCTGGGAATTATCGTCCATGGCACGGCAGGACTGTTTGATCCCGGCTGGACGGGCAAAGCCACGCTCGAACTGAGCAACCTCAGCCGACTGCCGGTGGCGCTTTACCCTGGTATGCGGATTTGTTCGTTCACTTTCGAACAGCTATCTTCCCCGTCCTCGAATCCTTACCGGACGAAGCCGGGTAACAAGTACGCGGGACAGCAGAGCCCCATCGGGAGCCAGCTCAGCAATGAAGTGAGCAAGCTGCGCTAGGGCAACGACGCGCGGACACTAGTTCCGGCCGGACGAGCCGAAACCTCCCGTGCCCCGGATGCTGGCGGCGGGTTCGGCCTCTTCCCATTCCACCGCTTCATAGCGCGCCAGCACGAGCTGCGCAATGCGGTCTCCCACGGCGATTGGGAAATCCTCCCGTCCCAGGTTGAGGAGAATCACCTTCACTTCGCCCCGGTAGCCGGGGTCAATGGTTCCGGGCGCGTTCGGGACGGTGATCGCATGCTTGAGCGCGAGACCGCTGCGAGGCCGCACCTGCCCTTCGCAGCCGGGCGGAATTTCGAGCACCAGTCCGGTAGCGACCGCATAGGGCACGCCGGGCCGCAGCACCACGTCCTCAACGGATCGAAGATCGAGACCAGCATCCTCGTCCGGGCCGTGAGCGTATTGCGGCAGCACCGCATCCGCATGGATTCGCTTCACCTTGATGTTCATCCGCCGCGCATCTCCTCTCGTTTGGCAAGCAACCCATCAGCATAGCGCGCCTTCCGCCGAGCGCGCCCGCGTGCACGCTCCCGGAGGTTGCTTGTCATACGATGGGACGGGGAGCGCGGCAATGCGCGGAGCCCTGCCACCCATGAAGATCCGATTCCTATTGACCCGATTTGCCCTGATCGCTTCGGTTTGGATCGCGCTCGGTTTGCCGGCGTTCGCGCAGCCAATCCGTGTGGGCAGCGTATTCGTGCGATATACGCCGACTGGCGAGATGTTTCCTCAGGATCGCGTCTCTGCTCCGATGGAAGCTCTCTCCCCGCCGCTGGTTCGAGGCATGTGGAACTCTTTCCGGATCATCGTGGACGTGGAACCGGGGACAACCTTCCGGCTCTTCCTTGCCCAGAACCCGGAGGACTCCGTGCAGACCCGGGTCTTTCGGGAGATTGTGTCGAAGGACGCACAGGGCTGGCAGGTGGAGCGCCGGATCTTCACGCCTCTGCCCTTCCGCAGCAGTTCCCTCCCCGAAACGGAGCGCGACCCAAACCGCACGACCTACACGTTCTGGCTGGACGTGCGGCCTCCCCAAAACTTCCCTTCGCAGCGGCTCAAGCTCGAAGCGCAGGCCCTCATTCAAGGCCAATGGTTCCTGCATCCAATGGAGATTCGCGTCGTGGACCTTTCCTTGCCCGCCTCCCCGCCCGGGCAGGTGGATCTTCCGCTGGGAACTCTGGGGGGCCGCACGGCGGACCTCCCCTTTCGCGAGGTAGTGCGCAACTTTGTCTGCGCCGCGCCGGAAGCGAAAAGCACCACACTGCGCGTTCCGGAGGGAAGCGAGGCGTCTCTTGAGGCGCATGCCGCCAGGGCGTTCGACTTCGCGCTCGACGCCCTTGCGCTGGGCGAAGGCCGCGATGCCGTGCAGGAAGTGATCGGGAAGTTTCTCGGCTACAAGGACCGGCAAGTCTGGTGCGCCAAACCGGTTTTTCCCGGTGCGGCCTACGGGAGCGAATGGCCCGCCATCCTGCAGAACCGGCTATTACGGATGCGCGGCAATCCCTACTGAGGCAGCCTACACCGGTGGCGCTGCCGCGAACTCCAGCGTCTTCTCGATTTCGGTGGCCGCCCGCAGCACGAACTCATCCTCGGCGAACGCCCCCACCAGTTGCAGCGCAACCGGCATGCCCTGATCCCCAGTTCCGCAAGGAAGCGCCATGGCGGGAAGACCCAGAAAGTTGATGGAACGAAGATAACGGGAGATCGCGGTGCGTGCATCCACGCGCTGCCCGCCGAGTTCCACGTAGGGGTCGTCGATCAGGGGTGCCACCACGGGTGAAGCGGGAGTCAGCAGCAGATCGCACTCGGCAAAAAGGCTCTCCATTTGCTGCATCCAGTGGGCGCGCAACCGTTGGGCGTGGTGATAATCCACGGCCGGGATCAGCAACCCCTGCTCAAAGCGGCTTCGCACATCGTCGCCGATGGTTTCCGGCTGCGTCAGCGCCCATTCGAAAATCGTGGCCGCCTCAGCCAACAGAGTAACGGATGCCGCGTGGTTCAGGGCGCTCAGTTCCGGGAACGGCACCTCTTCCACGCGCGCGCCCGCTTTCTTCACGCGCTCCACCGCCGATTCCACCTGCTCCCGAACGCTCGCCTCCATCGCATCGGAGAAGAAGGGGGCCGGCAGCCCAATGCGCAAGCTGCAAAGCTTCGGCGCCGCACGGAATCGGGGCCGAAAGAGGAGGGTGGCATCGTCGAGCGGATCCGGGCCTGCGATGGTTTCGTGGATCGCCAGGCATTCCGCCGCGGACCTGGCCAAAGGCCCAACGGTATCAAGCGTGTAGCTCAAGGGCACCACGCCGTGACGGCTCACCGCGCCAAAGCTGGGCTTGAACCCGGCGATGCCGCACATGGCTGCCGGGCAGCGGATCGAGCCGCCCGTGTCACTGCCCAATGCTGCCGGAGCCAAGCCTGCCGCCACGGCCGCCGCCGAGCCACCGCTCGATCCGCCACAGATTCGGCGGGCATCCCACGGATTTCGAACGGCCCCTAGATGCGGGTTGATGGAAGTCATCCCGAACGCCAGTTCGTGCATCACGGTCTGCCCCAGCATCACAGCGCCCGCGTTTCTGAGGCGCAAAACCACGGTGGCATCGGTTGGGGAAACGGCGTCCTTGAGGACGAGAGAAGACGCCGTGCGCGGCCAACCGGCAACGCCGATGTTCTCCTTCACAGCGAACGGAACGCCATGCAGCGGCCCCCGTGGAATGCCAACGCTGCGGGAGATATCGGCGCGCGCCGCTTCCGCCATCGCCTCCCTGCCATGCACTCTGGAAAAGGCATTCCAGCGGGCGTTCTCCGCATCCATCCTCTTGAGCAGATGGGCGCACAATTCAGCGGAAGTTCGCTCCCGCATTGCGGCGCGAAAGGCATCGTGTGTGGTGGGCGTTCCCTCGGGCGCGGTCATGCCTGCTTCGCCCAGGGACTCACGCACCGTGAGTGCGGAGGCGGCGGGCAGGGAGAGGCTCGGCAGGCGGGACGCCTCCCTCCGGACGCTCTCCAGCATGGGCTGGAGAGATTGCCGCAATTCGCTCCTTCGCGCGGCATCCAACGGGCGAAGCATGGGGGAATCCAGAGGATTCAGCGGTGCATCCGGGGGCGGTCTGTCCGGCATCGCCTCATCCTAGCAGACCGCCATTTCTTTGGTATAATTCAAAGCTGGCGGCCAGATAGCTCAGTTGGTAGAGCGCAGCCCTGAAAAGGCTGGCGTCGGCGGTTCGAATCCGTCTCTGGCCACCATCTCCTTCACCTTCCTCGCAACGCTCACCGCACGCTAATTCACGTAACTATCGAAGACCCGCACCTTGGCCCAGTTGGCGGAATTCTCGTCAATGAACTTCTGGTGCTGTGCATCCTGTTGATAGGCGCTCTGGTCCGCCGATGTCTTGAAGACGATGTGGAGCGATACCTCGAAATCGCGGTCATTCACCTCACGCTGGGCTTCCGGGGCGCGCTTGCCGGCCGCGAACGACACGACGCCTTTCTGATTCTTCAAGTACTTGTGGCACGCGGCTACCAATTTGTCCTGTGCCGCGGGCGATTTGTCCTTCAGCGTGAAAAAGACATGATGTGCAAAGGCTGTTTCGGGTTCTGCCGCGGACAGCGCGGCTGGCACAAACAGAGAGAGCACCGCGACGATTGAGAGAAGGAGAGGGTGGTTCATGACCACTCATGATGCCACAGCCTGGCGCTCCTCGGACCCTTGGCAACCGGGTTCGCAAATAGCGGATCCGCCCCGGAAGGGAGAGCAGGCTACGGCAGAACGTACATCTGCTGTATACACCATACACAGGATGTACGGTCGTCGCTGCGAGCCGGTCCCCATGAACCCTCAAATCACTTGAGAATTGCGGTGTTCCCGATGGCAAGCCGTTTGCACTGGAAAGGGCATGTCCATTCCAAACATCCCCAACCGTACCGACTCTCGATTGGCGGAGTTCATCGCTGCAACCAAGAGCCAGGGTGCTTCCGATGAGTTCCTGGCAGCGATGCTCAGCCGAAGGGGTTGGCCGCTCGACGACGTCTATGCCGCGCTGGCCGACTTTTGGGCGCAGCGAACGGGTGTAGAGGCTCCGCAACGGGCGGCTTCCCCGGAAGCGGCCCGCGACGCCTTCTTCCACTTACTCTCCTTCGTGACCCTGGCGATCTGGGCAACAGCCCTGGGCGCGGTGCTCTTCGACCTCGCAAACTTCCTCATCCCGGACCCGATCTCCGGGTACTCCGCTCACAATCTTCGCTCCGTCACCGCCTGGAACCTCGCCGCGCTCGGAGTCGCTTTTCCGATTTACCTCCTGGCGATGCGCGTTCTCTTCTCAGAGGCACGCAAGACTCCAGAGCGGCTTCAATCCGGAATCCGAAAGTGGCTCACCTACCTGGCGCTGCTGGGCACTGCGGGCGCGGTGATCGGCGACCTCATTCTCTTCCTGGGCTATTTTCTGCTCGGCGAGCTTACGTCCCGGTTCCTGGTGAAGGAAGCGATTGTTCTGGCGATTTGTGGCGGGATCTTTGCTTACTATCTGACTTCCCTCCGCTGGGATCGCGACACGGCGGCGGAGAAGCAACGCGCCTGCAATCGCAACTTTGCGGCGCTGGCCCTGGCCGCCGTTCTCTCCACGTTCATTGCGGGAATTGCGGTCGGCGGAACCCCAGCCACGCAGCGAATGCGCGAGGCGGATCGCCAGCAGGTGCGGGATTTGCAGACCATCGCCCAGGCCATTCACGACCGCTACAACCGGCGCGCGGCGGGGGAACCGCCACTGCCACCCACACTGGCCGCCTTGAAGGAGCAGCGCTATGTGGAGCGCATCAGCAGCCCCGGAACCGGCGGAGCTTATCTCTTTCACCCGAAGGGGGAGAACCAATATGAACTGTGTGCCACGTTCTCCATGGCGGATGGGGACGAGAGCAACGCCGAGCCATACCGAAGCCCGTTCTGGAAGCACGGCGCGGGGGTGAGTTGCTACCTGCTGGATGCCTCCACCACGCCGCCGCTCTAGCCGGCCGTAGGGCGCAGGGTACAGTTCGTGCTATTCAGTAGATTCTGATGACGCCAGACCAGAAAGTGCGGGAGCGGATGCGCAAGATCGCCGCGTTATATGAGGGAGCAATTACAACGGGAGAGCGGGAAGCGGCCGCTTCCGCTCTCGCCCGTTTGCGAGAGCAGCTTCACCAGATGGAAGCGGCGCCTCAAACGGAGACCCCCATCGAGTTCCAGATCGCCCTGCACGATCCCTGGGCGCGGCGCCTCTTTCTGGCACTTTGCCGCCGTTACGGACTCCGCCCGTTCCGCTACAAGCGCCAGCGGCGGACCACCGTCATCGTGCGTGCACCGCGCAGTTTTATCGACAAGACACTTTGGCCGGAGTATCTCGACCTGCGGAGCGCATTGGAAGACTACCTGAAGGAAGCGACCGATCGCATCATCCGGGAAGAAGTCTTCCGCGACGCGGAGGACGCCCCGGAAAGGGCCTGAACGGGAGAGGCTACGCGCGGGCTTCGAACGCCGCTTGCATTTCGCGAAGGAAGCCTTCGGCGGCGGCGCGAGGGTCCGGTGCATCCGTGATCGGACGCCCCACCACGAGATAGTCAGCACCGGCGCCGATGGCCATCGCGGCCGTGGTCCGGCGCTTCTGGTCGTCCTCCGGGTAGCCGTCCGGGCGGATGCCGGGTGTAATCACCAGCAACTTTCCGCCGGAGAGTGCCTTGATGGTCTCCGCTTCCTGCCCGGATGCGATCACCCCGTCGCAGCCCGCCTCCAGCGCCTTGCGGGCACGAAACGCTACCAGTTCGCCGACCTCGTGCTCGCTATAGCCCATCTCCCGGATATCGCCCCGGTCCATGGCGGTCAGCACGGTGACCGTGAAGAGCTTCAGGTCCGAACCGCCCTTCGCCGCAACAGCAGCCCGAATCAGATTGCCCGAACCGTGAATTGTCAGAAAGGAAACGCCAATCCCGGCCGCGCGGGATACCGCTTTGCGCAGGGTTTCCGGCACATCGTAATACTTGTAATCCAAGAAGACCCGCTTGCCCTGGGCGATCAGTCGCCGGATAAACTCATCCGTGCCTTCAGCCAGTTGCATCACCAAACCGACCTTATAGAATGTGACCGCATCCCCCAACCGCTCCACCAGGCGTTCGGCGTCGGCGACAGTTTCAAGGTCAAGGGCGACGATCAGACGGTCTTTGGCTTGCGGTTTCATGGCTATGGTCCTATGTGTAACGGAAGAGACGGAAGGGCCGTGAAATACCGGACGGTATCCGGCGGGCCGGGGAGAAATGGTGCGGATGAGAGGACTTGAACCTCCACTCCCTTGCGAGAACTAGTACCTGAAACTAGCGCGTCTGCCAATTCCGCCACATCCGCACACTGGTTGGGCATCAACCAGTTTCTCAGGAGCGGACGAGGGCGTCAAGTTGCCAGAATTACGAAACGAACTCACCCCGGAATGTGCTGCTCGCGCGACCGCCCCAGCAGCACGGTCCGACGCCGAACTGGTGGGGTGATCGGGTACGGGGCGTGGGATGTGGCTTCGTTTCGTAAAACGAGGGGGTCCGGGCGTTTGCGGCAAAGCCGGTATGCTAGTGGCTACCGATGAACTACGTCTATTTGCATGGTTTTGCGTCCAGCCCGGCCTCCTCGAAGGCGACTTACTTTCGAAACCGATTCGCGGAGCGAGGGATCGATCTGGCGGTTCCGGCGCTGGATAACGGGGATTTTGCGCACCTCACGATCACCGCGCAGTTACAGGTGGTTGCGGAAGCCGCCGGGACGGGCGACGTTACGGCAATTGGCTCCAGTCTGGGCGGTTATCTGGCCGCGCTCTATGCGGCGAGGCACGTGGAGGTGCAAAAAATCGTCCTGATGGCCCCTGCCTTCTGTTTTCCCCGGCGCTGGGAGGCGGAGCTGGGGAGCGAGGCGTTTGCGGCCTGGAGGCGGACCGGCAGCCGCGAAGTATTCCACTACGGGGAGGGTCGGGAACGCTCGATCGGGTTTGGGCTGATCGAGGACGGGCTGCAATACGAGGACTACCCCGCTCCGAAGTGCCCCGCCCTCGTGCTGCACGGCCTAGACGACACCGTCGTCCCCGTGAGCTATTCCCGGGAGTTCGCGAGGCGGCAGGGGGATCTGGTTCGGCTGGTGGAGTATCCCTCTGACCACGCCCTTGCCGACATCACGCCGGCCATTTGGGAGGAGACCGCCAGGTTCCTTTTCCAGAAATCGTAGAAGCGCATCAAGTTCCGGTGAATCCATTAATTGAACCGCTCGATCTTTGTTTCTCGCCAAGTTAGGAGAAAGCACGACGATTTGGGCGGGTATAGAAGTGTGCTAGGCTGATGCCAGAAGACAGACCGTGGAGCATCTTCCATATTTTGTAACTGGTGGTTGTGCAATAGCGTCCATTGGTTAGCCGGTGAGCAGGCCCGCCCGGCTTTCTATCCCCAGCGTGCAATCCGTGGGCTCGTGATGTTTCGATCTGGACAGTGCTATGAGCGAAGCGCCTGAAACTCCCAATTCGCGGCTCTACCAGCATGACCCGCTGGACAGCTTGCTTGTAGAAACCGAACGAAAATCGCTCATTGGCAGGATTGCGGGAAGCCTGCGCGATGTGTTTGCTCCCGAGAAACTGCCCGCGCTCGATGTGACATCGAAGCCAGTGGCTGTCAAAGGGGTTGGCGACGATCGGCCGTTCTGGGTGCGCATCCGGGAAAACTTCAGCGACGCGGTTCATGCCCAGACTCTACCCAGCGACATTACATCCAAGCCCATCGAGATTCATGACGAGCTCACCGAAGCGCGGATGCCGTTTTGGAAGAGCCTGGCGCACAACATCAAGGATCTGATCGCACCGGAGAAATTGCCGCCACTCGATGTGACTTCCAAGCCCGTGGCGGTGAAGAGCATGTGGCACAAGTCGGAGTATTCCGGCAAGTCCCGGGCGATCTCCATGGCGGTTCATATCGGGCTGGTGCTGGTGGGGTTGGCGCTCGGCACCAACGAAACCGTGCAACAGACCGTGAGGGAAAGCGTGAGTTTGGTGGCTCCAAACCTGGAAGCCTACATGCCGGCTGCCGCGGCGCCGAAGCCGGCAGGCGGTGGCGGTGGCGGCGGAAACAACAATCCTCTTCCGGTGAACAAGGGCAAACTGCCCAAGGCCTCGATGAAACAGTTCACCCCCCCTACCCAGGAAATCCTGAACCCGAATCCGAAGCTTGTGATGGAGCCAACCGTGATTGCGCCCCCGGATGCGCCGCTGCCGCAAGTGAACATGGCCAACTATGGCGATCCGCTATCGGGAGTGATCGGCGGCCCGCCCTCTAACGGACCCGGGTCCGGCGGCGGGATTGGAACCGGTCGCGGAACGGGCGTTGGCGCTGGCCGGGGAGCGGGTGTGGGTGAGGGGGAAGGCGGCGGCTTCGGCGGCGGCGTGTTCCGCGTGGGCGGCGGCGTGACGAGCCCGGTTCCGGTTTACAAGATCGAGCCGGAGTATTCCGAAGAAGCACGGAAGGCGAAGTATCAGGGAACCGTGGTGCTCTCGGTGATCATCGACGCAACGGGCAAGCCGACGAATCTCAAGGTGGTCCGACCGCTAGGCCTCGGCCTCGACGAAAAGGCGATCGAGGCGGTCAGGAAGTGGCGATTCCGTCCCGGAACCAAGGAAGGCAAACCGGTGGCCGTCTACGCCACAATTGAAGTGAACTTCCGTCTGCTTTAAGCTGTTCTCCTTGTGATCGGGCTGGGCGGCCGACCCCTCTCCGGGTTGGCCGCCCTTCTTTGTTTCGCGATTCGCGATCCTAACGAAATGGAAGTGGTTCACGCGCCCGCGGCACGCGCCCGTGGCGGGTTGCCATCCGGCGGGGGCGCTTCCGCGGCTTCTAGCGCGGCGTCCGCCATTGTGGCGGCGAGTGCAGCTGACGATTCCGCCCCGGCGGCAGCCATGGCCGCTCGCGCGGGGGTCGCAACCGGGAACGAGTGTTCCGTTTTTGACCAACGCAGCCGCCGGCGAGTGGCTCTGGCCCGCAGGAAGCGGTGGATGGCGGAGACGGTGGCCCGGGCATTGATTGCCGTACTCAGCATCATTCTCAGCGGCACACCCAGCGCGAAACGGAAGCCGTATATCCGACTCACGAGCGCCATGCGCACGGCCATACGCTCCACGGCGAGGACGGTGCAACTAAGATAGAGCGCGTCCACACCCGGAGTTGACCCGGCCAGCCACAGCCAGGGGCCGAGCGAAGCGCTTTCCGGCGCCACCCACGCGAGGGCGCTTAGGGCGAGCAGCGCGAGGGCAACCAGGCTCAAGGGGTTTCCCCACAGCCCTTTCCGGTCTCGCCAGAACCAATACGAACTGCTTCGCTTGAGCGGCCAGCCGTGGCGTTCCCAGGATTGGAGGCACTGGCCGCTAATCCAGCGGGCGCGCTGCCGTGCGGCGGCGGAGAAGGTTCGGGGGAAGTACTCGCGCGTTGCCAGCACGTCGCCGTAATCGCGCGTGAGCGGGAGGAATACCTGGGGACAGCCGGCTTCGGCCAACTTCATGCCGAGCTCATAGTCTTCGGTGAGGCAATCCGGATCAAAGAGGAGACCGTCCTGCGCCTCGCGAAGCGCATCCAGGTACTCACGGCGAATGGCCGTACCAACGCCATTCGAAGGGAGAAAGGCGCCGGCGTATTCCCGCAAACGCATGTCCCGAGACAGGAACTCGGCAAACTCATCGCAATAGACACCGTGGACCCATTCGGAAAGCGGGGTTCGAAAGGGCAGAACGGGAACCTGAACCATACCGTACACATCCGCAAACCAGTTCACGAGCGCGAGCGACGCCGGGTGCAGTGTGTCTTCCGCGTCATGCAGCAGGACGAGTTCGTATCGGCCACTGCCCCGGAACTCGTGATCTTCGATACTCCGGTAGATGTGGTTCAGGCAATCCGCCTTGGAGGTGGGCCCGGGCCGGGAACAGACAACGACATGCACATTCGGATGCCTCAAGGAGAGGCTTCGCGCGGCCGCGATCGTGGCGGCGTCGTTCGGATAGACTCCCAGAAAGAAGGCGAAGTTGCGGTATTCCAACTGGCCGAGGTTCGTTTCCACCATCGCGCCGACAACCTTCGATTCCTGCCAGAGCGGCACCATGATGGCAATGCGCTTCTGCGGGAGGGAATGAAGTTCGGTGATCCCGGGCAAGCTATCCAAGCCTCGGCGCTTTCCCCAACGCCGGACCAGCTTGCCCCAGGCAACGCGCAGATCGACGCTAAGATCGTCAAGCCCGCTGATCAGAAAATAGAACGCGAGATAGAACAGCAGGAGTTGGACGAGGAAGCTCATCGGTTCTGTTCGAGCCCGCGTGGACGAGACTACGCTCCGCGCGGCGCTGGGCTAGGCGCGGGGCGGCTTCGTTCGGGAAGGTAGTGGCGGGAGGCGGCGAAAATTCTCAGGAAATCGGGATGCCGCTCCAAAATGAAACGGGAGCGGGTACCAGGCCGGGTTCGCCCTCCGCATGAATCCGGAGGGGGCGGTTGGCGGCTACCGGCTCAGACGGTCGACGATTTCCAGCACCAGATTCCCGACGATGCCGAAGCTCGCGGGAGAGAGCTTGTCGATGGTATCGGCTTCCGAATGCCACCAGGCGTGCCGAGGCCCGTAGGAGAAGTCGATGAGATTCAGCACGGGCACGTTCAACTTCGCGAAGGGAATGTGATCGTCTTCGATGGCGGAGAGGTGACGGTCAAAGAGATCCGGATGGCCCTGGGCGGCCGCCACTTCCACGGCGAGATTCCGCAGAGCGGCTGTGGAATTGTACTCGAGAACGAGGTTGAGGTCGCGGTCGCCGATCATGTCGAGATTGATCAGAGCGCGGATCGATCTCAACCGACCTTCGCGCTCCATCTGGGAGGCGAGATGACGGCTGCCGTAGAGGCTGTCCGTTTCCGACCAGTCTCCAACGGCTTCCTCTCCGTCGAAAAAGACAATCCAGATCTCGGGTCCGCTCCCGGTTGCACCCTTGCGCTTGGAGAGCACGGTGGCCAATTCAAGCAGCAGCGCGGTGGAAGATCCCCCATCGTTCGCGCCCACGAACTGGATGCCTTGGATCCGCTTGGTGTCGTAGTGTCCGGTAAGCAGGATTCTCTGCCCGCTATTCCCCGGGATCCGGGCAATCAGGTTCACCATCGGAACGTCGCCAGCCGGCGTCCGGGCGGTGAAGCGCTGTTCCTCGACCGGAATGCCGTTTCCGCGCAACTCGCGGAGGATGAACCGCCGCAGGCCCTCGATGGCGGGCGAGCCCGAGGGACGCGGCCCAAAGGAAGCCGCGGAGCGGGCAAAAACCATGGCGCGTTCGCCGTTCAAACCGGGAACAGGATGGGAAGCAGAACGGGCGGGGTTAGACGGAGGCGCGGCATAGAGAGGCAGGACGAGGGCAAGGGTGAATGCCAGGGTGCCGGCGGCTCCGGCGAGCAGCTCACGTAGCCAAGGAGCGCTGCGCCGCGCCGCATTCCCAGGAAAGATGGACAGCTGCATCTACTTCGGCTCTGCCTCTACCATCAATACGGAGCCGGTATGGCAAACGGATTCAATCAGGCCGACTGGAAGCGCGAGTAGCACGAGGAACGCGTAGAGCAGATCGAGCGGAAACATTCGCCAGGATCTTTCGCGGTTGGGCGCGCGCCGCGCCTGGGGATCCATTCCGGGGAAGAGGCTGGAAACCCAAACGCTCGCATTCAGGAGGGGGAAGAAGTGGGTACGGCGCGCAATCTGAAATCCGGAGAAGTCCAACAGAACTTCAAGGTCCACGGCCCGGAATGCGTAGCGCGCGCATTGGCCCTCTAGGCCGGCCCACTGGGAACCCGTAATCAGGAAGGCCCAGGAACCGGAATCGAACGTCTGGGTTACCACGCGGCCGCCCGGCTTCAAGAGCCGTCGCGCGGATTGCAGCCAGGAAACCGGATCCTCGTCATGAGCCAAGCCTCGCAAGCGGCAGACGGCATCAAACATGCTGACTCGCAGAGGCGGATCCGACGGGTCCGCAACCACGACTGGAACGCCCTGCCGATGATAGGCGTGGATAGCCTCGCCGAGGTTCCCGACGACGGAGAGGGACCTGGCATCCCGCGCCTCCAGCGCGCGAGCGACGGTTCCGTCACCGCCACCGCAATCGAGCACGACGCCGCTGGAACCCTTTCGAAGGAGAGCCTTGGACAGAAACTGAAGCTTAGGACGAAGCGCCCGCGCGAGCATGAACCGATAGAAGCGATCCGCCGGGGTGCCCCGCGGGCCGGAAAAATGCAAAGCGTCGGCCAACGTGAGGGCATTGGTACAGGTGGGGCTGCCCAAAATCCGAAGAAGACTGCAACGGCTGCATGCGATGAGCGTGCGAGGCGCGCCGATGCCGCCGGTCCGGAGGATGGATTCGAAATCCGCGGCGTTGCAAGCCGGGCACGTGCCCGCCGATGCATCCGACACCGCCTCCGAATGCATTCCGCGGCGAGGAACAGCCGCTGCCGCGTGAGCACCAAGAGCTGCCGATACTTTCTCCATTTCCGACGTATTTCTATTATCGCGAAACAAGTGTACCCTGTGTTCAATAGTAAACCGTTGCATCTAAAGGCGCGGAGGCGAGAAAATAAATTAACGGGCGGCGTCCGTTACCGAAGAGGATATCATCGGGTAGGGCTTCGCACCTCTCACGGGATATCCGGCAGGACGCCATTGGCACTGGACAGACGGGCACGGTTACGCTTCAGGAACACAGATTCATGGCTAGTCTCGGCGAAAAGCTAAAAGAAGCACGGCTCAAGCAAGGGCTCTCGCTCGACGAGATCGCCGGGAAGACGCGGATTCAAGCTCAGTTTCTGGATGCAATTGAGCAGGACAATCTGGAAAAGATCCCGGGCGATTTTTTCCGCAAGAGTTTCGTCCGGCAATATGCCACAACGCTGGGCCTGGATCCGGACGAGTTTGAGACAACCACGGAGATTCAATTCGGGTCATTCGGATCAACGAGTTCCGCCTTGCAGGAGAAGCTTTCGATGCCGGAGCAGCCCGACCTGCCGCCCCTCCCCACTATCGGGGGCCAGAGCAGTTTCTCTTTCCGGCAAGTCTTCCTTTCCGTTGGCCTCCTCATTGGAGTGATTGCGGTGTGCGCCGTGGCGTACATGATCTGGGAAGATTCCCAGACCCGGGAGCGGAATGTTTCGAGCGCTCCGGAAGCGACCCAAACTACGGAAAGCCCCTCGGTGCCCGTCGCCCAGGTGAAACCGGAAGTGGCTCCAGAATCGCCGGGGGAAGAGAGCACAACGGCACCCGGCCCGTCCGATTCCTCGCCAGGGGAGACCTCTCCGCCAGTGGAACCGGGGCCTGCCACACCTCCCGCCACGCTCGCCCCTCTCCCTGTAACTCCACCGGCAACTGCCGCAACCCCGGCTTCCGGAGAAGTATCCCCAGCCCCGACCGTCCACGGCAGCGGTGAGCGCGAACTTCGGCTTTCCGCGAGCGCCCTGACCTGGGTGCGGGTGCGCGACGGAGAGAAGACGGTATACGTGGGAACGATCGACGCCGGGCAATCGCGCGTGATCCGGGTGGGCGCGAACGCCCAGATTCTAACGGGCAATGCCGGGGGGTTGAGTGTGGTTTGGCAGGGGAGCGATGTGGGCAAGATTGGACCCGTCGGCCAAGTGCGAACGGTGACTTTGACGCCGGAGGGCGCAAGTATTCAAGCGCCCGCTCCGAAGACACCCACGGAAGGCCACGGTACAACAGGCTCTTCGGGATCGGGCGGCTCTACCGGGACAGCCGGTTCCTCTGGGACGACCAGCTCCTCTGGGAGCACAGGCTCCGCCGGCACAGCACGCTCGATCGGCTCGACAGGCACCTCTGGCGTGGAACGTTAGCGGGGAAAACTCTCATTTGGCGGATCGATGCCAGGGGAGTCCTCCGGCTTAGCGGGAAACCGCTGTTGCAGCCAAGGGGCAAGCGCGCGCAGGCGGAAGGGACGTTTCGTGGCCCGTCCGCGCAATCGTGCCTGGCGGGCCATTAGAAGAAGGCGCTGCCGATGCTGGGTCTCCATGGCAAGCAGTTCCCGGCGCCGATGCGTCTTCACATTGCGGTCAAGCTTGCTCCAGAACCGCAGAAAGTATTGCGTTCCGGATGCCAGGGCAAAGCCCACCATCAGCCACATCATCGCGAGGGCCGGCCATCGCAGGGCTTCGCGCTGGATGCTGAGAATGAGTAGCGCCACCGCGAGAATCTGGGAAACCATCTTCGATTTTCCGAGTTCGCTGGCCTGAATCGTGAACCCTTCCGCCGCCGCGATCGAGCGCAATCCGGTTACCGCGAATTCCCTGCCAACCACGACAATCACCATCCAGGCGGGCACGGCGCGAACCTGGACGAGGGCGATGAGAGCGGCGGAGATCAGCAGCTTATCGGCGATCGGATCAAGCAGAGTTCCCACGGTAGTCACCTGCTTCCACCGCCGTGCAAGGTAACCGTCAAGCAGATCCGTAAGGCCCGCAATCAGAAACACGGCCAATGCCGCATTTTCATTGGAGAGCCCATAACCCCAAAGGGAAATCCCCAGGTCTTCCTGCACGAGAAGCGCCACGAGCAGGGGGACAAAAAAGATGCGGAGGATCGTAAGGAAATTCGGGATGGTCGCCTTACGCACGGAAAGATCATGCTCAGCGGAACGGGGCTTCGCGCTCTGTGCCGGGATGTGGGAGCCCTCAGCCATAGGGAATCTCGAATCCCATTCCCGTTGCCGGCGGGAATGGCGTCACCGCCATCAGTGTAAGCGATTCAGGGCGCCAGTTGTTCACCGCATGCACCTTCACCGGACGTCGCGAGGCGACGGGAGCGGCTATTGCGCTGGAGACCGCTCTACGGGTGGCCTGATTTCCGCACTCTCACCCGTCAAGTACGGAGCCAGCAACCGGATCACCGAAGCCGGTGCAACCGCCTCAATGTCGCACCCATCCTGGGTGTACTCCCGGCGGAGCACTTGCGCGGCTACATGCACCGTGTTCACCTGCTGGGCGGCATCATGCGGAAAATGGAAGTGAACCCGCCGCAGAGGATCATAGGGAAGCATCCTGTCAAGTTGGGCGAGCAGTTCGGCGAGGCCCGTGCCCGCAAGGGCGGAAACAGAAAGGCAAAACTCGATTCCCGGTTCGGCGGCGAAGCGCCGCTCCATAGACTTGCCGCCATCCGGGAGGAGATCAGACTTATTGAGCACCAGGACCTGCGGAATATCGCCCGCGTCGATTTCCTTCAGAACCTCGTTCACGTGGGTCACATGGGCCGCCGCATGCTCCGAGGAGGCATCCACGACATGCACCAGGATGCCGGCGCCCGCGGCTTCCTCGAGCGTGGCCCGAAAGGCCTTGACCAGACTGACAGGCAGATTCCGAATGAATCCGACGGTGTCGCTCAGCAATACTTTGCGGCGGGAGGGGAGCGTGAGTGCCCGCACGGTAGGGTCAAGCGTGGCGAAGAGGCGGCTATCGGCCAGAACGCCGGCTTGCGTGAGGGTGTTGAACAGAGTGGACTTGCCCGCATTGGTGTAACCCACCAAAGCCGCGGTTGCCAGGGGTACCGAAGCGCGTTTGGCGCGCTGCACTCCTCGGCCGCGCCGAACCGATTCCAGGTCCGCTTCGAGCTTCCGCATGCGCCGGGCAATCTTCCGGCGGTCCGTTTCCAATTGGGTTTCGCCCGGGCCGCGGGTGCCAATGCCGCCGCCCAGACGCGACATCTCAACGCCATGCCCGGCAAGGCGGGGCAACAGGTAGTCGAGCTGAGCCAGTTCCACCTGCAGCTTGCCCTCGCGAGTCTGGGCACGGCTCGCGAAAATGTCGAGGATGAGCTGCGTGCGGTCAATCACCTTCGCGCCCAGACGTCGCTCCAGATTGCGCTGCTGGGTGGGCGAGAGATCCACATCGAATAGGAATACATCAATCTCTTCCGCTTCCCGAAGCAGGGCCAACTCCTCAACCTTGCCTGCCCCGATGAGGGTAGCGGCATTCGGAGCATGGAGATGCTGGATAGCACTGTGAACGACCTCCGCTCCGGAGGTTGCGGCGAGCTCGCGAAGTTCGTCCAGCGATTCGGAAGCAGTGTACGTGCGGGGCTGGTCCTGAGACGACGCGCGTGCAAGATCCAGCCCAACCAGAACCGCCCGCTCTCTGGGAAGATTTCGCCGGGACAGATTTGAGTTCATCCGTGTACTTCGAGCGGGACCCGCCGCCTAGTCTTCGTTCGGCACGCCTGGGGCGCTCGCGGATCCAGGAGCGGCGGCGGTCCCGTGGGAAGAGCTCGACCCCTGCGGCGCGCCGTGCATGTGGCGAGACACAACCACCGTTGAAATGGCGTGCTTGAAGATCAACTGTTCCTGGTTATTGGTTTCCAGGATCACAGAGTATTTATCGAAGCTCTTGATGCGCCCGGAAAGCTTCACACCGCTGGTGAGGTAGATCGTCAGAAAGATCTTCTCTTTGCGCGCGTTGTTCAAAAATGCTTCTTGTATATTTTGCGCAGTCTTATCCATGGAACGTTCCCCGGCTAACAAAAATCGGTCAAAGGGAGTACGGCGAACCGTAGCTCGATTCTATAACAACCTGCCGCCGCGCGTACCCCAATGCAGCGGTCCGCGGGCTTTACGGAAGGTTGGGATTGGGGGATGATAGGGGCGTTATGCTCGACAATGCGCAGGTCGCCCGGCTGCTCGAAGAGACCGCGGATCTGATGGAGATTGCGCAGGAGGACGGCTTCCGCATCCGCAGCTATCGCAATGCGGCTTCCGCTATTGAGAATTATCCTCAGCCGGTGATGGAGATGCTGCGGGACCCTTCGCAGAAGGTAACGGACATCAAGGGAATCGGCAAGGGAATCGCGCATGTGCTCGGGGAGATCGCGGAGCGCGGTTCCTTCGAACGGCGCGACGAGATCCTCACCCGCTACCCGCCGACGGCGCTCGAACTCCTGAAGATCCAGGGCCTGGGGCCGAAATCGATCGCCATGATCTGGGAGCATTACCGGGTAAGCACGATCGATGAACTGGAAGCGCTGTGCAAGGAAGGCAAGCTGCGTGAGTTGCCGCGAATGGGGCAAAAGCTCGAGGAAAAGGTGCTGCGCTCGATCGAGACGTATCGGAAGGGCGCGGGACGCTTTCTGCTGAGCTACGGAGACGAGGTGGCCGGGGAGCTGCGCGCATGGTTGAGCGAAGTCGTTGCCCCGGAGCGCTTCCACGTGGCGGGAAGCTTCCGGCGGGGCAAGGAAACGATCGGGGATCTCGACCTGCTGGTGGAGACGGAAGACGCCTCCGCGGTGCTCGACCGGTTCGTGAGCGCGCCCGGCATCCACGAAGTGTTGGGGAAGGGGAAGAACAAGGCGAGCGCGCAGATAGGCCGCCAGAACCTGCAAGTGGATTTGCGCGCTCTGCCGCCGGAGAGCTTTGGCGCCGCGCTGCAATACTTTACCGGCAGCAAGGAACATAGCGTCGCCTTGCGAACGCGCGCGGTGAACCGCAAGCTGACGCTCAATGAATACGGCCTGTTTCGGGAAGCGGATGGCACCGTTGTGGCCTCCGCCACGGAAGAGGAGATTTACCGCGAATTGGGACTCTCCTGGATTCCGCCCGAGATGCGCGAGAACACAGGGGAGATTGAACGGGCGGAAGAGAACTCCCTGCCCACACTGGTGGAGCTCGGCGACATTCGCGGGGACTTGCACATGCACACCCGCGAAAGCGACGGCCGGGCGACTCTCGAAGAAATGGCGCTCGCGGCCAAGGCGATGGGCTATGAATACATCGCCATCACGGACCACTCGAAGGCGCTGGCAATGGCGAACGGTCTCGATGAGAAGCGCGCGATCGCGTTCGCCCGCACGGTGGAAGCGATCAATCGCGAAGGGCACCTGGGTATCCATATCCTCGCCGGTATCGAATGCGATATTTTGCGCGACGGCCGGATGGATCTCGACGATGAAGCGCTGGCATCGCTCGATATGGTGATTGCGAGCGTCCACAGCCACATGAACCAGGAAAGCGCGGAGATGACGGAGCGGCTGCTGCGCGTCGTTGAGAACCCGTACGTGCGCGTGATGGGGCACCCCACGGGAAGGTTACTCCTGCAACGGGACCCGTTCCCCTATGACTTCGACGTGGTGGCAACGGCGTGCGCGAAAGATGGCGTGGCCATGGAGATCAATTCCAGCCCGGAGCGGCTGGACTTGCATGCTCCGCTGATCCGCGCGGCGCAGGCGAAAGGCGTGAAGTTCATGGTGGATACGGATGCGCACCACCCCCGGCATCTCGCCAACATCAAGTACGGCGTAAAGATGGCGCGGCGAGGCTGGCTCGAAAAGCACGACGTGCTGAACACCCTGCCCTACGCGGCATTCCTGAAAACGCTCCGCCGGCGGCCATCCTGATTCCGCCAGCGGAGCGTTGTGGTTGAGAGCAGACCGGCTATAGCAGGCGCTGCAGTTTCGTGATGGCTTCGTTCTGCACAGGACGGACGTACTCGAACACCGCGCCCTGGTCGAGAAGGATTCCCTGCAACTTCTTCACGTCGATCTCGTGCGGCGGTTTGTTCGCCTGGTGGGCGAGACTGGCGGCTACCCCCGCCGCATGGCCGATGAGCATCCACTGCGGCTCCATGCGCATGGAGGCAAAGGCGATATGCGACGCCGAGAACGGCACCGGGGCGAGCAGGTTGATGCACTCCTCCCGCTTCGGAAGCATGATGCGGTAGGAGATCTGGTAAGGATTCACCGCCACCTGGACATCGCCCTCGTTCTCGACGAAGCCTTTCTCATTCACGATGCGCTGGATGTTGTGCGAATCGCTCTGATAGCTGCCCATGCCGATCGCGTCGGTCTTTTTCAGATCGGTCTGCAAGTCCTTCTGTGTAGCGACAAACTCGCCCACCATGCGGCGCGCCTCGCGGACGTAGATCTGATGCGGCCAGTGGTTCGTATCTTCGTACTCATCGCGGGCCAGGCCCCATTGGTTCACTTCCATCTGGAGGGTGGGCGGCACGCGAGGGTCGTTGGCCAGGAAGTAGTAGAGACCCTGCTGATAGAGGATGTGATCGTTCCAGATGCGGGCGCGCGTGGCGTAACTGCCATCCGGATACTCCCAGTTCTTGCCAATGTAATCAGAGGAGAACCCGCCGCGATTGTTGATGTCCGCCTTGCGATTGGGAATCCGCCGGAGGAGGGACACTTCATTGAAGATGGGAGCGCGGTTGAGGCGCTTCACTTCTCCGGCCAAATAGAGCGCGAGCAATTCATAGCGCGCGGGGTCATAACCTTCCGGCTTCGGCCATGGGAGACGATTCTGCGGGTCGTTCGAGGCGATCACGCGGAAATTGTAGGCTTGCACCTTGTGGTCACCGTCTCCGGGAGTGCCGCGCGGGTAATCGCCGATCTCGGGATAGAGCTTCCCGTTGGCGTCGCGAGCCGGAATCGGGTAATGAAACTGGTGGTGGGGCGTCACGGCGCGAATGCCGGCGAGCGATTCGCCGTATTGCTTCACGCCTTCGCGGCCTACCGTGTAAGAAACCTTCGCCTGCGCCATGAGGTCGCCTTCATAGGTGCAGTCGGCAAAGATCGGAGCGGAGAACTTCGCACCGTTCTCCATCTCGATCGAGCGGATACGCCCACCCGACATGGAAACGCCCGTCTTCTCCTTGAGGCGGTGCCGGAACAGCAGGGTCACGTTCGCTTCCGAGATCATCTCGCGAAAGATGCTTTCGGCCACGCGGGGTTCGGGCATCCAGGCGAGATAGTTGAGGTGCTGCCCAACGTCATAACGGCGTCCGGCGCGGAGATAGAACTCCAGTGCCATGCCGCCAATTACCTCGCGGCGGCCCACGTCGGTACCCGAGAGCCCGCCGCTCACCATGCCCCCGATATGATCGTGAGGCTCAAGGAGTGCTACCTTCATGCCCTGACGGGCGGCCGCCACGGCCGTGGTGACGCCGGCGGCGGTTCCTCCGTAAGCCACAAAGTCAAACGTGCGTTCGGTGGGTGTGCCGCCCGCCGATTGTGCCGAGGCGAGCGGAGATGCTAGCATCCCGGCGCCCACCATGGAATGGAAGTCTCGTCGGTTCATCAGAATATTCTCCCTCAATACGATCAGAACGTCAGGCGCATGCCTACCTGCATCCGCCGCGCTTCGAGCGCACCAAAGATCTTGCCGAAATTGGCATTCGTGTTGACGCCCTGCGCGTTCGGGCTGAAGGTGGTATTCGGATTGTTCAGGTTCACCGTGTTTAGTGCGTTGAACATTTCCCAGCGCGTCTCCAGGCGGTAGCGCTCGAGGAAGCTGAAGGTCTTAAAGAGGCTAAAGCTGACGTCGGTGAGGCCGGGTCCGCGGGTGCTCGGGAGCGTGTAGGGCGCGTTGCCGAGCACGAAGTTGGCCGGGTTCTTGAAGGCGTTTGTGTCGAACCAGCCGTTGGCGCCGCGCTCGCCGGAAGGCAACGAAGGATCACTCACGAGATCGGGAAAACCGATTCCGGTAAAGTTGTTGGCGCCCCGCACCATCAACGGTTTCCCGGTCTGGAAAGTGCCGATCCCATTGATCTGCCAGCCGCCAAGAATGAGATCCACAACGGTGGGAACCCGATTGAGGAAGGCGTGGCCCTTGCCGAAGGGAAGTTCATACACGCTGCTGACAACCAGGCGCTGGGAAACGTCGTCCTGATCAATGCGGCGATCCAGTCTCCGGTTGAAGCGGCCCATACGGAAGCCTTCGAGCCCTGTGGCATTGCCGCCACCTCCAATTGAGAGCGCATCCGTTATCAGCTTGCCGCCAGTATAGCTGATCAACGTGGAAAGCCCGGCGGAAAAGCGCTTCTCGAGGCTCGCCTGGAAGGAATGGTAACTGCTGCTTGCGTTGGGCGCGGCGAACGTTTGCACGGTCTGGTAATCCGGATAGGGCCGGAGCAGTTGCTGTTTCTGGACGGTGGCACCCGCGAGCGGGCCGGAAGTAATCTGCCCGCGGAACGGATTCGCTACCGTGGTCTGAAGCCCGAGGCCCTCGCTCCAGAAGGCGGGGTCAAGCTGGTTGAGATCGTAATTGCCGCCGAAGAGGTGTATGCCGCGGCTGCCGGCATAGACGGCGCTGCCTACCCAGCCTCCCCACAGAGCACGCTGCACGGTGAAGTTCCACTGCTGAAGATAGGGTGTGGGGGCGTTGCGATCCTGATAGCGGACCGTCTGACCACGAAACGCCGAGGGGCCGCCGTCGGCGCCGAGCGGCCGAAGGAGGGAATCCGGCCCCTGGCTGAAGCGGAAGGCCGGAGTGATGCCCGGCTGAGCGGAGGCGAAATTGGTATCCACGGAGAAGCCAAACGCGTTGGTGTTGTCGCCTTGAATATGACCGATTTCGGAAATCGTGTAGATCAGACCGTAGCCCGCCCGGATCGCGGTCTTTCCGGCGCCGCCCGGGTTCCAGGCGAATCCGATTCTGGGACCGATGTTGTTCTTGTCGAGATTGACAAAGGAACGGGGTTCCGTGCCGTCGCCGTTATAGACCATTTGCCCGAGATAGCCATTTTCCGGGTTGGTCACAAACGGGTTGAAGTTGGAGTGCCGGTCGTGGATTTCCGTGGGGCCAAAGGAGACGTCATAGCGCATGCCCAGGTTCAGGGTGAAGTTCGGCGTGACTTTCCAATCGTCCTGGAAGTAGGCGCCGAGGGGCAGCGCACGGAACTGGAAGAAGGGCCGATAGCCCTGGCCGCCTCCGCTCACCTCTCCAAGCAGGAAGCTGGCGAGACCCACGCCCGTTCCGGCCGGTGCGATCGGATTATTGGTGAGGCTCGGGGAGAAGTCAAAAGCTCCCGACGGCCGGAAACGATTGATGAAGCTCAGCCGGTACCAGCGCAGGTCAAAGCCGGTCTTGAGGGTGTGACTGCCTCGAATGAAGGTCATGCCGTCGGCAATCTGCACGAACTGCTGCGCGCGGAGCCCGGCGGAGAAGGCCGCGTTGCCGATTCCCAGCAGACCGCTGATCGTCACGGGCGGGAACTGGTCCTGAGGAATGATGCTGGGATAGCCCAACTGTTGCGGCCAGTTCTTATCGAAACTGGGATGCTCAAAGGGAAGCCACTGCCGGGAAACGGCCACACGCAGGTCGTTCAGCGTGGTCGCCGTAAGCACCTTGGTGTAGTTGACGACGGCGGCGTGGTTATCCCGCTGGTCATTACGAGCGGCGGGGTCCGACGCGCCCAGTCCCCAGCCCTGGTCTCGCCTCGTATTCCGGGTGACGGTGTAGCGGAAGAAGAAGGAATCGTTCTCCGTGAAGCGGTGATCCAGGCGCATATTGGTGGTACCCTGGTCCGAACTCGACGGCACCAGAGAAATGAAGTTATTGGCGTTGGTGAATGCATTCGTAGGCGTGGCATTCGGGGCTGGCATGAACTCGAGCACGCGCTTGGAAAGCGGATCGAAGCGGCCTGACGGCAGAATGTTGTTCGCGAAGGGCGTGCGAGTAAAGCCGCCGCCGGGGCGGGCCGTGGTGGTGGCGGGGTCAAAGATCGTAATCAGTTTGCCCTGGCCGTCGAGGGTGTTGCTGAAATCGCCGGCGCGCTCCCGCGCGGTGGCTACCGTGCCCAAGCGGGGGTTGCCGGTGGCCCGCCAGCGCCATTGCTCATAGCCAAAGAAGAAGAAGGTGCGATTGCGGCCGTCGTAATACTTCGGGATGAAAACCGGGCCGCCAACCGTGCCGCCATACTGGTTGTAGCGCAGCACCTGCTTGATGCGGCCCGTGCGCGGATCTCTCTGGGTAGCGAAGGCGTTGCGGGCGTCGAGCGCGTCGTTGCGAGAGCGTGTTTCGAATTTTGTGTAAGTCCGATTCTCGGAGAGGATGAGAGGACGGATGAAAGTAACGAAGCTGGAAGCGGCGATCGACGAGTTGTTGAAG
>JACTMJ010000019.1 GCA_014584705.1 Acidobacteriota bacterium | reverse complement strand
AAGCGGTCGCGGTTCCCCCGTCCGCCGCTCCCGCCCGCAAGCCGACCCTCGTCAGCACCGCCATCATGAGCGCCAGCACGCCCGCCGCTCCCGCACCCCTGCGGCACGAAAACCCGGACAATCCGGACAATCCCGCGCAGCCCGTCCACCGCGCGAACACCATGCAGAATCAGCAGGATGCCGCAACACCAGGTACCCCCGGCGACCCGCGCACATTTTTCTCAGCCCCGGACAAAGCCCCCTCCGCCCCTGCCACCCAGACCACCCCTGCCGCCCAGCAGCGCCGCGAAGCCAGGGAGCGCCAAGCCGCTCTTCGCAGCTTGCCCACGGTCCGCATACACTCGATGATGCATGGCTGCGGCACTTCCGCGCACGCGCAAATAAGGACAAGGGCTACCTAAAGAGATTCAGAAGCTGCGGGGCGATAGAGGCAGAAGAGCGGATCGCGCGCTCGCGGAGGGGTGTGCGATCTGATCGGGAGCAGCGTGCCGTATTGGGAAGTTTCTACCCGATCAGTACCTCTCGGCCCAGACGGATAGTTTACAGCGGCCGGTAGCAGTTCCGGTGCGCGCTGCACTCGTACTCATCGGCCACCTGGCTGTCCGGGCCGATGCAGGTTTGCGTCTTATGGCACCAGAACGCACGGTCGTTGGACCGCTGCACATCCGGCGTCGGTTCGGCGAGGACCCACATCCCCTTCCATCGAAGGAAGCGGCAGCGGTCCTCATCCATGTTGGTGAGGCCGGGTTGTTCCATGTGCATCTCCTTACGCTTTCGCCGCCAGCAGCGCGCGCTTTACCGCGGTCTTGGCGAGTTGCACCTTATAGCCGTTCTGACTGAGCGGCTGCGCGCCCGCCACCGCCGCTTCCCCGGCCTTTCCGGCCGTCTCTTCATTGATGGTTTGGCCCTTGAGCGCCTGCTCCGCCGCCGTCGCCCGCCACGGCTTTGGCGCCACATGGCCAAGGGCGATGCGCGCCTCGGACACCTTGCCGCCGCTCATCCGGAGCATGACGGAGGCGGTGGCCAGCGGCCAGTCGAACACTTCGCGCTGGCGCACTTCATACGTCGAACTAATCGTGCCCCTGGAGACCGGCAGCAGGATCTCGGTAAGGATCTCGTTCGGCTTCAAATCCACTTCCCGCTCCGTTTCGCTCGCGGGAATACGGAAAAAGTCCTCCGCGCTCACTTCGCGCTCGCCGGAGGGGGAGGCAATCTTCAGCTTCGCGCCGCACGCGACCAGCGCCGGTCCGAAACTCGACGCGCTCACGAAGAAGGCCTTGCCGTTATGGCCCAGAATGGCATGATACTGGTTCTCGCCGTCCGCCACCAGGCTCTTGCCGTCCTTGAGGGCGAGCAGGCCAAATCCGTTGCGGAAATACCAGCAGCGCGGACGCTGGCAAAGATCGCCGCCCACGGTGCCCATGTGCCGCATCTGCGGGCTGGTAATCCCCTTGGCCGCCATCCGCAGCGCCGGAAACTCCTCGCCCAGGATCCGGTTCTTGAGCAGTTCGTCGATGGTCACCGCCGCACCAATCCGGAATCCTCCGTCGCCCGTGCGTTCGATGCCTTTGAGTTCCTTGATGCCCTTGATGTTTACGACCTTCTTCGGGGAGTAAACGTACTGCTTCATCAGAGTAATGAGGTCGGTGCCGCCCGCCAGAATGGCGGCATCGTCCCAATTCGTACCCAGTGAGGCGATCGCCTCTTTGAGCGACGTGGGATTGGCGTAAGCAAAGGCTTCCATTAGCTGATCCTCCCGTTCCCATTCATCGCATCCAGCACGCGGCGCGGTGTGAGCGGCACCATCGGTACCCGTACTCCGATCGCGTTGGCGACGGCGTTTCCGATGGCCGCGATCCCGCTGATCACTGGCGGCTCTCCAAGACCGATTACCCCCCGGGCGTCGTTCTCGGGGTCGATCTCCATTTCCACCACCATCTCGCCGATATCGGGCGCGCCCGCGAGCTTATAGAACTCCATATCGGCGTTCAGCATGCGACCGGTAAGTTCATCGACAATGCGCTCCTCGTAGAGCGCGCCACAGACGCTCATGATCATCGCGCCGTAAACCTGGCTTTCGGCGGTCTTCGGATTCAGAATCAACCCGCAATCCTGCACGGCGACGATCTTATCGAGCGTCACCACGCCGGTTTCCGTATCCACCGATACCTTCGCCACCTGCACGCCCGCCGCGCCGCCCGTATTCAGCCCGCGCGGATTGCGCGGATTGTTGTGCCCCAGCGCCTCGATCGGCGACGCCAGCTTGCGGCAGGCCTCCCGCCAGCTCATCCCCTTCGCCGGGTTGCCCTTCACCTGAATCCGCCCGTTCCTGGCTTCAAGATTAGCCGCCGGCGTGTTATCCAGGCTGGAGGAAAGCTGCTCGAACAGCAGGTTCAGCACGTCCGTCGTGGCGATCCGTGTCGAGGAGCTCACGCCCCCCGCCGTCGTGGAACCGCCCGACGCCCCGGAAGGCGGGTATGCGTTCTCGCCGATCTTCAGCCGGATCGCATCCATCGGCAGGCCGAGCGTCTCGGCCGCCACTTGCGTCATGATCGTGCGGGTGCCCGTGCCCAGGTCCTGCGTGCCGCACTCCAACTCCACCGTGCCGTCCGGATGAATCCGGGCGGTGGCCCGGCTGTCATGCCCCGCGCCGCCCCAGGTGGCCACGCCGATCCCGAGCCCGTGCGCGATGTGGCCTTGCCGGTTCTTTCCCCGGCCCTTCCAGTTTCCCGCCCAGTCGATCAGCTTCGCCGCCTTCTTCAACTGGCGCGTATAAGCGTCGCCGCGAGCCGTAAGGTCGAAGTTGGCCAGGAACACCTCCAGCGGGTCCTTGCCCATCTTGGCCGCCAGATCGTCGATCGCAGCGCACGTCAGGTACGAAGCCTGCGGATGGTTGGGCGCGCGCCAGGCGCGCTGCGGGCCGTTGTTCGTCGATACCGCGTTGTGGCTCAGCCGCTGGTTGGCGATCTTCGTGAACACGTAAGGAATCGGAGGAATGTTGCCGCCGGCAAATCCTCCGCTGCTCCAGCTGTCCGATTCCCATAACGTGATTTTGCCCGCGTTGTCCGCGCCCAGCGTGATCTTCGCGTAATGCGAAGGCCGGTTGCCCGCAATCATCAGTTCCACGTTCCGGTCAAGGAAGAACTTCACCGGACGGCCGCCGGATTGCTTCGATAGCTGCGCGCAGAACGCGCCCCACTGGTCGCTTTGAAACTTGCTGCCGAATCCGCCGCCGATATGGTCCTGATGCACTTTGATGGCGGTGGCCGGCACCTCGATCTGGCCGCCCAGATCGCCGGCGTAGTTCGATACCGATTGCGTGGAACTCCAGGAAACGATCTCGTCCCCCTTCCACTGGATCACCTGCCCGTGCGGCTCCAGACAGCAGTGCGTGAGCACCGGAATCCCGTATTCGCCTGACATGCGGAACGCGGCTCCGGTCTTCGCGGCGTCCGGATCACCCTGAATCTTCTCACCCGCCGGTTTCGCGCGGCTTCCCGCTTTGCCGAGATCGTCGTCCTGCACCAGGTGCGGCAGCACCTGCCAATCCACCTTGATCTTCCGGGCCGCGTCGCGAGCTTGCGCTTCGGTTTCCGCCGCCACCGCCGCGATAATCGTCCCTTCCCACTGGATCTCTTTGCCCGCGTCCTCGATCGTGATCACCGCTGTTACGCCCGGCGACGCCTTTGCCGCCGACGTATCGATCGAGTTGATCTTCGCGTGGGCGTAAGGACTGGTGAGGATGGCCCCGTGCAGCAGTTGTGCCGGATTCATATCCGAGCCATACTTCGCGCGGCCGCCCGACTTCTGCGGACCGTCAAGCCGGCTGACACGCTTGCCAATCCAGCTTCGTTCCGCCATTGCTGGCCATTTATATTCCGCCATCGCTTACGCCCTCCCTCCCTGCGCGGCGCCCAGCACCGCGTTGCGGAGACCAACGTACGTGCCGCAGCGGCACAAGTTCCCGGAGAGGCCCGCCTTCACTTCCGCGTACGTCGGCTTCGGCGTTTCCTTCAGAAGCATCTTCGCCGCCACCATGAAGCCGGGCGTGCAGTAGCCGCATTGCTGCGCATCGTGTTCGACGAAGGCGTTCACGAGCGCGTCGTTCTTGAGGTCGGCCGTGAGCCCCTCCACGGTTTCGATCTTGCTGCCCTGCGCATCGATCGCCAGCACCGTGCAGGAGTAAACGCTCTTGCCGTCCATCATCACCGTGCAAGCGCCGCAAGTGCCGCGGTCGCAGACGCGTTTTGCACCGGTGTGATCCAGCGGACCGCGCAGCGTATCGAGCAGCGTCTCCCTCGGCTCCACGCTCACTTTCAGCATCTTCCCGTTGACATTGAGGGTGATCGCCACGGGTCCGGGACCGGCGATCCGCGCTCCGGCCTGCGTGCGACTTTGCGCTCCAGCCGGTTGATCGAGCACGACGGTTGCGGCGGCTGCGCCGCCGGCGCTGGTTACCTCCAGAAAGCCGCGGCGGGAAACCTCGCCTTTGCTCCCTTTATGCTTGTCTTGCTCCTTGGGCGAACTCATGGGCAATGTCCTTTCTCGATGTGCGGGTGAGACGAACAACCACTGCCGGCTGGGCAGAGAGTAAACGTGCGAAGTCGCGTTACCAAAATACCAAAGCGGACGCGCGCGATCCAGTGGCGATCCAGTACCGTCGCTGGCCGGCGTCACTGGCCGAGCCGCGCCGGCAGGTTTCGGTTTGCCGCCTTCGGCCACGGGCGCGGAATCCATCTTCGTCCAAATCGCCCAGCCGCTGAGATACGCTGAAGGTCGCACTCGTCGCCAGCCCGAACGGCACGCGGACGAGTGCCGCTGAAAGGGTAACGAATGCCGCGATTCACCTCGATCGTTCTGGCGACCTCGCTCGCGCTGTTCCTGCTCGCTCCGTGCTTTGGGGCCGTGCCGGTGATCTTCGATACGGATATGGGCAACGATATCGACGACGCCTTGGCGCTCGCCATGCTTCATAGCCTCGAAAGCCGCGGCGAGTGCAAGTTGCTCGGTGTGACCCTCACCAACGCGCACCCGGACGCGGCGCGGTATATCCGGATGGTGAACCGCTTCTACGGGCGGCCGGAAATTCCGGTAGGCGTCGCGAGCCGCACCATCCCGGAAGGCGACCGCGACGGTTTCCTCTCGAAGCCCCTCGCCGCCGCGCCAATTGCCCTGCGGAAAGAGACCCGGATCGCGCCCGAACCGGCGGTGCCGCTGCTGCGCCGTCTGCTCGCCGAGAGCACGGAGAAGGTCGTTATCGTGCAGGTAGGGTTCTCCACAAACCTGGCCGCGCTGCTTGAATCGAAGGCCGACGCGATCTCGGATCTCGACGGCGGAGAACTTGCCCGGCGCAAGGTCTCTCTGCTCTCGGCAATGGCCGGTAACTTCGTTGAGACCACCCCGGAGTACAACGTTAAACTCGACATCCCGGCGGCGAAGCGGGTGTTTGAAACCTGGCCCACGCCCGTGCTCTTCAGCGGATTCGAGATCGGGCGGGCGCTGCCGTACCCCGCCGTTTCCATCGAGAGGGACTTCTCCTACGCGCCATGGCACCCCATCGCGGCGTCGTACCGGGCCTATGCCAGGATGCCCTACGACCGCCCCACGTGGGATCTGACCTCCGTGCTTGCGGCCGTCCGGCCCGATCGCGGCTATTTCCTCCGCTCCGAACCGGGCGACGTGACTGTGGACGCAAGAACCGGGAGCACGTCCTTCACGCCCGGCGAGCGGGGCACGCGGCGCTACTTGCGGCTTCCCCCGAATGGCGTCGCGCGCATTCTGGAAGCGCTCACGCTGCTCGCGAGCGAACCTCCGCGAGGGCGCGGCGAGTAGCTTCGAACTCCATCCGTCCCGCGAATGCCCTTCACGCGCCCTCGCCGTGACCGCTACAGCGGAACGGAGACGAGTTCGAGCGGCCCGGCGCGGAGCGGGATACGGCGCGAACCGTGCCGCAGCGTGAGCGAACGCGGGGCGTCCGAGAGGTTCCACACCAGGGCGCGCCGGGCCGTGGGATACCAGGCGCACACGGCGGGTTGCTCGTCCTCGACGAAGGGAACGCCTTCGAGGCCGGGGAGGATGCGCCGCTTGAGCGCGAACAGGTCTTCGAGCGTTTCCGGCGTCTCGCGGCGCGTCACCCTTGCCGTAGCGCCGGAACGCGCCGGCGCCGCCGCGTCGGCGTCGGAGAGGAAGGTCCAACCGCTGGAGGGAACCGTATCGCAGACCTCGAACGGGACGCCCGCCGCCAGAAACAGGCTGAAGGGTTTGTCATCGCCCGCATAGCGGCTGTGTTCGCCCCAATAATGTTTAAAAGGCCCGGCGGGCGCGTGACCCGCAATCTCCGCATGGATTTTCGTCTGGCTCCGCATGGCCGGCGCGAGCACCTCCCAGTGGCCGGCGGGAAAGGGCGTAAGCCCGCTCATCATCATCGTGTTGCGCACGTCGGCAATCGTGGAGATCGCGAGTTTCGCCGCCATATTCCGCGCCGAGAGCCCGTCGGACGGGAAGGCCGTGCTCTCGCTGTAGGCAAGTTCGGGCGTTGTGAAGCGGCGGTGGAAGAGGACGCTGAATAGCTCGTCGGTCTTGCCCTTGAGCCGGTCGAAATCCCGGTCGCTGAACATCAATTCGCCTACGCGAAACGGGACTCCCCGGTAATCCTCGAGGCGGATTCCGGCCTTCTCCGCTCCGAGGAACATCACCATATTGCCGAGTGAAAACTCCGGCTCCGCGCGCCGAAGACGGCGGAAGCAGGCAGTCAACTCCGAACAGTGAAACTCGACCCAGGAACGCAGTTGCGGGGAGAGGTTGCGTGCCGCGATGTCGGCCGCCAGTTGTTCGCGGACGCCGGAGCCATAGCCGTGCGAATCGGCGAAGCGACGCCAGTGATCGTCGCAGAAGCAGCCGCCGATGCGGCCCGGCCCCACGGCGAGACGAAAATCGTCGTCGAGAAAGACGGTGCGGAAACCCATGCCGCGCATTCGCCGGAGCGCGGCGGCATTCTCTTCCGTGGCGGGCGCATGCAGGGAAGTGCCCCAATGCCGGGAACCGTCCAAATGGACGCACTGCTTCCAGTGCGGAGGCGGGATCAGCGGCGGTTCGCCCTCTTTCTCTCCGAGCGAATCGCCGGGATGGCCGAGGGGGACAAAAACAAGCTCCGCGCGCATCCCCGCCCGGCGGATTTTGCCGGCCGCCGCCGCGATGCGCTCGGGCGAAAAATACCAGTGGCCATAGAGGTAGCCGGCCAGCCAGATCGTGCCGACGCCCGCCTCTTTTGCAATGCCGATCAGTTCCGGATTACGTTCGAGCGTGGCGGCCGTGAAGCAGATGTGATACTGGCGCGATTTCGCGGAAGCGCCGGCCAACGGGACGGCAAGCGACGGCCCGGGCAGAAATGGGGAGGCCGCGAACCCGGCGGCGATCCATGGCGCTGCGAGAAGACCCCGGCGTGTCATGGCTATTCCTCCGTCACCCGCAGAAGCACCCCCGCGCCGGGCGCAAGCCAACCGCCCTCATTGCCAAGCGGCCCCTCTTTGCCGCTCGCGGGCGAGATGCGCAGGAGGGTCGCTTTCGGGTTGCGCAGCTTCACGCGGAACGGCGCGGATTCCTTGAGGTCCTTGTTCACGAGCATGAGCCAGGGGCGGCCTTGCCCGTCCGCGAACTCGCCCACCAGAAAGCGCCCCCCGGAGCGCAGATCCTCGACAAGCGGCGTTCCCGCCGCCGTGGAGACCGGCCAGTGGTAGACGCCCGTGCTGCGCAGTTTGGCGAGCGAGGGCGCGAGCGCATGCACCTGCAGCGCGATGCGGCGGAGCATGTCCCAGGTGGCGGTCTTGTTGCCGTTGGCGTCGATGGAAGCGAGCCGGTAGTTGCCGCTTCCGGGCGTGAAGTAGGTGAAGAACTGGATGCCGCGCCCGCCATAGGCAAGCGTCGAGTAGACCTGAAGGTGGAATCCGGCGTCGGTAGGCTCCGAGTAATTGAAGTGCGCGTTTGCCAGAACGCAGTTCCAGAAGGGGATGCCGGCTTCGAGAGTCACGCGCCGCGCCTGTTCCAGATTGTCGTAAAAGCGCGGCTCCATCTCGCCGCCCAGCAGGGAGTAATTATCCCAGCTCAGATATGGCAGGGGAATGTGCTTCAGGTATGCACGGAGATAGGCGTCGTAGGAATCCGTACCGAGGAGTTGCGGGGCCGCGTAGTTCGGAAACAGGTTGATGTAGGGGAGCTTGTCCGGCATCGCGCGGCGCAGTTCGGCGGCGATACGGCCGAGGAAGGGCATGCGCGCGGCGCTGGGTTCATCGCGAAGGTTGACCCCGAACGCGGCCGGGTGCGTGCCGATCCGCGCTTTCAGATCGGCGACGATTTGCCGGATCTCGGCATCGGTGGCGACGCCGCGTTCGATCAACTCGCGAAGGGGCTGGTAGGACACCACGCACGCGAGCCCGGCCGCCCGCACCTTGTCCAGGTCCTCGATCTGGCAGAAGCCGCTCACGTTGAGCCCCGCCTCCTTCATGAGGGCCAGGCTCGCGGCATCCGAGGGCGACGGGTTCCACGCGAGGATCGGGAACTCTTCCGCGCTCACCGGCGGAACCTCATGGACCCAGGGATGCTGCGCTTGGAGGGCGGGCAGCGGCGCAACGCAAAAGGCGGCCGCGAGCGAGCAGGTAAGCGCGCCGGTATGCGCGAAAGCAAGGCGCATTTTGCGGAGGGTTGCGGGAAGAAGGCGAATCATCGTGCGATACGGTACCGGCGGCAGGCCGGAGATCCTTTCTGAATCACGCGCATGGGGCATCGGGGTCGCCGCGCCGGCCGGAACACGGAACACGAGCGCCGCGGTGCCGGCCACGCCGGTAATCCACCAGGATACTCGAGCCGGGACTCCCCGCATGACGCCCGTGTTCAACGAGCAACATTCTCGGTACTGCCCGCGCGGAAAGCACAACGCCGCACCGGCCGCTCGAACTCCCGCCTCAGTGTACAACCCGCGACTTGCGGTTCATGTAGTCCATCAGCAGGTATTCCCCGAGATTGCGCGGCGTGGCGAAGTACGCCTTGCCGCGGCAGATCTCCGTGACCTTCCGGACGAACTGCACCAACGCATAATCCTGCGCCAGCATGAACGTGTTGATGAGAATTCCCTGCTTGCGGCAGCGGCCCACTTCCTCCAGGGTTTTTGAGATCACCAGCGGATCGAGCCCGAAGGGATTCTTGTAGATCTGCCCGTTCTCCAGGGTGAGCGCGGAGGGTTTGCCGTCCGTGATCATGATGATCTGCTTCATGTCCTTCTTTTCCTGCCGAAGGATCTTTTGCGCCAGCAGCAAGCCGTCGCGCGTATTCGTGTGGTACGGCCCCACCTGAACCCGCGCCAGTTCCTCCATGCGCAACTCCTCCGCGCTGTCGTGAAAGAGAACGCAGCGGATGCTGTCACCCGGATACTGCGTGCGCACCAGATGGCCGAGCGCCATGGCCACCTTCTTTGCGGGAGTAAACCGGTCTTCGCCGTAAAGGATCATCGAGTGGCTGCAATCGAGCAGGATCACCGTGGCGCAGGAGCTTTGGTATTCGCTCTGGTGTACGTGAAGGTCGCTGTATTCGAGAGCCAGCGGGACCTTCGCGCCCTCCCTTCGCATCGCGCTGAACAGCGTGGCGCTGATATCGAGGTTCAGGGTATCGCCGAACTCGTAGAGCTTCGAGGATCCGCTCGATTCGACGCCCGTGGCCTGCTCCCTGGTATCGTGGCTGCCGAGGCTCGATTTGCCGATCGCCCCCATCAGGTCCTTCAGCGCGCGAAAGCCCAGAAAATCCAGGGACTTGTCCGTGACTTCAAACCGGGACGCGGTCTCCCGCTCAGGGCCCTCGGCGAAACCCCGGCCCGGCGCGTTCACCGTGCCGTCCGCCGCCCCGCCCACGCTGATATACCCTTCCTCGGCTAGTTTTCGGGCAAGTTCGCCGAGCAGATCGTCGAGTTCCTCGGAAGACATGCCCCGGAGCCGATCCAGCATCTCCTGGCGCTCATCGTCCGGAAACAGGTCCCCGCTTTCGAGCGCTTCCTGAATCTGGCGCATCAGTTCGTCCATGGCGTTGGGGTCGAACTCCCGCCACGAGGAATACGGGTCCTGATAGCCGCTTTGCAGGAAGAAATCGGATAGCGCCCGCATCAGATCTTCGGCTTCGATACCGAAATCGTCCCCTGTGTACTTGCGATACGTAATCCGCTTCATCCCGGTGCTCCCGCGGCGTGGCCCTCTATCCCATAGGACGCCCGCCGAAGCCGGTCCGATGCGCAGATTCCGAAATCTCTCCGCGGCATATCGCCCGTATTGAGGCCCAAGGAGCGAGCCGCGCGCCGTCAAGCACGGCGACAACCGTGTCCGCTTGGAGATCCGCGAACAAGACGAGTTGCGCCTCGCGCCCCCCGCACACTTCTTCCAAAGCCGACGAGACGGACGTCCCGGGAGGCGGTTTACACTGAAAGTTGACCTCCTTCCAGCCCATGTTCCGGAACGGACACCTCGCCACGCTCGCGACGGTGGCGATACGGGCGCATCTGGACGAAATCCGCTTCCCCGTCCACGATCGTTTGTTTGAGACGGAGCCAGGCGTCAAAGTGCGCGTGGTTAGCCAGCAGCCCGAAGCGGCGCCACGCGGCCACGTAGTGCTCGTGCATGGGCTCGAAGGCAATAGTGACGGCAGCTACATGCGAAGCCTCGCGCAACACGCGCTGGTGAACGGGTTCGCCGCGCACCGCATGAACATGCGCAACTGCGGCGGCACGGAAGCCTATTGCCGCACGCTCTACCATTCCGGGCTCACGGTGGATATTGAGTGCTTCCTCGCACATTTGAAGGGTCTCTCCGGAGGGCAGCTTCCCATCTACCTTGTGGGCTTCTCGCTCGGCGGCAACCAGGTATCAAAGCTGGCCGGCATCCTTGGGGAACGCGCTGCGAATCTCCTTGCCGGGGTAGCCGCGATCTCCACGCCGATTGATCTGGCGGCCTGTTCCCGCTGCGTGCAGCAGCCCTCGAACTGGCTCTACCAGTGGCAGTTCGTCTACCGCATGAAGCGGACGATCCGGCGCAAGCATGCGCTCATGCCCGATCTCCTGTCGCTCGACGGCATCGACCGCATCCGCACCATCTGGGCCATCGACGACGCCTACGTAGCGCCCCTCGGCGGCTTCCGCGACGCCGCCCACTACTACGCCAGCGAATCCGCCCAGAACTTCCTGGGTGACGTACGCATCCCGATGCTGATGGTGCATGCCGAGGATGATCCCTTCATTCCGGTTTCGCTCTATGACCAGCCGGCGGTAACCCGGAACCCACACATCCGCTTCATCCGCGCCCCTCACGGCGGTCACATGGGCTTCATCGCTCGCCGCGAGCCCCGCTTCTGGGTGAACGAACTCATCCTGAACTGGATTGAAGAGGTCGAAATCGCGCGACGCGGCGTGCCCCGCAAACTCGCCGCCCGTTAACGCAAAATTCCGCATTCTCGCGGAACATTTTTCCCGGGTCTCCGTATTCCCACCCAGAACCAATCCGCGATGAAGTGTCAGCCGAACGGTCCCGCGGCAAGCGGGCCGTTCGCGCGGATCCAACGGAAGGAAATCCCACCATGGCGAGCAACGGAACAAACGGCAGGAGGCGGAAGCGGCGCTGGCTTTGGGGCGTCGTTGTGCTGGCTATTCTAATTACCGGCGGCGTGGCGGCATCCTTCGCGTTCCGCTCGAACCCCACCATTGATCCCGCCAAGCTCAGCCAGGTGGAAAAGGGCGACATCGCGCGCTCCGTCGTCGCCACCGGCAAGATCGAGCCCCTCACCAAGGTGGAGGTGAAATCGAAGGCCAGCGGCATCGTCAAGAAGCTCTACGTCGACTACGGAGAGCGGGTGAAACAGGGCCAGTTGATGGCCGAACTCGACAAGGAAGAACTGAACGCGCGGGTGCGGGAGGCCAAGGCGGCACTGATGGCGGCCAACGCGGCGCTCGAAGCGACGGAAGCCGCTCTTGAGCGCAACCAGGTGGAAGCAAAGAATCCCGAGATCCCCTTTCTCAAGAGCAACGTCGACCGGGCGAAGGAACTCTTTGAACAGAAACTGATCGCCCGGAACGCCATGGAAGAAACAGAGCGCCTGTATCAGATGGCGCTGAACCGCCAGGCGATGGCCCAGCGCAGCGTGGGCGTGAGCCGTGCGGAAGTCGCCAAGGCCAAAGCCCAGGTGGCGCAGTATCAGGCCATGCTCGAACGCAGCGAGGAAGACCTTCGAAACTCCACCATCGTCAGCCCAATGGATGGCCTCGTCCTCTCTCGCGACGTGGAAGTGGGCGACGCCGTCTCCTCCATTCTGGTGCTGGGCTCGCAAGCCACGCTGGTTTTCACGTTAGGCGATGTGAGCGACGTCTACGTCCTCGGCAAAGTGGATGAAGCCGACATCGGCAAGGTCTTCCTCGGCCAGCCGGCCCGGATCGTCGTCGAATCGTTTAAGAGCAAGAAGTATGAGGGTCATGTCACCAAGATCTCTCCGCTTGGCGTAGAGAAAGAAAACGTCACCACCTTTGAAGTGCGCGTCTCTATCGCCAACCCCAGCGGCGAGCTGAAGGCGAACATGTCGGCGAATGCCGAAATCATCCTGGAAGAGAAGAAGGGCATCCTGCTGGTGCCGGAAGCGGCCGTCGTATACGACAGCCAGCGCAACACCTTCCTCGAAATCCCGGACCCCTCCAGCAAGACCGGCAAGAAGCGCGTGCCCGTCACGCTCGGCATTTCGAACGGGGTGAAGACCGAACTCGCCTCCGGGCTCAAGCCAGGGGACAAAGTGATCCTGCAATAGAGTGCGGCGGGCGTGCCGCCGTGCTCCCCGGCGGTACGCCGCCGCCCTGCCCCAGCACCCGGAACGGGAAAAGCCGATGCGACTGAAAGACCTGTTTCTCGACACTCTTCAAACCCTCTGGGCGCACAAGCTCCGCACCGTGCTCACCATGTTCGGGATCACCTGGGGCATCATCTCCATCACCCTCATGGTGGGAGCGGGCGAGGGCCTTCGCGTTGGTCAGGAGAAAGTGGCGTCCACCTTGGGCAAGGACCTCATGATCGTATTTGGCGGCAAGACCAATACGCAGGCGGGCGGCACGCGCGCGGGCCGCTCCATCCGCTTCCGGGCCGGAGACTACAAGAAGATCGCCCCCTATTGCCCGAGCTGCGCGCACATCATGCCCGAGTTTGGTCGCGGCCTCAAAGTGCAATCCAGCTACAATAGCGCCTCGCTCACGGTGACGGGAGCGAAGCCGGCCTTCGCCGAGATCCGATCCATCGATGTCGCGCAAGGCCGCTTCTACAATCAGAAGGATTGCGACGAAGCCCGTCCGGTGGCCTTTCTCGGCTCCGACGCCAAGAAGCAGCTGTTTGCCGATCGCGATGCCATTGGGGAATCCATCACACTCAACGGCCTTCCCTACGTCGTCATAGGCGTCATGCGGGCCAAAGATCAGGATTCCAGCTACGACGGCGAGGACATCCGCAAGGTTTTCATTCCCTTCGACCGCATGATGGAGGATTTTCCAGACCGGCCTCCGTCCCCTCCGGACGAGATTGACCGCCTTCTCGTCGCCGCCCGCAGTTTCGACGCTCATCTCGAATGCAAGCGTCAGCTTCGCCAGAGTCTCGCACGCATTTACGATTGCGACCCCAAGGACGAAGACGCCCTCTACATCTGGGACACGATTGAGAATTCCAAGGCCTTCCGCCAGATGACAGACGGGATGCAATACTTCCTCGGCGCCGTGGGGATTGCCACCCTGCTGATCGGGGGCATTGGCGTGATGAACGTGATGCTGGTGGCCGTGCGGGAACGCACCCGCGAGATCGGCCTGCGCAAGGCCGTGGGCGCAACCGCGGGGTCTATTCTCGTCCAGTTCTTCATTGAGACCGTCTTTGTGGTCCTTTTGAGCGGCGGGCTCGGCCTGGCCGTGGCTTACGGCATTTGCCTCGCCGTCAACCAGTTGCCCATGCCGGAGTTCTTCGCGGGGCTCCTGCCCACGTGGTCGCTCAGCTTTCTCTCGTTCGCGCTGCTCGGGCTGGTCTCGCTTCTCAGCGGAATGTACCCGGCAACCCGCGCCGCGCTGATTGATCCCATCGAGGCGTTGCGTCACGAGGCAGGGGGATAGGCAATGTTCAAAGAGATCCTCATCCAGGCCTGGATCGCGCTCCGGCGCAATCCCACGCGCGCCACACTAACCATGTGCGGCATCATGTGGGGCGTGGTCTCCGTAGCGCTGCTCTTTGCTTACGGGAGCGGGTTCCGCGCGCAACTGGTGCGGGGCTTTGATGCGTTTGGCAAGTCCGCCGTAGTCGTCTGGCCCGGCCAGACCAGTGACCAGGCGGGAGGCGAAAAGGCCGGCAAGCGGGTGCGCTTTGAGTTGGAAGACTTCAATAACATCCGCGCCGAAGGCACTCTCGTGCGGCACCTCAGCCTGGAGACCGTGCAGCGCTACGATGTCGGCTACGAGTTGCGCCGGGAGAGCGCCGCCATTCGCGGCGTTTACCCTTCTTACGGCGAGGTTCGCAACGAAGTGCCCAGCCAGGGGCGATGGATTAGCGATGAGGACATGCTGGAGCGCCGCCGCGTCGCCTTCCTCGGGTCTGAAATCAAGAAGAAACTGTTCAGCGGCCGTCCCGCTCTCGGGGAGGAAATCATCATTGGCGGGTTGCGGTTTACCGTGATCGGCGTCATGGACCCCAAACTGCAATTCAGCAACTACTTCTCAAGCGATGACAGCTCGATCTTCATCCCCTACACCACCGCGGGCGATGTCTGGGATACCCGCTACGCCAGCGTTCTCGTATTCAGCGCCGTCTCCCTAGCCTTCCAGAATGAGGCCATCTCCCAGGTACGCAACGCCATCGCGAAGCGCCAGGGCTTCAATCCGGACGATCCGCGCGCGATGCGCGTGAACAACCGCGAGCAGTTTCGCCCCATCATCGACGGCATCACCATCGGGCTTCAGACGCTGTTGGTCTTCATCGGGCTGCTCACATTGGGAATCGGGGGCGTGGGCGTGATGAACATCATGCTGGTTTCCATCGACGAGCGTGTCCGCGAGATTGGCCTTCGCCGCGCTCTGGGCGCGCGCCGCCTTCACGTGAAGCTGCAGGTGATCACGGAAGCACTGGTAATCACCTTCGCGGGAGGGTTGCTGGGGCTGGCGCTGGCCTATGCCATCGCCGCCATGGTGGGGGATTTGCCGTTGCTGGGGCCTCTCTTTCAGGACGATTCCGGGAAGGGAGACCTGCGGCTCGCGATCTCTCTCAACACCGTGGCGGTCTCGATGGTCTTTCTTGCCATTGTCGGCGTGGCCAGCGGCTACGTGCCGGCCCGGAAGGCCTCCGCGCTCGACCCCGCCCAGGCACTCCGTTATGAATAATTTCGTACGATTCAGTAGCGCATTCCCGGCGCGGGGTGATATCTCTAGTTGCGTTAAAGGAACGCACACATGCCCCAGACACCCTCCGCACCCGATAGGGACCGCGCGCAACCCACCCGTCGGCAGGCTGCCAGCGCGGCGTTCCTGATTGTGCCCGCGAGCGTGCTGGGCGGGCAGGCCGGCCCCGCCCCCAGCGATAAGCTGAACATCGCCGGCGTGGGCGTCGGCGGGATGGGGTTCAACTACCTGCGCAACTGCGAAAGCCAGAACATCGTCGCGCTCGCCGACGTGGACCACGGCTACTCCGCCAGAGTCTTTGCCCACTTTCCCAAGGCGAAGACTTACCGGGACTATCGCGAATTGCTCGACAAAGAGAAGGGCATCGACGCCGTCATCATCGGCACGCCCGACCACACGCATGCATTCGTCGCCATGGCGGCGATGGACGCAGGCAAGCACGTTTACTGCGCCAAGCCCCTCACGCGCACGGTGTATGAAGCGCGGCTGCTCACCGAAACAGCAAAGAAGAAAAAGATCGCCACGCAGATGAGCGTACAAAGCTCCGCCTCGGACGATGCGCGGACGACCGAAGAGTGGATCCAGGCCGGCGCGGTAGGCGAGGTGCGCGAGGTTCACGTCTGGACGGACTGCCCCATCTGGCCGCAAGGGCTAGCCCGGCCCCGCGAAGGGATGACCGTGCCGAAGACCATCGATTGGGATCTCTGGCTGGGCCCCGCTCCCGAGCGCCCGTACCACGCCGCATACCATCCCTTCTCGTGGCGCGGCTGGGTGGACTTTGGCACGGGCGCCCTGGGCGACATGGCCTGCCATGCCTTCCACGTAGTCTTTCGCGCGCTCGATCTGGGACACGCTACCCGGGTCTCCGCCAGCGCCACCCGCGTCGTGCGGCATCGCCTCGTAAACAAAGACGGCCAGTTCGACCTGAAGAACACGGTGATCGATCTGCCCGAGACCTTCCCGCACTCTTCCCTGGTCACCTGGGATTTCCCCGCCCGGGGTGCGCAGCCCGCGGTGCGCCTGCACTGGTATGACGGCGGATTGAAGCCCGCGATCCCCGCCTCCATGCCCTCCGGCCAGACCCTGGGGAACGACGGCATCTGCTTCGTCGGCGGCAAGGGTGTGCTGCTCGCCGGATTGACGGGCGGCAAGCACGTGCTGCTTCCGGAAGCCCGGGCGAAGGAGTTCGCCGCTCCGTCGAAGACGAAGCCGCGCAGCGAGGGTCACTACATGGAATGGATCAACGCCTGCAAGGGCGGCCCCGCGGCATCCTGCGAGTTCGGGTTCGGCAGCCTGCTAACGGAGACCGCCCTGATCGGAACCATCGCCTGCCGCACCGGCAAGAGCCTTGATTGGGACCCCGTGCGGATGCGCTTTCCGAATGACCCCACCGCCAGCACCTTGCTCAACCCGCCCTACCGAAAGGGCTGGAAGCTTTAGCTATATCACTGAAACGACAGGCGTTGCGCTGCTTTGAAAATAGACCGGCACAGAACCGGCGCAAGTGCGCTATCCTAGAAGCTACTGGAAGAGTTTTCACTTGTACCCCTCCTTTCCTGTTGGCGGTTCCCTGATTGCGCTTCCCCCCTTTTTGACCGCATGACAAAATTTTCGGATCTACACTTGTGTTCTGTTTTGCAGAACAATCTCGCGAAGCACAACTTTGTGCAACCTACCCCTGTCCAATCCAAAGCCATCCCCCCCGCCCTTGAGGGCCGCGACGTAGTGGCTACCGCGCAAACCGGCACCGGCAAGACGCTGGCGTTTGTGCTCCCCATGCTCGAATCTCTGATGCACGGCCGCCGCCGACCTGGCGTGCAGGCCATCGTCCTGAGCCCAACCCGCGAACTCGCTCTTCAGATTCAAGAGACCTTCGTCAAAGTAGCCGCCGGCACCGGGATTCAATCCGCGGTGATCGTGGGCGGCATGAATGAACGCCCGCAGATTGACGCCGTCAAACGCGGCGCTCAGGTGCTGATTGCCACTCCCGGACGCCTGGAAGACTTCCTGCAGCGAAAGCTGGTGCAACCCTTCTTCAACAGGATCCTGGTGCTCGATGAAGCGGATCGTATGCTCGATATGGGCTTCCTGCCCAGCATCCAGCGCATCCTCGCTGCCATTCCGGCACAGCGTCAGACTATGTTCTTTTCCGCCACCATTGAGAAATCCGTGGCGCATCTGATCGACAAGCACGTGAACAACCCCGCTCGCATCGCGATCGGGCCTACGTCCGAAGCGTCCGCGCAGGTGGAACTGCACGCTTACGAGATTGCCAAGGAAGCCAAGTATGACCTGCTTCGGCACCTGCTCGAAGAGGAAGACGGAACCTTCCTGGTATTTGCCCGCACCAAGCACGGCGCGGAACGGCTTTCGCGGCAGTTGGATCGCACTGGCTTCGCGGCCACGGCAATCCACGGCAACCGCACCCAATCCCAGCGGAACAAAGCGCTCAAGGGCTTCCAGGACGGGGCATACCGCATTCTGGTGGCCACGGACGTCGCTTCGCGCGGCATCCACGTGGACAGCATCTCGCACGTCGTCAACTACGATCTGCCGCAGGTGCCGGAGGACTTCATCCACCGCGTGGGACGTACCGGCCGCGCCGGGCAAACCGGCATCGCGCACACCTTTGTAATGCCGGGTGAGCGTTCGGAAGTTCGGCGTATTGAGAAGGCGCTCAACACCCGTTTGCAGTTGCAGCCGCTTCCGCGCAACTTGCAGCACAGCGCGATGCAGGAGCACCGGGCCGCCGCCGCCAGCGTGAGGACGGATGCCGCCAGCCGCATGGCCGGGGAAGTGCGTTCCAAGGCGGAAGCACGGCCCGCCGCGCGCACCAGATCGGGCGCGCCCCGCGCCAAGAGCGCATCCTCCGCCCCGCGCAAGCGCCAAAGCCAGGCGGCCCGTTACGCGTAGGGTTGCTTCCGATTGATTCTCAACTCTCGGAGAGGCGTGGCCAGACGGCACGCCTCTTTTTCTTTTCCGCTACCGGCCAAACCGTGTTGTACGCAGGGGGACTATTTGACGCCTAGGGCTCCGCGGCTTGCCAGTCAATGACGATCACGTTCGTGTTCTTGTCGCCATTCTGGACCGAGATACCCTGCCAGCCATTGGCCGCGCTCGGCGTGCCCGTGACGATAAGCGAATGG
Source organism: Acidobacteriota bacterium (assembly GCA_014584705.1). GTDB lineage: Bacteria > Acidobacteriota > Terriglobia > Bryobacterales > Bryobacteraceae > JACTMJ01. Next base: position 25,528 of record JACTMJ010000019.1, on the reverse strand, counting down.
GCTCGGGCGGGGTCGTAGCGGTAGCGGGTCTGGTTCCAGCCGTTGGTGGGTCCGGGAGGCTCCAAGGCATTCTGGACATCCCGGTAGCGCGGATTCGAGGTATATACCACCAGCCCCTGCGGAGTCAGTTCGCCGGGGAGAACGTTCACTCGAATGGGCTGCCCCGGCAGCGCGGCGTTCAGGATTCCCATGCTCGCGACTTTGCCGTTAATTTGCAGGCTCTGGTTCTTTCGCAGTTGTCCGGTCCAGATACTGCGTCCCGCGGAAACGCGCGTTGTCGCCGGTTTCGCGGGTGCGGACGGTTGCACCGCCGGAGCAGGCGTACCCGCGGCCGACGGGGGCGGCTGAATGGAAGGGGAACTCTGCGCCGGCCGGATGACGCTGGTGGGGGCGGTTTGGCTTACCGGAGCGGCAGGTGCGCCCACCCCATTCCCTCGCGCTTCCGTCCGAAGGTTCGTATTCGATTGCGCCACCTGCACGGGGCGTGGAGCCTCCGTGCGCGGGCTGACGGGCGCCTCCGTGACTCGAGCCTGTATGGGAACTTCCGGGCTGGGCGTCGGCGGGGTCGCAATGGCGGCAGGCGGGCGTTGGGTTCCGGCAGCCGGCAACACGGCGGCGCGGCCCGTTTCCTGACGGGCCGGCGGTGCATTCGCGAGCGCTGCGCCAGCGGTGCTGGAGGGAATCGTACTTGGGCGCGCGGCCACGGGTGCGGCGGCACCGGACGCAACCGGCGTTGCCGCCTTCTCCACCGGCGTGGCCAAAATCGGTTCGGGAGACCGCACTGAGAGGGAGAGATCCGGAGCTTCCCCGGAAGTCGTCTCCGTGGCAGTGCCGCCTTCAGTCGCGGCTCTCTCCGGCTCCGCGGCAGTGGCAGGCACAGATTCCGGCATCAGCCCGCCACTCAGATAGTCCACCACCGAATCCGCGGAAACGAGGGTCGCAACCCGATGAATGGCTTCCCCGGAGGCGCGTTCAATGTCCAGCGCAACCCGGGAATCTCCATTGAGGAAGGGCGCTTTGTATGCACCGGACAGCCGGCCTGCGCGGATGAGGTCGATTCGGCGCGCCTCCCCGTTGGTTTCAATCGTGATAACGGCGGACCGGGCATCCCCCAGTCCCTTCAGTTGCCAGATCACCTCCGGGCCATCCCCAGTGTCGCGGGTGAAGAAAATGACGGTAGGCGCGACCCCGTTGAGCGCGTGATAGACGAGGTACCCCAGGATCAGCAGGAGCACCAGCGCAACGGAAGGGATCGCCCACCGGAGCCACGGCGTGGCGCGATATCGGGGCGTCGGCTGCTCTTCTTCGTGCCACTCGGGCGCTTCGGGAGCCGGAGCGGGTTGCTCTTCAAGCGGAATCGGGGCTGGAGACACCAGTGCTGGCGGCGCTGGGGCCGGATGTTCTGGAACTGGGGGCGCCGCGATTGGAGGCGCCGGCGAAGCAGCCACCGGCGGATCCGGTTCCACGACCAACGCGGCCAATGGCCGGGGAAGAGATTTCCGTTCAATCTCCCGGGCCGCGTCGTTCGGAACCTCATTCAAGGCCGGAATCTCACGGGTCTCCGCGAGCGATTCCTCACTTGTCACCGATTGGGGAGCGGTAGCAACTTGCGGCGAGACAGGCGGCGGAATGGGAGGCGGAGCGGGCTTGCTCTCCGGCAGGGCGCGCCTGGCCAGGATATCTTCCTCCGACAACGCAGCCGGGGTTTCCGCACGCGGCGGCACGGGCGGCGGAGCAATGCGCTCGGCCGGGGCGATCGGCTGCGCCGCGGGTTCCGGCCGCGCCGGGGGTTTCGGCTGCGCCGGGGGTTCCGGCTGCGCCGCGGCCGCGGGCTGCGGGGGAGTTGCGAGAGCTTCCCGGTCATTCGTGTTCCGGGATGCGTCGGCAAGCGCAATCAGGGACGAATCCGCCGACAGAGCGGGGCGCGCCCGCCGTTCGCCCATAACGGGAGTGACAACAAACAGTCCGTAAGGCTGGTTTGCCCGCATCTCCCCGTTCTGTTCGCGGACGAAGAAAGTCGCGGCGGTTTCCGAGGTCCGAGAGGGCTTCAGAATGAGGACGGTCTGCCACGCATGCGGGAAAAGCTGGTCAATCAAACGGCTTTCTTCCTCGGAGAGGGTCATGCCGCCGCGCGAGTGAGAGATATACAGCCCAAGAACCCGGTAGGACTGGCCTTGGGCGGAGTCGCGGGCATTCGAGTTCGAAACGTCTTCAATCAGCTTCCGAACCTGAGCGACATCCCGGGGAGAAAGCGAAAACACAGGACCGTACGCATACTCAATCTCAAAAGGCAGTTGCGCGAGGATTCGAATGGAATCGTGCTGCACGCTCCCCAGAAGCAATCCGGCAACTTCCACGCCGCCCCTGGAAAGCTTGTAGAATCCAGCCGACGCGCGGACGCGCATCTCCTCCATCACCTCGTTCGAATACTCAATGCGCAGAGGACTCGCGGGAGGCGCCCAGGAAGAGAGTGGAAGCTCAACCGGCTTGGATGCCATAGAAATAGTGAAACAGTCCTGGTTGTACTGCCATAACTTTACAAAGAGTACTTAAGCAATTGCAAGAGAAAGATGGGGCAGTTTGCGAGTGTAAACCTTTGCCACATCACAATCTTAGGCGAGAAGCGCTACGTTATAATTGCCGCATCGAAAGACGTGTTTCGTGAGAAATCCCGCGCGTGCGGTGCGCTCGGGAGGGCATCACTACGGATCCGTAAAACAAACGGGAGGACAAATGACCCTTCAAGACCGGCTGCGAGCACACTGGCGGACCTGGGATTCCAAGGGGGCATCTGCCTGGATCTCACTCGTGCTGACACTGGCGCTGCTGCCAGGCCCGGCGATGGGCGCGGCGCTCGCGCAACAGGCCACGGGGGACCCGCTGCGGATTGTAGTGATGGAAGGCGAGGGCTCCATCAACAACGTCCGGGAAATGACGATGCGGTCTCCCGTGGTTCGGGTGGTGGATGCCGCCGGGAAACCGGTGGCAGGGGCGACGGTGAGTTTCACCACACCCTCGATGGGGGCAAGCGCCATCTTCGTCGATGGGGGCAACCAGGCAAGTGTAACCACCGACGAGAAGGGGGGGGCGCGCGTGCAGGGGATGCGGCCCAACAACGTCGTGGGCACTTTTGAGATCCGGGTGACCGCGTCTTCCGGGGGGAACCGGGCAACGGCGCGCATCGCGCAGACCAACGCGGCTCCGGCGGTGAAGGCGAGCGGCGGAAGCAACAAGGGCGTGCTGATTGGGGTGCTGCTCGCGGTCGCGGGTGGGGTGGGCGCCGCGGTCGCGCTGAGCGGGGGTGGATCCTCGAGCTCGCCCGGCGGCTCCGTTACCCCTCCAGTGACGCCTCCAGCAACGCCCGTGACGATCACGGCGGGCGCTCCGGGGTTCAGCGCCCCGTAGCAAGAGTCAGGAAATTGCGCGACCGGTACGAAACGAGAACAGACGAATTCAGGGTGACATGATGGCACTACTTCGAGCGTTGGCAAGGTGGAAAGCAGGGTCGAATTGGAGAACCGGACTTGGAGCAATGCTGATGCTGCTATTGGCGTCAGCGGCTCCGCTGTTCGGGCAGACACCAACGGTCACCACGCTGACGCCGAACTCTGTCATCGAAGATCAGAACGTTGATCAGGTGATTACCGTCGCCGGGACCGGATTCGTGACCGGATCCGTGGCGGTGTTCGGAACTACGGACCTCGTGACGACGTTCGAGAGCGCTACCTCCTTGAAGGCAACCATCCCCGCAAGCCTCCTGGGCACTCCGGGTGTGGTGAAGGTGAAGGTGCGCAATCCGGCACCGGGAAATGAGATTTCGAATGAGGTGGACTTCACCGTCGTCGGGATTCCCGCGATCAGCGGAATCAACCCCAATACGGCCGTGGAAGGGTCGCCGGCTTTCACGCTCACGGTCAGCGGTTCCAACTTCGTGAGCGCATCGAGCGTGGTGTTCGGAGGAACCACGCTCACGCCGGATACGACGAGCGACACGCAGCTTACCGTAACGATTCCCGCGGCGAGTATCGCGACCGCGGGTACAAAGCAGGTTCTGGTGCGCAATCCCGGTGTACCGGATTCGAATACGGTGAATTTCACGGTAACGCCCGCTCCCCTGCCCGCACCCACGCTGTCCCAACTGAACCCATCTGCGGCTATAGCCGGCAGCGGGCCACTTGCCATCACGGTGACGGGAACAAACTTTGTGAGCGGGGCGACCGTCGTGTTCGGCGGCACGGACCTGACGACCTCGTTCGATAGCGCGACCCAACTGAGCGCAACGATCTCGGCAGGTTCGCTCACAACCCCTGGAACGGTGCAGGTTTCCGTGCGAAACCCGGATCTCCAGACTTCGGGAACTCTGCCTTTCACGGTTGTTCAAACGCTGTCGCTCTCTTATCCCTCCACAATCACCGGTACCCGGGGCACGGCGATCACTCCCGTGAACGCGTCGGTTAGCGGCGGTATGGGCCCGTTCGTATATTCGATCGATATCGCCAACCCGCCGGCCTGGTTGACGCTGAACACGGGGACGGGGACACTCTCCGGCACGCCGACACAAGCAGGAAGCACCTCGGTGACCGTGAAGGTGGTCGATAGCGGAACGCCGCAACAGACCGCCACGTCGGCGGTCATCTCGATCACCATTAGCAATCCGCCGCTTCAGGTGGTGACGCAATCTCCGCTTCCGGGAGGAACGGCGGGAACTGCTTACACAACAACATTCACAGCAAGTGGCGGCGACGATGGCCCCTACACCTGGTCCTTAGCATCGGGCAGCACCCTTCCCGCCGGGCTGACTCTGAGCGATGGCGTCATTTCCGGAACGCCAACACAAGCCGGCGTCTTTTCATTCACGGTGCAGGTGGACGACGGGGATTCGAATACGGCTCCGGCCACCAAGGCAATGTCCTTGACCATCGTGCCGGTGATCACGTCGTTGAACCCATCGAGCCGGGCGGCAGGCAACACGGACATGGTGCTGCAGATCGTGGGGTTCGGCTTCCAGGGCGGGCAAACGTCCGTCAATTTCGGCGGACTCGCGATACCCTCCGGTTCCGTGGCGGTTACCGGGAACCCGGTGACGACAGCACTGCTCACGATACCCGGTTCCGCACTCACAACTCCCGGCGATGTGCCCGTGACGGTGACGGTGGATGGCGTCGCGTCGAACCCATCCACGTTCACGGTGATCGGGGATACAACGCTCACGATCACGAACGACTCGAATCTCGGGACGCGCACCGCGGGGACGACATTCAGCGTGGATCTCGAAGCAACGGGCGGGAACGGAAACTTTACCTGGTCAGTCGCACAGGGAAGCACGCTGCCCGGCGGCCTCAGTTTGAATGCGGGCACGGGCGTGCTCAGCGGTACGCTGAACGCGGCGGGAAATTTCACCTTCACGATCCGCGTGGTGGACGACAGGAATCCGGGCCAATCCACCGGCCAGAAGAGCTTCAATCTCGCGGTGCAGGAGTTCGTGATCAGCACGGCGACGCTGCCCCAGGCGCGCGTCGGCATCGCCTATTCGGCACCGCTTGCGCTGGCGGGCGGGCCAACCGTCCCCGCGGCGGATTACCAGTGGACGCTTGTGAGCGGAGAGCCATCGCTTCCCGACGGAATCACGTTCAATACGGCTACCGGGGTGTTCTCCGGAACGGCCAACCCGATTGGTTCTCCATCGCAGAATTTCACGGTGCGCGTGAGCGCGAAACATACGCCCACCGGCCTGACGACCCCGGTGAAGACGTTGCAAATCACGGTCTCTGGCGGCGGTCTCGATATCTCCGCAACCTCGGTGCCGTTCGGCGTGGTGAACCAGCCTTACGGCCCGGCGGGCGCGGGCGTAACGATTTCCGCATTGAACGGAACCGCCCCCTATCGCTTCTCCCTGAACCCGGCACAAAGCGCCCGGCTCGCCGCCGCGGGCTTCCGCGTGGATACGGTGAACGACGACATCCGGCAGATTTGGAATGTGCGCCTGAGCGGCACGCCCAATATCGCGGGCTCCTTCCCGCTGGAGGTGACTCTGCGGGACGCCGGGAACACCCAGGTGTCGCGCACGCTCACGATTCTGGTGCTGGCCAACGCGCTGAGCATCCAACCGGAAACGCTGCCCGGCGCGACGGTGAATACCGATTACAGCCAGCAGTTGTCGCTGACCGGCCTAAGCGCGGAAGAACCCGCGGTCACGTGGTCCCTGGTGGGGAATGTGGCGGGACTTTCGCTCAACGCTTCGACGGGAACGCTGACCGGCAGGTTCACGACGGCGGGAGATCGCGTCTTCACGGTGCAGGCATCGACGGCAATTCGAGAGGTAACCCGAGTCTACACGCTGACGGTGGGCGGGCCGCTTCCGGTAATTAACACGGCGTCACTGCCGGCCGCGCAGGTGGGCCAAAACTATGACCAGCAGGTGACGGCATCGGGCGGAACGCCGGGGTACACGTGGCAACTCTCCGGAGGAACGCTGCCGCTCGGGCTGAATTTCGACACGGCCAGCATCCCCGGAAGCACACGCATCGTGGGGGTGCCCGCCGCCGGCGCGCAATCCGGCACCTTCACCCTGACGGTGAGAGATTCGCTGGGGCAGACGGCATCGCGGGAGTTCACGATCGCGGTGACCTCGACGCCGATCCCGGCAATTTCCCTGCAAAGCTTCACAAACCCGGCTCCGGCGGAACAGAAGGACGTGCTCGTGCAGTTGGCTCAGCCCTATTCCGTGGAACTGAAAGGCACGGCGACGCTGACGTTCACGCCGAATGTCCCCGGCAATGTGGATGACCCGAAGGTGCTCTTCCTGAACGGCTCACGAACGGCGGAATTCACGATCCCGGCGAACACCACACAGGCGGTCTTCGAAGGTCTGCCGGTACAACGGGTACAGACCGGCACCGTGGCGGGAACGGCGCGCGTAACGGTGGCCATAGCCGGGGGAGGGCCAACGGCTTCTCAGGAGTTCACAATCGCCCGAAGCGCCCCGTTTCTGGCGGACAACCTGAGCCTGCAAAGTACGAGCGGCGGCTTTACGGTGATCATGACGGGGTACTCCACGCCGCGAGATTTGACCTCCGCGCACGTGACCTTTGTGCCGACGCCGGGGACGAATCTGCAAACAACGGAACTTACGATTCCCTTGGCAAGCGCCGCGGTGACATGGTTTGACAGCGTGCCTGGCCGTGCGAATGGCAGCGCCTTCAAGCTGACAATTCCGTTCACGATACAGAACGGAAGCAATGCCGTGGCCTCCGTTACGGTGACCCTCACCAACAGCGTGGGGACATCGAATAGCCGGACGCGGGCGTTCTAGCGTTAGCGAAGCACACGGCGGGGAAGAACTCGCGGCGCGGCAACCCCGCCGCGCCGCCCCGTCCCCTTGCGGCAGCGCGTGCGGTTGCAATTTTTCGTTGAGTTTTGTTCGGGTTGCGGCTATTCTTTATCCAATCGGTTGTTGTTTTTCCGTTAGAAAGGGTTCACTTCCAACCAGATCGTGCCGCTACCTGCAACGCCATTTCCGAACGCCATCACCATTGAAAACCTTAGAGTGCCGCGTTTAGTTCCGGGTGCGAGATGTGATCCAGTTTGTCAACGGTTTCCCGCTAACGGAGACAGAACGGAGTAAAAGGAGCTATCGAATGGTTAGACTGTATGTGGGCAATTTGCCCTTCCGCGCGATGGAAGAGGACATCCTGGCGTGGTTTGCCGAGGCTGGTTATCAGGCCGAACAGGCTACCGTGGTGCGGGACCGGACGTCGGGCGAATCCCGGGGCTTCGGCTTCGCGGAGATCGCGGACCGCGCTTTGGCCGAGGAAGCCATCAATACCTGCAACGGGCGGGAAATGATGGGGCGCGCACTGGTGATCAACGAAGCGCGGCCGCGCACGGAAGGGGGCGGAGGTGGCGGTTACCGCGGCCGGCGGGAAAGCGAACGCTGGTAGGCGGGGGCATCGTTTCCGGAGTCGTGCAGACTACGGGGCAACTCCGCGCGCCACGCCTTCCGCATGCGCGCAGAGCTGCTCCACGCCCGGCTCGAAAATTGCAGGATTGGTGAGCAGGCTGAGCACAAGCATCGCCTCCTCTTCAAAATCGTAGAGATAGCCCGGCTGCGCGAGAACGCCGGCCTCCCGGATCAGGCCGGCGCACCACTGCGCATCCGTAAGAATGCCGGGCAGGCGGAGCACGGCGTTCCATCCACCCTCCACGGGGAGTGCGCTGAGGTGCGGAGCAGCCGCGACAGCCTCCCGCAGAAAGCCATAATTTGCCGCCACGCGGGAACGAATCTGGCCACCCACGGAGCGCCCGAACTCCAGGAGAGCCGGGAGCGCGGCCTGTACCGGGGTGGAAACGGAGAGATACGTGTCCGCCACCAGCAGCAGACGCTCCCGAAGAGCGGAAAGCGCTGCTTCCGGCCCGTTGAGGAGCATCCAGCCCAGCTTCATTTGCGGCAGCCCCGCCGACTTGGAAAGCCCCCCGAGCGAAATACAGGGAGCCTGCCGCTGGCGTGCGGAAAACGAGCTTCGCGGACCGTTGGCGACAAGCGGGAACTCCTCAAAGACTTCATCCGCGATAAGCACGAGGCGATGCGCGGCGCAGATTTCGAGCAGTTGAAGCTTCTCCGCTTCCCGGATATAGCTTCCCGTGGGATTGTTGGGATTCACGACGACCACGGCACGGGTGCGCGGTGTGATGGCGCGCGCCAGCGAATCGAAGTCGATCTGCCACTCCCCATGATAGGCAAGGCGATAGAATCCCAGCCGAACACCGTTCAGCCCCGCCAGATACTCAAACAGTGGATAGGAGGGCAATGGAGCCAGCACTTCGTCTCCCGGTTCGCAGAGGGCCTGGAAAAGAAACGCATACGATTCGCTGCTGGAAGCGGTAAGCAGGATCTCGTCCGGGTTCAGGCTCACGGAAGGCGCGAGCGGAAGCCGATCCGCATACCAGGACGCGACCGCTTCCCGCGCGGCGAGGGCGCCCTGAGGGTTTGGATTGTAGACGAAGGAGGGTGCCGACGCGAAAGCAAGATGGAGCGGAAGTTCCGTATCTCCGAGACCGGCGAGGGTGGGATTCGATATCGTGAGATCAAGGAGCGGAAGACCGCTTCTTCGGCGCGCGGCCGCGAGTTCGCTCCACTCATTCGGCGCGTCCGCCCAGGAAACCCGCCGGTTCGGAAAGAGTTGGAACTCCCCGGGCCGGGGATCATCTATAGACTTTTGCGGTCCTGAAGCGCTCTTGGCGTCGTTCGGGCCGGGATCGGGAATCATGTTTTTGAAAATCCTCGCTCACCCTATTTTGGTTAATCTGAATTTCCACATGCCGATCATCATGGATCTGCGCCCTCCGGTGACGCTCATCCAAGGTGAGAACGGAAGCGGAAAATCGACGCTGCTTCACTCCATTCACCTTGCGCTGAAGGGCGAGAAAGCCGACGGATACGTCTACAAACTCGATAAGCAGGAAGTGGACACCGGCAACGTGTTTCTCTTCGACGCCGAAGCGCACAACCCGCGCACGCACCTGGAACTGTTTGAAGATCAGCCGGAGATGCTCGAATTCCTGCAGATGGCAAGCCACGGGCAGGTGATGCTCTCCATGTTCAACCAGACCTTCCCGAGTTTCCCCGACGGCACCATTTTGCTGCTCGATGAACCCGAAATGGCGCTCTCGCCCTCTAACCAGCGCCGCGTGCTCAAGATGATGCTCGAACTCGCGGACCAGCGCAAATTCAAGATCATCGCCGCGACGCATTCGGAAATCCTGACGCAATCGAAGTACACCGCTGTCATCAATCTGGACAACTACACGAACAAGAACATCGCGACTTCGGACCAGGGAATTCAGGGCGCGAGCACGATCCAGTAGGCTGCTGCCCGAACCAGGGGCGCGCCCTTGCGGCCCCTTCCCGTGTTCAAACAAGCAGTGCCTTCACGACCTTCGATGGATCGGTTCCCGTGAGCTTCATGGCCAGGCCCTGATACTTGTAAGTAAACCGCTCATGCTGGATGCCGAAGCATTGCATTAAAGTGGCGTGGAAATCCCGCACGTGTACGGGATCTTTTGTGATGTTGTAGCTGAAATCGTCCGTCTCCCCATGGACGATACCGGGCTTGATACCGCCGCCGGCCATCCAGAGGCTGAAGGCGCGGGGGTGATGATCCCGCCCGTAATCCGTGGCGGTGAGGCGGCCCTGGCAATAGACGGTGCGCCCGAATTCCCCGGCCAGAATCACCAGGGTATCGTCGAGCATGCCGCGCTGCTTGAGGTCCTGCACGAGGGCGTAGCAGGGCTGATCAATTTCCTTGCACTGGCTCGCGAGCACCTCCGGCAGATTGCCGTGGACATCCCAGCCGCGATGGTAAAGCTGAATGAAGCGCACGCCGCGCTCGGCCAGACGGCGGGCCATCAGCACGGAGTTGGCAAAGCTGCCGGGCTCGCGGGAATCCGGCCCGTAGCTCTCCCAGACGCTCTCCGGCTCTTTGGAAAGATCGGTGAGTTCAGGGACGGAGCTCTGCATGCGATAGGCCATCTCGTACTGAGCGATGCGGGTTCTGGTTTCCGGATCTCCGAACTGCTGAAAGTAGAGCTCGTTCATCTTGCCGAGCCCATCGAGCATGCGGCGGCGCATTTCCGGAGGAACACCTTCCGGGTTGCTGATGAAGAGTACGGGATCGCCCGAACTGCGCAGACCGACGCCCGAGTACTCGCCGGAGAGAAACCCGGCGCTCCAGAGCCGCGCGGAGATGGCTTGCACGTTGGCCTTCGGGTGCTTGTGTTTCGCCTGCAGGACGACGAAGGCGGGGAGATTCGCGTTCATCGTGCCCAGGCCGTAGCTCATCCAACTGCCGATACAGGGGCGTCCGGCGATCATGAAGCCCGTCTGGAAAAACGTGATGGCCGGCTCATGATTGATGGCATCCGTATGCATGCTGCGGACGATGGCGATGTCGTCCACCATCTTCGCGGTGTAGGGGAGCAGTTCGGAGACCCATGCCCCGGACTTGCCGTATTGCGCAAACTTGAAAACCGACGGCGCGATAGGAAAGCGCGTTTGCCCGCTGGTCATCGTCGTCAGGCGCTGGCCCTGCCGGATGGATTCCGGCAAATCGGTATCGAAGAGCGCCTGCAGCTTGGGCTTGTAGTCAAACGTCTCTATCTGAGGCGGAGCGCCTACCAGATGCAGATAAATGCAGCGCCTCGCCTTGGGAGCAAAGTGCGGCAGCGCATCGAGACCGCCGATGCGATTCGGCTCCGCGAACGGATTGGCGGGCGCGCCCTGCCCGAACGCATTCTCGCCCAGCAGATGAGCGAGCGCGAGCGCACCGATCCCCTGCGCGCCGCGGCCGAAGAAGCGGCGACGGGATTCCTCCACCGCCATCTCCCGCGCAATCGGATCAATCGGGTGGCGGCCCGTGGCAAGGCGGCTGTGGGATTCGCGATCGAGCGCGTGCGCGCGTGCCGTATAGTGGCCCTCGTCATCGGGCTGTAAAAGGGGGTGTCGGCGGTCGCTCATTTGTTCAGCACCTCATCAAGATTCATCAACTGGTTGGCCAGCATGGTATACGCGGCGAACTCGCCCTCGGGGAGCGAGGGATCCGGCGGCGAATCTCCGTGCCGAAGCATCGCGTGCGCATCCTGTGGATGCGCCGTGTAGTAGGCCTTGTAATCACTGAACGCGCCCTCCGCCAGGGCCAATTCCTTCGCATTGAGAGGGCGGGCGAGAAGGTGCTGCGCCATACGGTCCACGCGTTCGTCAAACGTGGGCGCCTCCTGCAGGCTGCGCTCGGCCAGCACGCGGGCAGCTTCGAAAAACTGTGGATCGTTCATCGTCACGAGCGCCTGCAGCGGCGTGTTCGTGCGTTCCCGATAGACCGTGCAATTCTCCCGGGTGGGGGCGTTAAAAATCTCCATCGCCGGCGGCGGAGCGCTCCGCTTCCAGAACGTGTAGATGGACCGTCGGTAGAGGCCTTCCCCCGTATCCGGTTTGTAATGGCGGGTGTTCGAACTCTCCATGGCCACCGCTTCCCAGATGCCTTCCGGCTGATAGGGCCGCACGCTGGGTCCGCCGATGCGGGGAGCGAGCAAGCCACTGGCGGAAAGCGCATAGTCCCGCACCTCTTCGGCATCCATGCGGAAACGAGGTCCGCGGCTGAGCAGGCGGTTCTGCGGATCTTTCTCCAGCTTTTCGGGCGTTGTGATGGTGGCCTGCCGGTAAGTGGCCGACATCAGCAATTGCTTGTAGAAACGCTTCACGTCCCAGCCGTTCGTGCGCATGTCGATGGCCATCCAATCGAGCAGCGGCTGATTGACAGGCGCTTCGCCCTGGCTGCCGAAGTCGTCGGCGGTTCGCACGATGCCGGTGCCGAAGATTTCCTGCCACATGCGATTGACGGTCACGCGCGCGGTCATGGGATTGATCTCGCTCATCAGCCATTTGGCCAGGCCCAACCGGTTGTGGGGAAGGCTCTGGGGCATGGGCGGCAGCACGCTGGGCGTATGGGCTTCCACCTTCTCCCGGCGCTGGTCATAAGCGCCCCGGTGGAGCACATGGGCGAAGGGCTTCTGGTCTTCCCGCTCCCGCATCACCAGCGTGACCGCCCCGTTCGCGGCGATCTTCGCCGCCTCCTGGTTCACTTCGTCGAGCGAGGAGGCGAGTTTGAAATACTCTCCATCCTCGACAGTCAGGTAATAGGCAAGAAGCGCTTTCTTCTCGCCGGCAGTGAGCGCGGCTGAATCCTTTGCCAGCGCGGCTTCGATGGCCGGCCACTGCGCGAGCATCGCGGCCTCACTCTCCGTAACCACTCGATGGAAAGCACGGAAATCCGCGATCGCGCCTTTCGGGAGGCCGGAACCCAGCACCAGGGGCACTTTGGCATCGATGTCGCCGCGCAGTTCTTCGGGCTTGATCTGCCTGCCATGCAGCGGAACGGGTTTTCCGTTGACGTACATGCGCAAGCCGGTCTGCATCCGGGAGCCGTCATAGCTCACCGTGATGTGGTTCCAAACGCCGTTCTTGAAGAGACCTTGGCGATCCGTTCGAAACTCGAGCGAATCCTTGGCGCCGCCCGTGAGATTGAAGGTCACCACGCGGTCTCCCACGGAAAGGGCCCAGCCCTTGCCCGCCGCGCGTGAATCCCGCCGGGTGGCGAGCGTATAGTTCACCAGCTTTTCCGGCACGAGGAACTGCACGCTCACGGAGAAGGGCTTGGCCGCCTCGAAATCCGGGAAGTCTTCCACCGTCAGGCCCGGATTCCCCTCCGCCGGGAACCAGACCGCTTGCCGACCCGCGACAGGGGATTCCCCCAAGGAAAGCGCCGGATTCCCGGCCAGCAGGCGGAAGAAATCGGCGGTGTAAAGTGCATCTTCCTTCGCAAGCGGACGGGCATCCGAGGTGGGAGCGCGCTTGGCGAGCCAGGCCGCAAAACCCGCGGGGGGCGTGGCTTCCATCGCGTCCATCGCCTTCAATAACTCCCCACGCTTGGCCGTGAGCGCAAGCCAACGCTCCCGGTCTTTCTCGCGAGGCACCACGATGGTGGGCTGGGTATCGTAGACGTTTTCATCGTAGACGTGCTGCGTGGTATTCCGGAAGAAGGCGCCCAGAGCGTAAAAATCCGAGGCCTTGATGGGGTCGAACTTGTGGTCATGGCAGGTGGCACAGCCCACGGTCATCCCGAGCCAGACAGCGCCCACCGTGTCGGCGCGATCCTTGGCGTAGATCTCTTCGTATTCGTCCTCGATGATGCCCGCTTCGTTGGTCGTTACGCCGCAGCGCTGAAAGCCGGTGGCGATGCGCTGGTCAAGCGTCGGGTTGGGCAGCATATCGCCGGCCAGTTGCTCCAGAGTGAACTGGTCAAAAGGCATGTTGCGGTTGTAGGCCGCGATCACCCAATCCCGGTACGGCCAGATCTCGCGATAGTTGTCGATGTGGATGCCGTGGGTGTCGGCGTATCGAGCGGCGTCCAGCCAGTAGCGGGCTCGGTGCTCGCCATAGTGCGGAGAGGAGAAATACCGGTCCACCATCTTCTCGTAGGCGTTCGGCGTCTTGTCGTTCAGGAAGGTATCCACCTCGATGGGCCGGGGCGGCAGGCCGGTAAGATCGAGGGCCACGCGCCGGATGAGGGTACGCTTGTCGGCTTCCGGAGCCGGGGTAAGCCCTTCCGCCTCGAGCCGCGCCAGCACGAAGCGGTCAATCGCATTGCGTACCCAGGCTTCGTTCTTGACAGCGGGGGGCGTTTGCGGAACGGGCGCTTTCCAGGCCCAGTGCTCTTCCCATTTCGCCCCCTGGTCAATCCAGCGCTTGATGGTCTCAATCTGCTCCGGCTTCAAATCCTTGTGCGCGAAGGGTGGCGGCATTCGCTTGGCGGCCACCGGCTCCGCAATGCGTTTGTAGAGCAGGCTCTCTTCCGCCTTCCCTGGAACGATGAGGGGGCCGTTCTTGCGAGTGGCAAACGCCTCTTCCTTGAGGTCGAAACGAAGCTTCACCATCCGGGAGCTGATGTCCGGGCCATGACACGCGAAGCAATGGTCCGAGAGCAGGGGGCGGATCTCGCGCTGAAAATCGACAGGCTTCTCCCCGGACGCCGGAGCGGACTGGGCCAGAGGAATGAGGCCCTCCCCGGCAAACAGCAAGACCGCAAAGGCGAACGCGCTCACAAGAAATTTCGACATAGTTACCCAGCGCCAGATTGAAGGCGATAGACCCAGTAGGATGGCGACATTATATTGAGGTTGGCGGACGGTGGCAAGCGCTTTCGCGCTCTTGTTAAGGCAAATCTGAAATCTTCTCCACCCCGGCCTGTCTTGCGTGAAAACGCCGGGGACAATAGATTAGATGGAAGAAGCAGGCGCCTCCAATTCCTCCTCCCCATATCCCAACGAAACAAGAATCCCCGAAGGTAATACGAATCCATGAGCGACATTGCAAACTCCGGCGGTACCAGTCTGGGCGACCCCAAGTGGGACAAGGCGTTTTTCGGCCACCCGCGCGGGCTCTCCACCCTCTTTTTCACGGAGATGTGGGAGCGTTTCAGCTATTACGGAATGCGGGCGATCCTGATCCTCTTCATGACCGCCTCCCTGGATACCGGCGGGATGGGCTTTGACGTCGTGAAGGCAGGTGCAATCTATGGGCTCTATACGGGAATGGTCTACCTGCTTACGCTGCCGGGAGGCTGGATCGCCGACAATATCCTCGGCCAACGGAAGGCCGTATTTCTGGGCGGAGTTCTGATCGCCAGCGGGCACTTCATCCTTTCCATCCCTTCTCAGGACTTCTTCTACTACGGCTTGATGGTGATTGCTCCCGGCGTGGGCCTGCTGAAGCCGAATGTGAGCGCCATGGTGGGGCAGCTCTACCAGAAGACCGACGCCCGGCGCGACGCGGGCTTTTCGATCTACTACATGGGCATCAATATCGGTGCGTTCCTCTCTCCCCTCGTTTGCGGCTACGTGGGCCAGCGGGTGGATTGGCACATGGGCTTCATGGTGGGCGGCATCGGCATGGTGCTGGGCCTCATCCAGTTCGCGCTGGGCGGCAGTTTCCTGGGGAACGCCGGCATTACGCCCCCCGGAGCCAAGACGCCGGAGGCACTAGCGGTGGCGAAGAAGCGCGGCTTCACCGCCGGACTCGTAACTGCCGTTATCATCGGCGCGGCCGTCGTGTTGGCCAACTCAGGCATGATCACAATCTCGCCGGAGAGCGTCTCGAACGCCTTCGGATTGCTGCTGTTCCTGGTGACCATCGTGTTTTTCACCTGGCTCTTTGGCTTCAACTCGTGGACCTCCAGCGAGCGCAACAAGCTCATCGTGGTGGGGATCTTCTTCGTAGCAACAATTTTCTTCTTTAGCGCCTTTGAGCAGGCTGGATCCACGTTGAATCTGTTCGCGGAACGGGACACGAACAACACCTTCCTCGGAATGGATTTCCCGGCAAGCTGGTACCAGAGCCTCAACGCGCTGTTCATCATCGCGTTGGCTCCGGTCTTCGCCTGGCTCTGGATCTGGCTTGGGTCGAAGGAGCCATCCAGTCCCACCAAGTTCGCCTGCGGGCTGCTCTTCGTAAGTCTTGGCTTCGCGGTGATGATTCTTGCCGCTTTGGCTGCCGGAAACGGTACCCTGGTGAGCCCGATGTGGCTGGTGGTGACCTATCTGCTGCATACGATTGGCGAACTCTGCCTGAGTCCGGTGGGCTTGAGCGCCATGACGAAGCTGGCCCCGGAGCGCGTCACGGGACTGGTGATGGGGGTATGGTTTCTGGGGCCCTCCATCGCCAACTACATCAGCGGGCGATTGGCCGGATTCTACGAATCGATGCCGCTCTGGCAACTGTTCGGCTTCGTCACGATTTTCTCTCTGGGTAGCGCGCTCGTCATGGCGCTGCTGGTGCCTTGGACCAAGAAGCTGATGGGCGAAGTGCGGTGACACGGATCTATCGGCATGTGACGAAGATCCTTTAGGCTTTTTGAGGGCATGCCCGTGTGCCGCTCTGGGACTGATTCGCCGGGAAGTAAGGCAAAACTCGTATAACCTTTTGTTCGCGTCCCGCCGATGGTTGCGAGAGAACGGCTTTGCGGGGAGTGCCCGTGACCGCCGTTCCTTCCCGTAATGCGACTTCTTTGGCTTAGAAACGGCGACTTCAGCGGCGCGGAGCGCGCTCTTATTGACGCATTTCCAGAAGCGATCATCGAATATGCGCATCACCCTGGAGAGATTGCGGCGCTTCTCGCACGAACCGTTTTCGATGCGGCTCTTGCATCCGGTGCCTGGAGCCGGGAGCAATTGCTGGAAGGGCTTTGGCAACTGAGCGAAGGACGCCTGCCGCTGACGGTCTGGCTGGCGGAGTCTTCTATCGAAGAGAGCGCGGCGCTGGCAAAGGCCGGCGCCTTCGCCGTGTTCGCCCCGGAGACCCCGGCATCCCAACTGGTAGACACGCTCGAACGCGCCGCCGTGGAATCCGGGATCGAGCGGACTACGCAGGAGGCGGTTGCGGCTTCCGGAAGCGAATGGCGCAAAGATCTGGTGGGCCGCAGCCGGGCGATGTTTGCCGTATGCAACCTGATCGATCTGGTGGGAGACCGACGTTCCACGGTGCTTGTGACGGGGGAAACCGGTACCGGAAAGGAAGTGGTGGCGCGCGCCATTCATCGGGCGGGCCAGCGTTCTCAGAAGCCCTGGGTAGCGATCAACTGTTCGGCGCTTCCGGAATCGCTCCTGGAGGCCGAGCTATTCGGCCATACCAAGGGCGCGTTTACCGGGGCGGTAGGCGCGCGGGCGGGGCGGTTTGAAGAGGCGCACCAAGGCACGATTTTTCTGGATGAAATCGGCGACATGCCAATCGATCTCCAAGCCAAACTCCTGCGCGTACTGCAGGAGCGCGAGATCCAACGGATCGGTTCTTCCCAGACGATTCCAGTGGATGTGCGCGTGGTGGCGGCCACCAACGTCGATCTCGCGCAACGTGTGCGCGAAGGCAAGTTCCGGGAAGATCTTTTCTATCGCCTGAACGTCGTCCCGATCTCCATTCCGCCGTTGCGAGACCGGATGAGCGATGTCCCCCTCCTGGCCCAGACGTTTGTCGAGAAGACATGCGCCTTTGAAGGAATCCCTCGTAAGCGAATTCTGCAGGAGGCGATGCACCATCTCTGCACGTATCACTGGCCGGGGAATGTGCGGCAACTCGAGAACGTGATGGAAATGGCTGTGGTCCTCAGCGGCGATCGCGAAGTGCTGCTGCCGGGGGACTTGCGCATGCCGCCACGCCCCCGGGACCGCGAGGCCACGGGGCTCCCTGCATCGATTGGCTCGGCACCAAGACTTCCAGAGGACGGGCTCGATTTTGAAGCCACCGTCTCCGCTTTAGAGCGGGCCTTGCTGATGCAGGCGCTGGACCGAAGCAACGGGAACAAGCGCGCCGCCGCGGAACTGTTGCGGCTCAAGCGCACGACGCTGACCGCGAAGATCAAGAGCCTGGAACTGGCGTCGTAGCGCGCCCCGTTTCGGCTGCGACCGCTAACGGGTGAGGGGATCCTCGATCTCCGGCGAAGTGGCATCCATCCACTCGCCCAGCACCGGTTCCATTTGCCGCATCTTCTCGCGCATCAGCCAGGCGATATTGCGGTAACTGAAATGCCCTTTCACGCCGCTGCGCAGCTTGGCGATGTATTCCGCTTCCGCGAAATCCATGCGAAACAGGAAGCGCGCGCGGCAGCCAAAGGGGAGCAAATACTCACTGGCGGGGGCCGGCAATTGCCTCGCGGCGGCCAGCGCCTCCTCGATCGCCCGATGGTAGCGATCCGCGAGACCCGCTTCACCGAGCAGCGCCGGTGTTTCATAGCCCAGGGAGATACGGGGATCGAGCGCCGCCGCGTACTCCTGCCGGAACTGCTGGCAGCGGCGATGACGATGCAGGTCGCGGTACGCGCCAATATCCATCACGATGTCAAAAGCGTAAGGCGCGTTGCGGAATGCGCGCGGCAACTCATCAAAGCGCCCCCGGCTCCCAAGGGCCGTTGCGAGCACTTCGCGCAGCTTCGCCTCCGGCCAGGAGACGGCTAATTCGTACAGCCGCCGGAACGGCAGATTGCTCACCGGATAGAGCAGGGTGGCCGCGATGTCCGGGAGGCTCCGCTCCGGCTTGACGAGGTCCACATGCCCGGCGAAGGATACAGACTCTTCCGGCAGATTCGCTCGGGCCCAGGCCGCTAACGCCTGGCGAACGGCGGGTTCGAACGGATCCGCATCGACATACTTGGCGAGCGTGGGAGCAACCGCCTCCGCGGGGTCTCCCGGTGCAAGCGTGCACACCTCCGGCGAAGCACAGGCCGCGCCAGCCTCCTCGCCGATCTCGCGGAGTTCCGGGTAGCGGGACGCCTTCATGCGGCGGATTTGACGCTCCAGAGTGCGAATACTGGTGACTTGCCCGATGTTGGTGGGGATACCCCAGAAGAGCAAATACCGGGCAACGTCAAAGGCTCGGGCCGCCAAATTGCGTTCGTAAGCACCAGCCTTCATGTCTTCCGGCTTCGGGAGTTTCGCCTTCAGGTGCGCGAAGGTGCCGGCATGGATCTCCTCGTACGCCGCAAGCAGGCGTCTGGTCGCGCCCAGGTAGAACTCGCGCTGCTCCGCGGCAAGACCGGGTGGCACGACGACGCCGACATTGGAAAAATCCTGATAGCGGGTCGACTTCGCCTGGCCATCCCACAGTTGCTCGTCTTCAATCTCGGTGGCGACGAGTTCGGATATCCCCTCAAAACAGACCGCGAGATGGCCCAGGTCGGCGATGGAGGCGTGCCCGTACTGGAAATAAAAACTCTCGAGGAATTTCTGCGAATCGTGCGTCCGCACCCATTCGAGCGATTCCCGGATGCTGTCGGCGGAACGGCTATAACGCGCCAGCGCGTAGGCCACCTTCTCCGGCGGCATGGGGGCAAGCGGGATCACCCGCGGATGTTTCGAATCGGCCATGAATTGTTCAGGATATCCCAACGGCGCGACCGGGTTCGGCCCGCAGCGGCAGCACGGATCCCCCTCGCGCCCCTTCGCTTTGCGGGGAACATCGCTTCAGACAGAGGCAGGCAGCCGAGCGCCTATGCTTTCTTCGCCGTCCATTTCGCTCTGCCGCCCGTTTCGGCCAGGAACCCCATGGCCTCCTGATGCATGATCAACTGGGCATCGAGCAGGCTGTCCGGCGTGTGGAAGTACGGTTTCCCATCCCGCTTTGCCGTCGAAAAGCTGGAGGCCGGCGATTCCACAACCACCGAGAGTGCGCCGCAGTGGAGGTTCAGGGCGGTATCCAGATTGGGCGTTCGCCTGCTCCGCGGGTTGGGGGTCGAAGTCTGCGCCGGATCATCGCTTCGCTGCGTTCCCGCCAGGGTGAGCGCGGTCATCACGCGCCGATAGAACGCGTCGTAAGTACCGGCAAGGGCGTCCTCCATTTGCGACGGAAGCGGATGCATGAAGTCCGCACCTGTGTGCATGTTGAGGATCAAGTCCGGCCGTTCGTTCGCGGCAAGCGTCAGCAGCGCCCGCGTTTCCGGCTGCGGATGGCCCAGGAAGTCGTCGTGCTGCAGGTTCACTCCCGCATCGTTCGGATAGCCGCCCGGAAATTGCGTGGTGCTGAAATCGAGCGGGATATTTCGCTTGCACTCCGGCCATCCGATGAGAGAGCCGTCGGGTTTCCCGCCCGTGTTGAAGTACTCGTGGACGGTTCCATCCGTCCCCTGGTGGCGAATCATCCGGTGAGGCACACGGGCGCGCCCATCTACGTTGAGAATCGGGATCACCAGGATGCGATCCACTCCCGCCGCGGCCTTCGTCAAGGCGGGCCAGCGTTTGCCGCGGAGGTCCGCACCGGTCTCGAGCACGGAGAGCAGATTCACCGCTCCGACGATACCTTCGAATTCGCCGCCATGCACGCCCACCAGCGCGCAATACACCTTGCGGGACCAATCCGGGCCGAGATAGGCCCGGATGTCGCCGAAGCCGATGGAACCGGAATAGGTGCTCGTGCCCCGGCCCTGCCTCCCTTTGCCATACGAAACGAAAGGAATCTCCCGGTTCCCCGCGGTTCTCCCGAGAACGGAGACCGTTCCCCGCGTCACCTTGCCGCGGAGAAAACGGTCCACCGCCTCCACTTCATTCACCCAGTACGGCGGGATGTTGGGCTCTTCGAGCAGGTACCGCTCTGGAATGTCGTACTTGAGTTTGGCATGGGCAGCGACCCGGGCTTCCGGCGCGACCTGCGCGCCTGAGGAAAGCAGTGGGGCGCCGGCCAGAGAGAGCGCTCCGCGACGGCTGATCATGCAATGAATTTTACATGAAGCAAGCGAGCGCTTCCGAAGGCGAGTCCGTTCGCGCACACGGAGCGCGCACGCGCCGAAGGCTCGCGAACCAACCGTCTTCCGGGGAGGCGCGCACTCGCTATATCTTGATCAGGATCTTGCGCTGATAGAGCCAATAGCACACGTACCAGAGGCCGAGCAGCACAAGCGAGTGCTGCAGGATCATCCCGAGGTCTCCGAAAACGCTGAAGTTCCCGGTGAAACTGCTCAATCCCCGGTTGAGCCAACCCTTGATGCCAATCTGGGCCAACGAGTAGACGAACAGGGAATTGACGCCTAACACGAGGAAGGGGAACGCCCAGCGCCTGACCTGCTTCACCTCGAT
Source organism: Acidobacteriota bacterium (assembly GCA_014584705.1). Taxonomy (GTDB): domain Bacteria; phylum Acidobacteriota; class Terriglobia; order Bryobacterales; family Bryobacteraceae; genus JACTMJ01. The sequence goes on along the minus strand of JACTMJ010000019.1, from coordinate 4,366 downwards.
AATCCAGTAGAAGGCAATCAGCATCAGGATCACCCAACCGGCGCTGAAGAAAGTGAAGGAGATCGTCCAGAGGCGCTTCACCATTGGGATGAACGGCTCGAGCGCCAAGCCGATGGCAAAGCCCGCGACGGCGCACAAGAGCAGGATTCGCAGTTTCTCCGCGTGGGATTTCTTCGTGAGCAGCAATGCGCCCGCCCAGCAGCCAAACAGAATCGTGATCGCGTTTCCGATGAAATTGATCGTGGTGTAGAAGCCGGGATAGTTGTATCCGAGCACCTTCAGGTCAATCAACGCCCCGATGTTTCCTTCCCGCGACCATGGCCCATCCGGCCCGGGGAAGGCCACGAAGAGCGCCCAATAGCCGAGCAGGATTCCGGCCGCCACCGCCACTTGCGCCTTGAACTGAAGTCGGGTGACAAGGAAGCACAGCACATAGCCAAATGCGATCTGGCAGAGCACGTTGATGAACTGCAGCTTCAACCCGCCCGTCCGGCCCCAGTTGGAATAGATGTTGCTGAGCGCGATGAGCACGAAGGCTCTCCAGGCTACGTGCCGGAACAATTCCGCGTTCGTTGCTCCTTGCGCGGTTCTCCGGGCGAACGCAAACGGCATGGCGAGGCCGACCATGAAGGTGAAGGCCGGCTGGATGAGGTCCCAGAATGTGCACCCTTCCCAGGCGACATGGTCTACCTGATTGGCCAGCCACTGCCAGCCGGAATAGTTGCTGAGCACTCCGAAGCCGAAGCCCTCCGAGATGAGCAGCAGCATGATGAAGCCGCGATAGGCATCCAGGCTCAGCAGACGGCCGCTGGCTTGGCGCGGGGATTCCGGTTTCAGGGCGGCGTCTGGTTCGACCGCGCTGGATGGGGAGGGATAGGTGGCGGTAGACATTTGTGTGTACCCGTTCTTCCGGTCTCGAAGTATACACCCCGGCCGATCGCGAGTCTCGGCTCGCCCGGAGATCTCCACTGACAGGCCGGCCGCAGTTGAATGGAGCAGAATACGAATCCGGGCCGCTCAGAGAGCTTTGCTTGCGGGTGGAGGGGTGGAGTTCGCGAAAAAAGCCAGGAGGAAATGCTGCCGCTACCTCCGCCTAAGCAATTGAAATCGCAATGTCAACGATACCGGAAATTGGACCCGAGATCGTCCGGTTTGTCCGGATGCGTCCGGGCAAACCGGTGCCGGGCAGGTGGAAACCGTAGTGTTTGCCCCCTCGTTGCCGGGACCTCGAAGGGCGCGAGGCTCAGCGCGCTTTCCGCAGCTTCTTGCCGCCAGAAGCCGAAGCGGGGGTTGGGGATGCGAGGACTGTCTCGTGCCGGGGCTACCCGGCATTTTGCGAAACGAAGCCGTTTGGGGCTTGGGAGAGTTTGGAGCGGAGGAAGTCTTCTTCCGTGACGGGCGTGGGCGCGTTCATGAGGGATTCGAGGGCGCGCAGGGCGGTGTCTTCGGCGGGCTCGGAATGGGCGGAACTGGGCTGGGCTTTCGGTTGGCGCCGGAGTTTCTCGCGTGCCTGCTCTAGTCGGAGTTCGTGGAGTTCGCGCTGGCGGGATTCGCGGGCGAGGGCGAGTTCCTCTTTGAGGACGTGGGCTTCGGCCTGCCGCCGGGCTTGCGCTTCGGCACGTTGATGGGCGGCTTCGGCACGGTGTTCGGCTGTTTCCGCGCGGCGGGCGCGCTGGGCGCGGTCGAATTCGGCGAGGGCGCGGGTGTGCTTGCGCTCCCAATAGGTGCGGTAGCGGTGGATCTTGTCGAAGGCGGGGTAGTGGGTGTCGGGCTCGACGAAGCGGCGGTCCTTGTCGTCGATGTCGGTGAGGACGGTGGCGGCGTGGCCGAGGCTCTCGCCAGCGCCGAGGATCTCTTCGCCTGGAAAGGCCTCGGGGTCGTTGATCCAATCGGTGAGCTTTTCGAGACAGACGGCTTCGGCTTTATCAAAGCGAGCGAGCGCCCAGCGGCACTGGGCGAGGTCCTCGACGGCGAGGTCTTCGCGCGGGGAGAGGGGCTGGTAGATTTCTCGGAGTTTCGTCGCGGAGGACGGCGTGGCGCTGGATGGATAGGCCGTGCTTGAAGGCGTTTTGGGAGGAGGCGGCTTTGCCTTCGGGGGTGCGGGGTCCGGTGGAGTGGAGGGCGTTGGCGCGATTTTGCGAAACGAAGCCATCGCTTACGGGGGCGGCGGATTGGGCGGGGGAGTGCGGGCCGACGGGCCGCGTCGTGGCGGGCTGCGCGGCTTGCCAATCGGCTGGCGCGGGTCGCGCGCTCGGCTGGGGCGGGGCGTTCCTGGTGCTGGTGTGCGTGCGGGCGTTTTTCGCTTTGCGGGCGACGTTACGTTTGCGGCTGGATTTCATGCTGATTGCTCCTTTCGAGGTCGAGGGCGGCGGTTTGGAGGTTGCCACCCGCACGATTGTAGGGAACGGATGCACGGAATCGGACGGGTCGCGGCTAGTTTCGAGTGGCGGTGAGGGTGCGGGAACGCCGTGGAATCGGAGGTTTGCGGAAGGCGCTAGATTTCTCGGAACTGCGGTGACCGGGTTGGCGGGCGAGGCCGATTTGGGGTGGGATTGCGGTGGCGAGGGCGGCACGGAGGCGTCGCGCCGGCAAACGGGCCGTCGCGACATGGTCTCGCTGGCGCTCGACGGCCTTTGCTGGGCGGGGATCGGAGGGGATTGGGTTCGGTCGGCTCGGCTATTGGAGTAAGAGGCGGGCGCTCTGCTCTGGGGCAGGAGGCGACGTAACTCCTTCTGCACCAGAAAGTTAGCATTGAGCGAAAGCCGCGGAGCCTGTCGGAGATTCGGTTTTGAAACAATTCCTGGCGGCTTTGTTCCGGCCTCGTTCATCCAATCGCTAGATGAAGAGATTTCGAACCTCTACTCTCGATCAGCCGCTCCTGCTGCCGCCGTCCCTGCACGACTGGCTGGCGGAAGATCACCTGGCCCGCTTCATCGCCGAGGTCGTCGGCGAGCTGAATCTCGATCCGATTCTGGAAACCTACCGGCGCAAGGACAGCCGCGGCGCCGCGGGCTATCACCCGGAAATGCTCACGCGGCTGCTGCTCTATGGCTACGCCACCGGCCTCACCAGTTCGCGCCGCATCGAGAAGGCCACCCACGACAGCGTCCCCTTCCGCTACCTCGCCGCCGACCAGCATCCGGATCACGACACCATCGCCAGCTTCCGCCAGCAGCATCTCGAGCCGCTCGCCAGGCTCTTCGTCGAGGCGCTCGAACTGTGCCGGCGCGCGGGGCTCGTCAAGCTGGGCAACGTGGCCATCGACGGCACCAAGCTGAAGGCCAGCGCGGGCCATCACCGCGGCAAGTCGCACGCGAAGATGAGCGAGGAAGAGCGCAAGCTCTCCGAACTGGTGATGCGCTGGATGGAGGAAGCCCGGAAGACCGACGCCGAGGAAGACGCGCGCTTCGGCAAGGGCAAGAAGGAAGAAGATCTGCCCGGGAAACTGGCCAGCGCACAGCAACGGATCGAGCGCATCCAACGGGCCAAGAAGGAACTGGAAGAGGAAGCCAGGCAGCGGCTGGAAGAGGCCGAGCGCGAGTGCCCGCGCCGCAAGCGCGGCCGCAGGCCGAAGAACTGCCCGGAGCCGCCGCAGCCAACGCCCGGCGAACGGCAGGCTCGCGACAAGCGCAAGAGCCGCCTCAAGAAAGCCCGCGCCAACGCCAGGCAGCCCAAGCGCCGCTACAACTTCACCGACCCGGAGAGCCGCCTGATGATGGACAACGGGCAACGCCGTCTGGTTTACGCCTATAACGCGCAAGCGGCCGTGGACGGCCACGCGCAGGTGATTGTCGGCGCGGAACTCACGCAGGACGAAACGGATCACCGGATGCTGCTGCCAATGGTGGCGGCGGTGGAGCAGGCCATGGGCGGGAAGCCCGCCGCGATCACCGCGGATGCGGGTTATTGGGACACGGAGAACATCCACAGCGAAGCGCTACAGGGCATGCTGGCGCTGGTGAGCCCGGACGGCGGCGGGAAGAAGGACGACGCCGAAGAAGAGAAGAGGCGCTCGAACCCGACGATGGAGCGGATGCGGGAACTGCTAAAGACGGACGAGGCGAAGGCGCTCTACAAGCAGCGCAAGACGATCGTGGAACCGGTCTTCGGGCAGATCAAACAAGCGCGCGGCATCCGGGAATTTCGCTTGCGGGGGTTCGAGAAAACGAAGGCGGAGTGGAAGCTGATCTGCCTGACGCACAACCTGCTGAAGCTCTATCGCCACGCCTGGCTGCCCAAGCGGGCCGGCCAAGCGGCCTGAGGGCTCGCCGAAGCCCGGAAAGGACTCGAAATGACCCCGGAAATCGCCCCGAGGGCCGGAAGGCGAGATTCAAACGACGCGCAACCCAAAATGCACCCGGCATCC
>JACTMJ010000002.1 GCA_014584705.1 Acidobacteriota bacterium | reverse complement strand
GGGGCCGGCTGTATGCTGGAATTGCGCTCGCGGTTCCGCAAGAAGCATCAAGTTTCCGGCACGGACGTGAAATCGATCCGATACAGGCCCCCCGCGACCAGCCGGCGCAAGGCGGTGGCGTGGATCGTCGGCGTCGGGGGCTCCGCTGTGATTACCGCAAGCTTCCTGAGCCAGGGTGGGGGTGAGTTAATGGGCGTCTTCTCACTGCTGTATGGCCCGCTCATCGGGATTCCCACCGGAATGACGGTCGGGCAGGCGGATCAAGTCACGGTTCAGATTGACCATAGGGTGCCGTGAAGACTCGGTGAGTATCGGAAGCGCGGCTTGCGGCGGAAGTAAGTGCGTCTTTAGCACCAGCGGAGCACCTTCTTGTAGACCCAGATGCAACCCACGAAGAAGATCGGGAATTCGGTGCCTGGTCGCTCTCACTTTACAATTTCGGGGATCAGGCCACGAGTTCATCACAGTGTGGGTATCGAACTGCAAAAGCTTTTCGATCATACTGCTATAGAATGAATGTTTTTCGATGGAAATCACTGGATATCGATGAAGGAGCTTGGTAAAGTCTTTTCGACGGCACGGCGATCTCGAGCGTGGTTTTCGACCGACGTAAAGGGATTTCGATGAAGCTGGACCTGGAGCCTAGAGGGTTCTTCCAAGAAAAGCCCGTACCAACCGGTACCCGGCTGGCTGGCTGGTCCGCCCTTGTCCATTCATTGGGTATTGCCGCCCCGGTTTGCCGCCCAAGCTGTATCTCGGACCAGTACATCGGAGGCAGTAGGCGGGAGGAGGGGGACTGGATCGTCTTTGATAAACGCTATCAAGCGGGCGAGACCTTTGCCGATCATCTGACGTTTGCTCTGAAGCACGAAGACATTGACCTGCTCATTCTGAAGCGGATCTTTCAAGCGATCCCGAAGAATGAGATTGAGGATTTCATCCGGGCGGTTCCGACAGGCAGTCCAACGCGGCGCGCTTGGTACCTCTATGAACTTCTGACAGGGCTCACTCTTGACCTCGATGACGCCCCGCGCGCGACAGCGGTCGATGTGCTGAACCCGAAGTCCTACTTTACCGGTAAACCCCAGATCTCAAGACGACACCGGGTGCGCGATAACTTGCTGGGTACCGGAACATTCTGTCCCATCATTCGCCGCACCCCGGCATTAACAAGATTTGTCCAACGGGATCTCTCCGCCCGGGCGCGAGAGACGATCGGTCGCACGGGCAGCCATCTTGTCGCTCGCGCCGCCAGCTTTCTCCTGCTTGCCGATAGCCGGGCAAGCTTCGAGATTGAAGGGGAGCGTCCGCCGTGCAACCGTCTGGAGCGGTGGAGCCGCGCCATCCTCCAGGCCGGCAAGAATCCGCTAACTCTCGATGAAATCAACAGACTCCATTGCGTCCTTTTGGAGGACACCCGATTCGTCCGTCCCGGCCTCCGCCCGGACGGCGTGTTCCTCGGAGAAAGGGACGATCATGGGGACCCGCTTCCGGAATTTGTGGGTGCGAGGCCGGCCGATCTTCCCGGCCTGATGAACGGATTGCTGGATGCCAACAACCGGATGCGCGAGGACGGCCTGGATCCCGTCCTCAAAGCGGCTGCTACGGCATTCGGCTTCGTGTATGTACATCCCTTTCAGGACGGGAACGGCAGAATGCACCGATGCCTTATCCATCACGTTCTCGCCGAACGGAAATTCACCCCGCCGGGCATCGTCTTCCCCGTTTCCTCGGTCATGCTGGATCGAATCGATGACTACCGTAGGACGTTACAGCGGCACTCCGCTCCGTTGATGCCGTTTATCGAATGGAGGCCCACCGTGCAGCGCAACGTGGAAGTCATCAACGAAACCGCCGATCTCTACCGTTACTACGATTGCACGGCGGAGGCAGAATTTCTCTATGCGTGCGTCGAGCGCACCGTCGAGCACGATCTCCCGCGCGAGATCGACTTCTTGCGCAGACACGATGAGGCAATCCGGAGAATCATGGATCTTGTGGAAATGCCAGATCGCCTGGCCAAGGATCTCGTCATGTTTATTCGACAAAACGAAGGAGTCCTGCCAAAGCAACGACGGGAGGGTGAGTTCAATAAGCTCAGTCGTGACGAAGTCTCTGCCATCGAACGCATTGTCAGTGACGCTTTTGAGGGATTCTAGAACCATGTAGGTATTCGATTCGGGAAGTCACCGGAACCTGTCGGAATGAAGAATTACCGAACGCAGAATCAACAGCTTACGGGCGCACGCTTTATCGCAAGTGATTGATCTTTCGTAGCCATATTCGTTCATTCCGACCGGCTCCGCCACTTTTTCCAAATGCTAAGTTCCTGCCACAAAATGCGTTACGTCAATTTCCACGTCCGAGAGGGCCGCCGTTCCTTGCTGCCTGAGCCGTCTGGCCGCGGAATTCCCGTCCCCTCTCGATTCGCTCTCCCCGATTGAGGGGCGGCACTCTATTCCCCTTGCAAGCATCGGATTCTGAAGGAAGCACCACAGTCAAGCTCCCTACAGAGTGCCCTCGGCACTCCCGCGCCGAAAGCCCAAAGGGCGACATACGCCAGCCCTGGGCGTAAGCCCAGGGGCAAGCAATCCGCGAGCGCCAGCGAGACCATAGTCCGCCGCCAGGAGCCATGGAATCAACGCGATGCGAGCAAATCGACTCTTCGGCGCCACGCTCCGAATTTCCGGTAATCCGGACAAACACCGCCTGCGCGGTCTGGGGCGCATCCTGTTCGATTCCCCGGCTCATTGCGCCGCGGCGTCTGTCGCAACTGGCTTCTGAAACTGCATTCAGTAGAATGAGTCTAGGCATTTCACCCTCGGGCTACGTCGAAGCGCATCGTGGAGCAGGAACCTCATCCAGGCCGAGCCTCTCTGAAGGACCTTCTGGCCAGTAATCAGTCGTGGGCCGTTTCGGAACAAAGTCTGCGGAACGTCTGGCAAGGGCTGCGGGAGATGGTCCACTACCATGTGGTGGATCACCCGATCCTGGGCGAAATGGGGCAAAGCGCGGTGCTGATTTTCGTTGGCCTGTTCCTGCTGTCGAGCACCGCCGGAATCCTGAACGGGCGCTACTGGGTGGCGCGCGAGACGCTCGCCCACCAAGAGTTCGAACGCGCGAGCGGGCTCAACGCGCAGGGCTTGCATGAGAAGGCTCTTCGTCACCTCCGCGCCGCCTTCCACCTGGAGCACAAGAATCGGGAATACCAGATGGCTCTCACGCTGACGCTCATTCAGTTGGAGCGCTACGACGAAGCCCGCATTCAGTTGGACGACATCCTGCGCGCCGATCCCACGAACGCCCCCGCCAACCTCCTGCTGGCCCGCATCGCCGCCGCGAAAGGGGCGTCCGATATGGACAGCGCGATCCAGTATTACCAGCGGGCGATTTACGGTTTGTGGCCCGACGATCCCCTTCGCCACCGGATCGACACCCGCTTCGAGTTCGCCCATTTCCTCGCCTCCGAAGAGCGGGTGGAAGAACTCCGCGCCGAACTGATCATCCTTGCCTCCGACATCCGGGACGATCTCGGCCAGTTGCTCGATGCCGGTTACCTGATGCTCTTTGCCCGTGCTCCCTCGCAGGCGGAAACCGTCTTCACGCGTGCCCTGGGCCGGGATCCGCGCAATGCGGAGGCCCTGGCCGGGCTTGGAAAAGCGCAGTTGGAGAGCGGAAACTTCGCCGCTTCCGAGCAGACGCTGCTGCGGGCGGTTCGCGCGAACCCTCGCAATGAGGAGATCCGCAAGCAGTTGGCTCTCGTCCAGGAGATTCGCGCGCTGAATCCGAAGCGCCGTGGTCTGGGAATTTTTTTGAGCGCCCGGCGGGCTCGCCATCTGGTGGAAGTCACCCATGCGCGCCTCATGGCCTGTGCCGATCCGAAATCGCTTCCGCCCGAAGCGCTTGAAGATCTCGCCACGGCCAGCGCTCTGCTTGACGCCGGGCGTCGCGGAGCGCCCGAGCCCGGTTCCATCGACAGGAATATCGCCCTTGCCATCCGCCTCTTTCACGACGGCAGCGATTTCTGCGTAAACCCTGGCACAAACCCCGCCGTCGAACACCTGTCGCGGGCGCTGGCCGTGGAGCAGTAACCGCCGGGAAGGGAAACGATGGGAACCATTGCGGAAATCCTGGAAAGCAAGCGCAGGCAGCTCGCGGATTCCCTCGCCAGCCGCGGCTTCAGCCAGGGCGGCATCCCCATCCCGCAGTTCGATTCCGCCCAGCGGTTCCTGCTGCTCTCGATCCTGATCGGCGTCTTTTCCGGGCTCCTGGTTGTGTGCTTCCATTTTCTGATCGAGTTCGTCTCCTGGGGCACGCTGGGCGTTCCGGTGGGAGAGAGTTTCGTCTTCACCCTGCTGTTCCCGCCCTTTGGCGCGTTCATTTCCGTCCTGCTGATCCGCGAAGTGTTTCCGCGGGCTGAAGGGAGCGGCATCAACAACACCAAGGCCGCGATTTACATTTCGGATGGGTATATCCCGTTGCAGTCCGTTCTCGGCAAGTTCCTGGCTTGTTCCATTTCCATCGGCTCCGGCAATTCCCTTGGTCCGGAAGATCCCGCGCTGCAGATGGGGGCGGGAGTCGCTTCCTATATCGGGCGAAGCTTCCGGCTGGCGAAAGAGCACATGCGCCTGATCGCTCCTGTGGGCGCGGCGGCCGGCATCGCGGCGGCGTTCAATACGCCCATCACCGCCGTGCTGTTCGTGATTGAAGAGGTGATCGGATCCTGGAATGCGGGGGTGCTCGGCTCCATCGTGCTTTCCTCCGTCTCCGCGGTGGTGGTCACCCGGTCGTTTCTGGGAGATCAGCCGCTGTTCCGGGTTCCCGAGTTCCAGTTCCGCGATCCCGTGGAACTGCTCGCCTACGCGGTGATGGGGGTTGCCGGCGGTCTGGTCTCCGTGGCCTTCGTTCGCATCCTGGTCCTGATCCGTGAGCGTTTCCGGGATCTCGGCCCCTGGCGGCACTACGCGCTGCCCGCGTTCTCCGGCTTCGCGGTGGGATGCATCGGTCTGGGATTGCCGGGAATCATGGGCGCCGGATACGAAGCCGTCGATAGCGCCCTGCACGACGAGTTCGGCTGGCGTCTTCTTCTGCTGCTCTGTTTCGCGAAGTTCGTCGCGACGGTGCTCTGCTTCAGCGCCGGTACTCCCGGTGGGATGTTCGCGCCCACTCTGTTCATGGGTGCGATGCTCGGCGGCGGCGTTGGATTGCTGATCGGCAATATCCCGCGGATGCCGGAAGTGGCCGGCAGCGCGTACGTGCTAGTGGGGATGGGCACACTGTTCGCGGGTATTTTTCGCACGCCCATGACCTCCATCTTCATGGTCTTCGAGGTGAGCGCCAGCTACGTGATCATCCTGCCCGTTATGATCGCGAACACCATCGCTTATCTCATATCGAGAAGATTCCTGCCGGAACCGTTCTTTGAACTGATGGCCCGGCATGAGGGCCTGGATCTGCCGTCGAACGAGGAGCAGCGCGAACGCGAGGAACTGCATGTGGAGGACGCGATGTCCCGTGCGCGCCCCACGCTCTCCTGGGACGGGAGCGTCTCATCCTCTCTCGAAGTGCTGCGCCAGTCCGACGTTCCTTACGCCCTCGTCGCCACGCGACACGCCGTGTGGGCATCCGTTTCGCTTGCCGCCGTTGAACGGGCCATCGATCAGGGGAAGGGGAATCAAACTCTCGCGGAGGCATTCGCGCTCACCGACCTTCCCCGGCTCTACATGGATCTCTCCCTTGACGAGGCCCTTCGGAAGCTCAGCAAAGTGCCCATCCTGCCGATCATCAGCCGGGCGCGGCCAGATCAGTTGCTGGGTTCCGTCACCCTCCAGGACGTCCATAAGGCCTTTGGCATCAAGCCTTGATCTTTGATCGCGCAGCTCAGAGGGACTGGCAGTATGCGTTGATCCTCGCGTGCAGTTCTTTGGCGGCGCTCAGAGCCGCCGCTTGCGCTCCCGCCAGCGGAGCGGAAGCGGTTTCGGCGACTTCCAATTCGAAGACCGGTTGGAACCCCGCCAGATGGGCCGTGCGGTTTGCGGCCATGATGTTCGCGAGCAAACCCCGCTCCTGCGCCGGCGCGGGATCGTGATGTCGCAGGCACACGTTCATCAGGGTTTCCGGCAGGTGCCAGCGCAGCATCATCGTCGCCCCGGCCGTGCAATGGTCAATCTCGAAGAACTGCCGCTCAAGAGTGCGGATATCCACCTGGCGCTCAAAGGATTCTTCGATCAGGGCGACATACTTCCTCGGGAACGCCGTCATCAGCGCGACCCGCCCCAGATCGTGCAGCAATCCCGCCGTGTAAGCGACGCCGGAATCAGTGCCGTAATGAATGGAGAGATCGGCGCTCAGATGTGCCGTCGCCAGACAGTGCTTCCAGCACTCCACGAGTTTCCGCTCCCGGAACGCATGCCGGAACTCGCGCGACAAAGCGATCGCCAGCACCAGCCCTTTCACTCGCTCCACGCCCACGATCGACACGGCATGCCGGATGTCTTCCACCTCGAAGGGCAACCCGACGAGTGGCGAGTTCGCCGCTTTCAACACTTCCCACGTGAACGAGGGGTCGCTTTCGATCACTTCGGCGAACTCCGAATAGCTGGCGCTTGCATCGTTCAGCAACTGCAGCAACCGGGCAGCCACGGCTGGAAACGCGGGCAGATGGCGCAGTGCCCAATGGCTCCGCGGCAAAGGCGGTATCCAGTGTGGTGACTGATCGAGTTCCGTTTCACTCGCCTTCATGGCACAGTTTGTCCCTATCCAACGTGTCTCAGGATTCTCTTCGGCGAGATCGACCGGTCTCTTGAACTGCGCGGCGAAGGGATGGGGGAGAAGCGCCGCGCCCCAAGATGAGGCGCGGCGCCGGGATTTGCGTGTCCGCCGGGTGAATCGCGGCGATTAGCGCCGGAAGTCGACGCGGAAGCGGTTGTTACCGGAATTTCCGTAGAGATCGATGCGATCGAGAGTGCTGTTATTGCGGTAATCCACCCTCGCCATGCCGTCGATCGCGCCTTCGGTAGAGTCGTCCAGGTCCACCTCAAAGAAGCCGTCGCTTGAACTGGTCACGCGGCCGCGGAACTCGACGGTACGGTTCTCTGACGTCTCAATCCGAATCACGGCGCGTTCTCCGGTGACCCGCACGGAAGCGCGGTTGGCGGTCAAATTGGCCCGGCGGTCCCAGGTCACGGTGCCACGGCCGCTCGTGTTCAGGCTGCTAGGAGGACGCACGTTCCCCCATCCGCTCGAGTTCCCCCAGCCGGAGTTGTTGCTGGAAGAGCTACTTCCCCAGCCGGAATTGTTGCTGTTGCTGGCGGAGCCCCAGCCGTCGCCCCTGTTCCCGGAGGTTCCTCCGCGCCCGCCGTCTCCGCGGTTGCTCTCGCCGCGCCAGCCCGGGCGGTTGCCGGAGATATTGGAAGAGCCTTCGATATCCCAGTTGAGGCGGATGTGATAGCGGCCCTCGCCGCCGTCGGAATCCCGCACATTGAATATGGCGCGGTTGCCGCTGCGGCGTGTCGGTTCTTCCATTAATTCCACACGTCCGCGGCCGTCCCGTTTCTCCCAGCGGAAGTTATTCACTTGACCGACGGGAAGCGGGAAGTTGCACTCGGAGCCGTCGTCGCGGGCATCCCGGCCGGCGATGGTCCGGATATCCACGCGGTCGCCGCGAATGGCCATCTCTACCTCATTGTCGACGCGGAAGCGGATATCGCATTGCCCTTTGCCGGAAGGTACATCGGTTCTGGTCATCCGCTTCACGGTGAACGAGGTGTCCGCCGCGGCGGGCAGGGCCAGAAACGCTCCGAGGCAGGCGACGGCCGCCGCGGCAAGGAAGGGCGATTGCGGGGAACGGGACATGGTCAGTTTCCTCCAGATTGAACAGCGGCGCGGCAGGCCAGGAAACCATTCACGAATCATTGTGCCGCGCGGCATCAGCTTGTGTGAAGGATATCATGGATAGGGCTCGTTTCTATTCCGTCTCCAATCCAGCACAATCGAATAGAGGCGGGTTCTATTATAGAAGTTTCAAAGACTTGAGCGACTCGTTCTACTATTGTGCAGATTTCCGCTACGATTATCGCCCTCAATGAAGAGCGGAATATTGCCCGCGCGATTGAGAGCCTGCGCTGCTGCGATGAAATTCTCGTCGTGGATAGCGGGTCCACCGACCGCACCTGCCAGATTGCGCAACAACATGGGGCGAAAGTGATTGAAGCCCACTGGCTGGGTTACGCCGCGCAGAAGAACTACGCCGCCAGCCTCGCGCGGCACGACTGGATCCTTTCGATCGACGCGGACGAGGCACTGAGCGAAGGCCTGGAAGCAGAGATTTGGCAACTCAAGAAGTCGGGTGCAACCGCGGACGCCTACGAGTTCGCGCGGCTGGCCCAATACCTCGGCCGCTGGATATTGCATTCCGGTTGGTACCCGGACCGCAAAGTCCGTCTCTACCACCGTGCGAAGGCGCAATGGGAAGGGGAGTTTGTTCATGAGAGCGTGCGGGTGAGCGGAAGTGTCGGCCGGTTGGAGGGCAATCTGCTGCACTTTACCTGTGAATCGCTCACGGAGCACGTGAAGACCATGAACCGCTACACGACCTTGGCCGCGCAGGAACTTGCCGCCCGGCGCGCGCGAGTTTCCTGGATGCGGCTTCTCCTTGATCCGCCCGCGACCTTCTTCCGGACTTACATTCTCAAGCGGGGATTTCAGGACGGGCTGGAGGGATTCATCATCGCCTACATGGCGGCTACCTACACTTTTCTGAAGTATGCCAAGGCTCGCATGATGGGGTCGGGAAACTAGGCCCGCTTATGCTTATGGGGCGCGCGCCGCGAACGGATCGGGAATGGGAGAGGCTGGCCGCCTTGAGGGTAGTTCATCTGGATTCGGGGAAAGAGATGCGTGGGGGGCAATGGCAGGCGCTCGCCTTGCATGAGGGGTTGCGGGCGCGCGGAGTAGATAGCCTCCTGCTAGCGCGGGCAGGTTCACCGATCGAGAAAGCGGCGCGGGATCGGTCGCTTCCAGTGGCCACACTAAGCTACGGGCGAGTCTTGCGGGAAAGCCGCCCTGAAACGATTGTCCATGCACATGATGCCGCATCCCACACGATGGCTGCCCTGGCTGGTGCACGAAAGCTGGTGGTCTCGCGGCGAGTGATCTTTCCGGTGAAGCCAGGGCCCTTGTCCCGCTGGAAGTACGGGCGGGTGTCGCTGTTTCTCGCTGTTTCCGAAGCGGTGCGGGGAGAGTTGCTTCGCGCCGGCATCGGCCCGGAGCGCATTCGCGTCGTCTATGACGGTGTGGAACCGCTGCCCTCCCCACGGGAGCACCGCGATATCGTTGCCTTGGATAGCCAAGATCCCGGCAAGTGCCGGGTGCTCGTACAGTCCGCGGCGGCGACCGGCGATTTCGCGGTACGTTTCAGCCGGAATTTGCCCGAGGCCTTTCAGACCGCGCGGCTTTTTGTCTACTTGAGCCGCGCCGAAGGCCTGGGTTCCGCCGCGCTGCTGGCGATGTCGGCTGGAATTCCGGTGGTGGCCAGCCGGATTCCGGGGCTTGCCGAAGTGGTGGAGGATGGAAAGACGGGCCTCCTGGTGGATAATGATGCTTCGGCCGTGGCCGCTGCGGTGAAGAGCCTGCTGCGCGACGACGACCTCTGTGAAAAGCTGGGGCAGGCGGGGCGCGCCGCCGTGGAGGCCCGGTTCCGCATGGAAAATATGGTGGAGAACACACTGTTGGCATATCAATCGTTATGATTCCCATTGAACCCTGGCTCGCCTTTCTGCTCGGCCTTCTGGTGGGCAGTTTTCTGAATGTGTGTATTCACCGGTTGCCCCGGGAGGTGGCGGTCTGGAATCCGGCGCGGTCCTACTGTCCGGAGTGCGGCGAGACGCTCGCCTGGTACGACAATATCCCGGTAGTGAGCTATCTGCTGCTACGGGGAAAGTGCCGCCACTGCGGAGCGCCGATTTCCTGGCGCTATCCGGCCGTGGAACTGTTCACCGCCATCCTCTTCGCCTTCATCGCCGCACAGGGCATGCCGCCGCTCTACACCGTAAAGTTCCTGGTGTTTGCCGCCATCATGGTCACGCTGATCGTGTCCGATTTTGAAGAGCGCTTTCTGCCGGACGCGTTCACACTAGGCGGGGCCGCGGTGGGCGTGATCTTTGCGTACTATGCGCCGGTCAAGTTCGGGGCGCTTGTTTTCATCCTGCAAGGCACTTATGGACTTCCGATGGCCAGCGCCATCGAGGCGCTTTTCGCGGCGGTCGCTCTCAGCGGCATTCTCTGGGTTTTGGGCGAGATCTACTATCGCATCCGCCACAAAGAGGGCCTGGGGCTGGGAGACGTCAAGATGCTGGCCACCCTGGGCGCATTCCTTGGCCTGCAGGGCGCCATGCTCTCTCTGATGGCGGCTTCCGTGGCCGGCACGGTGGTGGGCGTGATCTATATGCTGGTGGCAAGGAAAGATTTTGCCACGTACGAACTCCCGTTAGGCAGCTTCTTGGGGATCGCGGGGCTGGGCGTGGGATACTGGCTGCTCGGCTCGCTGGTTCCTTTTCACTAGACCGCGCCAGGGAGGCCCCCAGCCCACGCCGCGCGAATTCCGATGCAAGCGGCCTACTTCGGAAGCAACGCTTCCACTTCCTCGCGGCCGGGAACGGACGGTTGCGCGCCGGGCCGGGTGACCGAAATTGCCGCCGCCGCGTTCGCAAACTCCACGGCTTCGCGCATCTCCCTCCCTTCGGCAATCGCCGCGCCCAACGCTCCGTTAAAGGTATCCCCGGCGGCGGTGGTATCGACGGCTTTCACCGGCAGCCCAGGGACATGGAACTGTTGCAGGCGGTTGACGAAGACCGCGCCGTTCCCGCCCAGCTTCACGATCACCGCGCGCGGGCCGCGTTCGAGCAGACGCTGGGCGATCGCATAGGCGTTCTCCGCGCTGAGCGGCCCGGGTTTTTCTTCAAGCAGCATGGCCGCTTCGGTCTCGTTGGGCGTCAGCAGATCGACGGAGCGCAAGAGTTCGGGTGAGAGCGGCTGTGCCGGGGCGGGATCCAGGATGGTGACCACACGGCGCAGTTGGCCCAATTCGAGGGAGGCCTGCACCGTTTCGAGCGGCGTTTCCAACTGATGCAAGGCGACCCGGGTCTTCCAGAAGAGGGGCTCTTGCGCGCGGATGTCGTCCGGACTCAGGAGCGCATTGGCGCCAGGAATGACGATGATGGAGTTCTCGCCGGAATCCGCCACCCAGATGAGCGCGGAGCCCGTGGGCGCGTCGCTCACCCGGCGCACCGTGTCGTCCTCTACGCCCGCGCCGCGCAGGCTCCCGAGCAGCATCGCTCCAGCGGCATCTTCGCCCACGCAGCCTAGCATGCGAACCTCCAGGCTGGCATCGGCCATACGTCCAGCCGCAACAGCCTGATTCGCGCCCTTACCTCCAGGATGAATCTGAAGATCACTGCCGGTGATCGTCTCACCGGGGGCGGGCATGCGCGCCACGCGAGCAACATAGTCGCAGTTCAGGCTGCCAACAACGAGAATTCCACCGGACATAGGGATACGCGAATCCTCCTACGGACTTGAGCGTAGCAGATGGTCCGGGGGATTCGAAAAGGCGGGCGAGAGACGGGCTACTTCGCCAGATCGATGCCGTAGCGCTTGAGTTCTTCCGCGTAATAGCGCCGGTGGAGGACGTCCCACTCGTCGGTGCCTTCAAGGACTTCGCGCTTCAAGGTGCGGATCTTGCCGCGGGCGGCGCTCTCGGCGCGGTCTTCCAGTTGCAGCACTTCCGTGATCTGCTTCACGATTTCCAGCCGGACCTCGTTCGGGTCGCGGCGGATGCGCACGTCGCGGCTCCGCCTCAGTTCAACGATCACCTTGTGGGAGAGATCGAGGATCTTGTCGCGGGAGAGCCGCATCTTGTCGCCGGAATCCCGGCCGGAAGCCATGACGATCTTGCGTTCAAGGATCAGCTTTCGCTTGATCTTCTTGAACATTTCCATGTAGCTGACGCCGTCGCGCCGCATGGTTTCTTCGTACTGCTCCAGGATGTCGCGAACGTCCTCATTGAGGTCGTCCTCGGTGCGCAGGTCGTCCTCGATCACCTTTGCCACCTGTGCGGCGGTGCCTTCCAGGTTTCCGCACTCCAGCCATGCGGGGTGCAGTTTCCGGATCAGTTGACGGCTGAGATAGTGAATGAATTCGGGCGCTAATAGCATCCAGATTTGCTCTTGATCAGGCGAAATCGAAACTGAGATCGCTCTTTCAGTGTAGTGTTGGGGAAAATAGAGTGTCAATGGAACGACGCACCGCACCATCCGCCGCGCCCGCGTTGTCTCTGCCTGCAAGCCCTTCGCTGCGCGCGGATTTCGCCTGGACTTTCGCGGGCAATGCCGTTTACGCGGCGGGCCAGTGGGCGGTGCTGAGCCTGTTCGCCAAGCTGGGCGGTACCGAGATGCTGGGCCGGTATGCCCTCGCCCTGGCCGTGGCCGCGCCCGTGGCGATGCTTGCCCACTTGAATCTGCGCTCCGTGCTGGCCACGGATACCGGAGGCAAGCACCCGTTCGGGGACTACATGGCCGTGCGCCTGGCGGTAACAGCCCTGGCGCTGGCAACGATCGCGGCGCTGGCGACGGTGGTGGCGGATGCCTGGACGATACGGGCGGCTATCGTTGCCGTGGGGCTTGGACTGGCTTCCGAAGCCGTGAGCGATCTCTGCTATGGCGCGCTGCAACGTCGCGACCGGATGCGGCAGGTGGCCGCGTCGATGATGGGCCGGACGGTCGCCTCCGTGGGAGCGCTGGCGCTCACGCTTTGGGTGACGGGCGATCTCCTGTTGTCGGTATGCGCGCTGGCGGCCGGGCGAATCGCGGTCCTGACCTTGTTTGACCTGCCGGCCGGCGCGCGAGGCGAACAGTTGCGGAGAACCGGCATTGGCGCGGCGAAAGAGATCGTTTTGACCGCGTTGCCCCTGGGTCTCGTGCTGATGCTGGTCTCCCTGAACACGAATCTGCCCCGCTATGCGATTGAGCATCTGCTGGGGAGCGCGGAGCTGGGCGTATTCGCGGGGGTGGTTTCGTTCATTACCATCGGCAGCACGATGGCGAATGCACTGGGGCAGAGCGCCACCGCGAGACTCGCGCGGCATTTTCATCAGCGCCAGTTTGCCGATTTCCGGCGAATCACGTGGCAGATGGCGGGCTTCATGGTGGCGCTCGGGCTGGCCGGCATCGTGGCGGCGGAACTGATCGGGCGCTTTGTGCTGCGATGGCTCTACCGGCCTGAGTTCAGCGCGTATCAGCCGCTTCTGGTGGCGGCGATGGGCGCGGGCACGCTGAGCTACGTGGCAATCGCACTCGGCTATTCCGTCACCAGCGCCCGCATCTTTCGCGCGCAGATGCCGCTGTTCGCCGTTTCGGCGGGGGGCTGCGGCGTGGCGAGCTGGCTGCTTGTGCCGCGAATGGGCCTCTACGGGGCCGTGCTGGCGGTGGCGCTGGCAGCGCTGCTGCAGATTGCGGGGCAATGCTGGATTCTTCTGAGAGCGTTGCGACGCGCGGAGGCCACTCAATGAGCACCGCAATGCCCATGACGCCATCCACCGGCTTCGGCTGCTTCGTGGAGCGCGTGGCGTGGCTGCTGCTCTGTGCACTTGTCTTCACATTGCCCTGGGAAAAGGCTCTCATCGTGCCGGAAGTGGGCAGCATCTCCCGCATCGCGGGTATCGCGGCGTTCGCGGTGGCGGTCGTCGCCGTGTGGCGGCGCGGAGCGCTGCGCCCGGCCAACATCGTGCTGCTATTTGGGGCGCTGTTCGTTGCATGGAGTCTCGCGAGTTGGAACTGGAGCATGGATCGGGCGGCGACGCTCACGAAGACAACGACTTTGGCCCAGGTTTGGGCCATGCTGTGGCTGATCTGGGAATTCTGCCGGAGCAGGGAGCGGCAACGGCAGCTAATGGCGGTCTACCTGGCGGGCGCGGTGGTTGGGGCATCGATTGGCCTCTCACGCTATGCGATGCACCTCCAAACTTACTACCGCCGCTACGCCGCCACCGGCTTTGACCCCAACGATTTCGGCCTGCTGCTGGCGCTATCGCTGCCGATGGCGCTCTACCTCGGTCTTGGCGCGCACGGGTGGCGGCGCTGCCTCTGCTACGGGGCGGCGGCGGTCGTGATTGCGGCCATCCTGCTCACGGCGTCGCGGACGGCGCTGATTGCCAGCTTCGCGGCTTTCGCTTTCGTGGCGGGCACCTGGTGCAGCAGCGCGCTGGTTCACCGGGTTGCCTCGCTCGCACTCTTCGCCTATCTGCTGTTGAGCCTCTTCTCGTTCGCTCCCGCGCCCTCGCGCGACCGGCTGGCGACGATTCCCCAGGAGGTGACGCAGGGCAGCATTAACTCCCGCAAACAGATCTGGAAGAGCGGAGCAAGGGTATGGCTGGAGCACCCGCTGCTGGGTGTGGGCGTGGGAGCGTATCCGGAGGCGGTGCGTCCGCAACTGGGTATACCCTCCGTGCCGGGCGCGCGCTACGTGGCGCACAATACGTTTCTTTCCGTGCTGGTGGAGGGGGGGATCGTCGGCTTTGCCGTCTGGCTCGCGCTCTTGGGCAGCCTGGTTGCTTTCCTTGTGATGATGCCCGGGCCGGAGCGGGCATTCTGCGCCACGCTGCTCGCGGTTTGGGCGATCGGCGTCTCAACGCTCACGTGGGAGCACTATAAGGGAACCTGGCTGGTGTTCGGTTTGATCATGGCGGCGTGGCCGCACGCCTGGCTCCGGCGGGGGAAGGCGGCATGAGGATCAAGGTGCTCGAGGTGCTGGCCACGCTCAAGCGGGCCGGCGCGGAACGGATGGCGGTATCGCTCGCCTGCAACCTCGACCCCGTGCGCTTCGAGACACGCGTCGTTTCGCTCTACGATGCCTTCGAAGGCGGGTTCGAGCCGGTGCTGGCGGAGGGGGGCATCCCCGTTTCGCACCTGGGGAAGCGCCGCGGCTTTGACCCGCGCATGTACCCGCGGCTCCGCCGCACATTGCGTGAGTTCCGCCCCGACGTGGTGCATAGCCACTCCTACGTGATGCGCTACACGTTTCCCGCCGGTCTGGCCGCCGGGTGCCGAACGATGGTGCATACCGTGCATAACGTTGCGCTCAAGGAGACGGACCGGGTGGGGCGCTTCATCCACCGCGTGGCATATCGGAAGGGCGTCGCCCCGGTGGCGGTGGGCGAGGAAGTGGCGCGCTCGTTCGCGGCCTACTATGGATTCCCGCCGCGGGCCACGATCCCCAACGGAATCGATCTGAGGCCGTATCGCTCTGCAGCATCCCCGCTGGATTGGAAACGCGCGTATGGGTTTGCGGAGACAGACCGTCTGGCAGTTTCGGTGGCGCGGCTGGAGCCACAAAAGAATCCGGTGGGCCTCGTGGAGGCGTTCGCGAAAGCGCTGGGGACGCATCCGGAGTGGCATCTGGTTCTGGCCGGAGCAGGCAGCCTGAAGGCGGAGACACAGCGAGCATCGGAACGGCTGGGGTTAGCGGGTAGGGTACATTTTCCGGGTGTGGAGGGGAACGTCGCGGAGTTGCTGCGGGCTGCGGATGTGTTCGTGCTGGCCTCGCGCTGGGAAGGCACGCCGCTGGCGGTGATGGAGGCGATGGCTGCCGGTCTTCCGGTGGTGGCAACGGCTGTGGGGGGCGTGCCGGGCCTCGTGGAGGATGGGGTTACGGGTGTACTCGTGCCGCCGGAGCAGACGGAGAAACTGGCGGAAGCAATTGCCGCGGTGGCGCTGGACGAGGCCCGGCGGCGGGCGCTCGGCGACGCCGGAAGGACGAGGGCTGAGCGGTTCAGTATGGAGGCGATGGTAGACGCCTACGCCGGGCTATTTGAAGAACTCGCCGGGAGCAGACGATGAACGCGGTTGCCGAGCCCTTGCGCGTGATGCTGCTGGTGACCGGCCTGGGACGCGGCGGAGCGGAGACGCAGGTGGTGCAACTTGCGTTGGAATTGCGCGGGCGCGGCTGCGAAGTGTGCGTGGTATCCATGCTGGAACCAGCCGCATTCGCCGGGGAACTGGCCTTGGGCGGCGTACCGCTTCACTCGCTTCGAATGCGGCCCGGAAAGCCCGGGTTGCGCGGACTATGGCGATTCCTCCATCTGCTGCAAACCACGAAACCGGAGGTCGTGCACGCCCATCTTTTCCACGCGAATCTGCTGGCGCGGCTGGCGCGGCTGATCTCTCCGGTCCCGGTGCTGATCTCGACGCTGCACAGCCTGGCGGAGAGCGGGCGAAGTTCCAGCGACGTTCGCTTGCGGGATTGGCTCTATCGCCTCACGGATTGGCTGAGTGACCGCACGGTGAGCGTGAGCGAAGCCGTCGAGGCGCGCCACGTCGAGTGCCGCGCCGTTTCATCGCGAAGATCCCGCGTGATTCCGAACGGGGTTCGCGCGGAACTGTTCGTGAAAACTCCGGAAATGCGCGCGGAGGTGCGAGCCGAGTTGGGCCTCCAGGACGAGTTTGTTTGGCTTGCGGCGGGCAGACTGATGTGGAAAAAGGACTATGCTACGATGCTCTTGGCGATGGCCGGAGGGGTCGCCGGGACCCTGTTGATCGCCGGGAAAGGGCCGGACGAGGAGGCGCTGCGCGCTCAGGCGGAATCGCTCGGGGTGCGGGTCCGTTTTCTGGGATTGCGTGAGGATATCCCCGATTTGATGAACGCTTGTGACGGCTTTGTGATGTCGTCCGTGGTGGAAGGTTTGCCCATGGTGCTGATCGAGGCCGCGATGGCGGGCCTGCCCGCCGTGACCACGGATGCGGGCGGCACGCGCGACGTGGTTCGCGATGGCGAGACCGGCTTCGTTGTTCCCGTGAGAGACGCCGCGGTGCTGGGCGCGGCAATGCAACGCCTGGCCGCGATGCCAACGGACGAGCGCCGCCGGATGGGGGAGGCCGCGCGCCGCGCCGCGCGTGAGCGGTTCAGCATTTCCAAGGTGGCCTCACAATGGGAAGACCTCTACCGGGGCTGCCTCGGTGAAGCCGCGAGCCGCCTGCTGCCATGACCCATCCGCCGCCTCTCGATGTGACGAATCGCTTCGTCCTCGATTTCGCTCGCCGATTCGAGGAGCGGCGTCCTGGTGCGCGCATTCTCGACTACGGATGCGGTGCGGGCCGGCTGGTGCACGCGGCGCTCCGCGAGGGGCTTTCCATGGAGGGGACGGACGTATTCTACGCGGGTTCGCGGGCCCGCGAGGAAGCGACGGAGGCAGGACTCCTGGGCGGCGCTATTCACGAGATGATGGAAGGGCGCATGCCATACGCCTCGAACAGTTTCGACCTGATCGTGAATAATCAGGTGATGGAGCACGTGGAAGACTTGGACGCCGTGCTGCGCGAGATCCACCGCGTGCTCAAGCCCGGCGGCACGCTGCTCAGCCTCTTCCCGGCGGTGGATGTCTTTCGAGAGGGGCACATCGGGATCCCCTTTTCGCACTGGATGAAGAAGGGTTCGCGCTTTCGCTTCCTCTACACCTGGGCGCTGCGTTCGCTGGGGCTGGGCACATGGAAAGAGCAGGCACCTACATGCCGCCAATGGGCGATCGACAAGCTCGAGTGGATTGATCGCTTCACGGTCTATCGGAGCCGGCGCGAGATTTTCGCTACCTATGACCGCTACTTCTCCAGCACTCTGATTGAAGAACGCTACATTCGCTACCGCCTCCTGGACCGGCCCGGCCGGGAATGGGTCGTGAAGTTGCTGCGGCTTCCGCTGCTGACTCCGCTTGCGAAAGCGGTGTTCCGCAAGCTGGCGTTTCTGGTGATTCTCTCCCAGAAGGAGAGCCGGTGAAGCTGGTGTATGTGATTACGCGCGCCGACTCCGTCGGCGGGGCGAGCATTCATGTGCGCGATCTCGCCCGGGAGATGATCGCGCGCGGCCATGAGGTGACCGTTCTGGTGGGGGGGACGGGGACGGTTACGGATCAACTGGCCGCCGCGCACGTACCGTTCCAGAGCCTTCGCTACCTGCGCCGGCAGATTCGGCCTCTGCGCGATCTGCTTGCCGTGCGGGAGATAAGCGCCGTGCTGCGAGAACTGCGGCCGGATCTGGTTTCGACGCACACGGCGAAGGCGGGTCTGGTGGGGCGATTGGCGTGCCGCAGGCTGCGGATCCCGTGTATTTATACGCCGCACGGCCTCGCGGTGGGCAGCCGAATTTCGCCGCTCTGGGGGCCGGTGTTCGCGTTTCTGGAGCGCATGGCGGCACCGTGGAGCGCCGCGATCGTTTGCGTGTGCGAAGCGGAACGGCGGCTGGCACTCGAAAAGGGGATCGGGCCGTCCTCGCGGCTGCACGTCATCTACAACGGGATGCCGGAAGCACCGGGAGCGGATCGCGCAAGACCCGCCGAGGAGCCGGTACGGTTTTGTTCGGTGGCGCGTTTGGAGGCCCCCAAGGATCATGAGACGCTTTTTGAGGCCCTTGCCGCCCTGCCGCACCGGCGCTGGAGCCTGGAACTCGTCGGAGACGGGCCGCTCGAAGCGAAACTTCGTGCGCTGGCGCGAGCTCTTAACCTGGAGGAACGTATCGTATGGACGGGCTATTTGCCTTCCGTTGCGGCTGCGCTCGCGCGATCACAGGTATTTGTTCTGGCAACGCGGTCAGAAGCGTTTCCGCGCAGCATTCTTGAAGCGATGCGGGCAGGCCTGCCCGTGATCGCGTCCGACGTGGGGGGCGTCGGAGAGGCGGTACGGGACGGGCTAACGGGAGTGCTTGTGCCGGCGAACGATCCGGAAGCGCTCGGCGCGGCGCTGGAAAGACTGCTCGAAAATGCATCTCTCCGGGAACGAATGGGCGACGCCGGGCATCAGATCTTTTACGATCGCTTCCGCTTCGAGAAGATGGCGGCGGAGACCATGGCGCTCTATGAGAGAGTGGGGCGCTCCTCAGCGTTGGGGAAGTTGGGGGATAGCATGGGAAATTTAACAACGAGCCTGAACCTTACTCGCAATGAGACCCTGCTCTCGTCCGTGCCGGGAACCGCTCGTCGTGGCGGCCTGCTTGCAGGCCACGGGCCGACCGTCAAGCGCATTGCCGACATCGTGTTCTCTCTGGTGCTGATTCTGATTGCACTGCCCTTCGCGTGCCTGATCGCTCTGGCGATCATCCTTGAAACAAGAGGTCCGGTCTTTTTCCAGCAGAGCCGCATCGGCCAGAACAACCGGCGCTTCTCGTTGTGGAAGTTTCGCTCGATGGCGGCCGACAGTGAGCGTCTGCTCGAAAGCTACCTCACCGAGCACCCGGATTTGCGCGAAGAGTGGGAAGCGACGCACAAACTGAAGGACGATCCGCGAGTGACGCGCGTCGGCCGCTTTCTGCGACGGCGCAGTCTGGATGAATTGCCGCAACTCTGGAATGTCCTCCGCGGCGATATGAGCCTGATCGGACCGCGCCCGATCGTCGACGCGGAGATTCCGAAGTTTGGCCGGGCGTTTTCCCTGTATCTCAAGGTGAAGCCGGGGCTGACCGGTCTGTGGCAGGTTTCCGGACGCAGCGATACGAGCTACGGGCGGCGCGTGGAGCTGGATTCCCAGTACATCCGCGGCTGGTCCTTGTGGTTGGATCTCAAGATTATCTGGAAGACGGTGGGCGTGGTGCTGCGGGCGCACGGGGCGTATTAGCCGCATTCCGGCGACGGGCAATCGCACACTTTCCTGCCTTCTCTCGGGCCGGTATACCGCGAAGCCATCTCCTGATACTCTCTTGGAATGTCCATTCGCAGCTTCGTTCTGATCGTGGCCGCTTGCTTCCTCTTCCCGATTCCGTCCGTGGCGCAGGAGGCTTGCAATCCCGCCTGGGTGGACCTGCTCAAACCGGGTCTCGAAGGCTGGCAGAAGCTGGGCGAGGGGAAATGGAACCTGGATGCCGATGGAGTGGTGACCGGTTACCGCGACGAGGACTTCAACCGGCTCAAGGCGCTCGCTCCCTTCGATTACCAGATGGTCCGGGGCTGGGTGCTCGCCCAGGGCTGGCTCTATACCGCGCGGGAGTATGAAGAGTTCGATCTGTCTCTCGAATACTGGGTGCGCGCTCCGGGCAATAGCGGCATTTCCATCCGGGATCAGACGCGCGCGGCCTGCGGCATCAAGATTCCACCGGATTTCGCCTGTACACCCTCGAAGACCGGCTATGAAATTCAGATCAACAGCGACTGGCCGGATAAATGGGTATCCGGCAGCATCTACACGCTGGCGAATGCGAAGGACGGCGTCCAGAAACGTCTGGATTGGAACCGGATGGAGATCGAGAGCCGCAAGGATGCGATCCGCGTGAAGATCAACGGGCAGTTGGTGGCCGAACATCCGGGTGCCGCCGGGAGGCCGACCAAAGGGCCTATCGGCTTGCAATTGCACGACCTCACGAGCTATTCCCGGTTCCGAAACATTCGAATCAAAGAGATCTGCCGCTAGCGGTTCCCCCGCGGGCTGACAGGTGCGGGCCGAGCGGGCCAGGCGCATCGCATGGATGGCTCCCGGCGCGTTCGGCCCGCGCATTCCGTCCGATCCGCGTTAGCGGCTCGCGGCTTCGATGCGATCCACCTTGATGATGCCGGTCTTTTCGTAGAGCGTGCCGGTTACTTTCACCTTCTTCGCGGCAAAGGCTTCGGGTGTCTTCTGGTCGCTCAGCACGTACATCTTGTCCCCGGTGAGCAAGGCGTACTTGAACTTTCCCTTGGAAGTGCGAACGCATTCGACGACACACTTTTCATTGGGGCTCACGCCCATGTGGGCGTGGTCTTTGCCGCACATCGTGTCGGTGACGACGCCGGTGAAGGTTTGCGGTTTCGTTTGTGCTCCCAGGAGAGCGGCGAACGTGAAAGCGAGAATGAGAATTGCGTGTTTCATGGATGTGTCCTTTTCGATGGATTGGGTTGCAAAACTATTGGATGCCCCCGAAGCGAAGATGCGTACCGTGCGCGCGCTCAATGCGACGCCATAGCGCGCGGTAGTTCTCCGCGCTGAGGGGTTGTTTGAGTTGAAAGGCGAAGGAACGATAGCCGCCCTGATCGGAGAGGGCGCGTTCCGGCGCGGTAATGGTGAGTGAAAGCGATCCGGTTTGGGCGATGGTCTCGATCGTTTCTACCGGCCAGATCCGGCTTTCGCCGGATCGCGAGGTATCGAACAACAGTTCGTCGCCCGTGAAGATGAGCTCGCCCTCGACACCGCGAATCAGGCCGAGGCGCTTGGCGGGAATACGCCATTGGACGTCCTTCCGCTCCAAGGCAAGCGGATCGGCATGCAGCGCCACCACGGCGCGCTCCCCAAGATGCGCGCGCAGCGCGGACGCCGAGGCCGCGAAGCTGGCCTCCGGTTCAGCAAGCTGGAAGCGGAAGGCGCGATCCCGGCCCAACTGCCAGACGACGTCGCGGTAGGTAACGATCTCCAGGCGGCGCTCGGCCAGCGTCAATTGCTGGATGTCTTCCCAGCGAAGCAGCAGAGGCCTCTCGTTTTCCGGCTGCTTTTCGGCGCGTGTGAAGACGAAGCCCTCGGAGGTTAGCGACAGCGAACCCTGGGCATCCCGCCAGAGAGCCCGCTCGTGCGTGACGGCCCACGGCGCGGCGGCTTCCTGCCCGGCGAGACCGGCGCTAAGAAGCAGAATCAGAGCGATCAGGTATCTCATGCGGAAATCTCCTTCTTCACTTCGAAATGCCATTTCCAGATTTCGTAGATTACGGGGTAGATCAGCAGTTCAAGCAGAAACGACGTAGCCACGCCCCCAATCAGCGGCGCGGCGATGCGCTTCATCACATCGGATCCCGTTCCGGTGGACCACATGATGGGCAGTAGCCCGACGAACATCGTGGCCACCGTCATGAACTTGGGCCGCACACGCTTCACCGCCCCGTGCACCACCACTTCCCGCAGATCGGCTTCCGAGCGGATCTGCCCCTTCTTGCGGGCGTCCTTATAAGAGAGGTCCAGGTAGAGCAGCATGAAGACGGCGGTCTCCGCATCGACGCCAAGCAGCGCGATCATCCCCACCCAGACCCCGATGGACATGTTGTAATCGAGCGCCCAAAGCAGCCAGATCGCGCCGATCGCGGAGAAGGGCACGGCCAGCAGAATGATCACCGTCTCCGTAAGGGAGCCGGTGTTGAAATAGAGCAGCAGGAAGATGAGGAAAACAGTGACGGGCAGGATCACCCAGAGTTTTTCCTTCACGCGTTCCATGGCCTCATACTGGCCGCTCCAGGAGAGCGTGTAGCCCGGAGGAACCGGCAGTTTTTCCCGCAGCAGTTGCCGCGCTTCGGCCAGGTAGCTGCCTACGTCGCGATCCGCCACATCGACGAAGACGTAGCCCGTGAGCAGGCCATTCTCATTGCGCAGCATGGAGGGGCCGGTGGCGACGCGGATGTCGGCCAGTTGCCGCAAGGGGACCTGAGCGCCGCCCTCCCCCACCGGAATCAGCACGCGCTCCATGGCGGGGATCGCCGAGCGGAAATCGCGGCCGTAGCGGACGTTGATGGGGTAGCGCTCGCGGCCCTCGATGGTCGTGGAGAGGTTCTCTCCGCCGATGGCGTTGGTGATCGCCATCTGCGCGTCGGCCATACTGATGCCGTAGCGCGCGAGTTCGTGGCGCTTCCAGGCGAAATCGAGGAAATAGCCGCCGGCGGTGCGCTCGGCAAAGACGCTGCGGGTTCCGGGAACCGCGGGCAGCAGGCGCTCGGCTTCCGCGCCCAGCCGGTCAATCTCCGCGATGTCCGCGCCGGAAATCTTGAGCCCCACCGGCGTGCGGATGCCGGTGCTGAGCATATCAATGCGGCCGCGGATCGGCATTGTCCAGGCATTCGACAGCCCAGGCAACTGAAGCGCCGCATTCATCTCGCTAATCAGATCCTGCTGGCTGATATGCGCCGGAGTGATGTGGCCCAGCGTGGGGCGCAGCCACTCGGGCGCCCAATCGTCGTACCAGGTGGCCTTGCGCCGCCATTCGCTCCGTGGCTTCAGCACCACCACCGTTTCAAACATGGAAAGAGGTGCGGGATCAGTGGACGATTCCGCGCGGCCGGCCTTGCCGAGTACGGATTCCACTTCGGGGAACTGCTTCAGGATCCGGTCCGTCACCTGCAGCAGACGTGTTGCCTCTTCCGTCGAGATGCCCGGAAGCGTCGTGGGCATATAGAGCAGCGTGCCTTCATTCAGAGGCGGCATGAATTCGGAGCCCAGCTTGAAATAGACCGGAACCGTGGCCAGCATCGCGGCCAGCGTAGCCGCGAGCGAGACCCACTTCCAGCGCAACACGGCGCGGGCCACGGGTTCATAGAGATGAATGAGGATGCGGCTGATCGGGTGTTTCTCTTCGGAGTGAATCTCCCCGATCAGCACCGCGTTGGTGACGCGGGCCAGCCACCGCGGGCGGAACGAAAAGTTGCGGACGTGCTGGAAGGTGAGGCGCATCGCGGGGTCGAGTGTGATGGCGAGGAAGGCAGCCACAATCATCGCCAGCGTCTTGGTGTAGGCGAGCGGCCTGAAAAGGCGGCCTTCCTGGTCTTCGAGCACCAGCACGGGCAGAAAGGAGACCGCGATGACAAGGAGAGCGAAGAAGCTGGCGCCGCCCACTTCCTTGATGGCGGAGATCACGACATCGCGATACGGACCCGGACGCCCCTGGTGCTCCCATTCTTCGAGCTTCTTGTGCGTTTGCTCCACGACGACGATGGCGGCGTCCACCATCGCGCCGATGGCGATGGCAATTCCGCCCAGGGACATGATGTTCGCGCTCACCCCAAGCAGGTGCATGGGGATGAAACTGATCAGGATCGCCGCGGGAATCGTCAGTACGGGGATGATCGCGCTCGGGACGTGCCAGAGGAAGATCAGAATCACCAGCGACACGACGATCAGTTCTTCGACGATGGTCTGGTTGAGGGTGTCGATCGAACGCTCAATCAACTCCGAACGGTCATAGCCCACGGCGACTTCAACACCGGCGGGAAGACCGGGCTTCAACTCTTCGAGCTTCGCCTTCACCCGGTCAATCACGTCGAGGGCATTGGCTCCCTGGCGCATCACCACGATGCCCGATACCACTTCGCCCTCGCCGTTCCAATCCGCTACGCCGCGGCGCATATCCGGGCCGAGAGTCACCTGGGCCACATCGCCCACGGTGACGGCGGTGCCGCTCGCGTTCGCGCGCAGCGAGATTGAACGGATATCGTCGAGCGACTCCACATAGCCCAGGCCGCGCACCATGTATTCCGCGCCCGATGATTCCACGAGCCGTCCGCCCACGTCCTCATTCGACTGGCGCACGCGCTCCAGCAGCAGGGAAAGCGGAATGCCGAAGGCCTGCAGCCGGTTGGGGTCAACCTGGATCTGATACTGTCTGACGAAGCCCCCCACGGGAGCCACTTGGGCCACGCCGGGCAGCGCCTCCAACTGGTAGCGCAGATACCAATCCTGGATACTGCGAAGCTCGGCCAGATTGCGCTTTCCGCTTCGGTCGAGCAGGGCATACTGGTAGACCCAGCCGACGCCGGTGGCATCGGGGCCAATCTCCGTGCTCACGCCCGCGGGCAGGCGGGGCTGCACGCCGGAAAGATACTCGAGCGTGCGCGAGCGCGCCCAATAGATGTCCGTGCCTTCTTCGAAGATCACGTAGACGTAGGAGTAGCCGAAATCGGAGATGCCGCGCACGGTCTTCACATGCGGCGCGCTCAGCATGGCGGCCACGATCGGGTAAGTCACCTGATCTTCGATGATGTCCGGCGAACGCTCCCAACGGGTGAGCACAATCACCTGCGTATCGGAAAGATCCGGGATGGCGTCGAGCGGGATGCGGTGCATGCTCCACCAGCCCATGAGCATCGCGGCCACCACGGTGGCGAAGATCAGCAGCCGGTTGTTGGCGGAAAAATCAATGATGCGGTTGATCATTGGTGTTCCTTTCCGCGTGTGTTTCGTCCGTTTCCCTCGCGGTTCGCAGCTGGCTTTCCGAATCGATCAGGAAGTTGCCGGAAACAACGATCTCGTCGTTCTCCGTGAGCCCTTCGAGGATCTGTACGCGGTCTCCGAAGCGGCGTCCGATGCGCACATTCCGGGGTTCCATGTAGCCGTCGCCGCGGTGGACGAAGACGACCTGACGGCGTCCTGTATCGAGAACCGCCGTGGAGGGGACGGAGAGCATGCGCCCGCCGTGCTGCTCAAAGAGCACGTCGAGATACATATCCGGCTTCAGCTGCATGCCGGGGTTGGGCGTTTCGATGCGCACCTGCAGGGTGCGTGTGGAGGCGTCGAGGCCAGGCTGAATATAGGCGACGCGGCCGCGGATGGCGCGCTCCGGCGAGTAGGGGAACGAAAGCGTTACCGCCTGTCCGGGGCGGATGTTGGGCGCTTCGTATTCGAAGACTTCCGCCACCACCCAAACCCGGCTCAGATCGGCCAGCGTGTAGAGGGATTGGTCTGGCGTAGTGCGCTGGTTCGGGAAGGCATTGCGTTCCATCACGTAGCCGGAAGAGGGCGCGAATACCGTCACGGACTTCACCGGCTGCCTGGTCCGTTCCAGTTCCGAAATCTGTTCCGGGGTGAGATCGAGAAGCTCCAGGCGGCGGCGTGCGGCTTCGAGCATGGTCTGCTGATGATCTCGCGCGTTGCTCAGCGAACTTTTCGACATGGTTTCCGCGGCGCGCATCGCCAGCAGATACTCTCGCTGGCTGGCCAGCAGTTCGGGGCTATAGATGGTGACGAGGGGCTGGCCCTTCTTCACCAGATCTCCCATGAAATCGGCATAGACCTTCTCGATCCATCCGTTGATCTTGGGCGTCACGCGGGAAACCCGGCGTTCGTCGAGGGTTACCTTGCCCGCCGCGCGGATGGATTCGTGCTCTTCGGCGTAGGAGGGCTTCCCGAAGACGACGCCAATCAACTGCTGCTTTTCCGTGCTGATGTGAACCGTGCCGGGCGGCATGGCGGCCTGGCTGTGTTCATACACCGGGACGAGGTCGTGGCCCGTCTCGGGATTCAATCCCGGCGTATCCGACCGATAGTTGGGGTCCTCGGGATCGGTGTAGTAGAGCACCTTGCCGTGGCTCGCCGGCGCGGGTGCGTTCTGCTCGCCCTCGAAGACCGGCTCCAGGTCCATATTGCAGATGGGGCACTTTCCGGGATGGTCGCTCTTGATCCACGGGTGCATGCCGTCCTGCCAGTAGAGGACTTTGCGGCCATTGATCGTCCGGGCGGCGCTTCCCTCGGACGCGCTTTTCGGGCCATACCAGCGCCCGTAGCCGTAGCCGCCGACGAAACCGAGTCCCAGAACAAGGGCGAAAAGCACGATCTTCCATGCCTTCATGGCAGCAATTCCTTTCCGGTGAGTTCGCCGATACGGCTGACGGCCAGTTCGAGGTTGCGGCGCTCGTCGAGTTGCGCCATCCGGTAATCCACCAGCGTCACGAAACCACTGAGAACATTGAGAAAGTCCGCCTGGCCGGCTTCATAGCCGTTCATCGAAGATTCGAGCGCCAGCCGCGCCTGCGGAATCACCGTGTCGTCGTAAATCTCGATCAGCCGCTTGGCTGTTCGCGCCGCCTCATACTGTTCGCGCACCTGGAAGCCGAGGTCCCGCAGGGTGGCTTCGTACTCGCGCCGCGCGGCCGCCAGTTCGAAGGTGCGCTCCGCGACCTCGGGCCGCTGCTTCGTGCGGAACCAAGCCGGAACGCTGAACTCGAGCGACACCTCCCACATGGGCTCAAAGCCTCCGCGGTTCATGTAGGTCGCGGAGAGCTTCGTCTCCGGCTGATAGCTCTTTCGGGCAAGATCCACGCCGAGGCCCCGTGCCTCGATGCGTTTTTCGGCCCGCGCGAGCAGCGGGGAGGTATCCGCAAGCCCTTTGAGGATTTCCTCAATGTCGGCCGGGGGCGTCGCGGGAGTCGTCGCGCCCGGCGGAGCCAGCGCCGTGAACGGTTCGCGACCGAGCAGTGCATTCACTTTCGCCGCCGCCACCCGCTTCCCCTGTTCCAGGCGTTCGCGCTTTGTGGCGAGCAGGCTTAATTGCGTTTGCGCCTGCAAGAGATCGCGCTGGCTGCCTTCCCCTACCGCGTAGCGCGCTTCGGAGGCGCGCAGCACCTCGCCCAGCAGCCGTTCGTTCTCCTTGAGCAGTTCGAGCGCGTCGAAGGCGTAGCGGTATTCCACCCAGGCCCGCTGCAGTTCGCCCACGAGCGTGTTCCATACCTGTTCGTAGGTGCCCCGCTCGGCCTCCGCCTCGGTTCTGGCGATCTGGTAGCGGAGTTTGCGCACGCCTCGTGCGGGGAACTCCTGCGAGACCATCAAACCAGCGGTGGCCATCGGGTCACTGCCAACTCCTTGAAACGGAAGGGGGGTGGGCATGCCCAGGTAGCTGACGCCCACCATCGGGTCCGGCAGACTACCCGCCTGTGGCGCGCGCTGGCGCATGGCTTCGAGCGTCTTTTGCGCCGCTTCCAGCGAAGGATTGTGGGCTTCGAGTTCCGTGAGCAGGTCGCGCCAATGCACGCGGTCCTGGGCGGAGGTCCAGTCCGCCGCCAGGAGCAGCAAGAGCAAGAAGGAAGCGATTCTTCCCATAAAGATTCCTCATTCCGGCTAGTGCCCGCACGGCGCGGGCGGTGAAGAGCGGGGTCGTAAGCTCCGAGTACATGGCAAGCCGATGCATCAGAGCGGGCGGGGGAGGGTGAACGCGGGCGCGGGAATGCACCGGTCGCGAATCACCGTGCGGGAAGAGATCCTAGATGCGGATGGGAAGATCGAGAGGTGTCGGAGGCGATGGATTGGAGGTGGCACGCATGGTGCGTACACCCTCCATCAGAATGAAATCCGGCATGGCCAGCGTTGCCATGGGAATGGCCGCGGACAGGAGGGCCGGGGCTGCCAGGGTATCCTGGACGGCTGCCTGCAACGCCAGGTTTGCGCTCTCATGGGAACATTCCTGAGGAGTGGCGGGGGGCTGCGACTCGGGAGCGGTGTTTGCCGCTCCGCTTTGCGGCGTAAGCCGTTCGCAGCACTCATGTGCATGTGCCGGTGCGCTCACCGGTTGGGCGGGGAGGTCCGTCAGGCTCGCGTGTTCACAAGCCGGGCACACGCCGAACAAGCTGGCCGCCAGCACGAGGATCACCGCGAATATCGTCTGAACACGCATCCCTACCTATTCCATGATAGTCGAAACACGACAATTCCGTTACACCGATACTCGCGGGGGGTATGTCGCGGACACGAGAATGCAGATCCTTGAGCCCCCACGCGCAGGATCCTGCAACCTCAGAGCCGGTACGTCAGCACGTCTCCATACCCCGAAATCAGAACCAGATTGTTGCCGCTCACTCCGATGTGGGCAGGGCTGATTGCACGATCGCCCGCCTGGTCTTTCGGTAACGCGCAATGAACCGCGCGCTGCGTCGTTCCATCGAGCGATGTCTGGATTATCAGAGCGCCGTCATTTTGGTTGTACGGGCTCAGCGCCACGAACAGGCTGCCATCCGCACCTAGCGCGGCGGCGTAAATCGTCAAACCGCCGGACCCCGATTGCGCCGGCAGGCCGGCTCTCATGACGCGATCCCGTCCCTTGGCCGCTTCGATTGTGACGCCGCGGATATTCGCGGATTGCAATCGGGACGGTTGCGTGGGGTCAATCACGGAGAGGGCCCCGGAGACTTGATTGAGGTAAACGGTTCGCGTCTGGCCCGGTGCGGCCAGGAGGCGAGTCGGCTCGGGCGTCTCCGGCAGTGCTCGGGGAGCGGCGAGCAGTTTTTCTCCGTCCACGAAGAGCGCCCCGTCAAAGGAGAGTTCCACCAGATGACCTGCCTTGGATTGGCGCGCCCAGATCTGGCGGCCTCCATCCGCGAAGGGTGCGGCGGTGCAGGAGACCAGAGACGGAAGGCAGGTGAGCATTCTTGGTTCCGCACCCCGGCGATCCGGCAGCATCAGGGCATGCACACTCGATTCCGCATCGACGCTGAGGCTTCGGACTTCTCCGGGCGGGAGCAGCATGGCGTCACGGGAGCCGTCGCTACCGACGCGCAAAATCGCGGCGGCGTTCTCTGGGCGGGAGTATGGAAGCCCAACCAGGAAGTAAATGGAATCGCCCGCGACGGCGACATCCAGCACCCGTTGCTCCGGCGCGCGAAGACCGGTTGGCAGCAGGTCAAGGACATTCTGTTGGGAAACCGGGGTGAGCCTGCCGGCGGTCTCCGCTTGCACGGCGACGATACACACAGCGGCCAGGACAGAGAAAATCCAGCGACGAAGGCACATCGGATTTTTCGCTCCTTACCGGACCATATATCACAGACGGGGGGGGGCGGTCAAGGATTTGTTCAACCAGGTTTGCAGCGCCTCACCGGATTCGGCCTTCCCGGCCAATTGGACGCCGATGGCAGATCCTCGTGTTCATTTTGCGTGAGATTTTTCGCTTCTCCGGGCCACTTCTTTCCTAGGAGAAGTTCGCATGCGGTTCCGTGCAAGCGTCTGGTGGGGTGTGCTGTCTGGAATCCTGGTGCTGCTGCCGGTAGTGCCCGCGTGCGCGGCGAGTTCCAGCGTCACGCGGCTATTGGACGAAGCGCCGCTTCGGGGAATCCGCTACACGCTGCCGGATGCGTCCTGGCCGAACACGCTTCCCCCCCTGTGCGCGCTGGCGCGGGACCTGCCCTTGCTGAAAGCGAGCGGGGGCACGGCCGTTCTCACGGAAGGTGCTCCTCCTGAAGAGGGCGACTATATCTTTCTGAGCGTTCTGGCTTCCACGCAACTTGCCTGGGTGGCCACGTATCCCCTGCCGCAAGACGTTGACCCCACGCGCCCCCTTCTGGAACAGAAAGAAAGTATCCTGGCCCGCTTCCGGGCGTTCGCCACACGCTTCCAGCGCAACCCCAGCCTGCGCGCGGTTGTGCTCGATTTTGGAAGCCGGAATTCGGTGGAATCCGCCCTGCTCGCACCCGCATTTGCCGCGATTCTGGCGGAGCATTTTCCGGAGAATCCTCCGATGCTGGGGCACGCCGCCTACACCCCGGAATCGCTCTACAACGCGCCAGCGGGGGTCGATTTCTGGCTTTACCGGTTTGCCGGAAACGTCCCAAGCGGGTTGGACCGCACGCTGCTTGCCCAGCGCACGCGCCTGCCCGTGATCTTCGACCTGAGCGGCATTGCTTCTCAGTTTGTCTCGAGCGCTCCGGGAAGCTGGCAGAGCTTCCTGAATGGCTTCACGGCGGGGGCGGCGGATACACATCTGGTCGCCATCAACCTCATTGGGAGCCGCGAAGTGATGTCCGCCGGGACGGCATCGGGCGTGGGCGCTGGCGACGTCACGACCAGTGTGATTCGCTACCGGGAAGACGCGCTTTTCCGGGGAAAGCGGGACAGCGACAGTTTCGAGAATCTTGAGGCGACGCGGTTCCAGGAAGCACTCGCTTCGTGGTGGCAGGCTGTGCCGCTCACGGATTACCCCGCGGCACCCGCGCTAAGCACGATCTTGAATGCCGCTACCCAGACCGAGTATGTATCCCCCGGCACGCGGATTGACTTGCGCGGAGCCCTCCTCGGTGCGAACTGGAGCGCGCCCAAGGGTTCCGAATGGCCGCTCCACGCGGGTACGAATTGTCTGTGCGTCGCGGATCGCCCGATCGCGATGGGCAGCCAGACGGAGGCGGAAGCGACAGCCCAGCTGCCCTGGCTATTGACGCAGGGCCTCGTCCACGCACGCTTTATTCGGCAAGGGCTTTCCTCTTCACCGTACGTGATGGAGATCCTGGATGCCTCGCCCGGCATCTTCCCGCACCAGATCGAACGCAGCGAAAGCGGCTGCAGTATGGACGAAACCGATGGGGTGCGGCCGGGCGAAATCCTCGAACTGGAAGTTACGGGTGCCGGGCCGCTGAACGGTGATCTGAACGGGATCTCGGTGCTCTTGAACGATACGCCGGCCGAAGTGCTTGACGCCGGTCTCTCGCCGGATTCAATCGGTATCGCCACTTTGCGCGTGAAGCTGCCAGAAACGGTCAAGCCGAGCGAGCGCAAGGGGCTCTTCCTCCGAAAGGAGGCGCGCGCCAGCAACCTCATCCCCATGGACTTCGTAGGCGATGCCCGCCCCACCGTTTCCCTGGTGGCCGAACGACCGCGCATTCTCCTACAGCCGGGCGGCCTGAGCGCGCCCTTGCGCATCGATACGCGCGGGCTGAACGGCTTCTGCGGCCGCATCGAGTTCAGTGTGGAGGGGCTCCCCAAGGGCGTGAGCGCGATCATCGGGAAGGTGGATGCCGGCAAGCCGGCGACCTTGCAGCTCAAGGCCGACTCCTCCACGGAAAGCACGGAGGCACGCCCCATCTATCTCTACGCTCTGCCCACGCCGGGGGACCTCGCCACGCTGGCTCTAGAACTGCGCGTAATGCCGCAGGTGGGGGCGATGGCGGTGAAGCTCGAATCAAGAGGATTCCCCGCAGGAGCTTCCGCCGCGATTCACTGGAACGGCGAACTGTTGCCGCCTACGGGTCCCAAGGCCGCGCGGGGCCTGTACTTGCAGGTGATCGACCCGCGCACCGGCATCTTTCTTCCCATCGAGCGCTACGACTTGTGGGAAAGCAAAGAGGAGAGCACCCGAATGGAAGTCCGGCTCAATACGCTGCGCGCGGGCGTCATTGTCGGCATGGCGGTGGCCGATGAAGCCACGCTGCACATGCAGCCCTCGCTCAAGAACTGGATCCAAAACAAACTCGGCAGCAGCGCCATCGCGACCCTGGGCTACCAGCATTCCTGGGCGATTCTCGCGAAAGTGGGGGGCACGGCTCCGCTGGCGGAAAGCGCAAGCGACCAAGGCCCCGCGGTGGCGGAAGCGGTTCTCCACCTGCCGGAGCAATAAAACGCAGCGAGAGGGGAGAGCCTACGCGGCGCGCTTCAGCACCTTGTCGAGCACCTTTACCGCCCGGTCCACATCCTTCTTGCGGATGACGAAGGGCGGCAGGAAGCGCAGCACGGTGTTGTTGGTGCAGTTGATCAGCAGGCCCTCATTCATCGCGTCGGTGACGAGGTCTTTCCCAGGGCGATCAAGCTCCATGCCCAGCATCAGGCCCGTGCCCCGCACTTCCTTGACCATTCTGTGGCGGGACGCCAGCTTGCGGAGTTGTTCTTTGAAGTAGGCACCCACCTCGCGGATGGAAGGCAGCAATTCCTCGAGAAGATCGAGAGACTCGATTCCCACGCGGCAGGCGAGGGGTCCGCCGCCAAAGGTGGTTCCGTGCATCCCGGCGCCAATCGTGACCGATGCCTTCTCATTCGAGCAGATCACGCCGAGGGGCAGCCCCGCTCCGATGGGCTTCGCGGTCACCATGATGTCGGGCATCACGGCGGGGTCGTACATCTGGTAAGCGAAATACTTGCCCACACGCCCCACGCCGCATTGGATCTCGTCGAATGCGAGCAGGGCGTTGAACTTGTCCGCCAGGGAGCGCGCTTTGCGCAGGAAAGCCTCGTCGATCAGATAGATCCCTCCCTCGCCCTGAACCACTTCGAGTACGATGCCCGCCGTGTTCTCGTTGACGGCGGCCTCGAGCGCGGCGATATCCTGCTTGGGGACGTACTTCACTCCGGGCAGCAGTGGCTCAAAATCTTTCCGGTACTTCGGCTGGCCGGTGAGCGCCAGCGCTCCGGTGGATCTTCCGTGGAAGGAGTTTTCGAGCGAGACGATTTCGTGCTTGGCGGGCGAAATGGCGCGGCCATGGGAGCGGATCATCTTGATGGCGCCTTCCATCGCCTCTGTGCCCGTATTGGCGAAAAAGGTGCGCTGCAGGCCGCTAATGCTCGCCAGGCGTTTGGCGAGGATGCCCTGGTAGGGGTTGTAGTACAGGTTTGAGCAGTGGATCATCAGCGCCGCCTGCTCCTGAATCACTTTCACAATGCGAGGATGCGCATGGCCGAAGCCATTGACGCCGATGCCCGCGATGAAATCGAGATACTGCCGGCCGCGGTCGTCCCAGACGTAGGGGCCTTCGCCCCGCAAGAGCAGCAGCGGGTAGCGGCCATAATTTTGCAAGACATACGCCTTTTCCAGATCCATTACCTGTTCCAGCCGGAACTGGGGTGTCTTGCGTCCCGAGAAAATGCCCATACCTCCTTATAGTATTTCATCGCGTTGCCGTCAGATCGGAGTTGGAACGGCGGATATCGGCGAAAACAAGGCTATTCTGTAAGGGCGTGACCCGAAGAACACATGGATGTTTCGGCGGGCTGCACCCGCGGTGGGGCGCGGTGCGTTCCGGATCCAGAAAGCTGGCTGAAATCGGGAGGTGGTTCGATGCTCAGAGACCGAGTTCTGGGGTTGGTGCTCAGTTGTCTGCTTGCGATCATACCCCAATTCGCGGCGGCTGAGACTCCTGCCACCGGCCAGGAGGCGAATGCGGACGCCGCAGCGCCCGCCGTCATACCGTTGCCGACCTCCGTTCGCGATTATGTTCCCGCTACCGGCAAAGACCGCCTGCAATGGTATCTGCGCGGTACCGGCACGGCAGCCGTAAGCAGTTCGGTCTTTAGTGCCGCGTGGTCTACTGCCTGGCGATCCCCGCACGAGTATCCGGAAACCTGGGGCGGATTCGGGAAACGCTATGGTTTGGCTATTTCGGGCCTTGCCATTAGCAACGGAATGGAAGCCGGCCTCGGCGGGATCTGGGGGGAAGATCCCCGCTATTATCGCAAGGGCGGCACGCTTCGCGGCGACCTCAAGGGGCGCATCGGGCACGTCTTGCTCTCCAGCGTCACGGCCACCAATGCGCGTGGGGAACGGATGCCTGCCTATTCGCGCTTCATTGCCATTCCATCAAGCAACTTCATGCAGAACGCATGGCGGGTGGGAAGCCAGTCTTCCGCGGGGGACGCTCTCCTGCGGGTGCTCTACGGATTCCTTGGCAGGATGGGCGGGAATGCCGTGAATGAGTTCCTGCCGGATCTCCGGCGCGGAAGGGCGGATCGCACGCCCACGCCTTAAAGCGGCTTAGAAGCTCCTAAAGATCTGCGTTCCAACGCCGATATACCCGTACAGAGCGGGCGTTCGCAGGGCTACGTTCCCAACGGTTTGCCCCGGCACGCACGCTCAAAGGGGGAGCCGGGCCGATGCGTCGAGCGCTAATTACGGGGGTTACCGGGCAGGACGGCAGCTATCTCGCCGAGTTCCTGCTGGCGAAGGGTTACGAAGTGCATGGCATCAAGCGGCGCTCGTCCAGCTTCAATACGGAACGGGTGGACCCGATCTACGAAGATCCCCACGAGAAGCCGAATTTCTACCTGCACTTCGCGGACTTGAGCGACGCCAGCAGTCTTTGGAAATTGCTCTACGACATTCGCCCCGATGAGGTTTACAACCTGGCGGCGCAGAGCCACGTTCGAGTGAGTTTTGACATCCCCGAGTACACAGCCGATATCACGGCGACGGGCGCCCTTCGGCTTCTGGAAGCGATGCGCGGCACGGGGGTGAAGGCCCGCTACTACCAGGCAAGTTCGAGCGAGATGTTCGGCGCGACCTCTCCGCCCCAGGATGAGCGGGCGGTGTTCCACCCGCGCAGCCCTTACGCATGCGCGAAGCTCTTCGCACACTCCATCACGGTGAACTACCGCGAAGGTTACGGGATGCACGCTTCAAGCGGGATTCTTTTCAATCACGAATCTCCCCGGCGCGGGGAAACCTTCGTTACCCGCAAGATTGCACGGGCCGCGGCACACATCGCGCGGGGTTTGCAGGAAAAACTCTTCCTCGGGAACCTCGACGCAAAGCGTGACTGGGGATACGCGCCGGAATACGTGGAAGCAATGTGGCTGATGGCGCAGCAATCTGAGCCGGGCGACTTTGTGATTGGCACCGGTGAGACCCACTCGGTTCAGGAATTTGTGGAAGAGTGCTTCGCACTCGTGAACCTGGACTGGCGCGACTATGTCGTCATTGATCCGCGATATTTTCGCCCGTCGGAAGTGGACGCGCTGCAAGCGGATGCCTCCAAAGCGCGCCGACTGCTTGGATGGGAGCCCCGTACTTCGTTCCGGGATCTCGTCAGGATCATGGTGGATGCGGAGAGGGATGCCCTCGATAAACGGGCGTCCGGCGCGCTCCCGAGCGTGGTCTGCCTCACGTAGGCGCTCAGCCGGCGGTGCTTGCTCATCCGATTCCCCGTCTCCGCCCCAATTTCAGCCATTTCGGCAGCGGACGAACCGCTTTCCCGGCCTAAACCCGGTCAGGATTGTCAAAATTAACCATATAGTACTAGCTTATGTAAGTGATTCTTGTATAATCACTTACACCGCCGGGATAAACCAAAGGCCTACCGGTTTGGTGTTGTGCTGGAATGGCTTTCTTTTATCTTCGCCTACCTTTCCCCGGCAATCTCGGGGAAAGTGGAATTGTCGCAAGCCCCATCGTGATCACGGCGTTGTATCCGATGCGAAGTGTTCGTAGGCGGACGCGGGCTAACGAGTTCAGGGGAGTCGGAATGCAGGAATACGTCGCGAAAATCCTCGTTGCAGGGCCGGTTGGCTCCGGAAAATCCACATTTGTTCGCACACTGTCCGATACGCCATTTGTGGACACCGATGTTCTCGCCAGCGAAGACATCGGGAAGGTGGGAACCACGGTCGGCATCGATTTCGGGACGATGGACGTGGACGATGTCCGGATTCTGCTTTTCGGTGTGCCCGGCCAGGAGCGCTTCGATTTCCTCTGGGAGGTCACATGCAATGGCGCGCACGCCCTCGTTCTGCTGGTGGCGGCAGACCGCCCGGCCTGCTTTGTCGAAGCAAAGAAGACCTTGAAGTTCCTCCAGAAATTCATCGACGTACCAACCGTCATAGGACTTACGCGCACCGATCTCAGTGAAGAATGGCCGCCTGAAGAAGTAGGGATTTATCTTGGGGTTCCTCCGGATTGTGTTGTAAATGTGGATGCAAGGAGCCGGGAGAGCGCTCTTGAAACGCTGCGGATCCTCTTTGAGTACGTGGCACCGAAATCGAACTCTTTGAGATCTGAAGGATCATTTAGCCTCGTTTAGGAGTACAATTCTGCCATGGACCAGCAAACCCTGCGACAAATCGAAATCCCATTGGAGGAGCTCGCTTCCTCCACACGCGGCATTCGTGGCTGTTTGCTGGCTACGGCGGACGGCGTAGCGGTGACGCACCGGAATCTTAACGATCAGGCGGAGGCCCTGGCCGCGCTGAGCGCATCTTCCCTGGGCATTGGACGGCGGGTGGCCGAAGTAGGCGGCTGCGGTGCATTGCAGGAAGTCTGCTTCAAGGGCTTCGAGGGCTGGGTGAGCGTGGTAGCGGTGGGGAACCGCGCGGTACTGGCCGCCGTTGCCTACGAGGGGTGCAGCATCGGGATGGTGATGTACTATTCCCGCAAGTATGCGGACGAAATTCTGGGGATACTCGATCCAGAGCAGGCTCGCGCGCTCGAAGAGCGGGAAGACACCCGCGACGAAGAGGATCAGGGCAGCATGCGGCGCACCCTGCAAGCGTTGGCTTCGCTCGAAAGCTATAGCACATCGCCCGCCGATGACGACGATCCGCTCTACCGCGACGCGGAAAAACACAGTTCCGTGCAGGAGTTCGCGCGCGAGGGCTAGACCCGACGGAAATCGCAGTCGGCCGGCGCGGCGCGCTTGCTTCCCAAAGACGGAAGAGCGGCCCGCGAGGCCGGGGCCGCTTTCCAAATGCAGGTCGGAATTGTTGCGAGGTTGCCGCGCTCAGGCGTCCGCCACGCCGCCTTCGGTCAGCTTGCGGGGGTCGAGAATTTCCGCGAGATGTTCCGGCGAGAGGTCCGTCTGCTCGGCAGCCACATCCTTCACCCTCCGGCCTTCCTTGGCAGCCAGCTTCGCCACGGCCGCACCTTTCTCATAGCCGATGATCGGATTGAGGGCAGTCACAAGGATGGGGTTCATCTCCACGAGCGAAGCAATTTTGGCTTCATTCACGGTGAAGCCGGCGATGGCCTTGTCCGCGAGCATCCGGCTGGCGGTAGCCAGAATGTGGATGCTCTGCAGCAGGTTGTAGGCGGCCACGGGCAGCATCACATTGAGCTGAAAGTTGCCGCTCTGCGCCGCGATCGTGATGGTTGCGTCATTGCCGATGACCTGCGCGCAGACCATTGCGGCGGATTCCGGCACCACCGGATTCACCTTCGCCGGCATGATGCTGGAGCCCGGCTGCAACGAAGGCAGCGCGATTTCCGCGATGCCGTGGACGGGCCCGCTGTTCATCCAGCGGAGGTCGTTCGCAATCTTCATCAGCGCAACCGCGTATGTCTTCAACTGGCCGCTAAGCTCCGCGACCGCGTCCAGGCTCGAAAGGCTCACGAAGTAGTTGGAACTGGTTACGAAGGGCAACCCGGTCTTGGCGGCGAGGGCCTCGGCTACCTTCCCGCCGAACTCGGGGTGCGCGTTGATCCCCGTTCCGATCGCGGTTCCGCCCAGCGCGAGCGCTCCGATGCGGGGGTAAGTGGCCTTCAGGCGTGCGATGCAGTCCTTGACTTGCCCGCTCCAGCCGCCCAGTTCCTGGCTAAGGCGGATTGGCATGGCGTCCATCAGATGGGTGCGCCCGGTGGTAACGACGTGGTCCACTTCGGCCGCCTTTCGGTCAATCACACCCGCGATGTGCTCCAGGGCCGGGATGAGCTTCTCCGCCGTCTCCGTCAGAGCGCTGACGTGCATGGCCGTGGGGATCACGTCGTTGGAGCTCTGGCTGCAATTCACGTGATCGTTGGGATGGACCTTGCTGCCTAGCTTCCGCGTGGCCAGCGTCGCAATCACCTCATTGGTGTTCATGTTCGTGGACGTGCCGGAGCCAGTCTGGAAGATGTCCAGCGGGAACTGGGAGTCGTGTTCCCCGGCCTCCACCTCGGCGGCGGCGGCGGCGACGGCGCTCGCTACGGCCGGATCGAGGAGGCCCAGGGAGCGGTTTACCTCCGCGGCCGTTCCTTTCACCAACCCCAGCGCGCGGATGAACGGGCGGGGGAAGGGGATGCCGCTCACGGGGAAATTCTCCAGCGCGCGCTGGGTTTGGGCGGCGTAGAGCGCCGCGGCGGGCACGCGCACCTCTCCCATCGAGTCCTTTTCGATGCGAAACTCTTGTTCACTGCTCAGCTTCTGGTCGCTCATGGACGTGTTGCTCCTGACATCGGGGAATCGGGAAACGGCGTCGCTCTCACGGGAAGTGGCGAAAATGATGACAAGAATCTAGCGAGCGCCTTTCCTCAAACCCCTATGTTCTCACGAGTGGAAGCGCCGTCGCCCGGTCTCCGATGCGGGAGGGGCCGACACCGCATTACGTCCATACCCCCGGAAAGAAAAGTCTTCGAGAATTTCGGGAAACTTCATAAACCTTTCGCCGGAGGAGCCGATAAAACCAATGAGGCGATGGTATCGCGCGGCCATGCACCATGCGAACCAGCGACGAAGAGGCGGGAAGAACGAGCGGGACGCACTGACGGGAAAACGAGCGGGCAGCGGACAGGAAAGAAGCTATGGAAAAGTTGAATTCGATTCCGAAATACCCTTGGGCACTGCGGCAACTGCCGCCGTTTCCGCCGGTGGCCAACCGCCTGCTGGGCCTGTTGCAGGATCCGAATGTTTCCAATGCACAGCTTTCCGACGTCATTCGGATTGATCCCACTTTCTCCTTTGAACTCCTGCGACTGGCAAACTCTTCGCTGTTTGGCTTCTCCCAGCAGGTCAGCGACATTGCCCACGCCATCTCGATTGTTGGCCTCGAGCGGGTGAAAGCTCTGGTGATGATGGTGGCCTTGAACGCACAGATCAAATCCGCGCTCCGCTATCAGCGGCTGCTCGATTGCTGGATCCACTGCCTGGCGTGCGCGGTGCTCACCGAAAACGTCGCCCGCGGTTGCGGGATTCCGGCGGAACGGGCGTACATGGCGGGATTGCTGCATGATGTGGGCCGCTTGGGGATGATGACCGCTTATCCGCAAGAGTATGCGCGCTTGCTCGACGTCGCCGCCGAGGAAGGGCTGCCGCTGATCCAGGCGGAACTCGACATTTTCGATATCGACCACTGCATGGCCGGAGCATGGCTGGCCGCGGAATGGAGCCTGCCTCCGGAAGTCCGTTTCGTTGCCCAAACCCATCACGAGGCTCCGGAACCGGGCGACCGGGAGTTGGGAAACCTGCTGCGGATCACGAACCGAATTACGAACCTGATTGGCTTCTCCGTTACCCCTGAATCCGATACCTACTCGTTTGAAGACCTGGTGGATATGCTGCCGCAACCCGCTCGCCGCCGTATCGACACCAACCCAAACGCGCTTAAGCAGGAGATCCTGGAAAAAGTCTCTGTGTTCGCCGCTCCCAGAGCGGCATAGACACCGCTGGCGCTCTGGCATTCCAGGGCTGCTCTCCGGTCGATTCCCGCGCGAGGCGGATCCTGTCCAGGCAGCACAACGCATTCCCAAAGGGCTTGGTACTTGCAGTCGAGCATCGCCTCGATTCCGGGGGTTCTTGAGGCAGGCGGGATTGGAAAGCCGGCTCCCGCCGCCTCGTCTCGAACGCGGGGAGGGCTCGGGAGCCGGAACTCCCTCCCACTTGTCGCGGGGTCGGCCCGCGGCAGCCGGGTTCGCCGAGATTCAGCCATCAGATTTTCGGAAGTCCAGCGCCCGAACGAGGTCCGTTCGCCGACGGGCTACGACGGTGTGGGCAGTGAATATGTGGGCCGCGACCGTGTGGGCTGCGCCCGTGTGGGTCGTGAACGGGTGGGCCGCGAACGTACCGTCGCGGGGAAGTGGTCCCCGTCGTGCGAATTCGCCGATCCGCTGCCAACTCACGGCCCGCTGCCAACGAGCGCCCGCTTCGAAATTCCTTGCCCTCGAAGACTGGCGTGCCTGCCGTGCAATCGCGAGCCACT
Organism: Acidobacteriota bacterium; assembly: GCA_014584705.1. GTDB lineage: Bacteria > Acidobacteriota > Terriglobia > Bryobacterales > Bryobacteraceae > JACTMJ01. The sequence continues at coordinate 130,114 of JACTMJ010000002.1, read as the reverse complement.
TCCGCGGATCCGAGGCTCTCAGCGATTACCGTCCCGTCGGGAAGCGGCCGCTCTGCTCTGAAGGGATTACCAAATACGAATGCACTGCCTGACGCGAACGGGTTGCCGAGAACGAACAGGCTGTCCGGCCAGGAAACGGCTGTCGAAAATCGACGGCTGATCGTGAGCCTGCTTTCCCCGCCGTCCACCGAAGGCGTCATGGTGCGCTGCCGGGATTGCTTGCCGGAGGCGTCTCTTCAGACTGTGGCTCCGAAGCGAGACCCACCCCGGCCTCCTTCGCCATCGAGATAGGTGGGCATGCTTTGTGCCCCCACCACCGGCTTCTTATACCGTTCCACCCCGACGCCGGTCTCTCCCTTCTTTGTTCGAGTGAGCAACGTATCCTGCTCGGCTTTGCTCATGGGCTGGAAGGCCTTGACGACGGCCACGTTCTGTTCCAGTTGTTCGATGGTTTCGACACCGGAAACCAGCGAATCCGGCGCCTGGGAAAGAGTGAATCGCAGGCATTCCTCGATTGTCGCGATGCCTTTCTGGCTGATCGAGCCCATCGCGTTCGATTTCATCGCGAGCACGCCCATGCCGCGTTTGCGCGCGCCTGGCATCACGGTCGTCAGGAAACTCAAGTAGTGCGGGTCCACCAGATTGATGGGCATCTGCACGGTTTCCCATTGGTCCGTCTCCCGCATCATGCGCAAATGCACCTCGGGGTCGCGATGACCCGAAAAACCAATATGGCGCGCCTTGCCCTGTTGCCTGGCTTTGCGAAATGCCTCCGCCGCGCCGCCGGGCGCGAAAATACGGTCCACTTCGTCCATACTGCCGACTTCATGGCATACCCAAAGGTCCAGGTAGTCGGTCTTCATATCCCGCAGCGTGTCTTCGAGTTCCGTCATCGCGCTCGCCGCGTCTCGCTTGTTGCTCTTCGACATCAGAAGCACCTTGCGGCGAAGTCCGCCCGCCAGCGCATTCCCATAGGTGGCGTCGCTATCGCCGCCGTGATATCCCCGCGCACTGTCGAAATGGGTTACCCCCAGTTCGATCGCGCGATGGATGAGATGAATTCCCGATCGAGGCCCTCCCACGCGCATGTGATAACCGCCCAGAGTGAACTGGCTCACCGTCAAGCCGGTCTTTCCGAGAGGGCGGGTGGGCATGTCGCTTGCGGCCAGCAGTGCCGGTGACGCCGCCAGGGCGCCCACCGAAGCGTGAAGAAACGTGCGTCTTTGCATCTGCCGATTCCCCCGTGACCCGATCTGCCGCTTGCCGCGGGATACCGTCCGCCCGATCCGCAGCCGATGTCCCGCCGTGCATGTGGCTATAGTTTACTGGAAGGTAGAGGCCCCGGTTGGGCATTTGTGCGATGGAACAGAGGACGACGCGAGACTCCGCCGGCCTTTATCCCACCCGCGTTGACCGCTGGTTGGGTGTTATTGCGGCCGCATACCTTCTCCTCGCCCTGGGTGTGCCGGCTTGGCTGCTTGGTTCCGCGGTGGGTTCTTCTCAGCCCATCGATCTCGGCCTGGTGGCGCTGCCGTTGGGCGTCCTGGCGGCGATGTGGGCGATCGCCTACCCGTGTGAATACTCGTTCGAATCGGACAAACTGGTGGTTCGGAGCGGCTTGCTGCGAATCCGGATTCCTCTATTGTCGATCACCAGGGTGGAGCCGTCGCGCAGCCTCGCCAGCGCGCCCGCCTGGAGCTTTGATCGCCTTCTGATCCGCTACGGGCGTACGCAGCGTGTGCTCATCAGCCCGCGCGAGAAGGCGGCTTTCGTCGCGGAATTGGAAATGCGTACCCCTCACCTGGTTCGCGAGGGGGAGGCATTGGTCGTGGCTCAGGGGTGGAAGACGCCGGAAGAGAAACGCGGAGGAGTCTAGCGCCAGCCGCCACCCGGCCCCGTGGGGTCAGAGCGTTTGCCGCGAGGGCTGCGCGAGCCCTGCTGCTCGCTCCATTGCGATGGGGAAAAGGGAGCCGGTGCGTTGCCGCCCCGGTTCGGCTGCTTCCCACGGTTGCCTGAGGACTTGCCGCCCTGCTGTCCGCTCCCCTGGCCAAACTGCCGCGGTCCGCGACCGGACTGCGCATCGCGATTGCCGTAATTGCTCCGGTTGCCGATGTTGTCGCGGTTGCTTGGGCCGCCACCGTGCCCGCGATTGCCCCCATCCGTCCGCGGACGGCCGCCACGCGCGCCCTGGCGCTGTCCGCCGTCGCGCCGGCTCTGGCTTCCGAAATCAATCTCTTCGAGTTGCTCCGGAGTGACGAAGGCCATGGTCTTTACGCCGGAAACTTCGAAGCGACGTCGGCATCCCGGTTCAAGGCAGGTGGCGTGGTCGTCGAGCAGCACCATGTAGCTCTGGGCTTTCTCGAACTTGGCGCGGTCGCGTTCATCCAATTGCGCCACGTTGATGTTGGTGCGCTTCTTGCGAACCATCCAGGCGAGAGCGTACTCGTTTACGCTCCGGCAAAACGGGCAATTGAGCGTGGCCGGCTTCTGGGCGCGGGCTTCCAAGAAAAAATCGCGTTCATCCATAAGGCCCTTGTCCATTTCAGGATAACGCCACTTGCAAGCGAACTTTCTTCGTTCGCGCGCAGCCATCAACCCGGACGCGAGATCGAACGATGCGACGAAGCCCGGCAAGGAACCTTAAGGGGTCCCCTGCCGGGCTTCGCATGGAACTCGCGCATTGCCCGATTAACTTTGTGTCTTCATGCGCCGGCGGAGGAACAGCAAAGCGGCGCCCGCCATGGTTAGCAGAACCGAGGAAGGCTCCGGCACGGCCTGAACCTCGAAGTTGGTGGCCGTGGTGGTGTCGCCAATCGTCCAGGAGATCTTATCCACGGCGCCAGTGAACGTACCGCTCCAGCCGCTGCCGATTCCTGAACTGAATCCCAGGATCACCGCATTGGGGAAGTAGGCCTGCCAATCCGCAAGTGTTGAATCGTAGCCGTACGATGTGCCGTCGATATCCGCGGCAAATCCAATTCCCAAACCGAAATTCCAAAGAAAGGTATTCATGCTGATGGTGTTGGAAACCCAAGCGTCGGTTGTCGCTGGGAGGTTCCCATTGTAAGCGCCTTCAAAAACCAAGCCGCCGCGGTCGCCGATCGTCCCGAGGTTCCCGTCGGCATCCACGATCACACGAAGCACGGGGTGCAGGTTCGCCGTCGTGGTGCTTGCGCCGTCGCGGTACCACGAATAGCTCATTGAAGAGAGATCCGAAAGGAGGCCGAGAGAGCCGGTGGCGGCGTAGTTTCCGAACACACTGACACCGTTCGCCAGATACTCAATGTCGGCTTTTGCGGACCCGGAAGGGCCGTTGAACCAGACGGAACCCGTAGAGTCATTCGGATGCTGGGCGTTGATTCCCACTGACCCGGAGCTTCTCACATTGTTGTAATACCAGCCGGTCGCGCCGACAGCCTGCCCTTGATTGATCCCGGATGCATTCGTATATGTCTCGCCACCGGGCACATTGGGGTAGACGATGGTCTCAGCTTGAGATGCCTGCGTAAGCATGAGTCCAATTGTAATAAGTCCACAAAACGTCACCCATCTCTTCATCGAAATACCTCCAAATACTCCATGATGAAAACGTCATGAATTGACTGAAGTGTTACATGAATGTAACCGGGTAAACTAGTATTTCGAGTAAAATGAGAGGTAGATAACAGATAGTACGAACTATTAGGACTTTTCGGGAAATCAGTGCGGCACCGCGCTCGTTTCCGCGAATGTCAATTCCTGCTGGGCGTGAGGTCGCGAGGGAACGGCGGCCCGCATTTGCGTCGAATCCTGGAGAAGGAGCGCGCCCCGAGCGGCGTGGCCTAAAGAAGATATTGGACTTACGTTTGTGGAGGGGAGGATGCTGTGAGAACCCCTCTGGCGGCCGGGAAGGCACGGCGGCATATTATCCGAGGGTAGGTACCGGGTGGGTGTACTGGGAAGGCGATTCAAATACGCGGAGTATTCTGCAAAGAGAGGGGGCACTCCTGCTTCCGTGTATACCGGAATCAGGAGTGCCCCCACATGCCTGTCCAATTCGAATGTTCAATCCATCTTCCAGCACGGGGCTGAAGAGAACCGAACCCGGCTAATCCAGGTTCGGCGCGAAGGTAATCGCGCCTTCCGCGGCGGAAGATACCAGAGCGCAATACTTGGCGAAGACGCCTTCGGTGTAGTGCGGTTTCGGCTTCTTCCACTCGGCGCGCCGCCGTTCCAACTCGGCTTCCGGCACTTCCAGCGTAATGGTCTTTTTCACCAGGTCGAGTTCGATGATGTCCCCGTCGTAAACGAGGGCAATCGGCCCGCCTTTGGCTGCTTCGGGCGCCACATGGCCAATCATAAAGCCGCGCGTAGCGCCGCTGAATCGGCCGTCGGTGACCATGGCGACGGATTCGCCAAGGCCGGCTCCCGCAATCGCGCTCGTGACGCCGAGCATTTCGCGCATCCCAGGCCCGCCCACGGGGCCCTCATAGCGGATCACCACCACGTCGTCGGCCTTGATCTGGCCCGCCGTTACCGCCTGCATCGCGGCCTCTTCGCGCCCGAATACCCGCGCCGGGCCGCGATGGACGGTCTTGTTGATTCCGGTCACCTTGATCACGGAGCCATCTGGTGCAAGGTTGCCCTTCAGGATCACCAGGCCGCCAGATTTCTTAATCGGGTTGTCGAGCGCGTGAATCACCGTCTGGCCGCCCGTTTCCACTGCCTTGGCCGCCTCTTCACCGAGTGTCTTTCCGGTGATGGTGATCGCCGAACCGTCCGCGTAACCGCCATCGACGAGACGTTTTGCAATCACCGGAATGCCGCCGGCTTTGTCTACGTCCGGAGCGACAAAATGGCCCGCGGGCTTGAGGTCGCAGAGCAGCGGAGTGCGGTCGTTGATCTCGTTAAACTCATCGATCTTCAGATCTACGTGCGCTTCCCTGGCCATGGCGAGAAGGTGCAGCACCGCGTTGGTGGATCCGCCGCTGGCGGCCACGGAGGCAATTGCGTTGCGGAACGCCGTCTTGGTGAGAATATCGCGCGGCTTCAGATCCCGCTTCACGGCGTCGACGATGACCTCGCCGCAATACCGGGAAACGTCGTTCTTGCGCGGATCCACTTGCGGGACCGCGGCGGTGCCAAGCGGAGAGAGGCCGATGATCTCCATCACCGTGGCCATCGTGTTCGCGGTGTATTGGCCGCCGCAGGCGCCCGCGCCAGGAGAGGCGCAATTCTCCAGGTCAAGCAACTCCTGATCGCTGATCTTCCCCGCCGCGTGCGCGCCCACTGCTTCAAACACATCCTGAATGGTGACGTCGATTCCCTTGTACTTGCCGGGAAGAATGGAACCCCCGTAGAGAAGTACGCCGGGGACGTTCAAACGGATGAGGCCGAGCGCCGCTCCGGGGATGGTCTTATCGCAAGCCACGAGCGCGATCACACCGTCAAACATGTGGCCGCGACCGACCAACTCAATGGAATCGGCGATCACTTCGCGGCTGATCAACGAGGTCTTCATTCCCTCGGTACCCATGGTGATCCCGTCGCTGATGGCGATGGTGTTGAACTCCATGGGCGTTCCGCCGGCCGCCCGCACACCCTGGGCCACATAGACGGCCAGTTCGCGCAGATTGTAGTTACACGGCATCGTGCCAATCCAGGTATTGGCGATTCCGATGATGGGCTTCCGGAGATCCTCGTCGGTAAACCCGATGCCTTTCAGGTAACTCCGGGCCGGGGCGCGGTCTCTTCCCTGGGTGATGGTATAGCTGCGTAACTGCTGTTTTTCGGACATTTCGACTCCATGGAGGGATTTTCATCCCAAACACGGAGTATAGCGCGGGGTGGCGGGAACATAAAAAGGGCCGCCCGTGCGGGGCGGCCCAAAGGGAGGATCAGGGGGCGAAATGAAACGGGTTACCGTTCGACACCGAAGAAGAAATTGCTCCAGCCTCGTCCTTGCACGTAGCGCTTTACCTGCACGAAGATAGCATCCTTCTGTGCACCCTTCATAAGCCGCTCGAAATCGCCGACGCTCGTCACGGGTTGCCGGTCAATGGCGACAATCACGTCGCGCGGGCGAATACCTCCCGCGGCTGCCTTGCTCGAAGGCGATACGCGGGTGACCACCACGCCTTTGACGTCGGCATCCAACCTCAACTGAGAGCGCATGTCTTCGGGGATCTCGGACACACTCACCCCGTCAAGACCGCTTTGGGACGAGCTCTCGACGGACTCCGAGGAGAACTGCTGATCGAGTCCCGTGAGCGTCACCGGTAGCGTTACCGCTTTCCCGTTGCGATTCACGGTGATGTCCACTTTCGTGCCGGGCTTCATCATGGAGATCATGTTCCGGGTCTGCATGCTGTCGCGCATCTCCGTCCCGTTGATCTTCGTGATAACGTCTCCCGCTTTCATCCCGGCGGCCGCCGCGGGCTTTCCTTGCACCACCTCATTGACCATGGCTCCGTAAGGCCGGTCCATTCCGAGCGCCTTGGCCATCGTGGAATCCACTTCGGTTAGCAGCGCGCCGATCATCGCTCGCTGCACCTTGCCGTTCGAAATCAACTGGTCCATCACGAAGCGGGCGATATTCATCGGGATTGCAAAGCCGATCCCCTCGTTGCCGCCGCTCTGCGAAATGATCGCGGAATTGATGCCCATCAAGCGCCCGTCCACGGTGATCAGAGCGCCTCCGGAATTGCCCCGGTTGATCGCGGCGTCCGTCTGAATGAAATCCTCATACCCAGCCTGGGGAGTGCCGCTGTTCTCACCGGTACGGATGATTCCCATGGTGCGCCCCGTCGCGCTCACGATCCCCATGGTCACCGTCTGGCCGATGCCGAGGGGATTCCCGATGGCGAAAGCCAGGTCTCCCACCTCGACGGAATCCGAGTTGGCGAACTGGATGGGTTCCAGATCGAGTCCCTTGGGTTCCACCTTCAGCACGGCAAGGTCGGTGGGCGGGTCCGTACCGACGACTTTCGCCTTTTCGGTGCGGCCGTTGGAAAAGGTGACCGTCACTTCGTCGGAATCTTCCACCACGTGATTGTTCGTGAGGATGTAGCCGTCCGCGCTCACCACCACTCCGGAACCGGCGCCCCGGCTGCGGCGGGTTCCGTCGTCATTCGGATCCTGCTGCCGGCCTTCCCCCTGGCCAAAGGGGTCGAAGAAGGGAAACGGGAAACGCTCCATACTGCGGGTGGGCACGCGGTCCACTTTCTCCACCAGCACGTTCACCACGGATTTGCGTGCCTGCTTTAGCATCGGCGCAAAGGTGAAACTGGGTGGAGCCGAGTTCTGGCCGCTCGCCTGAACGGCGCTATCCACTCGATTCGCTCCCGCTTCGGGTGTGGCAATGGCATGAATAATGAGCGAGGAACCAACTGCCAGCGCTGCGCAAAGGAGAACTCCCGGCATGTAGCGCTTTATCTGAATCTTCATATCTCCTCCAAAAAACAGGGTCTTGCGTGTCGCCGAGCGGGTTGCTGCTTTGACGCAAAGTGGGGAAAGCGACAGGGATCCATACTCGGTTGTGCTTGCGATCTAAACCAATAGACGTGCAGATTCGAATTCGGTTCTACCTGATTTTACGTCCGTGAAGTCCCTGGAAGTTCCACATTGCGCAGATCCTTTCCAGCAATCTGAGACCGCCGTGACCATCACAATCAGCTCCCGACCACAGCCGCGACTGCGGTTCGCTCTCGCCTCATGGAAATCCATGCATCACTGTCCGCCGCTGTGAAATCTCCCATCTGCGTGTTAGAGTTCTCCGCGGCCCTCCCTGTTCCGCTTCGCCCTCCGAAAATCCTTACGAGCATGGCGCGCCGGCATCGCGGCGATGATTGCAGTCAAGTTCACAAGTTCATGCCCACTGTAAGGAAGCACTTCAGCAACGGAAGCACCCGCGGCGGAAGCGGTTTAAGTGAGAATTTTTGGTCGGCGTCTCCACTAAATCAAAGAAGTGTCGGCATTTCAGCGCAATCCTTTCCTTCTGCCGCTCCTCGCGGTGCTTGCGGGGATGGCGTTCGAGATTTCTCTACCGGGGGAGCCGGCTTCCTACTGGCCGGCGGCGATCCTCCTCCCCCTGCTGGTCTGGGCGGGCGTCGGTTGCCGGAACCGGGTGCGATCCGAGTGGGCGGTCGTGGCGCCCGGGTTCTTCCTGGGAGGGTTCTGGCTGAGTCTGCACCCGCTTCCTTTCCCGCCCCCCGTGAACGTGCAGCCGGGGGAGAGGGTTGTCGCTGAGGGCTGCGTGGATTCCGTCATCACCCGTACACCGGAGCGCGTGCAGTTCTTGCTGCGAACGCCGGACGGCGCACGGATCCAGGCAGGCGTTTACCCGCGTGCAGGGGAGACATTGCCGGACCTGCGGTACGGGCAGCCGGTCCGCATCGAGGGTCGCATTCGTCCTCCACGAAACTTCCGGAACCCCGGCGGCTTCGACTATGAGCGGTTTCTTGCGCGGAAGGGTGTGTTCTGGTTGATTTCAGCCACCGGGGCCAACCGCCTCCGCGCGGACCCTGGCAATTGCGGTCCAACTGCTCTGGCGATGCTGCACCGCGTGAGGGAATCTCTCCTGGATCGCCTGGATCTCCGCTATCAGGCTCGGCCGGAAGTGAGAGCATGGCTCTCCGCCGTCCTGCTGGGCGAGGACTCGATGATCCCCGAAGAGACGCTCGAAGACTATCGTCTTGCCGGCGTGTATCACGTGCTGGTGATCTCGGGGCAACACGTAGCAATTCTCGCCGCTACGTTTCTGCTCTTCTTTCGGCTGATCTCGCTTCCGCGATGGCTGCGCTTTCTGCTGACGGCGCTTCTCTGCTGGGCCTATGCCCTGGTGGCCGGGTATGAAGTGCCGGCGCTACGCGCGGCTTGCGCGGTGACGCTCTATCTGGTTGCCTCGCTCGCATTCCGACGCTCGCGACCGCTGAATCTTTTGGCGCTTGTCGCGCTGCTGTTTCTGGCGTGGGACCCCGGGCAACTTCTCGACGCGAGTTTTCAGCTTTCGTTCCTCGCCGTGCTGGCGATTACCGGCATCGCGATTCCCTTGCAGCAAGCTCTCTTCGGGGCCTGGCCCGCCGTCGCCGGGAACCTCCCGGATACCGGTTCCGATCTCCGATTGCCCGCCGAGGTGGCCGAAGCGCGTGTGGAACTGCGCCTGCTCGCGCGGGCTTTGCACCTCGCAACCCGGCTGCCGGAAGGGGCGTCCCAGCGAGTCCTGGCGCTCCTCGTTCGCGGGGCCGGAATTTGTGGCACGCTGCTGCTTTTCTCCCTTGTTGTGCAGGTGGTGCTCACGCCGCTCCTGGTCCAGGACTTCCATCGCGCGCCGCTGATCGCCCCCATTGCGAATCTTCTCCTGAGTCCGATCCTCGCTCTCGTCGTGCCGCTGGCCTTCTTGGATCTTGCACTGCCGATTCCAGGAGTCCAGCATCTGCTCTCGAATCTGATCGAACTCACGAATCAATTGATTGCCGCCATTGCCGCGAACACGCCGGACTTGCGAATTCCGGACGTTCCGCCATTTCTGCTGATGCTCGCGACCGCGGCCGTCGTCATCGCCATCGTTGTCTGGGAGCCCAAAGCACGGTGGCTCTCCGCTCGGGAGCGCCGAGAGGCTGTAATCGCCAACGCGTCGCCGCGAGCGCTGCATCGCCGAGCCCTGACCGCCGTTCTTGCGGGGGCGGCGGCCCTGACCATCGCCCTTATCCTGATCCACCCTTTTGTCCCGGAGCTCACGAGGGGAGAAATGGAACTCACCATGCTGGACGTCGGGCAGGGGGATGCATCGCTCCTGGTTGCCCCGGATGGCTCCACGGCCCTCATTGACACAGGCGGGCTTGGCGGTTACTCGGCCAGCACGAGGCTCGACACCGGTGAAGACATTGTTGCTCCGTATCTTTGGAAACGCGGCATCCAGCGGATTGACACGCTGATTCTCAGCCACCTGGACTTTGACCATGCAGGCGGCGCGCCCGCCATCCTGCGCATCTTCCGGCCAAAGACGCTCGTGCTGGCCAGGCAGAATGCCGACCATCCTCTCCTGGACCGTGTATTGGCGGTGGCGCGCGCGGCGGGCGTGGAGTGCATCACACGCCGCGCGGAGGATACGTGGGAATCGGGCGGAGTCCGCTGGCGAACTCTGCACCCCGGTTCCTACCAAACGGCCAGTGAACAGAATGACAGGCGCTCCAATGAGGATTCGCTGGTGCTTCATGCACGGTTCGGGGACACGTCTGTTCTGTTCACGGGCGACATCCATGAAATGAACGAGCAGGAGATGATCGAGCGAGGAGAACTTCCGCGCGCCGATATTCTGAAGGTGGCGCATCACGGAAGCCGCACTTCGACCAGCGCCGCGTTTCTGGATGCGCTTTCCCCCTCGCTGGCCCTGGTTTCCGCGGGCTGGCTGAACTCTTACGGCCACCCGAACCCGACGGTGGTGGCGCGCCTTCGCGCACGCGGCATCGCCCTGTTTCGAACGGATCGCGACGGAGCGATCACCTTGCGCAGCGACGGCCGCCGCTGGCTGTATGGGGGAGCGCGTTAGCCTCTCTCACCGCCGAACTTCTTCAAGCGGCGTCGTCTCCAGCGCCGCTCTTCGCGGCCCCAATTTCCGCGTCGATGGGTCCGGTAGCTCTCGCAGATTCGATCACTTCGCGCGCTCGCGCGGCGTCCGCGCTCGCCACCAGGACCTTGTGCGGGAAGTTCGGCAGCGGAGAACTTTCGTCGAGAAAGGCCGTGATGCCGTTCGCTTCGAGAAGCGTTTGGACGGAGAGCGCTTCCGGTTCGGAGTCATGCTTATCGGAAAAGAAGACGACGCGAAAATCGACATTGGATCCGGCGTCAAGGCCCTCGACATTGATCCCCTTCTTCTCGAGCAGTGCTTGCGCGTCGTAGATCTCCGAGGAATCCACCTCTACCAGGAACGAGCGCACCCCACCCCCCGGCTCATCCTCCTGCCGGATGCGCACGGTGCCGATACCGCCCTCCCGCAGAGTGTCCAAAATCTCACGCGCTTCTTCCTCCGAATTCGGATGCGCGGATTGATATAAAGCGACGTATGCCATGCTGATTCAAACTATAACGAATCCCCGGCGGGAAGTTCTCGCCGTTGCGGCGGAATCCGTCGGAACGCGTTGATTGCGGACGGCACGGCGAACCCAGCGCTGCAAGTCGCAGCCGCTCGCCGAACCGCGCTAACTCAGAAAATCCATGCGTTTGGAGGCGGTGCGGCGTTTGGCGAGCACCGCGTCGTCGAGAAACAGCATCGCGGACCGCATCACCAGAAAGTGGCTGAGAATCTCCGATTCCAGCTTCTTCGAAGAGAGCAGTTCGGGAGGAAGTTCCTTCCAGAAGTAGAACTGCTTCTTCTTGAGCAACTCGATTCCTGGATGATCGGCCGGGAATCCTTTCGGGGGACGAGAGAGAGTATCTCCCTGGAGTACGCCCATTACCCGCCGGAGCTTCTTCTCCTGAAGGATGGCGTGAAACTCTTCAAACTGCGAGGCGATCCTGGTGCGAATGGCGAGGAGAGAATCATTGGGCGGCATGTAGGCTCCGCCGGCGATTCCCACGCCTTCGGCGGAGACCTGGAAGTAGAGCCCGGAGGCTTTATCGCCCATGCCGCGACGGCTGAAGACCGCGCCCAAATGCGTCTTGTAGGGCGTCTTGTTCTTGCTGAACCGAATGTCCCGATAGATACGGAAAATCGCCTTCGCCGGTTGGTCTAAAAAATACTCCGGCATTCGCTCCACAAGGGCAGCATTCAGGGAAGTCACCAGCGCGAGCATGGGTGCCTTCACTCCCGTCTCATAGGTGGGTTTGTTCTCCTCAAACCACTCCCGATTGTTATTCTCGGGCAGCGCCTTCAGCCAGGCGATGCCCGCATTGGAGAATCCCGGGAACCCCATCAACCGCGCTCCTTTCGAAGATTCGGATGTGCACCGATACCGCGGGGATGCAATCCATCGCCCCTATAATGAGAGCGTGGCAACGTCGTCCAGACTCGCGCTCACGGATATTCAGGGCCTCACCGTGAGGCCCGATGCGTCCCTTTCCGAATATACGCGCTTCGGCATCGGCGGTCCCGCTGACCTTCTGATTGAAACCGCGGATGAGACCGCTTTCACGGCGGCGCTGGCCTTGCTTCGGGAGCAGGGGAGGCCCCATGTGGTGATCGGCTCCGGTACGAATCTGGTGGTTTCCGATGCGGGTTTTCGGGGAACGGTGTTGCGATACACCGCCTCTTCCATCTGCCGCGAGGGTCTCATGGTGGAGTGCGATGCCGGCGTCGAACTGATGGACTTGGTGCGATACACCGTGGACCAAGACCTCCAGGGCATTCAAACCTTGATGGGGATTCCGGGCGCGGTGGGCGGCGCCGTGTACGGCAACGCGGGGGCGTACGGACACTCGATTTCCGAAGTGGTTCGCGCGGTGCGCTTCTTTGATGGCTTTACCATTCGCAACGTGAGCGGGGAAGGCTGCGAGTTTCGCTACCGCGAAAGCGTATTCAAACGGAACCGGAACTGGATTGTGCTGCGCGCCCGTATGGAGTTTTCCGAAGGCGATGGCCCCGGGTTGCGAAAGACGGCGGACGAAATTCTTGCCATCCGGAACGAGAAATTTCCGCCGACGCTGAAGTGCGCGGGCAGCATCTTTAAGAACCTCCATGAAGCGGAATTGCCTGCCGCGGTGCGTGCCGAGGTTCCCGACAAGGTCGTTCGGGAAGGGAAGATTCCGTCCGCGTGGTTCCTGGAACAAGTGGGCGCCAAGGATTCCTGGGAGGGCCGAATCCACATTGCGCCGTACCATGCCAACCTCATTTACAATGCCGGAGGCGCCACGGCGGAGGAACTGTGCCGCATGATCGCCCGCCTCAAGAAGGCGGTGTTCGCCCGCTTCGGAATTCTTCTGGAAGAGGAAGTGCAGTATGTGGGGTTTGAGGGAGAACCCGCCGCCTACGGCGCCACTGGAAGCGTCGCCGGCAGAGTGGCATCCGGCAAAGCGTCGTGAGTAACGGGTGTGAGGCTGCTGAAATCCGCGGCGCGAATGAAATCAAGGACGAACTCCGCGCATTCGCCGCCCGTTTCCCGGATGAACCGCGGGCTATAGAACTCAGAGTCAGAAACGATGCGAACGGATAGGAAGGGAATCCGGAAGGCGTAGGCAACGGCCGCCACGTAGGTGCTTTCCATGTCTTCCACATCGCTTCCGTAGGTTTTCCGCAACCATTCAATCCGGTCCATTTCGCGGTTCCACTGGTGTCCGCTCCCCACGATTCCGGGAAGCACCCGGCCCCGCTTGTAGGGCACGCGCAACGCCTGAGCCACGAGTTGCGGATGGCTGGGGAAGTAGGTGAAGCTCACCCGGTTCTCCACATTGCCAATCCGCATTTTGGTTGTGGTGGGCGTCACACGGTCGAGTGAGATTCCCTCGCCCGTTTTGCCGGGTGTGGTCTTGTACGCATTGAATTCGACGTTCTTCACGCCGAGGACAATATCGCGGACTTTAAGACGGGGGTCGTGCGCGCCGCTCGTGCCCTGGTTCACGATTACGCGCGGTTTCCAGTGGTCGATTGCGAGCGCCGTCGCCGCGCTTGCATTCATCGGCCCCACCTCCGTCAGGGATACAACGGCGGACTTGCCAGCGATCGTACCCACCCAGAAGTACCAGGTGCCAATGCGCACTTCGCGCTGCTCTTCGAGCGCTGCCAGAAGCGGCCCCAGTTCGCTCAACTCCGCGCCTTGCACGAGGATGTCCACGGACGTTGATGAGCGCGCATCCGCGGAAGACGACGGTTGCGTGCCGCTGCAAGCCACCGTCAGCGCCAGCACCGCGATGAACGCCAGGCTGAAATTCCCAAGACTGCGCATCAAAGTTCGACTAGTGCCCGCGCGCAAGGTATACGAATCGAGCGATGAAGAGCGCCGCAAGGACATAAACCAACCAGTTTACCCGCCTGCGTTCGGGCAGGAATACCTGGATGATCGCATAGGCCGTGAAGCCGAACGCCAATCCGTTGGCGATGCTGAAGGTGAGCGGAATCGTAATCAGCGTGAGGAAGGCCGGAATCGCGATTGCGGGTTTGTGCCACTCGATCTCCGAAGCGGCGGTCATCATCAGGGAACCGACGACGATGAGAGCGGGAGCCGTCGCTGCTACCGGTACAACGCCGAAGACGGGGGCGATGAACATTGCCGCCAGAAAGAGCAATCCGACGACAACGGCGGTGAACCCCGTGCGGCCTCCCACGGCCACCCCGGCGGCGCTCTCGATGTAGCTCACCACCGTCGATGTGCCCGCCGCCGAGCCCACGAGCGTGGCGGTGGCGTCGGCATACAGAATCCGCTGGATTCGTGGAATATGCCCTTCCCGGTCGAACAATTTCGCCTGTTTTCCCACGGCTACAAGCGTGCCGATGTTGTCGAAGAGATCCACGAAGAGGAACACGAACATGACTTCCAGAAAGCCCAGGGACAGCGCGCCGGCGATGTCGAACTGGAAGGCAGTAGCGGTGATCTCGGAGAAGCGGTAAGGCTGTGGCTGCCAGGGGACGAGACCGAAAATCGCTCCGGCCGCGGCCGTCGCCAGCACGCCGATCAGCATGGCGGCCCGAATCCGAAAGGCCATCAGGATGGCGATCAGAAGCAGTCCCGCAATCGCCAGTGCGGTGGACGGGTTGCGGAGATTTCCAAGGGCAACCAGGGTTGCGGGGTCAGCGACGATGATGCCCGCATTGTGCAGGCCAATGAAGGCGATGAACAGCCCGATCCCGGCGGCGACCGACGCATAGAGTTCCGCCGGGATGGCGGCGATCACGAGTTGACGTACACCCGCCATCGTCAGAAGCAGAAAGGCGACGCCGGAGAGAAACACTGCGCCCAACGCCGCTTGCCATGGAATGCCCATCTCCAGGCAAACCACATAGGTGAAATATGCATTCAATCCCATTCCGGGGGCGAGCGCGATGGGATAGCGCGCAACGATTCCCATTGCAAGGCTTCCGAACGCAGCCGAGAGGCAGGTGGCCGCGGTCACCGCCGCGGCGGGCATCCCCGTCTGGCTGAGGATGGACGGGTTCACAAAGATGATGTACGCCATCGTCAGGAACGTGGTGAACCCGGCCAGCACCTCCGTTCGCAGATTGGTGCCCAGCGCTTCGAAGTCGAAGTATCGTTCAATGAATTGGCGCACGATTCTGGTGGATTCCAACTTGATCGGGATGTGAAAGGCTCAGGCGTAGCTGGCGGTCCGCGCTCGATTCTTCTCGCCGCGCGCCTTCTCCTGCGCTTCGGTGTACCCGCTTTCGCGGTATGCCCGCAGTGGATGTTCCGGGAGGCCCCGTGCCATGCGCCACTCCCGCAGCAGCGGGCGTACGTCGGTCGAGAATGCGTCGCGATAGACCTCTTCCGCATCCACCAGCGCCGAACGGCTTTGCAGCGTCGCCAGTCGGCCGAAGTCAATGAGGGCCGCCTTCGCGTAGAGTTCCTGCGCGGTGGTCGCGGTCTGGATCATCTCTTCCACTTTGTTCTTGAGGTTGTGGCTCTGGTCCACCATGTAGGCGATGTCGGCACGCTCGCCGTGTTCCCACTCGAAATAGAGAATCTCGGCAAAGATGCGGAAGACCTGATAGGGGTCAATCGAACCAAGCGTCAGATCGTCGTCGCCGTATCGGCGGTCATTGAAGTGGAAGCCGCCCAGGGCGTTCTCACTGAGTAGCCAGGCGACAATCTGCTCGATATTCTGCGCCTGATAGTGATGCCCTGTATCGACCAGCACCTTGGCGCGCTCCCCGGCCTGTTTGGCGAGGATGTAGGCCATGCCCCAGTCCGCAATGTCGGTGTGATAGAACGCGGGCTCGAACGGCTTGTATTCGACCAGCATGCGCTGGGAGGGGTCCATCTGCTCGTGCAGACGGTGGAGTGCCTCGGCGAAGTGTTTCTTGCGCCCGCGAATGTTGGCTGTGCCCGGGAAGCTGGAGCCATCGGCGAACCACAGCGAGATGTCGCGGCTTCCCGTCCGGCGCGCGATCTCAATGCAATCCGCGATGTGCTCCTCCGCCTTGGTGCGGACATGGGGGTCGGGATTCCCCAGGGAGCCGTGCTTGTAAATCTGATCCTGGAACACGTTTGGGTTGATTGACCCGATGCGGACGCCATGCCTCGCCGCCGCAAGCCGGACTGCTTCGACGCCGGCGATACCATCCGGAAAATCCCAAAGCACGTGGACGGCCACACTGGGGCAGCAGCCCGTGACGGCATGCACGCGGCCCGCATCGCTCAGCTTCTCTTCGGTGGAGGTGGCTGCCGAAGCCTGAATGAACTTCCCGAAGCGCGTTCCCGTATTCGCGAAGCCCCAGGAAGGCACTTCAATCTCGAAGGAATCGAGCGCCTGCAGGATCTTCCCTGCGGAGGTTTCATCGTGGGGAAAAGTTGTATTCGTCATAGCGACCGCACCGGTAAAAGTATCTCCCAGGCAGTTTCGGGATGCAATTCGGATTATTCGATAAGAAATGGGAATGAACGCGGACGTCCAGGGGAAGAGGAACACGATTCCGCGGCATGTTCTCCTCGGCTGAACGGTTGCGCCACGATGCGCGCCGCCCGTTCGTGATACGATGCCAGCGCCATGAAACCGCATCCGCATTGGCTGCTCTCCCGCCGATCCCTGCTGCGATCCGTTCCGCTTGCGCCGGCGCTCGTTTCCGCACTTGCCGGCCAAAGCTTTGTGGATACCAAGCCGAAGCCGCAACAGATTGCGTGGCAGGACCTCGAGATCGGCGTGTTGATCCATTTCGGCCCCAATAGCTTTCAGGATCGCGAGTGGGGTGACGGCACGGCGGAGCCTTCCGTCTTCGATCCAAAGCAGCTTGACGCGGAGCAGTGGGTGCTGGCCGCGAAGGCGGGCGGGGCGCGCTATCTCGTAATGGTGGCGAAGCACCACGACGGCTTCTGCCTGTGGCCTTCGCGCTATACCGACTACAGTGTCAAGAGCAGCCCCTGGCGCGGAGGGAAGGGAGACCTCGTGAAGGAGGTGGAGCACGCCTGCCGCCGGCACGGGCTCAAGTTCGGGATCTATCTCTCGCCGTGGGACCGGCATGAGCCCGCCTACAAGGAGAGCGCTAAGTACGACGCCTATTACGACAATCAGATGCGCGAGCTTTGCACACGCTACGGTGAACTCGTGGAGATCTGGCTGGATGGCGCGGGCAGCGAGGGTCACGTCTACGATTTCGATCGATACGTAAAAACCATTCGCACCTACCAGCCCAACGCCAACATTTTCGCCGATACGGGCTTCCTGCAATACGGCGACGTTCGCTGGGTGGGCAACGAGGATGGCTATGCCTCCGAGGAGAATTGGAACGTCGTTGACCGCCTGGGCTACCTGCGCTACCGCCCGGTGGAGGCCGACACGCCCCTGCGCAAGCGGCACTGGTTCTGGCACCCGAATGACGAGAAGAGCCTCAAGTCCCTTGATGAGCTCGCGGAGACGTACCACAAGACCGTAGGGCGTGGCGCGCAACTGGTGCTGGGGTTGGCGCCCGACAATCGCGGCTTGATGCCGGAATCGGATGTTGCGCGTCTTCGGGAGTTCGGCGCGCTGCTGAACCGGGTCTATGGCAAGCCGCTGCTCGGAGGCGGAACGGTACTTCGAAGCGCACATGCCGGTTCTACGGCGTCGGGCGGCCAGCCCCTTCCGGATCTTTCTGTGCTGCTCGACGTTGACGCAAACAGCCAGTTCGCGCCGCCGGCGTCGGAGAGGTCGCTCGACGTGGTCGCGCAATTCGGGAAGCCTCTCCGGTTTGACCGGGTGCTGCTGCGTGAATGGCTGGGAGACGGGCAGACCATCGCCGCTCATGCAGTCGAAGTGGCGAAAGATCCGGCGCACCCAACGGTCTGGACGGAGATCGCCCGCGGGACGACGATCGGGAGCAAGCGCATTCACCTCTTTCCCGAAGTCCGCGCTGTGGCCCTGCGGCTGCGCATTCAGAACGCGATCGGGCCGATTCGTCTGAGGGGATTGCAGGTATACGACGGCAGCGTGGCCTGACGGTGCCTCCCGCTGCCTGTCCGGGAGTTCCAATGAGAGCGGAGGCGCGCCGGGGCCTCGCTCGACTCCGGCGCGAATCGCCGCCGGGCTAAACGTTCATGGCCGCCAGAATTCCCCGCTGGTAGGCAATCGATTCGAGCATGCCCGGATAGGGATCGTCGGCGTGGATTTCGTACTCGAGACCCACGCAATGGGTATAGCCAATGTTGGCGAGAGTCTGAAAGATCTTCGCAACCGGCATCGCGCCGCGGCCGACGGCGACCTGCGAATCCTTCTGCATCAGGTTCGCCAGATCCTTCATGTGAATATCGAGAATCCGCTTGCCGCCCATCTGAACCGCCTTAACGACGTCGATGC
This sequence comes from Acidobacteriota bacterium, assembly GCA_014584705.1. GTDB lineage: Bacteria > Acidobacteriota > Terriglobia > Bryobacterales > Bryobacteraceae > JACTMJ01. The sequence goes on along the minus strand of JACTMJ010000002.1, from coordinate 111,721 downwards.
CGGTGCGGGCGGTGTGTCCGAGATCGATGCAGAGGCCCACCCGTGGATCCATGTTCTTGATATGCGGCAGAACGTCCTGCGGGCCGGGGAAGTGCTTGTCCTCGGTGCCATGGTTATGAATGGCCACCGCGATGTTGTACTCCTTTACGAATTTCTCAATCATCGGGAGCGTCTTCACGGTCGGCGCGATCACCATCATTGGCATCCCGGCATTCTTCGCATATTCGAAATAGCTGCGAATATCGTTCTCGTCTTCCTTCTGCAAGGTTACGGTTCCGCCGCCCACGATCTTCAGCCCTGCGTCCTCGAACTCCTTGCGGTACTGAGCGAGTTGCGCCGGAGTGGATTCGTAGGGCATGTGGAACAACTTAATACAGATATTCGTGATGCCCAGATCCTTCACCATCTTGATGGTGGCGGCGCGATCAAACTTGCGGAGCGAATACGACGCCACCGAGAGCTGAAACTGCGGCTTCTTTCCGCCAACCGCCGCCGTTGCGGACGGCGACACGGTAGCCAAACTGGCAGCCGCGGCCGCGGCTCCAAGAAATCCACGTCGATCAACGGAAACGGAACTCATGGGGCTTCTCCTTCCGCGGCCTTCCCGCGATTGCATACACTCTCATCTGAATCAGACGCGTTCTGTTCAAAGTTCGCTGCGGGCAAGTGCAGCGGGACATCTGCAATGTATCAAAGAACACAGGCGGAATTGCGCCCCAAATCTCACGCGCCCGGAGCGGCAATGCGATGATACGCTCCAAAGAGGAGGCCCGGGAGGGTTTCAATAGCCGCGAGACTGCGTTATCATGGGCTTGAAGCGAAAGTGGGCCTCGGCCCACTTTTTTATTGGTGAAAGGAGCGCTTCGAACCAGATCTGGCTGTTGCAACGGAAGCTTATGGAATCTTCGCTGGCACAGAGAATCCACACGATCGCGGAACGCATCGCCGAGTCCGAAGGTCTGGAAGTGGTGGAGGTGGAGGTGCTGGGAGGCGGCAAGAGCCGCATGCTCCGGGTAACGATCGATAAGCCGTCCGGAGTGACTCTGAACGATTGTGAGTTCATTTCCCAGCAGTTAGGGACCGTGCTGGATGTGGAAGATGTCATGCCCGGGGGAAGCTACAAGTTAGAGGTTTCGTCCCCTGGGGTGGAACGTAAGCTGTTCAGACAAAAAGACTTTGACCGATTCTCCGGAGAAAAAGTCAAGATCGTGCTTAAGGAAGCCCGAAATGGCCGAAAAACTTTCGAGGGCGTGCTCCGCGCCGGACTTCCTGGTGAAATCACGGTAGAGGTTTCGCCCACGCTAAGTATTGCCGCGCGGCTCGATGAAATCGCGCGGGCTCATCTGAAGTTCGATTGGCACTGACGCCATCGCCCTTTCCCCGAAAATCAACTAACGCCGGTTCCCTCTGAAAATCATAGGGAAACGGGAGAGGACGGAAGACCGTGACAAATCTGCTTACCAGTATCGACATGATCAGCAAGGAGAAGGGCATCGACAGCCAGATTGTGCTCGATGCCGTACGGGACGCCATGCTGGTGGCGGCGCGCAAGCAGTTTAAGACGCAGGAAGACATGGCCGCCGACTTTGACCCCAAGACCGGCGAGCTTCAGATTTTTGTTGTCAAGCATGTTGTGGAATCCGTTGAAGACCCTCTCAACCAGTTGACGGTCGAGAAGGCGCGCCTGCTCGACCCCAATGCCGAAATTGGCGGGGAAATTCGGATCGCCAAGGCGACCGACGGTCTTGGACGCATCGCCGCGCAGACCGCCAAACAAGTGATTATGCAGAAGATCCGCGAGGCGGAGCGGGAAACCGTGTTCCGGGATTTCAACGACCGCATCGGCGAGATGGTCCCGGGCGTCGTGAAGCGGATCGAAGGTCCGGATATGGTGGTGGATATCGGGAAGAGCGAGGCCAGATTGCCGAAGCGCGAGCAATCCCGGCTGGAAGGCTTTTCGATGGGCGACCGGATCCGCGTCATCATCAAGGCCGTGGAGAAATCCGGCAAGACGCCGGGCGTGATTGTTTCCCGTGCCGATCCCGAGTTTGTCGTCCGGCTTTTTGAGCAGGAAGTGCCGGAAATCTACGATGGCACCGTTGTCGTAAAGGCCTGTGCGCGGGAGGCAGGGGAGCGCACCAAAATCGCCGTTCAGAGCAATGACCGGGACGTGGACGCCGTCGGCGCCTGCGTCGGCATGAAGGGCATGCGCGTGCAATCGATCATCCGCGAACTTCGCGGGGAGAAGATCGACATCATCGAGTATTCCGAAGATCCCAAGACCTTTGCCACCAACGCGCTGAGCCCGGCAAAGATCACCCGCGTGGCGATCGTGGATGCGGAACTCCGCCACATGGAAGTAATTGTCGACGACACGCAGCTTTCCCTTGCGATCGGCAAGAAGGGGCAGAATGTTCGCCTGGCCGCGAAGTTGCTGGGCTGGCGCATCGACATCAAGAGCCAGGAAGAAAAGCGCCAGGAAGTGGAAATGGAGATGTCGAACCTGGTGGTGCCGGGCGATCCGGTCTCTGTGCTGCTCAACCACGGCCTGCCGGAAGTGCTCCTGAATATGCTGGTCCGCAATGGCGTGGGCACGGTGGAGAACCTGGGCGCGATGACCCCGGAGCAACTCGCCCGTATTCCGGACATGATGGAAGAGTACATGACGATGATCCAGTCCGCCGTACTGAGTTACTACAGCCAGTTTGAGGCGGCTGTGCTGGCCGCTCAGCCGGAGAGCCGGGAGTCCGCGCCGGTAAAGTCGCCAGCCCACGATCCGCTCGCTCATCTGTTCCCGAGCAATTTCGGCCAGGAGACGGAATCCTCCGGGGAAGCGGAAGCCGAAGCGGCGTCGAATCCGGAGGTTGCGCCGGATTCCAGTGCCGCCACCGATGCGGATATTTCCGCGTCGGGCAATGTGGAAACGGAGAGCGTCTCCCCCGTGTTGGCGTCAACCGAAATTCAGGATGATGCAAGGAACGCTGAAACAATCGCCAGTGAGATTGTTTCAGAATCGGCTGAAACTATTCCGGAATCCGAATGAAGCTCTCTGGAAATTAGGGGATTCTGGTACGATAAGGGATTAGCCGAGGCGTCTAACATCAGCAAAGAGAGGGAGTTTGACGTCATCCAGCAAGAGCGACTCGCTCTTGCACCACGATGACGCCCCAGCGGACAGACCAGCCGCCACGATTATGTCGAAGATGAGGATTAACGAGCTCGCTCGCGAGCTGGAAGTAAAGCCGGGAGTCATCCTCGACTTGCTGCCGGAACTTGGTGTGGAGGATAAGAAGACGCATTCCAGCACCATTGAACCGGAACTGGCGGAAATTGTGCGGGAACGTCTCTCCGGGCAGGGCGGCTCGAATGATCGTGGTTCCGCCGCCGCGGAACCGCCTTCCGGCAAGCTCGAAGCAGTGGCGGCGCCAGGGAGTGCGCCCGAAGCGGAACAGGCCGCGAAAGTGGCGTCCGCGACTTCCGGGTCGCCGGTTTCCGTTCCCGAGGAGCGGGAGCGGACGCTGAAAGCATCCCCTCCTCTCACGGCTCCGCGCACCGTTTCCCCTCCGACGGTTACCGCTCCCCTTCCTGAGGCATCCCGCGGGACGGCGGGAGGCAAGGCTCCGGCGCCGTCCGCGAGCCAGCCCGCTCCCGCGACAGCGACAGGCGGAGTTCACGAAGTCGTTACCGGCAACGCGCGTCCCCTCTCTTCGTCCCCGGCGGCAACGTCCGGTCAACAGCCCTTAACTAAGACGGAAACCCGAAAATCTGTGCCCACGCTCCCCCCTCCTATCTCCAGTAAAGGGAAAGACCGGCCCATCGCGCCGCCTCTGCCGCCCCCATTGCGCCGCCCGTCGTCGCCGATCACGCCTCCGCTTGGCGGTGCGGACACGGAGCACGAATCGAGCCGGCGAAGTGTCGGCGCGGGTTCATTGCTCCCGCCGCCTCTCAAGGCGCGGGTCGTGGACGCGAAGGTTTCTCCTTTCCGGCACGACGACGAGAAGGAAGTGCGAACAGCCGTGGAGGAGCGAGCTGAGGCTCCGAGCGTGACGGAAGCGCCCTCCGCGCCGCCCGCGCTGCCCGGGCCAACGGTATCGGCTGCGCCACCGCTGCCGGGAGTTCCCGCGCCAGCGCCGCCACCCGCGGAAGAGACGACGCCGGAGCGCCCCTCGGCCGCCGACCTGTTGCCGCCGCCGGTCACCCGGGCGGAACGGCCGAAGGCGCCGGCGTCCGCAATCCCCGCTGCGCCGCTGAGCCCGGAGCATCGCCGTACCCCCGCGCCCCCGGCGATGCCGGCGCCCGCTTCCCCGGAACCCCTTGCCGCCAGGCCCGGCGAGCCGCGGAAACCGGAATTGCGGCCGGGAGAGATTTTGAGGTCCGTTCCCGCCCAGACATCCGGTCTGGCGGTGACGCCGCCGAACAAAGTGGTTGCGCCCGGCCAGGCGCTTCCCGGCCTTAAGCCTGGGGAGCCCATCGCCGGACAAGACGCGGTGCGACGGCTGCGAATGTCCGAAGGCGCTCTTCGTCCCGCTCCGGGCCCGGCGCGACCGCCGGTTCCGAATCGCCCAGCGGCGGCGAGCCGGCAGGTGGCGCGGCCCATCGTTCCGCCCACGCCGGAAATGGTGGAGCGTCTCAAGCAGATGCGTCCAAACCCGGCGACGCCCGTGCAGCGCCCCGGAGCGCCCCGCCCGAGACCGGGAGAACCGATCTATGCCGGCCCCGTGCGGCCCGGTCAGCCGATGGACCGGGGGCGTGTTCCCGGCCGGCCCATGTCCGGCCCCGGCATTGCCGCGCGCGGGCGCGGGATGCATCCCACCTCCGCGCCGCTTTTGCCCGACGTTGCGCCGGCGCCCGCCGCGCCGGGCCGCAAGCCCGCTGCGGGAAAACGCGCCGCCGACCGCGGACGCCGCCAGGAATTCGAAGAGAAAGAACTCGCGTTTCGCCCGGCGCGCCGGCGCGAAGCCGAGGCGCCGCCGCCCATCACCCGCGAGATCACCGTCGCCGAGGGGATTACGGTGAAGGAGCTTTCCGAGAAGCTGGGCGTGAAGGCCAGCATGGTGATCAAGAAGCTCCTCGATAAGAAGGTCTTTGCCACCATCAACCAGACGCTCGACGCCAAACTTGCCGAAGAGATGTCCCGCGCATTCGGGGCTTCGATCAAGCAGATGAGCTACGAGCAGGAAAGCGTCCAGGATATCGTCGAGACCGAGGTGGAGGGAGACCGCGAGGAGCGTCCGCCGGTAGTGACCATCATGGGTCACGTGGACCATGGGAAAACCTCTCTTCTCGATGCCATTCGCGCCACCAACGTGGCCGACCGGGAAGCGGGCGGCATTACGCAGCATATCGGCGCCTATTACGTCGAGAAGAACGGGAAGAAGATCGTTTTCGTGGATACGCCGGGCCACGCCGCGTTCACACGCATGCGGGCGCGCGGCGCCAAGGTGACCGACATTGTGGTCCTGGTGGTGGCGGCGGACGACGGTATCATGCCGCAGACGGACGAAGCGATCAATCACGCCAAAGCCGCCTCGGTGCCGATCATCGTCGCGATCAACAAGATCGACAAGCCGAATGTGCAGCTCGACCGCATCAAGCAGCAGCTCACGGAGCGAGGCTTGATGCCGGAAGACTGGGGCGGCGATACGGTTACCGTTCCGGTCTCCGCCAAAGCCGGCACCAACCTGGACCTCCTGCTTGAAATGATTCTGCTTTCCGCGGAGATCCTCGAGCTTAAGGCGAACCCCGCGCGACCGGCTCTCGCAACCGTGCTCGAAGCGCAATTGGACAAAGGCCGCGGACCCGTGGCCACCGTCATTGTTCGCGACGGAACGCTTCGCGCCGGCGACCACTATATTTGCGGCCCGGTGTTCGGGCGTGTGCGCGCGATGTTCGACGACCGGGGAAATCCGGTCAAAGAGGCCGGACCTTCCATGCCCGTGGAAGTTCTCGGCCTCGAATCGGTGCCGGAGGTCGGGGACACCCTTCAGGTGGTCACGGACACGGCCAAGGCCAAGCAAATCGCGCTCTACCGCGAATCGAAGGCCCGAGAGATTCAGATGGCCAAGAGCAGCAAGGTCACGCTGGAGCGCTTCCACACAACGCTGCGCGAAGGCGAGATCAAGGAACTGCTCATCGTCCTGAAGGCGGATGTGGGCGGCACTGCCGAGGTGGTGGCGGAGACCCTCGAGAAGCTTTCGAACGACAAGGTACGGCTCCGCGTGATCCTCTCAGGCGTCGGCGCGATCAACGAATCGGACGTGCTGCTCGCTTCGGCGTCGAACGCGATCGTCGTAGGCTTCAACGTCCGGCCCGACAAGAACGCCATCGCGCTCGCGGAGCAGGAAGATGTCGATATCCGGCTGCATTCCATCATCTACGAACTCACCGACGAAGTGAAGCAGGCGATGACGGGCATGCTGGAACCTGTTTACAAGGAAGTGTTCCGCGGACGGGCCGAAGTGAGGGATGTCTTCCGCATCACCAAGGTGGGCACCATCGCGGGTTGCCTTGTGGTGGAAGGCACCATCACCAGAGATTCGCAGGTGCGGCTGCTCCGCGACAATACAGTTGTATTCACCGGTAAGATTGGCTCGCTCAAACGGTTCAAGGACGATGCAAGCGAAGTGCGCACGAACTTGGAGTGCGGCATCGGTATCGAGAACTACAACGACGTCAAGCCAGGCGACATCATTGAGGCCTTCGTCCGGGAGCGGGTGCAAGTGGAGGCGTTCGCGTAGAGCGCTTCTTTCCGGCAATTCGCGCGAGGCGCGCGGGTGGCGGCTATGGTTTCCATTGCGGCGCTCATCCTCGAAATTCGCATTGAGCACGCGCAATCTCTCAAGGACAAGCGACAGGTGCTGAAGAGTCTCAAAGACCGTCTGCGCAGCCGCTTCAACGTCTCGGTTGCGGAAACGGATTTTCAGGGCCAGTGGCAACTGGCGGAATTGGCAGTAGTAACGGTGGCAAGCAGCCGGCGGATAGCGGAAAATACAATGCTTCGCGTGGAGCAAATGGCGGCGGACCATCTCACCGGCGGCTTGATCCGCGCGAATCTGGAGTGGATCGATTAACCCGCCATGGACGAACGCAGACAGCTACGGGTCGCGGACGCGATCCGGGAAGAACTCTCGGAACTCGTTCTTTATGAACTTGCCGACCCCAAAATAGCGCTGCTCGGCATCACCGGCGTTCACCTTTCCCCGGACGGCAAGAAGGCCGACATCCTCGTGCGGATCGAGGGCGACGACCAACATCGGGATGCTACGCTCACCGCCCTCGGGAGAGCCGCCGGGTATCTTCGCCGTCAATTGGCGAGCCGTCTCGCGCTGCGCCAGGCGCCCGAACTGCGCTTTGTTTCTGATACCGGCACGGCTTCCAACGAGCGTATGGAATCGCTGCTCAAGAGGGCGCGGGACTGGCGTCGTCGTCTGGAGGCGGCGCAGGTCGATACCGCCGCGGACCCCTCCGACCCCGGCAAAGCAGGCGCGCGATGATGCGTCCGAGGGCCTTCCGCATCCTCCTTGTGTCGGCGCTTTCCGTCATGGCGGCAACTTTCGGCCATTCCGTGTTCGCCAGCGCCCGGCGGCAAGCGCCGAGGCACGGTGCGGCGACGCATCCCCCGGCCCATCGCCCGCTAATGCGAGTGGAGAAGAGTCTTCAGGCCATGGGCACAACCTACACGATTGCCGCCTATGGAGAAGACCCGCAAAACCTCGAAGCCATCCTGGATGCCTCGTTTGAGGAGGTGCGGCGCATCGACGATTTGCTCTCCAATTACAAACCCGGCAGCGAACTCAGCCAGCTTAACCGGCTTGCCGCCGGCAGCCCCCAGCGCGTTTCGCCCGAACTGTTCGATCTCATCGCGACCTGCCTTCGTTACAGCCGCGAAAGCGAGGGCGCCTTCGACATCACGGTCGGCCCGCTAATGAAGGTCTGGGGCTTCTACAAAGGCACGGGAAAAATCCCCACCAAGAGGGAAATTCGCGAAGCTCTGGACAAGGTGGGCTTTGAAAATATAGTCTTAGACCCAGAACGGCGCACGATTGCATTTCGCAAGCCGGGGGTTGAATTGGATGCCGGTGGCGTTGGGAAAGGCTATGCGGTTGACCGTCTCGTCAGCAGGATCCGTCAGTACAAAGTAAGCGCGGCCCTCATCTCGGCTTCGACCAGCAGCATCTACGCGATCGGCGCGCCGCCGGGAGAGCCAAGAGGATGGAAGGTGAACCTTCGCGATCCGAAGCACCCGGAGCGTACCGTCGAGACCGTTTATTTGAAAGACCAGTCCATGTCCACTTCCGGAAGTTACGAGAAGTTTTTCAAAGTGGACGGGGTAGTCTACAGTCATATCATGGATCCCCGCACGGGCATGCCCGCGCAAGGCGCCTTGTCGGTGTCCATTCTGTCGCCCAGCACGCTTGACAGCGAGGTCTGGGCCAAGCCTTACTTCATTCTGGGTAAGGCCTGGGCGGAAGCCCACAAACGAAAAGATTTTCGAGTGTTCTATTGCGAGGATAAGGCGGAACCTTCATGCGCTTGGCTACCGTGAATAATCGATTGTTGGATGCCTGCCGGCGGCGTCCCACCGACGTGCGACCCGTGTGGTTTATGCGGCAAGCGGGGCGCTATATGCCGCAGTACCGCGAAATTCGCCGCCATCACACCATCCTCGAGATATGCAAGAATCCGGAACTCGCGGCCGAAGTGACCCTGCAGCCGATCAACGCTCTCGACGTCGATGCGGCCATCATTTTCGCGGATTTGCTGCTGCCGGTGGAGCCGATGGGCCTGAAGCTCCAGTTTGTCGCCGGGGAAGGCCCCGTCATCGACAATCCGGTGCGCTCGATGGCCGACGTGGACAGCCTCTCCATTTCGAATACCGACGAACTCGGCTATGTGGGGGAAGCGATTCGGAAGGCGACAGCGGCGCTCGACAACAAGATCCCCTTGCTGGGCTTTGTCGGCGCACCCTTTACCATCGCCAGCTACATGATTGAGGGCGGCGCTTCACGCACGTTCCTCAATACGAAGCGGCTGATGTATGGCAATGAAACGCTCTGGCGAAGATTGATGGGCAAGATCGTGGATGTGGTTGGCCCCTTTGCCGTGTTGCAGGTGGCATCCGGCGCGCGCTGCATCCAGGTCTTTGATAGCTGGGTTGGGGCGCTTGGGCCGGACGATTACGTCCGCTACGTCGCTCCGTACTCGCGCGCTCTCATTGAGCGAATCCGCTCCGCCGGGGTGCCCGTCATCCACTTCGGTACCGGCGCGGCCGGATTCTTCCGGGAACTTCACGCCGCGGGCGGGGACGTGATCGGCGTCGATTGGCGCGTGAACATTGATCAGGTCTGGAGCGATATCAGCTATCGTTCCGCCATCATGGGCAATCTCGACCCCAGCGCGCTTTTCGCTCCGCTTCCGGAACTCAAGGAGAAAGTGACGGAGTTGTTGAAGCGAACTGGTTCGCGCCCCGGCCATATCTTCAATCTCGGCCATGGAATCCTTCCCGAAACGCCCGTCGAGAATGTGAAGGCGGTCGTCCAGATGGTGCGCGAGTTCAAGCCTCAGGGCCGCGATTAGCGGGCGACGGCGGTAATGGCACAGGCAACGGCGGGCTCCAACAGTGGCTCTCCCTCGAAGCGGGTGGCGATCGTGGGGGCTGGCATTTCGGGTCTCAGTGCGGCCTACACCCTGAAGAAGGCCGGTTGGGAGCCCGTTCTGTTTGATGCGCGTCCGCGCGCGGGCGGCGTCCTCGAAACGGCTCACGTCGATGAATGTCTGGTGGAGGGCGGCCCGGATAGTTACCTCGCGCAAAAGCCATGGGCCACCGCGCTGATCCGCGAACTGGGCATGGCCGGCGATCTGATCGGGTCAAACGACCACCAGCGCAAGACCTATATCGTTCGAAACGGGCGTCTGGTTCCCATGCCCGACGGCCTGCTGATGATGGTGCCCACCAAGGTGATGCCCATGGTCGGCACCCGCCTGCTGAGCTGGCCGACGAAGCTTCGCATGGGGCTAGAGCTGTTTCGGACCGCGTCAGCAAAACCTCGCCCCGACGATGTGTCCGTTGCCGATTTCTTCCACGATCACTACGGCCAGGAAGCGGTGGATTATCTGGCCGAGCCGTTGCTCGCCGGAGTCTATGGCGGAGACCCGGAGCGGATGAGCGCATCGAGCGTGCTGGGCCGATTCGTGGAACTGGAGCGCAAGTACGGAAGCCTCTCGCGCGGCGTGCTGGCCGAGAAGCGCAAACGTGCCGCCCCGGCCGCGGGGAACCAGCCCGCCGGGCCAATTTTCCGGGCGCTCAAGGATGGGATGGGTTCTCTCGTTGATCGCCTCGTTGGGGTGATCGGCGCGGATCAGTTCCACCTGGGAAGCCAGGTGGAAGTCTTGGAGCCGGTGGAGGGCGGCTTCCGGATACGGACGAGCGCCGGTTTGTTCGAAGCCGCTCGCGTGATCCTCGCGACCCCGGCCTACGCCGCCGCTGCTCTCCTGGGCAGCCTGGAACCCGTCGCGGCCGGTCTGCTGAATCAGATTCCTTACAATAGTTCGGCTACCGTGGCGCTGCGCTTCGAGATGGCCGACCTTCGCCGTCCGCCCGAAGGATTCGGTTTCCTGGTTCCCCGCCGCGAACGCCAGACGATGGTAGCCGCCACTTACGTGCAAAACAAGTTCGATTATCGGGTTCGCCCCGGCAGCGCGCTGCTCCGCTGCTTCGTTGGGAATGCCGCTGCATGCGATGCGCGTCTCAAGGACGATGGCTCGCTGGTGGAGGCCGTCCTCGCCGATCTGAAACGGCTGACGGGGTTGTCCGCGACGCCAAAGGCGGTTCGGGTCTTTCGCTGGCGGCGAGCGATGGCACAGTACGAAGTGGGGCATGCACGGAGAATCGCGGAAATCCAGGATCGCATGCGTACGGTGCCGGGCGTCTACCTGGCGGGGAATGCGTATGAAGGCATCGGCATCCCCGATTGCGTGCGCACGGGGCAGCAAGCGGCGGAAGCCTGTCTTCAATAGGGGAAGGCTACTGTTTCGGGAAGCTACCCGAGTTGGATGGAGACGGCGTTTCCGGCCGAGCTTCCAGGCTGTCGTGCTCTACCAGGAAGGTCTGCACCAGAGTGTGGGCAAGCTTCTCGGCGTTCGCGGAATACTCTCCGCGCTGGAATACGCTCTCTAACGACTTCACTCGCGCATCGGCGTTCGCGGTGCCGATAATCGTCAGGGATAGCGGCGAAAACTCCACCGCATCCACCGCCGGCACGCGTTCGTCCCGCGGCCCGGCTCCTCCGGAATGGGGATAGGTGGTGGCGTCGCTTCCAATATCACGCACCGTTTCCCGGCGCGAACCGATGGTTGCCGCTGCGTCGGAGCTTTGCTGCCGAAGCTGGTCGGATTGGAACTCGGGGATCTTCATCCTGTAAAGGCCGTCCTGCTTTCCGTATCGGCGGTCCCCGGAACTTCTTTAGGGATTTTCTTAGGTTTTTTCTAAGGTTGCGTCCGGAAGGGGATCGTCCGATTTCGAAGGCGGCGACAACGTGGCTTCGAGCGAGCGGGAAAAGGCCGCTGCCAATCCGAATCCGCCCCCGGAAGCAATGGCCGTCGCCAGAAACTCTTCTCCCATCTGAGCGGTGGCCTCGGAGGTTTCGCCGGCGTCTTCCCCCAGCCAGCCGCCTCCCCCGGCGCTTCTCGCCGCTTTGACCACTTCCTGAATCAGCAGCGCCTCGAAGTGCCGCGCTACCTCTCGCGCTTGCGCGCGGGAGCCGACCGCCCGCCGAATCCCTTCCACGGTGAGCGGCGTCTGGCGGTACACGCTTGCAGCCGCATCCATCATCGTTGTATCGGTCATTCTTGCCTTCCTCCCGCGTGCGCGACCGGGTTCCCCTCTTGAGAATGCGGATTCCTCGCCGTTCCCGGTCCAGAATCGGGCCGTCCCCATTCCGCCGTCTCGCGCCCGCCACTCTAGATCACCTGGAGGTCCACATCGAGCGCGCCCGCGGCCTTCAGGCTTTGCAGAATCGCAATGATGTCGCGCGGGGTCACCCCGATGGTGTTCAGAGCCCGCACCAGATCGTCCACCGTCGCGCCGTCTTTGAGCGACACGCTCCGGGCCTCTTCCTCCCGAACCTGCACGTTCACTTCCGGCACCACCTTGGTTTCCCCCTTGGCAAACGGAGCCGGCTGCGAGACGTCATACCGGGTCTGGACCTCGATGCTCAAGCTTCCATGCATCATCACGACCGGGGCCACCTTGACCTGGCTTCCCACGATCACCGTCCCCGTGCGTTCGTTCACGACGATCCCGGCCCGCTGCTCCGCGTCGATTTCGAGCGCCTCCAGCGCCGCAATAAATCCGGCCATGCCGCCGGGGGCGTCTTCGGGCGCGCGCACCGCCACCAATCCCGCATTCCGCGCCACCGCTAGCGGCGATGCCGCATCCGGGAACTTCGCATTGATCGCTTCCACGATCCGGGCGGCGTTCGTAAAGTCCGACGTTCGCAACTGCAGCCGCACTTCCTTCCCTGGCATCACCGAGGGTGCCGCCCGCTCGACAATGGCCCCGTTGGGAATCCGCGCGGTGGTCGGGTGATTGCGCGTGGTCGCATTTCCCTGCGCCTGGCGCCCCGCGACAAATCCTCCCGTGCTCATCGGCCCTTGCGCCACCGCATAGATTTCTCCGTTCACCCCGCGCAAGGGGGTCAAGAGCAGCACGCCCCCTTGCAGGTTCGAGGCGTCGCCCATCGCGGAAACCGTCACGTCCAGCTTGCTGCCGGGCTGCGCAAAGGGAGCAAGCGTCCCTGTGATCATCACCGCGGCCGTATTGGTCACACGCAGCATGGCCGGGGGTAGGGAAATCCCCATCCGGTCCAGCATGTTTCGCAATGTCTGCACGGTGAACTGGGTCTGGACTCCATCGCCCGTGCCCGCCAGCCCCACCACCAGCCCGTAGCCGATCAGTTGGTTGTCCCGGATGCCCTCTATCTGCGCCAGTTCCTTGATGCGCGTTGCCTTGGCCGCTGGCACGGTTCCCCAAAGGAGAAACCATGCCAGCGCCGCCGCCCGCAACGCCGCGTGGCCGGCCCTTGTCACAAGCTTGATTCTCATCCCGCGTTTGCCCCTCACCGCATGGCTGGCCCCGATCATGATCGCTTCCTCGAATGTTTCCTCATCTGCGCCACTTAGAAGGGAAGTACCTTGGTGAGAAGATTCACCAGGAAATGCGGCTTTCGAATCGCGTCGGCAACCACACCCTTGCCGTTCACGGTCACTTCGAGCATCGCCAGCCGGTCCGAGGGTACCGTATTCTGGCGTCCGAGATCGATCGGCCGGATCACGCCGCGCACCTTGACTTCCTGCTGCTCCCCATTAATGCCAATCCGTTTCACGCCTTCGAGCGCCAGATTGCCATTGGGCAGCACGTGCGTTACCCGCGCCGAGAGCGTCGTTGAGACGGATACCTGCCTGCTTGTCGAACCCTCGCCATCGAGCGAAGTGGATCCTTCAAACCCCACCAGATTCGGCAGGAAGCTCGTCGGAATCCGCGGCCCGAACAAGGTGTCGAAACCCGTCCGAGCCTTGGACTGCCGGTCCGTCGCAACCGTGCCGCTCGTGACCGAGCTTGCCTGCTCCACCACCAGAATCGTCACAACATCGTCCACTTGCAGAGCCCGCAGATCCCGGTTGAGATCCACCATCAACGCCGCGGAGGTGAACAGGCTCCCGGTCGCGCCGGAGTTTTCGAGGGCCGCGCCCCTTCCAAGAGCCTCCTCGATGTAGACGTCGAGAGGCGTTTTCCGCGGCGACTTTTCCTTTCCTTCCCTCGCTACCGAGGGGAGTGCCAGCAGCGCCAACAGGATCACGCCGAGAATTCTGCCAATCATGGAGTTCTCCAATCCGGGCGCGCCGCCGAGGAGAGCGCCGCCGCCCTGGTTCGAGGTTCCCGACCCGGCAAAGTCAGTGTGAGCGTATCGGGTCCGGAGACCCGGGCTTGGAGCCGTTCTCTGGTCGCCATGCTGCGAACCCAGACGGCATCCCCTGCCCGCCCGTTCTCTTCCGGCATCACGGGTAGCACAAGGCGTACCCCACCCGAACGCAATTCAAGCATCGCCTCCCGGCGGGCGACGACCATGGCCGCGTCGATCAATAATCCCGCCGTCAGCCACTCGCCCTTGCGGATCGGACGGGCCGCGAAACGTCCATGAGACGCGGAGACGCTTTCCCGGGACTCCGGCTCCAGCGCTCCGGCGAGAATCGCCGCGGCGTCGCAGGTTGTTGCTTCAATTCCCGATGGGAACAGCGCTCCACCCTTCGGAATATCGGCCGCGGCGCGCAGACACTTTGTCTCCCGCGCGAGGCGCACGCGTGCCCATAGCGCGATCGTTCGCCCAGGCTCATATTCGATGGAGCCTCGCCACAAGACGGAATCGGATCCGCGCGCCGGCGGAGAAACGCCGCTGGCGGGAAAGCGCAGCTTCCCCGGCGGAAAGGCCGTCCTCGGAAAATCGAGAATCGCGGCCGTGATTGCCGTGCCGGGCAGTTCCAGCGCCAGAGCGATCTCGCTTTCCGCAAGCGGCCGCGAGGCTCGTTCCAGACAGACCAATTCCCCCGTGGGCAGGGCGAGCGTACGCCGTTCGCCGGGTTCCGGGAGATATCCAAAATCCGTGCCGGCGGGTATCGCCAGAAAGCGCGGGTCCTCTCGCGCCAAGGCAGCCGCCGTCAATCGCGACCCGCTCACCGCAAGGCAACCCGCTTCCGCCACGCCCGATCGCGCGGGCGCGGCCAATGCCAGCAGGCCGGCCATGAGAGCCGCTAGCCCGTGCGCCCATGCGCGCCGAGCCTTGCGCCACATTCGTCCATCCCTATTGCCTTTCGTTGCCATTCGATTACCGTGCCAGATTGTTCAGTTGCTGATACATTTCATCGGCCGCCTTCACCACCTTGGCGTTCGCCTCGTAGGCGCGCTGGCTGGTGATCAAGCTGATGAACTCCTCCACCAGGCTCACGTTGGATTGCTCCACATAACCCTGCAGCAGTGTGCCCGCCCCCTCCGGACCTCCGGGGATCGAGAGCGTCGGCTGTCCGCTCGCATCTGTCGGCAGCAGAAGATTCTTCCCCAGACTGCTCAAGCCCGCCGGATTCTGGAAGTTCGCCAGAAGAAACTGCCCGGCGCGCTGGCTGCCGCTCTGGCCGGGGATCGAATAGGTGACGGTACCGTCCGGCGCGATCCGGACATTCAGAGCCTCCGGGGGAAGCGTGATTGGTGGGTCCAGTTGATTGCCGTCGGCGGTCACCATGCGCCCATCCTGATCGAGATGGAACGCACCGGCCCGCGTGTAGGCCAATTCCCCGTTCTGCTGCCGGACGGCGAAGAAACCATTGCCCTCGATCACCAGATCATAGGGGTTGTTGGTGAGCGTGAAATTGCCCTGTGTAAAGATGATCTCGTTCGAGATGGCGCGCGTTCCGAGGCCGATCTGCAACCCCGTTGGCACGAACGCCTGCGCGTTGGCGCTCGAGCCCGGCTGAATCACGTTCTGATAGAGCAGGTCCTGGAACTGCGCCCGGCGCATCTTGAACCCTACCGTGTTCGCGTTGGCAAGATTGTGAGAGATATTGTCGACGTTCGTCTGTTGCGCGCTCATGCCGCTGGCGGCGCTATAAAGAGCTCGGATCATCTGTGCATTTCCTTTCGAGTCTCGGGAACCCTTACCACTTGGCTACCCGTTCGATCAAACCGCGCTGCAAACCGTCGTGCAGCGTGAAGGCACGGTTGAGCATGCCGAACTGGCGCGTGGTTTCCACCAGCCGGAACGATCCCGCCGCGGCATCGACATTCGAGGCCTCGAGGCTTCCGCTCACCACCGGCGTCTCCCGTGCCAGCTCCGTCATCCCCTCCACCGCCCGGAAATAAACCGCCTCTTCCTTGCGGAGCAGATCGGGTCGCCCGAAACCCACCCGGTCCATCACGCCGAGCCGGTTCTCTCCCTGAAAAATTTCTCCCCGCGGCGTTATGCGGATGGGCTGCGCGGGGTCCGCCGCCAGCCGCTTCGGGTTCTGCGTCTGCTTCACGCGCACACGGTATCCCTCGCGCGTTCGCAATTCGCCGTCGCGCTCGAGATGAAACCGGCCCGCACGCGTATATCGGACGCCGCGGGGAGTTTCTACAGAGAAGAATCCCTCTCCGTCGAGCGCCACATCGGTGGCGACGCCCGTTTCGAGGAACGTTCCCTGCCGAAACTCGGTAAAGCGGTCCTCCACCATCGGGATCTCGCTCGCCTTCCTCGTCTCGCCCGTGGCCAGCGCCTCCGCCAGGTCCGCGGAGAGAAACGCGCTGAAGCGTTCCCGGTCCGCCTTGTACCCCGCCGAGGAAGCGTTCGCGATGTTGTTGGCGAGCAGATCGAGAGAATCGAGCCGGGAAGTCATTCCTCCGGCTAGCAGGGAAGTGATGGGATCCAAGGGGCGTCCTCCGTCGATGGTCCTCTTGTACGCGAGAGGTCAATGCACGCGAGAGGCAATGCACGCGAGAGGCAATGCACGCGAGAGGCCAATACAGGCGAAGCCGGGCCGGGGAGCGCGCGGCGCCCGTCTGGCGCCTCTTTCCGTCCCCTCGTGGCCGGGGAGAGGCAGAGGGGGGAGCGCGATGAAACCTTGCCAGTGACGAAAAATGGTCGGCTGTTCTTCACGGGAAGGCTGCGATTGCGGCGGGAAAGTGCGGGATCCGGGGTGTCCGCGCGAATGGTATCGAAACTGCAAGGGAGCACCGCGTGACTCCTGCATCGATTCGGTCCTCCGCGAATTCCGCGGCCTCGCTCTCATCCTCCAGCCGTGCAAGCGCATCCGCGCAAGCCGGACGAGCGCCCAGGGAGGAAGAATCGGCTCGCGGTGTCGCCGAGTTTGGCGGCTATCTGGCGATGTGGATGGAGACTCGCATCGATGTAGCGGCCGCGACACCCCGGCAGTTTGCGGACCGGGTGCCTTTGCCTCCGCCGGGGAAGACAACGGAGGATCCGGTGCGCCACTCCCGGTTCGAGCCGTCCTCCAGATTGGGTGAGGCGAACGAGGACCGGCGGCAAAACGCGGGAAACCGGATGGAGGGCGTTGCGCGTTCGCGCACGGGCCTAGCCGACGAGCGTTCGCGCACGGGCCTAGCCGACGAGCGTTCGCGCACGGGCCTAGCCGACGAGCGTCAGCGCACGGGCCTAGCCGACGAGCGTCAGCGCACGGGCTTAGCCAACGAGCGTCAGCGCACGGGCTTAGCCGATTCGCGTCCGCGAGCGAACTCTGTCGGCGCGCGCGCGCTGGTTCGCGGTAATGCACCGGCGCGCCTCGAATCGGGTGCTCCGGCGCACCGTTCCGCATTGTGGCCAGCCCGGGCGGAGATGGCGGACGCCTCTCGCCGGAATTCAGATTCGCAACCGGCATCCGACGCCTCTCGCGATGCCCGCGCGGCTGCGGCGGACGCCTCTCGTCCGGCACAAGAACGCACAACCCAAGGAGGTGCGACTTCCGCGGGTAACCCCGATGAGGGGCCAATCCGGTTCGCTGGCGGCGGCGGTTTCGTGGAGGAAACGGAAGAAAACCCGCGGGCTTGGGAGCCCGGCGACCAGGAGAACTCCGATGCGCTGGTCGCTTCCGGCGCGCCGGTAAGAGATTCAGCGGCGACGGGCGCGCCCGCGGCCGTCGCCGGCCATTCGATTCCCGCCGCGGGTTCTCCCGGCCAAGCCATCGCGGCGCTAGGCGAGGCAGTTCCGCCCCCCCGGGGCGGCATGAATCCGCAAACCGCGGATCCGCACCTGAGTTCCGCGTCCGGACCGGGCGCTCCCGGGCCGTGGACGCGGATTGGAACGGAGGCGACGCCGGGTATCGCGGGACGCGCAGGCCGGGGAGGTTCTCCGGAACCGGTCCTGGCGGGCTCGGATGTCGCCACCGCGGCTTTCGGGCGCGGAGCATTCGCCGAGGATCTCGGCCGCTCTGGCTCCGGGACCTCGTCCGCACCGCCGACGATTCGCGTTACGGTTGACCGGATTGTAGCCTCCGCTGGAGAAAACGCGGGGCTCGGCGGCGGAGGCGCGGCGGGCGACACGATGGATGGCGCAATGGGCGGCGCAATGGACGGCGCAATGGACGGCGCGATGGACGGCGCGATGCGCGACGCGGCGGATGGAGCGGCGGTTCTCGCGGGATCCCGGTGGGCGAACGCGCGGGCCGGCGATTCCGTCGCTTTCCCGCCCACCGCAAGACCGCTCGCCATGGGGATTCCCGCTGAATCTAACGACGCGGCGGCGCCGGGGGCAGCCATCGCAACCCACGCCGTTCCGGGCTCGCGGGACGCCGCCCGCACTCTTGAACAGAAAACCCTTGCACAAACCGGGCAGGCCCCTCTATCCGAGGCCTCGCCTGCCGCCGGGGAAAACGACGCCAACGTCCGGCTTCCGGCGCGAGCGGGGGTGGAGACGAACTTTCCGATTCCGGGATCGGCCGTACTCGCCGCGCCCCGGTTCGGGTCCGGGAGCGGATCCGCCGGAGGGGTGAGGTTCGGTCAGGGAGCCGCAAGGCGGATGACGATTCCTGACGCCGCTTCGTCCGGTACCGCGGCCGCATCGCACCCGGAAGAGAGCGCTCCCGGCGATTCCGGGGAAACCTCGCCGTGGCCGCGGAAGCCCTTCCGCGCGGGCGCGGCCGGGATGGCTGCCCATCCGGAGCTTCATCCGGCATCGCTCGTGGCCGCGTCCCCGAACCATGCAGGTTCCGCAGGGCACCCGGGCGCGGGGGGCACGGCCCACGGCTCGATCCGAACCGGCGCCGCTACCGGCCAATCTCCGTCCGGCGGCACGTTGCCGAAGGTTGCCGAAGCGCTCCTGGCTGAGTTGCCGCCGCAGCCCGGCCCCGCCGCCGGCAAGGACCTTCCCGCGGCCCGGTCGCTTCGCGTGGATCTGCCGGGGGCGGGCGGAGGCGAGGATGTCCGGCTCCGCTTCCTGCAGCGCGGCAACCGGGCCGCCGGAAGTGCGGGAGCCGATATTGAAGTGCGCATCGAATCCCAATCGGAGCGCTTCGTGCGCGAGATGCGCGCGGAGATTCCATCATTGCTCCACCGGCTCGAGCGATCGGGCTTCGATGCCGGGAGTCCAAGCTCCGGCCAGAGGTCGACGGATCACGGCGAGTGGCGCGACGCTCCTTCCCACCGGCAGGGAGGCGGGTCGCCCGGGCAATCGGGCGGCGAAGGATTCGCGGGAGGCCGGTCGCCGGAACAGGGCGGTGATGAACAGAATCGGCGGGCCTTCTCCGCGCGGATCTTGTCTCCGCGCGGGGGTGCTTCGTCCTTTGCCGGGACCCTCGACGGGGCGATCGCGGGGCGCGCCGAAGCGTTTCGGGACGACGCCCGCGGTGCGGTTCGGGGCTCGGGGCGCGGGAACAGTTGAGATCAGGAGACCAAGGGAGGAAATGATGATACAACCACTCAGCCGCTATATGTCCGATGCGGCTTCCTCGGCCGGAGAGACCCGGAACACCGGGTCGGGCGTCCACGCCGCACAGCGGACGAACGCGAATCGAACCGGTGCGGATCGGACCAACACCGGCAGCACGGGGGAATCGGCCGGCGCGGAGGGTGCCTCCGGCGAGAGCGCCGTTTCCGGAGCGGGCGCATTGGCGAACAAGCAGACGTTTCTGACCCTGCTCGTCGCCCAGATCAAGAACCAGAATCCGTTGAACCCGGCCGACGGGACGGAGTTTCTATCGCAACTTGCTCAGTTCAGCGAGCTGGAACAACTGATCTCCATCCGGCAGGAGCTGGAGTCGATCGGCAAGAGCAATCCACCCGCCGAATCCACGGCGGACTCCGCGGCCTAGAGCGGGAGCGCCATCGCGAACCTGCCCGCGGCGTGCGCCGCAAATACTTCGAAGAAAGAGATTTAAGCATGTTTACAGCATTTTCATCGGCCCTTTCCGCGCTGGCCGGACACTCCACCGCGGTTGACGTTGTGGGCAACAATCTGGCGAACCTCAACACGATCGGCTTCAAGAGGAGCGACGTCAGCTTCTCCGATCTGCTCTCGCGCACACTGGGCGCGGGCGGACAAACCCAGGTTGGCATGGGCATCGGTCGCCCGATTACCACCCGGCAGTTTAACCAGGGCTCGGTGCAAACCAGTTCCGGCAGGCTCGACGCGGCCATCCAGGGCGAAGGTTTCTTTGTGGTGAAGGATGCCAATGGCGGCACCCTCTACACCCGCGCGGGGAACTTCAAGAAAGCGGCGGACGGTTCGCTGCTGACCGCCACCGGAGAGAAGGTGCAGGGTTGGGTGGCGGATACGGACGGCAATCTGCTCACCACGGGCGCGATCCGGGACATCATCGTTCCGGAAGGCGGCCTGCGGCCCGCCTCCGCGACCGGGAATCTGTACCTGACGATGAATCTCGACGCCTCGGCGCTCAATGATTCGACCTCGCTCCTGAAGGTGCCGCTGCGGGTCTACGATTCGCTCGGCAACGAAACCATCGTCACGCTGCAATATCAGAAGACGGCGGCGAATGCCTGGGACGTCTCGGTCGAGCAACTGGACCCCTCCGTTGGCGTGGTTACGCAGCCGGCGCCGCCCGCCACCATCCCCATTACCTTCAACTCCGATGGCACCCTGGCGACGATCGATGGCACGAGCGTCTCGCCCACGCTGCCCGATCCCATACCGACGATCGACATTGAGATCACGCCGGTGGCCTCGGGTGCAAACCCGTTTGTCGGTGCGGATGCGATCAAGATTAATTTCTTTTCTCCCACTAAGGCGCCTCTCGTTACGCAGTTCGCACAGCCCACCGCTGTGGCTGGACTTGTCCAGGACGGTCGTGGGGCCGCGCAGCTTTCGCGGGTGGCGGTGGGTGATGGAGGCGTTCTGGTGGCCCAGTATTCCGACGGCACCGAGGGCGTCATCGGGAAGCTGGCCATGGCCGGAATCGGCAATCCCGATACGCTCATCGCGGTCGGCAATAACAATTACCGGGTGAGTTCCGCGACAGCCGAGCCCACCATTGGCGTGGCGGGCAGCGGGGGCCGGGGCACGATTGTCGGGGGCGCCGTCGAGGGATCCACGGCCGATATGGCCCGCGAGTTCACGAATCTCATCGTGTATCAGCGCGGCTACCAGGCCAACGCCAGAGTGATCACGACCGCGGACGAACTGAGCGCGGAAACCATCAACCTGAAGCGATAACCGCTCGGATTCCCCGCGGCCGGTGCGCCGTGCCGCGCTTCTTTCCGGACGATCCCGGAGGGGCGCGGCGCTTCCGCTCCCTCCCGCCGCGTGGCAAAGGAGATCTCGATGACCCACACCGCGGAACCAATCCCGCCGGCCGATCTAAAGGAGCTCGCCGCTTTCGCCGATGTACCCATGGAAATGGAAGTGGAACTGGACCGGCGGACCATCTCAATCCGCGAGATTCTCGGCTTCGAGCCGGGCAGCGTGATCGCCTTGTCGCGGGCGGCCGGCGAGAACGTCGACGTCTGGATGAACGGCATCCTGATCGGGTTTGGCGAGATCGTCGTCCTCGAAGACAAGCTGGGCGTGCGGATTACGGATTTCGAGAACGGCTAGCCGTTCCCGGTCTGATCGCACCCCTAGATCCAGCGGAACCCGCATCGGGTGCGAGCGCCGTCGAGCGTTCCGCGCCCCGGGCCGTTCTCGGCGGGGTGATTCCCCCGGTGCTGCCGGGGAGCGGGTATCACGCGCCGGCGTCCGCATATTCTGTCCAGCGGATCCATTCCATCGGATTGTCCGGTCTCGTTCGCCATGAACGTTACCCGGATGGGAGGGTCTTTGGATGCATGCTTTGGCATGGCCGGCTTTGCCGGTGTCCTCAACGGGGTTCGCGGTGCCGGTCTGGATATGGCCGCTTGCCGTATGCTTCGCCGCCTGGCTGTTTCGATGCTGCGTGCGGGGTGCATCCGCGCCTGTCTCGCGGTCTCGATTCCGGGAGGGCTGGTCTCCGTTCTTCGCGGATATCCCCGGGCGGCCCGGCCGAGCGCCGTCGCCAGCACCTTCCCAGCCTGGAAGCGGCGGCCCGGATGAGCCTCCACGCGCGACCCCCTGGTGGAAGTTCTTCGGGAAGCGCGCACCCGGTCCGGAACGAATCGAGATTCGCGCCCGAAAAACCCTCGGGCCGCAACTGCAGTTTCTTGTCCTGTGCGCCGGGGATTGGGAATATCATGTGCTGGCACAGGCCGGAGCCGCGCCTCAGACGCTTTCCGCTCGCAACCTTTCTTCTCTCCAAGCCGGGCATGCCGGTGCGGATGCAACTGGTGCAAGCGCGCGTCCCCGCCGGGCCCGGCGCGCGAGGGCCGGGCTGCGTCCGTGGGGCGCTTCCCGACGCGCGGGCCGAGGTCTTCCGTCGGAACTTCCGCCGCGCGGTATCGCGGGGGCTTCTCTTCGCGGAGCATCCCGATGACGGCCCGTTTCGCCTCCGTTCGCGCCGCGGCCCTCACCGCGATTACCGCCGCCCGCGCCGCCGTTAGCGTCCTTGTCTTGAGCGCGTGCGCTCACGCGCAAACCATTCCCTCTCCCATCCCCGGAGTGCGCTTCACGCCCGGGGCGAACGGAGACGTCAATATCCCCTTGCAGATCGTGGTGCTTCTCACCGCGCTCGTCCTGCTCCCGGCGATGGTCATGTGCCTCACGCCGTTTCTTCGCCTGGTGGTCGTGTTTCACTTTCTGCGCCAGGCGCTCGGCACGCAGACGACGCCCTCCAACCAGGTCTTGATCGGGATGTCCCTGTTTCTCACGCTGTTGATTATGCGGCCCGTCGGGCAGGAGATCTTCGAGAAAGCGTACCAGCCCTACCAGAGAGGGGAACTCAGCCTGGCACAGGCGGGCGACGCCCTTGCCCAGCCTCTCAAAACCTTCCACCTCAAGTACACGCGGGAGAAGGATCTTCAGCTTTTTCTGGAGATGTCGGGCGCTCCCTCCCCGCGAAACGCGGCCGAGCTGCCCTTCCTGGTAACCGCCCCGGCCTATGTGCTCTCGGAGTTGCAGACCTCGTTCCAGATTGGCGCGGTCCTGTTCCTCCCCTTCCTGGTGATTGATCTTCTCGTGGCATCCATCACCCTCTCGATCGGCATGGTGCAGTTGCCTCCGGTGATGGTTTCCGCGCCGTTCAAGATCCTGCTCTTCGTTCTCGCCGATGGCTGGAATCTCATGGTCGGTTCGCTGATGAAGAGCTTTCTTGGAGGCGTTGGATGACCCCCGACGCTGTTTCCGAGATCATCCGGCAGTGTCTTTGGACTGCCTTCTGGGTGGGCCTGCCCATCCTGTCTCTCTGTTTCGTCGTCGGCGCGATCGTCAGTCTCGTCCAGGTTCTGACCTCGATGCAGGATAGCGCGTTCAATACCATTCCGAGACTGCTTGCCTTCTTTGCAACGATCGTCGTCTTCCTTCCCTGGACGCTCGAACGCTTGCTCACCTACTGCATTTCAATCCTCGGCAACCTGGAAAAATATGCCCGTTGACGTGGCCATCTCCGAAACGCGCATCCTCAGCTTCCTGCTGGTGCTCAGCCGTATGTCCGGCCTGCTCATCTTTCTGCCGGTTCCCGGTTTGCGGGCGCTCCCGGAAAGCGTTCGTCCGCTTGTGGCTCTCGCGCTCAGCGTG
Source organism: Acidobacteriota bacterium (assembly GCA_014584705.1). Taxonomy (GTDB): domain Bacteria; phylum Acidobacteriota; class Terriglobia; order Bryobacterales; family Bryobacteraceae; genus JACTMJ01. The sequence goes on along the minus strand of JACTMJ010000002.1, from coordinate 88,088 downwards.
CCGCTGCTCGCCGGCGCGCCCGGCCTCCCGCCGGGCGATGCGAACACCGGACGGATGCTCCTCTGGTGTCTTTCGGAGGTGTGCTTCGGTCTGCTCTGGGGATTGGCCGTCCATTTCCTGATCGAAGCGTTTGTCCTGGGCGCGCAGTTTCTTGCCTTGCAGGCCGGCTTCGGCTATGCATCGATCATCGACCCTTCCACGCAGGCCGACGCCGGGCTTCTGCAGATCCTGGCGCAGTTGATCGCGTCGCTGCTGTTTTTCGCCACGGGTTTGCATCGCGAGGTGCTCTACCTGATGGGGGAAAGCATCCGCCGTGTTCCTCCCGGCAGTTATCTCCCCGATCTCGCCGCCGCCAACCAATTGGTGCATTTGGGCGGGGCTATGTTTGAGATTGCCGCCCGGCTGTCGATGCCACTGATCGCCCTGCTCTTGCTGATCGATCTTTCGCTCGCCCTGCTCGGCCGCGTCCAATCCCAGTTGCAGCTGCTCAGCATGATCTTTCCAGCCAAGCTCCTGCTCTCACTGTTCGTCCTGGGTATGATGTCCGCCACCTACGTCCGTCTGTATGAAATCTTTGGCGATCAGGTTCTGGCATTCCTCGAAAACTCCCTGCAGTTGGCGGCTGGGGTGGCGGCCCGCGGAAGCCTTCCCGGCGGGGGTTAATCCATGTCGGACCGCAGCCAGAAGACCGAGAAACCGACTCAGCGGCGCATTGACAAAGCCCGCGAGGAAGGCCAGTTTGCCGTCTCGCGCGAATTCCTTGGCAGCCTTCAGTTCGTCGCCTTTCTCGCGCTGATCGTCACCCAGACGCCCGCCGCGGTTCACGCTCTCGTCGACGTGCTGCGCTACTTTGTCGCGGAAGCGTTCAGCGACCGGCTGAGCGTGGAGCAGCTCCACAACATTGCGATCTATCTCGCCATGCGTTTCGGCGGGAGCATGGCGGCGGCCGTACTCGGCATTGTCCTGCTTACCCTGCTCCTTCAATTGCTTCAGACGCGATTCGGACTCAGCGCCAAACGGTTGCACCTTGATCCCAAGCGACTGGATCCCTTCAGGAAGGCGCAGCAGATGTTCTCCCAGAACGGCCCCGAATTCCTCAAGGCTTTGTTTCTGTTGCCCCTGTTCTGCTGGATTGTCTATCGCATCGCCAGGGAGGAGATTAGCGTCTATCTGATGCTTCCTCTCACCTCGCTGCGCCACGGCATCGAGATCACGGGAGCTTCCATTGAGAGCCTCCTCTGGCGCGCGTCCGGGTTGTTTCTGCTGCTGGGCGTGATTGACTTCGCCCGCACCCAAATGAAGTATCGCCGGGATCTTCGTATGAGCCGCCAGGAAATTCGCGACGAGATGAAGGAGGTCGAGGGCCATCCGCTGATCCGCGCCCGCGTGCGGCGTCTGCAACGGGAGATGCTGCGGAAGAACATGCTTCGGGAGGTGCCCGCGGCTACCGCCGTGATCGTCAATCCCACCCACTACGCGGTCGCGATTCGTTACGACCACGGGACCATGGCCGCGCCGCGGGTGGTCGCCAGCGGACTCGACTTCCTTGCCCTCCGCATTCGCGAGATCGCCGAGCGGAACGGCGTGGCGGTTGTGGAGAACAAGCCGCTTGCCCAGGCCCTCTTCCGCGCCGCCAAAGTGGGGCAGGAGATTCCCCCGGAACTCTACCGCGCCGTGGCCGAAGTGCTGGCATATGTGCTGCAGCGGCAGCGGCCCGGCTATTGACGCCGGGACGAGAATCTCGCGGGATGCCTAATGGCGCGAAGCCGTTCGGCCGATCATTCCGCCTGGATGCAAAGTGCATGGCCAGGCCGGCTCCCGCGGGGCGTAGAGCCGGGCGATCCTCAATGGAGGGTCGCTGAAGGAAGGAGACTCCATTGAGCGCGCAGCCAGCCGCCCCCGCGTCAAAGGCGAAATCGCCGTTTGTTCCGCCTCCGCGCGTGATCGCCGAAATGGGCGTTCCCATCGCCGTGCTGGTGATCGTGGTCGCCATGATCACGCCCCTTCCGGGCCTCGTTCTCGACCTGTTCATCGTGTGCAACATCACCCTGTCGGTGATCGTCCTGCTGGTTTCGATGTATATTCTCCGCCCGGTGGAGTTCAGCGTCTTCCCCACGACCCTCCTGCTGCTAACGTTGTTCCGCCTGGCTCTGAATATCTCTTCCTCGCGCCTGATCCTGCTCGAAGGGAATGTGGGCACGTCCGCCGCCGGCCATGTTATCGAGGCCTTCGGGCAGTTCGTGGTTGGCGGGAACTACGTCATCGGCACGGTGATCTTTCTGGTGCTGATCGCCATCCAGTACGTGGTCATCAATCATGGCGCCGTGCGCATCTCCGAAGTCACCGCGCGCTTCACCCTTGACGCTCTTCCCGGCAAGCAGATGTCGATCGACAGCGATCTCAACGCCGGGCTCATCGATGAAGCCGAGGCCAAAACCCGCCGCAAGCTTCTGGCCGCCGAAGCGGAGTTTTACGGCGCCATGGATGGCGCTTCCCGCTTCACCCAGCGCGATGCCATTGCGAGCATTCTCATTACCGGCATCAATATCGTTGCCGGGCTGCTGATTGGCATTTTTCAGCACGATATGCCGTTCGCACGGGCGATTCAAACTTATACCGTGCTCACCATCGGAGACGGTCTGGTCACGGTCATTCCCGCGCTGATGATCTCCATCTCCGGGGGCCTCATCGTGACGCGGGCGGCGTCGGAGAAGAGCCTGGGTCTGGAGTTTCGAAAACAGGTCTTTGGCAATGCGCAGCCCCTCATGCTGGCCTCGCTCGCCTTGGGCGGGCTCGCGATTCTGCCGGGTCTCCCCAAGATCCCCTTCCTTCTCCTCGGCGGCGCCGTGGGCTACGCGGGCTGGAGGCTGCAAAAGGAATCCGAGAAACAACTCGCGGAGCCGCCCGTGGTCGCCAAAGCGCCGGCCAAGGACCGCGTGGAAAGCCTGCTGAAGCTCGATCCCCTGGCGGTCGAGATCGGGCTTGGTCTCGTGCGCCACGTGGAAGGCGGCGCCGGTTCGCCGCTTCTGCGCCGTATCTCGGCGATTCGCAAGCAACTCGCCGGAGATCTGGGCTACGTGCTGCCGCCTGTGCGGGTCACCGACAATCTGAGCCTCAAGGCGCGCGAGTATGTCGTGTATCTCAAGGGAGCGGAGATCGCCCGCGGGGAGCTTCCGGCCGGCTGCGACCTTGCCATCAAGTCGCAGGCGGACTGCCCGGAGATCGAGGGGAGAGCCGTGAAAGATCCCGCGTTCGGGTTGCCGGCCGTCTGGATTCCCAGCGAAGCGAAGGCCGAGGCGCGCAAGAAGGGCTATTCGGTGGCGGACGGGCTCAGCGTTCTTGGCACGCATCTCGCGGAGATTGCCCGGCGTCACGCGCACGAGCTGTTCTCTCGGCAGGACGCCAAGCGCTATCTCGACCGGGTGGCGGAAGATCACCCCAAGGCGGTCGAGGATCTGGTTCCCAAACTGCTGCCGCTTTCGAGCGTCCAGCGCGTCATCCAGAACCTGCTGCGAGAGAAGGTGTCGATTCGCGATGGCGCTTCCATCCTCGAAGCGCTTAGCGAAGGTGCGCAGAACTCCCGCAACGTCATTCTGCTCACCGAATTCGTTCGCCAGTCGATTCGCCGGATTTTGGTGCAGCCTTACCTAAACTCCCAGAACGATCTGCCGATCTACTTCATGATTCCTTCGCTCGAGCGTCCCATCGAGGAGCATGTGGAACACGGAGAGCTGGTGAGCCAACTGAACCTGGATATGGATTCGATCAACAAGGTACTCGAAGCGTTCCGGCGCTCCCTGGAGTCTCGGGAAGGCGCGGCCGCGGTGCTCGTCTCCGCCGGGGTTCGTCCTTTTGTCCGGCAAATCGTCGAGGCCTCGTTCCCGAATCTCGCGGTCCTCTCGCACAACGAGATCCCCAGCGGAGTTCGGCTGGTTTCACTCGGGACGATTCAATGAGCCGAAGCCGGGGCGGAGGCATACAAGGCGGAGGCATACGAGGGGGAGACGGACGAAGCTTATGCGTGTGATGCGGGGATAACCGGCGCGGGGGATAAACGGCGCGGGGATATCCAGTGCGAAAGGTTACGCGGTGCGAGGGGATGCGCGGCGCGAGGGGATGCGCGGTGCGATTGGCGCGGGCAACCCGGCGAAGGAGTCTCCGGCCATTCCGGAATCGATGGGCGAAGAAGGATGCGCCCGATGGATCGCAAGCGACTGATGACAGGGGGTCGACGGAATTAGATGCGAATGAACACAAAAACTTTTCATGCAGCGAGCGTCCAGGATGCTATTCGACAGGCCCGCCGCGAGCTTGGAGCCGATGCCATGCTGCTCAACTCCAAGCGGATAGAGAACCAGAAGAAAGGGCAAGCGGACCAGTTCGCCGTGAGTTTTGCCTACTCTTCCAATGCAGGGGAAGCCGCCGTGGCGCGAGATTCCGCCGCCGCCGGCCCGCCGGAAGCCGCCTCCGCTCATCCATACGATCTCGCGCGCCGGGTACACCGGAATCCCGAAGCTCGTCCCGAGGAGAGCGCGGCCTCCAAGCTGCGCTCCCCTGCGAAGGAGAACTCCGTTTCGGAAGGCGTCCCGCACGCTCCGCATTCTTCACGGGGGTTGGAAGATTCTTTTCTCGCGGCGGATGAGAATGACGTGACAAGTGCGCCGCCGTCATTCGGGGACCAGCGGCGTCCCGCCGCGGAGAACCCGGGAGAAGCGGGCCGGGAATCTTCCGTCGCCGGAGCGGGCGAGGTGCAACCGATGGGAAACGGGTGCGTCGCGGCCTCTATCCCTCCGGCAGCCGCAAAGGACGCTTCCGCCATGGAATCGTTCGAAAAACTTCGCGAGCAAATGCTCTCGATTCGCAAAGAGATGCTGCAGCTGGCGGGCTCGGTTCGCCGGGTAAGCTCGGCCAACTACCGCCAGGAACTCCCGAGCGACGATCTGCGCTATCTATACGATCTGCTGCTTGAACAGGATTTCCATCCGGAGCTGATCGAGCGCATCCTTTCCTCCATGAGCGGAACGCTCGGTTCCGGCGTCGCGGAACAGAAGACGGGAGGGCGGGGGAACGGCGCGGATCGCAACCGGCCGGCCCGGTCCTCGCGCAAACGGAGCGCGGCGACGCCGAAGCAGCAAGCGCGTGAGGGGGCCGCTCATCTGGTCTCCGCGCTCCAGGATGCCATCGCTTCGCACATCGAACTGATGCCCGAACCCGGGTTGCGCCGCAAACGCACGACCCCGCTTGTCATTTCCCTGGTGGGACCTCCGGGCGCGGGCAAGACCACGACGCTCGTGAAACTGGCGGTGCGCTACAGCGAGATCAGCCGTTTCCCGCTGCAAATCATTTCCATGGACAACTTCCGGGTGGGCGCTTCGGAACAGCTCCGCGCCTACGCGGCGGTCCTCGGAGTCGGCTTCGACACGCTCTCCACCGTGCCCGCTCTTGAGAAAGCGATCCGCGAGTACTCCTCGAAGGAGATCATTCTTGTCGATACGCCCGGGCTCGGGTGGCGGGATTTTGATGCGGCGGAGGATCTGGCCTCGTTTTTGCGCAGTCTCGATCATACGATCACGCACATGGTGGCGCCGGCGTCGATGAAGGCGGCCGACTTCGAACGCCTGGCGGATCTCTACGAGGCTTTCGACTATCAGAGCCTTGTCTACACCAAGCTGGACGAAACCACTTCCATCGGCCAGTTGGTGAGCGAATCCTGGCGGCGCCGGAAGCCGCTCGCGTACTTTGCCACCGGGCAGCGGATTCCCGACGACCTGGAACTGGCGAGTCGCGAACGAATCTGCGAGCGCATTCTGCCCGCACAAGCGCTGGCCATGAACTTCGCCGCCTGAAGCCCGGCTCCCGAGTCCGGGAACGCATAACGGCATCCGTACGGCCTTCGGAAAATCCGTACGGTCTCGAAATTGTCAAGGAGTTGCCGCGTGAGATCCGCTGTCGCCCGTCCCCATTCAAGCCCGCCAAGCGAAAGCGTCACCAGGGAAGCGCTCATCCTGGAGCATATGCCCCAGGTGCGGCTGATCGCGCGCAAAATCTTCGAACGCCTTCCCGACAGTATCAGCCTCGACGACCTGGTATCGGCCGGAGTTCTGGGCTTGATCTCCGCGATCGACTGTTTCGATCCCACGCACAATGTCAAGCTCAAGACCTACGCCGAGTACAAGATCCGCGGCGCGATCCTCGACAGTCTGCGGGATCTCGACTGGGCGCCTCGCCAGCGCCGCCGCCTCGCCAAACAGATCGAATCCGCCATTGCCCGGGTGGAACAGGAATTGCAAGCGACGCCCAACGACGAGCAGATCGCCGAGGAAATGGGAGTAACCCTGGACGTGTATCATCAGTACCTCGTCGACACCCAGGGCCTCACGCTCGGGAGTCTGGAATATGCGGCGAACGAAGAAGATGGGCGCGAGCTGATCTCCTATCTCGCCGACGAAGACGCGGAACTGCCCAATCAACTCTACGAGCGGCGCGAGCTTGAGCGTCTGCTCGCGGAAGCCATCCGGCGATTGCCGCCGATCGAAAGCGCCATCCTGGATTTCTATTTTCAGGAAGAACTCACTCTGCGTGAGATTGCCCGGATCGTCCACCTGCACGAATCGAGGATCTCGCAATTGAAGACCCAGGCGATCCTTCGTCTCAGAACCTCGATGCGGCGCAGCTGGCCCATGGAGCGTGGCCTATGACAACCCGATCCACGACCGGTTCTTTGACCCCTCAAGCGATCGCGGCCGAGTTCCGCACGCGTCTGGCTGCATCGCTCGAAATGCTTTGCGGGGCGCAAGTAGAAGTGGCCGAAGCGCCTCCGCCTTCCGGCGTTGAGTGCGAATGGCGCGCGCATCCGCTGGATACACAGCCCGGTTCGCAACTCTACACAGCCGCCCCGGAGATTATCGGCAGGGCGATTGGCGCCCGCGTCCTCAGCGCGGCGGGGCTCGATGATTTCACGGACGAAGACGTGTCCGGCAGCTATACGGAAGTGTTGCAAAGCGCGCTGTCCGCGGTGGCCCAGTTTCTCGGCCGTGCTCTGGCGGCCGATATCGCCCTCCTTGAAGCCGTCGTGTGCGGAGCCGATTCGCCCGCCGCCTTCGAGGTTTGCTACCAGTTGCAGTTCGAAGATCAAACGCTTGCTCCTCTGTGCTTCGGCGTATCGGAATCCCTTCTGTCGATCCTCGAACGGCACGCCCAAGAGGAAGAAGACGGTCCGAAGTCCGAATCCGCACCGGATGCTTCACCGAACAACCCTGTGCGGGCGCCCATCGCTTCAGGCGCCTCTCGCGCTTCGGGAACTGCGGGCGCTACGGGCGATGACGACCTCAGCCGCGTGTTGGATCTCGAACTGCCCATCCGAATCAGCTTCGGCAAAGCAAAGGTCGCGCTCCAGGATGTGCTCAAATTGTCCACCGGTTCGATTGTGGAGCTGGACCGCAGTATCCACGACCCGGTTGAGATCATCGTCAACGATCGTGTCATCGGTCGGGGCGAAGTCGTTGTTACCGAAGGCAATTACGGTGTCCGCATCCAGGAAATCGTCAGCCTTGGTTCCGCATAGCCCTCAAAACTAGTTGCAAAGGAAAATGGAATGCTCTCAATAATCAGTTTCGCACTCGCCCTCGCGGCCACAGCCATCGCGATTACCTCCGCCCATTTGGGTTGGCGTTCCATCCGGCGATCCCGCCAGCGGCTGGAGGAGCTCGCCGAATCGATATGCCTCCTCCGCGTCTCCCAGGAGTCAATGGAACGGAACGCGAGCGACGCCAGGCGGCGGCTGTCGGAGAGCGACATCGCCCTTGCCGAGGTACGCACCGGAGTGGAGGAATTGCAAAGCCGTTTTGAGGATGTGGAATCCTACGCCGCGGTCTGTGTGCCTCAGAAGCCCGCGTCCTCCGGATTGAATATCAATCGCCGGGTGGAAGCCGTCCGATTGCTCAAGGAAGGGCACAGCGAAGAACAGGTAGCCGCGGAACTTGCCATCGCACTGAGTGAAGTGCGCCTCATCGGCCACCTCGAGAGGAATGCACCAAAGCCCGCGGCGAAGCGTGGCCGGCGTGTGGCCTGATCCGCCCCTGGGTGAGCCAATCCATCCGGGAGGCCCGCCTACCGGGCCGGATACGCATAGCGCACATACGCAAACGCCCGGCTATCCGGAGACCACGAGTTGACGTTGATCGTGCCCTGGCCCCCGGTTAACGATTCCAGAATCCGGGGCCTGCGTGCGTCCGGGGTGTTTGCATCCAGGCGAATCCAGCGCAGTTCCACCGGCTGGTTGGCCGGGTGCCCCTTCGTCCCTTCGGGATAACTCAGGTACACCATTCCCTTGCCGTCGGGGGAGGGATGCGGAAACCAATCCGCGCGATCTCCCCCCACCACCAATTCCGCACTCGCGTCCTGCGGCGTCGCCTTCCCGGCAGGCACCCGCCAGATACTTGTTTCCCCGCCCCGGTCCGAGTTGAAATAAATCCACTTTCCATCCGGCGAGTAATCAGGGCCGTCATCATGGGAAGCTGCCGCTGTCACCCTGACCTCGTCGCCGCCTTCCAATGGAATCACATAGATGTCGAAGTTGTTCTCGCGCTGTGCGCAGTAGGCGAGCATCCGTCCATCCGGTGACCAGCCGTGGTAGTAGCTGGGCGTCCTGGCGGTAATTTGCCTTGGAGTGCCTCCCGACCTGGGAAGGCTGTACATGTGGCCCGCCGAGATTACCAGAACCTCGCCGTCCGGTGAGACGCCGTGGTCGTTATTGAGCCGCGTCACGTTTCCCGTGGGGATTTGCTTCAGTTCCGGCGCCGCAAGGGCAACCTCAAAGAGCAGCCCGCCGCTGTTCACCAGCAGATACTTCCCGTCGGGCGTCCAGTTCGGGGCCTCGATATGCCGGCTTGTGGAGAGTATGCAGCGGCTGGCGCCAGCGCGCAGATCATAGATGCACAGCTCGCTCTTGGTGGGCGACGCGCGCTGGGCTGTCATTAATCCCGTCAGCAGCAACAAGAAAGCAGTCGATTGGAATAAGGTCCGCATCACGCTCCCCCTCGCCATTCGTCGCCTTGTAGCGGCAATCGGCCGCCTTGGGTGTTCTCTCGCGGCGTACCGCGCTCATGCATTCAGCCAGCGATGCAAGTTTTCTTCCACGAACTGGTCGTCCGTCAAATGCGGATACTGGCGGCAGACACGATCAATCTCTTCCATCTGCCCCGGCGAGAGATCTTCATGCTCATCCAGACACCAGCGCCCTTCGAGCAATCCCTGCCGCCGAAGAATCTCATGCAAGCCGGCGATGCACCCATGGAACCCATTCGCCGCATCAAACAGCGCGGCGTTGGAATCGGTGATCTCCGCCGCCAGCGTCAGGATTTCCTTGGAGATGCCACCTCCGTTGGCATGAATCTGCTTTGCCAGTTCCAAATGTTTCACGGCCGCGCTGGTCCACACGGACCAGTGCCCCAGCAATCCACCGCTGATTCGCACCGTCTGCCCACCCGCGGGAAACGCCGTCAGCAAATCGCCCAGGATCTGATCATCGTTGCCCGTGTAGAGCGCAATCGAATCAGTCCTTCCCGCATCCGCCACCGCCCGGATCACATCCAGCGTCTGATAGCGGTTGAACGGAGCCATCTTGATTGCCACGACATTCTCGATTTCCGCAAACTTCCGCCAGAAAGCATACGGCAACACACGCCCGCCAACGGCGGGTTGGAGATAGAACCCGAACACCGGCAGGACCTCGGCCACCGCCCTCGCATGGTCCAGCATCGCTTCCACGGAGTCGTCCCGAAAGGCGCTCAGGCTCAGCAGGCCGGCATGATAGCCCCAATCGGCTGCGAATTTGGCTTCCCGCAGAGCCTGCCCGGTCTTCCCGCAAATTCCCGCCACGCGAATCACCGGCCGGTCTCCCAGCGCGACCGCGGCCAGCTTTAGCACCGGTTCAAACAAACCGAACCTGGGCTCGCGTATGGCGAATTGCGTCGTATGCACGCCCACAGCTACTCCGCCCGCTCCCGCGTCTACGTAATACCGCGTCAACGCGGCTTGCCGCCGCTCGTCCAGCTTCCGCTGCGCGTTCAATGCCAGAGGATGCGCGGGGATCGCCACTCCCTCGAAAAGTCGTTTCCGCAAGTCCATTAGAATTTTCCATCCCGTACCTGAAACTTCGTCGGTTTATCCCAGGTCTCCCCGCCCGCCAGCAGCCAGTCCGCCACCCAGTCAAGCAACTTCGCCACCGGCACGGTCGGATAGCCGAAGCGGTTCTGGCAGCGTGTCGCGTTGCTCAATAGCGCCGTCGCCTGCTCTTCGCCCGTGAGCACGGGATTCTTGCCCAGCCGGTTGCCTAATTCGGTCGCCAGCCAGCGCACGGAGAGCGTCTCCGGACCCGTCAAATTCAACACGTCGGGCGGCGTCGCGCAGTGCGCGAACGAACCCAGGCACGCCGCATTCGCGTCCCGCTGCCAGATCACGTTCACGGCTCCCATCGTCACGTCCACGGGTGCCCCGGCAAGCACCTTCCGGCCAAGATCCGTGAGCACCCCATAGCGAAGGTCGATCGCATAGTTCAGCCGCAGAATCGCCATCGGCGTCCCGTACTGATGTGAGAAGTGGGTGAAGATGCGCTCTCTCGCCAGAGCGGAAAGCCCATATTCTCCCACGGGCTCCATCGGGGTGTTCTCCGTTGCTCCGCCGCTGGCCGCCGCGGTAAACGGATAGACGTTCCCGGTGGAAAAACTCACGATCCGCGACTTCGCGAAGCGCTCCGCCACCCGGCCCGGCAGGTAGGCGTTCATCGCCCACGTTGCGGCGGCTTCCGTCATTTCGCCGCTGCTGGTGCCGAACTTCTTCGCCGCCATGTAGATGACATTGGGAACGTCGGGCAATCGGGCCAGATCCTCGCTTTTCAGCAGGTCGGCCGGTAGCGTTTCAATATCGTGGGCCGCGAATTGCGAGAGCAATGTCTGGTCGGAAAACCGCGCCACCGCAATCACCCGGCGCTTCACCCCGGCGGCTACCGACGCCCTTTTCACCAACCGCGCCAGTGACGGACCCATCTTGCCGCCCGCGCCCAGCAGCATCACATCGCCATCGAGCGCGGCCATTGCCGCGATATCACGTTCGGACGGTTGCGAAAGTGCGTCTTCGAGTTCGGCGATATCGCCAATCTTCTCGGGATAGTTCATTCTTTGCTCCACTTGCGGCGCGCCTGGATCGGGCCACCCGCTATTTTGTGCTCAATGCCACCACGGTGTCGTAGGGGTCGCGCTTCCCGGCGGGCAGGTGCAGCAGCGTCGCGTCGGCCAGTTGATCCACCTTCACGGCGGTGCCGTCCGCCAGCAGCCGGGCGCTTTTTACGTCCGAGAGCTTTGGAAGAGCCAGCACCTCATCCTGCCAGTCCAGCACGTGAATATAGATGGTATCGCCCTTCTGCGTTGCCGCGCCCCAATTCCGCGGCGGCACTCTCGCATAGCCGCGTGTGCCGTAAATGCTTTCTCCGTTCTTGCCCAGCCACGCGCCCATTTCCCGCAGCCGCTCCACAAACTCGTCCTGGATGGTACCGTCCGGCTTCGGACCCACGTTCAGCAGGAAATTCGCGTTGTGCCCGGCTGCTCGCGCCAGGTAGTGAATCAACTGCTTCGTTGACTTGAAGCGCTTGTCACTCTCGTTGTAGCCCCACGCCCCATTGATGGTGTCGCAGGTTTCCAGCGGCAGATTCCCAATCTCGGATTCGCCGCTAAAGCCGGTTGTATTCTGTCCCGGAAGGTCCTTCTCGAACATCTGGAAGTCTTCGCCCGCGAACGGCTTCAGGTGATGGTTATTGCCCACGAGCGCCGCCGGCTGCAGCTTGTGGATCAGGTCGTAGGTGCGCCGCAGCCGCCAGGGCGCGTCCTTCTTATCCCAGATGCCGTCGAACCAGATGCCCGCCACCGGCCCGTACTCCGTCAACAGTTCCGTCAGTTGGGCATCCATGTAGTCGAGGTACTTGTCGAAGTTTCCGTAGTCGGGCCGGACGGAATAGTGGCCCGTCCGTCCTCGCGGGAAATACTCGTTCTGATACCAGTCCAGGTGCGAATGGTAGAAGAATAGCTTGATATCCTGCTTCCGGCATTCCTCCGCCAGCGCCTTCAGTACGTCCTTGCCGTACGGCGTGGCGTCCACGATATTCCAACTGTTTTGTTTCGTATTCCACATGGCAAAGCCGTCGTGGTGCTTGCTCGTGATGGTGATGTATTTCATCCCGGCGGCTTTCGCCAGGGCCACCCACTGAGCGGCGTCGTACTTTGCCGGGTTGAAGCGCGGCGGCAGCATCTCGTAATCGGTCTTGGACATGTGGTCGTTATTCATCACCCATTCGCCCTTGCCAAGCACGCTGTAAACGCCCCAATGGATGAAGAGGCCGAACCGGGCGTCCTGGAACCACTGCCGGGCCGCCAGGTTCTCCTTGGAGGGGACGTAGGGTGCCTCCTGCGCCGTGGCGAAGGCTCCAAATGAAATCAGCAGCGCGACAAGCAGCGCCCGGCGAATCGAATATGAAACGTTCCGCATCTCAATACCCCAATTCTTTGTTCACGACGTTCTCCAGCACCGCTCCCGCGCGGAAGCGCCCGTAGTTCCCGATGAAAAAGCGCATCGAATCCTCCAGCCACTCCGGCGTCATGTCGGCGCAGTGCGGCGAAAGGAGTACGTTATCGAGATCGTAAAATGCATGTCCGGCCGGGAGCGGCTCTTCGTCGAACACGTCGAGCGCCGCCCCGAGAATCCGTTTCTCCCGCAGCGCCAATACCAACGCCGCTTCCTCCACCACCGGCCCGCGCCCGACATTGATCAGTACGGAGTCTGGCTTCATGGAGGCAATCTCCTCTACCCCCACCAGCCCCCTGGTCTCCGGCGTGCTGGGTGCCGCCAGCACCAGATAATCCGCCTCCGGGATCCACGCCGCGCGATCATCAAATGCCACCACTCGCTCGACGTATTGGTCGCCGTAGGAGAGTTCCGGTCTCCGCCGGATTCCCAGCACTTTCATCCCCATCGCGGCGGCCCGCTTTGCACAGGCGCGCCCGATCTCCCCGTATCCCAGGATCACCATCGTCTTCCCGGCAACGATGCTCACCTCGAACTGTTCCCAGCGATGCTCAGCCTGCTGCCGCCGCATCCGCGCGAAGTCCTTGGCGAAATACAGGCAGGCGGCCAGGACGAACTCACCCAGCGATTCCGCGTAGACGCCGCGCGCATTGGTCATGGGGGCCGCAATCTCGCGAATCTCCGGGATCAGCTTCTTTTCCAATCCGGCCATCAGCGAGTGAATCCATTTCACCCGCGTCGCGCCCGTCACCGCCAGCCGGATCAGTTCCTGGTCGTCCGTATTTAGAACCAGCACATCCGCCTCGGGAGCTTTGGCGGCGATCACCTCCGCGTCGAGCGTCACGGTCAGGTTCACTTCGTCCGGCAAAGCGTCCAGCAGCGCGAGGCTTCTCATCGCGGGATTGCACAGGAACAGAATCGAATGGGGCATGGTGGATCGGGTCCTCAATCAGAGCAATCCCCTCGCATGGGGGCGCTCATCGCAAACCGTCAGTCTATCAATCCAGGCGTCGCTTACGGAGCGTTTGGCGTCGTCAGCGGCTTGTGCGTTTTCAGCCATTCCTGTCCCGCCTTGTCGGCGAAGAAGTCCATCCAGACGTAATGCAGATGCTTGCCTTCCTTTACCTGAGCACCGTGGAAAGAGCCGAGAGGAATGTGCAGAATCATAAATTCTCCCAGCGATGCCCGTTCGGCATCCGCGGTCACCGTGATGTCGTTCCCCTTGAGCCCCAGAAACAACTGTTCAAGCATTGCGTGCCGGTGCGGCGCCACGGCATCCGGACCCGTCGTCTCCACCGTGCCCATTGCCATTCTCGGCACATAATTCTCGGGCAGCAGCGTCCGGCTCACCGTTTTCGGGCTCTTGATGGCTTCGCCATAGGGCGTGCAATCCTTGAACGCTTTCACGAGAGGTTCTTGCTGAAACTCCGGGAACTTCTTCAATTCTTCAAAATCCACCGCTGTCAGCTTCCGGCGCACCCGCACCAGTTGCATGGTCTCTCCGTCCGATGCGGTAATTTTCCAATCCCAACCTTGCGGCGCTCTGGCGATGGTCTCTCCCGCAACGGCATATTGCGAATCTTTCGCCTGCATGGAGCCCTTTCCAGCCACGAGCAGCCATACCACTGCCTCGTCTGGGTGGGCTGGTTCCCTATGGGTTGCACCGCCGCGAACGGTCACCAGATCCACGGAGACCTCCGCCACCTCCCCCACCATCAATGGCTGTATGCTCACCCCGGAGGGGCGGGCACTTGCGATCGGCAAGACCTCCAGCGGAATCTTCCCGGCTCCCGGAAGCGGAAGCGTGGCGCAGAGTAACAAGAACCAGCAGCCCAGGATGGAAACGATCCGGGGCAGGAGGCGGGGTGCGCGGGCAACGGCAATCATAGCGTCCATCATATCCGGCTTGTGTCTACTCTGCCGCCGGACTTCCCCTCTGCCTGACCCCCCTGCACCGTGTTCCGCCGGGCAGTGTTCCGCCGAGCATTCCCCCGCCGCGTCCGCAAGGCATAGACTGGAAGTAATATGGGCTTTCAGATTCGTCCCGTCTTCCTTATGGTTCTGCTGGCGCTGGGTCTGGCATTGTCCGCGATCGCGCAGCAGCCCGGTCCAACACCGCCGCGAACGGATCAACTCACACCGGAGCAATCCAAGCGCCTCTACGAACTCGAGCATGAGTTCATGTCGCCCTGCTGCTACGGCGAAGCGCTCTATGGGCACATGTCTCCCACGGCGCAAGAGATGAAAACGGAGATCGCTCAAATGATCGTCGGAGGGCAATCCGACCGGCAGATTGTCGAGTTTTTCAAAGGAAAGTACGGCGAGCGGATCCTCACCGAACCGGAAGGTACGCAGTGGTGGGTGATGAACATCGTACCCTTCGCTCTGCTTGGCTTGGGGTTACTGATTACCGTCTTTGTCATCCGCCGTATGCTGCGGCCCGCGGAGCCCCGGGCCGCGTAAGCTCAGATGCGGTGGAATGCCTTCAGGATGTCGTTGGTGGCGTAACGCAGCGCGATGGGCCGTCCGTGCGGACAGGTCATCGGGTAGCGCGTTTCGGCCAGAGTCCGCAACAGCCATTCCATCTTGGTTTGCTCCAGTGGCGTATTGATCTTGATCGAAGCCTTGCAAGCCATGGAAGCGGCCAGTTCGCGCCGGATATCCTCGGGAGAGCGCGTCCTCCAATCGGCGTCGGGGCGCTCCAGTACCTCGCGGATGAGCGCTTCGATTTCCGAGAATGGCAAGTCCGCCGGAGCTGCTTTCACGGAAATCGTGCGCGGGCCGAACGGCTCCGTATCGAAACCCAGGGCCCGCAACTCCCCCTCGATGCTGGCGTAATCCAGTTGCGCCCCGGCGCTCAATTCCACCACCAGCGGGATCAGCAGGCGCTGCGATTCCATCTTCCCGCGCGCGAAGCTCTCCAGCACTTTCTCGAACAGAATGCGCTCATGGGCGATATGTTGGTCAATCAGCCACAGCCCTTCTTCGTCCACGGCGATAATGAAGCTGTTCTTCAACTGGCCGATCGGCCGCAGGTCGCGCAGCGCCTCCAGGTTTCGGCTCTCCAGAGAGGCCAGTTCGCGATAGGCGGCCGTCGCGCTCTCGCTTTCGAATCCCGCCAGAGGCGTCGCATCGATGTCTGGAGATGGTGCCCCGTCCTGTGACGCTTCGCCGCCTCTCGAAAACGGCAGGCGCGGCATTGGCCCTGGCTGCTGCTTCAGGGAAAACTCCCCAAATTGGAGCGGCGGGTGATATCCGCTTTGCGCCACCTTGCCGCCGAACATCGGCGCGGAATAGTGCGTTGCACTCGGGATGCCGCCGTGCGTCTCCGGCGAAAAATCGATCCGCGACGCGAATGCCGCTTCGAGTTCCCGCTGGCTGAACTCGGTGTAGGGAAGATGGCTCCCCGGTTGAGCGGGGCTGCGAAAATCGATCGGGGATCCCCCCGGAATCCGCGCTTCGAGGCTGGGTGCCGGGCCTTCCGTTGCACCCGTGGCATCCATGGCGGAGTCGCGCTCCTCCGTGCTTGCCGTCCGTTCGTGAGGGCGCATATCTCCCATCACGGTTGGGGCGGGCGCGGGTGCCGTGGGGCGGTTCGCCATCAGGCAGTCCCGGAGAGTGTCCTGAATGAAGTCGTGAACGAAGGTCCGATGGTGAAACCGCACCTCGGTCTTGGCCGGATGGACGTTCACGTCCACTTCATCCGCCGGGCATTCGAGAAACAAAGCCGCGAACGGGTACGCGTCTCTCGGGATCAGGTTGTGATACGCGCTGTTCAGCGCGTGCATGATGAGTTTGTCGCGGATCAAGCGCCCGTTGACGAACAGATAGATCGCGTTCCGGTTCGCCTTCTGGATGTGCGGCCCGCTGATGTATCCCCGCAAGGTGAACTGTTTCAATTCCGGCTTGGGCGGCGCATCGCCCGCGGTCCGCTTCCACGGCGGCGGCAGTGGCGGCGTCACGGAGAGTTCGCGCGCGTGCTCACCCAGATCCACCAGTTCCTTCAGCGTTTGCCCGCCGAAGACCTGGTAGAGCCGTTCTCCCAGCGTCAGCACCGGGCTCACGTCGAGCAGCACCCGCCCTTCGTGCCGCAGTTCGAACGACTTCTCCGGGTGCGCCAAGGAGTAGTGCGTCAGCAGCGTGCCGATGTGCGCCAGTTCCGTCTGTTCGCTGCGCAGGAACTTCTTTCGGGCGGGAACGTTGTAAAAGAGATCCGCCACCGAGATCGACGTCCCCACGGGTGTCGCAATATCTTCGCAGCGGCGCACGCGCCCGCCATTGATCTCTACCACCGTGCCCGCATCGCTGTTCCGGTCGCGGGAAATCAGCGTCAGGCGCGACACCGCGGCGATGGAGGGCAGTGCCTCCCCGCGAAATCCTAACGTATGAATCGAAGCCAGGTCTTCGGCTTCCCGCAGCTTCGAAGTGGAATGCCGCTCAAAGGCGAGCATCGCGTCGTCGCGCCCCATCCCGTGCCCGTTGTCGCTGATCTTCAGCAGCCGGGATCCGCCTGCTTCCGCCTCTACCCGGATCTCTGTGGCACCCGCGTCCAACGCATTCTCGAGCAGTTCCTTGGCCACCGACGCAGGCCGTTCCACGACCTCGCCGGCGGCAATCTTGTTCGCGATTTCGTCGGATAGGATGCGAATGCGGCCCATGCTGCTCCTGCCCTCCGCCCTAGCGTCCGTCCGCGAACTGCCAGCGCCAGGCATCCGCCGGAACCAGTGGTGTTGCGCCTCGCCCCACGCCCAGGGAAATCCCGGGTTTATTGCGTCCGTGAAAGTCGCTGCCGCCCGTACGCCCCAAGTGGAAACGGTCCGCCAGCGTTGTCAGCCATGCCGAATATGCGGGAGGCTGCTCCGAATGCCACACCTCCAACGCCCCCAGCCCCTGCGAGGCAATCCAGCCGCACAATTCCACGGCCTCCTCTCGCCGTTCGCCCCAAAAACGGATCGGATGCGCCAGGCTGGGGATTCCGCCTGCTTCCCGCACGCGTGAGATAGTCTCGCTCAGCGGAGGGCATCGGCGTGGCACATAGTCCCCCGCTTTCTCTCCAAAATACGAGCGGAAAGCCTCGTCGATGGATTGCACGTGCCCGCGCTCTTTCAGCAGACGCGCCAGATGCACCCTCCCCGCCACGGGCCCTCCGAAGGCACGCAGTTCTTCTTCGCTCACGCTCAGGCCCTTCCCGGCGAGACGGCGAAGCAGCGCGCGGTTGCGCTCCCATCTGGAATCGAGCAGGGTCCCTACCCATTCGCGAAAGGCCGCCGGCGGTTCCGCGCCCGGAAAGTAGGCCAGCAAATGCACATCCGCGCGAAACCCCGGCAGCAACGCTTTCGCATCGGCGTCGAGCGTGGTCGAAAGCTCCACGCCCGGAATCAGGGTAAGCCCGGCGTTCGTCGCCGGGATGCGCGCCGCCTCCCAGCCGTCAAAGGTATCGTGATCTGTGATCGCGAGCCGGGTCAGCCCGGCCGCGACGGCCGCGTCGATCAGTTCGCCGGGCGACGCCGTCCCGTCCGATTTGTTCGTATGAGTATGAAGGTCGATCATCCGCTCTAACCAGCATCCCGCACTTGCCCGCCGCTTCGCCCGCTGCCCTTAGAAGTGTTCGCGCAATTCCGAGAAGCGATTCAATTCGAGCAGGGTCCCCGCGCCCGGAACCAGATCCTCATGTTCCAAGTGCCAATTCCTGGCATGCGGAATATAAACGGCGTTCATGCCCACCGCGAGTGCCGGATTGATGTCCGATTTCGGCGAGTTCCCGATCATCCAGGATTGCGCCGCTATCGTGCCGCGGCGGGCCAACAGATCGCGGTACGCGGGAGGATCTTTCTCGCGTGCCACTACGACTTCTTCAAAGTAATCGGCGAGGCCGGAGTTCTTCACCTTGGCGTTCTGTTCTGCTGGCTCGCCTTTCGTGAAGAGCGTGAGCTTGTGGCGGTCGGCCAGATAGGCCAGCGTTTCCGCCACACCCTTAATCAATTCGAGCGGGTGTTCCATGATCCCAAGCGCGATCCGCTGTACGGCCTCTCGATCTTCATCACGAGCCGGCCGTTCACTCAACTCCTCAAAGCACTCCACCATGTTTCGACCAAACTGCACACTGCCGTAGCCATAGAGCACACGGTTCGTGTCTTCGATCCGATCGAGACAGAGGCGCACTTCGGCATCGCTCAACCGGCTGTGGTTGAGGTAGGCGGCGAAACGCTGAAAGGCCAGTTCGAAATAGACATTGTTCTCCCAAAGCGTGTCGTCGGCGTCGATCACGAGGTGAAGGCGTCCGTTGTTCTTCATAGTCTCCATGCAGCCATTCCCGCTATTCGTGCCGCGAGTCGCGGGGCGCAAGTGCGGCATGGCCGTTGGTTGGAGCCACTCGCCGGGCATGCGTGATGCGCGCCAGCCGCGAGGCATACCCGCCGAAATAGGCGGCGATCTGCTTCAATCGTTCTTCCTCGCTGCGGAGTTCCAGGAACACCTGACGTGCGTCGAGTTCGGGAACGGCGTCCGCGAGACGAAAACTCAGTTGTGGCACCGTGGGGTCGATACGCTCCTGCGGCCGCTCCTGCAGTAGCGGCTTGGCTTGCTCCCAGGCGCTCAGGGCTTCGAGACGCAGCGCCGGAGTCGAAGCGGAATCGTCGTCGTCAAAGTATTGGACGCTCGCCCGCAGCAAGTCCTCCTCCTGGTCCAGCGTGAGAATCTCGAAACGGCGCTTCCCGACACAGACAATATCCATCCGGCCATCGTCGTATCGCTCTACGACGGCATCGATTGACACGGTGCAACCCACGTTTACGATACCTTTCCCCTCCGCCAGAACGATTCCGAATTCGCTTCCGTTCTTGAGGGAGAGGCCCACCATGGCCTTGTAGCGTTCCTCAAAAATGTGAAGGGGAACGCTGCAGTTGGGAAAGGCTACCATGCGCAAGGGGAACAGAGGCAGCAACTCGCCAATCATCCCTTTATTATCGATGAAGCGCCGGAGCGGCACTTCTGGCGCGAATCGAAATGCCGAAAGACAGGAAATCGCGATGCGGATTGAGCGGCGGGTGGTGATCATTACGGGGGCTTCGCGCGGCATTGGCGCCGCGCTGGCAAGGGAACTGCGGCAGGCGGGAGCGCGCCTCGTTCTCGCCGCGCGCAATGAGGAGGCGCTTCGCCAGGTTGCCGCCGCGGACGATGGCGTCGTTGCCGGCGACATCACGGACACTTCCACCCGCGCGCGCATCCTTGCGGAGGCGCTCCGCCGCTTTGGCCGCGTGGACCTCCTCGTGAACAACGCGGGCGTAGGCCACTACCGAAACTCCATCGAGGCCGAGAGCGAGGAGATCCGTGCGTTGTGGGAACTGAACTTCTTCGCTCCGCTCGAACTGGCTCGGCTCGTGGTGCCGCAAATGCTTCGGCAGCCTAGGCTGCCGGGCGCGGACGAAGCGGGCATGGTGGTGAACGTATCCTCCGTTGCCGGCAAAGTCACGCTCCCCTGGTTCAGCATGTACTCGGCGTCCAAGTTTGCGCTCTGCTCCTGGACCGAGGGCTTGCGCATGGAATACTGGGCCAAGGGAATTCGCACCCTCGCCGTTTGCCCTGGTTACGTGAGAACGGAGTTCCAGGCCAACGTACTTTCCGGAGCGCCGCCGGCTCCGCTCGCTGCATCCAAGGAACGCTTCGCCATTACACCGGAGGCCTGCGCCCGCGCCGTGTGCCGGGGCATCCGGCGCAATCGCCGTACCGTCGTGACGCCGGCTTCAAGTTGGGCGCTCGTGGCCGCCGCGCGATTGTTTCCCGGAATCGTCCAGCATCAACTGGCCCGGATCAATAACACGGCCTGATTCGCTTTTCCGGGATGCGGCACGGGGAGTTTCTGGCTTACATTGAACGAAAAGTGGTGGTTCTTCGAATAGCGGAACTGCCGGAGGAGTTGAAGCGATGATCCTCAAGCTGGTGCGGACCCCCGCGGTCTATCTGATCGGCTTCATGGGTAGCGGAAAGAGCACGGTCGGTCGGATGCTGGCGGATCGCCTCGGCTGGGATTATTACGATCTCGACGATGACATTGAGAATCTGGCGGGCAAGCGCATCTCGGAGATCTTCGAGACGGAGGGAGAGGAGGTCTTTCGCTCCATCGAACGTGAAGCGCTTGCGGCGCGGGTGCATCGGGTGCAGTCGGGGCACGCCATGGTCCTGGCACTCGGGGGCGGAGCCTGCGTCACGGAGACCTGCATGGAACGGCTCTCCAACAATGGCGTCACCATCTACCTCGATTGCGACATCGATACCCTGGCGGCCCGCGTCGCCGCATTTGAGCACCGCCCGCTTGCCCGCGATCCCGAGCGCTTCCGGGCGCTGTTCGCGGCTCGGCAGCCGTTCTACGCCTTGGCCGAACACCGCGTCAATGGCAGCTTGGAGAGTCCCGAAGAAGTGGTGGACCAGATCCTTCGACTGGGAGTTTTCTAGGCGCGGGCGACAAAGGAATGCGATGCCGAAATTTGCACCAGATGAGAAGCGCATGCGAGATGCCGCGCGCCGGGTGTTCGCCGCCGCCGTCGCCTCCGCCTCGCCGCGCGAAGCCGTGCTGCGGCATTTGCGCCTGGATGGAGAGACGCTGGTCGCCGGCAAACGCCGCTATCCTCTGCGCGAAATAAAGCGAATTTGGGTGGTGGGTGCGGGGAAAGCCTCCGCCGCCATGGCGCAAGGTGTGGAGTCCGTGCTTGGCAAGCGAATCGAGGGAGGTTCGATCACCGTCAAGTACGGCCACGGCGCGAAACTCCGCCGCGTGGCGATCGTCGAAGCCGGCCACCCGGTGCCCGACGAGCAGGGCGAGGAGGGCGCGCGGCGAATTGCGGACCTGGTCGATCACGCGGGTCCGGGCGATCTCGTCATTGCCCTCATTTCCGGCGGCGCTTCCGCCCTGCTGGTGCAGCCCGCGGAGGGGATCACTCTCGCGGAGAAGCAGGAGACCACAAGGCTGTTGCTGGCCTCGGGCGCGGGAATCCATGAGATCAACGCCGTCCGCAAGCATCTATCCATGCTCAAGGGAGGGCAGCTAGCCCGTCGCGCCGCACCCGCCCGGGTGCTCGCCCTGCTCCTGAGCGATGTCATTGGAGACAACCTCGATGTCATCGGCTCCGGTCCCGCGGCACCGGACGCATCCACGTTCGGGGATGCTCTCGGCGTGCTCGATCGATTCGGATTGCGCGCCCGTGTCCCGGCAGCCGTTCGGGATCGCCTTGAGCGCGGCGCTCGTCTCGAAATCGCGGACACTCCCAAGCCGGGCGATCCGCTTTTCAAGCGCGTGCAGAACCTCGTGGTCGGCAGCAATGCGCTGGCTGTGCGCGAAGCGGCGCGGGTGGCGCGTTCTCTCGGCTACCGTCCTCTCGTGCTAACGACCTCTCTCGATGGAGAAGCGCGCGAACAGGCGCGCATGCTGGTGGCCGTTGCCAGGGAAGCGCGGCTGAGCGGACGCCCCGCGAAGCCGCCCCTCTGCCTGCTGGCCGGGGGCGAAACTGTCGTCACGCTTCGGGGAGAAGGGAAGGGCGGCCGTAACCAGGAATTCGCGCTGGCCGCCGCATTGGCCGCGCGTGGCATGGAGGGCATTTGCCTGCTCGCCGGGGGCACCGACGGTACCGACGGCCCGACGGATGCCGCGGGCGCGATCGTCACCGGCGGAAGCGTTGCAAGGGGAGCGTCTCTCGGTCTCTCCGCCGGGGAATCGCTCGCCGTCAACGATTCCTACTCCTACTTCTCCCGTACCGGAGAACTGCTCCGCACCGGACCCACCGGCACCAACGTGATGGATCTCTACGCCGCGTTCGTTCTGCCTCGCTGACTTCGTCAGGCGAGCTTCCGCAGCGGCAAACCGTTGCCGTCCGCGTCGGGGCGCGAAAGGACTACCGGTACGTCCCGAGGCCGCTGCAACTCGGCGCGGAGATCCTCCCCCGCGAGCTTGCCGCGCGGGGGTTCCAGCGGTTCGGGCGAGGGCATGGACGCCGCTTCGAAAAGGCGTAACGATTCCGGGATGCCACCGCGCAACAGCACTGCATAGGGTGTTTCGAGAGCGCGGCGGATCTCTGGATCGCCCTCCAGGTTCCGAGTGAGCGTTCGCATGCACCGCGAGAGCGCAGCGTCGCTTTCGGCCCGGGCGATTGCTTCCCCGTTCAGGAAATCCGTCAGGCCGCGGGAAAACTGCTCCTGGGTCTCGTCGCCTTCCCCGGCCTGCACTGTGAGCCCGCCGCGCATCGCATCGCCCCCGCGGTAGCCCAGCGTCAAAAAACGCTGTCCGCCGCCGCCACTCTTCCACGCGCCCCAAAGCAATGGGCCTTTCCAGTGGGCGCGCACGCGCGGGTCCGGGGAAAGCGGAATCCGGCCCGTCGCACCGCGAAGGCTCCTCGCGGCCGCCCCCTCGCCTCGCAACCTTGCCACCACCGCCGCGGGGCATGGCAGGTTCCAATCCACGGCACGGTAGCCGCTCCGCAGCACTACGCAGTTCTCTGGCAGCGGTTCCCGGCTGGCCGGCCGCATCGAATCGAGGAAGCTTCGGATGGAAGTATGCAGCGCTTCGTGCAGGGGTACGGCGGCTGTGTCCGCGCGGACCATCATCCGGCCATCGGGAATCCCGAGCGGGTCCTTTTCCTGCATTAGCTGCGAGAATTCGAGGCTGAATCGCTCTTCCAGATCCCAGCGCCCCTGGCTCCGCGCCATCACCAACAAAGGGTGCGCCCGCTGGGTAGGGGGAAGCTGCGCACGCCACTCGCACAATGGAGCGAATCCCGCTTCCCACGTGTCGTCGGCCCTCAGCCAGAAGGCCCACAGCGGGTATCGCGTGCCCCCTGCCCCTTCGAGCTGGAGCGCAATCCGCAACGGTTGCTCGTAACAGGAGGCCGGCGGCAGCGCATCTCCGGAAACGAGCGCCCGCAGCAGGTCCGGCGGACCCTCCATCATCCCCTCCGCAAGTCCAGGCATTCCCTGGATTGCCAGGCCGTTCGGAACCGGCACCAAAGCCATCGACATCAGAACCCCCATTCACCCCGAAGCGAGATCCTCTCCGGGGCGAAACAAGTATAGGGATTCAGATTCCAAAATCACTCCCGGCGCCCCGTCCGCAAGTGTTCCCGGCTCACGAAAACCGCTGACTGCAAAGAACTTTCCGGCGTCGTCGCGGCCTGACTCTCCAGTGTGACCGGCCCTCCCGCCACGGTTTTCTGCCCCTATCGCTGCGATAAATATGAAAATAAAATATACTTATACCTTCCGGCTGTATTCCGGCCGGAATGCGATTCCGCGTAACCGCGCAGGTTCGCCGAGAAGCTGTAATCCCAACAAGGAGAACCGCCATGTCCCTTTCTGCAATCACGCCTGTGGAAGCCCTGAGCGCCCGGCGAGGCGCGGAACTCTTACTGGAAATTCTGGTCAGTGAAGGCGTCGAGTACATTTTCGGCAACCCCGGAACCACTGAACTGCCGTTGATGGATGCCCTGCAGCGCACGCCGCACCTGAAGTACATTCTGGCCCTGCAGGAGGCGTCCGCGGTCGCCATGGCCGACGGTTATGCGCAGGCTGCCCGCCGCCCCGGATTCCTCAATCTGCATACCGCCGGGGGGCTCGGCCACGGCATGGGGAATCTGTTGAACGCGGCTATCGCGCAAACCCCGCTCGTGATCACCGCCGGCCAACAGGACCTTCGCCACGCCGTTGCGGATCCGTTGCTCTTCGACGACCTTGTGCGGATCGCGACTCCCACCGTGAAATGGGCGCGGGAGGTGACCGCCGCGGAGCAGTTGCCCGTCCTGGTTCGGCGCGCCTTCCACGATGCAAGCGCCGCTCCTAGCGGACCCGTATTCTTGTCCCTCCCAATGGACGTGATGGAAGAAATGAGCGGCGTTGGAATTGGCGAGCCTTCCGTGATTGACCGGGAGGCCATCGCCGGGTCTCTGCCGAAGCTTGCCGGGTATCTGGGCGCGCTGAAGCCGGGGCGGCTGGCGATCATCGCCGGCGATGAAATTCATGCGAGCGACGCCGCCGCCGAAGTCGTACGAATTGCCGAGCTGCTTGGCGCGCCCGTGTACGGCTCTTCCTGGCCGTCCCGCATCCCGTTCCCCACCTCGCATCCGCTGTGGGCCGGGAATCTCCCCACTGTTGCCAGCAAGATAGCCGAAATTCTCTCGGATTATGACGCCATCTTCGCGCTTGGCGGAAAATCCCTGATCACGATTCTCTATTCCGAAGGGCCTGCCGTTCCCAAAGGCTGCGACGTCTTCCAACTCTCGTCCGATGTCCGGGACCTTGGACGAACCTACGTCACGAAACTCTCTGTCGTGGGTCATATCCAGGCGTCGCTGCGAGCGCTGCTTCCGCATATCGAGAAAGTGGTTGAGCCCAACGCGAGCGCCTATGAAGAGTGCAATCGCCAGGCCCGCCTTCGGCAGCGCATGCGCCGGGATGTTCTCTCCGAGCGGGTGGATAGGCAGTTTAGTGAAGCCATAACGACGCCGCTGGTGGCCGCGTGCGAGGCGGTGCGGGCGATCGGCCCCGATGTGGCCATCGTCGACGAAGCCATCGCCACCTCAAGTCACGTACGCAGTTTTCTCGATAGCGATTCGCCGCGCCAATACTCGTTCCTGCGGGGCGGTGCGCTCGGCTGGGGAATGCCGGCCGCGGTGGGCTGCTCTCTGGGGCTTGGCCGCCAGCCTGTGGCTTGTCTCGTTGGCGACGGTGCGGCGCTCTATTCGCCCCAGGCGCTCTGGACGGCCGCCCACGAGCGTTTGCCGGTTACCTTCATCGTGATGAACAACCGGGAATACAACGTGCTCAAGAACTTCATGCGATCTCAGCCCAACTACGTTTCCGCGCGTACCGGCCGCTTCATCGCCATGGAGATCGACGAGCCAGCGGTTGATTACGTAGCCCTCGCGCAATCATTCGGCGTCTCCGCCCGGCGCATTGAACGGGCCGGGGAGATCGCACCCGCCGTCGAAGCCGCCATCGCAAGCGAGCGGCCCCAACTTCTCGATATCGCCATTCGCCCGGAGTAAGGGGAAAGGGAAAGCGAAAGCTCAGGTGAGCACCGTCAGAGTGGCGCCCACGCCAACGGGCTTCGCCTCGCCTTCGGGGCGAACCACCCTGCGGTAGAGCGTGTCCCGCTCGAACGGCTCACGCCCTGCCTGTTCGATCAGGCGGAGCAAATCCCGCCGCCGCAGCCCCTGGCTGGTGGTGGCGCCGGCGTCGTGATAGATCCGCTCCTCCACCACCGTACCGTCGATATCGTTCGCGCCGAATCGCTGGGCGACTTGCGCGATCCGGGGCGTCATCATCACCCAGTACGCCTTGATGTGCGGAATGTTATCCAGCATCAGCCTGGATACGGCCACGTTCTTGAGATCTTCGAAGCCCGTGGTGACGGCAATGTGCTGTAGCGGCGTGTTGGCCGGATGGAAGGCCAGCGGGATGTAGGTGACAAATCCGCCGGTTTCGTCCTGCACCTCCCGCAGCCGAACCAGATGGTCCACCCGGTCTTCTTCCGTTTCGAGATGTCCGTAGAGCATCGTGCAGTTGGACTTGAGCCCCACCTGATGCGCGACCTTGGCCACTTCCAGCCATTCACCGCCGTCGATCTTGTGGTCGCAGATAATGCGCCGAACCCGCTCGGAGAAGATCTCCGCGCCCCCGCCCGGCATCGAATCGACACCGGCGCGCACGAGCCGTTCAAGCACCTCACGGTAACTCAACTTCTCCCGCTGCGCGAAGTAAGCGATCTCCACCATCGTGAAGGCCTTCACGTGGACCTGCGGGAACCGTTCCTTGAGTCCGGTCACCATCCGGCAATACCAATCAAGCGTGAGCGTCGGGTGCAGCCCCCCGACGATGTGGAACTCGGTGATAGCCTCGCTCCATCCGAGGCCGGCGCGATGCCAAACCTCTTCGAGCGACATCGTGTATGCGTTCGGATCCTTGGCTTTCTTTCCGAAAGCGCAAAGGCGGCAGGAAGCCACGCAGACATCGGTGGGGTTGATGTGGCGATTGACGTTGAAATAGGTGATGTTCCCGTGCAGCCGCTCGCGAACGATGTTCGCCATGTAGCCCACGGTCAGCAGGTCCGGGCTGCGATACAGCGCCAGGCCATCTTCGCGGCTCAGCCGGTCACCCGCAACCACTTTTTCGAAGATGGGCCGCAACCGCGCGTCGTCGATGACGACAGGTAGCCCGCGCTTCGGTCCGTTCCATGCTGTGTCAGTGCCGGTCCCCACAGACAACTTCCCTCACTCCCTTTACTGTCTCACGTCCGGGCGGCCTGCCGCGTGCGGACGGTCAGCTCCTATTGCATAGGATGTCGAACGACCAGAAAAGAAAGAACAAAATGCTCACGTAGCCATTGGCCGTGAAGAACGCGGCGTTCACGCGGGAAAGGTCGTCGGCATGCACCAGCGAATGTTCCCAGATCAGCACGGCCACAACGGCCCCGATTCCCAGCCAGGCGGCTGTCCCGAGCGAAAATGCCAGGACGAGCGCCACCAGCGCCCCAACCATGGCCACGTGCATCGCGCGGGCCAGCCAAAGCGCCCTCGCAATGCCGAAGCGCGCGGGCAGGCTATACAGACCGGTGTCGCAATCGAAGGCGTAGTCCTGGCAGGAATAGATCACGTCAAACCCGGCGGTCCAGAGTGTAACGGCGGCGGTCAGCCACAAAATGCGCGGATCGAGCGAACCCGTCATCGCGATCCAGGCGGCGCTTGGCGCGATGCCCAGTGCAAAGCCGAGCACCACGTGCGATAGCGACGTGAACCGCTTCGTGTACGAATAGAACAGCACCACGGCCAGAGCCACGGGCGAAAGGCGGAAGCAGAGTTCATTGAGGGCGCGCGCGCCTAGGATGAACACCACGCCGCTCGCGAGCGTGAAGCTCCAGGCGAAGCCCATGCTGAGCAGCCCCGCGGGCAGGTGCCGCCCCTTCGTCCGGGGGTTGCGGGCGTCGATATCGGCATCGAGAATGCGGTTGAACGCCATTGCCGCGGCGCGCGCGCTCACCATGCACACTATGATCCACAGGACTTTCCACCCCAGCCCGGCCATCGGAAAACCAAGCTCCCGCCACGCCAGCAATCCGCCCGTGAGCGCAAAGGGGAGCGCAAAGATGGAGTGCTCGAACCGGATCATTTCGAGCGTCAGCCAGAGTTTTCGTAGTGCCGATGCAGCCATGGGAATCCGGGGCAGGCCACTTGCGCGAGTGCCTGCCGGGGAACCACTATTGTAAGGGATGCGGAACATTGTCCCGGCGATTGGCGCCCTCATGATTGCTTTCCTGCTTGGGAGTTGCGGCTCCAGTCTCCCGCCCGGTCATCAGTGGGTCGAACTGCCGGATGGCGTCCGGATTGATGCGGAAACCAAGCTCACCCCCGAGGGGCAGGCGCAAGGCATGATGTTTCGCACGAGTCTGCCGGAAGACCAGGGGATGCTCTTCATCCATGGAACGGTGGAGAAGCGCGGCTATTGGATGTTCCAGTGTGAAATCCCGCTTGATATCATTTGGATGGACCGGGATCGCCGCATCGTGGAAATCTCGGCCGATACCCCACCCTGCCGGGAAACCGCCGACAAGTGCCCCAGCTACGGTGGTTCCGTGCCTTCGCTTTACGTGCTCGAACTGGCTGCCGGCATGGCGAAAAAGCACAATCTGAAACTGGGCGATACCCTACGGTTCTAGCGGATGCGCGTTCCCGCTGTGTCCCCTCGGCCGCGCATAGCCCCGGCCGGAAGACGATTCCCGTGGGATCGCGATGCGTGCACCGCGGAGGAGCATCCCGGATATGAATGACCAGCAATTGAAACAAGTGCTCGCCCAGGTGCGCGAGGGCGTGATGACAGAAGAGGACGCCCTCAAGAAGATTCGCATGCTCCCCTTCGAGGATGTAGGCTATGCGAAACTAGACCACCACCGGGCCATCCGCCACGGCATGCCGGAAGCGGTTTTCGGTGAAGGGAAGACCCCGGAGCAACTCGTCGGCATCGCGGGAAAGCTGCTCGCCCACCCAGGAAACGTCATCCTCACCAGAGTGAGCGACGAAGCCTGCACGGCTTTGAGCGCGGCTTTTCCGGAAATTGAATTGCTGCCCCAGTGCCGCGCCGCCCGCTTCTTTCGCGATAAGACGATCTACGGCAAGGGTAAGGTCGTGGTGATGGCCGCGGGCACGACGGATATTCCCGTGGCGGAGGAGGCGGCCGCCACCGTGGAAGTGATGGGCAGCGTCCCGGAGCGCATTTACGATGTCGGTGTCGCTGGAATCCATCGGCTGTTCGGCAGTCTCGAAGCCATCATGGATGCGCGGGTTGTGATCTGCTGCGCCGGGATGGAGGGCGCGCTCCCGAGCGTGGTGGGCGGCCTTGTGCCTTGTCCGGTCATCGCCGTTCCCACGGGCGTGGGTTACGGTGCGAGTTTTCAGGGCCTTGCCGCGCTGCTCACGATGCTGAATAGCTGTGCCAGCAACGTGACGGTGGTGAACATCGGGAACGGCTTCGGGGCGGGTTATGTTGCGAGCCTCATCAATCGAATCTGACCGTCGCGGAGGATGCTCCAAGCACCGCGCCGGGCGGAAGGCATCGCCGCACTCCGTTGCGGCGTATCGCGCCCCCGCGCGGAATCGTCCAGAATAGAGGTTTGCATACCGTGCTTCGCCTCTTCCCCCATACGGACCGCCGCGCCACTCTCTTCGCCGCCATCGTGCTTTGCCTATCCCTCACTGCCTCGTGCGGTTACCACACGGCAGGCAAGGCCAGCCAGCTTCCGGGAATCCGTACCATCGCCGTTCCGGCTTTTGACAATCTCACCACCCGCTACCGGCTCACCCAATGGATGCCCGAAGCGCTGGCCCGCGAGTTCCTCAGCCGAACCCGCTACCAGGTGGAGGCCGCCCCCGAAGAAGCCGACGCCGTATTGCGCGGGGCTATCATTAGCCAGCAGGTGTCACCTCTGATTTTTGACCCCTCCAGCGGCCGAGCCAGCATGGTGCAGTTGTTTGTCCGCATGCAGATTCGTCTGGAGGATCGCCGCACCGGAAAGATGATCTATCGCAACGACAACATGGAGTACCGCGCCCGCTACGAGATCGCCGTCGACCAGCGCGCCTATTTCGACGAGAGCGACGCGGCGCTCGAGCGGCTCAGCCGGGAAGTGGCCCGCTCCGTGGTCAGCCGCATTGTGGAGGATTTCTAGCTCGCATGACGCCCGCCCAGTTCCGTTCGAAACTCGCCGCCGGGAAACTGCCGCCCGTGATTCTCTTCCTTGGCCCGGATTCCTGGGAGCGTGAGCGCTGCCGCCGCGAACTGTTAGACGCGGTTCTGGGTCCGGAGGATCGGGAAAGCGGGCTTTCCCGGCATGATCTTGATTCGACCGCTCTCGCCGAAGTGCTCGACGATGCCCGCGCGCTCTCGTTGTTCGCGCCGGTCCGCGTCATTCACGCTGTTGGCGCGGAAGCCGCCCTGCCTCGCGGGCGCGCCGGCAAGGATGAGGAATCCGCTTCCTTCCAATCGCTGGACGAGTACCTGAAACGCCCCACCGAAGGAGCTACCGTCCTGCTCGAATCCGGCCGCTATGAGTTCGACAACGACGACAAGGCCAAAGTCGATCGCATCCGTAAGTTCTATTCCGGCGTGCCCTGGGTGGTCGAGTTCCCCCGCTTCACCGACGTGGCCGCCCAGGCCCTCGTTCGGGAACTGGCCGCGGCTCGCGGGCTTCGCATCCAGGCGGCGCAAGTGGAACTGCTGGTGGAGACGCTCAATGCCGATGCCTCGCGGATTGACGGCGAACTCGAAAAGCTGGCCCTCTTCCTCGGCCCGAATGGCACGGTTACCGCGGAGCACATCGATGCGCTGGTGACCGATGCCAAGGCCACCACCATCTTCCGTCTCGTCGCCGCGATCGGGGCGGGAAACCGCACGGAGGCGCTGGGATTCCTCGATACGCTCATCCGGCAGAACGAATACCTGCCCCTCGCCCTCACGTTTCTCTCCGCGCAGTTTCGCATGGCGCTGGCCGCGCGCGAACTGAATTTGCGGACCTCCCAACAGATCCAGAGCCACTGCCAGAAGATTGGCATGATGATGTGGCGCTCCAGGGCGGATCAGATCGTCGACACGGCAACCCGCTTTTCCCCCCAACGGCTCCGGCGGGCCTTGCGCCTGATTGCGTACGCGGACCGCGCCCTGCGCGACGCACGCCCGGATGACCGCATCGTGATGGAGAATTTCGTCCTGCGCCTCACCGCCTGACGCTGCAAGCGCCGCCCGCCTCGATTTTGGCCTGAACGTCAGCCAGCCGTCCTGCGTCATACTCTATGATGAGTGGGGTGTTTTGCATCCCCGCTTCCGGCGGCCTCGATCGCCGGGCTGAAGGAGTCTCCAGGTGCAAGAAATCCCCCGTTTCGCGCTCCGCGGCAAGCGGAATCGCCGCCAGCGCGGCTTCTCGCTGATCGAATTGCTGATCGTTATCGCGATTATCCTCATCATCGTCACGATTGCTCTCCCGCGCCTCGGCAGAATGCGGATGTCGGCTCAGGAGATGGCCGCCATCAGCCATATCAAGACCATCCATACGGCGCAGGCGGGATATTTTTCGCAGTTCGGCAAGTATGCGGATAGCCTGGAGAAACTTGGGCCTTCCCCCTCGGGCGCTCCCAGCCCTGACGGAGCCGATTTGCTGCCGGGAGACTTGTCTGATGGCGAAAAAGGCGGCTACAAGTTCCAGGTCACCAAGACGGAAACCGGTTACGCCGTTTCCGCCGAGCCTACCCAGTTTGGCACCACCGGCAGCCGCACTTTCTATTCCGATCAATCCATGTCGGTTCGTGAAAATTACGGTGCGGAACTGGCCACCGCGGAGAGCCCGCTAATCCCGTAAAGCTTTGTGCGCGCCAAGGCTGCACGCGGTTACCAGGCTTAGCTAAAGATCCATTCATATTTGGCGATGAGAAGCCTCAAGGAGCGGGGCTTGATCGCGGCCGGCTCGAATGGCCGCGTCTTCCCGTGCCCCCTGGTTTCCCGGCGATGCCGTGAAGCGACCTCTGGTGGCAAGGCCGATGTCCAATCCGGAACAACTTGAGATCGAGGACGCCGCGGAGCGAGTGGAACTGCTCCTGCGGAACTTCGATGCCAATTCGAAATCGGCGAGCCACGAACTCCGTTCGGTCTGCGTCCGGGATCCATCGCTTTTCTTTGGAATCGTTTTTCGCTGGCTGGCCAATGCTCTTCCTCGCAACGCGGCCACCCGCTTCGTCGCGTCCATGGCGATTGAAGAGGGCCATCTATTGCCGCTTTTTGAGTATCAGGAGGGCCTGTCTCGCGCGGAGGGAACCCTGCTTGTCCACCGGTTGACGGAAGGGAAGCCCGGGCTGGAGTGCGTCCTGTTGGAGAAGTTTCTTCCATTGGTGAGAGACGGGTCCGTGCCGGATGGCCTGTTCCTGACGCTTGAAGTCATCGCGGCAATCGATACCATCGGCAGGGCCAACTCTCTGCTGGTGCGCTTTTTGCGAAGCCCCAATCCGAAGATCCGCTCCCGGGTGGCCGAATCGCTCCTCAAGATGACGAAAAGCGCGGAGACCGCCGCGTCCCTCCTGGCGGATCCTGATGACCGGGTGCGCGCGAACGTCATCGAAGGGCTGTGGCCGCTGGCGCACACCGCGCCGGTGCAACAGTTGCTGCGCGAGCAAGCGGAGAGTCCGGTGCCTCGCATTGCGCTGAACGCGCTGATCGGGCTTTCTCATGGTGGAGACCCGCACGCCGCGGCCCGCATCGCTGAATTGGCGATGCGGCCCAATCCGCCCATGCAGCGGGCGGCCGTCTGGGCCATGGGATACTTGGCGCTCAAAGAATTCGCGGAACCCCTGCGCGTGCTGCTGCGCTCCGGCGGACCCTTCCTGCGCGGGAACGTCCTAAGGGCGCTGGTAAAGATCAACGAAGCCGGGAAGAAAAAAACAAATGAAACCCAGGGCGCCTGCGCCGCCAACACGGCTATTGGCAAGATCCTGGCGGCCGGTGCCGCCGAGTGGAACCGGTGGCGCAAGGCCTGCAAGGAGCCGCGGCCCAATCTCGAGGGCGACTCCTTCTATCATCTGGATCTCACCGGTGCCGATCTCAGCCACCTTTGCCTGCGCGGGGCGGATTTTGAGAAGGCGACTCTCAACCTCTGCAACTTCGCCGGCGCGGACCTGCGGGACGCCAATTTCCGCGGTGCGAAACTCAACCGAAGCGACCTTCGCGATACGCAGATCAGCGCCGGGACCTGCTTCAGCAAGGCGGAGTTTCGTGGCGCCTGCCTGCACGCGGATTCGCTCCGGATCGCGAGGCTGGAGGGCGCACGGTTCGACGCCGCGATTGCCAGTCTGCTTGCCAGCCAAATTGCGGCGGGGCTTCCCTCAGCCGTGCCTCAGGAGGCTCCCGCCGCTTGATTTCCGGCGATCAGGACCGCGTAACCGCGCCTGAAATCCGGTCCCAGGAGACCTTGCAATCTTCCCGGAACGCGATGTTCGCCAGATGCGCTCCGGCTGCCGCCAAATGGCCCGCCGTGGCATCCTCTACGCTCGGCTTCCCGTTGCGCAGTGACAAAATGAAGTGCTCCGTGTGAGAGGGTCCCTCCGCCACATCCACGACCTGTTGCTTTGGCAGCGCCCGCTCCGGGAACTGCTCGCCGGAAGCGCCTACCGCCACGCCGTGCTTGCGCAGATACTCGTCCCGCATCGCCTTTGGCCACGCCCGGCTGCCGTATTTCTGCGCTTCTTCCTCAACCGGGGCGGGGTACACCACCAGCTTGCCCCGGTCGAACACCATGGTGCCCTTGTCCCCCATGATCGTCGGCGGCTCTCCCGCACGGCTGCAGTTCAAGTTCACGTACATGTCGATGACGAATCCTTCTTCGTATTCGAAGATCGAGTTCATCACGTCGGGTACGGTGCGGCCGTCGCGCCAGCGGTAAAGCCCGCCCTGCGATACGACGGACTTCGGCGCGGGCGCATCCATCACTTCGTTCATGTGCGTCAACAGGTGAACGAACAAGTCCGTAGCCACGCCGCCCGAATACTCCCACCAGCAGCGCCACCGGAAGAACACCTCCGGGTCGAACGGGCGTCCCGGATAGTGCCCAAGGAAGCGGGGCCAATCCACGGTGGTTGTTGAGGCATCGGGTGGGATCGGGTAGCGCCATGCTCCTTCCGCCGAGTTCCGGTTGTTCGACATCCGTACCATCGTCACCTTGCCGAGCGTCCCGTCCTTGATCAGTTGCTTCGCTTTCGCCGTGAGCGTGGAACTCTTCGCCTGGCTGCCCACTTGCAGGAGCTTGCCGCTGTTCTTCTCCGCCCGGATAATCGCATTCCCTTCGCTTAGCGCCCAGGTGAGCGGTTTCTCAATGTAGACGTGTTTGCCCGCGTCCAGCGCATCGAGCACCATATGGCAGTGCAGGTGGTCCGGAACGGCGATCACCACCGCGTCGATGTCCTTGCGGTCGAGTACGGTGCGGTAATCCTTCGTGGTTTCGATCGTGTTCTTGGTGGCCTCTTTCGCGTGCAGCAGATAGCCGTCGTAGAGATCGGCCGCAACCGTAGGCTTCACGCCGGGAATCACTTTGAACTCGTCAAGCAGGCCGGAGCCTTGCACGCCGACGCCGATATGGCCGAGCCGGATGGTGTCGTTCGGCCCAAGTCTCCGGGATTGCGCCTGGGCCCGCGGCACAAGCTGGTACACCGTCGCGGCGCCCGCACTGGAGAGAAACGCCCTTCGCGAAAAACTGCCCATAATACCCACCTTGATGAATCTGGATCCGGCTGCCGGGGCGCGCCCCGGCCGTCGCGGTTCTGGCACTAGTGTATGTCAACCCGCCAAGGGAGAGGAGCGTCCGCGGCGGCACCCGTTGCGCTGGAGGCCCGCGTCTCTCCCAACTCCGTCCCTCGGCCGTTGAGCACGGAAGCTACGATAGGCTGGAGAATCGCATGGAAAGATTGCTTCGCGAAGAGATTGCGCGCAACGGGCCGATTTCGTTTGAGCGCTTCATGGAGTTGGCTCTCTATCATCCTCAGCAGGGCTACTATTGCCGGGGTGAGAAGCCAATCGGCATCCGGGGCGATTTCTATACCGCCTCTCAACTGCAGCCTGTCTTCGGAAGCCTCATCCGCGGCTACATCGAGCGCCTCTCCGATGAGTTTCAACTGGCGTTGCCTCGTATCCTCACCGAATACGGCGCGGGTCGCGGAGAGATGGCGGAAGCGTTCGCCGATTGGGAATATCGCGCCGTTGAAGTGCATGCAACGCCGCCCGCTCCCCCGATCTCCGGTGCAATTTTTGGCAACGAGCTATTCGATGCCTTTCCCGTCGCCGCGGCCGTCCGGGATGGCAGCCGGGTGTATGAACGGTGCGTCGGATGGAGCAATGCGCGTTTCGAATGGTGTACGGCATCGGAGCCCTCCCCGGAGATCGCCGAGTATGCCGCGCGCTATGGCGTGCCCGCCCTCGATGGCTTCGAGTTCGAAGTGCATCATCGCAGTGTCCGCTTGCTGGAAGAGTTGCTGGCCAACGCGAAGAACGCGCTCTGTGTATTTGTGGATTACGGCTACTTCGAACGGGACTGGAAACGATTCCCCGCCGGCACTCTGATGTCGTATCGCGATCATCGCGCCGATACCGATGTGCTCTCCGATCCCGGCAACAGAGACATCACTTCGCATGTTCCTTTCCATGTGCTGGCGGAGGTGGCCAGGCATGCCGGCGGAGAGGTCCTTCGCATGGAGCGTCTGGCAAGTGCCTTGCTTTATGCCGGGGAAAGAGATGAGTTTCAGCGAGTGCTTCATGCAACGAATGAAAGGCAGGCACTGGAGCGCCGGCAGCAACTGAAATCGCTCTTATTTGGGATGGGAGAAAGCTTCCTGGCTATCGCAATCGCGAAGCACGGATCCGCGTGAAAACCCGCCCGGCACGGGCGCTGTAACGGCACGAGCGGCACACACGGAAAAGCCCCGGTTTCCCGGGGCTCCTGTTCGATGATCGCGATCAACCCACGGCCTGTTCGGCTGTATTCTTGCGGGTGATGAAGATCTTCCCGCGGTCGAAAGTTCTGTTCGAACGATTCTCCCAACGAACCGCACTCATTTAGTGCGACGTTGCTTTGTGTTTTCCTTATAAATAGGATCGCGCATAAAGTCAAGTAATTTCATGAAGAGGGTATTCTTGATGCCGTCATTGCGTGCCTTGAGATGGCCGAAAGAGGAAAAGATTTGAGCCTCCCGGCATCGAACCAGTTGTGGCCCGTAGCCGCGCGGGCCAGGCTCTTGAGCGCATTCGTCTGTATTGCGCTCTGTGTCTTCGCGATCGCGCTGGGCGGTTGCGGACGCAAGCAGCGGAAAGTGCAAGCGCCCGTCTCGGGAAGGCCTGTATTGCCGTCGGTGATCGGCGCTTACGAAGAGGGAATCGCGAGTTGGTACGGCGAGCCGTATCATGGCCGGCGCACCGCCAACGGCGAAGTGTACGACCAGGAGAAAATGACCGCCGCTCATCCCACGCTGCGCTTCGGCGTGGTGGTGGAAGTCACCAACCATACGAATGGATTGCGCACCCGTGTTCGCATCAATGATCGTGGACCGTTCGTGGGCAATCGTGCCATTAATCTGTCTCGTGCCGCGGCGCGGGAAATTGCGATGCTGGGTCCTGGTACGGCTCCCGTGCGTGTAGAGGTTGTGGGTCTGCCCGGACAACCTGCTCCGCCCACCACCGGCGCGCCCGCGGCATCCGGCGTTCCCGGTGCAGTTCCCGTTGAGCGTGAGGCTGGTTTCGCGGTCCAGATCGGAGCCTTCGCCAATTACGAGAATGCCCTGGCGATTCGGGAGCAACTCGTTGAACGCGCGCTCGACGTGCGCCTCGTCTCCGCTCCGAATCCCGCCTCTCCTGGCGGCCTCCTATGGAAAGTGCTCGTGGGCCGTCGTCTCTCCCGCGCCGATGCCGAGAAACTTTCTCTCACGCTTCGTGACGATTTTCCGAGAATTTTTCTGGTGCCGGACCACTAATACCTTAGACGGGGACCCGTCCGAATCTTCATGCCTCGTGAATCCAGTTGCGCCGTGCCCGCCAGATCATCGGAAGTTGCCCTCATCGGCCTTTCGTCCGCCATTCGCGAGTTGCGCGACAAGATTGACCGGATCGCCTCCAACCAAAGCCCCGTGCTGATTCTCGGCGAAACGGGTACGGGCAAAGAAGTCGTGGCGCGAAAAGTACACGAGCGTAGCGGCCTCAAGAAATTCGTTCCGATCGATTGCTCCGTTCTCGTCGGTCCGCTCATGGAGAGCGAACTCTTCGGCTATGTGCGCGGTGCGTTCACGGGTGCGGACACGAACCGCAGCGGATTGCTCGAGGAAGCACACCTCGGCACTGCCTTTTTCGATGAGATCGGCGAGTTGCCCCTCTCGCTCCAGGCCAAGTTGCTGCGGGTACTGCAAGAGCGCGAGTTCCGCCCCGTCGGCTCCAACATCACCCGCTATGTGGAGAGCCGCGTCATTGCCGCCACCAACCGCAACCTCGCCGAGGATGTCCGCCGCGGCCGTTTCCGGCAGGATCTTTTCTTTCGCCTCAACGTGATCACCCTGCGCATTCCTCCTCTGCGCG
This sequence comes from Acidobacteriota bacterium, assembly GCA_014584705.1. Classification (GTDB taxonomy): domain Bacteria; phylum Acidobacteriota; class Terriglobia; order Bryobacterales; family Bryobacteraceae; genus JACTMJ01. The sequence goes on along the minus strand of JACTMJ010000002.1, from coordinate 50,897 downwards.
AGCGTCGCGAGGATATCCCCGTGCTCGCCGCCTACTTTCTCGATAAGCACTCCGGGGGATTGCGCCTCTCGAACTCCGTCGAAGACGCCCTGCTCAAGTACGACTGGCCGGGCAATGTGCGGGAACTGGAGAATACAATTCATCGCATGTCGGCGGTCTCGGTCGGCCGGGACCTCGGCGTTCAGGACCTGCCCTCCACCATGCTCCATTCGATCTTCCCGCCCCGGTCGGATGCGGCGATCTTGTCCGGCGTCAGCCAGGCCGAGACTCCGCCCCAGGCGCTGAACGAGGGGGTCGTGCCGCTGGTCGAAGTGGAGCGGCGCGCGATCCTGAACGCGCTCAGTCATACTCGCGGCGATCGCACGACCGCTGCGCAATTGCTGGGGATTGGCCGCACCACCCTTTATCGCAAGCTCAAGTCCTACGGGCTGCCGGAAGATTTCTGATTCGACCTGTTCCCGGTTCGGCGCACCATACCCCGCATCTCCCGATCTGGCGAGGCGGAGACCCGTTCCCCCGGATGCTATCGTGAGACAACGGCTGCCTGTTCGCGCCGGTCATCGATGTCGCTCACGATCCATCTCGATGCCACCTATGCCGCCGATCCGCGGCCCACCGGCGTCGCGAACTACTCGCGCGAGCTGCTCTTCGGCCTCGCGGAAAGTTTCCCGCGGGACCGCTACGGTTTCTGCTACCGGATGCATCGATTCCGGAAAAGCTTTCAGGCAGACCTTCCGTCCAACGCACGGAGGGTTCCGCTCATTGACCATCTGTTGCCCTTTCGGCCCCGGCTTTTTCACGGTCTTAACCAACGCCTCCCCCGCTTGCGAATGCGGCGGGCGGTCAGCACTTTCCACGATCTCTTCGTGCTGACTTCGAAGTACAGCACCGACGCATTCCGGGAGCGCTTCGCCTTACAGGCTCGCGACGCGGCCGCCCGTTCAGACCTGGCCATTTGCGTCTCGGCCTTCACCGCCTCTCAGGTGGAAGATCTGCTGGGCGTGCCCGCGGCTCGCATCCGGATCATTCCGCACGGAGTACGCCTGCCGGATCCGGCATCGGTTCGCCCTGCCGAGGAAAGGGAGCCGCTCATCCTGTTCGTGGGCGCGCTGCAGAAGCGCAAGAATGTCGCCGCCCTTGTGAACGCCTTCGCGCGGGTAAGCGCGCCCTGGGAACTCATCCTGATTGGGGGGCAGGGCTACGGCTGGGAAGCCATCGAGGCCGCCGTCGCCGCATCTCCCGCGCGGGACCGCATCCAGCGTATCGGTTACTGCGACGACAAAACCCTGGCAAGCTACTATTCGCGAGCCGCGATCTTCGCGTTCCCGTCGCTCGACGAAGGCTTCGGGATGCCGGTGCTCGAAGCGATGGCCTGGGGCCTGCCCGTGCTCACGTCGAACCGCTCGTCGCTCCCCGAGGTGGCGGGCGATGCGGCGCTGCTCGTCGATCCAACGAAGGCTTCATCGATGGAAGAAGGCTTGGTCACGCTCACGGAGAGTCTTGCCGAACGCAAACGGCTCACGGACATGGGCCGCAATCGCGCCGCCCGCTTCCGCTGGGAAATCGCCGTCGCCTCTACCCACGCGGTCTATCGGGAACTCGCCGGATAACGCCACGGCAAGAGGAGCGCTGCCTCATCCGCACCGGTCGCGGCCTGTCACGCCGCCGCGTCTCCTCGGCCCGTCGCCGCGCGCCCGCAACCCGCCGCCGCGCGCCCGCGACCCTTCACCGAGCACCCGCGGCCAGGCTTTTGCTATTCGTCAATCGTGATCTTGAGCGCACGCAGAAACTTCTCGTCCTGGGCCGTCCAGTTCACGCCCTCTTCCGTCTCCTCGACCAGGTCCGGACGTGGTTCGGCCGCCGGCCCGCCGAGGCTCTCTTCGACGTCTTCTTCCTCGGCGCTGCGTTTATTGAAGCCAATCGTCGCTTCGAGAACCAGAAAGACGTCGTAACCTTCCTTACGAATCTCGCTGATTGATTCGGCAATCCGTTCCGAATCGGAAAGAGCCTCGTTGATCGCGTTGCCCAGTTCCTGCATTAGCTGCTTGAGTCTATCGTCCAAGCTGGTTCCTTTTTGCGTATCTCTGTTAAGCATTTTCCGACTTGCGGCCAGATCCATTCCGCCCTTGCGGAATTCTGCTACTCGCCCTCGATTGTAGGTAAATTGCCGATCCTCTTACAAGAGGAACGCTTTCGCGATTCCGCCGTTTCCGGTTGGCAGTCTCGCGCCGACAAGTCATCTATCGGTATTCTGGAAGTGTAGGATTAGATCAGGAAAGGCAGGCGTCCGCGCAAGAATCGATATGGGAATGATCTCCGAGTTTCAGCGACATATCGTTCCCGCCGTGATCAAGCCGCTGCGCGTGGTCTGGAACCAATCCATCGCGTTCCTATTCCTGTCGCTGACGGTGATCGGCGCGTTCATGGTTTACCGGGAGTTTCATCGGCGTGAGGACCTGGACGCCGCTCTGGCATTGCTGCTGGGCGGGTTGTTTGTTGGAATGATGGCTTTTTACGCCGTCACGTCCCTGCTCAAAGCGCGCCGCATCTCGCGATTGTAGCTTCGCGACCTCACTTTCGCGATTTTTGCTGCCGCGATTGTCGCTGTCGCGGTTGTAACGCCGCCTCTTCGGCGAATCCCGCATGTTCCGCCCGCTCGCTCCGGCGGATGGGCTGCCACTTCCGGCATTCCAGAATTGCGAATTCCTGGATCACAATTCTCCGTGTTTCCGGGCGGCGCGGAGCTCGCCAAGGCAGCACAACGTGCTCTCCGCGAGGCTTAGCCTTCACGGAGGTGTACCGCCTCCACACTGCAAGCACCGGGGCAGCGGAGCTGGAAAAGCCCGCTTAGCCTGCCTCGCGGCCAGCGGAGATCCCGCCTCGCGGCCAGCGCGAAGAGGGTTTGGGCGGGGGGGGGCCTCCCACTCCACCGGGGATCCGCCAGCGAGGGCCGCGCACGCTGTGAGAGCTGGGCATGCTGCGAGAGCCGGGCACGCTGCGATCCGCCACCGGATTTTCGGAAGCGCCCCCCGAGTTTTGTGTTGTGGTTCGCGCGCTGCCCCTCATCCGTGCCAGCCGCTTGCAACCTCTTCCGGCGCTTCGTTGGCATACTGCCGGGATGCTTTCACCCGCTCCAGTTCCAGGCGAACCTGGATCCGGTTGGTAACCAAAGCCGCTTTCAGTTGCTCGAAGAACGTCGTGTGATCGGCTGCCGCCCGGTGGAGAGCGTCTGGGTCGGCGTGGGGGCTGGTTACGAGCGTTTCGAGCTTCGCTCCGTAGACGGGTAGCAACGTTGCCAGCAGCATGTAATCGCCGTCGCGGATTGCGCGGAAGATACGGCCCCGCAGAGCCCCCAGTTCCGGAGCGCTGCATCCCGCCGCCGCTTGTGGCGCGGCGAGCTTGCCGGCAAGGGCATGAGAAAGCGGCTCCAGTTGGGTTCGCGCGTCCGCCACCGGGGATATCGGATTGGCCTCGCTGCCCGCCTCGGCCAGATCTGCCGGTTGCGGTCGGGCTTCATCGCGCGTGTTCACGCGATTCGCCGCGCCTAACGTCCGATTCTCCTCGAAGGCTTTTTCCACCCCGGTCATCCGCTCTCCGTTCACTTTCGAAACTCTTGTCCGAGACCGCATGCCGTCGTCGGTCCTACTTCGAATATGTCTGCTGCGCGATCCGCATTGATTCGAACAGGTTGTTGAAATAGAGCGCCTGCTGCTGCAATGCCGCAATCGCGGAATCGAGCGCCGCGAACCGCTCTCGCAGGTTCGTTTCCATCAGGGTCAGTCGCTCCTGCATTCGTTCTGCCTGCAGCGCTTCGGCTTTCCCCCGATCCGTGTACGACTTTTTCTCCAGGGCCAGGATCCCGGATTCCGCCGCCGTCGCCGCACTGATCGCGTTCAGCGCGTATCCCGCAAACCCGCCGTTCTCGCCCGCGCCCAGGAAGTCCACCAGTTGGTCCAGCTTTTCGTCGCTCAATCCCGTCAGCGCCGAAGCGTTGAGCGAGAGCACGCCCTTGTCGTCAAAGCTCAGCCCAACGTCGGTGAAGTTCTGAAAGGAGCCTGTATCGGCGCTATAGCCGGACAAATTTCGCAATACCTTGGAAAGCGTCGAGACCACGCTCTGCCCTTGCAGCGCGCCGCGGTTCTGGCCCCGGTGCTCGTCGAGCTTGGCCGTCGCCGCATTGTAGGCGGACACCATTGCGCGCAGCTTGTCCACGATCTGGGCCGAACTCCGCTTCACCGAAAGCGTCACCGGGCCGCTGCTTGCCGTCGTTGCGCTCAGGGTCACGGATACGTCCGGTGCCAGCGTCACCGTGCGGCTTTCTGAGTTCACAAGAATCCCGTTCACCTTGTAGTGGACGTTGCCGCCCTCGCTCAAAGCCGTTCCATCGAGCAGATCCGCGCCCGAAATATCCCCATCCTTGAGCGCGATCGTCTGCGCGCCCAGCTTGCCCCCCTGCAGCACCAGCTTATAGCTGGGAGTGCCGTTCGAGGAGACATTCACCACGCTCGCGCTCAGCCCGGTACCCGAATCCGTAATCGCCTTCGCGAGAGCATCGAGCGTGTTCGCACTCAGCGTCAGCGTCGTTTCCACGCCGTCCACCACCAGCGTCTTGGTCAAATCGCCGCCCAAGCCGTCCGTACCGGGGTCGGCCACTCCCGCCGCCGTCACGTAGCTCGTATAGCTGCCAAGGTCGGTGACTTCCAGCGTGAAGCTGCCCGCGGTGGCGTTCTCCCCAAGCGTGGCCGTCGCAATGCCCGCCGCTGAAAAAGTTGCCGCCAGATTCGCCGAAGCCACGCTCGACGATAAATCGCTCAGCGCAATCCGCAAGCTTTCGAACTTGCCCTGCAGGTCGGTGACGGCCGTTCCCCGGTCCCCGGTCTGCATCCGCTGCTGCTCGAGTTGCAGCATCGGCAGCTTGGCGATCGCCACCGTTCGCTCAATTACCTCCGCGAAGTCCTTGGAATAGGCGCTGTTGCCAAGAAATAGGGAACTGCTGCTCATGAGGTCCTCGATTTCGTCCTAGCCGTTCCGGTCGGGCATCCGGTGCTGGTTCCTTCTCGTGCCTCCCGGTCCACTATCGGCGTTTTCGCGGGAATGCATTAGATGTGCCGCAAGGTGCGGGGCAATCGCTGCGTGGCGGGAGCTTCCACCCCGTTCCGGGGAGCCCCCGCCGCGCCGTTGCGCCCGGATCGTTCGATTGCGAAAGAGCGGGCCGGCCGCGCCCGCCCCGGCGTCGAAGCGCGTGGGGTGGGCGGGCCGGCCCGCGGGGGAGATCCGCCGCCTTAGCCTCTCAGCAGCGCAAGCACGGCCTGCGGAGCCGAGTTCGCCTGGGCCAGCGCGGCCAGCGATGCCTGTTGCACCACCTGCGCCTTGGTCAGGTTAGAGGCTTCGAGCGCGATGTCGGCGTCCCGGATGCGGGATTCCGCGGCCGAGAAGCTGGCGATCTGCGATTGCGCCAGTTGGATCGAGTACTGCAGCTTGTTCTGCGCCGTACCCACCTTGCCCTGGACGCGGCCAAGCGCCGTAATCGCCGCATCGATCGAGGAAACCGCCGCCAGCGCGTTCCCGGTGGCGCTCGCCGACGTGTCGCCCGCCGTCACTGTGAGTGCGCCGGTGCTGGTGCCGTTGATGCCGGCGCCGGTCGCCGCTTCGGTCACCGAGATGCTGAAGGCGCTGCTGCTCTGGATGCTGATGCCGTCTGCGCCGCTGTAGCCCACCACCTCGATACCCAACGAACTCACGGCCTCGTTCAAGGCGGTTACCACCGCGGCTGCGTCCGCGCTGGCGGCGAGGGTGACGTCGACCGCGCCCTGCGCGTTCTGCACCGTAATCGTCTGGGCGTCGCCGGCCGAGGCGTAGGCCGCCATCTCGTATCGGTAGTTCGAAGAGTTGGTTACTTCGGTTGCGGCCGTTGCGAACGCCGTGCCGCCGCCCGTCACCGCGCTCGTCAGTGCGCTGAACGCCCGGCTGCCCGAAAGCTGGAGAATGCCATCCGTTCCCTTGCTGGCCGTGATGCCAAAGGAGTTCAACTGGTCGTTGATCTGCGTCAGCGCCTGGTCGGCATCGATGCCCGATGCACCGCCCGTGACGGTCACGGTCTTGGTGACCGTGGTTCCCAGTCCGGCGTCATAAAGCTGGACGCTGATCTCTTGGGTGCTGCCGGCGAGCAGCGTGCCCGCGGCGTCGAGGTCCACCGCGCCGACGGAAACGCCGCCGTTCACCACCTGCGTGCCGCCCACGCCGAGCGAACTCGAATCCACCCGGTTGGCAACGCCGCTCAGGTCGATGGAGACCTTCGCGTTGGCCTGCGAACTGCCGCCGCCTACGTACACGGAGATGTTGGTGTTGTTCGAGCCGCCTGATACCAGGCCGATATTCGAAGCCTGGCGGTTGATTTCCGTCAGCAACTCACCATATTCGTTGTTCAGCGTGGTGCGGTCTCCCGTGAAGGTGTTGGAGGCCGATTGGGTTGCCAGGGTCTTCAGCCGGTCGAGGATCTTCGAGATGTTGTTCAATCCCCCGTCGACGATCTGCAGCGTGCTGAGGCCGTCGTTGGCGTTACGAACACCCTGTGTCAGCTCCGTGATGTCGCTGCGGAAGCGGTTGGCCACGGCGAGGCCGGCGGCGTCGTCCGCGGAACTGTTGATCCGCAATCCGGAGGTCAGCCGGTTAATCGTGCGGCCCTGAAATTCATTGTTGACGCGCAGGTTTTCGCGCGCGATCAGGGAGGAAACGTTGGTTATGATCGATGTGGACATTGTGACTCAATCCTGTATTTGAATTTCCGGCTTCCTGCCGGACTCCCTGTTTGCGCCCGGGAGCGGCGTTGATTTCTCTACCGCCTCATATCGGGAAGCCGGTCCCGGGGCTTGAAGAGAAAGTGCGTTGCTTAGAACGGATTCTCGAGTCCTGAGGTGAATCCCTTACCCGGCGAACTTGCGCCGGGACCCTATTGCAAACCCCCCTTCCCGCCGAACCTCTTCCCTGACGGCCACCGGAGCGGGCCGCATCGCCTTATGCCCAACTCTTCCGCACGCTTTTCCACCTCCCGGCTTCCTGCCACATCCAGTCGCACAGCCGCATCCAGTCCGCCGGAAGGAGGCGCCGCGCTTCTCAAAGCGATCGAAGCCGGCTATCGGGCATTGGAGCAAAGCCGCTACACACAGGCTCTTGATCACTTCCTCGCCGCCTCGGAAACTGCACCTCAACTGCCCGCCGCCTGGCATGGCCTTGGCCTTGCGAGCGAGGCGCTCGGCAACCGTGAGGACGCCGTGCGTTTCCTCAAGAAAGCCTGCACCCTCAGTGAGCGCACGGCCCTGTACTGGCGGGATCTCGGTCGGTCCCTCCTGAACGCCGGGGAGGCGGAAGCCGCTCTTGGCAGCGCGGAGAAGGCGCTCGCGCTCGAAGCGGACGATTCCGTCGCCATGTTTGTGCGGGCGCAGGCGCTTGCGGACTTGCGACGCTACCCGGAAGCAATCGAAGCCTATGGCCAGGTGCTCGCGCTTCAACCGGATTCCCCCATGGCGCTTAACAACCTCGGTAACGTCATGCGCGCGATCGACCGGCTCGACGAAGCGGGCGAGTTGTATCGCATGGCGCTGCGGGCGGACCCTGGCCACGCCGAGGCCTGGCATAACCTCGGCGCCATCCACTCCTTCCGCCAGGAATGGCCGCAGGCAGCCGCTTGCGAGGCGGAAGCCGTCCATCACCGGGCGAATTTCTGGCCGGGGTTCCTGGGTCTGGGCCTTGCGCTCTCCCAGCAGAAGCGATACGACGAGGCGCATACCTGCCTGGAGCGCGCGCGCGCGATCGCGGGTGAGCACCCGGATGTGCTCATGGAACTGGGCAATCTTGCTGTTGCGCGCCATCGCGGGGACGAAGCCATGCAGTGGTATCTCCGCGCCGCCAACGCCGACCCTCGCTACAACGGCGCTCTCATCAACGCCGGCAACCTGCTGCGCATCAACGGGAGGCACGAAGAAGCGCTTGCGTTGGCGGTGCGGGCCATCGGCCAGAATCCCGGCGACGCCATCGCGCACAACCTGGCGGGCAATTGCCTGAGCGAACTCGGCCGCATGCGGGAAGCGCTCCAATCCTTCCAGAGGGCGGTTGAATGCGATCCCAGGGACCGCATTGCCTTTTCAAACCTGCTCTATAACCTCAATTTCCATTCGGCCTTCTCTCCGGAGCATGTCTTTGCGCTGCACCGAAGCTGGGGTCGCGACGCCGCGGAAAGAGTCAGGAACTCGCGGATGGAGCCGAAAACCGCCCTCGCACCCGGCAAGCGCCTTCGTGTGGGCTATGTATCGGGAGACTTCCGCCGGCACTCGGTGATGTACTTTCTGGGTCCGATCCTGCGCCGCCACTCCCGGGACCGCTTCGAGGTTTTCTGCTACAGCAATCTGGATCGCGAGGACAGCCTCACCGCCCAGATTAAGCAACTGGACCTTCATTGGCGCGATATCACCGCGCTCTCGGACGAAGCGGCCTGCCGAAGGATCGTGGAAGACGAGATTGATATCCTCGTCGATCTTGCCGGACACACGGGCGGGAACCGCCTGGGAATCTTCGCCCGGAAACCGGCCCCCCTGCAATGCACCTACCTCGGCTACCCGAACACGACCGGCCTGCCCACCATGGACTACCGCATCGTGGACGGGATCACGGATCCCCCCAGCGCTGGCGATGCGCACTGTACGGAGGGTCTCGCGCGGCTTCCCCACGGCTTTCTTTGCTTCAGCCCGCCGGGGAATCAATTCGATACCGTCCTCGACGACGCCGGCCGGTTGCAGCCCTTTCACGTCTTCTCGCAAGAGATCGCATTGGAACTGCCGGAGCGCCGTCGCGGATATCTCACCTTGGGCACCTTCAACAACAGCAAGAAGATTGATGTGGAAAGCGCCGTTCTCTGGGGCCAGGCGCTGGCGGCCTTGCCTGGGTCAAAACTGCTGCTCAAGGGAAAGGCGTATCAGAATCTTCAATCCCGGGAGAACCTCTTCCGCGTTCTGGCCCAGGGCGGGATCTCTTCAGATCGGGTTGAACTGCGCGACAGCACTCCTACTCTCGCGGGGCACCTTGCGCAGTATAACGACGTGGACATCGCCCTCGACACGTTCCCCTACCACGGCACCACCACCACCTGCGAGGCGCTCTGGATGGGCGTCCCTGTCGTAACGCTCGCGGGAAAATGTCACGCCAGCCGGGTCGGTGCGTCTTTGCTGCGCATGCTCGGGCGTCCGGAGTGGGTTGCGGAAAGCACCAAGGGCTTCGCGGAAGCCTGCACGCGGCTGGCTTCGGATCCGGAAGCCCGTCTCTCCCTGCGACAGTCCCTTCGCCGGGAGATGCTGGCCAGCGCGTTGATGGATGAACCGGGCTTCGTCGCCGCTCTTGAGACGTTCTACGAGACCGCGTGGCGGGAACTCTGTAGCCGGGGGCCGGAGCGGCTCTAAGCGCGGCTGATCGTTTCGCACTCCACCTCGAAAGGCATCTCACTATGACCAATCGGCAAGCAGACCCCGTCGCCGTCCGCACCGTTGCGCCTGCATCGGCGATGGATGCGGATACCTTGTCCCGCCGCGTCGCGAGCTTCCCGTACTGGTATCACCGCATCGAGCTTCCGCATGGCATCGTCACGCCCGGTTGGGCCCCGCTCAATGTCGATTCCTATCGCGTTCCGGAACGGTTGGATGGCAAGCGCGTCCTCGATATCGGCGCCTGGGACGGCTTCTGGACTTTCGAAGCACTCAGGCGCGGAGCGCAACAAGTTGTGGCCATCGACGATTTCTCCGATTACCTTGGGACCCTGCAGGAACAGGACCGCAAGGCTTGGGACAACTTCGATCTTTGTCGCGAAGCCTTCGGCTATTCCGAAGACCAATGCCAGCGTTACAACCTCAGTGTCTACGATCTCAAGCCCGAAACCTTCGGCGGGTTCGATTACGTCTTCGCCTTCGGCCTGCTCTACCACCTCCGTCACCCCCTGCTTGCCCTAGACCTCATCGGGGCCGTTTGCAGGGAGCGGCTCTACGTCGAATCGGCGATCCTCGACGACTTCAGCCCCTATCGAGGAGGCCTCAAGCACGGCTATGCCGGAGGTCAGATGGTGATGGAGTTTTATCCGGACGACCAGTACGGCGGCAATTCCACGAATTGGTGGGCGCCCACGCTCCATTGCCTTGCTCACATGGTGCGGGCCGCGGGCTTCGCCAAGGTCGACGGGTGGAAGCTCACGGAAGCGCCCGCCAACCTCCCGCAATGCCGTGGCTTCGCCTGCGGCTACAAACAGGAAGCGCTCCCGGCCACGCTCTAAACGGCCTCCGGCGCATCGCAGGCGCCGCACTCATTCCGGACCCGCGCTTCATCGCGCTTCAATCTGTTCCCTTTACCGCCACCACGCATGAAAGAACTCATCGCGGCACACCAATTCCACGGGTGTGCCGAACAAGGTTTCAAGCGTTTGCGTGGTCAGCACGTCGTGTTTGGGTCCGTCGGCGATCACTTTGCCCGCCCGCATCAGAATCACCCGTTCAATCTCGGGGATGATGTCGGCGAGATGATGTGTCACCAGCACCAGCGACACTCCCCTATGGCTCAAGCCCCGCAGCACGGTAACCAGTTCCCGCTGCGCCGCCAGGTCCAGGCTTGTGCTGGGTTCGTCAAACAGCAGCGCCTTGGGTTCATGCACCAGAGCGCGCGCGATCAGAACGCGCCGCGCCTCGCCGGAAGAAAGCTCGTCCAGCCATCGGTCCTTGAGGTGCGAGATCGCGAACTCCTCCATCAGCGCTTCGGCCTTGGAGCGCATCTCATCTGTTGGCGCTTGCGCCATCATCAGCCCGATGCTCCCGTAGTAACCGCTCAGCACCGTTTCCATTCCCTTGATCGGCCGGTGACAGATGTTCGCGAGATCGTGAGAAACCACGCCGAGCTGATAGCGTAGATCGAAAAGATGCCAGCGGTCGCGGCCCAGAATCTGCGCCGACATCCCCTCCCTCCGCAACGGATAGAGGTCCCGCGTGATCGTCTTGACGAGGGTCGACTTGCCGCAACCGTTCGGGCCCAGGATCGCCACGTGCTCCCCCGCCTCGATCCGCAACGAGAGCCGGTCCAGAATCACCCGCTCCCCGCGCATCACGCTCACGTTCCGGAAATCGATCAGTGCCTGCGTCTTGTCCACGCCCCAGCATTGCAAACTATGCCACGTGTCCGCACGCCTGTTACCGGAATTACTCTTGTGCTTGCATGCAAACCCCGCTCTTCCGGTCGCCCGGAATCAGTACCTGGGTTCGGCGAAGAATCCCTGAATTCGGAACGGGATATACTGCCACCATGCGAATCCCGTCGATCCTCGCCTTGTTCCTGGCTGCAACCGTACTCTGCGTCGCTCAGAACGTCGTGATCCCGCTCTACGACGGGCCGCCCCCCGGCACGGGGTCCTGGAACTGGCCCGAAACCGTACAGCCGCCCACGGATGGCATTGCACGTATTGCCAACGTCACCAAGCCCACGCTCACCGTATACGCGCCGGAGAAGAGCCGCGCGAACGGGACCGCGGTTGTCATAGCTCCGGGAGGGGGTTTCCGCATCCTTGCGATTGAGCATGAAGGCACCCAGGTGGCGGAGTGGCTGCGCGCCCGCGGCGTCACCGTGTTTCTCCTCAAATACCGGCTCATGCGCACGGGGGACCCTCAGGCCGGGGATACCGCGGAAATGAACCGGCGACGCACGGAAGCAATCCCCCTGGCCGTTGCGGACGGGCTGCAAGCGATGCGCGTGGCGCGAAAGAACGCAGCCCGCTTCGGCGTGAACCCGGAGCGCATCGGAATTCTCGGCTTCTCCGCCGGCGGCTGGGTCACCACCGCCGTCGCCCTTCAGGGGCGCGAGGATAGCCGGCCCGATTTTGCCGCTCCCATCTATGCGGCCATGCCACCGGATGTCTCCGCCCCGCCCAACCCCATGCCGCTTTTTCTGGTCCACGCTGACGACGACAAGACGGTGATTCCCGGGAAAACAAGCATCCGCCTCTACGAATCATGGAAGCAGGCGGGCGCGTCGGCCGAATTGCACATTTACTCGCAGGGCTCCCACGGTTTCGGCATGCGCAAGAAGGGGCTGCCCTCTGATACCTGGATTGAGCGCTTCTGGGAGTGGATGCGGGCGCAGCGACTCGTTCCGGCCCAATGAAGGCGACTTTGCGATCGTATGCCTGGATCTCCTGTCCGAAAAGTCTCCGCTCCCGGTCCCAGCGCACGCCGGGAACGGCCGCGTTGGCCATTCGGGGCGGAGAAACTGGCATACTAGTCTCTTTGGGCATTCCCGCGAGCCCGCCCGTGAAAGGCTGGCTTCTTTTCCATTACTCCGCGCTGTAGTTAGGAATTTTATGGCAAGCAAGACACCCATTACCGTTGCATACGGGGACGGAATCGGCCCCGAGATTATGGAAGCCACGCTGCACATCATCGAGAGTGCCGGGGCCCGGATTGAAAAGGAAGTGATTGAGATCGGCGAGAAGGTTTACACCCGCGGTCTTAGCGTGGGAATTGAGCCTTCCGCATGGGACAGCCTGCGCCGCACGCGCGTATTCCTGAAGGCGCCCATCACCACGCCGCAGGGTGGAGGCTTCAAGAGCCTGAACGTCACCACCCGTACGACGCTTGGCCTCTATGCCAATGTGCGTCCCTGTGTGTCCTATCATCCGTTTATCGATACCAAGCACCCCGGCATGAACGTCGTGGTGGTTCGCGAGAATGAGGAGGACCTCTACTCCGGTATTGAACACCGCCAGACGGATCAGGTCTGCCAGAGCCTGAAGCTGATCACCCGCCCGGGCAGCGAGAAGATTGTCCGCTATGCCTTCGAATACGCGAAGATCAACAACCGCAAGAAGGTCACCTGCTTCACGAAAGACAACATCATGAAGCTCTCTGACGGCCTCTTCCACAGGGTCTTCGATGAGATTGCCGCGGAGTATCCGGAGATTGAGAACGAGCACTGGATCGTTGATATCGGCGCCGCCAAGCTGGCGGACACTCCGGAACTGTTCGACGTCGTGGTGATGCCGAACCTCTATGGCGATATCCTTTCCGACGTCGCGGCCCAGATTGCCGGTTCGGTCGGTCTCGCGGGTTCGGCCAATATCGGCGATAGCTGCGCGATGTTCGAGGCCATCCACGGCTCCGCGCCGCGCCGCGCCGGCCAGAACAAGGCCAACCCGTCCGGCTTGCTGCACGGTGCCATTCTGATGCTTGTCCACATCGGCCAGGGCGACGTTGCGGAACTCGTGCACAACGGGTGGCTGAAGGCGATTGAGGACGGCGTCCATACCTACGACATCTATACGCAGGGTGTGAGCGCGCAACTGGCCGGGACCAAGGAATTTGCGCAGGCGATTGTCGACCGCCTCGGTCAGAAGCCGGAGAATCTGAAACCGGTCTCTTACGCAACCGCCAAAGAAGCGATGGCAACAATCAAGCCGAATCCGCGCGTCCGGCAGACGAAGGCAACCGTGGGCGTCGACGTGTTCCTCGACGATCCGAACCGCAACGCCGAAGAGATCGCCAAAGTGGTCAAAGAGAGCATTGTGGGCGATGGTCTGGTGCTCAAGATGATCAGCAACCGGGGGGTGAAAGTGTATCCCGACGGCTTCCCGGAAACCTTCTGCACGGACCACTGGCGCTGCCGTTTCTTCGCGGAGAACGGCGGCCCCGTGAGCTATCAGCAGATCGCCGCGTTGATGGGGCGCTTCGCCTCGTCCGGTCTTGATTTCATCAAGACGGAAAATCTCTGCACCTTTGACGGGGAGATTGGCTACTCCACGGTTCAGGGAGAGTAGCTCCCGCTCCTTCGCGTTCAAAAGTGCAAGCATGTGGGCGAAGGGCGGCACGGTTGCGGTGCCGCCCTTCGCATCTGTTTCGGCCACAACTGGAAAAGGATATTCACGATGTCGCTTCCCGCTTCCGCGCCCGCGCCCCTCGTGGCGGTCATCATGGGCAGCACCTCAGATTGGGAAACGATGCGTCATGCCCACGAAGTGCTCAAGGAGTTCGGAGTTCCGCATGAATGCCGCGTCGTCTCCGCGCACCGCACGCCCGCGCTCATGGCGGAGTTCGCGAGCCAGGCGGAGGACCGCGGTTTAGAAGCAATCATCGCCGGAGCCGGGGGCGCGGCCCATTTGCCGGGCATGGTTGCCGCCCAGACCGTTGTTCCCGTTCTGGGAGTCCCGGTGGAAAGCGCGGCCCTCAAGGGCCTCGATTCGCTGCTCTCCATCGTACAGATGCCGGGTGGCATTCCGGTTGCCACGCTGGCGATCGGCAAAGCGGGTGCCCGCAACGCAGGGCTTCTGGCCGTCGCGATCCTCTCCAACTCGCGCCCGGAACTGCGGGAGAAGTTGCACCGTTTCCGGTCCTCGCAGACAGACGCGGTCCTTAGCGCCGTGCTTCCGCCGGAGCCCGGCCAATGAGCGCGATCCTTCCCGGTTCCACCATTGGCATGCTGGGCAGCGGGCAGCTTGGGCGCATGTTTACCATCGCCGCCCGTCGAATGGGCTATCGCGTAGCAACGCTGTCGCCGGACCAGGATTCCCCCACCGGGCAGGTAGCGGACCGCGAGGTTGTGGCCTCCTACGACGACCTCGATGCCATTCGTGCCTTTGCCCGCGGCGTGGACGTCATCACTTTCGAGTTTGAGAATGTTTCTCACGCAGCCAGTGAGGCCGCCGCCGAGATCGTGCCCTTGCGGCCCGCGGGGCGCGTGCTGCGCACCACGCAGAACCGCCGCCGTGAAAAAACGTTCCTTGCGGGACACGGTTACCCGGTAACGCCCTTCGTCGCGGTGAACAGCGTCTCGGAGCTGCGCAAGGCGCTGCACGGTTTCGGAGGACGCGGCGTTTTGAAAACCACCGGCTTTGGTTACGACGGCAAGGGACAGTCCCGCCTTGAATCCGAGTTTGACGTGGACGATGTTTGGCCCGCCTACGAAGGCGCTCCCGCGATCCTCGAAGCATTCATCGATTTTGAGCGCGAGATCAGCGTAGTGGCCGCGCGCGGAGCCAGCGGCCAGTTCGCCCATTACGGCGCGGTCGAAAACCGCCACCGCAACCATATCCTCGATCTCACCATCGCCCCGGCTTCCATTCCGGAAGAAGTTTCGCGGGAGGCCGTGCGCATCACGGAAGGTATCCTCGAGTCGCTCGACGTCGTGGGCGTGATGTGCGTGGAGTTCTTCCTCGATCGTGAGGGCAAGCTGCTCGTGAATGAAACCGCGCCTCGGCCCCACAATTCGGGTCACTTTACGTTCGACGCCAGCCTCACCAGCCAGTTTGAACAGCAACTGCGAGCGGTCTGCGGGCTTCCCCTCGGCTCCACCGAACAGCTTCGTCCCGCCGCGATGGCCAACCTGCTCGGGGACCTCTGGGAAACGGGCGAACCGAACTGGCAGGCCGCCGCGCATTTCCCGGACGTCAAGATCCACCTCTATGGAAAGCTCGAAGCGCGCCCGGGGCGCAAGATGGGCCACCTCACCGCCCTTGCTGCCACCCCGGAACTCGCCGCAAGGCGCGTCTGGCAGGCCCGGGAAGCGCTCACGTCCCGATAGCGCTCAGCGGCGCGCCAGCACCACCGAAGCGCCTGACGCCCCACGCACCTTCAGCAGAAAGTCTCGCAGTTGCGGATACTCCTCGGCCGGAACCACCGTGGAGTTCACGGTAAGTTTCTGGCTGAACTGCATCTCGGAACCGCTCACCGTCCAGTTCGCTTCGTAGCTCCCGTAAGGGCTATCGAGTTGAACGGCATCGGGAAGTTCATCGACGGCGTACCCCTCCGGCAGCCGAATCGTGGCGCTTTCAGAGAAGGACTCGGCTCCGAGTACGAACGGATGAATCCGCTGCTCATCGCGTAGCTCGTAATCGTCCTCCCGGTCCAGAATGGAACTGCGGAAAACCCACAGCTTGCCTCCGCCCATACGCTGGCCATAGCTGTCGGCCGCGATGGCGAACTGCCGTTGAAAGCCTGGAAATGCGGGGTCCAGTTCCAAATTGTCGATCCGCAGCCCGGGCACGCGCCTTCCCAGCCACCGGTCAAGCTGCTGACGATAATCCGCGGCCGAGAGCGCTTTGTACGCCCGGCGTTGTCTGCTGGCGGATTCTCCCAGCGATTGTTCCGCGATCCTGGCCTCCAGGCTTCCATCCGCGCTCAGCCCGGCGCTCACCTCCCGGTGCAAGTGGTTCGTCTCCGGCCGCGCTTTTGGCGTTTTCACTAGCGCTCCGCGTTTGCCCGCCTCAATCAGCACATAGCTGTCCTGCTCGTGCTGCGGGAGAATTCCGAAAGGCGTATCGTCATCCGTCGGATCAAAGAATAGCAGCCGCCCGAAGCCTTCGATCTCCGCGGCAGCCGGGCTGTCTGTCTCGGGCGGAACCGCAATGGCGACGATCGCGTGATTGAACTGCTGGGGCGATGGCCAATCCGGTTTTACGCGGCGCGGATCGCCCGAATAGATGCTTACCGTATAGGAGGTCACTCCCGCTTCCCGCAGCATCGATTTGAGCAAGGTCGCTTTCCCTTTGCAGTCTCCGTAGTTCTTGGCGAAAACTTCCGTGGCCGGGTGGGGCTGATAACCCCCGCCCTTCGCGATTCCAAGCTGGATGGAGGCGTATCGCACGCCCTGCACGTATCGGCCAAGCGCCGCGGCTTTCTCGAGCGGAGTGTTTGCGGATGCGGTCAGTTCCGCCACTTTGGCGCGAATCGCTTCGTTTGCCGCCGAACGCTCCTCCACCAGATTGGTGAACCACTCCGCCACCTCGCTCCAGGTGGAGAACTCCGGCGAATCCCCTTTGCTGCCGCCGGCCGCGAAATAGCTGATCGCCACGGAAGGGGCCATGCTGGAGGGCCTCGGGCTGGCTTCCTGAATCTCAATCGGCTTCAGATTCCGCAGTTCCCAGCGATAGGTGGAGCCCGTAACAACCGCTTCCGCCCCCGTGTAATTGCGCGCGATGCTCTCTACCCGCCAGCCGGCCGGCACTTCCAGCGTGTAGCGGGAAAGAATCACCGGGTCGAGCGTTTGAAATTGCCAGTGCTCCTGCATGAAGATGGAGCGGTCTTCCTCCTCGGATTCATATCCAAAGACGGAGCCGGGCAACGCGTCCATGCGGGCATCCGCCACCCGCGCGCGGATGTCTTCATATACGGAGCCCGTCCCCAGGGTCGTGTCCACGATCTCCTTCTTGTCGTAGCTCTTCACGTTGCCGGAGGGAGTAATCAGCCACGCACGCAGGCTCTTCACCTTGCCGGCGCCCAGGTAATACGTGACGCTGGCCCGTGCCCTGGATCGTCCGGCATTAGTGAGCACCTTCACCGCGTAGCGCTGCCGCCGCAGCTTTCTTCCCGTGCCGTCTACTGCCGTACTGCCTTCATCGAGCAGCACCACGGCATCTACCTTGGGTCCATAGTTCTCATGCGACGTTCGTGCCGCCTGGGATAACCATTCCGGAGCCGTGTCCTCGGCCGCCACCACCAGCGCGGAGAGCAGTGTCCCCAGCAACGCAATGCACAGCATCCGCCGGAGAGCCGCTCGGGTGCGAAAAGCTTGCGTCCGCATGCTAGATTGCTCCCGCCGAGGTTGCGGCCTGCTGCTTCAGGACGATGGCGTGGTCGTCCCCCTGCCGTACGGTTTCAAATACCTTCTTCAGGGCGGGATACGCTTCCTGTGGATACAGCAGCTTGCCCTCTCGCCCCATCTCCAGTTTGCGGTCGTAGATCAGGATTCGATCCTTGCCGGTCTTCACGAGGCGCATCTTCACCGCGTACTCCCCCGTTTCGCCGATCTGGAAAGAGGAGGGCGCGTCCGGCGAATCGAGTTCGTAACCTTCCGGGAGAGCGATCTCGACGTGGTCGGTTTCCAGCCATCCGTGGTAAAAATAGATCGGAAATTCCCGCTTGCTGGACGTGAATAAGGCGGGCTGGCCTCTCCGGAAAAACGACGGTAGGACGAAAAGGCGCTTGCCCGTTCGCTCGGCGTAGTTGGGCACGGAAATCGTGTACCGGTAGGTGAGCAGTTGATCCACGTCATCGGCGTTCAGCACTTCCAGGCCGGAGACCGTGGCCGAGGGGTACCGCTCCTTCAAGTCCTCCTCAACCGCCTGCCGCCGCTCTTCCTCGGTCATGCGCGCCAGCCGCATCTTTTCGGAGACGGCGGAATAGCCCGATTGTGCCTCATCGACGGTCCCCTTGAGGGTGCCTTCCTCGTCTAGGGAGAGATGGGCAACCTTGCGGAAGGTGTTGCGCGAGGGCGGTGAAATGGGCGTCGTGACGACGACCAACTCCTTCGGGTCCGGGATCACCGCAGCCACCCCTTCTTCCGGCCAGGAAAGCATGCCCGGCTCCAGGAACGGCTGGGCCACATCGAAAAACTTCCACTCATTCTCCACTTTGATCGCGACGTTGGCCCGGTTCACGAAATAGTCGTTCGGGAACTGCACCTCAAAGTAAAAGGCGTCGCGGCCCACCAGCCAGGCGAGTCTCGCATCGAATCCCGCTTCTTGTGCCAATGCAATCAGAAGGTATTGCACGTCCATGGGCGTTCCCATCCCGCGCTCCAGCGTTTCGGAAGGCTTAAGAATGGGCTTCCAATCCCCCAGGTCGGCCGCGGAGACCTTGGACAGAGGATGTCGGATGTTCTTCACTTTCGTGCGGCAATAGTTCACCAGCCGGGCGACCTTTTCCTCCGGTGTGGCTGCTCCCGCGACGATCTCCGCGGCGCGCGTCTTCACCAGGCTGGCGCTCTTGGTCTTTTCCTTGGTCTCCTCGAACTTTTTCTTGCCGAAGCGCTGCCAGAACTTCTTCCCCTCCGGCGGATTCCGCTCCTCGTAGTAGAAGAAAATCCAGGACCGCAGCCCATCGACCGGCGGCATGAATTGCTCTTCCCGGAAGGCCGGAATGTCCTGCATGGAAATGCCATACCAGTCGGGTCCCACTCGCTTCCAGCTCGGCGGCTTGCATTGGAAACTTCGCGAGGTCATTTGGAGGTCTCCAGAAAAGTTGGTCCTGGAAAAGTCGATCGGTTTCACCTGAAGTTGCAGTTCCCAAACAGGCTCGTCCTGCTGCACGTCCAGATGCAGATTGTTTGACCAGCGTCCGTTGTAGTATTCGTTCCACTGGTATTCGATCACGGAACCCACACTCACCGAGGGCATGGCGAAGGATCTCCGTCGTATCGTTCGTCCGCTCGGCCGCTTTACGTCGCGTTCAAACACGGAGTCCTTTTCGAGCGGGACAATCGTGCCGTCGGGCAACACGGTCCGCCCCTTCAATTCGCGGATCATTCCGTCGTTGGGGGCGGCGATGTCGATCGTGCTGTATTTCTCTTTGCCGCGTTCCGTGTAGATCTTCATGCGCACGTAATAGCTGTAGATCAGCACCACGTCCGATCCGCTGAGGACGCGATCTTCCACGCGGGTCTTGTGCAGGATATACTCCGCGTCGGCATCCGGATCCAGCTTCGGCTGGGTCCGCTGGAGGAGCGAAGGGTCGATCGGTTGCCAGTCTTCCGCCTGGGCCGGCACCGCGGCGAGGAAGAACAGGAGGATGAGGAATCCAATGATCCGAATCGTCAAGGGGCAGCGGGAGAAATCCATGGAGTCACCTTTGGGATGACGGCATTGCGGGTGCGATCCATGGCGTGCCGAGAGGCATCGGCGCTCCATTCCCTGGAGAGCGCGGCGGTTCTCCGGGTACCTGTCTGGGCATCCACATGCCGTCGCTGTGCGGCCCGCGACTATCCTGCTGTCGGTTCGACTTGCAACGGAGCGATTGGCGCTTGGGTATATCGCGGTTCCCTTTCAGCTTATCTGATATTTTCAGGTTTGCAACTCGGAAAAGGGGGAGGCGGCGCGTAGCGGAAATCCACAAAAAAATAGCCCGGCCGAAACCGGGCTATCGAAGATCGAAGCGTGAAGTCGAATGGCCGATTGGCGGAACCACTCGATGCCGCGCGGGTAGTCGTTGAATCTTACTAATACTTTGCGGCGGACGTCGTTGTTCCCGTGCCGGCCGAGCTCAAAGAACTCGATGGCACACCAGCCGGGGCGAACACTCTCACTTCAACCCGCCGGTTCTGCTTCCGCCCGTCCCGAGTCTTGTTGTCGGCCACAGGGTCCTCGCTGCCCACACCCAGCTTATGGATGCTGCGCAGGGGCACATTGAACGTCGTTGCCAGATAACGGACGACTGCATCGGCGCGCTTCTCGCTCAGATCGAGGTTGTGCTTTGCCGTGCCGGTCTTGTCGGTGTAGCCCTGAACTTCAATAACGAAGTTTGGCGAACCCTTTATCTTGGCCATGAAGTCGCTCAGGGCCGCCTTCGATTCGTCGGTTAGATCGGACTTGTCAAATCCGAAAGTAACTGATTCGCTTGCCTTCAGCTCATAGTCGTAGACGCCGTCCAGGCGCTTTTCGAGCCCGGCAAGGCGGACTTTGTTTTCCTGAGTTGCGCCGTAGGCCGAGTTCGCCGTATCGCCGGCGCCCTGCGCGAGACGGGTCGCGTCCTGGGCAATACGCTCGGCGGTCTTGATGTTCTCATCCAGACGGCTCACGCTCGCATCCGTTTTTTCACTGAGCGAGTAAATTGCTTTCCCATTTTCATCGGTCTTTTGGGCCACTTCCGTGACGCGCTGATCGACCGGGCTAATCTGCTGATTCACATATTTCTTGGTTGCACAGCCCTGAGTGAACAAGCCCGCCGCAAGTACGACGGCTGCCAGAGCGGCGGTTTTCGGTACGAAACTAAGCATTCGCTTCACCTCTGCCTGTCTTACAGCAAGAAAGAGGCCAAACTCGCGAAGGCATGTTAAGTTGTTGAAACGACGTTATAAGATGCAGTCGTTGCACAACCACCCAGGCTCCAAAGGTGCGGTAGAGTCTCTCAAGCTGAGAAAAATCTACCGATGTATTCCGCCCGCATGCCCCTGTTCGTGGCCGCGAAATCGAAGAGCAGATTGCGGTCAGGCGCCGAATGACGCTAGTTTGGGTATGGAGGAATGGCTGAGCGGTTTAAAGCGGCGGTCTTGAAAACCGTTGACGGGGTGACTCGTCCGGGGGTTCGAATCCCTCTTCCTCCGCCACTGTCTGTATTTGCTTGCTCGTGTCCTTAAGCTGATGTAAAATTATTCGTAAGTCGGGATGCACTGACCTGTTTGCGGTGCGTAGGGATTATTCCCTCCTGGCTTACCTTTTCTCTCAGGCCGCCCTCGGGTGGCCTGTTTTCGTTTGAGGGCGATGGATGCATCTGTTCTACGTCGATGAGTCGGGGTCTGTATCAGATCCATCACAGAAACATTTCGTGCTGGCAGGAGTTTCTGTGTTTGAGCGGAAGACTCACTGGGTCGAGCAAAAACTCAATGAGATCGCTGTGAGATTTTCCCCTGCTGACCCTCATTTAATTGAACTGCATGGCTCCCCAATGCGCGCAGGTCGCGATGGCTGGAAAGCACATCCGCTCTCGGAGCGATTGGCGGCCGTGAAAGATGCTCTCAAATTCGGAGTTGTGGATCACTGCCCTAAAGGCGTTCGTCTGTTTGGAGCGGTGATCCGGAAAGACGCGATTGCCGGCTATGACCCGGTTACACACGCCTTTGAGCAATTGGCGAGCCGATTCGATCTCTTTTTGAAGCGCCTCCATCACAAGCATCGCGACAGCCAACGGGGAATTATGCTTTTTGATGAATCGTCGACGGAACAGCGCATTCAGTCGCTAGCGCGTGAGTTCAAGTACACCGGACACACATGGGGCAAGATCAGCAACTACGCGGAAGTTCCCGTATTCTTGGATTCGAAAGCCTCCCGCCTGATACAGCTTGCGGATTTGGTCGCATACGCGCTCTTCCGTTTCCATGAGTATGGAGATGACACCTTCTATGACGTGATCAAAGGATGCTTCGACACGGAAGGCGGTGTTGAACATGGCCTATACGTGCGAACCTAGCGTGGGTCGTCCGCGCCCTATAGCGCGGCGGCAGTGTCGAGATCGACGCAGTCCAAAGTGCTCACTGTGCGTTCCCAACCAATAGGGTATTGTCCCCATCGCTTGCACCAGTCTGGCTGCCGATAAGTCATGGATGCCGCCCCCTGCCACCCCCCCAAGCGCAGCCGAAGAGATCTACCTGCAGGAGCGTTCCCCGATTCCCTGTCCCAGTTGCCAAAGCCGCGCTGTCTTCCGCCTGCATCGCAGTTCTCTCGAAAAGCTGGCGACGGCCTTGAGCGGCATCTACCCCTACATTTGCAAGAACTGCCACACGAAGTTCTACAAGCAGCAGAAGTTCGATTGACGGGGTCGCCCCCTTTGTTGAGTTCCCGCTAGCACAAACAAAAAAAGGGAGCCCCGAAAGGCTCCCTTCTCAATCCAATCCCGGGCGCTTGCCGTTAGGTAGCAACGCCCATCTTGTCGATCTCCGCGTAGTAGACGCGGCGGCCTTCGTCCATCGCCTTATTCGAGAGCATCACGCCCAGCGAATCGAGCAGACCCACTTCGATATTGGCCTTGATGTTTTCCGGCTTCTTGTCGCGGACACACTCGAGGAAGCTCTTCAGCTCCGCGTATTCCGGATCCACTTCTTCCTCGGGAACCATCACGCCCTTCGAGTACAGCCAGCGCCGCGCGAACTTGAGCTCGCGTTGCAGGAACGAGTCGTTTTCCGTGATCTCGTCGTCGGGAAGCAGCAGCGGGAAGCCGTCGCCCGCTTTCACGGTGGAGACGGTCGAGCCTGCAACCCAGTTCTCTTTGGCCTTTCCGGCTTCTTCCTTCCTGGCCGCCACTACCGGTTCGCGGAACCACATGGACTTGCCAAGCGTGATCTCAATGGTCCCTTCGGTTCCCTTGATCATCTCGCCGAACTCGGGCATGCCCTTGAGACCGCCATATGGCAAGTGCGCGTTGGTCGTGATCGAGCTGTACTGGAACTTCTTTCCGCTCGGATAAACGAAGTCGAGCAGGATGTTGTCGTAGATGTCGCGGCCGTCCTTGAAATAGTCGAGACCGCCAACACCCTGTACATAGAGCGGGCTTTCCCCAATCATGCGGTCCGCGATATCGATCTGGTGGGAGGCCAGCTCCGCGGTCAGCCCGCCGGAAAACTCGCGGTACATGCGCCAGTTAATCTGCTTCTCAAGCGACGCATCCGTGAGTGGACGGCGCCAGTTGGTGTTGCGGTGCCACTGCCCGAATACATGGGTAATCTCACCGATCGTGCCCTTGCGGATCATCTCTTCGGCAAGCTTATAGAAGAGACTGTAGCGGCGTTGCAAGCCCACCTGCACCATCAGGTTCGGGTTGTCCTGGTGCAGTTTCTTCAGCCCGTGGTACTCTTCCGGCTTGAAAACAAGGCTCTTTTCACAGAACACGTGCTTTCCGGCCAGCAGGGCGTCCCTCATGATCGGGTAGTGAAGATAGAGCGGGACCGTGATGAATACCGCCTCCACGTCCTTGCGGGCAAGCAATTCCCGGTAATCGTTGTACTTGTCCGGGTTCGTGCCAATCTTCTTGGCGGCGGCATCGAGGTTGGGTTGGTAGACGTCGCAAACGGCTACACACCGGCCGGCGTCAATTTTGGTGAGATGCCGCTCCATCAGTCGCGCGCCACGGCTGCCGGGTCCGATGAAGCCGTACTTCACCTCGGCGCCGGCGGCTTTGACTTTCAGGATGGCGGGGGATGCGGCGACATACTTGGATGCCACAGCGGCGGCGGTGGCCACTCCGGCGGTCTGTACGAAGGTTCGCCGGGAAACGGGAGATTTTTCAGCCATAGAACACTACCCTCTCAAACAAAAATGGACGCGGTCGGGCGCACCGTTGAGTCTATCGAAGGTTTCGCTTGATTGTAAACAGGAAAACAGCGGCGCGAAAGGCTCAACCAGGCCACGTACTTATTGTATTGGACTGAGCGGATCCGTGTTGCGTTACCCCGTCGAGCTCTCCTGGCAAGCTCATCCCCAGGCCCGCGGAGGCGCGCCGCGGTCTCCTTTGCGGCTCTTAGTTGCCCTGCCTGCTCCGCGGCACAAATGCCAGCGAGGCGGAGTTTATGCAGTAGCGCCGCCCCGTGGGCCTTGGACCGTCCTCAAAAACGTGCCCCAGATGGGCGTCGCAGCGCGCGCAGAGCGCTTCCACACGCCGCATGCCGTGCGACAGATCCACCCTCTCCGCTACGTTCTCCTGCGCGACTGGCTGAAAATAGCTCGGCCAGCCGGACCCCGATTCGTACTTGGTTCCCGAATCGAAGAGCGGCATCCCGCAGCACACGCAAGTGTATGTGCCCTCCTCCTTGCACTCGTTGAACTCGCCGGTAAAGGCCCGTTCCGTCGCTCCGTGGCGCGCGATCTCGTATTGGGACGGCGTCAGAATCTTCCGCCATTCCGCATCCGTCTTCACCACTTTCTCCATGGCCTTCCCTCCAGAACTTGGGGTCTCAGGTACAGAAAGATGACCAATTTTTCGGCCGCGTTGCAAAAATCCGCTCACGGGTTGGCCATTGGTGATACCTTTTCTAGTTCATGGCAATTGATCTGCATCCACTCGATTGGGCCGTCATTTTCGGCTATCTGATTCTCGTCCTGATCATTGGTCTGGTGGCGGCGCGGCGCGTGAAGGATACCCACGACTACTTTCTGGGTGGCCGTTCCTTCAACGTCTGGCTCATCATCGCGCAAGCGTTCGGTGTCGGAACTCATGCCGAGATGCCGGTTTCCTTGACCGGAGCCACCTTCCGCAGCGGCTATGCCGCCATCTGGTACCAGTGGAAGAATCTCTTCATTACCCCGTTCTATTGGATCCTGGCACCTATCTTTCGGCGTTGCCGCTGCACCACCATCGGCGAATTCTACGAAAACCGATACGGCCAGTGGATGGGCGGAGTGTACAGCGTGTTCGCCCTGAGCTACTTCATCTTTAATCTCGGGGCGATGATGAAGGGCGCGGGCAAACTGGTGAGCGCGGCCGCTGGCGGCACCGTGGATCCAAACACGGTGGTCTTCGTGATGACCCTCACCTTCCTGCTCTACAGTTTCGTCGGTGGTCTCTACGCGGCGGCTTACACGGATTTCGTCCAGAGCTTTTTCATCATCGCGCTTTCCTTCATGCTGGTTCCGCTGGGCCTTGCGGAAATCGGCGGCTTTACAGCCATCCGCCGGGAACTGCCGGAGCAGATGCTTTCCCTGGTTGCTCCCGGCGATATCGGTATCTTCATGATTGTCGTGCTGACGATCAACGGCCTCATCGGTATCATGGCTCAGCCGCACATGCTGGCTGCCGTCGGAACCGGGAAAGATGAGAAGACCTGCCGCATCGGATTCGCGTACGGCAACTTCACAAAGCGCTTCTGCACCATCGGCTGGGCGCTCACCGGGCTGATCGTGGTTGTCATGGTCATGCAGCAGGGCGTTACGCTGGCGGATCCGGAACTGGCTTTCGGCTATGCCACCCGCGCACTGCTGGCCCCCGGCTTCGTCGGCTTAATGATTGCCTGCGTGCTGGCCGCGAACATGAGCACCTGCTCCGCGATGATGGTCGATGGCGGCGCCCTCTTCACCCAGAACCTGTACCGCCGCTACATGCGCAAGCAGGCTTCCGACCGCCATTACCTGATGGCCGGGCGCTACTCCGGTTTGGCTATCACGGCCCTTGGCATCCTCTTCGGCTTCTATGTGGAGAGTGTGCTCGAAGCGTTTCTCTTTACGGAGACCATCGCCGCCTTCATGGGCATCAGCATGTTCGGTGCGATGTGCTGGAAGCGCTCCAATCGTTGGGGAGCCCTCGCGAGTTTGGTCGTCTCCTCCGTGGTGTTCTTCACTCTCACGGAACTGAAGTTTGGCCAGTTGCTCATGTGGGATGCCTGGAATTGCCTCGTTGCCCTCGGCGTTGGTTTCGCTTCGCTAGTCCTGGTAAGCCTGCTCACGAAGCCGGAATCCGACGAGCTCACGGAACCGTTCTATGAGCACCTCGATACCCCCAGCTACCTCGATGAAGCTACCGGCGAAGAGAAAACCCTGCACGCGGAGGGTCACGACCTGCTCATCGTGAAGCTGGGAGATCTCCGCTTGAGCGAAGGGCTGGGCAAGTTCTACCGCCGTTTCAAGGTGGATATTGACGGCCTCGCGGTCGCCTTCGGCGTGGTGGTCGCGCTCATCGTGCTCGCGCGCGCCATCCTTTGGCTGCCGTAGCGAATCCGGGCGGATCGCGGCGTCCCCTCCGCTATTCCGCTTCCCAAAGGATGCGGAGATGATAGCGGTCCTCCCCGCCCTTCGGGTCGTAGATCCGGAGCATTGCCTGGAAGTTGTTTTCGGCCGTCGGCTGCTGCATAAGCACGAAGGTCCCGCGGCCGTCCTTCTTCGTGATTTCGAGTTTCTTTAGTGCCCGCGCGGGCAGAATGCCCGTGGTCTCCGACCCTGCGTTGCGCGACTCCTGACCCTGGAGGGACTTGTAGATGACGGAATTGCCGTGAATCCGCACCTCCGCCGCTCCGTCCACATAGAGGCGAATGTCCAGGCGACCCGCCGCTTGCGCTCCGTCGAAATCTCTGGCCTTTGCAAGCGGGAGCGTAACGAACCCTTCGGGAATGGGCGAGGCCCCCACCGTGGCCGTAGCAATCATCGCAAGCAGTGCCGGGTTCGCACCAGCGTTCTGAAACTCTCTTCCAAGCTCCGGCGTGTACGGAAAGGCAATCCCGTATTGCGATACCAGTCCCGCCAGCAGCGCCTGGTCCGCCTTGCTTTGCAGCGCCGCCAGGATTCGTTCCCGGGTGAGCGGACCTTCATCGTCCGTGACAGCTTCTCCCGAGAAAACCGTAACCGCCGGACCGGATTGCCCGCCCGGAGTGCGCTTGGCTTCGTCCGACTTCTCAATCGCTTCCAGCAAGGGCGGTTTCGCCCCCGCGCTCAGCAATTGTTCGCGGGCGGAACGGTCCAAAACGAAAGAAATCCCCAATTCCGAAACCTGGCGTGCCAAGTCGCTTTGTGCCGGGTTCCCGCTCTTCAGCGCCGCCAGCACCTGTTGGAGCGTGAACGGGTTCTGGGCAACAGCGAGCGAAATTGCGAGTGCGACGAGAAGCAGTTGCGTACCCAGCCATCGCGCATAAGGAGCGAATTGGAGTTTACGATTCATGGCGTTTCAGACAATCCCGTTCCGTGATAATACAGCGGAAACGGGTTTCCGCGCACGCTGCGGAACGCGTGCCGCGGGTTTCGGCGGGCCTCGCCTTCCCGTTCTGCCCTAGCGCGCTGGAACGGCGATGCTTGCCACAGCCTCGTTTTCGAACTCATCCAGGACACGCACCGCCACCACGGATCCCGGCGCGGCAGTGGCCTCCGGCAGACGCAGTGCATACTGGAGCGAGGCGGCGTCGGAAAGGCCGCTCAGTGGCTCCACTCGAATCCATTCCTGGCCATTGACGGAATAGTAAGCCTTTCGCACGGGGCTGCGCTCGTCGATCGCGGTCCACGCAATCTCCGCCTCGCTGTTTACCCGCTTTGCCGTGAGCGCCTGAATCCGGGGTTTCGTGTTGTCGATGGTAAATGGATCTGTCACCGCCGTACTTTCGAGCGTCTCCCCCGGTACATTGGATTTCCGGTCGCTCGCTGTAATCCGAACCTCGTAACGGCCGTCCGGCCAGGCGCTCGAATCCCAGGAATACTGCGGTTCCACCAGGTCTTTCGTCAGGGGCAGCCAGCTCGAAGACCCCACCAGGCGGATCTCCAGCGCATACGTCAACTCATCCCCGTTCGCATCCTCCGCCGCCCAGCGTACGCCGACGTGGCCCTTGGAATAGTTCATGGAAATGGCGCTTCCGCCGCTAAGCGGCAGGGGTGTCGAGCGGCTGCGGACCTTGCCGGTAAGCGGTTGCAGCGTGAGTTTGTCGGAGGCTGCGATCGCAAGCAGGCGAGGGGGGAACGTGTAGTTGGGCGGGGTTGCTTCCGTGGCCGTGATGCGTGGAGGAAAATTCTTGCCGCGATAGGCAAGTTCAACCGATTGCAATTCCGGAGCGCTCGGAGCGCTTTTCAGTTCCGCGCGCCACTGCACGTATCGGGCGGCGGGCACGCTCACCGGGTTCTCCGTGCCAACGCGCGCGGCGGAAGACCACGCGCTCCAATTCTTCTGGGGCCGGTTCACGTTTCCAGACCGCACCTGCACCAATAGGGAGTCTCCGTCTCCCTTTCCCTCCACGTTCACCCTGCCCCAATTCGCGAAGAAATCGGAATCGAAAACATCACTCTCAAAGCTCCCGCTTTGGGCGAGTGCGGGCCCGGTCTGATTGACTTTGCCGGTATTCGCGGTGGAAAAGACAACGGCCCCGTTGGGGAGCGGCAGCAGAGCGGTGATCTGTTCCGCGTGTGCTTCGAGCAGCGACGTGTAGAGCCGGTCGCCCTCCAGACGCACCAGATTTCCCTCATTACCGGTGCCCAGAACAACGCGGTCTTTCGCATCCACGGCGAGCGCGTAAACCAGGTCGCGGTCACTCTCCCACACGGTCTCGGGGAATCCGTCCCTGCCAATGCGAATCACGTCGCTGCCACCCGCGGCCGCTGGCCTCGCCGCGGTGGGCATCGGGCGGGGTTGCTGTGGTTGGGTGGTGGCGGTGTTCGTCGTTGCGGTCGCGGGCGTCGGTGGGGTGGTGGGAGCTGCTGGCGCCGGCGTCTGCACGGGCCTCAACCTCGTGCCTCGCTTTGCCCCCGCCGCTGCCAGATACAGATCGTGGTTCCGGGTGAGCGCGATGCTCGTGATCTCTTCTCGCGCGGCCTGGTAGAGCACGAACGGTTCACCGGCAGGCGAAACGCGCAGCACCAAACCGCCGGGGGCCGTGCCGGCGTAAACCTCATCCCCCGCACCCACGAGCAGGGAGCGTACGTGCGTTTCTTCCGTTTCGAGGTACACCGAGGGTTTGCCCGCGGCGTCCATCCGGTAGATTACGCCCTTGTCGCCCGTCGCGGCCAGCAGGTTCTGTTTGGAATCGAAGGCCATGGCCCAGACATACGCCGCGGGCAATTCCGTGAAGAGTTCCGCCTTGCCCCCCGCAATGCGAAAAATGCGCGCATCCGGGGAGACTCCGGCGTAGACGCGGTCCTGCCGGTCCACCGCGAGGGCGAAGCAGGCGAGCCCGTCCACCTCGGCGATGGGTTCGGACTTGCCCGCCGGAGTAATCCGGAAAATCCTCAGCTTCTCGCTTTCCGCGGAGGGGGCAGCCGTGTATACGTTTCCCTTGCTATCCGCCGCCAGTGCCCAGATGGCATCGGCGGAGGTGTCGAGCAGCTCCTTTAATTCGGGCGAGAGCGTCAGAAGGCCGTCGCTGCGAAGCGCGATCCGCTCCCGCTTGCCTTGAGCGAAATCTTCGTAGCTTGATTGCCGCCAGGTTTCGGTTTCCACTCCCTGGGCGGGGGAGAGGAGTAGCCCGGCCAGGGCAGTGGCCAACAGTGTGCGCATCATGGTTGCGTAATTTCCGTTTCCAATCAGATTTCCAGGCGGACGCCGTCAGTCTACCTGCAGCCGCAGAGCCAGGCTTCCGTCAATCATGTAGTCGAAGGGAATGGCCGCCATTTGTTCGATGGTCTGGCTAAGGTTCACCGTACTTCTTCCCGCGTCCTTCGTCGGGTTGATGGCGTTCAGTACGGACGCCGGCAATCTCGGCATCACCTTGTCTTCCTTGTAAATTGAGGGCGAGGATTGCACAAGAGACACATACAGCTTATTGTTGCTGCGTTCCTGGTTAAGTAGAGACACCGTACGGTTCAAATCGAGGTGCTTGTTCGCATTGCGCACCAGTGTCTGCTGGCGATTGAGCGTATCCGCGTCGGAGAGCAACAGGCGGTGTTCCCCGGCCGGAATCTGGGCGGGGATCTTCACGGCAAAGCTCCGCTCCAGGCGCTTCCCCCGGTAGGGCCGCAGAAAGACCTTCACATTCACGGTGTCCCCGGGCTGCACTTCACTCTTGTCCATCCAGGCATTCTCAATGGCGGCGATGCGGCGCTCCGGAAGCAGATCCACCGTCATATCCACGCTGCGCACGCGGGGCGCGTTCACGGAATTCTGGAAGAGCTGGTTGAACTTGTCCGCCCACCATCCGGCCAGCATCAGGTGCGCCGGCATGGGCAGGTCCTCCTGCGGCCGAATCGTGGAAAGCTCGATCTTCTGGTTGTTCTCAAACTCGATTGACCCCTGGAAGCGGTAAGTGGCATCGTCCATGAAGTCGTTCAGCCCATTGATGGAATTGAACAGGGTCATCATCATGAGCACCGGTGTCCACTTCTGGTGGACAAACACCTGAAAGCCGAGATCCTTCTCCTTGCGGAGTTGGTTCTTTTCATCGAAGCTGCGCACCTTCACCGCCACCGGAACCATCTCGGCGCTTTCGCCCAGCACGCCCATAATTCCGCTGTGGCGGTCCTGGCGCAGCGCCCCGACTACTTCCGTGGCATTGGCGATCTTATTGGGCTGAAACTTGCTTGAAAGCACCATCAGCACTTCACCCTTGGCCATGGGCATACTCACCGGCCCCAGATTGAAGAAAGGGTGGCCGAAGGCCAGCACCCGCTTGCCGTCGTTATAGGTCACTGTGCCCAGGCCGGTAATCGACATATCGCCCGATACCAGCACGCCCGCCACCGGTGCGCCGGGGCGCAGCGAATCTTCCCAGCCGGCGGCTGGCTTCGCGGTATTCATGGCCGCGCCCGCACCGCCGCGCACGGGCTGCAGCCCCATCTGGCGAAGCATCGGGCCAAAGGTGTCGAGCGTATCGTCCGTAAAGCCGCTAAAGGCGAGAGGCGTCTCGATGGGCGTCAATTGCGCGCCCGCCAGAGGCGAACTCAGTTGTGATCCCGCCGCCATCACCTGCCGAGCAAGCCCATCGGGAAGCTTTACGCTGGCCGTATTCACGGCCTTCTCGGGAACTTTCGCACCGGGAGGGAGGGTATCGTCGAACTCGTTGATCTCCAGCATCTGTTCGATGGGAGTGATACCGCAAATGGCATCCGGCGAGAAAACGCTCAGCCGCAGAGAGACCGCGCCCACCAGCTTGCCATCGATGTAAACGGGGCTCCCGCTCATTCCGCCCGCGACGTTCGTTTCCGCCGCTTTTCCGCCCATCTTGCCGAGGATGATGTCCTGCCGCGGCCCCCAGGCGTTCTTCCACAAACCAATAATCTCGATTGGCACCGGTTCGGCATCGTTCCCCAGAAACACGGTCCATGCCGTGGCCTGCATTCCCGGCTTCAACTGGCTGAGGGGAAAGGTCTCCACCGCCCCCGCGCGCGGGGCTTCCATCGGCCGCGCCTCTCTGGCAATGCCCGAGGCCGCCCTCTGGAGACTTGGTGACGCGGAGGCGTTCGGTGGCGTAGGGCTGGTTTGAGCCGGCAGGATGAGCGCCGCAAGCAACGCCGGTAAAAACACGCGGAGCACTGGACGCATATCAGCTCCCGAAACTTGCATTGGACACAGGAAATCGCTTCGCGGGCGATGCCCGCCGTTTACCTAGATTATGTGCGAGGACGCAACCGCGTTACAAACCGGGGTGCGATCCTGAATCGGCGATTCAGACAAAGGCGAGATGCAAGCACACGCTTGGGCAGGGAAGCGGGTCAATGCGGAACTCAGTTCTATTGAGGGCGACGCCCCCTGCTGGAGGCAAGAGGATCCTTGGGTGGGGTCTGTCGATGCAGCCGGCCATTGCAGCCGGCCGCATCCCCGATAGCTGGTGAATTCTAGCGATTCCGGCGAGTTCTGGTTCGGGTGGTCGACGTCCCGTTGCGGTGGACCACCGTCTTTGTGGCTTGCCCATTCCCCACTGTGAGCGTGGAACTGCGAGTCTTGCCCGCGCTGCCGGTAGCGGAGCGTTCGCGCGTCCGCGTGCCGTCGTCATTCTTAATAAAGGTCTCGGATTCGGTGCGAGTCCTGCCGTTGGGGCCGGTCCGTGTATAGGTGTGTCCGCGCTCGCCGTCGGAGTAATTCTTGTCGCGAACCCGGGTGCTAGTGGCGGTCTTGCCGGAGGCGCTGGTCGCCGTCTTCTCCGTGGTGACCGTGCCGTTCCCGTCACGAGTGGTTACTTTTTCGTACGTGCCTCCGTTCTTACCCTCTTTCGTAACGGTCGTCGTCGATTGTGCGGCGGCGGACACGGTAAGCAGGCACCCGGCCGTGAGCGCACTCATCAGCATCAGTCGGAATGTCATCGTTGTCTCCTCCTTGCATTCGCCCCTCTTGGGACCATGCACTCCTGAACCCGAAACAAACCGCGAAGTTGCGGCGTGCGGCTCAGTTTTCGCGCGTGCGGGCGGCGGCGTCGCTCAGGCAGCGAGGCTGGCCCGAAAGGGATGGGCGGGGAACGGTTGGCGGAAGCCAGTGAGGGTCGAACTCACCTGCACTACGAGACGCAGCGCACAACGGGTTTGAAGCCCGCGCCCGACACCGGCCGGAATTGGCTTCCGTTCGGAGTGTAACATTGCTACCCGCGGGTTCAGGAGCGCGTGCGCTCTTCGAAGGCGTGCGCTGCACCCAGGACCCGGAACGCGGATGCTTCGTGGGATGCTGGAAGTATCCGATTCTCTCAGGTGTTGTCTTCCCATCATGATTCGTGTTGTCCTTCATTTCCTTCTGTTCCTGGTTCTTGCTGCCATGTCTTTCTTTTCCGGCCCGGCCGCGAGTGCGCAAAGCGTTTCCGCCGGTTTGCAGGGCATTGTGACCGATCCCAGCGGGGCGCTCGTCTCGGCGGCCAAAGTTTCCCTCGAAAACGCGTCCTCGGGCGAAGTGTTCGTGACGCACACGAGCAGCGAGGGGGTATATCGCTTTCTTCGGGTGCCTCCCGGGGATTACGGCCTTACGGTGAGCGCGCCGTCGTTCGGCGATGTGCGTAAGTCCGGAATCCGGCTTGGTCCTGGGGAGGCGCGGCGTATTGATGCCGCGCTGCTCACGGTGCGGGGCGCTACTGAATCGATTGAAGTCGTCGCCGCTGTTGGCAGTGATGAAGGCACTCAGTTGAGCACCGGTTACAGCCAGCGCCAGATGCAGGATCTGCCGATGAGCCTCGGCGTGGAAGGCCGAAACTTCAGAAACCAGGCGTTCCTGACCGCGACCGTGAACCCGACAACGCAGCCGCATCGCCCGTTCGCGGTGGCCGGTGCCCGCACCCGCAACAACAACTATCTGATTGACTCGAACGACTTCAATGAGATCCAGGGCGGGTTGTTCCCCGGTCGCGGTCCGAGCGAGCAGATGATTCCTTCGGAATCGATTGAGTCCCTGCAGGTGATTACGCATAACTTCAAAGCGGAGTATGGGCGGCAGAACGGGTCCGTTATGAACGTGGTTACTCGCAGCGGAGGCAACGTCTGGCACGGAGCCGTCTACCACTACCTGCAGCACGACGCGCTTTCCGCGCGGAACACGTTCGATGCCACGAAGCCGCCCGTTCGCTTTAACCAGCCCGGCTTCCGGCTGGGTGGCCCCCTGATTCACAACAAGCTCTTCGTCTTCGGCAACTATGAAGCCGTGATCCGGCGGACGGCCTCTCCCCTGAGCGTGATGACGCTGAGCGACGCGCAGCGCCAGCAGGCGGTGGAGGCTGTGCAACCCCTGGTCGCTCTCTATCCTCGTCCGAATCTGCCCGGTACCAATTTGTTCCGCGCCAGCCTGAACCAGGTGAGCGACACCCATACCTTTCTCGTTCGCGCCGACTATGCTCCGGGAGAGCGGCACCGCTTCTTCACGCGCTCCAGCTACCTGCGATCCACCGATGACAAAGGTTTCCTTGCATCCAGGGCGCGCGCCAATTCGATCAGCGGGCCGCAGGCGCATTCCCTGCACCACGTCTTCACGCCCAATGCGACGGCGGTGAACGAAGCCCGCTTCAACTTCACGCGCTTTGCCGTCAACGACACCTTCGGTTCCAGCCCCTTTCTGGGGGATCCGGCCGTGAACGGCGAGATCGGTTTCCTGATCGTCAATGGACTCAGTTCGGCGGGCTACCCCCGCTATCTGGGCCGGATCACGGCGCAGAACAATTTCCAGTGGACCGACGACCTCACCCTCCAGCGGGGCGCGCACACCTGGAAGATGGGCGTAGCCGCGCGGCGAATCCAGTTCAACAACGGCACGTTTAACACGCTCTTTATGGGCCAGTTGCGCTTCAACAACATCGCCCAGTTCCTGGCCGGGCGCGCCGCCGCCTACAGCCGGAACATCGGGAACCCCTATATCGGATTGCGCGGCAACGAGATCAACGCCTACGTGCAGGACGATTGGCAGGTCACACGCCGGCTCACGTTCAATCTGGGACTGCGCTATGAGGCGAACAGCGTACCCTCGGAGGTGAACGGCCTCATCCCGGACCGTTTCCGCTTTCAGCCTGACCGGAATAACTGGGCTCCGCGCACGGGCCTCGCCTGGAGAGTGCGAGAGGACGGGAGCACTGTTCTGCGCGCCGCCTGGGGCCTTTACTACAACGTGCTCGAATGGGATTTCGTGGGCTTGACCCGCTACAATCCCCCGTTGGTGGAGAGCGTGGCGAACAACGCGCCCACCTTCCCCGACCTGCTCGCGGGTGCGACAACCCAGATCCCAAGCGGCCTGGTGATCCCGGACCGGAACCTGCGCCAGCCGTATGCGCAGCACTTCCAGGTCACCGTGGAGCAGTCGCTGGGGACCTCGTTCCAGGCTAGTGTTGGCTACGTGGGGACGGTTGCCTCGCGCCTCGCGCGCGCATCGCAGCCCAACGGTGGCGATGGCCTCAAGCAGGCGCTGCGGCCGGACCCGACGGTGGGCGTCATCACCCGGCTCGAAACCGCGGCCAACTCGAACTATCACGGCCTGGCCAGTTCGCTCACCTGGCGGGGCAGAAGGCTGATGTTGACGGGCAGCTACACCTGGGCGAAATCGATCGATCAGGTCAGCGACATCCCCAACAGCAATCTGCAATTGCCAGCCAACATGCTTCCGCTTAACCCGAACGATTGGAGCCTGAACCGGGGGCCCGCCGATACCGATATCCGTCAGATCGCGAATGTCAGCTATCTCTGGGATCTGCCCGTATTCGAAGGCCGTCGCTGGCTCGGCGGCTGGCAACTGGCCGGAGTGCTCTATGCGCGAAGCGGTATGCCCGTGACGCTTTACTCCGGCACGGATACGCCGTTGGGCGTGAACACGAACCGCATCCTGGATATCGAGGGCACGCTCCTCCGTGGCGGCGACGGGCGCAATCCGTTCCAACTGGCGCCGGGCGTAGCGCGCGCACAACTCACTCCGGCCGCGGGGCAGTACGGCACCATCGGCCGCAATACGGAGCGCTCCGGGAACTACCTGCAATGGAATGCTTCCCTGCAGAAACGCTTCGCGATCACCGAACGGCTCCGCGCGGAACTGCGGCTGGAAAGCTTCAATGTGCTCAACCGCGCCAACTACAGCGTGCCGGATGCCATCCTCAGTTCGCCCACCTTTGGACGGGCGACGAGCGCCTTCGATTCCCGTCAGGGTCAGGTGGCATTGCGGCTCGAGTTTTAGGGCTGTGCTCCCTCCGCTTGGAAGCCGAAATCCGGCGATTCCGTGGACGGGCGGCGAAGCAGAATCCGGCGGCGGTCGCCTTCAACCGAAATGCGGATTTCGGTGTGGCCGGCGGGCCAAAGGGCGGGGAAACGCTCTCCCCATTCCACCAGCAGCAGGCACGGTTCCGCGGCTGTAGCTTGCCGCGCTTCATCGAGCCACTCCTCGACGCCGATGGCCAGCGCCTGCGCTTCTGTTTCGAGACGGTAGAGATCGAGATGGATCACCCGCGCCCGGCCGGAATACTCGTGCATCAGCGTGAACGTGGGGCTGGAAACGTCATCGGCACGGCCCGCGCCCAGGCCCTCCACGATGCCTTTCGCCAGGGTCGTCTTTCCCGCGCCCATTTCACCCTGGAGCAGGACGACGGCGCTCGGGCCGAGTTCCCTCGCAATCTCGCGTCCGCACGCGAGCATTTCCTCGCTGCTATCCGCATGCCAAATGCCGCGGTGGGTGAGTGGGGTTGGCGGTTCCATCGCGAGTCACCTGGCCGCGCAGCGCGCGAACGCTTGCGGATAGAAGCGCAGCAGATCGGTCGCCATCAGTGAGGCCTCCCCGAATTCTTCGGCCCCCAGTTCCCCCGCCAGCCCGTGGAGGTACACTGACGCGGCGACGGCCAGCTTGGGTCGGCTGGGGTGCTGGGCCAGCATCGCCGCAATCGTGCCCGTAAGCACGTCGCCGCTCCCCGCGGTGGCCATGGCAGGGCTGCCCGTGGGGTTCACCCACACCTCGCCGTCGGGGAAGGCAATCAGCGTTCGCCTGCCCTTGAGCACCACCATCGCATTGCGCGCGATTGCGAGTTCGCGGGCTTTGCCCACGCGGTTGTCCTGCACCTCGGCGGTGCTGATGCCCATCAGCCGCGCCATCTCGCCGGGGTGGGGCGTCAGCACCAGCAAGCCGTCGCCGGGCCAATCGCTTTCGAGAGCCAGGATGTTGAGGGCATCCGCATCCAGCACCAGCGGGGTCGGCGGGCCGTCCATCAAAGAGAGCAGCATCGCCCGCGTGTCCGCCGTCACGCCCAGGCCGGGGCCGGCGGCCAGCACCGTCTTTCCGCGCAGCAGTTCGTCCCCCAACGGACCGTCGAGCGCCGTCGCTTCGATAAACCCCTCGGCGGTCTCGGCAAGGGCGGCCGTCATCAGTTCCGGCGCGACGCCAAGGATGCTCTCGGTCGCCGACGAAACCGTGGCCACCGTGGCCAGGCCGGCTCCCGCGCGCAAGGCGGCGAGGCCCGCCATCCCCGCCGCTCCGGGCTTCGCGCGGCAACCGCCGAGCACCAGCACATGGCCGTAGTCGCCCTTGTGGGAATCCTTGTCCCGGGGCCGCGCCAGGAAGCGCAGCCGCTCCGGGGTAACGAGCGAGAGATGGAACTCCGGATCCTCCTCCAGGTACGATTCCGGCGTGCCGATCTGGCCCACCGTCACCTCGCCGCAGGCATCGCAGAATGGCGGCAGCACATGGCACGGGCGAGGCGCCGTGAACGTGACGCACCCATCCACGCGGCAAAACTCGCCTCCCGCGGAAAGTCCGTCGCTGCCGAGCCCGCTGGGCACGTCGACGGCAATCCGGCGTGCCAGCGGAAACCCGTCGTTCCACTCCCGGATGAACGACAGCACCGGTTCCCGCGCCGGTCCTTCCAGGCCGGTGCCGAGCATGGCGTCCACCAGCAGCGTGGCTGCCTGCATGTCGGGGCTCGTCCCGGTCTCCACACGTCCCCCGTGGGCTTCAAACATCCGCAGGTTCGCCGCGGCGTCGCCGGTTAGTTCTTCTCGCGGCGCGGTCAAAACCACGCGCAGCGATGCAGGCTTGTAGCGGGTCAACAGGTGTCGCGCCACCACCAGCCCGTCGCCGCCGTTGTTGCCTTTGCCGCAGAAAATCACGATCCGCTCTTCGTGCAGCGGGCGAACCCGGCGGTGCGACCGTGCGGCCCGCCCCGCACCCCGGGGATTGCGCTTCCGCCCGAATGAGGGCCCCGCGCCCTTGCCCAGCGTTTCCAGCGCTTCCACCACACGCTGCCCGGCGTTCTCCATCAGGAGCAATCCAGGGAAGCCCGCATCGATCGTTTGCTGGTCAATGCGCCGAATCTGCGCGGCGGTAAGGACTTTCATGCGGTGCCCGCCTCTCCCTCTCGGAATTTCTTCACAATCAGCAGCGTGATGTCGTCGAACTGTTCGGCGTCGCCAACCCAGTCTTGCACTGCCTCGACGATGAGATCCGCCAGTTCGCGCGCATCCTTGTCGCTGTTGGTCCGCAGCAGGGCGTGCAGCCGTTCCTCGCCGAACTCCTCGCCATACTCGTTCTCCGGCTCACTGATTCCGTCGGTATAGAGCACCAGAGTGTCACCCTGCTCAAGGTGCAGCGTGCTCTCTTCATACGTGGCGAACGAAAACGCTCCCACCACCAAACCGTCCACATTCAGCCGCGAAATCTCACCCCGCCGCAGCAGAATGGGAGGCAGATGCCCGGCGTTCGTGTATCGCAGCGTGCCGCTATGGTCATCGTAGACTCCGAAAAAGAAAGTCGCAAACTTCGATGCGCTCGTGAATTGGTGAATCTGCTGGTTCAGCCTGGAGACCAGCATGGCCGTCGAAAGGGTCTCGCGCGGTGAAGCGGCTGTCTCCGCGAATCCACGGGCGGGTGGCAGATACGGCCGAAGTTGGGCGCGCATGGTGGATTGGATCGAAGCCATCAGCAGCGCGGCGGAGATCCCCTTGCCCGCCACGTCGCCAATCGCGAACGCGATGCGGTCGTCTTCCAATCGCAGGTAGTCGAAGTAGTCGCCGGAGGCCATCCGGGCCGGCTGGCTCATCGCCACCAGTTCGATCTTCTCGAATTGCGGCGTTTCCTTGGGATAGAGGCCCACCTGCACCTCACGGGCAATCTCCAGTTCGGATTGCATCCGCTCCTTCTCCTTCGAAATCGCAACTAGCGTTTCCAGGTTCTCGGTCATCCGGTTGAAGGAGCGGTTCAAGTCCGCCAGCTGGTCTTCCCCCTTCACCAGAATCCGGTGCTGAAACTGCCCGCGCATCACGTGCTGCGTGCCCTCGTACAGGTTCTCCACCGCCTGCGTAATACTGCGCGAGAGCCCCATCCCCGCCATCAGCGAACAGGCCTCCACGATCAGAAACAGAACACTGGCGGAGACAAAAAGCATCACCGCGAAATACTGAGTGAAATCGATTCCGGCGCCCGGCAGGGTGTCCCTGCGCGAGAGCACGTCCCAGACGGCGGAGGGCCGCGTATTGAAGGCGAGCAGCGCCGGCTCGCGACTCCCCGGTTCCGTCCACTCGGATACGCTGAGAGTCGTCTGCCAGTTGACGCTGAAATCCAGGAAATTCGCCTTCGGGGGAGTCTCGGGTGCATCGCCCGGCTGGCGAACCCCGGGACGATTCGGGCCGAACCGGTAGAAGCGCGATCCCGCGGAAGTGGAGCCGGACCCCGGCGCGGGTTCCACGCGCCCCACGATCTCGGCGTCCAGAAGGCCGGGGACCAGCCCGTTCAGATACGCGCGCGTCACCGGCATCATCACGCTGAGTTCGGTGTCGTTCGGGTGCGTATACACCCACACGTAGAGGCGGTTCTCCCGCGAAACCAAGCCGCTCGTCCGGTTCCAGCCCGCCGGGGGGAACGCGCACACGTTTCCCGGGGGCCAGTTCCATGTGCCCTCGGCGCTGCGGGCGCAAAGCTGCAGCCCTGGGAACTGCGCTTCAAAATACGGGAAAATTCGCTGAATGATCTCGTCCCGCTCCGCCGCCGGTGTGGTTGCCACCAGCTCGCTCGGCCCCGCGAGCATGCCTTCCCGGCGGTGCAGTTCACTGTTCAGAAGAAAGCTCGTGATCTCTCCCGTGACGATATAAACGCCCAGCGCCGTAAGGATGACGATCAGCAGGATCGGCACCACCCCGATGAACACATACGTCACCCGCAGGCGGTTGCGCAGCGGCCAAAGCAAATGCTTCCCGAACGTCCGCAAATGGCGAATGCCCAGAACAAAACCCGCGAGAACCAGCAGTGCCCCCGCCAGCGCGCCCATCGCCCCAAGCTCGATGCGGAACGAAGCCACGACGAAAACCGCCAGCAGAATCAGATATGCCAGGTCCACCAGCCGCAGTCTCGGAATCGGGGTGGATGTGTTCGCCATGCAACTCAAGCCCCGTCGCGCCGCGGCCGCCGCGGAACCAATGCAACGAGGATCGCTTCCCTATTATCGGAGCACAAGGCCCCCACCGGAGCAAATCAGCCGGCCGGCCCCGTCACAGACGCCGCTTACGTCGGATCGAAGTCTGCTCTTCTCAGCGCCACTCTTCAGGCGATGAATATCCCGTTCGTTCCAGTAGAATCGAGAACTCCCGGTCTCGCCCCGGTCAACGCCCGGCGTCCAAATCAGAGCTTGCCCCGCTTGAACGTGGGCGACAAATCGATCAGCAAATGCAATGATCGTTCACTTCAAGCTCGTGCCTCGCGTAGCACAACCGCCGGTCCGTGAATTTCGGTAAGGTGGGCGGTGTCCGGGAGTCAACATCCAGAGTCATCCAGACCGGCCTTAAGTTCTCCTTCCCCAGCCTTCCCTTGCGTTCTCGGCATGGAACTCGGGCGGATTCATACGAATCCTCCACGCCAGATCGAATCTGTAGCTTCATCGCTCCTGCTGTACAGTCAGATCCAGTGCCTTCGATTCCTTTGCCTCCAGCCGCACTCTCACTTCTTGTGCGCCGTTCTGCCGCGACATCTCCGGGGTCCAGTACGTGGGTTCCGCCAGTTCCGGCACAGCGCTGAGCCGGTAATTCCCTGGTGCGATTCCTGAAGCGAAGCGGTAGACGCCCGATTGATCGCTGCTTCCGGACTGGACAACCTCGTTCTTGTCGGAGAGCAGCAGGACCGGCACATCCGCCAAAGGCTGCGGCGTGTTGTTCGTGCTCAATACACGGCCGGATATGGAGGGACCGTCGGAGGCTAACTCGATGTCCAACGGCTGGTCGCCCGGCCGCAGACCCGCTGTGAGGATGTCCTGCCCCGCCTGCATTGCTTTCGAGACGTAGAAACCCTTTGGCAGATTCTCCAGCTTCAGCCCATAGCGATCCGCATACACGTTTGAGAGCTCAAATGTGCCATCGGGATTCACGAGCCCTTCCAGCACATCGGAGGGCAGCAGACCC
The DNA here is from genome assembly GCA_014584705.1 of Acidobacteriota bacterium. GTDB lineage: Bacteria > Acidobacteriota > Terriglobia > Bryobacterales > Bryobacteraceae > JACTMJ01. Next base: position 10,201 of record JACTMJ010000002.1, on the reverse strand, counting down.
CGGTTCAGAAGTTCCAGTGAGATTCGAATGCCTTCCGGGATGGGCGCTTCCGTGCCGCCGCCTCGCAAACGAATCTTCCCCTTGAGGCTCGCCAGGCCGGAGGCTTCCACCGGGCCGAGATCCAGATTGCGGGGTGGAACGGTCACCGTCTGCGTGCCATAGCCAACGCCCTTCATCGGCTGTCTGGTAAAGGCCGCCAAACCCAGTTGATATTCCCCTTCTGGCACCCCGCAGATCTGGATGTCGCGGTCGTCCGACGGCAAAGAGCCTCCTCCCGCAAGGGACGGGCCACGCGCGCCAACCCATTCCACCAGCGTCACCGCCAGTTGCGTGCTTATGCCCGAGGGAGCCATGGGGGCCGCCGGCTGGAAAAAGATGCAATATACCGGCTCTTTCTCCATCACAATATCGGCAGTCGTGAACTCCGAACCGCTTCTTACTTGCACGGGGAACGCATCCGCGATTTTCCTTCCCCTGGGCGCAAACGTGACCGGGGGGTACGCCGGAGCCGGTGGAGCCCCGGCTTTGGATTTCCGCGCGGCCGGGCGCAGCGGGTTCCGCAGGTATGGCACCGCACCAATCAAGTATGTCCCGTCGGAGAGATGCCCAATCCGGTACTCCCCCTTATCGTCCGTAACCGCGCCGCCCTTTTCCGATAGCCGAATCCGTCCCTGTGCCCGCCATCGCAGGTAAGCGACGATCACCATGCCGGAAACCGGCCGGCCCGCGCGGTCCGTCACCTTTCCCGCGATGGCTGCGCCCTCGGGCGTCATAAAGTCGACGCCTTCGATGCGGTCTCCCGGCTTCACGGTAATCGTTCGAGGCCGCGCGGCGCTTGCATCCTCGGGTTTCTGCATCGAGATCGTATAGGTTCCGGGCGCTGTGCCGCTGAAGCGGTATCTGCCGGTCGAATCGGTCTGGACCGAACGATGGGGAACCTCGGGCCCGGCAATCGACATATATAGTCCCTGGATCGGCCCGGATCTCGTCCGGACCACGCCGCTCACTGTCCACCCCGGCGCGCCGCCGGCCGCTTCAGCGCCCCGCGGTTGAGCCGCCAGGCTCGATGCGCCTAAGAGGAACACTGCTACATAAAGGAAATGCCGCTTCATGGGTTCACCGCCGTACCCGCGCTTAGCTCAATCACGGCCTGCTCGCCGTCAGCCAGTTCCAACTGCTTCTGTATCTCGAAAGGTGGCTGGAGCGCCGTAGAGCCTTCCGCTGGCGGAGCGAATCGCGCGGAGATCCGGTACCGTCCCGGAGGCACATGGTTGAACTGAAACGCGCCGCTATCTGAGGCCGATGTCGCCCGCGATGTCTCCCCTGCTCGTGACCATAGAAGCAGATCCGCCCCGGGCGCCGGTGCGCCCTCGAACCGGACGCTACCCGAAACGGTCCCACCCCATGGCTCAACGACAGCGGAAACGGCGGTGGGGCCGTCGATCCGTAGCAACGGTTGCGGAGCGGCGTCGCCCTCGGCGATCACGCCCGAAAACGCGCAAGAATCGTCGATCCGCGGCATCGTGAAGCGATATGTCCCCGGAGGAACGCTCGGCCATTCAATGCCGCCCTCAACCGTCCGGCTTTCCAACGTCCAGAAACGGAACCATGGCCCTTCCGAATGCATTTGAAGAACCGACGCACCACTGCAATGCCGCCCGTTGCGAAGCGCCGCATAGACTCTCAGCCCCGGTGACAATGCGAGTTGGATCTCGCGAACACCGCCGCCATCCACGCTGACGTCCGCGGATGCGTAAAGGGCGGGGCCGTCTTGTGGCGGCTTCTCGTAGCCCGAACGGGAGAGCGGGCCCCAGGCGAGCGCAATGTATTCGCCCGCGGGGATATCGTCGATTGCAAACCGGCCCCCCGGTTCCGTGCTCGTGGTGGCCACCGGAATGCTCGCTCCGCTCTTGGGGACGAGGGCTATCGCCGTTCCGCCCACACGCCACCCGGCGGGAATTCCGCTCACCTGCCCTTGCAGGCTTCCTCGTGGCGATTCGGAGAACCGAATATCCGCGGAGTGCAGTTCAGAGCCAGGTGCAAGGAGAAGCGGTTGCGCTTCCGCGAAGGTAGCCGCTCCGGGGAAGTACGCCACCCCGCGCAACCGGCTGGAAACGGATTGGCCACGAGGCGATGTCACGATCTTGTATTCCCCAGGCGGAAGGCCGTACAGTCGGTAGCGGCCCTGGTCGTCGCTCATGGTTTCGGCGGCGAACCCGATCACGCGAAGCGCCTTGCCAACCGCTGTTCGCGGAATGGCCGCTACCCACATACCGCTCAGAGCCGTCCCGGCCCCGTCGATCACCATCCCGGATACCGCCGCGCCGCGTTCCAGCGCGATCAGCACCCAATCTTCCCCATCGGTCGCAACCGTCACGAACCGCTCGTCAGAGCCAGCGCGAGAGGGGTTCACATACCCCTCCTTCTCTGCCGTCACGCGATAGACTGTTCCGCTCAAAGCGCGCAGCCGGGCCGTGCCCTCAGGATCGGTCTCGGTGGCCCAAACTACCGTCCGAGCCTCATCGGCGGTGGAGAGTTCGATCCGAGCCCCCGAGAGCGGCGCTCCCGATTCCGCGTCAATCACCCTGATCATGGTACCGGCAAACGCACAAACGCCGGTGAACAGCAATGCCATGCAGGCAGCGGCCCCGCGATGCTTGACCCGTCGATGCCAAGCCATCCGCATTTGCAGACATTGTTACACACAGATTCACGGCCCGTTCCGCCGCGACCACCCTGTCCGCAAGGGTCAACCCCGCGTACAACCAACACCGCCGGTGTTGACTGCCGCCGCTGCCCCCCAGAGCGCCCGTACCCCGTCTCTTCCTTACACGCCAGGATGTCGCCATGCCGGGCGTCACCGGAGCGGTCTTCGGCGGGGGGCTCCGCGCCTCCGCCGTCCTCGGCGCTTACATCGCCGGAAGAAGGACCCTCCCGAAGTAGGTCCGGTGCCACGGGCCATTCCCTCTCCGCTCGATGTGCGCACTCCCCGCAATGCGCGCGGTTGCCCTCGTCGGCCGATGACCTATCGCGCGTACCGCATGCCGTAAACCGCTGCCTTGCCCTGGGTGTCGCCGAACACCAGCAGCACCAGATCGCGCTTCTCGTCGTACACCATGGCGCGGTTTTGGCCAGCCGCGTCTTGCGGCGCTGATTGCGCGAATGAGACCGCCTCCCTTTTCCAGGCGTTTCGGTCCGGATCGTACGACCAAACCGCCAGGGTACGCCGGTCTTCCGGCGCGGGGCCGCAGATCAGCATGCGGTCCGCGGCCGGGAGATACACCGCCTCCCGGCTCGCGACCGGCCAGGGCTTTGGCGGCGCAAGGTGGATCCACCTCCGTTGCGTGATGTCGAACGCCCATAGCTCGTCCCGGTTTTCGCCGCCCCCGTGCAGCAGGAGCCGCTGCCGCTTCGTGTCATACGCCAGGCTGGTCATCTCGTAAAGGTTTTGTGGTCCGGATGTGCCGCCGCCGAGCCGCGTCCATTGCTTGTGAGCCGCGTCATAGAGGTAGACGGAGGCATCCGTCGCGGGCATGTCCGGCGGCCGAGTGAGTTGGTAGCCGGTGTCGCTCAGGCGCGTCCGCCAGTTCACATTCACCGCCATCACGCCGCGCGGTGTCGAAACCAGGGTGTCCAGCCCTGCCACGGGTGCGGGACCCGACAACTCCCACACGCCCGAATCCGGATCGAGGGTCATGGTAGCGGCGCGCGTATAGGAGGACGGAGTTTGGATCAGCGCGTCGCGCGCAACCGTGCGGTCGGCCGGGTAGTCCTTCAGCGCCTCCGGATCATAGCCGGAAGTCAGCCGGATTGGCACGTACACCACGAGTTTTCCGCTGACCGGATCATGCGCATACACCCGGCGACCGTGGGTGGTCCAAGGCCCTCCGCGAAACGTGACACCGCCCAAACGCGCGCCCGGATCCCAGAGCCGTTCCGGGTATTCCGCTCCGGAAACGGCCGCGCGCCAGCGGCCCGCGCCCACATCGTAGGCATCCACGTCGTTGCCGTCGTAACCGCAGTGCCCGCCGCCCCAATAGAGAATCCGCCCGCGCGCGGCATCGAAGGTGGCCGAGCCCCAGGTCCGCACCGGTGCGCCCCGCGTTCTATCGTTCAACGCCACCCACCGGTTGGGCGTCATGGATTCAGGCGGAGCGTTGCCGCCGGAATCCGCTTCCGGGACGCGCCTCGCGATTGGCTCGTACTTCACATTTGCCGGCGTCATCGCGAGCTGGCCGGCATCGAGATGGAATCCGTACGTCGTTCGTGCCGGATAGAGAACATTGCACGTGCTGTCGTCGCCAGGCCGTCGCGTATTGGCCACCAGCAGAATCAAGCGGCGCTCCGGATCGATGTCGGCCGTGATCGTAAAGCCCGCGGGCACGACGGATTCGATCCGGCTCCACTGATCCCTGGCCGCGTCGTACGCCCACATGTCGTTGAGGTCGCGCTGATTGTAGCCGCCGCCGATGAGGGTCAGGCCGGACACCGGATCGTAGACAGCGAAGTGGCCCGCGCGCGGCTCCGGACCGGCCTTCGCGTTGGATTTCCGCCATGTGCGCGTCGTCAGATCGTAAAGCCAAGTGTCGCCGAGGTAGTGGCTCTGCCCGTCGCCTCCGAAGAGCACCAGAACGCCGTTTCGCTCGTCGGTGACGAGGCGCGAGTTCATGCGGGGCGGCGGCAGCACGCCTGTTCGCAGCTCGCGCCAGGTCTCGCCGTTGAAGGTCCAGGTTCCCGTGTATCCTGTCAGTTTTCCGGACGCGTCCCGCTCCGCGACGTGGCCGCCGCCAAACAGCACCATCTCGCGGTTCACCGGGTCCCAGGCGAGCGAGCCGCCCATGACCGGAGGCGGGGACCGGCGTGGGTGCAGGTCGCGCCAGCGTCGCTCCGCCGGGTCGTACGCAGCGGTGAGCCCGCCTGTGAAATAGACGAGTGCCTTCAGCCCGGGATGGTAGGCCACCTGATCGGCAACGATGTTGAGATCCGGCCGCGGCGTCCCGCCCGCCTCGGCGGTGTCCCCGCGCATCACCGTGCGCTCGCTGCCGCTCGTAATGCCGGCATAGGTGCGCGGAATGTACGCCAGGGGCAACTCCCGAGACCATGCGCGCTCCTGCGACTTCGGCAAATGGTTTCGCCAGGATCCGGAGGCCGGGTTGAAAGCGACAACGTCGTATTCGGGCGTCCGCATCAGCGGCTGCTCCTGGAGCAATTCCGGATCGTGGTCAATGAAGCCCCACAGGAAGAATTCCCCCGTTCCCGGCGCGTAACGCACCGCGCTGCCTCGGCGTCCGCCCTCCGCGTCGCGCGCCAGTTCCACCCAGCGGTTCACCGGCTGCGCCGCGGCCACTGCCGCCGCGATGGTGAGGATGCATGCAAGATGTGGCAGTCTTCTCATCTCCGTATCCCCTCTTTCGATCGAAACTGGCCGAACGGTTCGGCTAAGGACTCCTCATCGTTTCATGCATTTTCCGATGCCGCAATCGGCAAGAACCGTCCCCGAGTTTTCAAACAAACCTCTGTGCGGCCCCCGCCAGCCTTGCACCGAAATCGTTAAAGGCGCATCGAGGGCTGCATCGATCCCCTGCTAGTCTTTGCGCCCCGGCCGGACCTCCGCATCCGAGTCCTCACGTTCCCTCTTCGATCCGAGAATACCTGGAAGCTATATCGCAGCAGCCCGCCGAGGCTGGGCCAAGAACGGGCGCTTGTGGTTAGGGCATGGACAGAGGGCCGGTACCAGAGATCAGTTTGAGTCTCTCTGGCCTCCCGGCGTTGCTGGGCAGCGGTGAGTTTGGATTCGAGGCGGTCGAGGGCGATGCGGGCGGGGGCCGCGGCGATGGGGCGGGCTGGGGCGATTGCGCGTGGAATTCGTCAGTCGCGGAGCGGCTGCTGGCTGGCGGCGGGTGCGGTTCCGGCGGCTTTCGGCTTTAGACCACGTTGCGCGGGAAAGAGACGGCGGTCGAGCTTCTCTTCGAGTTGCGCGATGAACTGGTCCGTGCCGAAGGGGCGTCCGTTGGGCTCTCGGCGCGGGTGGCGGAGGCGTCCTACGCTCGGGTAGAGATCGTGCCTGTTACGAGGCCGGCGGCTTACCCCCTAACTCAATCTTCGGACGCCATCGGCGAGGGTTCGACTGGCTTAGGCCAGGCGACTCGCGCCCAAGGGCGAGACCGCAAAGGAATGTGTGGTTCCCGCTGGAATCCGCGCTTGGAGCGTGGAGGCGCGGAACAGCAATCCAGGCCCGGGACAACGAGGCGAGACCATTGGTCCCAGCCGAGCGGTGACGACAGCGTTGCTTCAAACTCCCAGGTTCCGCCGCCAGCGAGACTAGGGGGATCTCTGTCTCCCCTTGACAGATACCTATCATGAATGTCACCGAAACCCGTTTCGCAATTCATTGAAAAGACAACATCACCCAAGTAGCGGCATTTGCGGGGGCGGTTCTGGTGGAGTGGACTGCGGTGGGTCTACTGATCCGAGTGCTATCGCCTCCAGGACGGACCGGATGTTCGGCCGATTCATGGCGCGGCTCTTCATGAGGCGATGCGCACCCTGCGTCAGGAGTTTCTGATTCCCAGTCGCGGCTTCCGGCATCCCCTCATAGACGGCCGCGAAGAGCGGCAGGCCTAGCTTCAGACAATCACGACCAGCTTCAATGCTGCCCCCAGTGCTCCGTGCCTCGATGAGAATCATCGCCCGAGACAGCCCACAAATGGTGCGGTTCCGCTGCATTGCGTGGCTGACGCTCCAGGGCAGATTTGGCCCGAACTCACTGACCACGAGCGTCCGTTGGTCGTCCCAATCGTCCCGGATCTCTTTCTTGATGCGAAACCGAAGAATGCCTTCGGCGAGCACGACGGTGGTCGTTCCACCCGCGCCCAGGGCCGCACGGTGAGCGTTCATATCCACGCCAGCCGCGAAGCCTGAGACGATGTTGATGCCTTCGCGGGCCAGGAGATCAGCAGAGTCTCGCGCTGTGGCGATGCCTTTTTCGGTCGCTTCACGTGATCCGCAGAACCCCACCGAGTTCTTCTTGAGGAGTTCCAGGTTGCCAATGCACAGGAGCAGGACTGGAGCGTCTTCGCCGAGGGTCTGTTTCAGAGCTGCGGGATACGCCGGATCAACAATCGACAAGGCGTGTACGTTCTTCTTCAGCAGTTCGTCCCAGTGGTGCTGGACTCGTTCGCGACTGGTCGGCAGAGCCGCGACCTGAGATGCCGTGAGGGTCTCGCGAACCAAATGATCATCCAGCAGGGAGCCGTTCTCTTGGATGAGTTGCCAGCGTTTCAAGACCTTTCGGACGCGGCTCGGCCCGATGCCAGGGGCGTCGAGCAGCGTCATCAAATCCAACGCCAAAGCCCGCCCAGCCATGACCTATATTCTCCCACCGACATTGTCGTCGTTTCGGCACGTCTTTTCACAGGCGAGCCCGAAGATTTTCTTTGCGCCGCCTTTGAGCAGTAGCAGCGCGCAGTAGTTCATGCTAATACCGGACTGATACAGATCGTCAATCAGGAGGACACGCTTGTTCGAGAAGACCTCCCCATCCACTTCAATCGTGCCAAGCAAAGTACCCAGCTTCTCTGCGAGCGGCACACCCTTGATGGAGTTCCGGGCTTTGATCGTACGAACGTGTTGACTAAGGTCTTCCAGCCCCGACTTGGCCGAGATCTGAGCGGCAAGGTACCGTGGCAGATTGTACTTCTTTGTCGGGTCCGATGGTGGCATGGCGACGATGCAGTTGGCCGATTTGTAGCACGTCATCTCGGCGAGAAACGCCAGGCAGCGTTCCACAAGTTCATCCGCCGCGGCCGTTGTTTGCTTGGTATCCGCCTGACCGCCATACGGCTTCGCTTGCGCTCGGAGAGCGCCGACTTCGGTCTGCGGCCGATTCGGATTGCCGGCTTGCCTTTCGTAATCGAGAGCGAACGAAAGGGCGAGGAAATCCTTCATGGCTACATACTTTCCGACATTCTGCACCCAGGCGGTCACCTCGTCTGGGAGCTCGTCATCGGGGCCGAACCCCTGGAGATAAAGACAGAGCTTTCCGCTGGCGGCATGGTGAGAGTAAGCAACGGTCTCACACATGCTTGAGAAGGCATTCTGATAGGTGTTGGGGAACGGAAGGATTAGGCACCAATTTCTATCCGGGCTGTCGGGCTTATACAGGGCCTTCGACCACTCGGTGCTCAATTGCCGCCTGCCGACGTTCATTCCTCGAATATCGTCTTCCTCGAATTCTCCTTGGGTGGGAGGAAGCTCAAATCGAATGCTCATTGATCCTCACAGTTGCCCACTTGCTCAAACGCTACCGAACGATCCGCAACGTTCGATCGGTGTACAGATCGCAGAACTCATCCTGTTTCAAGTTGAGCAGCGCACTGATCTCCACCGCGGAGTAGCCGAGTTCGGTCGAGTGCGTATCGACCAGCAGCTTTAGAAGCGAAGGAGCTTCTATGGGAATGTCCAACTCCTGAGGCTCCCGCATGCGGTAGCCGGCGCGACTCAGTTGGATGAACAAGTATCGTTGCTGGGACTCGGTGATCGTGCCGAGGTCGTAGGCCCGCTTCACCAGCGCCTGCATCGACACCTTCCAATAGAGCTTCAAGGAGGCCAGCTTTTGAAGGCTTAACCTGTGGAGCGAAGGACGAATCTCGGAACCGGGCATGAGGAACTCGCTGGCAAATCGATTCGCCTCATCCTCCATCTCCGGACCGCCCCCGCTCTGGTGCAAAACGATGTGCCCAAGCTCGTGCGCGAGGTTGAACCGGAGCCGGTCACCAGTGATCGACGAATTTGAATTCACGAAGAAGATCGGGGGATACTTCACGATCCATTCGCTGATTGCATCGATCTTGCGAGTTCCAAAATCGCACCGCACAACCACGCCTCCCGCCGACTCGATTGCTTCGGTGACGTTGCGGACCGGCCCTCTGGGCAGCTTCCATTCTGCCCGGACGAGCTGAGCTACCTCCTCGGCGCGGCCGCCAAATTCCTGAAGGTCGTATGCTCGAAACGTGAACGTCGTGTCGATCGATGCTGACCGGAGGAGACGCTCTATGTGAAAGCGCCGGAGGTTCATGTCCGCGTGGAGTTTGCGCAGTACTCCTTGAGGGAGACTCTGGCGTTTGCGGTGATAGAAAACGCTCGAGCCGAAACCATAGATTCGGTCAGTCTGGAAAAAAAACGATCTCGGGTACCGGAGAATTCGGGACAGCTTTTCCAACAGATCATCAGTTGGGTTGACCAGCCCGGCTTCTACCTTTGAGATGGTCCCCTGCTGTACATTTAGATCGCGCGCAAGTTCCGCCTGTGTCTTGCCGCGCGATTCGCGAGCAAGAGTAACCATCTCTGGATTGATCTCTTCCCTCATAGGGCAAGATCGTCCTGGACGTCAGTTCGGCGTACCCTGACGCGGGGGCGCCGGTCGGTCGGATTGACAGGACCCGATTCCGGCAACCGAACCACCGCGGCCTCGGATCGTTCGAGGTCGATGTACCAAGCTGGCCTCTTGCCGTTCGTACAGGTGATCGACACGTCGAGGATCTCCGTTTCCAGGGGGTTCAACCTGTATCCGCAGAACACCCGTGTTGCGGAAGGGACCTCTGGAAGTCGCATCTGGAGATTGAACTCCTGAGCGTGCTGGGTTGGATAGTTACGCGGCATTCGGCGATCGTCGAACTTCTTGAACCGGATCAACAGCTTGTCATCGAGGAGAAGCATGGAAAAAGACTTCTCGTTTACATCGATGAAGCGGGCTCCGTGAACATCCGCGAACTCGCGCCGGGCAATCTTGACCATGAGGTCGTTGACTACGTTGGCACGGGTCCTGTCCCGGTAGTCTGGAATGTTCGGGAGTTGCTGCCATTCCCGCCAGGATTCTTCGCATATCCGCCAGAACCTATCCTTGTGAGGCTCAACTATCGGCAATGCCTGGTCACGTGAAAGTTTGCGCATCATCACCTCTTCGGAACTGACTGCTCAAAAAGATGATAGCGCGACCATTAGCAAAAACACAATCAAAATATTCCTAAACTCATTTCGATCCTTGCTGCTGCTCAGAATGGCGAGCACAGATCCGCGCAAAAACGGCATGGAATTCGGGGAATTCGGGGACAGATGAGATGAGACGGCTGGTTCTGCGATAGCGTAGATCACGTCAAAAAAACCTTCACTAAGGAGAACCAGCCATGAAGAATGCTAACAA
>JACTMJ010000001.1 GCA_014584705.1 Acidobacteriota bacterium | reverse complement strand
GACGAGGGTCGGCTTGCGGGCGGGAGCGGCGGACGGGGGAACCGCGACCGCTTCGTGCGCGGGCGTGGCTTGCGGCGGGGCGGGGGCGGATTCCGGGCGGAGGGATTCGGGCTCTTCGTCTTCGTAGGGCGGGAGCGGAGCGGCGTCGGCGGGGAGGGGTTCGGGGAGCCAGTCGGCCTTGCCCTTGCGGGAGAGGATCGATTTGGCGGCGCGGTAGCGGAGGGCGGCGGGGAGGGCTTCGTCGCGCTGGATGGCGTCGAGCAGGACGCGGGCGTGTGGGATTCGCGGGCGGCGGCGACGGCGGCGGGGAAGTCCTTGTGGCGGGTCCGCCAGTGCTCGTAGCAGGAGCGGGTGACGCCGACGAGGGCGCAGGCATCGTGGATGGATTCGCCCTGGGCGAGGTAGCGGAGGAAGTCGGACTGGCGGCGCTCGCGTTCGGCTTCGCGCGGATGGGGCCGGGGGGCGAATTTGAGGGGCTTTTGTTTCGTGGATTTCATGTTTTTCGTTCCTTGGCTGGGCGGATCGGATGCCGCGATACACTTCGGGCGGTTCGGAAAGCATTGTACGGGCCGGTGGAGTGGGATTCGGCGCGGTGCTGGGCTAAGTGGCTGAGAACAGGCGGGATCCGGTTCCGGAAGTGGCGTGACCGTGTGGGTGCGGGCGGCGATTTGGGGTGGGATTTGGATGGCGAGAGCGGTACGGTGGCGTCACACCGGCCAAACGGGGCCGGTGTGACATGGTCTCGCTGGCGCTCGGGCTTGTTCTTTGCTGGGTGGGGGTATCAAGAGGGGATTGGGTCCGGTCGGCTCGACTACCGGAGCAAGGGGCTGACGCTCTGTCCGACGGCTGGAGGAACGGTAACTAGTTCTGCGTCAGAGGGTTAGCAGTAAGCGAAAGCCGTGCCTGTCACCGAAATTAAAGCCCGGCTACTGGATTACGGGGCTGGCGCTCTGTCAGACGGCTGGAGGAACGGTAACTCGTTCTGTGTCAGAGGGTTAGCACTAAGCGAAAGCCGCGCCTGTCACCGAAATTAGCAAAGGAGCGGTGACGACAGCGTTGCTTCAAACTCACAGGTTCCGCCGCCAGGAGGACTCGGGGGATCTCTGTCTCCCCTTGACAGATACCTATCATGAATGTCACCGAAATTCCAGCATTCTTCATGGCTGGTTCTCCTTTAGTGAAGGTTGTTTTCAGACGCGATCTACACTATCGCATCCGAACCAGCCGTCTCATCGCATTGGTCCCCGAAATTCATGTCATTCGCGAACACGAGCTGCCATCAGAATCTGAGCAAATATCGACCATGGAACATCTTCGCCAAGTTCCATCCCAAGATTTGCATATATGCGATCCAGTACTGCAACAGATCCTGACAAAGAATCCAGGAAGCCCGCTAGCGTTAGATGTGACCAGTTTTCCGGATTGTTATCGAGATCTAGTCGCATCTTATCTACAAAATCGGCAAGTTCTTGTCTAGATCCGACCTCACGTAGTTGTTCTTCCAAATTTATTGTCAAGCTTCCTCCTCCTTAACCAGTACTAACGGATTCGTCCCTTCGTTAGACCGGTCAAGACTCCTCTAAAACCAATATAGATGCCGCTTCCGGGGTTTGTTGATTTGCGCGCCATCTCTTTAGCAAGTTCTGTTGCGGCCGCCGGCCGGGTGAGGACCGTCGTACCGGCTTCACTAGCCGCGAAGAGCCGCCTGTTATCGAGTGTAAAGGTTGACCCGCCTCTCTCAAAAACTCGTATGGGATCGATTTCGCTCGCACGAAGGGTTCCCGAGCTGAGGTCGGCAATAGTATCTGACACCAGACGGCCATCCCTGAATCTGCCGCTGATACTATCTTGGGTAAACCGAATGGCGCTCGGATCCATCATGACCACTTTAGGCGCGGTTGCCTGTACCAATGACGTATCGGTATTCGACGAACCAATATTGGCGATGAGGGAAATCGGTATGGGTGTTACAAATTCAACGGAGCTAATTAAAAGGTTTCCCAGCGCTTCCACCACTGGCCCGGCGTTCTTAGCAACTGAGGAGAATGCCTTGGCAACTTCAGAACGAATTGTGGTATCGGAATAGATATCAATTTCGAAGCATGCGTTTCCATTGTCCTCGTCGTTCTCCAGATTGGAACTAATTCCATTTACACACTCGCGTCCACTCGGATCCACAAACCGCAGCGGATTATTCCTCACATACGCGTACAAATTCCAGCTCTGCCCATCCTCCGGCCGCTGGTCGGCGAAGGGGGCGTCGGGGCTGGTAAACCGCGCCGTATTCGCCCACAGATACCGGGCGTTGAAATAATCCTGCCCGGTATCCGTGCCTGCGTTGGATTCCCCGTCGCGCATCTGGCCGGTGAAGAGGGGCTTTTCGCTTGCGGCGCCGCCGTAGCAATCGTAGCTGCGGGTGATCTGGCCGCCGTAGGGGGCGTAGTCGAGGCGTTCGAGGCAGTTGCCCGTTCCGCTCAGGATCATGCGGGTGGAGCCCAGGTAGTCGGTCGTGAAATACTGCGTTGCCGCCGTTTGCGCGGGGCCGCCGTACTCGGCCATTAGCTGGCCCGCGGCGTCATAAAAATAGTAGGTCGTGGTGCCGCCCGCCGTCTTCGCGACGCGGCGGCCCTCGGCGTCGTAGACGTAGCTCGCGATCTCCGTGCTGCCCGCTTTGATGCGCGACATGCGGTGCTCGCCGTCGTAGCTGGCCACGGTGCCGGCGGCCACGGAAAGCTGCGTCTGATTGCCCGCCGCGTCGTAGGCCGTGTTGGCGAGGCGGTTGTTCACCGTGCCGCCCAGCAGATACCACGACGCGCCGGTCTGGCGGAGCGGGGGCACGCCCGATGCGGCGTTCTGCCAGACGTTGCCGAAGGCGTCATGGCCGAAGGATTGCGACTTCCCGCCGGTCTCGCTGAAAGACGAGAGACGGTCCGCGCCGGTGTAGGCGTAGTTGCGGTCCACGGTCTGCAGCGCTCCCTGATGCGGGAACTCCAATCGCTCGATGCGGAGGTCGCCGTTGTTGTCCGTTCCCGTCTCTTCGAAGGTCGTGCCGTTGTACGCACCCGAGTAGGCCCAGCGCAGGCGCAGCAGGGTGTTCGCGCCCTTGGCGACCTCGACGCGCCGGGCTTGCAGGCGGCTGTTGTAGGCGCGGGATTCGGTCCACTGGTTCGCCCCGTCCAGGCCGAGGGTGACCCCGGCGAGCGCGCCGGCCGGATTGTAGACGGCGTTCTGCATGTAGTACGAGGAGCCGGTTTCGCCCTTGCGCACCTTCGCGATGCGGTTGGCTCCGTTCACATCGTAGCTGACCCAGTTGCCGGAGGGGTAGCGCAGCTTGGCCAGAGCGCCGCCCGCCGCGTATTGGTAGAGGAAGGTGTAATCGGCGTGGGGGGAACATCTTCGATGGAGCACTCCGAAGTTCCCGCACCACTGACGTGGTGCGGAGGGACGGCGGGCAACGGATCCAGGCGTGGGAAACGCCCGGCTAATAGGCTGCCCGTCGCTGACGCGACGGTTTATTGCCGGAGTAGCGGTTTGCAAAAAGTGAGGGTGGCGACCCGCTCCCTGTTCCTGTATCAGCAATATCGAGACGGTAGTACTGCTCCTCACCGGATCAACGCTTCTTCATCGCCAACCTTGCCTCTCCTCGACTTCTCAAGTTTAGGCTGGTTCAGTTCCTGGGGAGCAGGTCACTAAGGCGTTTCTTGCGGGCAACCTGGCTTCTGCTTGCTCCGCGGGGGCGTGGTGGTTACCATGACCGTAATACTCTTACAGGAGGTGTCACTATGAATCGCCGTATGTTTCTATCCGCAGCCCCCGCGATGCTCGGCGCGGGGGCTCTCTCCGCCGCCGAAACGCGTCCGCAGGCTCCCGCGGTCACTCGCCCGCGCGCGACCTTCGGAGACGTGGTCGAGCCGGATTGGGAACAGCGCGTCAAGATCTCCGTGGGTCCCGGCAAAGCGGACTTGGTGGGTGCCGACCATCGCGCGATTCAGGCGGCGGTCGACTACGTAGCGGGCCTGGGAGGCGGCACGGTACAGATCCTTCCCGGCACTTACCGGTTCCGAAACGCGGTGAAGCTGCGCTCCAGCGTGCGTATCGCGGGCAGCGGACTCGATTCCGTCTGCATCAAAGAGCCCTCCGTGAAAACGCCGTTGTTGGAGAATTCCGACTGGTACGACCGCGAAGTCACCCTCGCGGACCCCTCGGGCTTCGAAGTCGGCGACGGCATCGTGCTGCGCACGCGGAATCCGCACAACGGGAGCCACGATACGTATAAGCGCACCCTGATCGCGCGCAGCGGCAATCGATTCAAGCTCGACGAGATGTTAGTGGAAAACTTCTGGACCAAGGAAAATGCCAGCGCGGCTACCTTGTTTGCGCTCTTCGACGGATACCGCATTGCGGACACCGTCATCGAGAACATCTGCCTCGATGGCAACCGCTCGAATAACGAAGCCTTGAATGGCAACTATGTGGGCTGTATCTTCCTTCGCGAGAGTAACCGCATTCAGATGCGGCAGGTGACCGCGCGTAACTTCAACGGCGACGGAATCAGTTGGCAGGTATGTCATGACGTCCGCGTGGAGGATTGCCACAGCCACGACAACGCCGGCTTCGCGCTGCATCCGGGTTCCGGATCGCAGCGCACCGTGGTGACCGGCAGCACGCTGGAGCGCAACGATATTGGCTTCTTCTTCTGCTGGGGTGTGAAATGGGCGCTGGTGGAAAACAACAGGATGCTCGACAACAAGCGCTTCGGTGTGTCGATCGGCCACAACGATACCGACAACGTGGTCCGCAACAACGAAGTGCTGCGGAGCGGAAAGACCGGCATCTTTTTGAGGCAGGAACATGGCCCCACGTTCTCGCCCAGCCGCAACCGGATCGAGGCGAATCGGGTGTTGGACAGCGGCGCGGAAGACGGTGTGGCAGTTGACATCGAGGGGACCACCGAAGAGGTCATCCTGAAAGGGAATACTCTGGCCGAGACCCGCCAGCCCGCCTCCCGGATCGGCGTCCGGATCGGCAAGGAGACGAAACAGATCGAACTGGCGGAGAACCGGATTAACGGCTTCTCGACGCCGGTGCTGGATCTGAGCAAGTAGCGTTCGGGCACGGGAGGCACGGATAGGGCGACGCTCCGCCCCGGCCGGAGACAGATGCGGGTGGAGTGCGCACCGGGGCTGGCGGGGCAGCGGCGGCAAGGGCCCGCGGGTTGGGCTGATCGAACGGGCATTGATCCGCCGATCATCGCTTCCACCGGAAAGCCACTGACGATGACCGAAGCGTGGGCTGCGTATGACCGGCTATTTGAAGATGACCGGATTTGCTTTATGCCCGAGCCCGCGGCCATTGAGGAGGGATTCCGGGAACTGGCCCGTCTGACGACCGCGTCGCGCAATCTCTGGGCCGATGCCTACCTGGCGGCCTTTGCACAAGCCCGCGGTTCCTGCGTCCGTGCCGAACCGAATGCCCCTAGAAGCGAATCCGAACCGTATTCGTTCTCTCTCCCCCGTGAATGAGGAATACGTCGGCTTCTCCGGTTCCCGCAAGGGTGCGCGGCAGCTTCACATTCACCTGGTCGAGGCCCGCAAAGAACCCTTGGGGTCCCGCGAACTCCGCCTGCAGGCTAAGGTTTCCGATGCGAATCTCGGGCCTCGCGGCGCTGAAACCGCGGAAACCGGTGCCGTAAAGCACGAGAAAAACCTCCGCATCGTTGGTTCCCCATTCGATCTGGCGGGGGATGCAGTCCTGGTTTTCCGGGCACTGGGCGAGTGCTTCCTCGGTCCGCGACTCATTCTCAACCCGAATGAACTGACCGGCCGGCGCGCCAGCACCGTTGGAATTCGCGGCAAACAGGGCAGGGGCGATGGGCTCGACGACCACGGCGAAGCTGGAGACCGGAACATCGGCCGAATACAGAGTCAGCAACGCGTTGCCCAGCGGAACTCCCTCCGGCAGCAGCACGTTGATCTGGTTCGGAGAGACGTAGAACAAGGGCAGATCCCATTGCTGGTTTCCCTTGCGCAGTTTCACCGTCCGGTCCTCAAGCCGCGTGGGTAGCGGAAGTTCCGTTGCCTCCACCGCGGCGCCGGCCAGCACCTCTCCGAACAGGCTGTAAATGCCCGCACCGGTAACTCCGGTCGCCGCAAACGACGCTCCGTTTACCACAGCCAGAATGTCAGCGCCAGACTCCGGAGCGCGGTCCACGGTGATATCGACGGGGAACGCGAACGATGCAGGTCCGGAAGCTCCGGATTGCGGCACGGAGACCGTGCATTGATGGTGCCCCTTGGGGTAGAAGGGGACGGCTGCGGACTCCAGAGAAACGGTGATGGCGGACGGCGTCACACCGTTGGCGTTCGTCGCAAGGGTTGCCCGCGCAAGAGGCGGATCCACGAAGCAGTTCACCCCGGGCTGGCCGAGGGAGACTGGAACGCCGCTGCTGACGATGGTGGTGGCGGCACTGAGCAGATCCGAGCCGCTTCCGATCCGCAGCGGGGGCAGCGGAGAGGACAAGGAAAGCACCGGAGCATTGGGGTCCGCGACGAAGTTAGCCACGACGTTCCTGGGCCTGGACATTCCCACAATCGCCGGATTGTCCGAACTGACGAAATCGCCCGACCATCCCGCGAAGATGGAGCCAGGGCTGGGCGTCGCCTTCAGAATGACGCCGCCGCCGCCAACGTAGTAACCGTGCGTGTAATAGGGAGTTGTGGAGACCTGTCCGTACCCATTAGCGGAAGTTGAGAGCAGAAACTGCGTCTCAAAGATCGCATACAAGTATCGCTCCCAAGGATAGAACGCAAACTCGTGCTTCCTCGGCTTCCCGTTGGACCACGACTTAAAAATGCGGCGCTCCCGGCTGTTCACGGTCCAGATGGACGGAGCTTCAAACTGCGCAGGTTGCCCTCGGGGGCTGAACACCATGGCCGGGGTCTGGACAGGCGTTCCATTCACCAGCAGGGTAGCCCCGGGTGAAGCGGAGAACAGTCTCACGTAAGGGGCGCCGGGCTCGCCCTCCTGAAAGATCATGTGCTGTGTGTTCAGCAGCCGGATGCTTCCCGTGCGCGGCATCTTGGAGGGATTGGGATCCACGGTATAGGTGAAGTTGCCGGGACCAACGCCAGGGTAGCTATCCAGATGAATCCAATCGGCGGAAACCTGAGGCTGGTAGGTGCAGCTCCCGGCGCCAAGGAGTTCAAAAGAGTCATTGCCGCCCGCGTTGCTGAAGTCCCTCCAATAGCCGAGCAGCTCAAATACGCAGTCGCCGCCGGGCCCGTAATAAGCAGCTTCGCGGCGCGGCGGCGAGGCCGATAGCTTCTTCCGGAGACCTGCGTCCAGATTCGCGTTGCGGACGGGGGCCGAGGCGGAGCTTTGCCGGCCAGAGATTTCGGCATCGAGATCCGCCTGCGCCCTCGCGGAGGCGGTATAAATGCAAATCAAAAGCACAAGCGCGGAAACGGTCAGGCTGCGCGGGGAAGTGGCAGCCGAAAGGAGATTCCAATGTTTCATCGTTGTGTACCGGTTTCTGGCCGCACATTCGAAGGTAAAACTATATTCGGACCTGTAACAGTGATTCCATCTGCTATCGTAGCACCGATGTATCCGCCCGCGGGCTGCAGCGCGGCGCCGGAAAAAGTGGGCGCCCGCTTGATCTGGCCATCTGACGTCGCCATCCGGCGGCTCTGAGTCCACTTTCCGGGCGAGTTTCTCCGATGGCGCATCATGGCTCCAGGGATGGCGCAACCGCGGCGGTTGGCGGCCGTTGGCGGATTCACGGCCTGCGAATACCGGTCATCGCTTCGAGAGAATGCGCAGAACCTGCGTGGCAGGCCATCCGGAGAAACCGGTCGAGCCCGAGGCGGCGGCGTGGCGGTGAGACATTGCGCCAATGAGCGATATCGCTGGCGATTGACGGGTCAACAATCACGGTGTCTTTGACCTGCCCGGCGGGGCCGGGTACGCTGAGGAAAACTGGTTTCGGAGTGCTCGATGCAGGGTGAAGCGACGGCGGCGGACTTGGAGTATATGGCGCGATGTGTCGAGTTGGCTCGCGAGGCGCTGACTTGGGGAGATCATCCGGTGGGGGCGGCGGTGGTTCTTCACGGTCACGTGGTGGGAACGGGCAGCGAGAGTACCAGGCGGTTGCTCGATGTGGCGGCGCACGCGGAGGTGGAGGCGCTGCGGGATGCTTGCCGGACGGTGGGGGCGCTCGATTTGTGCGGCGCGACTCTCTACACGACGGTCGAACCTTGCTATCTGTGTTCTTATGCCATCCGGCAACTCGGCATTGCCCGGGTCGTAATTGGCCGCTCGTATCCGGAAGCGGGAGGTGTGACTTCGCGGCATCCAATCTTGAGCGACGGCTCGATTCCCTGCTGGGGTCCGCCACCAGCGGTCGTTCGCGGTGTGCTGCTGGACGAGTGCAATCGATTGTTCGAAGGCTGCTAAGGGACCGCACGGCACGATGGAGACAAGACGTTCGAGACGTACCGGCGGGCAGCCATGGTCAGGGCTCAATCTCAATCTCGACGTCCCGGAAACCTTCGGCCCGCAGTTTGGAGCGCCAACTCATTTCGATATCGAGAGGGCGTTGCGGCGCTCGGAGGGTCCAGCGGCGGATGCGGATGGGCGTGTCGCGCGGATAGCGTCGGATGAGATTGAGGGTGTCTTCGTTGTCGTAGAGGACGGATTCCTGGTCACTGTACTGCGCAAAGCGGATTCTCGTCTGGGCGCGCGAAGCATCGGCTACATCGATCGACATGGAGACGACCGGTTGCAGATACTGCATGTCCAACTCCAGCCCGTTCTTGCATTGCTCAAAATCGCAGTATAGGTGCAACTCGAGGATCTCTTCCCGGGTGGTGAACCATCCGCGCCCGCGCGAAATTGCATCCCGGAAAACTACTTCCGCCCGTTCCAGAGCCGCCTCATCCGTGTCGCGCGCGAGCAGAGAGCGATCGATCTTTCGGTATTTCTCGATCAGCAGCTTCTTGTGGTCCTTCCAACCGAGGCGAAGCACGCGGGCACCTTCGACCTGCGATTCGAGATCCGAGCGCGTCAGCAGCGCCAGCCCCATTTCGTCGAATACGGCCGGGGGGACCTCGTAGGGGGCGCGCTGGTCCCAGAGCAGCAGATGCGCAAAGTCCACCACCCGTTCCTCGCCCGCGCGAAGCAACTCGACGATCAGCGCGGCGAAGCGCTTGGGATTCCTATGGAGCAAGACCTCGGGCGCGGATGCTGGCCCCCGAGCCGGCTCGGAACGAGCGAGGTTTTCCAACTCTTCGAGGGACATCGCCTGGAGCTGCAACTGACGGATCACCTGAGATTCGCGATACACTCCGCATGGGGTTGGCACCAGATTCCCGGCGGTGGCCCGGGCGAGCAATGCCGGGGGAACCGGCACGGGGAAGGGCAGGGCCTTGACGAGATCGGAGTTGAGGGTGGGGTCTGTTCGCTCGATCATCTCCGCGACGAGCGCCCTGGCGCGCGCGGGGTCCGATTTCAGGATCTGGCCGAAGGCGACCTGGCGAAGTTGTATCCAGGAATGGGGCTCCCGGCCGGCGAGCAACTTTCCGTCGACACAGATCGATTCGGGCCAGCGTTCCTCGAGAACCTTGATGGCCATCGCGGTGACCGCGGATTCGGGAAGCAGGTCCGGCCGCTCCAAGAGCATTCGCTGGACGGGAAGGCTGTATTTACGCAGCCTCGGCTCCAGTATGGGAAGCAGCGCCATGAGTTCACCCTTCAACTGTTCGGCGACCAGCGACGGGCGATAGAGCGCGCCAGTTGTCTCGATTAGGCCTTGGAGCGCGGTTTCATTCTCCGGCTCTCCGCGCAGCCGCTCCGCCAGACGCCGGGCCAGTTGCAAGCGGAAGCGGTTGTAATCGTCAAAGCGCAATTGCAGCGCCGCGTAGTACGCCGGGGATCCGCCCCGCGTTCCGGCATCGCGATGCTGCTGATAGTGATGTTCCGAATCCACACAGACGTGCGGGATGTGTTCCAGGATCTTCGGCGGCAGCGGATAGCCCGGCTGGGAGATTTGCTCCATCAGGAACCGGCAGGAGAACTTGAGGTCCGGGTGATAGTAGAACGCAGCGAGAAGCGGCTCAAACCCGTTCTCAATGTAGAATTCGTAAGCCGTGGAGAGCGTGGCCTCGGTTGGGAGAAAGAGCAACTCCGCGAGAGGATCATTCAAGAGAAGCATTGGTCGGGACCGTGGGACCGGCCGGGGGTGGTCCAGCGGCTTCGAGCCGCCCGGCGGCCGCAGGGAGGAGACGGCGGCGAGACGGGAGTTTACCCACTCGGCATTGAGCGGAAGCACTTCGAACGCAAGCACATTGGAGACGAGGTATTCGTCTTCCGGGGCGGCCTCCGGCAATTTCTCGCCCTTGAGCCGGGAAAGGGTTTCCGCCTCAACGCGCCGCTCATCCTGGAGCCGCAGAAGGAGGGCGAGACGGTATTTCCCCGGCGTCAGAGGCGGCAGCACGGCGTTGACGATGGACCAGTCGTCGCGCGACCTGGCACCCCCCAGCAGCATGGTTCGCTGGAACGACGCGTATCGGCAGGGAACGGCAAAGTCGCCGCAGGAGACCGGACCCTCGAGCAATGCGCCCATGTACGCGAAATGCAAGGCGGCTTCGCGATCTCGTCTCACCTCGAACGGATCCTCCTCGTGCGTGGGCGGATACAAGCGCTTGCTAAGCTCCGTCACATTGGAATCGACGAAAATCCGCTCGCCGAACTGGAAGGGGCCGGCCTTGCGGAGGGTGACACGGAATGCCGGGTTCGCGGCATGCCGTTCCGCCGCACGGTTGAGGATTCGCGAATCCGGCTCCGGCGTCTGCGCCCAGAGGGCCGCCAGCCCGAACGCGAAGATTGCCGCCGGCGCCCGCCGGAGGAAGCCCGCGGAGAGAAGGAGATGGGCTCCCGGCAAGCCGTACTTTGATCGGATGGTTTCCACGCCGTCGAACCCTCCTTTGCGGTGCGAACGGTCCTGCCCCGGAGACTGCGCATCCGGGCCGTTCGCGATCTTCCGGTGAGTTCACTTGTAGCGCGAATGCTTCCGGATGGCGACGGAATTCCACTGGACGGGCCGGAGGCGGGGGCGAAGCGTGAGATTCGGCGGTTGAATAAAGAAACAAGGTCTGAAACTCGGATACAACCTGAAAAAGTCCATATTCCCGGTGTTCGAAAGATTTCCGGGGGGCATGATCTTTTCGAGGGGCGGAGTTCGCTTGAGTTGGGTGAACGAAGGGATTTCGTTCTGTACCTAACTTCCTGGGTAACTCTTGGGCGGGGGGCTTCGGTCTTCCGCCCGCTTTTTTGCCGTTCAGGGCGAAGTTCGGCGGAGCAGGGCTTACCAGAGGACGTAGGAGATGCCGGCGCTCCAGAAATTGTGCTCCGGGATGCGACCCTGGAGGGCTATCTGCGGGCGGAAAAGAGCATCGGCGGAGAAACGCCCCACGTTCACCGTAACGCCCGCTTCATAACGGAAGACCCTGGCTCCGCGGCAACCGTAGAAGCGGTTTGCGTGGGTGAAGGACGGCCCGTGGAGGAGCGCCAGGTCCCACTTTCCGGCGCGACGGAGCGGGTGGGCCGTTGTGGCGCGGAAATAGTAGATCTGGCCGCCAACGCCGTTCCGGGTTGGCGCGGACGCAAGCGTTTTGACATTGGCGTCGAGCGTGAAGCCGAGCGGCCCGGCTTGCTGGTTCCAGATGAGACCGCTATCGACGATGTAATCCGAACCGCCGCTGAGCACGGAGGGGAACTGCCAGCGATGGATTCCGGTGTTGAGCGACAAGTCGCCCGATTCCCAGCGTTTCAGAGGCTGGATGTAATTGACGGAAGCGATCCAATCGTTGCCGCCATCCTTCGTATCGAGCGTGTTCCAGGCGGTGAATCGAAGAACTGCGTTGTTGCGCAGGACATTCTTGACATCAACGGTAAGGCCGTTCTGTTGTGCGATGCCGTCACTGAACTCGCCGCCGAGAGTGAGTTGGAAATCAGAGGCGAGGCCGGTGCTGAATTTGCCAGTCGTGACGATCCGGTTCCGACCGGGGACGAGGGGCATGAGGGTTGCCGGGGAGGCGGCCGCGCCGGGGCCGCCGGAAGCTTCCGCGAGGGCGCTCGAAGGGGCGGGCGCTTCCTCCGCCGGAAGCGGCGCGGCCAGCGCAAACCCGATTAGGAATCGGCAACTCCAGATTCGCACTCGTCGCGCCAATTGCATCTGTTTCAGACCCGAAACTCCAGTGTAGCATTGCATCGGCGCCCTCGAAGCGCGGCTGTCCGGGCCGCTCGGATAAAATAGCGAGCTATGAAGCGTTTCGGCGGGCTGCCGGTGATATTGGGCTTTCTGTTGCTATCCCCGGCGGCGTTCGGGCAGGAGTGGCATTTCTGGGGCGGAGATGCGGGCGGAATGAAGTATTCGCCCTCGAAGCAGATCAACAAGGGGAACGTCGCGCGGCTCAAGCCCGCCTGGACCTGGCACTCGGGAGACATCAGCGACGGCAGCAAGTACCCGGTGCGGAGCGCTTTTGAAGCGACGCCGTTGATGGTGGCAAACCGCCTGTTCGTCACCACACCCTTTAACCGCCTGGTGGCGCTTGACGCGGAGACGGGCGTGGAACTGTGGGCTTTCGATCCGAAGATCGACAAGGAACACTCCTACACGCTGTTTATTCACCGCGGCCCCGCGTATTGGACGGACGGCAAGCGGGAGCGGCTCGTGTACGGCACGATCGACGGGCGGCTGTTTTCAATCGATGCGGCGACGGGCAAGCCGGACCCGAACTTCGGAGAGGCGGGGGTCGTGAATCTGCGCAAGGACGCCGCGGACAAGTTTCCGGGGCGCGCGTATGGGATGACGTCTCCCCCGGCGATTTTTGAGAACCTGGCGATCTGCGGCGCGTGGACATCGGACGGGGAACCCAAAGCGCCCTCGGGCGACATCCGGGCCTTCGACGTGCTGACAGGAAAGCTTGTCTGGCGCTTTCACGTGGTGCCGCGCCCCGGCGAATTCGGGCACGATACCTGGGAAGGGGATAGCTGGCAGGACCGAGGCGGCGTGAACGCCTGGAGCAACCTGAGCGTCGACCGCGAGCGCGGACTGGTGTTTCTTCCGCTGACCTCGCCGTCGGCCGACTATTACGGCGGAGACCGGCCGGGGGCGAATCTGTTCGGCGATTCCCTGGTGGCCCTGAAGGCGCGAACGGGCGAGCGCGTCTGGCATTTCCAGACCGTTCACCACAACATCTGGGACTACGATCTGCCGGCCCAGCCGAATCTGATCGAGGTGATGCGCGGCGGGAAGAAGATTCCCGCGGTGGCGCAGGTGACGAAGACCGGATTCACGTTCGTCTTTAACCGGGAGACGGGGGAGCCGCTCTTCCCGATTGAAGAGCGAAGGGTGCCGGCGAGTACGGTCCCGGGCGAGAAGGCTTGGCCCACGCAGCCGATTCCGGTGCAGCCGAAGCCGTTCGCGCGGCAATCGATGAAGCCGGACGAACTCGCCAACGTGGACCCCGCGCACCGGGGCTTCTGCGAGGAGCTCATCAAGGACGCGGTGTTCGGAGATCTCTACACGCCGATCGGAACCAAGCCGACAGTGCTGTTTCCGGGCACGAACGGGGGCACGAACTGGGGCGGAGCGTCCTTCGATCCCGAGACGCAGACGCTCTACGTGAATTCGGCCGACGCGGGCATGATTTCGTATCTGCGGCCCAACCGGGAGGGGGCGCAGGTTCCCTATAGCCGGGTGGGATTGCGCACCAACAGCGCGCGCTTCTGGGACCGGCGGTTGTGGCCCTGCCAGGCTCCGCCATGGGCGCATCTGACGGCCATCGACATGAACACGGGCGAGTTCCGCTGGCGCACTGTGCTTGGCGTCGTGGACGAACTGGTAGCGAAGGGATTGCCGCCCACGGGCGCGCCGGGCATGGGCGGCTCCATGGTGACGGCGGGCGGCCTCGTGTTTATCGGCTCCAGTAACGATAGCCGCTTCCGGGCCTTCGATAAGGACACGGGAAAGCTGCTCTGGGAGACGAAGCTGCCGGCGAGCGCGCATGCGAATCCGATGAGTTTCGTGGGGAAGAAATCCGGGAAGCAATTCGTGGTGATTGCCGCTGGGGGCGGGAACAAGTATAGCGACGTGTTCAGCGACGCCCTGGTCGCCTACGCCCTCCCGGAGTGAACGAGACCATGATTCGCACGATTCCGGTTATCTGTTTGGCGTTGCTGGCGATGTGGACGGCGCGCACCGCTAGGGCCGGCGCGGATGCGCCCCAGTTCAGCCACAAGACGCACGCCGTGCTGCGGATGCCGTGTACGAAATGCCATGCGGTGGCGGGGAAGGGCGTGGCGGCGGGTTTCCCGGGCGAAGCGGAATGCAAGGTCTGCCACACGGCGTTCACCGCCGCGCAAACCAAGTTCCCGACGAAACGCATTTATCGGCTGCCGGACTTCGTCTTCTTCAGCCACAAGGTGCATACGGACGCGAAGGCGGAGTGTGCGCGCTGCCACGGCGATGTGAACTCGATGGCCACGGTGACGCTGGCCGTACCGCCCACGATGAAGATGTGCGTGGATTGCCACCGGGAAACGAAGGCTTCCACGGAGTGCTTCATCTGCCACGAGATCGGGCAATAGCGAAGCCCGGCAAGTCTGAAATAATCGTTCTTGCGCCCATGCGCGGATGGAGAGAATGCCATGAAACGACGGGAACTGTTCCGCACGGCGGCCGCCTTTACCGGCTATTCGGTGTACGTAAACGCGCAGGGCCTGGGCACGGCCGGCGGGAATGCGAGCGCCGCGGAGACGGCGGCCCGGACGGCGGAAGCGCAGCGGATCATCCGCATGATTGAGCCGCTTTCCGGGGACCGGCGACTGGCTTCTCCGGAACCGAACATGCGGCTTCTCGATCTTGCGTGCGACGTGTTCGTGGCGGGCGGCGGACCGGCGGGCGTGAACGCGGCCATCTCGGCCGCGCGTCACGGGGCGAAAGTGATTCTGGTGCAGGATCGTTCCCGGCTGGGCGGCAATTCTTCGAGTGAAGTGAAGATGCACATCGTGGGCGCGAACTGCCACAAGGGTCGCCCCGGCTGGCGCGAGGGAGGGTTAATCGAAGAACTGCGGCTGGACGATGCGGCGAACAATCCGCAGCGCTGCTGGGAGATGTGGGACCTGCTGCTTTACGACAAGTGCGTCTCCGAACCGAACTTGACCCTGCTGCTCGATGCGGCGCTCTACTCGGCGGAAACCAAGGGCGGCAGAATCGAGCGCGTGATGGTGCGCTGCGACAAAACGGAGCATCTCTACCGGATCTCCGCGAAAGTCTTTCTCGATTGCACGGGAGATAGCCGCCTGGGTCTCGAAGCGGGGGCGGAGAGCGGGTATGGACGGGAAGCGCGGAGCCAGTTCGGAGAGAGCCTGGCTCCGGAGAAGCCCGACGCGGAGACGATGGGCAACAGCATTCTGTTTACATCCAAGCTCTATGACAAGGTGATGCCCTTCACGCCGCCCAAGTGGGCACGCAAGGTGACGCGGGAACACTTGAAGCACCGCGGCACGGAATTCTGGGAATACGGCTACTGGTGGATTGAATGGGGTGGACAGCTAAACACGATCCACGATAACGAGCGGATTCGCTTCGAGCTGCTCGCCATCGTGATGGGCGTTTGGGACTACATCAAGAACAGCGGCGATCATCCGAACTCGCGGCGCTGGGCGCTCGACTGGGTGGGCATGGTGCCGGGCAAGCGGGAGAGCCGCCGTCTGGTGGGGGATTCGACGTTGAAGCAGCAGGATCTCGAAGACGGCGGCCACTTCGAGGATGCGGTGGCGATCGGCGGCTGGCCGATGGACGATCACCCGCCGGGCGGATTCGATCGCGCGGACCTTGCCCCGGCGCAGCAGATCCGCACGAAGGAAGTGTTCAATATTCCGTATTCCACGCTGTACAGCCGGAACATTGAGAACCTGATGATGGCCGGGCGCAATGCCAGCGCAACGCACGTGGCCTTCTCTTCGACGCGGGTGATGGCGACCTGCGCGGTGCTTGGGCAGGCCGCGGGGACAGCCGCGGCGCAGTGCGTGAAGGAAGGTGTGACGCCGCGAAAGATTCGCCAGGAGAAGCCCCGGCTGGCGCGACTGCAACAGGCGCTGCTGCGCGACGACCAGACCATCATGCGGGTGAAGAACGAGGACCCGCTCGACCTCGCGCGGACGGCGACGGCCGAGGCCAGCGGCCACGAGGAGGGCCGGGAAGCGGCGAAGGTGCTGAACGGGATGGTCCGCGATATTCCGAAGACGGCGAACAGCCCTTTGGCCTTCCACCATTGGGCCGCGAGTATGGGCGCGGGGCCGGTTTGGATTGAGCTGTCCTGGAAGCAGCCGCAGCCTGTGGGGTGGGTGCAATTGACCTTCGATACGGGCTTCCAACGGGAGCTCACACTGACGGCCAACGACTCTATGACGCGCACGATCATCCGCGCACCGCAACCCGAAACGGTGCGCGATTACGAAGTCCAGGTGAAGCGGCCCGGCGCATCGGCGTATGAGACCGTGGCGAAAGTGGAGGGGAACCACCAACGGCTGAATCGCGTGGCGTTCGAGGCGCGGCCGGCGGAGCGGCTCCGGGTGCTGATTTCAAAGACAAACGGAGACCCACTCGCTCGCGTGTTTGAGATTCGCGCCTATGCGAAGAACCCGATTGTCTAACCCTATGGAGATCGGTTACAGACAGCGGCGAGGCAAGGAGGTTCGACCGGGGCGGTCGGGGCTTTTAGCCTAGAATAAGAGATTCACCAGCCGATGAAACTCTCCATCCTCATCCCGGTCTACAACGAGCGGATTGTGCTGGAAACCAGCGTTCAGCAAGTGCTGCGAGCGCCGCTGCCGGAGCAGATGGAGCGGGAGTTGATTATGGTGGACGATTGCTCCACCGATGGCACCTGGGACATCCTGCGGAGGCTTGCCGGGGCGCACCCGGAAATCCGCCTCTACCGGCACGAGAAGAACCAGGGCAAGGGCGCAGCCATCCGCACCGCGATCCGGTATGCGACCGGGGATTTCTGCCTGGTGCAGGACGCCGATCTTGAATACGACCCGAACGAGTATCCGCTGTTGCTGAAGCCCCTGCTGGATGGCCGCGCGGACGCTGTTTTCGGAAGCCGCTACCGGGGGAGCGAACGCACGCGCATTCTCCCGTTCTGGCATTCGAAAATGAACGCGACGCTCACGCTGATTTCGAACATGTTCTCCAATCTGAATCTGACCGATATGGAGACCTGTTACAAAGTGTTCCGCACCGATTTGCTGAAGAGCATTCCGATCCGTTCGGACCGCTTTGGCTTCGAGCCCGAGATCACGATGAAGGCGTCGAAGCGGAAGCTGCGCATTTACGAAGTGCCGATCAGCTACCACGGGCGCAGCTACGAGGAAGGCAAGAAGATCAACTGGAAGGACGGCGTGCAGGCGCTGAGCACGATCCTGCGCTTCTGGCTGATCGACGACCTCTATACCGCTCCGTACGGGCGACTGCTCCTGAACAATCTCGCGGGCACGCCGCAATATCTCCGCTGGATCGGGGACCAGGTGACTCCGTATCTTGGAGATGCGGTACTTGAGCTGCGGGCGGGCACCGGCCACTTGAGTTCCCAACTGATGGCGAAGCGGCTTCGCTACGTGGTCTCGGACAAAGATCCGCTGATGCTGCACGCGCTCGAGAACCGCTTTCTGCGCACGCCCAACGTGCAGGTGGCGGAGATCAATCCGGGCGATCCGCAGAGCTTTGAGCCCTTCGCGGAGGCGTTCGATTCCGTGGTGTGCCTGAACGTGCTGGAGTTTGAGAGCGACCCCACCGCTACGCTCAAGGCAATTGCCGGTGTATTGCATCCGGGCGCGCGCGTGGTGGCATTGGTGCCGCACAAGAAGGCGCTGTTCGGCAGCATTGATAAACCACTGGGCCATTTGCGGCGGTTTGAGCGGCGGGAACTGACGGGCATGATGGCGGAAGCCGGGTTGCGGCCGGTGGCGGTGAGAGAGTTCAATCGTGTGGGATCGCTTTCCTGGTGGATTTACGGAAAGATACTTCATCGAAGGCGGGTGGCTAAAGTTACATTGAAGTTGTTCGATAAATCGATGTGGCTGTGGCGGCGGCTGGACCGGCTGATGCCATGGCCGGGCTTATCGCTGATTGTCGCGGCGGAATTGGATGCCGGTGCGAAGCGACCACGGACGGCCGCGGGGCAAACCATCGAGGAAATGGCGGCGACTTCGAACTGACGGCCGCTGGCCGAATGATCTCAGTTAACCGATGAAAGACGATGCGAGCGGAGGGAGATTCGCGGAATGAGTTTTAAGTTGCGGCACGTGATTTGCAACGAGATTTATCAGGGCTGGGACTTCGCGGAGAGTTGCCGCTCCATGCGTAAGTTCGGGTACGAGGGGATCGAGATTGCGCCCTTCACGCTATCCGAGAACCCCGCGAGCATTTCCGCGGACGCCCGCCGGGAGTACGCGAAGATCATCCGGGAAGAAGGCCTCGTATTCGCGGGCTTGCACTGGCTGATGGTGGCGCCCAAAGGCCTGCATGTGACGACGCCGGACAAGGCGCTGCGCGAGCGAAGCTGGCAGCACATTCACGATCTGGTCTCGCTGTGCGCGGATCTCGGGCCGCGCGGCGTGATGGTGTTCGGTTCCCCCGCGCAGCGTGCGACCACCGGCGGTTTGAGCGCGAAGGAAGCCACGAAACATTACCGGGATCTGCTGGCCTGGGTTGCGCCGCACGCGGAGCAACGGGATGTGCGTATTCTGGTGGAGGCGCTCCCGAAAGACCAGTGCGATGTGGTGGAGACGCTGGAGGAAGCCGTCTCTATCGTCAATTCGATTGGCAGCCCCGCGATACGGACGATGTTCGACACGCACAACGCGGTGCTGGAGGAACGGCCGCACGCCGAACTGGTGGAGGAGTACTTCCCGTATATCGAGCACGTGCATGTGAACGAGATGAACGGCGGCCATCCGGGGACGGCGGACTATGATTTCAAGCCCGTGCTGAATGTGCTGGCGGCGCGGAACTATAAGGGCTTCGTGAGTCTCGAAGCGTTCGATTTTAAGCCGGGCGCGGAGAAGATCGCCAAAGAATCGATCGATTATCTGAATGCGGAATATGCGAAGGTGGCGGGTTAAGGATTAGCATGCCAAAGTACGTTGTAACAGGGGGCGCCGGTTTTATCGGATCCGCCACGGTAAGGGAGTTGCTGCAGGAAGCCGATGCCGAGGTGGTGGCGATCGACAACCTGCTTTCCGGCAAGCGAGCGAATCTCGCCGAGGTGCTGGAGCGTATTTCGCTGGTGGTGGCCGATATCCGCGATTACGACACGGTGCTGAAGCATGCCCGGGGCGCGGACGTCGTGTTTCACCTGGCGGCGATCCCTTCCGTGCCGCGCTCGATCAGCGATCCGGTGCCGTCACACGATGTGAACGTGAATGGCACGTTCAGCGTGTTCCGCGCGGCCGCCGATGCGAAGGTGCGCCGCGTTGTTTATGCGGCTTCTTCGTCGGCATACGGCGATACCGAAGTGCTTCCGAAAGTGGAGACGATGCGGCCGCTGCCGAAATCCCCCTACGCGGCGCAGAAGCTGATGGGCGAATACTACGCGCAGGTGTTTCAGGCCTGCTTCGGCCTGGAAACGGTGGCGCTGCGCTACTTCAACGTTTACGGGCCGCGGCAAGACCCCAACAGCCCGTACAGCGGCGTGATCTCCGTGTTCATGAAGAGTCTGCTTACCGGCCAGGCACCCACGATTTTTGGTGATGGCCAGCAAACCCGGGATTTCACTTTCGTCGAGGACGTGGCCAATCTGAATCGCGTCGCCGGGAAGGAACCGTCCGCCTCCGGCAAGTTGCTGAATGCGGGCAATGGCAATCGCTACACGCTCAACGAGATCTGGGATACCCTGCAGCGGATCGCTGGAGTGACGCTGCCCGCGCGGTACGCCGAGCCGCGCGCGGGGGATGTGAAGGATTCGCAAGCCGACATCACGGCGATCCGGGCCGCGCTTCCCTATCGCCCGCAATTCGAACTGGAAGACGGGTTACGCCGCACGTTCGAGTGGTATCGGGCGCACGCGGCCGAGCGGTAGGCGGCGATCGCTCAGGGATACAACCGGACGTGGGGCTGAATCGGCCCGACCAGCGGACGCACGTAGGCGAGGAACGCTTCCGTTACGTCATTGCCGTCCGGGTGGATATGCGTCTCCTCAAGTGCGTGCTCCGCTCTCGAAACCGCTTCAAAGGGAGCGGAGCCGATGGCGATCTCGTCCGCTGCATCGCTGAGCGATTCGATGGTGAGCATGCGGCCGCTCATGCCGGCGACCGCATGATGGATCGCGCGCTGCCCGCAAAGCCAGGATGCTTGGCGGTCCAACGGAACAACGTCTAGCGCGCTCGAGCGGCCCAGCAGGCCGGGCTTCTCACTTCGTGCCCGCACGCCGAGGCGTTCGGTGAGCAGCGATGCTACCTGATGGGCGAGGTTCGCGGCCAACTGGTCCCGCGCGCCCGCGGTGGCGTGGAAGGCCGCGCCGAAGGGTTCGCCCTTTTCGTTGCGCTGCCCCTCGCACATGGCGACGACGCAGCGGCCGAGCCTGCGGTAGACTCTCTCGACATCCGCGCAAAGCTGATCTTCGCTCACGCGGCGCTCCGGCAGATAGATGAGGTGGGGCGGGTCGTTCTCCCGTGCGCGCGCCAGGGCGGAAGCGCCCACGACCCAGCCCACGTTGCGCCCGATCACTTCAATGACGTTGATCGGCGTTGGCAGGGAGCGGTTGTCTTCGCCGATGTCGCGAAAGGCTTGCGCGAAGAAGCGGGCGGCGGTGGGGTAGCCGGGGCTGAACAGCGTGCTGCCCAGATCGTTATCCACCGTCTTGGGGATGCCGAGGACGCGGAGTTCATAGCCCTTTGCTTCGGCGGCGCGCAGCAGGCGCAGTCCCGTCTCCTGGGTGCCGTTGCCCCCGGCGACAAATGCGAAACGGATATTGCGCTTCTCAAAGACCGCGAGCGCCTGGGCGATGTGTTCGTCGGCAACACGCATGCGAGAGGAGCCGATGGCCGAGCCGGGAGAAACACGAAGCCCCGATACGATGTGATCCGGTTGGGCCAAGAGGTCCCAGAAATTCTCATCGAGAATCCCCTGCACTCCGTGCTTCGCGCCATAGAACGCGGTGACCTGGCTCTGCCGGCGCGCTTCCTGGATCATGCCGCAGAGGCTGGCGTTCAATACGGAGGTTGGCCCGCCGCCATGAACGACGACGGCAGCGCCGCTGAGTTGATTTTCCATTGCCATCGCCTTCTATCATCGCCGCCGCGGCTGGAGTGGGACAACTTCGCGCGGGAAGCGCCGCGGCGCGCGCGAGGCATTCCCGGCAAAGCGCGGGCAAAAGCCGCAAAATAGAGGATTAGCCATGCCGACGACACTCGAAACCCTGCGGACGCTTGCGGCCCGCGCCAATCCCGACGAGATCTCCCAGGTTCTGGAAGGAGCGTTTCGCTCCAGATGGGGATTGGAAGTTCTTCTCTCCGATGGGGAGACGGGGCGCATTGCCTCGGGCCACGGCCACACTTTGCGCGAAATTGCGCAGCAGCCTTTCGTCTGGGCGGATACGGCCCTGAGGGCGGTGGAGGCGGTGAAGGCGGAGTTCCTTCCGCGCCGCGCCGCGGGGGCGTTCCGTTCGATCGCGATGGTGGGGTCCGGCAGCAGCCACTATGTGGGGGAACTCGCGGCCCCGGCGTTGCAGGTCCGGCTGGGTGTGCCCGTGGTGGCGGTTCCCGCGGGCAATTTGCTCACGCATGGGAAGGAGGCGCTACCCCTGCCGGAACCGGTGCTGCTAGTTTCGATTGCCCGGTCCGGCAACAGCCCGGAAAGCGTGGCCGCAATTCGCATCGCCGCGAGGGAAGCTCCGGAGACGCAGTTCCTTCACATTACGTGCAACCCGGAAGGACGCTTGGCGCGACCGGTAGCGGGCGATCCGCGGGCCGCCGTGCTAGCGCTGCACCCCTCCACGAACGACGAGAGCCTGGTGATGACTTCCAGCTTCACGAGCCTTGCGCTGGCGGCGTTGGCGCTGGGCTATGCCGATGAGCCCGAGCGGTATCTTTCCCAGGCGGAGCAGCTCGCCACGCACCTTGCGGCCTCGTTCGCGGACATGTTTGCGCTGGCGGAAGCGCTGCCTTACGCAGAGTGTCGCCGCGCGGTGTATCTCGGGAGCGGCTGCCAGTATGGCGCGGCCCGGGAAGCGGCGCTCAAACTGACCGAGATGACGGCGGGCCGCGTGGTGGCGATGGCCGAGACCCACCTGGGCCTGCGTCACGGCCCGATGGCGGCGCTCGATCACGAGACTCTGATTGTATCCTTTACTCCACCGGCGCGACGGCCTGCCCGCTACGCGGCGGACCTGGTGGGTGAGCTGAGGCTGAAGGAGCTTGGCTGTGCCACGATTCTTGCCGATCCTGGCGAGACGCCACGGTACATTGGGGAGGAGATCGGCGCGGACGCCGCCCCGGATTCGAAGATCGACGAAGGCTTTGCCGCGATCGGGAACGTGGCGTTCGGACAGATGACGGGCTTCTTCGCCTGCATCGGGAATGGGCTTCGCCCCGACGCGCCATCCGCCGCCGGGGTGATCCGAAGGGTAGTTCCGCCCTTCCCCGTCTATGATGACGCCGTCCCCGCGCGTGCGGATAATGACTGAGGCCAGCGCTTCAAGCCGCCATGAGTGATTGGACAACCATCAACCAGTGGGGATTTTTGCTCCAGATTGTTCTGTTGCTGGGGCTGGCAATGCTGTGCGGCATTGTGGCCCAGCGCCTGCGCCAGAACGCGGTGATCGGATACCTGGTGGCGGGCATTATTCTGGGCCCGCGCACGTTTGGCATCGTCAAAGATCCGCAGTCCGTGGAAGTGCTGGCCGAGCTGGGTGTATCGCTGCTGCTCTTCACGATCGGCCTCGAATTTTCCTGGAGGCGGCTGCGGGAGTTCGGCAAGAGCGCGGCGTTGCTGGGCGTGTTCCAGATCGTCGCCACAATTGTCGCGGGGAGCGCGATGGGGACATTGGCCGGCCTCCCGCCGCGAGCGGCCTTCGTATGCGGCGCGGCGCTGGCGATGAGCAGCACGGCCGTGGTGCTGCGGTTGCTGATTGAGCGCGCCGAACTCGATAGCCCGCATGGACGCAACGCGCTCAGCGTGCTGCTGATGCAGGATCTTGCCGTGGTTCCGCTGTTGATCGTGGTGAGCGTATTCGCCGACGGCGCCAGCGGCGCGGGCGCTCTCGAAGAACTGGGGATGAGCCTGGTGAAGAGCGTGGCGCTGATCGGGGCGTTCTTCGTCGTGATCCGCTACGCGCTGCCCGCCATCATCACGCAGGCCTCCACGGCACGAAACCGGGACCTTCCGGTAGTGCTGGCAATCGCCGTTTCGCTGGGGTGTTCGTGGAGCGCGCACGCGGTGGGGCTTTCGCCGGTGCTGGGCGCCTTCGCGGCGGGCATCCTGCTGGCGGATCTCGAATTCGCGGAGCAGATTCGCGCGGATGTGATGCCGCTGCGCGCGGCGTTCGTCACGCTGTTTTTTGCTTCAATTGGCATGCTGGCCGCGGTTCCGAGCGCGCTGGGCATTCTCGGGGCGGCGCTCCTGGCGCTGCTGATCTTCGTCGTCAAGGCTACTGTCATTACGGGGGTGGCTCTGCTGCTGCGCAAACCGCTTCGGGTCTCGCTGCGGACGGGGATCGTGCTGGCGCAGATCGGCGAATTTTCTTTCGTGCTGGCGCAAATCGCGGTGGGCAAGAGAGTGCTGGACGGAGATCTGTTTGACCTGCTGCTGACCTCCGCCGTGCTGCTATTGCTGCTGACGCCGTACATGATCCAATACGCGGGTCCCATGAGCCGGAAACTGGCGGCGATTCTCACTGCTTCGCACCGCCACCGGCTGGCGATGGAGCGCGCGGAACGACGATCCGATCAGAAGCCGATGGAAGGCCGGGTGATCGTGATTGGATTCGGGCCGGCCGGCCAGGCGGTTTGCCGGGCACTGAAGGGCCGAAAGATTCCCTACCTCATTCTGGAGACGAACTTTCAGACGGTCTCCGCCGTGCGCATGCACGAGCCGATTGAGATTGGCGATGCCACCCAGCCGGAGATTCTGGAGCACGCGGGCGCGCGCCACGCCGCGGCGGTGGTGGTAAGTATCCCGGACCCTGGAATCTCCCGCATCGTAATCAGCCAATGCCGCCTGATCGCGCCGGGCGTTCCGGTGCTGGTGCGCGCGCGCTACAGTCTCTTCGCTCACACGTTGCGAGATGCGGGCGCCAGCACCATCGTGGACGAGGAGCATGTGGTGGGAGAGACGCTCGCCGCCGAAACGCTCGCCACCGTGGGCCCGGAAGCCCATCCCGCTTAGGTCCGCCCGGTTCGGCACGCACTCCGGCGCGGAGCCGATGCACGAACCGGTGTAGCAGGCGAGCGATTGGTTCTCGCGAAGGCCGCGGGGCTACCGCAACTAACCCGGGGAACCGGCCAGCCCGAACCGCTTCCGGACACGAGCGATGGACTGCTGGTGGCGAATGCTCACGAAGCGCAGCCAGCGGGACGTCTGAAGGATGGCCGGACGCAAGCGCTGGCCGTGCGCTATCTTCCGCTCCCGCACATTCCGCATCCCTATTCGCGGGCGCGCTTTACCGCCAAACATCCGGGCCAGGAGCCGTAGGCGTTCGCAGTGCCCGTACCGGTCTGTGCGAGGGTGGATATCTCTTCCGCAACCTCAATTTCACTTTCCATCTATACGCAGGGCGCTCCGGAGAAGGGAGAGCCAGTTTATCTGAACTTGCTGTGCTATAAATTTCGGTTATGTGTGATTTTTTCATTGGTACGTTATCGGAACTTAACATATACTTCCTCTCAGACTTCGACTGAGTTTTCATAATCAGTCTCCGAAATGTCTTCACGAGGATGACACCTATGGTTAGAATAAAGTTCTCTTCGCGCTTGGGGTCTGCGATTGGACTACTTCTGGCGCTGTGCATAGTATTTCCCGGAACCGGATTCGCACAGATTTTGTACGGATCGGTCGTCGGCAGTGTAACGGACGAATCAGGGGCCTCGATTCCCGGGGCTCAAGTTTCTGTGACCAACAAGGTGACCGGAGCAATCCGCACCACTACCACGAATCAAAACGGTGGTTACAGTGTTCCCACCTTGCAAAGCGGCAATTACACGGTTCTAGTGAACCGGGACGGATTCCGTTCCGCCAGCAATGACGCGGTCTCCGTCACTCCCAACACCGTTAACCGTGTTGATTTCCGGTTGTCCGTGGGTCAAGTGTCCGAAACGGTGGTGGTGGAATCGACGGCCGCCGCGCTCCAGACGGACCGCGCGGAGGTGAAAGAGGAGATCAGCTCACAGACATTGACGGAGATTCCCGTTTCCGGACAACGAAACTATCAGTCGCTGTTCGTGACGATTCCCGGAATTGCTCCGCCGAGCACTCCCCACTCAGTACCATCGAACCCGTCACGAGCGCTTTCATGGCAAACGAACGGAAACAATACGGCGTCGAACAACACGAGAATCGACGGTGCGAGCGCGACCAATGTGTGGTTGCCGCATATTGCAAGCTATGTTCCCGCGCTTGAATCCATCGAGTCGGTCAGCGTGGTAACGAACTCGTTTGACGCTGAGCAAGGTCTCGCCGGCGGCGCATCCGTGAATGTATCGATCCGCTCCGGCACGAATGAGATCCACGGCGCGGCGTTCCACTACCACATGGGCAACTGGAGCCAGGCGCGGAACTTCTTCCTCCCGTCGAACCAGGATATTCCGAAGTATGTCTACAACCAGTATGGCGGCCGCGTTGGAGGGCCGATCCTGAAGAACAAGCTCTTCTACTTTGTAAGCTGGGAAGGAACCGACGACCACCGATTCGCGGGGTCGCTGCGCACGGTGCCCACCGCCATTATGCGGAACGGGGATCTTTCGACCTCCAGCCGTTTGATCTACGATCCGCTCACGGGCCAAAGCAACGGCGTTGGCCGGCTGCCATTCGCCAACAACCGGATCCCGAGTGACCGGATCCACCCGACTTCCGCGGTGCTGATGGGCCGGCTTCCCCAGGAGAATAACCCCGCGCCGAACGGAATTCCGACACAAAACTACTTCGCGACCGGCAACGCGGCCTTCAACCGCGACACGATTGATTCGAAGTTCAACTTCAACATGGGCAACAAGACGACCATGTTCGCCCGGCTGAGCTGGCTGGACTTCGATCTCTTGGCTCCAACGGCGTTTGGCGACATCGGTGGCAGTCCCATTGCATTTGGGAATCCTGGCAAGGGATTTGGCAACACGTGGAGCGGAACTTTGGGTAGCACGCACACGTTCTCTCCGTCTTTCATCGTGGATGCTTACTTCGGCTACACGCTGATGGATACCAATATCGAGCAGCCCGGACTTGGCCCAAACCGCGGTTCGGACGAACTGGGCATTCCGGGGACCAACGGTCCGCGTTTCTTTGAATCCGGGTATCCGGGCTTCAGCGTCAGCGGATTCGATGCCTTCGGATCCACTGAGAACTATATGCCGTATTACCGCCACGACCCACAGTTTCAGTACGTGGCGAACGGCAACTGGCTAAGAGGCTCGCACAACATCCGTTTCGGGTTCGACATCTATCATTTGCAGCTCAATCACACGCAACCGGAATTTGCCGGTGCAAGCGGTGGCGCGGCAGGGCGGCTGAACTTCGGCCAAGGACCGACGCAGTTGCGGCTCGCCAATGGCAACGTTCAGGCGGGAAACCAGTTTAACTCGATGGCAACCTTCCTTCTGGGCCTTGTGGATGGCGGCGGCCGTATTCTCCAGGTGCCGGACGTTTACCGTACGAAGACCACAATGTGGAGCTTCTATGTACGAGATCAGTGGCAGGCAAACCGCAACCTCACCGTTTCCTACGGTACACGCATGGAACTGTTTCCGATGCCATACCGGGAAGACGGACGCGGCATGGAGCGCTATGACTTCGACACGAATGAGATGCTCGTGTGCGGCGTGGGCGGCATTCCGAAGGATTGCGGCACCAAGACCGGGGGAATGCACTTCTCTCCGCGACTCGGTGTTGCCTACCGGCTCGGCGACAAGACAGTGATTCGTGCGGGCTTCGGCATGAACTGGGACCCCTGGAATCTGGCCCGGCCTCTCCGGACCAACTACCCGATTTTGGCTGCGTTCAACCTGGCTCCTCCTTCCCTCGGATGGGCAACCACGCTCTCCCAGGGGCTTCCGATCCTCCCCAATCCGGAGGTTGGCCAGAATGGCCACATCGCCATCCCGACGAACTACGCGGTGAACACGACTACGGATGAGTTCAGGCGCAGCTATATCTTTAACTACAACTTCACCGTCCAGCGGGAACTGGGCGCGGGATTCACGGCTCAGGCGGGTTACGTCGCCAGCCGCGCGGTTCGCGTATCCGGCCGCCTCAATATGAACGCGGGCCAGGTGATTGGGGCAGACCGGAGCGGCCAACCGCTCTACGCGAAATTCGGGCGCGCTGTGGAGACAGCCATCGTTGGACGGGTGGGAGACAACAACTATCACAGCCTCCAATCCTCACTCACCCGGCGTTTCTCCAATGGCTTCCAGATGACCGCGGCATATACGTGGTCAAAGGTGATCGGCTATTGCTGCAACGAAGACAATAACGGCGGCCCGCTGGTTCCCGCGTTGGCGTATTACAACCTGAACCGCGTGCCCATGAATTATGACCGCACGCACAATTTCCAACTCACCGCGGCCTACCAATTGCCGTTCGGCAAGGGGAGGCGGTGGGCAAACAGCGGCTTGGCCGCCGCTCTCGCGGGGGGCTGGCAGTTGAATACGCTCACGAGTTTCATGAGTGGCACTCCGCTGCGCGTCACCTCCGACGGCGGCAGTCTGCGTCTGCCTGGCAGCACGCAGCGCGCGGACCAGGTGAAGGAACACGTTGCAGTCCTGGGCGGCATCGGCCGAGGCCATCCATACTTCGATCCCTTCGCCTTTGAACGCGTGACAGAACCACGCTTCGGCACGGCGGGCTTTAATAGCCTGCGCGGCCCGAAGTTCTTCAACACGGACCTGGGCTTGTTCCGGGAGTTCGACTTTGGCGAGCGCTGGAATCTCCAGTTCCGCGCCGAAGCCTTCAACTGGACCAATACACCGAAGTTCAATAACCCTTCGGCAGGTATCAATAACCGGATTGTGAACTCCGCGGGGCAGTTTACCGGCGGCGTTTTCGAGGTGACAGGGACGAACTCAGGAGGGCGTGAGCCGAACGGAGATCGTATCTTCCGCCTCGGGCTGCGCCTGAGCTTCTAAGCCCGCTCGATGAGAGAGGCCCGGGAGTCCCGCGGCCTCTCTCCTTGGTCCAAGCATCTCCGCGATGAAGCGCGCGTCGTCGCGCGTCGCCTCTCCTGTTTCCTCTCCGCCCGTGATTCCGGCAATGTTTGGTGCGGGCCAAGCCCGTCCAGGTTAGTATTCGGGAGACGGGCGATCTCGGGCGAAGCGGGAATTCAGTGAAGCATTCGAGCTCCGGAGCCTCGGCCCTGAACTGAGGATCGTCCAGTTTCTCCCAAGTCGTCCACCTTGCCCCGCGCCCGTCGTTCTCCGAACTCGCTGCCACACATAAGGCCGAGCGCCAGTTTCGGGGATTCTTCTCCTGGGTGCATTTCCTCGCTGCGCGTTCCCGCTGACTCGGCAATTCCAGCCGATACGCGGGACCTTGCGGGGACCTTCCCTTGCCGGGCGCGCACTCCAAAGCGGCGAGAAAGGCTATGGGCGGCAGTTCCCTCTCCCAGCCCTCCGGCCGCTCGCCTCATGGCGGATGGAGCCAGACTGGTTGCAGCGGGTGTGGGCGCGGCGAAGCCGCACCTCAAAACAGGCGGATGCCCGGGGGACTCGCTCGCGCGAGGCCGGACTGTTGGATGGCACGCCTCATTCACGGGTTCGGTGCCGAATCGGACGACATGCGGAACTCCGAAGGTGCGCAACCGTATTTTCGTCGAAATACCGTCGCGAAGTACTGGCTTGACGAAAAACCGCAGTCGTGGGCAACGTCGAGGATCGTGGGTGCGGTTGGCGACGACAGAAGCTTCACGGAGTGATCCAACCGGCAGTCGTTCAAATAATTCAGTGGAGTCCGATTCGTGAGATATTTCACAACGTGGGTGAATTGCGTGATTCCCAAGCCGCAAGAATGAGCCATTTCCTCGACAGTCCAATCCAGGGTGAGATGCTCCGGGTGATCTCGGAGATCGTCCAGGAATAGGCGGACTGTGCGTTCGGTGCCCGTTAATGCCTGATCAAGGTTTAGGCTGTTCTTGCGGAGCATCTCCAAAATCAGAAGCAATAGCTCGTTAACGCGAATCGCAAGCGCCGATGTTCGGCTTCCGTGATCGTTTACTTCCACCGCGCCTGAAAGCTTTTGAAAACAGCGCCGCAGGTCAGCGGACGTTCTCCAGACCGTCTGTTCGGTCTGCCGCAGAGTGATTTCCAACTCCTGCAGGTCACGCTTGCTTAACATACACCAAGCAGGCCACTCCCAGTCCTGATTGGGGCGGCGCACGTTCACATCCAGAATCAGCCAGTGGAGCTTCCCGGGCGCAACCGTCGGATTGCCGACCCGGTGTTTCTGCCAAGGCCGTGTGATCGTTACGACACCGGCGCTCAGCAACTCCTCGAAACCCTCTGATGCAAATACCACATTTCCGCTTTCGAGATATGTGATTTCGATACCCTCATTGCGGTGCCAGGGCAGCCCCCACGTCTGCCTGCCAACCGCGCTCCAGTAGCCGATTGTTTTTAAGCCGGACAGCTCATTCGGCGGGAGTCTGCGCCCGGGATAGTGGCCACGGGCAAGGGCCTCGAGTCTCACTTCCTTCCGTTCTACGGCACTCACGAGGGGCTGACACAGGTCGGCCTCAAATGTCTCCGCCGGGCTCTTGTAAATCGGAACTGGCGTCCACACGAGATGCTCCGTGTTCAATGTTTTTCGGTCGAAAGAATGAGAACGCCAGCAGTATAACATCGGCCTAGAATTAGTCAAATGCTTGCTTGACGGCAGCCCCTTCGGATCCTGGTCGAGCGGGAAGGCGATGTGCGCGCAAGAGTCGCGGGGACCGGATGCGGCGTTTTGCGCCGCCGGTCCGGATGGATGCACACAGCGGCCGCCGCCGGGATCCGGCCGTGTGGCTCAATCGTGAGGCGGTGCCGGAATCAGACAGGAAGGAGTGTCTGCATGCCCATAGAACTCGCGTTGAATATGGAGTTCATTCGCTCGGAGGACAAGTCGTTCAGCGAAGGTGTCCAACGGGCGGCGGAACTTGGCTACCGCTTTGTGGAGCCCATGGTGCATGACGGGAGAGTGCTCTTAAGCGAGGCCGGCTATTTTCATTCGTTCTCGATGGACGACGATCCGCATGAAATGAAAGACATCCTCGACGCATGGGGGGTGAGCGCGTCGTCACTGAGTGCGCATTCTCCGCTTATGCGGCCGGAGATTAGCGTGCCGTACCTTGAGAAGGCCGTTCGCCTGGCCGCCGCGGTGGGAGCCGGCGTTGTCAATACGGATGAAGGAATCAGGCCGCCCTGGCTCGATGACGAAGAGTGTTTCCACGTCATGCGTTACACGCTGAAAAAGGTGCTCCAAGTTGCCGAGCGCTACCAGGTTGCCATCGCCATCGAACCTCATCAGAGCATTACAAAACGAACCGAAGGTCTGTTACGGGTCGCCACGTTGGTTAAGTCCGATTTCTTGCGGATCAACTATGACACCGGCAACGCCTTTCTTGGAGGCGAGGATCCTTACAGCGGGTTGGCCGCGGTTCTGCCGCTGCTGGTGCATATACACGCCAAAGATATTTCCATCCGGCAAGCCGAAAACGAGCGCGGCAAGGTGACGGGAACCCCGGTTGGGTGCGCCTGCGGCGAGGGCGTTATTGACTGGGGACGGGTGGTGGCGATCCTGCGCAAAGCGAATTGGAGTGGATTTCTTTCGGTGGAATGCGGGACTTCACAGCAGGCGCTCGACAGCCTTTCACATTTGGATGCCGTGCTCTCGCGGCAATCCGTTCGGCCCGTTGGCCAACACTGAGCGATGCCTTTACGGGCATTGGCTGGGATCTGAAATCGCTGAGCACTTGGGTGCGGCACTGGGGCGCGGCATATTCGGCCTGAGCTTGGGCTTCCGCATCCAATCCATTTGTCGCGTGAACACGGGAGAGTGGGTGAATCATGAATCCTCCAAGAAGGGAATTTCTGAAGGTTTCGACAGCATCGCTTGCCGCCGCGTCGGCAAACCGAGTACTGGGTGCCAACGATCGAATTCGAATTGCGGTGATCGGAACCGGCGGGCGCGGCCAGTACCTAATCCGGACATTGAAGCGAATCGCGCCGGACGAGATTCAATTCGTCGCCGTCTGTGACATTTACGATGTGCGCCGCTCGCAGGCCGCGGAGATCGCAAATGACAATGTGGAGCAGTATGTGGATTATGAGCCGATTCTGCGGCGCAATGATGTCGATGCAGTAATTATTGCCACCCCCGATCACTGGCACGGAGTAATGGCCACTGAAGCTCTCAATGCGGGCAAAGACGTATACGTTGAAAAGCCCATGGTCCATTACCCCAAGGATGGGCAAGCGATCGTGAAGGCAGCCCGCGCAAATAAGCGTATTGTTCAGGTGGGTATGCAGGGCCGTCTGATGCCCCACTTTGTGGAGGCAAAACAGAAATACATTGACTCTGGCATTATGGGCAAGGTAGGTATGGCGCGAACCTGGTATCTTTCCAATACCGGGTATGTGCATACGCCGCCACCGGGATTTAACAAAAAGCCGGAAGGGCTGGACTGGAATCGCTGGCTCGGACCCGGTCCTCACGTTCCATGGAATCCCGGAATCTATTTCTCACCATATAAGTGGCTTCATTACGATGGCGGAATGCTGATGGGAATCTGTATTCACGTTCTCGATTCCGCCCACCACTGGCTCAACCTGAAGAAGCCGGCGACGGCCGTAGCGATGGGCGGTATCTATTATTACAAAGACGGGCGGGATACTCCAGATACCGTGAACGTCATGTTTGAATACCCAGGAGATATTCTTGTGACGTTCACTGCCGAGTGCCT
Organism: Acidobacteriota bacterium; assembly: GCA_014584705.1. GTDB lineage: Bacteria > Acidobacteriota > Terriglobia > Bryobacterales > Bryobacteraceae > JACTMJ01. The sequence goes on along the minus strand of JACTMJ010000001.1, from coordinate 17,718 downwards.
TACCGCCCCGGGGGTAAAGACCTCCGCGGGCGTTGAATTGAGAGGCACGGGGGGCACATTATCCGCCGAGCGCTACGTTACGGACATCGGTTATAGGTACATTCCGAACGGCCGATTCAGCAAGGAGCCGGCCGTGGCGGTACCCGCGAAATCAGCGAATGCGGAGACGATTCTCAGAGACTGGCTTGACCGCATGCGCGACCGAAAGAGGCCCGCCGCCAACGAAGTCGAAGGCTATTACTCGGCAGTTGCCTGCTTCATGGCGAACCAGGCTTACCAGACGAAATCCCGCGTTTCGTGGGACAACCAGTGGGATCTGCCGGCATGACGCAGTCTGCTTGAGGATCCTCCCGAGAGGCGAAGAAATCCATTCAGAATGGGAATTGAGCCATGTTGCTTTCAGCAAAGCGCCCGTTATGGTTTGTGGTAGCCCTTGCTTGCACCGCGGCGGTCTACGCCCAAGACGATCGAGCGAGTATCCTGGGACGCATTACTCGTGTCCAAATTGGCTGAATGCCACTGAGCGGGGAGGACGAACATGAAGACGATTGTGGATATCAAAGAGAGCAGGAGCGACAATCGGAGCGCGGGAGGCCGTGCGTTTGCGAGGCGGACCCTGCTTGCGGGAGGATTGGCATTTCCGGCGATCGTCCCCTCGTCCGTTTTTGGCCAGAACGCGCCGAGTGAAAGGGTGAATCTCGCGGCTTTCGGCGTGGGCCTGCGCGGGACGGGGGTGAATAACGCGTTCGCGAAGTTTCCCGATGTCCGATACGTCGCCGTGTGCGACGCCTACGGCAGCCGCCGCGAGAAGGCCAAGAAGAATTGGGACGCCATCTACGGGGGCGATTACGTGAAGACGTACTCGAATCCCTACGAGGTGCTTGCGCGGCCGGACGTCGATGCGGTGGTGATTACGACGAGCGACCATTGGCACGTTCCTCTCGCCATTGCCGCCGCGCGTGCAAGAAAGGACATGTACGTCGAGAAGCCGCTGAGCCTCGCAATGGCGTGGTCCTTCAAGCTGCGGGATGAGCTCAACCGGACAGGCAGAATATTCCAGTACGGCACGCAGCAGCGCTCCGGCACCAGACAGCATCCGGTCTCCGACTTTCGTACCGCGTGCGAACTCGTACGCAACGGCTACATCGGAGAAATTCAGAGAGTGGAAGCCTGGTGCCCGGACATGTCCCAGCAATGGGAGGAGTTTCACACCCGGCGCTGGGGTTCGCTGCGGCCCACCCAACCTCCCGCGGATTTTGATCTCGATCTTTGGAGCGGTCCTTCCGAGGTCAAGCCTTATACGTCGGATCGATGCACCCAGTACGGAACCTACCACTGCGAGGACTACTCGCTGGGCTTTATCGCCGGCTGGGGCGCTCACCCGCTCGACATCGCACAGTGGGGCCTTGACGCCGACGATACCGCCCCGGTCTATTACGAAGGGGGCGGTACGATCCCCGAGCACGGGCTTTATCGCACGGTCGACACCTGGGATCTTACCTGCTACTACGCCAGCGGGATTCCCGTGCGATTTCTCTCCGAGCGCGGCTGCCGCGACGTCATCATGAAGTACCGGAAGCGGTATGCGAATCATGGCACAACGTTCTTCGGCACGGAAGGGTGGATCAGCGTGGATCGCGGCGGAATCGAGGCCAGCAAGGCTTCGCTGCTGACGGCGAAGCTCGGCCCGAACGACAAGCGGCTTTACGCAAGCGGCGACCATCAACACAACCTGATCGACTGCATCAAGAGCCGTAAGCCGACGATCAGCCCCATTGGGCCCGCCATCCGCTCGGACACCATTTCGCACCTGTCGAATATCGTGGTCCGTACGGGGAAGCCGGTTGAGTATGATCCGGCAAACGAGCGCATCCTTGGAGGGAACATCGCGGCGGCGGAATTCTGGGATCGCCCGATGCGAAAGAAGTGGGCGGTTTGAAGCGCGGAGCGGAATGTGCGGTGTGTGCGCGGCGGCAGTGACATCGGGCCGGCCGTGCAACGAAAGGGAAGCTGGAGTATGCAAAGGCGTGAATTTCTGTCGGTGGCGGCTCTGCCAGCACTCGCACCGCGGGCGGACGCCGCCGGGCCGGGTTTCTCCTGGCGGCGCGAGGAGGAGAGCGTCGCGCTGTTGCGGGGAGAGCAGGTTCTCTGGAGGCTAAACTATGCGAGGAGCGAGGCGAAACCCGCCTTCCATCCGGTAGCCCTCCCCGGTGGCCCCATCCTCACAACCTATCGCGCCGAGGATCATCCCTGGCATCGAGGCTTCTGGTTCTCCTGGAAGTTCATCAACGGCGTCAACTACTGGGAAGAGAACAAGGCCGGCGTTGCCGACGGCCTGACCGAAATCCGCAGCGCCAGTGTGGAACCTAGTCCGGATTTCACCGCGGGTATCGATCTGAATATCACCTATCGCCCAGCCAACGGCGCTCCCGTGCTCGCGGAAAAGCGACGGATCGTCATATCGCCGCCAGGCTCGGACGGCGTCACCCGCTTTGATTGGACGATGCGCTTTGAGGCGCTCGAACAGGACGTGCTCCTGGACCGAACTCCTATTCCCGGAGAGCCGGACGGGAAAATCTGGGGCGGTTACGCGGGACTTTCGGTGCGCCTGGCCCGTGACTGGAAAGACGCGCGGATTATGAGCAACCATGGGCCGCTTCCGTTCCCGGATGACGGGTATCGCGGGCTCCGGCCCAGGGAAGGCGCCATCGATTATGGCGGCACGCTGGATGGCCAGGAAGTGGGTTTCACGATCATCGATCATCCGTCAAACCTCAATAGCCCTTCACCGTGGTGGATCATCGATCAGGGACCCATGAAGTTTTTCAACGCGGTTGTGATTGGCACCGCGCCCTACACGCTCAAGGCTGGCCGCGGCTTCACCCTTCGCTATCGCGCGCTGACGCATTTCGGCCGCTGGAGCGCGGAACGGCTCGCGCGGGAGCTTGAGCAGTTCGGCAAGGCCGAATGAAAAACGGCGAGCGGCGGCCTGAACGGGATCCCTTCCCCAGGCACGAGGCCAGCGCGCAAGGAGAGAAGCAATAAGTTGGTCAAGGCGCGAATTTGGGCTTGGGGCTCTAGCCGGCCTGGGCGCGGCAGGCTGGGCCCGCGCAGCCATCGATTCCACGATTGCCGGCGTCCGTATCGGCAACATGACCTACAGTTTCCGCGACATGCCGCTCGACCGCGCCATCGAGGCGCAAGCCAGGCTCGGTATCGGCTTCGCCGAGTTGGATCATGGTCACGTCGAGCGTGAACTGAAACTTGGCCGCGATGCCGCGGGACGCCGGAAGCTCAGGGCCTGGCGTCTAAGTCCGGCGGCCGAAGCCGAGTATAAGGCGATCCGGGAGAAGTTCCGCCGCGCCGGAGTGCCTCTGTGGGGACTGATTTATACCGTGAGAGACGATTTCACCGAGCCCGAAATCGAACGCGGTTTCGAACTTGCCCGTGCCCTCGGTGTCGGTGTCGTCACCGGATCCTCCACGGTCAGCGTCATCCCGCGGGTGGCTCCGTTCGCGGAAAAGCACCGGATGCCTTATGGCGTCCATGGCCATTCGAATGTCACCGACCCGAACGAGTTCGCGACGCCGGAGAGCTTCGCCAAGGCTCTGGCCGTTTCTCCCTGGATCCGCGCCAACCTCGATGTCGGCCACTTCTTCGCCGCGGGCTATGACCCGGTCCAGTGGATCCGCCAAAATCACACAAGAATCAGCAACATCGACCTCTGCGACCGCAAAAAGAACCAAGGGCCTCAAGTGCCTTGGGGGGAGGGCGACACTCCCTTGCGTGACGTTTTGCTCCTCATGAAGCGGGAGGGATATTCCTTCCCGGCCACGATCCAATACGAATACAAAGGCGAGGCCGATTCCCTGACCGAAGTGAAGCGCTGCTTCGATTACTGCAAGCGGGTTCTGGCGGTGTGAAACGGGAGCATGGCCAACTTTCCGCCAGAGCTTCCTGCGGCTTGATGGTATCTGCCAGGCAACCCATTCTCGAAGGGATGCCTGGAAACAGGTGATCTTGGGGAACGACGGATACACTCCAGCCGATACGCGGGATCTTGCGGGGATTGGCCGTTGTGGAGGGAGAGCCTCATCACGCCCGAGCGTTTGCCTATGCTGGACCGTCACTTTCCTCATCGTTGCACCGGCCCCGGATGAAAAGGGTCGGCCGGCCCACCGTCACGCAGCCTGGCTCGCTACTTCAACGCTTCCGCTACGGACGTGGACAGGGGCGTGGTTGGTCTCCCGATGAGCCTGGAGAGATCTTTCCCATCGTGGAAGAGCGCCCCCCGTGAAGCGTCGGCGTCCCAGCTGGCAATGGCCTGCGCCAAGGGTGCGGGAAGACCAAGCCCGGCGAGCGCCGCGGCATAGTCGGCGGCGGGCATATCCCGATAGGGAATGGCGCGACCGACCTGACGGCTGATCTCCGCCGCAAGGTCCGAGAGGGTCCATGCATCGTCGCCAGCAAGCTCGTACGTCTTGCCGTCGTGGCCTGTGCCGGTTAGCGCCGCAACAGCCGCTTCCGCGAAGTCTGCCCGGGCTGCGGCGGAAATCCGCCCTTCTCCGGCGCTGCCGAGGAATGCACCGCCGGCCACGGCACCGGGTATCGATCCCGTGTAGTTCTCGGCATACCAGCCGTTCCGCAGGATGGTGTACGGGATGCCGGACGCTTTCAGATAGGCTTCGGTCTGACGGTGCTCTTCGGCGAGACTCAGCGGCGAGGTGCCAGCATGAAGCAGGCTCGTATAAACGATACGACGGACACCTGCTTTCTTCGCGGCGTCAATCACGTTGCGATGATGCACGGCGCGCTTGCCCACTTCGCTCGATGAGACAAGCATGAGCGTGTCCACGCCGCGGAGGGCCGGGGTGAGCGTCTCCGGCTTTGTGTAGTCGAACGGCCGGGTGTCGACGCCAAGGTCTGCCGCCTTTTCGGGGGTGCGTGCCAGAGCGACGATGCCATCCGCCGGAACTTTCGCCTTCAGCTTTTCTATGATGAGGCGGCCGAGATGTCCGGTCGCGCCTGTTACCGCGATAGCCATTATTCATCCTCCTCAATCTCTCTCCGTCGAACTGAAAGCCGGGAATGGCGACTTCCACGTCCTTCCTGGAATAGATGCGTTCGCGAGGCCCATGGTCGCGACTGCGACCACCAACAGAAGTAGCACATAGTCCACCCCTGGGGCGAGACAATCGGCCATAGGGCACCTCCTCACAGCGAACTGTATCGGGGGTCCTCGTCGCATCGGGCGGTTGGAAGGGTGTTTGATGTGATCAGGACGAGAGGCGATGACTCCGGCAAGCAACCCGGCAAGCGACGGCGAGCGATTTCCTTGCCCGTCCAGGCACCGTGCGAGCCGTTGGTACACTGGAGTATCCGCTTTGATGAGCAGCAGCAGCCCGCCAATTGAGCTTCCGGATCCGCAGACCGGCGTCCGCGCCGCCGCGAAGGATACGCGGACGGTGCGCTTCAGCCAGATCACGTTTCTGCTGCTTTGCCTGGGCCATTTCTCCATTGATATTTCGTCAAGTTCCCTGAGCGGCTTGCAGCCGGTGCTGCGGGACCGGATGGGGATCACGCTGACGGAAGCGGGGTTGCTGGGCGGGCTCTTCGTCTTCAGTTCGAGCCTGATGCAGCCGGTCTACGGCTGGCTGGCGGACCGCTTCGCGACGAGGCATTTCACGGTGCTTTCGCCGCTGTTCGCTTCGGTTTCCGTCGCGCTGTTCCGGTACGCATCGGGTTTTTACGGGCTGCTGCCGCTGGTGTTTCTGGCGGGCATCGGCATTGCGGCGTTTCATCCGCAGGGCACGGCGATGGCGGTGCGCGGCGTGAGCGAGAAGCGGGGCCGGCTGATGGCGATCTTCATCAGTTCGGGGACGCTGGGTTTCGCCGTGGGTCCATCATTTTTCGCCGCGCTGGTGACCTATTTTGGATTTGAGTCCCTGGTCTGGAGCTTCGTACCGGGCGCTCTCTTTTCGGCGCTCCTGTATTTCTATCTGCCGCCGGAGGAGCGCGCGGAGCATGCGGCGGCGCGGCCGAACGACTGGAGTCCGATGCGGCGGGTGTGGAAGCCGATTACGATTCTGTTCACGCTGGTGTTTCTGCGTTCCACTATTCAGGTGACGTACGCGCAATTGTTGCCGCTGTATCTGAATGTGGAACGGGGGCTCTCCCTGATCGCGGGGAACTATCTGGTGAGCGCGTACCTGATCTGCGGGGCGATGGGCGGATTTCTGGGCGGCAGCCTGGCGGATCGCTTCGGCGGACGTCAGGTGATTCTGGCCTCGATGCTGGGGACGGTTCCCTTTATGCTGCTCTTCTTCCTCACGACTGGCTGGCTTTCCGCGGTGGGCTTGTGCCTGGGTGGGCTGATTCTGCTCTTTACAATTCCCGTCAACGTGCTGATGGCGCAGGACCTGGTGCCGGAGCAATCGGCGACGGTTTCCTCGTTGATGATGGGCTTCGCCTGGGGCGCCGCCGGGTTGATCTTCGTGCCGGTCACCGGGTGGCTGAGCGATCTGTTCAGCCTTCAGACGGCGATGATGCTATTGCTTGTCTTCCCGGTGCTGGGCGTGTTCGTCACGCTGATGCTGCCACGCACGATTGAAGAACAGCGCGAGATGTAGCGCTTCGCGCGGAGAGCGGAAGTCCCTTCGGCGGGCGCGTGGAAGGAACTCCGCGCGGATGCTCAGGCCGAAGTCTTGATATCGAATTCAATATAGTTCCCCTCGTGGCGGGAAACCTTGTTGTTCGACCGGACGATGTGCTTGAAATTGAGAACGACCGGGGCCACCGCCGTGTCATAGGGCTCCGGGTATAGGCGCAACGTGACGAACTCGCCCGCCTCCAGTTTCGCGGCGATATCCCTGGGGACGCAGCCGAGGATCACCTGTTCTCCGTTCGTCAGCTTGTGCAGTTCAAAGCACTGGAAGCTGGACTTGTAGAACATCGGAACGGGGTTATCGAAACTCGGCGAGTAGCTGTGGCCGTACACGCCATTGCTCACGGCGCTGAAAGGCGTTCCGGACTCGGCTTCCGTGATGCAGCGAACGCTATTCTCCGCGCGGATTCTTGCCTTGAAGCCCTCCCAATCCACGGTTTCAACCGGCTCCCGGTAGCCTTCCGGTCTGGAGGAGGAGGCTACGGCCATGGCGGCCACGCCGGCGAAGGCCGCCATGCCCGCCCAGACAATGTGAGAGGCGGTTGCGCCGTCGAACAAAAAAGATACTTCTGACATAGGGTACTCCGAAGTATCTATTATATCCGGCAAGATCGAGGTTTCTCGCGGGGAGAGGGTGGATGACCCTCTCCCCCGGAAATGGACGGGTGAGACCCGCCGCGGGCTAATCGGCGGCGAAGCGAAAATAGCCGAATCGCGGAGGATAGTGGAAGGTCGTCTTTCCGCTGGGTGACCAGGCGGCGAAGATGGCATCCTTGGCCGGGGCGGAGGGGCCGCCGGGGCGCTTAATGCGAAAGAGATTGGCTCGCCAGACGTCGCCCGTCTTGGGCGGAGCTTTGGCCCGGCCCGTCTTCACCGGCTCCAGGGAGGCGAATCCTTCCCAGGGCAGGTGCAGAATCGCCGTCCAGCCGCCGGGATCCGCGCCGGACGCCTTGCGCATTTCGACCGCCGATGCGAGACCCTGATGGTCCCAGGTGATGTCGCCGGTCACTTTCGGCCAGCCTTGGGCCATGTCCAGGTCGCAGAGCACGTTGGCGGGGTTGATCTCATACTCGCCATAGTGCTTTCCGCTGCCGTCGGTATCGATGAAAATCTCCACCACTTCCTCTTCCCAGAGGTGTTCGTCACGCTTGGTCATGGTGTGCCAGGGCGAGGGGTCTTCGACGTCGAAACGCAGCCAAAGCCCATCTCCGGCCCACAAGGCGCGGAACGTGGTTCGCGCGTTTGCGGGCCCCCAGACGATCTTCCCGGCTTTGGCCCACGCCGCGGCGGAAAAGGCTTGAAGGCCGGGACCCTTTGCCGCGCGGTGAACGGTATAGCTCGGCAGGGGCGGCAGGGAAGACGAGCTATCTTGCGAGGATGAAGTCATGGTTGCGATCAGTGCCACTACGAATCCGAGAAGAACGCGCTTCATGCCGGTAACCTCATGACCCGGTCAATATTCCCGTGGTAAATCTTCTTGAGGATGCTGTCGGGAAGCCCGAGGCCGTAGATCCGCCATCGGCCCTGCGGCGGCACGGGGGCGGGGGCGTAGTCAAAGTACTCGTCTTGTGTTTCGAGGAAGCGGTAATAGATCTTGTAAAGATCATCGCCGAAGATCTGCTGCGGGACGTTATAGCCCTTGGGAATGGCATCCGTGCCGAACATGCAGCGATCCTGGTAGCGCTCGATGAACTTGCGCGTCGTACGCGGTGCGCGACCCAGTTCGCCGATGCGGGCGGCGAGTTCCACGTAAATGTTCGGGAACTTCTCCATCCATTGGGCGACCAGGCCAAGATTCTCCGCGTTGTTGCCCCAGTGCAGCAGGATGAACTGCGTTTTGGGATGGCGGGTGATCACGCGGTTGCGGGCTTCCATGATTTCCATGAAGCTGGGAAAGTCCTTGCCGTGGAAGCTCCAATCCGGGTGATTATTCAGCTCTTCAAAGCGCTCGTTGGTCTTGTCGATGGGCAGGAAAAAGGCTTCCGGATCGCCCACGTGCATGAATACGGGAATCTTCTTCGCGCCGCAGACTTCCCACATCGGATCAAAGCGCTTGTCGTCCACCTTGACCAAGGTTCCATCGGTGTTGCGAAGGAAAAGGCCCAGCGTCTTGAGGACTTTCAATCCCTTGGCCCCGCGGCTGACCTCGCGCTCGACGGAATCCGCCTGCATTTTGGCGTAGCCGGGCTCATTAGCTCGATGCCACTGAGGCTCCGTGAGGGTGATAAAGCGCCCCGGATGGGCAAGGTCGTACTGATTGTGGCTCTCGAGGAAGCCTTTATCGTAGCCGCCGGTGACGTTGATGAGCGTGCGGATATTGCGGCGGTCCATCACCGCCAGGAGTTCTTCCGGCGTCGCGGAGAACTTCAGTCCGGAACCGTCAGGGGACTTGGCGGAGAAACTCCAGTGCGTATGTACGTCGACCACGGGGAACTTGGAGCGCTCCACGATGTGCTCTTCGACGTGCAGCATGCTCTTGGGGACGAAGTCTTCCAACTCCAGCGGCATCTTGCCGCCGGTGCGGCGCTCACTGAGGCTATCTGTTTGCGCGGAAAGGGGGTTTGCCGCCAACCCTACCGCCGCGCCGCCCGCCAGACGGGCCAAAATCTCTCTCCGATTCATGAGGACACTCCTGCGAGTAAAATATCATGCCCGGTGTGTTGCCTGGATTTCGGGGGTGGGGATGCGGTGAGCACGGTGTTGCGGCGCGGGCTGAGCGGGAGCGCTGGCCGAGGCCGAGAGTTTACAAATGAGGGGGAATTTCGAGGAAACGCCCGGGCGCGGGTGCGCGTCTGGCCGTCGTGGGTAAACGCCTCAGTATGTTGAAGATAGAGGGGGAACTTGATTCGAGCGGGCGACAGAGCTTCTTGTTGAAAAGCCGGGAGCCGGGTACGGTAGCGCGTCATCCGTCCCCGGGCTTTCGCTATGCTTCTTGTGTGGATGGCTCCGCTTTTTTCTTCGCTGCCCGCTTCGCAGGGGTGCCCGCGGCTGCCTTCCGTTTGCCTTTCTTCTCAGCCGGTGGTTCGCGATCGCTTTTCCTTAATTGGGTGACGGCGATGGAAGTAACGAAGGTCTTTTCGCCATGATCGTCGTAACGAATCGTCATGCGCTCTTCGGTGATGTTGACCACCGAACCGAGGCCGAAACGCTCATGTTCAACCTGCGAGCCCTGCTGAAATGGAAGTCTTGGAGGCATACGGATATCCTTGATAGAGTATATCAGATATCCATAACTCCTGTCTACTCAATCTTTTATCGTTGGCGGCGGGCCGCCGGCTCTCGAAACTTTGAAACTATTTGTCGGAAATCCGGGTTCAACCTATGATGAAACGTCTTCTATTCTCCATCGTCCTTCTTGTCTTCGCTGCCAGCGGCTTCGCGGAAGGAGTGATACGCGGCAGCCGCTGGGCGGTGATGCTGGAAGGGCAACCGATTGCCCGAACCGTCAAGAGCAGGGCGGAGATTCGAAGCGCGGAAGCGACGGCTTACGGTGCGAGGCTCGACACCCGGCGCGCGCAGATCAGAGAGACGTTGCACGCTCGCGGTATTCCCGTGACGGGGGAGGCCCGCATGCTCTCGAACGCGATCTTCATTGCGGCCAGCCGGGAGCAAGCGGCGAGTCTGCGAAACCTGCCGGGTGTGGCCGGCGTGGTGGAACTGCCGTTCATCCGGCGGCATATCGAGAAGGCCAAAGAGTCGGCGCATGTGGGCGATGTATGGCCGCTGGTTGGCGGGCGGGACAATGCGGGGGATGGCGTTCGAGTGGCCATCATCGATTCCGGCATTGATGTGACGCACCCCGCGTTCGCGAACAGCCCGCTCCCGATGCCTAGCGGCTTTCCGCGCACCCGATTTTCGAGCGATGCGCAGTTCACCAACAACAAGGTGATTGTGGCGCGCAGTTACGTGCGGGAGCTCGCCGATGACGGCATCGCTGGCGGGGACCCCAGCAGTAATGACCAGATTAAGCTGACGCGTCCGGACGATACGAGCGCACGAGATCGCGTGGGCCATGGGACGGCGATGGCGATGATCGTTGCCGGCCAGCAAGTGGACACGCCCAATGGCACTATGTCCGGGGTCGCTCCAGGAGCGTATCTGGGTAACTACAAGATCTTCGGATCTCCCCAGATTAACGACGGCACATTCGCCGATGTCGTGATCCTCGCGCTGGAAGACGCTTACAACGACGGGATGCAGATTGCCGTACTTTCGCTGGGCGCGCCCGCCGTTTGGGGACCGCTCGACGATGCGGCTTGCGGAAACAACAGCGGTGTGGCCTGTGACGCGCTTGCCGATGCCGCGGGCGCAGCCGCCGATCGCGGCATGCTTGTGGTAGTGGCCGCCGGAAATCAAGGGGACAACACCGGGCGCAAACCCGGCTTCGCGACCATTGCCACGCCCGGAACGCACCCGGATGTCCTGACGGTAGGCGCGGTCTCAAACCGGCATGAGTTCTACCGCGTGTTTGAAGTGCCCGGCGGTCCCAATGGCACGGCGGGGAACGGACTCTACAAGGGTGCGCTTGGAGGTCCGGTGGTTCCGTCCACTCCGTTGAATGCACCGCTCAAGGATGTGAGGAAGACGGGCAATGACGGATTGGCCTGCACGGCGCTTCCGGGCGGTTCGATGAATGGCTCGATCGCCTTCATTGCCCGCGGTTCCGGGCAATGCACATTCGCGGAGAAACTACGGAATGCGCGCGATGCGGGTGCGGTTGGCGTGGTTTTCTATCGTACCGACGGCAGCCAGGAAGTGTTCGCACCCGGGGGCCTCGGGTACGCGGAGATTCCCGCGATGCTGATCGGCGATTCCGACGGGACGGCACTGCGCAATTTTCTCGACGGGCAATCGAATCCGCCAAATGCGAAAATCAACGGCACTTACGTGGAGCGCGCGACGCTAAGGGATGTGAATGGCGACGGAATCACGGATTCGGTGATCACCGACTTTTCTTCGCGCGGGCCGAATATCGGGTTTCCGCTGATCAAGCCGGAAGTGGTGGCGGTGGGAGAGAACGTCTACACGGCTACGCAAACCTATGACCGGAATGGTGATATGTACGACCCCTCGGGTTACATCGCGGTGGACGGCACGAGCTTTGCCGCACCACTCGTGGCCGGGGTGGCCGCGCTGGTCCTGGACAAGTCGGAAGGATTTAGCAACTACAGTTCGGAGCAAGTGAAATCCGCAATCATCAACGCGGCCCGGGATGTGGCAGTGGTGAACGGACAGACGCGAACGAATGTATTTGACCGAAACATCAATACGGGCGTTCTGGAACAGGCCTACAACGTAGCCATGGGGGGCGGAGAGGTGCAGGCCCGCTGGGCATTCGATTCGTATGTGACGATGTCGCCCCAAACGCTCGATTTCGGCGAGGTCACCAACGACCGCCTCGCGGCGGGCATCGAGATCAAGATCAATATTGCAAACGCGTACAACCAATCGCTGCGGTTTACGTTTGAGAGGGCACCCTACGACAGCAATGGCGACCAGGCATCACCCGTCACCTGGACGCTGCCGGGCGCGATTGACGTGCCCAGCGGGCAGCAGCGGGAGGTGACCTTCCGCCTGGGAGGGACTACCCCGTCCACGAAGGACTTCTACGACGGCGTGATTCTGGTGAAGGGTAGCGGAGACTCGAACGCGGGCATTCCAGACGTCAAGATTCCCTATCTCTACATCGCGGGCAATTTCTCCCCGTGCAATATCATGCCGCTCTTGGGGAACGGACGCGTGGGCATTGCGAACAATGACGGGCCATCCGCGCTGTTGGTGAAAGTGACCGATTGCCGGGGCTTGCCGATCAAGGACGTTCCCATCAACTGGGAAGTGAAGACGGGAGGCGGCGCCATCACCGGCAGCGTCACCAATGGAAAGACCGATGACTTCGGCATCGCGCAATTCAGCTACCGCATGGGTCCCACCGTGGGAACGCAAACCTTCATCGCCCGCTACCCGAACCCCGGAGGTGTGGAAGCCACGTTTGATGTGCGCGCGATCGCGGACCCGGTCATCGACCAGGGTGGCATCGTGGAGGGAGCTGGTTTCAAGGCGGGCGGCCCGATCGCGCCGGGTTCATTCGTCTCCATCTTCGGGAACAACATCGCGACGGGCACGCTGAACGCCAGTACGGTTCCGCTTCCGATCGCCCTGGGAGAAATGAGCGTCGGCATCGATACGCGCAACCGTCAGGTCAGCGAGCCCGCCCGCATGGTGTATGTCTCTCCGCGCCAGATCAACGTATTTGTGCCGTGGGAACTGGCCGGCCAATCGAGTGCCGTTTTCAAGGTGCAGACGGTAGGAGAGATTGCCACGGCGCTGCAGGATGTGGCCGTGGCGACCTACGCGCCGGGGCTATTCCAATACATCGAGGCGGGCACGAACAAAAAGCTGCTTGCGATGGAGATTTTCCGGAACAATCAGCGGCTCGGCCTGCACGGCTCCAACCGGCGCGCGCAAAGCGGAGACGTGCTGGAGATGTACGGCAATGGCCTGGGTCCGCTGGCGGGCGGCAATCCGCCGAGCGGGACGGTGAGCCCGTCGAATCCGGTGAAGCTCACCGCGGTGCAGCCCGTGGTTACGATCAACGGCATCCCCGCAAACGTGGAGTTTAGCGGACTCGCGCCCGGGTTCGTGGGGCTCTACCAGGTGAACGTCAAGGTGCCGAACGGCTTGAGCGCCGGGGAGTACGACGTGGTGCTGACGATTGGCGGAGTATCGTCGGTTCCGGGACGGATTCTTATTCAGTAGATTCCGGACGGCAATGCAAAAAGGCCCGGCTTCACGCCGGGCCTTTTTCGCGATTTGCGGATCTCGCCCGCACCTATTCCTCGGCCTGGGCCAGCTTCTCGCGCTGCTCGCGAAGCACTGCCTTGCGGCTGAGCTTGATGCGATTGCCTTCGATGGCCAGCACCTTCACGAGGATCTGGTCGCCTTCGTCGAGTTCGTCCCGCACTTCCTTCACGCGGCTCTCGGCGATCTCACTGATGTGCAGGAGGCCGTCCGTGCCGGGGAAGATTTCGACGAACGCGCCGAAATCCGCGATGCGGACGACTTTGCCCAGGTAGGTCTTGCCAACCTCGGCTACAGCCGCGATATCGGCGATCATGCGCAGGGCCTGCTTTGCGGCCTCGCCATCGCTGGCGAAGACGTTCACGATGCCATCGTCGTTGACGTCGATCTTCACACCGGTCGCATCGATGATGCCGCGGATTACCTTGCCGCCAGGGCCGATCAACTCACGGATCTTGTCGGTGGGAATGGTCGTCGTGTAGATGCGCGGAGCGTAATCGGAGATTTCGGTCCGGGGGGTAGAGATGGCGGCGTTCATCTTCTCCAGGATCTCGAGCCGCGCCTTGCGCGCCTGCTGCAGCGCCTCCCGCATGATGGCGGTGGTCACGTTGGTGACCTTGATATCCATCTGCAGAGCGGTGATGCCTTCATTGGTGCCCGCGACCTTGAAGTCCATGTCGCCGTAGTGGTCTTCCGCGCCGGCGATATCGGTAAGAACGGCGTAGTTGCCGCCGTCAGTGACGAGACCCATCGCGATGCCGGCCACGGGCGATTTCAGCGGGCAGCCCGCATCCATCAGCGCCAGGCTGCCGCCGCACACGGAGGCCATCGAACTCGAACCGTTCGATTCGAGGATGTCGCTCACCACGCGTACGGTGTAGGGGAACTCTTCCTCTTTCGGGAGTACATTGAGGATCGCCCGTTCGGCCAGGGCGCCGTGGCCAACTTCGCGACGGCCCGGCCCGCGCATGAAGCCGACTTCACCGACACTGAAGGGCGGGAAATTGTAGTGCAGCATGAAACGCTTCGACGTAACGGCGGCGTCCAGCGTCTCCATGCGCTGCTCGTCGTCCTTTGCGCCCAACGTGGCGGAAACCATCGCCTGCGTTTCGCCGCGAGTGAACAGGCCGGAACCGTGAGCGCGGGGCAGGATGCCCACTTCGCAATCGATCTGGCGCAACTGGTCGAAGGCGCGGCCATCCGGGCGGCGCTTGTCGGCCAGAATCTGGTCGCGGAAGATGGTTTCCTTGAGGTCGTCAAAGAGCTTCTTCGCGAGAGCGCGCTTTTCCGTCTCCTCCTCGGGGACGAGCGCGACCGCCTTTTCCTTGGCGCCGGCGACGCGCGAATAGCTATCGAGCTTCTGGTATTTCTCCGTGTTCAGCGCGTCCTTGAGTTCGTCGTAAACGGCTGCGCTGATCTGGGCGGAGAGTTCCACGTCATTGACCGCATCCGGCACCGGCCACTTGGCTTTACCGCACTTGGCTACCAGTTCCCGGATGGCGGCGTTGATCTTCTTGCAGCACTCATGGCCGAACTCGATGGCGTCCACCACGACGTCTTCGGAGACCACGCGCGCGCCGGCCTCCACCATGACGATACCGGCGTCTGTACCGGCGACCGTGATGTTGAGGCTCGATTCGCGCAGTTCGTCGTAGCCGGGGTTGGCGATGAACTTGCCGTCGATGCAGCCCACGCGAACGGCGCTGATGACTTCATGGAAGGGAATGTCCGAGATGGCAAGCGCAGCGCCCGCGCCAACGATGCCGAGGGTATCGGGATCATGGTGCGGATCCGCCGACATCACCATCGCAATCACCTGTGTTTCATTGCGGAACGTGGGCGGAAAGAGCGGGCGAATGGGGCGGTCAATCTGCCGGGAAGTGAGCACTTCCTTTTCAGAGGGGCGGCCTTCGCGCTTGATGAAGCCACCGGGGATCTTCCCCATGGCGTAGTAGTATTCGCGGTAATCGACGGTGAGCGGGAAGAAATCCAGGCCCACTTTGGGAGAGGTTGCGGCGCAAGCGGTGGCCAAAACCAGGGAATCGTCGCAGCGAACGACTACGGAGCCGTTCGCCTGCTTGGCAAGTTTGCCGGTTTCTAGGGTGATCTGGCGGTTTCCCAGATCCACTGTGACGGAATGAGTCATCGTTAATTTCCTTTTTCGACGGGAGAGCGGATCCACCAGCGGAAAGCTCCCGGAGCAGGGAAATTCCCGCGATTACAACAGCTTCGGCGGGGAGTTGGCCGCCCCGCGCGGGTCCAGGTCCAGATACGGCAAAAGCCAACGCCTCCGAAATGGAAACGTTGGCCACTCAAACAGCGGGGCCGCCAGCCTGTTGCACACCGCAAAAAACGACGGCAGACACGGCGGAGCGGCCGCGGGCAGGACGCCGGTTAGCGGCGAATGCCAAGACGCTGGATCAGTTCGGCGTATCGGAAGGGACTCGTCTTCTTCAGGTAGACCAGAAGACGGCGACGCTGGGCCACCAGGGTCAGGAGACCTCTCCTGGAGTGGTGGTCTTTCTTATGAGATTTGAAGTGCTCAGTGAGTTCCGAAATCCGGCGGCTAAGAATGGCAACCTGAACCTCGGGAGAACCCGTGTCGGTGCCGTGCTGCCGGTAATTCGCGATAATCTCTTGCTTTTCTTCCGTTGCGAGTGCCATCCGGTGGTCACTACTCCTTTGTCTCTGCGTATTTATCCTTGTACTTCGTAAAGGATAGCACAGGCGAGGGCGATTCGCGGGGCTGGGGGCACGATTGTCGGCGCGATGCAGCAACTTCCTTGATCGTGGGCGCGGTGTTCACCTGCCCTCACGAGACCCTCCGGAAGCGCGATGTGCCGCCGTGGTGGGCTTCACGTTGCCGGGGTTGCAGGCTTGATCGCACTTCCCGCATCTCCTTGCCGCCAGAAGCCGAAGCGGGGGTGGGGATGCGAGGACTGTCTCGTGCCGGGGCTACCCGGCATTTTGCGAAACGAAGCCGTTTGGGGAGAGTTTGGAGCGGAGGAAGTCTGCTTCGGTGACGGGCGTGGGGGCGTTCATGAGGGATTCGAGGGCGCGGAGGGCGGCGTCTTCGGCGGACTCGGCGGACTCGGGGGGCTCGGAATGGGCGGAACTGGGCTGGGCCTTCGTTTGGTGGCGGAGTTTCTCGCGTGCCTGCTCTAGGCGGAATTCGTGGAGTTCGCGCTGGCGGGATTCGCGGGCGAGGGCGAGTTCCTCTTTGAGGGCGTGGGCTTCTGCCTGCCGCCGGGCTTGCGCTTCGGCGCGATGATGGGCGGCTTCGGCGCGGAGTTCGGCTGCTTCCGCACGGTGTTCGGAGGCTTCCGCGCGGCGGGCGCGCTGGGCGCGGTCGAATTCGGCGAGGGCGCGGGTGTGCTTGCGCTCCCAATAGGTGCGGTAGTGGTGGATCTTGTCGAAGGCGGGGTAATGGGTGTCGGGCTCGACGAAGCGACGGTCCTTGTCGTCGATGTCGGTGAGGACGGTGGCGGCGTGGCCGAGGCTTTCGCCAGCGCCGAGGATCTCTTCGCCTGGAAAGGCTTCGGGGTCGTTGATTCAATCGGTGAGCTTTTCGAGGCAGACGGCTTCGGCCTTATCAAAGCGGGCGAGCGCCCAGCGGCACTGGGCGAGGTCCTCGACGGCGAGGCTCTCGCGACGGGAGAGGGGCTGGTAGATTTGTCGGAGTTCGGCGAGAAGCTGGGCGTAGAGATCGGGGTCTTCGTCGCGGAGGACGGCGTGGCGCTGGATGGATAGGCCGTGCTTGAAGGCGTTTTGGGAGGAGGCGACTTTGCCTTCGGCGGTGCGGGGTCCGGTGGAGTGGAGGGCGTTGGCGCGATTTTGCGAAACGAAGCCATCGCTTGTGGGGGCCTGATTGGCGACAGGTTGGGTCTCCGCGGACTGCGCGGCTTGCCGATCGGCTGGCGCGGGTCGCGCGCTCGGCTGGGGCGGGATCTTCCTGGCGTTGGCGCGCGGGCGGGCGTTTCTCGCTTTGCGGGCGACGTTGCGTTTGCGGCTGGCTTTCATACGGTCTGCTCCCTTCGAGGTCGAGGGTGGCGGTAACGAGGTTGCCACCCGCACGATTGTAGGGTTGCGATACGTGGAATCGGACGGGGCGCGGCTGGTTGCGAGCGGCGGAGAGCGTGCGGGAATGTCGCGAAATCAGTAAGCGTCCGCCCACTACCGTCTTCCCTGCGCCGCGTTTCTTCCCCACACTGGGGTGAGGCGCGTGCTGCGCCTGGGGAGGAATCGTTTGGAGATGC
>JACTMJ010000012.1 GCA_014584705.1 Acidobacteriota bacterium | reverse complement strand
TCGGCGGTGGAGATAGCGCGTCCGCGGGTGGCCGTATAGCGACTGAGGATAACAACAAAAACATGCGGAAATGTCGTAATCCGCGCTATCCAAAACGTACCCGAAATCATCTATAGAAGCGTGGCCGCCCCGCACCAGCAACTGCCTGATCTGAACGCACTGGACGCGGCTGCGTATGCGGAGATCGCCAAGCGCGACATCGAAATCGAGAGCCTGAAGCTGCTGCTTCTGAAGCTCAAGCGGATGCAGTTTGGCCGCCGCAGCGAGAAGCTCACGACGGAGATTGAGCAGCTCACGCTGAAGCTCGAAGAACTGGAAGCCGACGCCGCCAAGCCCGCGGACGTTGCGGCGGACGAGAGCGCCGAAGCTGTCTCCGACGAACCTGCCGAAGACAGCGCCGGAGCAGCGCCAAACAAGTCCGCGAGCGTCCAGCACGCCCGGAAAACGGGGAAATGGCAGCTATCGGCGAATCATTCTGCTGGCAATCCATGCGGAGAGAGCGTCCTGATCGGTCAAGCCGCTGGCGACCCCCAGCATGGCCGTGACCGCCTCGGGCTGATCCGCTTCGAGTCGGAAGCCATTGATCGCCAGAAATAGACCGATGGAGAGAAATGCGGTGCGCTTGTTACCGTCGATGAAGGGGTGATTCCTGGCAATGCCCGCCCCGTAAGCAGCCGCCAAATCCGCAATCGTACTCTTGGCATGGTAGGAGTAAAGGTTCTGTAGCTGGGCGAGGGCGGACTCCAACAGGCTCTCGTCCCGCAGTCCGCTTCTGCCGCCGAACGCTGCCAGACTCTCCTCGTGTAGCAGAAGCAAGGCTCGTTTGCTGACCCACCTCGGCTCAGCCGTCATTTCGCAAGTGCTTTGAAGGTCTCGCGATACTGTTTCATGAACTCTCGGCCAGCCCCGAGTTGCTCCTCAACCGCCGGGTCATAAGGAGTGAGCAGATAGCCCTCGGGAGTCTCCACCGCAAAAAGAGTATCCCCTTTGTCGACCTTCATCCGAAGCAGCATCTCCTTCGGAATGACGGCTCCGGTGGACGTGCCGATCTTGGTGAGCTTCAGGGTTGGCATCGCGTGCAACAAATACTTATATTCATTATAATGTGATCGCGCCAATGCAACAATACGTTTCAAGGCGGCGTACGCAGCCTCGATCCGATACGTGCGAAACTCCACTCGCGGCAGTCTCGAATCGTTTCGCCGCGCTTCCATTCGGCTCGGCACTTGTGCCATCGGGTAGCCTACTCGCAGATTGTTGAAAAATCCCTTGGAGCCGATATCCGGCCTCCAATCCTGAATCTTGCTTCCGGCTGCTGCCCCGCTTCGTGGCGCAAGTCGCAAGCGTGCGATCTCGGATCGATAGCGCATTCTGGTCAACAAGCGCTTCGCTGCCCGATTGTCCCATTCTCTCCGTTTCTGAGCCGTTCTTGAGCCTTTCTGGCAGGTGCCCCGCTTTCGATGCCCGTCGCAGCTTTGCCAGCCTCCACGGATTGTGCGCTATTGCCGTGGGAATTTAGTGCCAGTCACCGAACCTGTTGGAATGAAGATTTGCCGAACGTAGAATCAACAACTTACAGATGTCCATTTCGCCGCAAGTTGTTGATTTTTCGTAGCTACATTCGTTCACTCCGACACGTTCCTCGGCTTTCGCCTAATGCTAACCCTCTGACGCAGAACGAGTTACCGTGCCTCCTGCCGTTGGATAGAGCGCCAGCCGCTTCCTCCAGAAGACGAGCCGACCGGGCCCAATTCCCGCTGGATACTCCCACCTGGCAAAGAACAAGCCCGAGCGCGAGCGAGACCATGTCACACCGGCCCGATCACGCCACTTCCGGAGCCCTACCCCGCCTGTTCTCAGCCACTTAGACTCATGGTCAGCCGAATCCCGCTCTGCCCGTCCGCACAATTCTTTCCGAACCGCACGAGGTGTATCGCGGCATCCATTCCGCCTAGCCACGGAACGGAAAAGTATGGAATCCACTGAACGAAAACCCCTCAGAGTCGCCCCTCGGCCCAATCCGCGCGGAAAGGAACGCGAGTGCCGTCAATCCGACTTCCTCC
This sequence comes from Acidobacteriota bacterium, assembly GCA_014584705.1. Classification (GTDB taxonomy): domain Bacteria; phylum Acidobacteriota; class Terriglobia; order Bryobacterales; family Bryobacteraceae; genus JACTMJ01. The sequence goes on along the minus strand of JACTMJ010000012.1, from coordinate 54,105 downwards.
GCTACCCCGCCCAGACCGAATCCATCGAGGACGCCGGCACCCTCATTGGGAGCGTCCGTTCCTGCTGCGAGCGCAAGCGAACCGCTACGAGGAGTTCCCCCAAAGCTGCCGTAGCGTGGCAATCCGATCCCAGGCCCGCACGGGGACTCGGAGTCGTCAGCACCGATTGCGGCGTTTCCCGCACCGTCCGCATCCGGCACGAGAATCCAGGCAATCCGGACACTCCCGCCTGCCCTCTCGAATTTTCCGCGAACCCGGACATTGGTAACCCACCATCCCGCTCGCCGGATCGCCGGCCGTGCAGCCTGTCCGCTCCCGATTTCTCTCGCGATGCGCCGATGAGAACCGGAGCGGTCACAGCGGCCACGCAGTTCTTTGCCGTCCGCGTATCTCCGCCCTCCGCAAAGGGTTAGGGGCAACCGTCGCATTCCGGGGAGCCCCGCGCGAGTTCGTTTTCGGAATCCCAATTCGTAAAATCCGGCGTGGTGAACAGACGAAAATTGATTCGAGAATTGGCCCGCGACGCGAAGGTGAGCCGGGCGGAAGCAGCGGATGCGGTGGACGAACTGGGCCATCGCCTCTTGCAGGCGGTGAAACGCCTGACGGAACCCGCCGTGACCGTGGCGGCTTGCTCCGGCAGAAAAGAGAAGCGGCAGACGATCCCCAAGGCGCGCCGAAAGGAGGTGTCCGGTGATCAGTCTCGATGAAGAGGACCTTCGCGAACTGCTCTTTCCCAGCGGCAGCTTGTCCCAACTCGAGGCGAAACTGGCGGAACTCTTGAACGAGACGCTTGGCCACGGTGAACTTGTGCATCTCGAAGGGATTGGCATCGTTTCTCTCGACGACCGGGGGGCCATCCGCATCGCGCCGTCGCCGCGCCCGCGTGTCTTTCTGGCATACGCCGTGGAAGACCTGCCGCGCGTTCACGCGATCTATCGCTTTCTGAAGGCGCGCGGGTTTGATCCCTGGATGGATGCGGAGTGCATCTTGCCCGGGCAGAATTGGCCACGGGCGATTGAACGCGCGATCGAAAGCGCCGACTTCGTCGTGCCGTGCTTCTCGAGAGTCTCCGCGTCGAAGCGCGGCTATTTTCAGGCCGAACTGCGGCTCACGCTCGAATTCGCCCGTCTGCGGCCCATGGACGAAACGTATCTCGCGCCGGTGCGGCTGGAACCTTGCCCGGTGCCCCGTTCGATCCAAAAACATACGCAGTATGTGGACCTGTTCCCGGAACCCGCTCCCGGCCTGCGAAAGCTATTGAAGACGCTGAGGGGAAAACCGATTCCCGCTTCGCCCCTGCCTTGACGGCGGCGGTCAGGCCTCAACCGCGCCGGCGCGGCGAAGCGCCTGCCGCTCCCGAAGCCACGGCAGCCCTTTGCGGAGCGCTAGTTCGAGCAGTTGGAGGAAGACGGCGGCGGCGATCAGAAACGGCCAAAGCACGGTGTGGGACTGGACCCGCACATTGCCGGGGTCGAAGACCTGGCTGGCCGACGGGTTCACCCGCCCGCCGGTGTAAGCTGCCACCTGCCGCAGAAGGCGTTCGTTATTGCCGTGGTCGTGAACTTCCGGTTCTTCAATGTAGTAGCCCAGTTCCGGGAAATCTTCGCTTTCTTCGAGCGGCCGTATGCGGAACAAGCCCCGGTGATCTCCGGTGGGCGCCTCCACCCGAAACAGACCGGGCGTGACCGCTTCCGCCCGCAGCGGGAGCCGGTAGTCGTCCGAACCAAACACATAGAGTTCCGGCGGCTGTACGCGGCCGCGCCCCGGCTCCGTCCGGTATTCGGCCAGGAGCATGTTGCGCGCCTCGTCGTAGCGAATGCTCGATTCCCGCGGGGCGGAGCGCGGCAGCAAATCGCGAACGAGATTCGACCAGAACTTGTCGTAGCCTTCCCAGGACAGCCAATCCACCGCCCAGCGGCCTTTTGCGTCGGAAGTGAACACGGCGGAGCGCCCCAGCCCGTATTGCCATCGGGCCAGCAGCGGTGCGTCCTCCCGATCCAGCGAGAGGAGCAGATCCGCCGACGGCTTCGTTTCGTATTTCACGAAGCCCTTGAGCTTGGGCGCTTTCGTGAAGTCAATGCCTTCGGTGATCTCCGTCTCCCGTGCCACTTTCACGCCGACGCTTCCCTCGATGGCCGTGGACCCGGTGTGTTCCATCACGTCCTTAAGCAGGATCTGCTGCAGCATCGTGGGGTCTTCGACAATGTAGGACGAACCCTTCGCGTTCTCCGCCACCTTTTGCAGGTAATTGCGGTTGACGTCGCGTCCAAGGCCCACGGTGGAGATGGTCACCTTGTTGACGGCCGCTTCCCTGGCGAGATTGAGGGAGTCCCCCTCTTCGGAAATACCGTCGGTAAGCAGCACAATGTGCTTGTACGTCGCCTTCAGCGGCTGCACCTTCCGGTACGCCTCTTCGAGCGCGGGGGCGATCTGGGTGCCGCCATCCGGCATGATGCCGGAAACCAGGCGCTTGATGAGGGATTTCGCTTCCGCCTTCCGAATCGGAACCGTCCATTGATAGGAATTGTCGAACGTCAGGACGCCAACCAAATCCTGGGGGCGCAGATTATCGATCACGCCGATCGCGGCCACCCGCGCCAGTTGCATCTTGACGCCTTCCATGGAGGACGACTTGTCGAGGACGAGAGTGACCAGCGTTCCCTCCTCGGATTGCGGGGGTGCGAGTTTCGCGGGCAGTGCGCGAGCGAGGGGGTCTTCGGGAGTTCCGGGTAGTTTTTCCACATACACGTTCTGTTCGCCGGCGACCACCAGCAAGCCTCCGCCCGCGAGCACATAGTCTTCGATCCGCTTCTTCGCCGCTTCCGGGTACTTCTCCAGATCCTGATTGCTCAGCACCAGCAACTGCTGGTCTCGCAAACTCTCGGGCAGCGTGGCGGAGACCTTCAGCTTGTACTTGGCCGCGTCCAGCACCTGGAGCAGATTGGCGTCTTCCTGCTGGCTGGCGCTCGAAACAAAGAGCGCCGCCGGACGCCGGAAAGCGATCGCGCCGGATTGCCGCGCCTCTCCCATGCTTTGGTCCGCGCCCACAGGGGAAACGGTAGCCCTCAGCTCGGAAACCCCCTCGCTGGCAACGGTCAGCGAAAGGTGCAATTCGTTCTCACCGGCGCGCAAGTCCACTTCACTGAGGCCGATGCGCTGCCGGTCTACCGAAATTTCGATGCGGGCGCGATGCGCTTCGGGTGCGTCAATCACCAATTGCAGAGGGAATCGTTCCCCGGTCCACACGCGCGGGGGGAACGTCAACGAGCGAATTGACAGTGCGGGTGCGGCCCGGCCGGGCAGAGGATAGACTTCGATGGGAACACCCAGCGATCGCGCCTGCCAGGCGGCGCGCAACAGGCTTCCCTGATTTTCGAGACCGTCGGAAATCAGCACCAACCGCGGAACCGCCCGCGCCGGAAGCGAGGCCAGCCCATAGCGTACGGAGGCTTCGAGATTGGTGCCCCGGCTCACCGCTCGCAAGGCCTCCGCATCGGGCGGCAATGCGCCTGCCGCGTCCAGCGGCCTGCTACCGAAAGGGATCACTTTGAGCGAGGTTCCGCCCTCGGCTTCGAGATCCGCGAGCACACGTCGCGTCTCCGTCATGCCCGCTTCTCCCACCGATTCGCTCACGTCCGCGAGTGCAACAACACGAACCGTGGAATCCGGCAGTTCCCACACGGGGCTCGCCAGCGCAACCAGAATCAGAGCAAAAACCAGCGAGCGCAGAAGCAAATGCGGAATGCGCTTGCCCCGGCGCGATTCAAACCATGCCCAGCCCGCCAGAGGCAGAAGCAGCAGCAGAATCCATGGATGCTCAAATGCCATGCCTTGCGCCCGCCTCCTTCCAGCCGAGTCGCCGCAAGAGGCGCGTCAGCGGATTCCAGCTTTTCGCTTGCACGGCTTCGTCGTTACCGCGACGGTCAAACCAGATCGCATCCAGCAGCAACAGCAGCAATCCGGCGGCCGCCAGCCAGGGCCACCAGCGCGGCGGCCCTTCAAGGCCGCTTCCCGCCGGAATCCCGGCCAGAACTTTTTCCTTGGGCGGATCCCACCGCATGCCGGGCGCTTCCGGCAGCGTCAGGGAGACGATGCTCTCGCGATGGCCCTGCTTTACCCGGTAGAGCCCCGTGGTTCCCGCGAAGAATCGCCACCCGTCCTTGCCCTTCGCAACCGGCATCGCCGTGCCCCGGGCATCCACCACGGCAAGGTCGCCGCCCTCCGCGGAATCGAGATCCGTCAGGAGCACGGAGCCGGCGGTGCCGATGCTGATTTCGTCGGGTCTCGCGCTAGCCGCCACCAGCCAGCGAAACGTATTCGCGAACAGGAGGGGCGTCGTCACTTCGAAGCGCATCCCCGAAAGCAGCGGATGGAAGCCCCAAGCCACCTGCGGCACCGTGCCGCGTCGGGCCAGGGCGATGGGGCCGACACTCACCGAGGCGACGGTCTCGTCGGCTGTCGCGGGAGAAAACACATCGACGTTCTGAAGCGCAACGTCCTTTGCGCGGAGACCCGCGCTGATCGGCGAAGCGGCGTTCCAACTGACAGCCGCCTCCTTGAGAGAGACAGTGCGGGATTGCCAGGCGGGCGAGGCGGGGGGCTGAATCCAGAGCGCGGGAATCGTCAGCGGCCCGGCCGGCGCGACGCGATCGAGCACGACGAGGTCCGCCCCCTCGGCTACCGGGCAGGGGGAGGCGGCGCTATATTCGGCGCGCCATGCCGGATAGGCTTTGGCGAGAGCTTCAAAGGGCGCGCGGGTCTGCGTGCAGATCTGCAGGCGCACGCCGCCGCTGCGCGGCAGCTCGACGCGGGCTACGTTATCCGCACGAACGCTATCGGCGACATCCAGCCGCACATCCACCCAGCCCGAAGCGCCTGAGCGGAACTCCACCGGAAGGGTCACCGACGCATTCGACGGCACGCGCATTCGCGTCGCGGCCACCGGAGCGCCACCAAAGGCAATCTGCAATGGCACATCACGAACCCCTCCCCGATTCCCGACCGAAACGTATGCCATCCACAATCCGGGGTCTGTTTCCGAGGGTTTCAGAACGACCTTTTCGAGATAGACGTTCGAAAGCTCCGCCTCGATCGGAATCACCTTGAGATTCTCGATTTCCTTGGCAATCGCGGGCGCTTCCGAACCGGCAATCCACAGCCCGCCCACGTAGATGATGTCCCCCGCGGCCTCGCTACGCCCCAGCATCTGCCGCGCGAAACTCAGAGCTTCGCCCAGATTGAGGGCCGTGCTGCCCGCGGACGCGGCGCCAATGGCGCCTTCCACATCCTCCAAATCTTCCTCAAAGCCCGAAGCTGGCTGTGGTGTGCCGTCGCTCGCCACCACCATCACGCGATCCCCGGCCGGGAGCGTTCGCACATACCGGATGGCAAGGTTCTTCGCCCGGTCAAGGAGTGTGGATTGCCCGTCAGCCGCTCGCATGGCGGACGAGGCGTCGAGCACCAGGACGTGATCGAGAGAGCGAAGGGCATTCGCCGTCCAGCGCACATCCGCCAGCGCGCCGAGCAGGCACAGTAACGCCAGCACCTGAAGCAGCAACGACCACGGCTGCTGAATCCGGCGCTGCGGCAGCGGATGCCGTTCCATGCGGGCGTCGCTCCAGAAGCGAAAGCTGGAAACCACCACGCGCCTGCGCCGGCGGTCCAGGAAGTAGAGAGCCACGACCACCGCGGAAACGGCCGTTGCCGCGGCCAGAAATTGGAACAGGCTGAGGCCAAGGAACTCCATCAGGCGGGAATCTCCTGCATTTGGCCGAGCATGGAGAAGAGAGCTTCATCGAGGGGCGTGGCGGTGCTCATTCCGGTGTAACGCCCGCCATTGCGGATTGCCATCTGTTCGAGAGCGTTCGCGTAGTTGTCGAAGGCCTGTTCATATTCGGCCCGCGCCGCATCGTCAAACTGGATCTCGCGCACGCGTCCGGTTTCCGCATCCTCGATCTCTAGCAGCCCTTTCCAGGGCGGCGTTCGGTCCTCTTCGGCATGGAGATGAATCAGGAACAATTCGTGTCCAAGCAGGGAAAGGTTCTGCCAGCGGGGCAGCACATCTTCTTCGTCGAAGAAATCGGAGACCACGATCAGCAGCCCGCGCTGCAGATAGCGGTCCGCAAACTGTTTCACGGCACGCGAAGCCGCGGAAGCGCCGCCCGGTTTCTGGGCGGCTAGAAACTCGACTGCCGGAGCGAAGCGGTGCCGTCCCCCGCCCACCACGAAATCTTCGTGAATCCGGTCGGAGAACGGGAGCAGCGCGATGGTTTCGAGCCGCAGCACGCCCACGTAGCTGAGCGCCGCCACCAGCCGCTGCATGTAGTGGAACTTGCTGGGGTTCCCGACGGCCATGGAAGCGCTGACATCCATCATCACGCGGATGGGGATGTGCGGTTCCAGATGAAACACCTTCAGGAAGAGCTTTTCGAGGCGCATGAAGGCGCGCCAGTTCACGCCGCGCAGGTCGTCGCCGTGATGGAACTGGCGATGATCCAGAAACTCCTGGCCCACGCCGGAAAGGCGCGCGACGTGATGCCCGCCGATGGTGCCGGGAAACGAACGACGCCAGCGCAGCGTGAGCCGCTCCAGGCGTTCGAGAAATTCCTTATCGACGATCGATTCCTGCGCCATTCCAAACGCCCGTCTGGCATTCCGGCTTATCCCGGAACTCGAACCCCGGCTTCCTTCCCTGCGTTGCTAAATCAGCCGTGAAAGTTTCACTTCGCTCCAGCGGCAACGGGCAGGTCGCGCAAGACCGCATCGAGCACCGTGTCCGGGGTTTGCGCTTCCGCGTGCGCGTCAAAATTGAGGATCATGCGATGCCGCAAAACCGGCGGCGCTACCGCCCGGATGTCGTCGATCGAGAGGTTCAAGCGCCCGTGCATCATCGCGCGCACCCGTCCGCACTCCACCAGCGCCTGTGCGCCGCGGGGCGAGCTACCGTAGCGGACATACTTCTTAGCTGAGGGATGCGCGTCCGGCTGGTCCGGTTGCGTGGAGAGCACCAGGTCCACGGCATAGGAGCGCACGTGGGGAGCCACCAGAACGTCGCGGCAGGCCGCGCGGGCCTCCAGAATGCCAGGCCCATCCATCAGCGATTCGAGCGTGACGTTCTCGCCGAGCAAGGTCCGGTCCACAATCAAGGCCAGTTCCTCCCGGCTCGGGTAGCCCACCAGGATCTTCATCAGAAAGCGGTCCAACTGCGCCTCCGGCAGCGGGTAAGTGCCTTCCATTTCGATGGGATTCTGCGTCGCCATCACCATGAAGGGCGCATCAAGTTCATGCGTGGTGCTGCCGCTCGTTACCGTACGTTCCTGCATGGCTTCGAGCAGCGCCGATTGCGTTTTCGGCGTCGCGCGGTTGATTTCGTCGGCCAGCACCAGGTTCGCGAAAATCGGCCCCTTCTGGAAGCGCAGGGTGCGCGCGCCGCGCTCATCGGTATCCATCATCATGCTGCCGACGATATCCGCGGGCATCAAATCGGGCGTGAACTGGATGCGGGAATACTGGAGGTGAAGCACTCGCGAAAGCGTGCGCAGCAGCGTGGTTTTCCCCAAACCCGGCACTCCTTCGAGCAGGGAGTGGCCGCCCGCCACCAGACAGGTGAGGATTCCCTCCACCACTTCGTCCTGGCCGACGATAATCTTCGCGATTTCCCGCCGCACGCGGTCAAGCCGGGCGCCCGCCTGTTCCAGCACTGTCATTGAAGTCACAGCCCTATTCTATCCGTTCGCGTCCGGCGTTTCGGAATCCGGCGCGGGAAACACGAAATGGGCTGGTTCGATGCCCGTTGCCTGGCAGTGTTTCAGGTAGAGCGTGGCGTAACTCGCGGTGATGTAATCGTCCGGTCCGAAGCCGAGCGCCGCGGCCGTGGCATCGATCCAGGCGGATTCGCCTTCGAGTTCGAGGAACGGCCCGATCGGCGTCTCGTCCACGGTGATAACGCCCGCCTCGCCTTCCCTCGAATAGATGTGGCGGTATTTCTCGTAGCGGAAGACGGGTTTGTAACCGAGCCGGTCAAGGATTGCGTCGAGTACGGCGGCCGAACCCACCGTGGTTTCCAGTTCTTCGCGCTGCTTGTGCCTTCCCGGCACCGGCTTTCCTTTTAGCGTGAGCGCCGTTTGGCCGCGATACTCCCGCACCCGCAACGCCTGCTGGTTCCGGCGCAATGCGTGATCCGCCGTGTCGTAGAGCACGTTCGATTCAAAGGAGCGCGCGTGGGTTTCCTCGAAACCCGCGGCACGGATCCGCCGCAGCACCGCGGGGAGGTCCGCCACGGGCAGCTTGATTTCCACTTCCATCGGTCCGGCGGCTTCCGCCATGTCAGGTTTCTCCGTGGATCTGAACGATTCCCGCGAAATCCCTATAGTAGAATCGTAGCAACGCGCCCGTAGCTCAGCTGGATAGAGCGACTGACTTCGGATCAGTAGGCCGAGGGTTCGAATCCTTCCGGGCGTACCACCCTTTCTTTCCCGGTGAATCTTACACTGGCTTTATGGCGGCACCCACCGAAAAGAATCTGCTGGAACGGTTTCTTTCCCTCTTTTCCCGTGTACAACCGGGAGAGGGCTTCGCGGTGGCTCTCCTCGCCGCCAATGTGTTCCTGCTCCTTGGCTGCTATTACATTCTGAAGACCGTGCGTGAGCCGCTGATTTTGATTTCGGGTGGCGCGGAACTCAAGGCATACGCGGCAGCGGCGCAAGCGGCGCTGCTATTTATTGTGATTCCGGTTTACGGGTGGATTGCCAGCCGCATGGATCGCATGCAATTCATCGCGGCTTCCACGCTGTTCTTCGTGCTGACGCTGCTGGGCTTTTACCTGCTAGTTCATGCGAACGTCGGCGTAGGCTTCCCGTTCTATATCTGGCTGGGCATCTTCAATGTCTTCGTGGTGGCCCAGTTCTGGTCTTTCGCCAATGATCTTTACAGCGAAGAAGCCGGCAAGCGCCTCTTCCCGATCATTGGCGTGGGAGCGTCCTTGGGAGCCTGGGCGGGCAGTGTCTTTGCGGAGCAGTTGTTCGAAGAACTGCGTGTAGCGGGCATGATGCCGCTGGCGGCGGCGGGGCTGATTGTCTATCTGGGGCTGACCTGGCTCGTGAACCGGCGATTCGGCGCGCAAGCCCGCCTTCAGGGCAAGGAAGACGAATCCAAAGCGCCCTTGGGGAAGGAGGGCGGATTTGAACTTGTCCTCAAGAACCGTTATTTGCGCTTGATTGCTGTGTTGGTACTGTTGCTGAACGTGGTGAATACCACCGGAGGTTACATACTCGACCGCACACTGCTCTCCTCGCTGAACAGTCTGGCGGTCGCGGCGGGAACGAACGTTGGCCGGGATGTGCTTATCGGTGAGTTCTATGGCTCGTTCTTTGGCTGGGTAAATTTGCTCTCATTGCTGATGCAGTTGTTTTTGGTGCCTTACATCTTCCGCTGGATCGGCGTTCGCGGCGCGCTATTCATCCTCCCCTGCATTGCCCTCGGGGGCTACTCCGCGCTCGTCGCCTTCCCCTTTCTGGCTGTCATCCAGTTCGCCAAGATATTCGAGAACGCCACTGACTATTCCATCCAGAACACCACGCGCAATGCCCTGTACCTGCTAACCTCCCGCGAAGCGAAGTATAAAGCGAAGGCCGCAATCGAGACCTTTTTCTGGCGGACGGGCGATATGCTGCAGGCGGGTATCGTCAAGCTGGGAACGGCGATTGGGCTGGGTATCCAAGGTTTCGCGGGCTTGAATGTCGGCTTTACCGTCCTGTGGTTTCTTGTGGTTTGGATGCTATTCCGGGAGCACCGGCGGTTGAGCGCGGACGCGGAGCACGAGGAACTCCAGTCTGCTTGAGCTCCGCCTCCGCGCTATCGCAACGCCTCATCTTCGCCCGGCCGAACGAACTTGACCGTGGGTGCCAGTTCCGGGTTGAGCATCTCATCACTGCTCTTGATATCCGGCATGTGCGCCTTCCACCAGCGCTCCGCGTCCTCGTTCTTCCATGCCGGAAAGGAATCGAGCTTTGCCAGCGCGCGCATCAGTTCTCCGGCGGTTTGAGGGCGGTCCTCGGGTTCCTTTTCGAGGCACCAAAGCACGATGCGTTCGAGGTCCGGGGGAATCGGAGACTCCGTGCGCATGGAGGGAGGAACGGGCTTTTCCTTGGCATGCGCGAACATGACCTGCATCGGCGCTTTGGCCTCAAAAACATCCGTGCCGGTGAGGAGCCAATAGGCCACGCAGCCCAACGAGTAGAGGTCTGAGGTTGCCTCCGCCTGGGATGTTCCCAGAGCGATCTCGGGCGCCATAAACGCGGGCGTTCCAGCGGCGGAACCTTCCTGCGTGAGCTGGATGGACGTGCCGGAAGCGGTCAAATCCCGCGCCAGCCCGAAATCGAGCACCTTGAGAAAATCGTAGTTGTCACCCAACCGGCAGAGGAACAGATTGCTGGGCTTGATGTCGCGGTGAATGATCCCCTGGCGATGCGCTTCGCGCAAGGAATCGCATGCTTGCAGAATCAGGAAGACCGCTCGTCCGGCGGGCAGCGGACCGAAACGGCGCACGAGTTCCCGCAAATCCAGGCCTTCGAGATACTCCATCGCGTAGTAAAGCTGTCCATCTCCGGTGGCGCCGAAATCAAACACCGTTACCGTATGCGGAGACCGCAAACCGGCCGTAGCGCGAGCCTCGCGCTCAAACCGCATTAGCGGAGCGTCGTTGCCTTTCGTTCCCGTGGCCAGATGTTCCGCGCTCACAATCTTCACGGCGGTGGCTCTTGCCAGCAGGCTGTGCCTGGCTACCCAGACTTCGCCCATCCCGCCCTGGCCGATCCGCCGGAGCAACTGATATGCTCCCATCCGCTTGGCTTCGGTCAGTTGGACCCGCATGTCGTAAGAAATGGACGACAGAAAGACCACGATTCCAGAGGTCACCACAGTCGACAACAAGTTCATGATCAGGACTTCCCGCGGCGGCGCGGCGGCGTTCCACAGGAATTCATTCACGGGCACAACCACGGGCAGCGCCAGCGTACACAATCCGCAACTGATGGCGATCTTCCACGGCCGGACGGGCAGCATCAGGGCCACCACCACAATCCATGCATCGGCATAGCCGTACGCGCCCACGGACTCCTGGCCCAGTTTCGGTGCGGTACCGAGGAGCGTGACCACCCACGCCCCGATTACCTGATACGCGAGCCCCAAATTGAGTACCAACGCATTTGAGCCGATGGTGGACCAGCAGAGTCTCCACAGCAGGATCGAGGCGAGGAAGAACAGAAATAAAGCAGCCAGAAGCGTATTGGCGGCCAGTGGTGGCGCGTTGACCAGATCCGTCGGAAAGAGTACCCGGTAGGCGATGTGCAGGAGGATGATTGCGATGGCGATTGCCGCCGTCATCCCTCCCAGGCGACGGCGACCGCGAGCAAGAAGTTCGCTGGCGACCGAGGAGGCGTTACTCCGCAGCACCTGTTGATTCAACGGCCTATCGCCCTCGGCGAGAACAGCGGCACGGCCCTGCCCCATAATCGCCATGGTAGCGGAAGAAAATCCGCGGCGGCAAAAACTTGTAAAGAAAGTTTTCCACAGAGATTCCTCCGGAAGCGTGGAAATCTTGAGGAGAGCGCTCGGGAGCAATCCTGTAAGGCCTTTGCCTGTGTGGAAGTTGCGGGAATACCCGTTTCCACAGAAGCGGAAAGCGCCCGTTTTCCACATCAATCACGATGCCACCTTCCTGTTTTGACACCCCCTTGAAACGGTAGTGACTTCTGGACGACACTCAAGAGGTTCTCTCGTTCCATGCCGTCCCAGAACATCACTTACGAGAAAGGGCTGCCCGCCGCCGTTGAGGTGGAAAAGCTTGTGTTGGGGAGCGTCCTGATCAATGACGCTACCTTCATTCAGGCTGGCGGCCTGCTTCGTCCCGAAGACTTCAGCATCGAGAAGCACCAGCGCATCTTTACGGCGATGCGCGAGCTCTACGAGCGCGGGGAGCGCATTGACCGGATTACCCTGGCGAACGAACTGAACCGCAAGGGATTGCTCACCGACGTGGGCGGCCTCAGCTACCTGGTCTCGCTCGACGACGAGCTTCCGGTGGTTTTCAACATCGACAGCTACGTCCGCATTGTGCGCGAGAAGTCGATGCTGCGGCGAATCATCTATTCGTCGCAGGAGATCATCGACCGCTGCATGAAGGGCGACGAAGATCCCGGCCTGCTGCTGGCCGAAGCCGAAGAGGGTTTGCTAAAGCTCGGCACGGAGAGCCAGGGCAGCGAATCGCTCAAGAGCCCAAGGCAGATTATTGAGGGATTTGAGGGCGGCATCAATGCGCTGCTCGACCCTTCCAACCGCATCAGCGGTCTGAGCACCGGGTTCGTGAAGCTGGACGAATGCACAGGCGGTTTCCGGCCGGGCCAGCTCATCATCATCGCCGCGCGCCCCGCCATGGGCAAGACGGCCTTCGCCCTCAATATTGCTTCGCACGTCGCCACCCGGCTCGGGAAGACGGCCGCGGTCTTCTCGCTCGAAATGTCCAACGAATCATTGCTCTCGCGCCTGCTCTGCTCCCAGGCGCGCGTGGACGGGCAGCGCTATCAGGCGGGCGCCTTATCGAAGGACGAACTGCGGCGGTTGCAGATGGCGGCCCATGAGCTGAGCGATACCAACCTCTATCTGGACGATTCGGCGGGCATCAATCTGATGGATATGCACGCAAAGCTCCGCCGCCTGAAAGCCGAGCGCGGGCTGGCGCTCGTGGTGGTGGACTATCTGCAACTGATGAGCGTGAGCGGCCGTGTGGAGAATCGTGTGCAGGAAGTGAGCCAACTCTCGCGCGGCCTCAAACTGCTCTCGAAGGAATTGGGCGTGCCGTTCATTGTGCTTTCGCAGCTTAGTCGCGCCACGGAAACCCGCGTGGGCGACCACCGCCCTCAGCTTAGCGACCTCCGGGAATCCGGCAGCATTGAGCAGGACGCCGATATTGTCGGCTTCCTGTTCCGCGAAGAGTATTACAAGCGCGACCGCGCCGACCTCCACGGCAAGGCCGAGTTCATCATCGCCAAGCAGCGCAACGGCCCCACGCGTACCATCCAACTCGTCTTCCTCCATCAGTTCACACGCTTCGAAAATTACACAAGCGATCTGCCGGAGGATGGCGGGGAAGCACCGCCCTTTGACGACGGCGTGGACGAGATCTAGCATGGCTCCATCCGGAAGGCGCCGGAGAACGGCGGGTGTGGAACAATAGAGACTTGCATGTCTTTTTGCCGCATCTTCCTGGTGGTGCTGGATAGCCTGGGCGCGGGTGAGATGCCCGATGCGGCGAGCTACGGCGACGCCGGCAGTGACACCCTAGGCAATATCGCGAAGGCATACCCGCTTCGGCTGCCTCACTTCGAGGCGCTTGGACTCGCGAATATCCGCCCGGTGGAAGGGCTGCGACCGGCGGAATCCCCGCTGGGTTCTTACGGGCGATGCACCCTCGCGAGCCCGGGCAAGGATACAACTACAGGGCATTGGGAGATGGCGGGAATTTTGCTTGAGAAGCCGTTTCCCGTCTACTCCAATGGTTTCCCGGATGACCTGATCCGCGAGTTCAGCCGCCGCACCGGCCGGGGCGTGCTCGGAAATTGTCCCGCCTCGGGCACCGAGATCATTGCGCGGCTGGGCGAGGAGCATCTGCGGACAGGGAAGCTGATTGTCTACACATCCGCCGACAGCGTATTTCAGATTGCCGCCCACGAGGCGCTGATCCCCATTGAAGAGCAGTATCGTATTTGCGAGATTGCCCGTGATCTTTTGCGGGGGGAGCACGAAGTGGGCCGGGTGATTGCGCGGCCGTTCATTGGAGAGCCCGGCGCTTTCACGCGAACCGCGAACCGCCATGATTACGCCGTACCGCCGCCGCCCGGAATGCTGCTGGACCGGCTTGCCGAGCGTGGCGTGCCCGTTCACGGGATCGGGAAGATCGCCGATGTTTTCCTGAACCGGGGAATCACGAGTTCAGTGAAGACGAAGTCGAACGCCGAGGGCATGGCGCGGGTGCTTGAAGCCATGCGCGAGACGGAGAGCGGACTGGTTTTCGCGAATTTCGTCGATTTCGATATGCTCTACGGGCACCGAAATGATGTGGCTGGTTACGCAAGAGCGCTCGAGGCGGTGGATGCGTGGCTACCCGAGGCGATGGCAACCCTGCGCGGCGAGGACTTGCTGATCTTTTGCGCGGATCACGGTTGCGACCCGACGACCCCGTCCACCGACCATAGCCGTGAGTACACACCTTTGCTCTGCTACCGGCCTGGTTCGGCACGTGGCGGCAATCTCGGCACCCGCGCGACGCTCGCCGATATCGGCCAGACCGTCGCCCACAATTTTGATACCAACATCCCCCATGGGGAAAGCTTTCTGGAGGCAATTTCGTGAGAACACCCTTGATGGCTGGCAATTGGAAAATGTACAAGACGCCAGCCGAAACAACCGCATTCTTTGAGAGGTTTCTGCCCCTGGTGGCCAACGCCGCGGGCCGGGAAATCGTCATCAACGCCCCCTTCGTGGATCTTCCCGCCGCCGTCGCCGCCACCGTGAACACGAATGTCGGGATCGGCGGGCAGAACCTCTATTGGGAGAAGGAAGGCGCTTACACCGGAGAGATTTCCGGACCGATGCTCAAGGCCACCGGCTGCGGCTATGTCGTGATCGGCCATAGCGAACGGCGGCAGTTCTTCGGTGAGACCGACGCCACCGTGCTGAAGCGCACCGTGGCCGCTATCGATGCCGGGCTCACGCCCATCGTATGCGTGGGCGAGTCGCTCGAAGAGCGGGAGAGCGGACGGACCAACGAAGTTCTGAAAGCGCAATTTGTGGGCGGAATCGCGGGCCTGAACCTGGAACAGTTCGCGAAGATCGTCATCGCTTACGAGCCGGTATGGGCGATTGGCACCGGCAAGACGGCCACGCCCGAGATTGCGGGCGACGCGCATAAGACGATCCGCTCTCTGGTTGCCCACGAGTTCGGCGCGGAGGCCGCCGCGGCCGTGCGGATTCTGTACGGCGGCAGCGTGAAACCGAACAACGTGAAGGAATTGATGGCCGTTGAGGATATCGACGGAGGCCTGGTGGGCGGCGCAAGCCTGGAGGCCGAATCCTTCGCCGCGATTGTCAATTTCTAGCTTTGGGCGGCGCGGGCGCGAGGAGCGTGGTGCGCGGCACGCCACGCTCCCCGCGCCCTCCCTTTGCCCTTGGAAACTCCCGATCGGGCTGCACCTTTGCCGCCGTCAGCCGGATTCCCACCTCGCCGTTCAAACTGCCCGGCGATCATCAACTTGCTGATTCCGCACACTTTTCTCGACGTCCCCGGCTCGCGGGGAAGGAATTTCGACGGTAGGATAACTTAAGCTGCCAGAGGCGCGTCTTTACTAACGAAGCCGACATCCTCTCTGGCGCGTCCTTCGGTTCCCGGGGGAGGCGGGCGCGCGGTTACTTCAACATACTATGGCATCTGAATCCAAATCGAAAGCGGCGAAGAAGCCGGACGGCGGCCGCACCATTCTTGTCCGGATGTTCACGCTCGTGGGCATTCTGGCGCTGATTGGCGGGGGCTACGCCGCGTGGCGCTATACCCGTCCGAATACCGTCGATGTGAAAACCGCGAAAGTCCGGCGCGGCGAGTTCCTGATCAGCGTCAAGGACACCGGGGATATCAAGAGCAGCCGCTCCGTCATCCTGAGTGTGGGCCGTATTCCGAACCCGGCGATCGTCCGCCTCGCGCCGGCCGGATCCATGGTCCACAAAGGGGACGTGGTGGTGGAGTTGGATGCGGCCAGCCTGGAGCAAACGATGCTCACCCGCACCACGGAAGCCCGCACCGTCGACAGCGAGATTGTGCAGCTGAAGGCAACGCAAAGGATTCAATCCGAAGCGAACGAGCTGAATCTGATGCAGGCGCAATACAACGTGGAGCGGGCCAAGCTGGAGGCCAGCAAGGCGGAAATCGTTTCCGCCATCGAAGGGGCGAAGAACCGCATTGACGTTACGGTTTCCGAAGGGGAACAGAAGGGCGTGGAGACGGTCATTGAGTCCGCCAAAGCGTCACAGAACGCCGATCTGCAGCGCCTCGAGCGAAGCAAGACCAAGGCGCAGCGGGATGTCGAGCGAACCCGCGAGTATCTCGAGCGCGTGAAGCTGCACGCGCCCGTGGATGGCATTGTCAATCTGCTGCCCAACTTCCGCTCCGGCGGATTCGGCCGCACGCCACCGCCCTTCAAGGAAGGCGACCGCGTGTGGTCCGGCGCGAGCATCGTCGAGATTCCCGACCTCTCGGAAATGTATGTCTTCCTGACGCTCGACGAAGTGGACCGGGGCAAAGTGCAGCTTGGCCAGGACGTACGCGTGCGAGTGGACGCGGTTCCCGACAAGGAATTCCAGGCGGAAGTCACCTGGATCAGCCCGATCGCCGAAGTGATCTTCCGGGGCTTCCGGAACCTGGAGAAACAGTTTCCCGCCCGGGCCGTACTGAAAGCGCTTGACCCGCGGCTGCGCCCCGGAATGACCGCGAATGCGGAAGTGGTGATTTCGAGCGTGCCCGGCGCGCTGCTGATCCCGATTACCGCCAGCTTCACCAAGGATGGCAAGCCCGCCGTCTGGCTGCAGCATGGCGGAACCTTCGTGCTTACCACCATCGAGGTCGGTGAGCGAAACGATACCGACCTGCAGGTTCTCAAGGGAATTTCGGAAGGCGATGTCGTCGCGCTCGAAGATCCGGTGGAAGCGATGAAGCGCGCCCACAAGCTCTAAGGCGGATAGGCTCCGGTTTTCGCCGTCAGTAAGGATGCATCGCGTGAGAAGAGGACAATACCGATGAAGCGGATTGTGATTCAGGTAGGCATCGCCCTGCTGCTCGTCTTGGGGCTGGTCTACGGCGGCTTCAAAGTCTACCAGCAGCTTCCTAAGGAAAAGGATTCGATGGCGACCACCACGGTGCGCAAAGGCGACTTCGTGGTGCGCGCCTTCACGCGCGGGGAACTTCGTGCGGTTCGCAGCGCTACCCTGACGGCGCCGAACCTTTTCGGCCAGACGCAGATCACGTTCCTCGCGCCGTTGGGCGCTTTTGCCCGGGAGAAGGATCTGATCGCCGCTTACGACGACACCGCCGTGCTCAGCCGCGTCGTGGAGAGCCAGATCGAACTCGACAAGATCCATCAGCAGCTTCTGAAGGCGCGCGCGGACCTGCAACTCTCCGCGAACAAGGACGAGGTGGACCTTCTGGAAGCGCGCTTCGGCGTCCGAACGGCGGAATTGCAAATGAAGCGAAATGAACTCATCTCCGCCATCGACGCCCGCAAGAACGAACTTACCCTGGAAGAAGCCAAGCGTCGCCTGGAACGCCTGCAAAGCGACGTGCAGAGCAAGCGCGAGCAGGCCGAGGCGCAGATCCGCGTGCTTGGGGAACAGAGGCGAAAGGCGCTCATCCAACTCAATCGCGATAAGGCGCGCGTGCTCGAAGCCAAGAGCCTGGCGCCGATCAGCGGCTTGATGGCCGTGAAGCAGAACTACGCGGCCGGCGGACGATTCGGCTCCGAAGTGCCCGATCTGCGCGAAGGGGATGAGATCTCCCCCGGCTCCCCCGTGGTGGAAGTGCTTGACCTGAGCGAGCTTGAGGTTGTGGCCAAAGTGAGCGAAGTGGACCGCGCCAACCTGCGCGTTGGCCAGAATGTGAAGGTTCGCCTGGATGCGCTACCGGGCCATGTGTTCGACGGCAAAGTGAAGAGTCTCAGTTCGACGGCAAGCTCCAACGTGATGTCGGGCGACCCCTCGAAGAAGTTCGACGTCATGTTCAGCATCGATATGCAGGCGCTACTCAAGGCGACGGGTGCGTCGCCGGAAGAGATTCGGCAGGTTGAAGAAACCGCGCGCCGCAACCGGGAGAAGACGTCGAGCGGCGCCGCGGCGCCGGGCGGCCGGCGCGGTGGGCCGAATGGCGGCGGGATGGCCGGTGGAGGCGGGATGGCCGGTGGCGGAATGATGGCGGCTGCCGGGGGCGCGCCCTTCGGGAGCGCGGGCGGCTCCGGCGCGAACGCCGCGGCGGGCGGTGGATTCGCCGCCGGAGGCAGTGGCGGCGGAAATGGGCAGACCCGGGGTGCGCGGGGCCAGAGCGGAAACAATTCCGCCGGCGGCGCGCAGGCTGGCGGAAGGTCCGCGGGCGGCGGATTTGCCAATATGTCCGCGGAAGACCGGCAGAAGATGCAGGCGGCCATGCAAAAGGCGTTGAACGGCCGCAATCTGCAAGATCTTTCGCAGGAAGAGCGACGCCAGATCTTCTCTCAATTGCAGGGGCAAATGCCCGGCGCGGGCGCGGGCCGGCGCCGCCAGAACGGGACCGACAGCGATGCCGCGCTTGAAGCCGGCCCCACCAAGAACTCTTACGGCTTCACGATCGAAGAGTTGAAGGCGGCCACACCGCCACCGCCGCCCGGCAAGGGATCGAGCTTCGAGATTCTGCTTCGTCCCGGGTTGCTGGCCGATGTCGAGATCCTGGTGGACGAGATCAAGGATGCAATCACGATTCCCATGCAGGCGGTGTTTGACCGCGACGGAAAATCGATCGTCTTCGTGAAGACCGCCGCGGGTTTTGAAGCCCGCGAAGTGACGGCCGCGAAGCGCACGGAGAGTACAATGGTGATCGCCTCCGGCCTGAAGCCGGGAGAGGTGCTCGCGCTCTCAGACCCGTTCGCGGTGAAGAAACCGTCCGCCGCGCCGGAGAAGCAGCAGGCCGCTCCGGCGGCCTTGCCCGGAGGTACCCGTTAGTGTTTGGCAGCATGATTCCCGACCTGCAGATGGGGCTGGCCAGCCTCGTCGTGCATAAACTTAGAACCCTGCTTACGATGCTCGGCATGATTTTCGGCGTCGGCGCGGTGGTGGCGATGCTCTCCATCACGGAGGGCGCTCAGGCCGAAATGTTGCGCTACATCGACATGCTCGGTGTCAACAACATCATCATCGAAGCCAAGGAGGCGGTGGACCGCGACGAACTGCAGGCGCGCCGCGTGATTTCTCCGGGACTCAGCTTCCGGGACTATCGGGCAATTGAAGAGAATGTCGGCGGAATAGACGAACTCACGCCACGGAAGCGCTTCAAGCCGACTTCGACCTACCCCAAGACCCAGGAGGAGATTCCGCAACTGATCGGCGTTCTCCCGAACTTCGCCGAGATCAACAGCCTGCGGATCATCTCGGGGCGCTTTTTCACCGAGAGCGAGAACGTGGCCTCAGCCCCGGTCTGCGTGCTTGGGGAAACCGCGAAGGTGAACCTGCTGGGATACGACGACGCCGTGGGCAAGTGGGTAAAGGTGAATAGCCAGTGGCTACAGGTGATCGGCGTACTCAACCAGCAGGCCACCGCCGACGTCGAGGGCCTGGAGGCAAGCAACCGGAATAACCTGATCATCGCGCCGCTGAACACCGTGCTGCGCCGCTTTGAAGATAACAACAGCTATCTGAAGGACGAGATCGACGGGATCTACATCCGGGTGAAGGACAAGGTGGATTCCGTCGAAGCCGCCAACGTGGTCCAGGCGATTCTGAGCGCCACGCACAAGGACGCGGGAGATTTCACGGTGGTGATTCCCGCGCAGTTGCTGGAGCAGCGCCGCCAGACGAGCTTTATCTTCAGCGTGGTGATGATCTGCATTGCCGGCATCTCGCTGCTGGTGGGCGGCATCGGCATCATGAACATCATGCTGGCGACGGTGCTCGAACGGACCCGCGAGATTGGCATCCGCCGCGCGATTGGCGCCAAGCAAGCCGATATTGTGCGGCAGTTCCTTGTCGAGGCGGTCATGATCTCCATCGTCGGCGGTCTCATTGGGATCGCCTTCGGCTTCACGCTTTCCTGGGTGATCGCGGCCGCCGCCGGATGGAGCACCGTGGTAACGGTTTCCTCCATCGCCGTCGCGTTCGGCGTATCCGTTTTTATTGGACTCCTTTTTGGAATTTACCCCGCGGTGCAGGCTGCGAAGCTCGATCCCGTCGAAGCCATGCGCTATGAGTAACCTAATGCAACGAACCAGTTATTCTTCCCGATTGATTCTTGGACTGTCTCTCTCGCTGGCGACGGCGCTTCCCATGATGGGTCAGGACGCGGGAGCGGCCACAGCCGCGGCCTCGCCGTCCGCGCAGGCCTCGACACCATCCCCGGCGAAGTCGCAGACGCCGGAAGGCGCGCCCGCCGCGGCCGTTCCCGCCAGCGCCAGTGCTGCGGAAGCCGCGCCGGTGAAAGTAGAGAATCGATTCGAACCGGTGGTCTCTCTTGAGCACCCGGTTGCCAGCCCCGGCTTCTCGTTCGAAGACGCACGCCGTGCCCCGATCTTCGGAACGCCGGCGTACTTCGAGAGGGCTCTCGGAAGGCATGAAGTGAAGGTGGAAATCCAGCCGACACGCGGTTTCGAAGACTACGTGGTCGACAAGAAACTGCGCCTTACGCTGCCGTCGTACCTCGATCTGGTTCTTGCCAACAACACCGGCATTGCGCTGCAAAAGGTGCTGCTTGAAACGCCGAAGAACGCCATCCAGAGGGCGATGGCGTTCCTCGACCCCACCGTCAACACCAACTTCCGCGCAACCCGAAGCGAAACGCCCGCCACCAGCCAGCTGGAAGGCGCCGGCGTGGTGAGCACCCTCACGCAGCCATCGAGCCTCAACTACCAGCAGACGTTTCTCTCCGGTACCCAGGTGACCGTGGGAACCAACGTCAATCGTACGAGCAGTAACAACCAGTTCCTCACTTTCAACCCTGGGCTGAATACGAGCTTCCAGGTGGATGTGACCCAACCATTGCTGCGTGGCCGGGGGACGGCGGTGAATCGTCTTCCCATCCTGATTGCGCGAAACGCGTTAAAGACGAACGAATTTCAGTTTGAGAACCAGGTGACGCAGTTGCTTTCCCAGGCGGAGACCGCCTATTGGGACTATCTCGAAGCAAGAGAAAATTTGCGTGTGCAGGAAGCGGCCCTCAACCTTCGCGACGCCTCCCTGAAGCGCGCGCAGCGTGAGCTGGAACTGGGCGCCATTCCGGAGCTGGATATCTTTCAGCCGCAGGCGGATTTTGCGCAGGCGCAGGTAAACCTGACGCAGGCACGGTTCCGCCTTGCCCGAACCGAGGACAACTTGCGCCAGCAAATGGGAATCGATCTCAACCCAACCATGCGCGCCCTTCCCATCGAGTTTACCGACACGATTGCGCCGCCTTCCGGCGCGGAAACGATCGACCGCGAAGCGATGGTCGAGCAGGCACTGCATTCGCGGCCGGACCTGCTTGCCCAGCGTCAGCAGCTTCTGGGGAATGAGTATTCGCTCCGTTCCGCTTCGAACGCCATGCGGCCGAACCTTTCGCTGAACCTGCGCTACTCGGGCGCGGGGCGCGGGGGTGATTTCCTTGATCGGGATACGGGCCAGATTGCCCGGCAAATCGGACTTTGGTCCGCCTACGGGGATTCGCTCGCATTCAATTTCCCCACATACAGCTTCGCTCTGCAACTCCAATTGCCGCTGCGGGATCGCCGTGCCGCGGCGGACTACGCGGATTCGCTCGTCCAGAAGAAATCCACCATGCTGCAGATCCGGCAACTCGAGCAGTCGGTCCGTCTGGATGTTCTGAACGCGATCAACAATCTGGACGCCAGCAAAGAGAGCGTGCGCCTTGCCTCTATTGCCCGCGACTTTGCGCAGAAGCGCCTGGAAGCGGAGCAAAAAAAGTACGACCTTGGAACGACTACGCTCTTCTTTCTGCAATCCGCGCAGACCGACCTGATTACGGCGGACCAGCGCGTAGTCACGGAGAGAATCAACTACAATCGCAACCGGCTCAACATGCTTCGGCTCACCGGGACGCTCTTGAACGAGCGCGGCGTCGTCCTGCGATAGGCGGCGATCAGGCCGATTTCGCGGAGTCGTCGCGGGAGGCTTCGTCGATGCTCTCGGCGGAGCCGGATTGCTTGAGCGGCCGCAGCAGAGAGATCACCACGGACAACGCCAGGATGAGCCCGATGATGCCGAGGGACCAGCCGATCGGGAATTTGCCTCCGGCCAGGTGATCGAGCCACACCATCTTGAGCCCGACGAAGACAAGGATGGCTGCCAGGCCATAGCGCAGCAGGTAGAACTTGTCCATCGCCCCGGCAAGCAGAAAGTAGAGCGCGCGCAGACCCAGAATCGCGAAGATGTTTGACGTAAACACGATCAGCGGTTCGCGCGTGACGGCGAAAATGGCGGGCACGGAATCCACCGCAAAAACGATATCGGTGGCTTCGAGGAACAGCACCACGATGAAGAGCGGCGTGGCGTGCAGCTTGCCCTGCAGCCGTACGAAGAAGTGCTGGCCATGGAAGACGGGCGTCACCGGCATGAACTTGCGGAACAGGCGAATGAGCGGGTTCTTCTCCGGCTCTGGCGCTTCCCCATCGGAAAAGGCCATGCGGATACCCGTAAAGATCAGGAAAGCGCCGAATACGTAAATCACCCAGTGGATCGTCATCAGCAGCGCCCCCAAGCCGATAAAGATCCCGCGGAAAATGATCGCGCCGATAATTCCCAGGAAGAGTACCCGGTGCTGGTACTTCGCGGGAATCGAGAAATAGCTCATCACCACGACGAAGACAAAAATGTTGTCGACGGAAAGCGACTCTTCAATCACATAGCCGGTAAGAAACTCGAGCGAAACCTGCCGGGCCGCCTGCACGGGGTCAAAGCCCGGAATCGCCATCAGGCGGGCCTCCTGGGGGAACCACCAGACGCAATAGAAATAGAGACCGACATTGAAGATGACGGCAAGCGCCACCCAGAACACTACCCACAGCCCCGCCACGCGCATGGAATCCGCATGCGCCCGCCGGTGAAAGACTGTTAAATCCAGCGTCAGCAGGAAGATGACAAAGGCGATGAAGCCAAGGAGAAACGGCCAGTATTCGGCCATGGGGAAGAGGTGAACGTTTGGTGGTAGCACGTGATTTTATGATAAGGGAGTGTGGCGGAACGCATCCACTCGCGGTGAGGCGTTCCGCCGGCAAGAAAAGATCAGGCTCGAAACTCGCCGCTCCGGGCCATCTGCTCCAGACGGGCGATTCGCTCCTCGGTCGCGGGGTGGGTGCGGAAGAGCCCGGCCAGCCCCCCTTTGAACGGATTCACGATAAACAGGTGCGCGGTCGCGGGCGAGCCGTGGTGCATGGGAATCCGCTGGGAATACGCTTCAATCTTCTTTAGGGCGCTTGCGAGCCCCAGAGGCGCCCCGCTGATCTCGGCCCCGTTGGCATCGGCAATATACTCGCGTGATCGCGAAATCGCCATCTGAATGATCGCCGCCGCGAGCGGGGCGATCAGGATGCCGACAAGCGCGGCAATCGGATTCGGCCCCTCCCGGTCGTCGCCGCTCCGGAACATCGCGCCCCACATCGCCATCTGGCTCAGATAGCTGAGCGCGCCCGCTAGCGTCCCGGCGACGGTCATGATGAGCGTGTCGCGGTTCTGAATGTGGGAGAGTTCGTGCGCAAGGACGCCGGCCAATTCTTCGCGGGTGAGCATGCGCATCAGCCCCGCGCTGACGGCCACGGCTCCCTTGGCGGGGCTGCGTCCCGTAGCGAAGGCGTTCGGCGCTTCTTCGTCAATCACGTAGACGCGCGGCATCGGCAGATTCGCGCGCATGGCCAACTGACGAACCAGATTGAACAGCTCCGGCGTATCGCGTTCGGTAATCTCCCGCGCGCCGTACATGCTCAGCACGATCTTGTCGGAGAACCAGAAGCTGCCAAAATTCATGACAACCGCCATCACCAGAGCGATCATCAGGCCGCTCTGGCCCGCAATCATCTGGCCTAGAAACAGCAGCAGCGCGGTCAGCGCCGCCAGCAGCATGGCGGATTTCACGTGATTCATGACGAGCGTTTCCTCTTGCCGGGTCCGGTCAGGGAGCCAGCCCCTGCCTAAACTACGTGCGAGCGGCGAAATCCTTGGTGGATCTATTTAGATTTCGGAACTTTCTTAATGAGATTGTCCAAAATGGGCACCAGGCCGTTCCCGGTGAAGATGTTCTTCGTGGCGGCGGACCACTCGAAATCATTGACAATTTTGCCCTGGGGGTCAACGACGAAGAGGTGGGGAGTGTCAAAGCCGGGGTTCGACGGCGAAAGCTGCAAGTAGGATGCCGCCACCTGGCCGGAATCGAAAAGGATCGGCGAGGTGAGCAGGTGCTTCGCGATGTAATTCTTCACGTCCTGCATGGACGACGGCGGATTGACAATGTGAATCAGCACGACATTCTGCCCATACCGACTGACCAAACCCTTCAGGTGCGCGGTCGATTCGTCGCAGTGCGGGCAACTCGTCTGCATGAACTCAATCAGGACCACCTTGCCCCGGTAGTCCATCAGATCGTGAAACTTGAAATTCGGGTCCGGCAATGCCCAGCCGGGAGCGCGCCGGTTGGAATTATTGTTGACGGCCGAAAGCGGCAGCGCAACCACAAAGGCGGCCAGCAGAACGAGGGTGAAAATGCGATTGATCATGCTTTTCCTTCGACGAACGCACGGAGAGTTTGGTTATAGGGATTTCGCGCCACGCCTCGTTCCGTAATGATGGCGGAGACATAGCGATTCGGCGTCACGTCGAACGCCGGATTCGCCACCGAGATTCCGGCCGGGGCCAGTTCCACGCCGCCCACATGCGTCACCTCGCGCGCGGCGCGTTCCTCAATGGGGATTTCGTCCCCGGTGGCCAGCGCCAGATCCACGGTGGATATGGGCGCGGCGACGTAGAACGGGATTCCGTTCTCTTTCGCCAGCACCGCCACGGAGTAGGTGCCGATCTTGTTGGCAACGTCGCCGTTGGCGGCAATACGGTCCGCTCCGACAACCACGCAACTAATCCGGCCCGCCTTCATGAAGTGCCCGGCCATGTTGTCGGTAATCAGGGTTACCGGAATGCCGTCCTGCTGCAATTCCCAGGCCGTGAGCCGGGCGCCCTGCAGAAACGGGCGGGTCTCATCGGCAAAAACGTCCACCTTCTTGCCCGCGGAAACCGCGGCGCGGATCACGCCGAGCGCAGTGCCGTACCCGGCCGTAGCCAGTGCGCCGGCGTTGCAGTGGGTGAGCACCGTTGAATTGTCGGGAATCAGTTCCGCGCCAAACCGGCCCATGGCCTGATTGATGGCGATATCTTCGATCTTGATCTGCTTTGCCTCGTCCACCATCCGGGCACGAATGACGTCGATGGGTTCGCCGGCCACGGACTCGTAAACCGCCCGCATCCGCTCAAGTCCCCAGAAGAGATTCACCGCCGTGGGCCGTGTATTCGCGAGGCGATCCAGAATCTTCGGGAAAGCATCTGGCAGGTCCCGCGCATCGGTTTCCAGCACGCCCAGCGCGACCCCCATGGCGGCGGTGACGCCAATCGCCGGCGCGCCGCGCACAATCATGTCCGTGATGGCCACCGCCACCTCTTCATGGGTCTTGCAGGTGACGTACACGCTTTCGCGCGGCAGCCGCGTCTGATCGATGAGGAGCACCCCATCTTCTGTCCATTCCACCGTTTCAACCATAAAGCTAATCCTCTATTATGCCCGTCCTCGTGGCAGCGCCGCTGAAACCGCCCAGCAGGTCATCGAAAATCCAACAATGCCGGGATTTTCGATAGCCCAATTTCCGGGGCAAGCACGGAATCGGAAGAATTTCTCCGCAATTTCGCGGAGAGTTTCAGATGTCGATATCTTGTTATAGAATCAACGGTTTACCGATAGGGTTAGGAGTTAATCGCGCTAAGCCGAAACGTAGCTCTGCAGTGACGTTTAGGAATAAATGAATCTGTCTTTTTTTTCGCACTTTTCCGCGAATTCAGGCCGAAATCGGGTTGCATTCCTCTTCACGGAGACCGTATTCTACAGGCAATTGATACGCTGGTTGGGGGTGCAATTCGGAGATGGCGAAAGGAAGCGCGGGTCGGAAGGTGACGCTCAAATCCGGAAGCAATTCCTACCCGGAACAGGTCGAACGGCTGCAGGGGATGTGCCATCACGGTTTCATCACCGAGGAACGCGCCCAAGAGGTGATCGAGCGGATTCAGAACGGCCACCAGACCGTAGACGAAGCCGTGGAAGAGCTGAAGGAGAGCTGCCCGTGCGGACTCTTCCTTCCCTCCCGTGCAAGGCGGATTCTTAACGGACCCGCCAGCCCGTCCGGCCGCTAAACCGCCACGGACGGCTCTTGCAATCACGCCGCTCCGCCGCCTTTTGGCGAGCATTTCCGGCATCGCTTGTTGTGGCACCGCCGGGCTTCAGGCGGGAGCTTCCCGCCGTTGCAGCGGGCGTATTTGGCGTATCCTACGGTCATGAACAGACGCGCCTTCCTCACGCTTCCTGCCTTCGCCGCCGCATCCCCGCTGGCCCGCTCACTGCCTCAATCGAGGCCTTCCGCGCCCGGCGCGAATGCTTCGGGCAGTAAGCGAGACCGCATGCTTGCCTGGCTGGCGGGCAACACGACGCCCGGCTACACTCCCGCGGCCTTCTTCCTCCACTTTGGGCCTAACGAGAAGGCGGGCTCCGCCGCTACGAAACGGCATCTGGAGTTCTTTCGCCACACCGGAATGGATTTCGTGAAAATCCAGTTCGAGCAGACATACCAGCGCCAGCCGTACCTGAAGCAGCCCGCGGATTGGAGCAAGATCCCGCCCGCGCGGATCGATTTCTATGAGCCCCTGCTCATCACGGTGCGCGAACTCGTGAAAGCCGCGAAGAAAGACGCGCTTATTCTGATGACGCTCTATTCGCCCTTCATGGGCGCGAGACAGTGCGCCGGAGAGGCCCTGCTCAAGCGGCACCTTCAGGAGAACCCGGATGCCGTAAAGCGCGGCTTGGAGACGCTCACCGCGAACCAGATGCTTTTCGTCAAGGCGTGCATCGACGCGGGCGTGGATGGGTTCTACATGTCCACGCAGGGCTCGGAATCGGGGCGTTTGCCGAGCCCGGAGATTTTCACCAGGTACGTGAAACCGTTCGATCTGGTGGCCATGAAGGAAGCGCAGGCACGTTTGCCCTTCAACATCCTGCACGTCTGCGATTACGAAGCGCCTTACGCGAGCCTGGACGCCGTTCGGGATTACCCTGGGCACGTCGTGAATTGCAACCCGAAGCTAACCGGCAAGACGCTCACCATGCAGCAGTTGAGCGATTTCTTCGGACGTCCGCCGATGGGAGGGCTTGACCGCCATGGCATTCTCGCCAAGGGAGACGAACGGGAACTGGTGGCCGAAGTCCGCAAGGTGATCCAGAATGCTCCGCGCCAGTTCATTCTGGGAGCGGATTGCACCGTGGCAAGCGATACGGATTGGAACCGCCTGCGACGCGCCATTTCCACGGCGCACGGCGCACGCGCCTGAAACCGGGGCCGGGCTGATCTCAACGAGACCCGCCCGTCCCGCATGAATTCCCCGCGCGATCCGGCAAGGCTCGCTACGGCTTGAGCGGTTCGAGGTAGATGTTGCGGAACATCGCCGGCGCGCCTTCGGATTGCAGCGAAATTGCGCCCTTGCTTTGCGTGAGATTCGTGGCTTTGTTTACCAGAACCCCGTTCACGTAAACCGTGAGCGTGTTGCCCTTTGCCACGATCTCCATCTGGTTCCACTGCCCGACGGGCTTCTCCGAACCGTCGGTGAGGTTCTTATGCCGGCGGCCTTCCTTGCGCGCGGCTTCATTCTCGACGTCCAGATCCGTTCCGATCACCCAGAAATCGCCCGCTTCCCCCAGCGCGAGTTGCACCTCAATGCTCTTCGGCCACTGGCCGAGAGCGTTCTTCGTTGTCGTGTGGACAAGCACGCCGTTGTTCCCTCTCGTGGTGCCTTCTGGCCAGCGCCATTCGAGCGTAAGACGGTAGTTCTCGTATTCCTTCTCCGTGCGGATGTAGCCGGTGGGCTTCCCCTTGCAATAGAGGATGCCGTCCTTCACGCTCCATACGGCCGACATCGGAGTCGCCGTATCTTCGCGCTTATTGGCGGAATCCCACAGATAATGCTGCCAGCCGGATAGATCCTTGCCATTGAACAAGGCGATCCGTTCCGCGGCGAAGCCGGAGCATGCCGCAAAGACGATCAGCAATCCGAGAACCGCGCCGCGCACGCCAGATAGATTTCTCATAAGGTCCGATGTTCCTCCGTCTAAGCGGAAACCTTATCACAACCGGCGACGGCGAGTTGCCGCAGGTATCGGCGGGCGTTCCGCGCGACCTCAGCACTTCCGGGATGAGGCTGCGCCATGGAGTGAGCGCCACGCCTCGCAGGATATAATTCGATTGAGCAGAACTCATTCCGATGCCCTGTCTTTCCGTGCGTGCCCATGCTTAGCGTCGAACGAAACAGCCTTCGCGTTTCGTATTCCGTTGGGATCGCCGGGACCGGAAGGATTGCCCAAGCCCTCGGAGCGCTGCTCGTGAATCGGGGCGTAACGGTGGAGGCGATTGCAGGCCGGAATGAGGCCCGCACGCGAGAGGCGGCGGCGTTTGTCGGTGCCCGGCGCACCGTCCCCGTGGAGGAACTGGGCCGCTTTTCCGATGTCGTGCTGGTGGCCGTGAGCGACGACGCCATCGAGCCCACCGCGCGCCGGATTGCCGAGAGCCCGCAACTCCCCGCCGTGGTGCTCCACACCTGCGGCAGCGCGGGGCCGGAGCTTTTGCAGCCATTGCGCGAAAAGGGCTGTGCCACAGGCGTCCTGCATCCCTTGCAGACGGTTCCAGCCCGGGAGGCCGGCGTGGAATCCCTCTCCCGTTGCTATTACGCGACCTGCGGAGAGAGTGACGCGCTTGAGTGTGCCGGGCAACTGATCAATCTGTTGAGCGGAAAAGTCATCCGCATCCCTCCCGAACACTGGGCGCTCTATCACGCGGCGGCGGTAATGGCCTGCAACTATAACGTCACGCTGGTGAGCACCGCGCTGGATCTTCTGGAAGAGGCCGGCGTGGCGCGGGAGGAAGGGCTGCGGGCGCTTTCCCCCATTCTGCGCAATACCACGGAGATTCTCTTGAGCAGCACACCGGAGGAAGCCCTCACCGGTCCGATCCGCCGGGGAGACGCGGGGTCCGTCGCGCGGCACCTCCAAGCGCTTCGCTTCGCTCCGACGGAAGCCCGCAAGCTCTACCTGGCGGGGGCGCGAAGCACGTTGACGCTTGCGCGCAAGGCCGGGCTTTCCAATGAGAATGCGGCAAGAATCGCCGGCCTGCTTCAACAGGAACAAGAACAGCTATGAGCAAACAGCCTTCGCGCATCCTGCGCATTCCGGAGATCCAAAGCAAGAAAGAACGGGGCGAGCAGATCGTCATGCTCACCGCATATTCGTCCTGGATGGCGCGCATTCTCGACGAATCGGGCGGCATCGACATGCTGTTGGTGGGCGATTCGCTGGGTATGGTGGAAATGGGGTTCGAGACCACCATCCCGGTGACGCTCGACGATATGGTCCGGCACACCCGGGCGGTAAGAAACGGAGCCCCGCGCGCATTTATCGTGGCGGACCTCCCCTTTCTGAGCTATCAGCCGAGCAAGACTCAGGCACTCCGCGGCGCCGCCAGGCTGATGCAGGAGGGAGGTGCTTCCGCAGTGAAGCTTGAAGGCGGCACAGCCCTTCGCAAGACGGTCCGGCGACTGGTGGATGCGGGAATTCCCGTCATGGGGCACCTTGGTCTGCTTCCCCAATCGCTCCACCAGCAGGGCGGATATCGCCAGCAAGCGAAATCACCAGAGGAGCAGGAGCAATTGCTGCGTGATGCGGCTGCTCTCGAACAGGCGGGCGCATTCTCCATCGTGCTCGAATCTATCCCGGCCGATCTGGCGGCGAAGGTAGCCAAAGCATGCCGGGTTCCCGTAATCGGCATCGGTGCGGGTCGCGCTTGCGACGGCCAGGTGCTGGTGACGAACGATATTCTGGGCCTCTCTGGCGGGCGGATTCCGGGCTTCGCGAAACGCTATGCCGATCTCAGCGAAGTCGTCCGCGCGGCCGCGCAATCGTTCTCCGCGGAAGTACGCGGCGGCACCTTCCCTCCCGGCGAGGAGGCGGGCAACGCATGAGCGAACCGCAAGTGATTCGGGAGATCGGCCCTCTGCGGCAACGCCTGGATGCGGTACGGATGCGCCAGCAGTCGATTGCGCTCGTCCCCACCATGGGGGCGCTGCACGCCGGGCATGCCGAGCTTCTCCGTGTCGCGCGTGAGAATGCCGATTACGTCGTGGCGAGCATTTTCGTAAATCCGCTTCAATTTGACCGCACGGAGGATCTGGACAGCTACCCGCGCACCCTCGACGCGGACTTGCGGGTTTGTGCGGCGCACGGCGTCGATCTGGTTTTCGCCCCCTCCGCCGCGGAATTCTATCCCGTTGAGCCGTTGACCTTCGTCGAATCGCCGGTGCTCAGCCGGCACCTGTGCGGCGCATTTCGCCCAGGCCATTTCCGGGGGATGGCCACGGTGGTGCTCAAGCTGTTCAACGTGACGCAGCCTCACCTGGCCTGCTTCGGAGAAAAGGACGCGCAGCAACTGGCGATCATTCGCCGTATGGTGACGGACTTCAACCTGCCCTTGGAGATCCTCCCGGTGGCGACGGTCCGGGAAGCGGACGGGCTGGCGCTGAGCTCGCGAAACAAGCACCTGAGTCCCGAGGAGCGGGCGGTAGCGCCAGTATTGGCACGCGCCCTGAAGGAAGCCCGCGCGAGCATTGATGCCGGAGAGACGGATTGCAGCATGCTGAAAGCGGCGGCAACGAAGGCATTCGATGCGGAACCGCTCGTGCGCGTCGAGTATTTTGAGATTGTGGATCCGGAAACGCTGTCGCCCCTGGATCGGGTTGCGGATGCAGCGCTGCTTGCCGGGGCCATCTGGCTTGGCCGGACGCGTCTGATTGATAACGTGACCTGGCGAAGCAGCAAGGCCATCACGTAGAGCAAGGCTTTCACCGCAACTTTGCCGCAAAGTTGCCGGAGAGTGGACTGACTGCCGGAGGTTCGATTCTATATGCGCTGTCTGCTGCTTATGACGATGCTCGCCTGGGCCTGCCTTGCGCAGGATTGGGAGAGCGCGGTGCGGGCATTGCGACCTGCCGACACATCCGCCCAGGAAAAGGCTGTGTTGGACGACGTGCAGAATCGGGCCGCGGAAGCGCTCGCGGCCATCCGGCACGCACAGACCGGCGCCGAAGCGGACCGCGCCCGGCCGGAACTTCGCCGGAAGCTGCGCGAATCTCTGGGGTATGAGCGCTTTCCCTGGCCGCCGCGGCTCCAGGTGCGGCACGTCGGGACGTTGGAGCGGCAAGGCTACCGCATCGAGAAACTGGTTTGGCAGACGCTTCCCGGCGTTGAGGTCCCTGCCCATCTTTACCTGCCCGCCAACGTGGAAGCTCGCGCGCCTGGCATCCTCTTCTACAACGGCCACTGGTGGGGAGATTCCAAGACCCGGCCGGATTTTCAAATCTTCTGCATCAATATGGCGCGGCTGGGCTTTGTCGTGCTTACCTTCGATCCGTTCGGACAGGGGGAACGCGGGCAATCATCCCGCGACCACCGGCGAACGGAATCACTGCTGGCCGGCGTCTCGCAGCAGGGCATCGCGGAATATGAGACCCGCTGCGCGCTCGAAGTTCTGCTCAGCCGTAAGGAGGTGGACCCCGAGAGGATCGGCATCACCGGAGCCTCCGGCGGTGGGTATAACTCGTGGATCACCGCGGCCCTCGACGACCGGATCAAGGTGGCGGTGCCAGTGGTGGGCACCAGCGAGTTCCTGGAACAGATCGAAGCGGTGCGTCCGCTCGATTGGTATCGCGGCAATGAGCACTGCCACTTTGTGCCGGGGCTGCTGCGCTATGCCAATAACCAGGAGTTTCTGGCCATGGTGGCGCCGCGGCCCGTCATGATTATTGCCGCCTCCGAGGATGAGAGCTTCCCGGCCCACGGCGTGCGCGAGATTGCTGCCTATGGGAGGAAGCTGTACGAAAGTTACGGCGTGCCTGACCGGGTTGGCTACTTCGAAGATCAAACGACGGGACACGGCTATCAGGTGAAGAAGCGGGAAGCCGCATACGGCTGGTTTCTGAAGTGGCTGATGAACAAAGGCGATGGCAGCCCGCATGCCGAGCCCGCCACGCAAGCCCTGCCTTTCGATGCGCCGGAACTGCGCTGTTTCCCTCCCGGAGAGAATCGCGCCGCGGGCCCGGGGATCATTGACGCCGTGAAGCGAATAGCGCTGGGCAAGCGCGAGGCATGGCCTCCAATCCCGGTGGCAGACTGCCGTGTTGCCATAAGAGTGGAGCGCGTGCAGCGGATCGATTTCTGCGGAACTCCGGCCTTCCTCGTGAGGCCAATGGGCAAGCGGGCGGGCGTGCTGGTGGCGCTCGACGATCGCGGCAAGGAGGCCTTGGCCGGAGACCCCATCGTGAAGGAGGCACTGGCGCTCGGGTGGAGTATCGTCGGAGTTGACCCCAGAGGAATCGGGGAACGCTCCACCACTCAGAAGAACTGGTTGGCGGCGATCAGCCTGCAACTCGGCGACTGGTACGTACGGCGTCAGGCGGCCGACGTCTTGTCCGTGATGCGAAACTTCCAGGGCGGCCCCGTCGCTTTGTACGCTCGAGGAGATAACTCCGGCCTGGTGGCGGCGGCGGTTTTGGAGCAAGGCCCGGTGGCATGGTTCGCCCTGCGGGATTCGTTCCTCAGTTTCCGCGCATTCCTGGACCGGCCGAAATCGTTGCAGGCGTCGTATGCACTCCGCGCCACGGACAAAGCACGCCAGGAGCCGTATGACCGGGAGATTCCCTTCTTCTACATCCCCTTCCATGCGCTGGAGCGTACCGATATCGCGGAGATGTTGGGGGGATCTCCGGGCGTGGTGATTCAGCCCATCAATGGAGATTGGGAGCGGATGGCGGAGACGGAGGCGCGCCAGCTTCTGCCGCGCGGCGTGAATGTGGTGTCAGACGAAGCCGCCGCAACCAGCGCAGTTCAGGGTCTGATTCGGGCCGTGCAACGGTAGGGCTCAGGCCGCGCCGTGGTTTCTTTGGCCGCAGGTTTCGCTGGCGTCGCCCGTCTCTACCTGAATCGTCGTGTGAGAGATCTCGAAACGCTCATGGAGTTGCCGGCAGGCAAGCTGGATGAGTGCAACGCCATCCACCGCCGGGTCCGGGACTACCAGGTGCACCGTGAGCGCGCTCTCGCTCGTGCTGAGCGCCCAAATGTGCAGGTCGTGGATGTCCTCTACGCCCGGCAGCGCGAGCAGCGTTTCTCTTACCGCCACATGGTCAATTCCCTGGGGAACGGCGTCCAGCGAGAGCTTGATGGCATCGCGGAAGAGGCTCCAGGTCCCCCAGAGGACCACCGCGACAATCAGCAGACTCACCGCTGGGTCCAGCCAGGCTACGCCCGTGTAATAGATTGCGATTCCGGAGAGCAGCACGCCAAGCGTGACCGCCGCGTCCGCAACCATGTGGAGATAGGCGCCCCGGATGTTGAGGTCCGCCTGGCCCTTGACGAAAAGCAGAGCCGTCCCGGAATTCACCATCAGACCAACAATGGCAACGACAATCACCGGCATTCCAGGCACGGGCTCCGGGTTTACCAGGCGATGCACCGCCTCCCAGGCGACAATCGCCATCGCGCCGAAAAGCAGCAGCGCGTTGAAGAGCGAGGCCAGGATGGGGGAGCGCGAAAAACCGTACGTGAATCGGCCTTGGGGTGGCCTCCGCGAAAGATGGCTCGCGCCCCAGGCGATCGCCAAGCTCAGCACATCGCTGAGGTTGTGCCCCGCGTCAGCGACAAGTCCCAGCGAGCCGATCGCGATACCCACCCCTGCTTCGATGAGGAGGTATAGCAGATTGAGGATGATCCCGATTCGGAAGGCTCTTCCAAAATCCGGCGGCGCATGGAAATGGCCATTGTGCCCATGGCTAGTGCCATGCCCATGGCCAAGGGCGTGGCTGTGGCCAAGCGCGTGGTTGTGACTCATGCCAGTTTCAGGATAGCGCCATCTACTCTCCTCCTGACGCTCTCACGGGAGCGAATATCATGGAATCCCGGCGCGCATC
The DNA here is from genome assembly GCA_014584705.1 of Acidobacteriota bacterium. Lineage (GTDB taxonomy): Bacteria > Acidobacteriota > Terriglobia > Bryobacterales > Bryobacteraceae > JACTMJ01. The sequence continues at coordinate 20,037 of JACTMJ010000012.1, read as the reverse complement.
CCCGCGGCACGGCGGAGAGTGTCAGAGACTTTTCAGCCCGGTACGGTTGCGATAGGCTACGTTGCATGCCATCTCGCATTTCCAGCCTGCCGCGCATGCTCTGCTTGCTCGCCATCGGAAGCGCCGCCGCCTTCGCCGCCATGAAAGCGGGCGTCGCCACGGTAAAGATCACGCCCCAGGAGTTACCGTACTTCCTCTCGGGCTACGCCGCCCGCACCAAGCCAGCGGAGACAGTCGCCCAGGATTTGCATGCGAAGGCGCTGGCCCTCGAGGATGCCTCCGGCAAGCGGACGGTTCTGGTGACCATCGATCTGATCGGCATTCCCCGGGATCTCCGCGACGACGTGGCCGCGGATCTGCGAAAATCGCACGGACTCGATTCCCAGGCATTGCTCCTCAACTGTTCGCACACGCATAGCGGACCCGCCATCCGGGAGAACCTGGAGATCATGTTCGCCTTCAATGACGAGCATAAGGAGAAGACGCACCGCTACCGCCAGTTCCTTCGGCAGTCGCTCGCGAGTGTTGCCGGGGAAGCGCTGGATGGCCTGCAACCCGCAAGCGTTTCGTATGGAGTCGGGGAAGCGGACTTCGCGGCCAACCGTCGCGTCCCCTGGGTGCGGCAAGCGCACCCGGAGTTGAATGCTCCCGCGCCGGTGGACCACTCGGTGCCGATCCTTGACGTGCGGAATGCGGAGGGGAAGAGGATTGCCGTGCTATTCGGCTACTCGTGCCACAACACCACACTGACGGGTGAGTTCCTGGAAATCAGCGGAGATTATGCCGGCCACGCCCAGGCCGCGATTGAAAAAGCGTATCCAGGCGCAACCGCCATGTTTCTGGAACTCTGCGGAGGCGACCAGAACCCGAACCCACGGAGCCAAAAGGAGCTTGCGGCGCAACACGGGGAAAGTCTGGCTGAGGCGGTGCGCGCGGCGCTCGCCAAACCGCTGACGCCGGTGGACGGGAAGATCCGCGCTTCGCTTGTTACCCACCGCGTCCCCTTGCAGCCACGTGGCAAAGCGGATATCGAAGCGGAGCGCAGCCACAAAGACGTTTTTCATCGCCGGCGCGCCGAATGGGTGCTGGCTCGCATGGCCAAGGGGGAAGACGTGAGCGCCGTGAACTACCCGGCGCAGGCGATCCGGATTGGCGACGATTTCGTATTGGTAACGATGGGCGGCGAGGTGGTGGTGGATTACGGACTCAACATCAAACGCTCGCTCCCCGGCAAACGCGTAATCGTGGCCGGATACTCAAACGATGTGATGTGTTACATTCCCACCCTGCGGATTCTGCGCGAAGGCGGCTATGAAGCGGATGACAGCATGATCTACTACGGCCAGACCGGCCCCTTCACCGAGGGCGTCGAGGAGCAGGTGATGGGAACCGTAAACGCGGCGTTGAAGAACGTGGGGCTGCCCCAATAGCACGAGCGGGAGGAAGAAGTGGCGAACCTGGAACGGGGAGACGGAGAACAATATCGACGCCATCGCCTTTCATCACGCTCCCGGATAGACGTTCGAGCGGCTGGCAGTACGGGTGGGAACACGGGCGCCTAGTGATTCGTCAAGCCGACAACGCGACGCGCGGTTGCGGCCGAAGTCCCATTCCGCGTCGCGTCGCCCCTCCTATAGGGAAAGCCTTGGAGCCGTAAGGATTGGCATTCGAATCGGCTTCGTGGTAAGTTACATGTAACTGCATCCGTGGAGGCCGTGCATGGCGGTGACGTCGAAGCCCAAGTCCGTGAGAGAAAAGGTGCGAGAACACCGCGAGCGGCTGCGGGCGCAGGGGCTTCGGCCTATTCAAATTTGGGTGCCGGACGTGCGCTCTCCCTCTTTCCGGGAGCAGGCCCGCCGCCAATCGCGGGCGGTCGCCGCCAGCGCGCATGCGCGGGAAGATCAGGCCTTCATCGATGCCGTGTCCGATTGGGCCGGGGAATGAGGCGCGGCGAAGTCTGGACCGTCTCCGGCGGCAAGGACTATGCGGGCAAGCCGCGCCCCGCCGTTATCGTGCAGGACGACAGCTTCAACGCCACCGACTCCATTACCATCTGCGTCTGCACCACTGACCCGACCGACGCGCCGCTATTCCGTCTTCCGCTGGAGCCGAATGAGCGCAACGGCCTTCGTTCGGCCTGCCGTCTCATGGTGGACAAGATCACCACCGTTCCCAGGTCGAAATTGGGCGCGCGGGTGGGACGGCTCGATGACGAGGACATCGTGCGGCTCAATCGGGCAATCACCGTGTTTCTCGGCATGGCGGTGACGCCGAGAGCCGACCGGCGGAGGAAGCCATAATTCCCCAGTTCATCCAGGGATCGAAAGACGGGGTTTAGCGGATGCTCGTCGTTATCGGAAGTGGGAAATCGGCGGGAACGAGCGTACCCGGTTCTGTTCAGAAGTGGCGGAGAGGGTGGGATTCGAACCCACGGATAGCTTTCGCCATCAACGGTTTTCGAGACCGCCCGATTCAACCACTCTCGCACCTCTCCGCACGTGTGGCTCCATTTAGGATAGCACTGGAAGTTGCGGCTGCTCTTCATGACCCTTACGCGGGACCGGGGGCAAGGCTTGGTCTCCCGGAACGAACCCGGCTTCAAGGCGTTGGCCGCGAATCTCTGGGGTAGAGATCCACGCAATTCGGGGCGACGATCGGCCGTGGCGCTTCCAGGAAGCCGCGATCGGGCCATTATTCTTTGGGTGTCGCGGGGAACGATGAGAGGAGTGCGCGGGCAGTGCGGCGGCACGTTGTTCTGGCTTATTAAAGGAAATCGCCGTATCCTTTAATAAGCTCGCACGCTATTAAAGCGAGCTTCAACGGGATGAAGACACAGTGGCATCAACGGCTTGGGAGGTACGAGGTATCCCATTTCCAGGGTGAATCCGTTCGTGCCTTCGTTCCCCCACCGCTGCCTCCTTATCCGCCGCTTCAATTCGAGCGGCTTCATGGGCTCCTCGACCAGGCCAATCAGGCGCTTGGCCGGTTGGGTGGGCTGGCTTCCGCTCTTCCAGATCTGCCGCTCTTTATTTACGCCTACGTTCGAAAGGAGGCGGTTCTCTCTTCGCAGATCGAAGGAACGCAGTCTTCGCTGTCCGACCTCATGCTGTACGAGAATGCGGAAGCGCCCGGGGCGCCTATTGAAGATGTCCGCGAAGTCTCAAACTACGTAGCCGCGCTGAGTTATGGGTTGGATCGTCTTCGAGGCGGATTCCCGCTTTCCCTTCGCCTTCTTCGAGAGATCCACGGCGTGCTGCTTTCTCAGGGAAGGGGAAGCGAGAAGGAACCCGGCGAGTTTCGGCGCAGCCAGAACTGGATTGGCGGAACTCGGCCGGGGAATGCGCTCTTCGTGCCGCCTCCCCCGAACCTGGTGATGGAGTGCATGGGCGAACTGGAGAATTTCCTCCACGAAGAGCACCCGGAGTTGCCACTGCTGATAAGGGCGGGCCTTGCCCATGCCCAGTTTGAGACGATCCACCCGTTTCTTGATGGCAATGGAAGGTTGGGCCGATTGCTGATCACATTCCTGCTGTGCGCGGGCGGCGCGCTCCCGGAACCGATTCTCTACCTGAGCTTATTCTTCAAGACGCACCGCCAAGCCTATTACGACCGGCTGATGAGCGTCCGGACCAAAGGCGATTGGGAAGGATGGATGGAGTTTTTCCTGGAGGGGGTTACGGAGGCCTCCTCTCAAGCGGTCGCTGCGGCGCGCCGTATCGTTGCGCTCATGGAGGCGGATCGGAGAAAGGTCGAACAGGTTGGCCGCGCATCCGCTACCCTGCTGCGCGTTCACCATAGCATTCAGACCCACCCAATTGCCTCTATCGCGGCGATTGCCGGGAATGTGGGAGTTTCTTTCCCGACCTCGGCCGCCGCCGTGGAGCAGTTAAGCCGGTTGGGTATCCTCCGGGAAATCAGCGGGAAGAGGCGCAATCGGCTCTTCGTATATCAGGAGTACGTGGACGTCCTGAACGAGGGGACGGAACCGTTACGGTGAAAGCGGAGCGAGCCGCGGCTGTGCTCAACGACTGATTCCCTTCTGCCCGCACGCTCTCCCGCACCCCCTCTTCCGTCTCGTATGCGCGGCGGGCGGATGACTGCACCTCGCCCGCCGCAATCGACGCAGCTAGAGATACTCCGCCGGGAACTTCCACGGCGCACGATAGACCGGACGCGCCAGCCGGGTCGCTTCCTTATCCCCCACGATCTGCTCTTTCACCGGATCGAAGCGAATGGACCGGCCGAGCGTGTAGGAAAGGCTGGCGAGCGTGAGCGCCATGTCCAGCTTCCAGTGGTATTCCACGTTGCAATCCGGTTCCACGCGGGACTTGATCGAATTGAGCCATTGCCGCTCGTGACCGGGCGACGGCGGGATGGATTGCGGTGGCGGGGTGGAGTCCTTGAGGAAATCCCCCTCGGCGACAATCTCATGGGTGCTGTAATTCGTGTACAGCGTTCCGTTGACGGCATGGAAGTAGATACCGAGACGCCGGTCCGGCTTCCCGCGGCCGAAGTCGAAGGCGAAACTGTTGGCGCAGTTCATCATCCAGGTCATGGTCATCTTGGGGTAGCGCCAGACGATCTCCTGCACGTCCGGCGCGTCGCCGTCATCCTTGATCACGAAGCGCCCGCCGGAGCAGGATGTCGTTTCGGGCACACCGAGTTCGAGCGCCCAGATCGGCAAATCGATGATGTGCGGCGCCATGCCCGGCGTCCAGCCCCTCGAGTAGTCCCAGAAAGAGCAGTGATTGTAGCTATCCGCGAACAGCAGGGAATTGAAGGGCCGGGAGGGTGCCGGTCCGAGCCACATATTCCAGTCGAGGCCCTTCGGAGGATCCTGCTTCGGCGCGTGGCCAATGCCGGCAACGCCCTGGTTCATCACATTGAACGTCCGAACGTTGTTCACCGTACCCAGTTTGCCGGAACGAATCCACTCCACAACCCGGCGGTAGTTGGGGCTGGCGTGAATTTGCGTGCCCACCTGGCTGATGCGCTTGTGCCGACGCACCGCGTTCCGGACGGCCAGCGTCTCATCCGGGTAAAGCGTCATCGGCTTCTGGAGGTAGATATCCTTGCCTGCCTTCACCGCATCGATCGCCATCAGGGCGTGCCAGTGCGGCGACGAAGCGATGATTACGCCATCGACGTCCGGGCGGGCGAGCAACTCCCGGTAGTCCGAATGGCCTCTGGCGGTCGAGCGGTGCAGATTGAGCACAGCCTCCCGGCGATCCGTGGAAACGTCACAAACGGCCGTCACCACCACGTCCTGATACTTAGCGCAGTTCTTCAGGTTGGATTGGCCCATGCCGTTGACGCCGATAATGCCGAGATTGATCCGGTCGCTCGGCGCGGTTTGGCCGCCCCGGCCGAGTGCCGATGCGGGAACAATCATGGGCAGAATCAGGGCCGCGGGCGCGGTTGCCTGCAACAATTGGCGGCGGGAAATGCCTTCTTTGCCTTGGTGCGTCTCCATCTTCTTTCTCCTTGGCCCGCTCGCGGGCGGCTTGGTTCCTCGCCCTGATCTTGCCGGGCGGTGTGCCGGCGGGGCTTGCGCAACCGGCATTGTTTGGGGACTGGAATGTCTTTCACAAGACATCGGGTCCGTTGGTTCTATCCGTGTGCCCTCGTGTATCCGTGGCATACCCTGTGCCGCTAAAGCACCCATACCGGAACGGCGCCGGTACCCGGAAGGCAGCCGGTTTGTGCTCCGGCTGTGGCGGAGGGCGCCACGATACTTGAAAAAGCTTGGAACCGATTATACACTTACTTTTTAACGTGAAAGAAATAATTCGCCGACGAATCGGCCTCGAGTTCGGCGCGCCCCCGGCGAAAGCGGGGAAACAGGAGTTAAGACGCCGCAACACGTTGCTCCTGCTCGCGCTACTCCAATCCGACGGACCAAGTTCCCAGGCCGAACTTGCTCGCCGCTCGGCGCTAAGCCCCGCTACGGTTTCCGGAATCCTCCAGCCCTTAATCGAGTCGCGAATCCTCGTCGAAGAGGGCAAGTCGACGGCCGGACTCGGCAGGCGCGCCTCGATTCTGGCGTTCAATCCGCGCGCCAACATCACTGCCGGCGTGAGCATAGACCTGGAAGGGGTCGAAGTCGCATTGGTGGATCTCTCCGGGCGCGTCGTCGATCAAACCTCCGCTCCGTACCCCCGGTATACGGAACCGAATGAAGTCGTCACTCTGGCGGCGCAGTGCCTGGCAACGCTCGAAGCGCGGAACTCTCTCACACGAGATTCGATTGCCGGCGTCGGCGTCGCCATTCCCGGTTTGATCAACTCCAGCACCGGGCTCGTCCAGGTCGCCTCAAACCTGGGGTGGATGAATGTCCAACTGCGAGACCTTTTCGAACAACGCTTCGGAGTGCCCGTGCGCGTGGAACACCTCGGCAGAGCGAAGGCGCGCGCGGAGGCGATCTGGGGGAAGGGGAAACATCACCGGAACTTCGTCTGCCTGGAGATCGGCTCGGGAATTGGAGCCGGGATTGTCGTCCACGGGCGGATCCTTCGCGGGTCGGGCGGGATGGGCGGCGAGGTCGGCCACATGCCCGTTGACCCTGCCGGGCCCGTGTGCGCATGCGGATGTAAGGGTTGCTGGGAGGTGTTTTGCTCCGGCCCGGCTATTCGCAGAAACCTCGCGCACAAACTCGCCGAAACCGCGAACGCCTCGGCCGAGCTTGGCCCCCTGGCTACGCTGGCGGAGTTGCATGCGGCATACCTCCAGGGCGATGCCGTCGCGAACGCGGTCGTTGAGGAATGGGCGGCATGCTTCGTCCGCGGCCTGATCGGCGTCATCTGGAACTTTGATCCGGAGTTCATCCTGCTCACCGGACCGGTCGTGAGCCAATGCCCGAGCCTGTCGGAAGCGGCCAAGCGGATCATCGGCGGGCTGAAGGGCAACGCCCGAAGCTTCGATGTTCCCCTCATCCTCGAATCTCATCACGCAGGAACCGGCGTCGTAGCGGCGTCGGCTACGGTTGCGACCCGCTATCTCGAAGAACTGGCTTCCGGGGGGAGCCATCGAGAAACCCGTCTACTGGCAGCGCAATAACCCTCTCCCTTACGGGTCTTTTGGGGCGTTTGCGCGCCCCGCTCCCAGCCCTCGACGAGTGATTCTTTCCGCGGAAGGAAATTCTTGACAGGGTATGGTTCGAATGGTATTCTTCCTTCACTGAACGAACGAATGCTTCCGGTGTCCCTCTTCTCCGTACCCGGGGCCTTGTTCGCTTCCGTCTCGCCGCTCCGGCGTCGAAACTCTGTCTCGCTTGAAACAACCGCGAAGGAGGTCTTCCACGATGAAGGCGATTTCAGTTACGCTACTCACCGCATTTCTGCTCGGAATGCTCACCGCGATACCCGCCGTGGGCCAGGTCTTATACGGCTCCGCCGTCGGCACCGTGGTAGACCAGAGCGGCAGCTCCGTCCCCGGCGCCACCGTAAGCCTAACCAATAAACTCAACGGTCAGGTCCGCGAGATCCAGACCGGACAGGACGGACGGTATACCGCGCCGAACCTGCTCCCCGGCGAATATGAACTGAATGTAACCGCGGCTGGTTTTCGCGCCTTTACCCAGACCGGCCTTCAGATCACGATCAACACCGTGACACGCGCCGATGTAAGACTGGAACTCGGCCAGTTGACGGAGCAGGTCACTGTATCTTCGGCCGCGGTTGCGCTTCAAACGGACAAGTCCGACGTGCATGCGGAGTTGGGCAGCCAGGCGGTGGCCAACCTCCCGCTTGCCGCCTACCGGAACTTCCAGAACCTCATCAACCTCGTACCGGGCGCGACTCCCGCCGGCTTCCAGAACAGCGTGGGCTCCACGCCGGCGCGCGCGCTCACCACAAATGTGAATGGCACGGCCCGCAACAACAACAACGCCCGCGTGGATGGCGCCACCAACGTTTACATTTGGCTGCCGCATCACATGGTTTACGTGCCGCCGGTCGAATCCATCGGGACCGTGAACGTCACCACGGGTTCCTTTGATGCCGAGCAGGGAATGGCCGGCGGTGCGGCCATTACCGTTGCGACGAAATCGGGCACGAATGACCTGCATGGCGTCGCGTTCCACTATCACGACAACCAGCATTTGCGAACGCGCAATTTCTTCCTGCCCTCCACTGTCGACAAGGCGAAATCGATCTTCAACATCTTCGGCGGAACGCTCGGCGGCCCGATCATCAAGGATAAGCTCTTCTACTTTGGGAGCTTCGAGGGCACATTGGAACGCGCGGGCATCAGCCGCACCACGGATTCCGTACCCACGGCGGCGATTCGCGCCGGCAACTTCTCCGGTCTGCCCGTCACCATCTATGACCCCACCACGGGCAACGCCAACGGCGTGGGCCGGATTCCGATGGCGGGCAATCAGGTTCCGCTCAGCCGCATGAACTCGATCAGCCGCATGATCCAGGATCTGGCTCCGATGCCGAATCTTCCCGGCACCTCTCAGGGGACTCTGAGCAACTACTACAGCTCCGGCACGGAGAAACTGAACCGCTACAACCTGGACATCAAGGTCAACTGGAACCCGAGCAACAATTTGTCGGTCTGGGGCAAGTATAGCCGCATGGATGCGGACGTCTCTTCCACCTTCGTCTTCGGCGACAAGCTTGGCGGCCCTGGCCTCTCCCGAGCGGGCGCGCCTGAAGTCACACCAACCATCGTGAACATCCCCACCTTCGGATTCACGAAAATCTTCTCGCCCACGCTGGTTCTCGACGGCACCTTCGCCACGAACCGCATGGATATGAACGGCACCTTCCCCGGCTTTGGCGCGAACACCGGCAGCGACGTCTGGGGAATCCCGAACACCAATAACCCCGTCGTTACCGGCTCCGGCGCGGAGCGGCTCCTGGAAGCCTGCCCCAGCCAGGCCAAAGGCGCCTGCTACAGCGGCATGCCTACCATCAGCAACGGGTTCACCACCTGGGGCGCAACCGCCGGCTGGCAGCCCCACTTCTACAAGGAACGCACCTATACGTACACAACGAACGCAACCAAGATGCACGGTGCGCACGAGCTTCGCTTTGGCTTTGACATGGTGCGCTATCACATGGACCAGTGGCAGCCGGAAGTGAGCGGCGGCCCCCGCGGAAGCATCACCTTCAGCGGAGACGTCACTGGTGCGGCGGGCTACACGGCTAACTACCTGAATACTTATGCCACGTATCTGATGGGCTACACCACCACCATGCGGAAAGGCGTGCAGCTCTTCCAGTACACGAACCGGGAATGGCAGTTTGGCGGATACGCGCGCGATCGCTGGCAGGTCACGAACAAGCTCACCGTGAACCTTGGCATTCGCTACGAGTATTTCCCGCTGATCATGCGCAAGGACCGCGGCATTGAGCGATGGGACCCCGCCACGAATCTCGTCTATATGGGCGGAATCGGAAACAATCCGAAGAACGTGGGCATTACCACCAGCAAGAAGCTCTTTGCACCCCGGGTCGGTTTCGCGTATCGCATCTCGGATAACACCGTTCTCCGCAGCGGTTACGGAATCACCTACGATCCGATGCCCTTCTCACGGCCGCTTCGGGGCATGTATCCCTCCACCATCGGATCCACTTTCGTACCGGCCACACCCTATACCTGGATCGGCACGCTGGACCAGGGCATTCCGGCCATCTCCGTTCCGGATACCAGCACCGGCGTCATCCCGCTTCCGCCCACGGTGGACATGGGACCGCGCAGCGCCTGGGCGGGCGAGATCAACCGCGGTTACATTCAGTCCTGGAACTTCACCCTGGAGCGGAAACTGCCCGGCGATCTCGTCACCACGCTCGGCTACGTCGGAACGCAAACAGTTCATCAGTTGATGGACCGCGACATCAACGCCGCGCCCCCGGGTGGCGGTCCGGCGGGCCGTCCGCTCGCCGCAACCCAGGGTCGCCGCATCGCCGCGCTGATGTGGGATGGTTCGGCCAGTGGCAACTACCATGCCCTGCAACTCGCGCTGAATCGCCAGTTCAGCAAAGGCTTGCTGCTGAAAGGCGCGTATACATACTCGAAGGCCATCAACGTTACCGACGAAGACGGCTGGACGGGCGCGCCGATGTGGAACTGGGATCCGGTGGTTTATCGAAACCGCGCGGTCGCGGGTTACAACCGGGGCCAGATGTTCACGCTCGGTTATGTCTACGAATTGCCCTTCGGAATCGGCAAGACGCTGGCGAACGATGGCGTGCTCGGCCACGTGCTCCGCGGCTGGCAAACCAACGGCACGTTCTCGGCATACACCGGTTCGCGCTTCACGGTATCCGCTAGCGGCACTTCGCTGAACGCACCGGGGAACAGCCAGACGGCGGACCAGGTGAAGGAGACCGTTGCCAAACCGGGAGCGATCGGAGCCAATACGTCGTGGTTTGATCCTCTCGCCTTCCGCCAGCCGACGGGGGCGCGCTTCGGAACCACCGGACGCAACATCATGGTCGGCCCCGGCATCGTGAATCTCGATATGAGCCTCTTCCGCACTTTCAAGTTCAGTGAACGGCTGAGCCTGGAGTTCAAGGCAGAGTGCTTCAATATCTCGAATACGCCGAAGTTCTCGAACCCCAGCGCCAACGTTGCTTCGATGTCGCTCAATGGCGACGGAAGCATCCGGGCGCTCAACAATTACTCGTCCATCACGAGCACGCTCGGCGGGCTCTCGACGCCATCCGAACGGCAGTTCCGCTTCGGCCTCCGTCTGGCATTCTGAACGGCGGCGCATCTTGCGGAGCAACCGGAGTTTCGGAACATTCGTGGCAGCGGCGGAGGCCCTCCCGGCACGCCGCTGCCACGGTCCGGCTGCCGTCTCCGCGCGACTTTTATTCCGGTGGCGCATACGCGCAATGCATGCCGCGCCGCCCTTTGGAATCCCGTCGCGAACCAATCACAATGGGATATACACATGTTAAATAGGCGCTCGTACATCCTGACAACCGCGGCTGCTGTTGCGTCGGCCGCACTGGATCCAACGCTAAACGCTCAGAACGAACCGCGCTCGGAAGTCCCGTTCCTTTCCGGCTCCCGGCCGCTGTTCACTTACCAATACTCCGCGAACCGGCCCAAGCCCTACGTTCACCCCCTTTACGCCCCGGACGGCTCGCCGGTCACGCAGGATGGCCCGCACGACCACATCCACCATCGCGGTCTGATGCTGGCCTGGTCCGGCGTGGATGGAATCGACTTCTGGGGCGAGACGAATCCGGCGCGGCATGGCAGCCTGGTCCACGTGAAGTTTGAGAAGAGAACGAAGAGCAGCCTGACTTCGCTCATCCATTGGAACGCGGAGGGCCGTTTGCTGCTGGTGGAGTCCCGCGGCATCTCGGCGCCGAAGCAGCCCCCGGATCTGACGGTGCTCGATTGGGAATCGGCTCTGACCGCTCCCGCGAAGTTGCAGCTCGGAACCGCCGGCCACGTCTACAACGGCCTCGGCGTGCGCGTCGCCGCAAGCATGGATAACGGCGAGGTTCTCAACGCCAATGGCACAACGACGATCGAGAAGGCCAATGGCGAGGCCGCGAATTGGTGCGTCTATACCGGCAAGCTGGGCGAGGGAACCGCCAGTATTGCCTTCTTCGATCACCCCGGCAACCCGCGCCATCCCTCCCCCTTCTTCGTCATGAACAACAAGTTTGGTTACATGAGCGCCGCACCTACTTTCAGGGAGGACATTTTCCTGGCCAAGGGAGAGAAGATCCGCTTCCGCTGGCGAGTGTTGGTCTGGCAGGGCGCGAAAAGCCGTGAGCAAATTGACCAACTGTACAGGGCCTGGGAAGGCGGCCGGGCGTGACGAACTCAATGACATCTCCCGCAAAGACCGTAATCGTTACCGGAGGCGCCGGCGGAGGGATTGGCGGAGGGATCACCACCGTTACCGCGGAAGCCGGCTGGAACGTCGTCATCGTCGACATTGACGGCGAAGCCGGCCAGGCGCTCTCGGACCGGCTGGCGCGAAAAGGCCTCTCCGCCGCCGCCTTTCTCTGCGCCGACATTGCCGCGCCCGGCTGTGCGGAAGAAGCCGTGTCGTTCGCCCTCTCACGCTTTGGCCGGGTTGATGCCCTGGTCAACAACGCCGGTATCGGCCTGGTCAAGCCCATCACCGAAGTCACGGACGACGAGTACCGGCACGTGTTCGGCGTCAATATCGACGCCGCGTATCGCTTCAGCCGCGCGGCGGTGGCCGTAATGCCCGAATCCGGTGGGGCAATCGTCAATATCGGCTCCGTGCATGCTCTCGCCAACATCCCCGGCTACACGGTCTACGCGACCACCAAGGGAGCCATCGACGCCTTCACACGGGCGCTCGCCGCTGACGTGGGCCCTCGCGGCATTCGCGTCAACTGCATTCATCCGGGGTTGGTGCCAAGCCCGCAGAACCGGGACCTTATCCGCAACTTCGCGGAGGACGTGGACGGGTGGCTGGATTCCTATACGCGCCAGAAACAAATGTTGTCCCAGCTTCCGACGGCCCGGCAGGTGGGCGAACTCGTCACGTTCTTCCTTAGCGATGCCGCTTCCACCATCACCGGGCAGGCGATCGCCATCGACGGTGGATCGTCGGCAATGCTCTACGAGCGTGGATCATGAGTGCAAAGATTGTCCGTATCGAGTTTGACGACGTGATGGTGCCGGCGCGGCCGGATAGCGTGAACAGCGAGGCGTTTGACCGCCCTCTGCACAAGCTCTCGAGCGGTGGCGTCCCCGGCTGGTCAATCCAATTCGATGCGCTGCCGAAGACGATTGTCCGGCTGCACCTGGAGAATGGCGTGATCGGCCTGGGCGAGTTCTATCGCGACGCATCGCAGGCCACGTTGCGCGCCACCGCCCTGCGGCTTCTGGGCGTCGACGTCGCCGGCCTAAATCTCCAGGATCTGCCGTTGCCCGCCGGGCGCTGGTACGACGGCTTCGAATGCGCTATTGCGGACGCCTATTGCAAGGCCGCCGGCATCCCGCTCTACATGCTGCTGGGCGGTGCTTACCGCACGCAGGTCCGCTGCGGATTCTGGACCGGTCACCGAACCGTGGCCGATGCCGTTCGCAAGGCGCGCGAGGGCCAGAGTCTGGGCTTCGATTGCATCAAGTTCAAATGCGATCTCTCGGACCCGGTGGTCGAGTGGTGCGCTGGCATTCGCGATGCATGCGGTCCCCGGTTCCAGGTGATCCTTGACCCCAACGAGCGCTTTGAAACTCTGCCAGAGGCCGCAAGCCGGGCCCGGCAACTGGAGCCAATCGGCAACGTGCTTTGCCTCGAAGATCCGCTCCCGCGCTGGAATCTCGCGGGCACCCGCGCGCTTCGCGCCCGAACATCGATTCCCGTGGCGGTTCACGTTTCCCTGCCGTACCGCGAGATGGGCCAGTTGCCGCAGGACGCGATCGCCGCCATCCGCGAGGAAGCTTGCGATTACTTCAACTTCAACGGTGGCATCTGGCCCTGCCAGCGCCTGTTCCAACTCGCCGACCAGCACGAGATCCCTTACTGGCACGGAAGCGAAGTGGATCTGGGCATCCTCGAGGCTGCCTACGTCCACAAGAGCGCCGCCGGCCGCCGCGCGACTCTTCCAGCCGATATCTTCGGCAGGCTGGTTCGCGAACACGATCTGCTCGCCACGCCTCTTCGCATTGAGAATGGGCACGCCGCGCTGCCGCAAGGCCCGGGCCTCGGCGTCGAGCTTGACCGCGCCGCGCTCGACCACTACCGCGTATCTTCCTGGAGTACGGAGCAGGCCCAATGAGCGCGCGACCTTCCAGCCCCAACAAAAGAATAGAACGGCCCCCGTCGGGCCAGCACAAGACGGCGGGGCCCTATTCGCCGGTTCTCACGGTGAGCGCGGGTACGCTGGTTGCCATCAGCGGGCAGGGGCCGATCGACGAGGATGGCCGCGTCGTGGGCGACACCATCGAAGACCAGGCCCGCCTGACGCTTGCGAACTGCCTCCGCCAGTTGAACGCCGCCGGTGCCGGGTTTGAAGATGTTTTCAAGGTAACGGTCTATCTCAAGGACATGGCCGATTGGGAGCGCTTCAACGCCGTCTATCGCGAGTGCTTCCGTGAGCCCTTCCCCGCCCGCACGGCGATCCAGGCGGTGCTGTGGGGAGGGATCCTGGTCGAAATCGAGATGCTCGCCGCACCGCCGGAACGGAGGGACGACGCATGATTCTTGACGAACTCACCTGGCCTGAAGTCGAAGCTCTCGATCGCGCGCGCGTGCTGCCCGTCTGCGTGCTGGCGGCCACGGAACAGCATAGCCTGCACTTGCCGCTCGCTACGGATCGCCTGATTGGCTCCGAGATCGTTGAGCGCGCGGAGCGCCGCTTGCCGGAGACTCTCCTGCTGCTTCCGCCGCTCGCCGTGGGTTGCAGCGCCCATCACCTTGGCTTCGCGGGATCGCTCTCCATCCGGCACACCACTATGCTCGCGGCCATTGAAGATCTGGCGCGGAGCATTCACCGCCATGGATTCCGAAAGCTGCTGCTCATCAACAGCCACGGCGGGAACCACGCCGCAATGGTCGTGGCCATCCAGCAGTTGCTGGAGACGCTGCCCGATCTGAACGTCGCCGGCGCAAGCTACTGGTCTCTGGCCGCGCAGGCGCTGACGGAACTCCGCGAAAGCGCCTTGGGCGGCATGGGGCACGCTTGCGAACTCGAAACGTCCATCCTGTTACGCATTCGCCCGGATCTCGTCCAGATGGAACGCGGGGAGCAGGATGGCGCGTTTTCTCCGTCCCGCTTCTTCGGCCACGAGATGTTCAAGGCTGCCCCCGTCGCCACGGCGCGCCCCTTCCGGGAGTTCACGCGGCACGGCGGCTATGGCGACCCCACCGTGGCCACCGCGGAGAAGGGGGAGCGCTTTCTCGAAGCGATTGTCGACGCCGTCGTCGCACTCTCGCTCGAATTTACCGGCCACTCGATCTGAGCGGCGCGAAAGGAGTATGGAATGGATCGGAAGCTCGGAATCGCGATCCTCGGCACTGGAGACGTTTCCAGCGGCCATATCGCGGCTTATCGGCGCAATCCGCACGCGGAGATCCGCGCAATCCTCAGCCGGGACGCGGCCAAGGCCACGGCGAAAGCCCGGCAATTCGGTCTGGAGAACTGCCAGCCGTTCACCAGCCTCGACGCCCTCCTGCAAGCGGACGGGATCGATGCGGTTTCCATCTGCACGCCGCATCACCTGCACGTGGAGCAGGGCGTCGCCTGCGCGCAGGCCGGCAAGCACATGATCGTCGAAAAGCCGGTCGCCCTGGACCTCGCGGGGTTGCGGAAACTGGATGCCGCGGTGCGCGAGCATGGCGTGCGCAGCGTGGTCGGGTTCGTGCTGCGCTGGAATCCTCTGTTCGAGATGATTCGTTCCATGCTCGCCGAGAGGCTCATCGGAGACCTCTTCCACGCGGAAGTCGACTACCTCCACGGAATCACCAAAGACTTTGGCCTCTATCCCTGGGTGAGCACCCGCGCCTACGGGGGCACGGCGCTGCTCACGGGGGGCTGCCACGCCGTCGATGCGCTTCGCTGGTTCGTGGGCAAGGAGGCCGTGGAGGTCTTCGGCCTGGGTAATTTCAGCAAGGGCAACCCGCTCGACTACGAGTATGAGCCCAACAGCGTCACGCTGGTCACGTTCGAAGACGGCACCACAGGAAAAGTTGCCACGTCCCTCGAATGCGTGGGGCCGTACACCTTCCCGATCGTCCTGATGGGCAACGGCGGCACCATCCGCGACAACCGGCTCTTCACCAATCGATGGCCGGGACAGACGGGCTGGGCCTCCATTCCCACCATCCTGCCCGATAGCGGCGCGGTCACCCATCACCCCTTTGACGCCCAGATCAATCACTTTGTCGATTGCATCCTCACGGGCCGGGAATCCCATTGCAATGTGGCCGACACCGTGAAAACCCATGAGATCTGCATCGCGAGCGAGCAATCGAGATTGACGAAACGCCCTGTGAGGTTGCCCTTAGAATGAAACGCCTGTGCATCCCTTCTCTGCTGCTGCTTATGGCCGCGCTCGCCCCGGGGGCCGATCTGCGCCTGGGTCTGGTGGGCACGGACACCTCCCACGTCACCGCCTTCGCGAAGATGCTGAACGATGCTTCCTCGCCGGACCACGTGCCAGGCGCGCGCATCGTCGCCGCTTACAAGGGCGGCATGCCCGATAACGCCACCAGCGCCAAGTATATTGACCAGTACTCGGAAGAGTTGCGTTCGAAATGGGGTGTGGAGATCGTGCCCCGCATCGCGGACCTTTGCTCCAAAGTGGACGGAATCCTGCTGACCAGCGTCGACGGGCGGCCGCACCTGGCCGAGGCCCGGGAAATCATCGCCTGCGGCAAACCCATGTGGATCGACAAGCCGCTGGCATCCACGCTCGAAGATGCCCGGGAGATCGCCCGCCTGGCGAAGGCCGCCGGCGTGAAATGGTGGACGAGTTCCAGCCTTCGCTTCACGCCGATGATTACCGCCCTCAAGGTGGATGGCATTGGCGGTGCCATGGTTTGGGGTCCCGGACCCTTCGAAGAGCACCACCATCTGGACCTCTCCTGGTATGCAATCCACCCCATCGAGATGCTCTACACGCTGATGGGTCCCGGATGCACGGAGGTAACGCGCACGTATTCGGAAGGGGCCGATGTGATCGTCGGCCGCTGGAAAGACGGGCGTCTCGGCGTTGTGCGCGCCGCGCGGCCGTACGGAGCCTACGGGGCCGTCGTCTTCCGGGAGCGCGAGGCCATCCGGAGCGATCCGAAGGCGGCCGTCGGCTATCGGGATATGGTGGTGGAGATCGTCAAATTCTTTGAAACCGGGGTGGTCCCCGTGCCGGTGGAAGAGAGCCTGGAGATGTTCGCGTTTATGGATGCCGCCCTACGCAGCAAAGAGAGCGGAGGCCGTCCGCAAGCGCTGCGGTAGCCTCCGGGCGCGGATGCAGGCAACAGATATTGGAAGAGGAGCGACATGCCCGAATGGAAGTCTGAACAGGAGATGCTGGCGCTGGCCAGGGAGCATCTCTACACCGCCGTGATTGGAGACATCTGCGATTCCGTTGGCTTACGGAATCAGTTTCTGCCCGCGACGCTGCAACCCCTTGACCGGAGCCTCCGAACGGTTTTGGTGGGAAGGGTGCTCACCGTCACCGAGCAGGACATCACGGAGATCCCGGATGAATCCCGGCCCTGGGGATTGATGCTGAGGGCGCTCGATAGCCTGAAACCCGACGAGATCTACCTCTGCTCCGGCGCGTCGTGCGAGTACGCGCTGTTCGGGGAACTCATGACCATGGCGGCGCGCAGCCGCGGCGCGGTAGGCGCGGTCTGCGATGGCTTCGTCCGCGATACTCATCAGATTGTGGACGCGAAATTCCCGGTGTTCTGCCAGGGAACCTATGGGCGCGACCAGCGCGGCCGAGGCATGGTGACCGATTTCGGAGCACCGCTAACAGTCGGCGGCGTTACGGTCGAGCGCGGGGACCTGCTGATCGGGGATATCGACGGCATCATCGTCTTACCCAAGGTCGCGGAAGAAGAAGTGCTCACGCTGGCGCTGGCCAAGGCGCGCACGGAATCCGAGGTGCGCGTTGCCATCGCGAACGGCATGCTGGCGGAGGAGGCATTCGCGCGTTATGGCGTCTTGTAGTCCACGGCCTCAGACTGGCGCGGGCGCATTGTCGCGGAGGGCAATGCTTCTCGCGCCCGTGTGCGCATTCGGCCAGCCCGCTGGCCGCCCGGCGAACCTCCACTTCCATCCGGCCCCGGACGGGAGCTTCGCCTTTGACACCGGCGTTCTGAGCGGAACCTTTCGACGCGAGGGGAAATCGATCGGGTTGCTCCCCGTCACCCACAACGAAACCAGGCTCAGCCTCGCGACCAGCATGGGGCTCTTCGGCCTTTATCGCGTGTTCGCCAACGGCCGCCGTTACGGAACGGGCATGTGGTACGTCCCGAGCGAAGCCCGGCTGGAAACCGACGGCTCCGTGACCGTGGTATGGCCCGCGGCGGAAGATCGCCCCTTTGCGATCAGGGCGAACTACCGCTGGAGCGCGCCCGAGACGCTGGACCTGAGCCTCCGCGTCGTGGCCGTCGAGGATTTGCTACGCTTCGAAATGTTTCTGGCCGCCTATTTTGGTGCCTCCTTTACCAGCGCGAAGGTTCTTGTCAAAGGCGGAAGCCTGATGGCGGCGGAGCCGTCGAACGGAAAGTGGCAGATGTTTCCGCGTGACCCCGAGGCCGCGAAGCTGATCTACGATGGCCGCTGGAAGTTCCCGCCAAATCCCGTTGAGTGGGCCAGAATGCCGGATTTTGATCTCCCCCTTGCCACGCGGAGTGACCCGGAGACCGGGCTGACGGCGGTGATTCTGGCCCCGAAACGCGATTGCTTCGCCATCGCCACTCCGGAAGAGACGGATTCGCACCACTCCACTTACCTCTCCCTCTTCGGCCGCGACGTCAGGCGCGGAGCAACCGCGCGGGCTCGCGCCCGCCTCCAGTTCGTGCGCGCTCCGAATACCGCCCTGCTCCGCAGCTTGTATCGCAGTGTCGCTTCCAGCCGTTCCAATGCATCGCGGTAGGTCCCGGCAATGGAGACACCGGGTTGGGTTCCGGCGTCGGCACACGGAAGCCATCGCCCGCGAAGGGGAGCTTCAGTATAGGATCAGGAAGGAATCGTCCGGGCGCGCCGCCACGGCCGCAAAACTCCAGGCTGGAATACCGGGCATGCGTCCCTGCTCCCCCGCCAGCTTTCCGTTCTGGTCAAAAAGCTGGTAGGCCAGCGAGCCGCCGGTCTTCCAACCCGTGCCTTCGGTCCAGATCAGAAGAACCTCGCCCTTCTGATTGATGGCGATGCGCGCGTGCTTGCGCGCCTTTCCTTCGCCTGGAGCGGGTATGGGCTCGCGGGTCCCGCGACCGTCGCCATCCACCCGAGTCCAGAAGATCTGCTCGCCCGTTTGCCACGCCGCAACCACGCTTTTCCCGTTGTCGGCAATATCCATGCTGCTCATCGGGCAAGCGTTGATATTCCACGAATGCAGCAGACGTCCTTCGAAACTCGCGCCCTGATTGCGGGACGAAAGCAGATAGATGTCGCGATGAACGGATTCCGTTGCCGAACGGTAGAGGCCGAACACTCTCGACTGGCGGTCCGCATGAAGCTTCATGCCGCAGCAGCCGCACGCGCCCGTCCGCTCCGCCCATGCCATGCGCTCGGTTTGGAAGGACTTCCCGTCGTCCCTGGATTTTGTGATCCACACCCGCCGCCGCGCCTCGCCCTCGCCGGCCGACGCTTCCGCCTCCGCGATGCCGTGCCAGGCGACGTAGACATTGCCCAGCCGGTCGGCCGCCACGCTTCCCCCGCCATCGAGCCCAAAGGAGTGCAACATCAAATTTCGCTGCGGCTCGAACGCAGTCCGCGCATCGGTCATCCGCGTATAGAGCATGGGCATGCCGCGTTTGCCGGAATCGGGGTTCAGCGGCCCGTTCGAGGTTGAACCGTTCCAGGCGATGTGAACCTGCCCGTTCCTGCCGGAGGCGATCTGAGCGCCACGGATCGTCCCCGTCGCGATCGCGCTCCCCGCTTCGCTATTCACCCGGATTGCGCGCGAGAACGTCACCCCGCCGTCGCCCGACACCGAATGGAATAAATCGCCCCGCCCCGCTTCGCCGCGAAAAGTGACCACGTGCAGCTTCCCCGCATCGTCGAAGGAAACCTGCGGCTGCAATTCGCCTTCCTTTAAGCGCAAGACGCTTACCCGGTTCGGCGAACCGGTCTTCGCCCCCGCAACGAGGTGCCCGAACGCCGCCCCGAAGGCAAGCACGGCGTGTCTGCGTGTCGTCAAGATACCCCCTCTTGCCCCGAGTGTATCACCCGGCGCGCCGCCTGGATTGCCTCCCGTACCCGCACGGGAGACCTGCACGATCTCTGCGGGTAGCGCCCTCATGGACAGCGTCGACAAGGCCGCAAGCGGCACGGCCGCCTCTCCGTCAGTGGAGGAGGGGCCTGCGCCGATGGGGCCGGCTGTATGCTGGAATTGCGCTCGCGGTTCCGCAAG
>JACTMJ010000023.1 GCA_014584705.1 Acidobacteriota bacterium | reverse complement strand
CTCAACTTAAGGCGTGCTTCCAACCCAAATTGTCAAAGATCCCGGCCTCGGATTGGAAGGGATCGCCTTCCCTCCGCGCCTTCTCTTCGCTCTCCCCGCCTCCCCCTGTCTCCTCCCTTCGGCGCAACAATGGATTACATCCTTCGTCGCACTCCCGGAAATCGAGGGGAAAACTCGTTTCGCCGTGCCGTTCTTCGCCAGAAGCTCTCTTTCGATCACTCCCGCTCCCGGCCGGCTAGCCAGGGGAACCCTGCCCGTAACCCGCGCAACCAAACCGCCACGCCAGGCTACCTCACCCACCCGACCGCATTCCTGCCGCCCCGGGTGGCGCACTCGTTAGAATGACACACCTTTCGACCCGTTAGCAACTCCCCGTGTGCGGCGCCAGCCGTTTTGGGCGTGCTTCCGGGGTTCCGAACAATGCCGAGAATACCCTATCTCGATGATTCCGCATAGGATATTCCCGCGTGATTTTCCCTCGAATATTCGACAATTATTTTTTCAAAAAACACGAACTCCTGGAAATTATCCGGATTTCGCCACAATGTCCCGCGACAGACCCGAAGCATCCTCCGCGTTCGCACCCGCTATCGGGCAGTTCTCGCTTGAAACGCGGGCCTGCAAACAAAATGCGCGGCTTCGGTTGGTCCCCGGAGCCGCGCTTTTTTTTCATTGAGAATCGTAGTGGCAGCGTGCCTGCGCTAGATGCCCGTTTCCACCCAACAGCGCTTCAGATCGCTCTCGACAATCTTCTCGAGCAGTTTCATGCCGAGCAGCCCGTCCTGGAATGTCGGGTATTCCACGGCGGCGGAGGGGTCCGCCACTTTGCGATAGAAGGCCCGGTATACGTTCTTATGCGTATCGGCGTAGCCTTCGTTGTGGCCCCCTGGAAGCGATGCGTACGTGCGCGCCTTCGGCCCGAGCAGCGACGGATCCTTGAGAAGCAGCTTGTTCGCCGCGTTCCGCTCGCCGATCCATAACTCGTTTGGCCTCTCCTGGTTCCAGATAACACCGCATTTCGTACCGAAAATCTCGATCTGGAAGCGGTTCTTGCAGCCAGCCGCCAACTGAGTAACCGTGAATGCACCCCGTGCGCGGTCGCCCAGGTGCAGGAGAACGGCACCGTAGTCTTCCGTATCGATGGGCACTTCGTCGTAATCGTCGGGAGTGAAGGTCTTTCCGGCGAAGGCGTCGATCGCCATCTTTGGCTTCTTGCGCGTCTTGTGGAACGTGGCGAGATCCGCGCACAGAGCGGTGATCTTGAGGCCGGTGACGTGCTGGATCATATCCATCCAATGGGAACCGATGTCGCCCACGGCCCGCAGCGCACCGTTATCCTTGCGCTCGATGCGCCAGTTATAGTCGGTATCGTAGAGCAACCAATCCTGCGCATAGGTGCCTTGCACAGAGAGAATGTCGCCGAGTTCTCCCGCCGCGATCATCTCCCGGATCTGCTGGGGAATCGGGTAGTAGCGCAGATTGTGGTTGAGACAATTCACCGAGCCGGTCCGGGCGGCAGTGTCAACGAGATCCTGCGCCTGGGTAACGTCGAGCGCCAGCGGCTTCTCGCAGAGCACCGCCTTGCCCGCTTCCATCGCCTCTTTCGAAATCGGATAGTGCAGTGCGTTGGGCGTGCACACGTGTACGGCTTGGATCGTTGGATCCGCGAGGACTGTCTTATAGTCTGACGTTGATTTTTCCACGCCAATCTGCCGGGCGAACCCGGAGGCCAGTTCGTCGGTCAATCCGGCAATACACGCGATATCCACATTGCCCAGACGGCGAATGCCCTCCGCATGCACCGCACCCATGAAACCGGTGCCGATAATCGCTGTTCTAATTCGTGCCATTGTTTGGGTAACCTCAGTTCCGAATGACTCCTGCCAAACCCGCGGAAAACACACAAAGAACCTCAGCCAGTGCGGGCGGGAGCGGGGATTTCACCTCACACTGTATCGCAGTTGTTGTTAGACTGGGAGTTCTTCAAGGCCCATGATCGTACGAATCCGTTTACGTCTGGGGCCGACGCCGAGACCCAAGGATCCACTCAGCCTCAAGGCGTTGCCGCGACGCGGAATTGCCTTGGCTACGGCGGCCCTGCTTTCGCCCGCCGCGCTGGTAACCTTCGTATTGAGCCTTTGGAGTCTCGCCGCGGACCTGGGCTACTCCGGCTCCTTCGGAATCCAGCAGGGTGTCTTTTCCCGCTGGCAGACCTGGTTGCTGTTGTCTGTCCTGATGCAGGCAGCCTCCCTCGTGTTGAACCGCTACGGAGACCCCTCGCTCGATTCCTAGTTCCGAAGAAGTCAGTGATCGAGGCCATAGCGGCTTCCCACTGCCCGAACTCCCGCCTCCAGCGCCGCCTCGTAAAATGCATCGCTGCGCAAACGAACCTGGCGTTCCTCGCGGTCCGGAAAAGCCAAGTGCTCAAGCTCGTGAAAGAGTACTGTAAGCAACGCCACCCGATACCGCAGCTCCCCGCTATCGGTTGCCTCCGCGCCCGACGCCAGGCTCGCCAGCGGGCGCGGTTGCCACTCGGCGATCTGCCTGTACGCGAGATCCACCTCGCCCACGGGCAACCCGGTCTCGGACTGCAAGCGCTTGGTCGCGTCCGATTCCAGCCCGTGGGGACATGCGTGCCCGAGGACTCCTCCCGCGTTCCGTTCTTCAAAGCGCACCATCACCATCGGCGGGAGAGCACTCAGCACGTCCGCATACACTTCGCGGGGGTCCGGTTCCATCACAGTGAGCAGTTGCACCCAAGCCGTGCGGAGGCTCTCCGCCGCCTCCGCGCCACGGCGCGTGCGGGGATGCCGCACGACGAGGATGGGCAATGGTTCCGAGAACTCAATCACGAGCACTTCGTGGCCGCGCAGCCGGTCCCAGAGCCGCCGCCACGGCCCTGGTATGTAAATTCTTTGAGCGGGGTGCTTCCTCATGTCATGGCTCCCGCGCTCAGGACTCTCTTTCAGAGGTCCTGGGAAATCCGTTTGATATGCTGGGAGAGATTCCCCGCGAACCCATGGCATATCGCAGCCGCAGCATGATTTCCTCGTTCGGGGGCGGCCCCGTTCCTCCGGCTGTGAAGTGGCTTCTCATTTCCAACACGGCCATTTTCCTCCTCTATTTTTTTGCCGGGATGCTGAACGCCGGAGGTCTGTTCCGGCTGTTGGGCCTCTCCCCGCTGATGGTGCTGGAATACGGAACCATCTGGCAGTTCGTCACCTACATGTTCATCCATTCGCCTACGGGGATCGGGCATATTTTGTTCAACATGCTGGCCCTTTGGATGTTCGGGTCGGATCTGGAACGCGATTGGGGAGCGCGGTTTTTCCTGAAGTATTACCTCCTGTGCGGGGTCGGCGCCGGCGTGATGGATCTGATCATCCGCGTCGTGTTCGATATCCAGAAAAACGTCGTGATTATCGGCGCGTCCGGCGCCATTTTTGGCCTGCTTCTCGCGTTCGGCATGCTCTATCCGAATCGAACGATCTTGTTCATGCTTCTGTTCCCGATCCAGGCAAAATACTTCGTCATGATTATCGGCGGAATCGCCTTTCTGATGTCGTTCCAGTCGGGCGACGGCGTGAGCCACGTCACTCACTTGAGCGGGATGCTCTTCGGTTTCCTCTACCTCACGGCGCGAAGACGGCGATTCCAACTGGTGCCGTATTTGCAACAGGAATATCAAGCCTACAAGCTGAGGCAGGCCAAGAAGAAATTCCAGGTCTATATGCGGAAGCGGGATAAAGACGAAGACCGGTGGGTGAATTGATCGCTTGCGATACGGCACGGTCCACGAACCGTTGGCGGCCCCACCTGCATCCCAGATAATGGAAAGAGTATGTTCCGCACAATCCGGGAACAAGTCGAGACAATCCGGTTGGAAGACCCGGCTGCGAAGAGCATTCTGGAAATCCTCTTCTGCTATCCCGGCATGCAGGCGATCCTCTTCCACAAGTTCTCCCACTGGCTTTATCGGAAGAGACGCTTCGTACTCGCGCGCATGGTGAGCCAAACGGCGCGCTTCCTAACCGGCATTGAGATTCATCCTGGCGCGAAGATCGGCCGGCGGCTGTTTATCGACCATGGCATGGGAATCGTCGTGGGAGAGACCACGGAGATTGGCGACGACGTGCTCCTCTACCAGGGCGTCACGCTGGGCGGCACCGGCAACGAGCGCGGCAAGCGGCATCCGACGCTTGGCAACGGCGTGGTGGTAGGCGCGGGCGCAAAGATATTGGGGAACATTACCCTCGGGGATTGCGTGAAAGTCGGAGCGGGGTCGGTTGTAGTGAAAAATGTCCCCCCGAACAGCACCGTCGTGGGGGTTCCCGGCCGTGTCGTCAGGAGCATGGGCGAGAAGATTGCCACGCTGGCGCACGGCGATTTGCCGGATCCCGAAGGCCAGCGCATCGACGAACTGATGCGCCGATTGCAACTGCTCGAATTGCACGTGGAATCGCTCGAAGCGCAGCACCGCGCCCCCTGCGACGATACCCCGCTCTCCTCGAACAAGCACCACTCGGCGAGCTAAATAGCGGCTCGCGCGGCCTCCGCGTCGAACGCATACGTAAAACCGTTCGCTGCCACTTGCCGCAGCTCAGCCTCGCAGAATCCGAACACCTCATGGGCGAGCTGGTACTCCCGGTTGAGCGACGTGTGGAACATCGCGGGATCATCCGTATTGAGCAGCACCGGCACACCGGCATCATAGATGCGCCGCAGCGGATGCGCCTCCAGGGAGGCCACCGCACCCGTCAGCACGTTGCTGGAGATCGAGATCTCGAGCGGGATCCGGCACTCCGCCAGACGACGTAACAGCACCGGGTCCTCCACCGCGCGAATGCCATGGCCGATCCGCTCCGCCCCGCCTTCAAGCGCCTCCCAAATCGATCTCGGCCCGGTCGTTTCTCCGCCATGCACGGTCAGCCTCAGGCCGGCCCTCCTGGCCTTCGCGAATACGTCATGGAATCGCCGGGCGGGACCCAAGGCCTCATTCCCGCCAATCCCGAAACCCACCACGCCCAGCGGGCGATACCGGATGGCTAACTCCAGCACTTCCTCCGCAGCCTCCACGGGGAATTGGCGAATCGCGTCGAAGATCCAGCGAACCGGAAACGGCGCTTTGGCCGCGGCCACGGCGAGCGCCTCGAAGGTATTTGCGGCATCCTGCCGCTTCCACAGCAGAACCCCCACCGACAGCATCACTTCGGCGTAGCGCACATTCTGCCTCGCGAGCGTGGCGAACAAATCCCGCGCCACCAGCACGTGATCTTCCGGAGTTTCGAGGTGCTGCGCCACCCACTTGAAGCTTTGCAGGAATTGCGGAAAATCGTCATAGCGATACTGGGTGCGAATCTCTTCCAGGCTCAGGCCCGGGCGCAAACGGCGGAGCGTCTCGGGCTCCAGCGAACCTTCGAGGTGCAGGTGTAGTTCGGCTTTCGGAATTTCCGTGATCCAGCCCGCAATTGCCAACACCCGCCTCCCTTCCGTTGATACTGCGATAATAGCCGGAATGACACCTGAAGGCATGGAAGCGATTGTTGGCGGATATCACGGAGACCCGTTTCGCGTTCTGGGGCCCCATTCCGTTTCGACAGGGAAAGGAGGCGGCACAGCCTGGACCGTGGTTACGTTTCAGCCTCAGGCCGCATCGGTAGAACTCCTGCCCGGCAATTCTTCAGGTGCGGCCACCGCATCGAAGTCGCCCGCCGCCCAGCCAATGGAGCGTGCGCATCCCCACGGCATATTCGTCCATAAAGGAACCGCCGCGCCGGGGAATTACCGCTTTCGCATCACCGATTACAGCGGTCATTCCGCCGAAGTGGAAGATCCCTATCGATTCCCTCCCCTGATGAGCGATTTCGATATCCACCTCCACGGAGAGGGTACGGATTCGGAAACGTACAACAAGATGGGCTCTCATCTGGCGGAGGTGGAAGGCGTTCGCGGAGTCCGCTTTACCGTTTGGGCACCGAATGCCGAAGTGGTCTTCGTGGTGGGGGATTTTAACGATTGGGACCCCCGCCGCAACCCGATGCGCCTCCGCAATGGCGGCATCTGGGAAATTTTCATACCGGGCGTGGGTGCCGGGAGTTCCTACAAGTACTTCGTCAAATCGAAGTATCACGGCTATCAGCAACTGAAGGCGGACCCTTACGGCAACTACATGGAAGTGGCGCCGAAATCCGCTTCCATCGTCTGGGATATCGACGCGTATGAGTGGAACGACGCTGCCTGGCTCGAAGAGCGCGGGCGCAAGGACTGGCTGAAAGAGCCCATCTCCCTCTACGAAGTGCACCTCGAAAGCTGGATGCGCGACCCCGAAGGCAACCCGCTCACCTATCGCGAACTCGCTCAAAAACTGATCCCCTACGTGAAGCAGATGGCCTTCACGCACATCGAACTGCTGCCTATCGCCGAGCACCCCTTCAGCGGATCCTGGGGCTACCAGGTGGTTGGCTATTTCGCTCCCACATCCCGCTTTGGCACGCCCGACGACTTCATGTATTTCGTCGATCAGTGCCACCAGAACGGCATCGGCGTGTATGTGGACTGGGTCCCTGGACATTTCCCCAAAGACGCCCACGGCCTCGCCTACTTCGACGGTACCCACCTCTACGAACACTCCGACCCCCGGCTGGGCGAGCATCGGGATTGGGGCACGCTGATCTTCAATTACGGACGGAACGAGGTAAAATCCTTCCTCGTCTCCAACGCCCTGTTCTGGCTGAAGAAGTATCACATCGACGGTCTGCGCGTGGATGCCGTCGCGTCCATGCTCTATCTAGACTATTCGCGCAAGGCGGGCGAATGGATTCCCAACCGATACGGGGGCAACGAGAACCTGGAAGCGCTGGAGGTTCTGCGCCGCTTCAACGAACTCGCGCATCAGGTGCCTGGCGCGGTGACAGCCGCCGAGGAGAGTACGGCCTTCCCCGGCATCTCACGCCCCGTTTATCTGGGCGGCGTGGGCTTTACCTTCAAGTGGAATATGGGCTGGATGCACGACATGCTGGCCTACTTTGAGCGCGACCCCATTTACCGCAAGTTCCATCAGAACAACATCACGTTCAGCATGCTCTATGCGTTCACGGAGAACTTCATTCTGCCCATCTCGCATGATGAAGTGGTCCACGGCAAGCGATCGTTGCTCGGCAAGATGCCCGGCGATGAATGGCAGCGCTTCGCTAACGCCCGCGCTTTCTTCGCCTACATGTGGACGCATCCCGGCAAGAAACTGGTCTTCATGGGCAGCGACGTCGGCCAGTACGAAGAGTGGAACTCCTCCCAGAGCGTGAAGTGGGACCTTCTGCAGTGGGGATATCATCGCGGACTTCAGGCGACTCTCCGCCGGCTGAATGAGCTCTACCGCGCTGAGAAGGCGCTCCATCAGGTGGAGTTTCACTGGTCCGGCTTCGAGTGGATCGACATTAACGACGTGGAAAGCTCCGTTATCACGTTTCTCCGCCGCGCTGAAGACAGGAACGACTTCCTGGTGGTGCTCTGCAACTTCACCCCCGCCGTCCGGCACGGTTACGGTGTCGGCGTACCCGAAGGCGGCGTCTACACCGAGATTTTCAATAGCGACTCCGCCGAATTCGGCGGCAGCGGTGTGAGTAATGGCGACTATCTGGAAGCCCGTCCAAACGCAATGCACGGGCGTCCCTTTAGCGTGAGCGTCACTCTCCCGCCGCTGGGTGTAGCAATCCTCAAGCGGAGAGCGTAGGTTTCCCGTCAGCCGGGAAAAGCGGGCCGGGAAGACTATGCGGCGGACTCCCCGTCCGGCTGGCGCTCCAGGCGGTCATTGCCGCGACGGCCTTCGGACGGCGTCTTTCCGCGCGTGATGAGCAGCGTCGCCAGCGAAGCCAGCGATGCGCTAAATCGGTCCTCGGCGCGTAAGTCCTCCAGCGCGACGGCCTTTTTGCGCGTTACGATGCGGCTCTTCATTGTTAAGCCCTCCACTGGACAAACGTATCGGCGGTGCGCGGCGGAACGATTAGGGTCGGCAGTACTGTGACCTCCTCCGCCGCGCCGCATTCACCTTGCAGCCCGGACGGCGAAGCAAGGTTGGGCCCCACCTATCCTCACCTGCACGAAATGAAAAAGCCCCGCTGCCATTCCCCGCTTTTGTGTAAAATGGAGGTTACGCCACCCTAGCTCAGTTGGTAGAGCGACTGATTCGTAATCAGTAGGTCGTCGGTTCGACTCCGATGGGTGGCTCCAGTTTTCCCTTCCGTGAAGCCGCGCTCGCACGCATTTCGCGGAAGATTCCCTCCCTCGAGTTCCAAACTTTTGAATTTTTATCCCCTTTCGTATCAGTCGATTGCCGTTCGCACCTCGCAATTCCCGGCGTTGTCGCTTCTATAGTTGTGTCGAGTGAGCCCGGCGGGGTTGGCCGCGCTCGCTCCTGAGTTGCGCTGCCCCGTGCTTCGGCACGCGCGGGCGGTGATCTGCTCGCCTGCTTCCGGACCGCGCGGGAACACTTGGCGGGGTTCCCGCCGGTCCGGATTTGCAGCCCTGCCTCGTCTGGACCTCTTCTTCCACAGGCCGCGCATCTGATTTCCCCTCCAGAACCCATCGGGATTCTCGCGCGTCTCCAGTTCCCAATCACCGTTCGAATCGCGCCTCTACCCTCTGTGGAAACAATGGAAATCTTGATCAAACGGGGTTGCCATCCGCTTCGGGCCGAATTCGCTGCCTTCGAACCCCATTATTCGCGCCCGTGAGATATCTTGAGAAAGGCGTCGGTTTTTCGCCATGGCGGAGCATCCGCTCAGCGGCCCGGCATCTGCCCGATTGGAAAGCATCACACGCGGAACGGCATGCGGCTTGAAGGTACGTTGCGGTCTTGGAATGAAGAGCGCGGGTTTGGATTCATCCATCCGCGAAACGGCGGTGAAGACGTTTTCGTGCATATCAGCGCTTTCCGCACGCGGGAAGTCCGTCCGGAATCAAATCAACTGGTCTCCTACGAAGTGGAGCCGGGGCAACAAGGCAAACTGCGAGCGCGAAACGTCGATCAAATTCTGTCTTCAACTGCCGCTCCATCAGCAGTCCCCGAACGGGTCGTCCGCCGCGACGCCTACGGCTGGCTCGCCCTTCTGCTCTTCATTTTTCTGTATGCCGCGCTCACGGTGAGCCGCGGCGTTCCCGAAATCTTCGCCGCCATTTACGTCATCGCCAGCATCGTGACGATTGCGGTTTATGCGATCGACAAGTATTCCTCCATCCGCGGCGGCTGGCGCGTTTCGGAAGCGATGCTCCTCCTTCTGGGCCTGATCGGCGGATGGCCCGGCGCCATCGTCGCCCAGCAGGCAATTCGCCACAAATCGAAAAAGCCGGCCTTCCGCCGCGCATTCTGGGCCACCGTCGTCATCAATGTAGCCTTTTTCATCTTCATGAATTCCGTATTGCGGAATGCGTTCCCCCTCTAGGATCCGCGCGGCCGCTTACGTGCGCCTGATATTCTGGCTTCGGCACCAACGTATCCCTGGAGGGCCTTGCCATGACGATCTCCCGCCGTACCGTGCTCACTAGCGCGGCCAGCGCCACAACCGCACTTGCCCAGAACACGGCTTCCGCACCATTTCGCCTTGCGGTGGCTGGCCTTGTACACGGCCACGCCAGCGGGTTTCTCCGCCAGGTACGCGCCCGCACGGATGTCGAACTCGTCGGCGTGTCGGAGGCAAAGCCGGATGTGCTGGCAAGCTATGGGGAACGATTTCAGATCCCCGGCGAACGCCGCTTCCGCTCCATCGAGGAAATGTTGAGCAAGACCCGCCCGGAGGCCATTGCCGCGTTCGGCAGCACCTTTGATCACCCCGCCGTTGTCGAGGCAGCCGCCAAAGCGAAGCTTCCGGTGATGATGGAAAAGCCCCTCGCCGTCAGCCGCGAACACGCCGAGAGAATTCGCAAGGCGGCGGCGGTTAGCGGCATCCCGGTTATCGTCAATTACGAGACGACTTGGTATCGCAGCCATGGCTATCTTTACGAACTTGTCCACAACCGCAAGGATGCCGGGGAGATCCGCAAGATGGTGGCGATGGATGGCCATCAAGGCCCAAAGGAGATCGGCACCGGTCCGGAGTTTTTCGAGTGGCTCACGGACCCCATCAAGAACGGCGCCGGCGCACTCTTTGATTTCGGCTGCTACGGCGCCAACCTGATGACCTGGATGATGGATAACCAGCGCCCCGTGGCCGTTACCGCCCGCACCCTTCGGATCAAGCCCGCAATCTACCCGAAGGTGGATGACGAAGCCACAATTCTCCTCGACTACCCGAAAGCACAAGGCATCATTCAGGCCTCCTGGAACTGGCCCTTCAACCGCAAAGATTTCGAAGTCTACGGAGCCACC
Organism: Acidobacteriota bacterium; assembly: GCA_014584705.1. Taxonomy (GTDB): domain Bacteria; phylum Acidobacteriota; class Terriglobia; order Bryobacterales; family Bryobacteraceae; genus JACTMJ01. The sequence continues at coordinate 46,831 of JACTMJ010000023.1, read as the reverse complement.
GGCTATGCCACTGCGTACGGAGGCGGCACGCTTCGCACTCGCATGAAGGGAGAGAGAACCGAGAGCACCCCGGAATTGCCCGAACTTCCGCTGCACGAGCGGGATTCGGTTTCGTACCTCGCGGCGGTCGCAAAAGGCATGCTGAAGCCGGCCGGGCTGACTTCGCTCGAAAACAATCTGATCGCCACAGAGATTCTGGTTGCGGCTCGCGAATCCGCGCGGACGGGAAAGACCGTCGCGCTCTAGCCCGTTCGCGCTGCCTTAGGAACTGGCGCGGAAGCGATCTTCGTATGCCCAAAGGCCAAGCGCGGGATTCGAGATGTAATAGATCTCCTCGCCATCCACGGTCTGGAAACCCTCCTGAAGCTTTGCGATGTCGTACTTCTTCAGCATCTCTTCCAGATTGGCATAGCCGAAATTCACGCCCTCCACTTCCTCTTTACTGAGGTGTCCGGGAGCGTAGGTGATGCGGAAGCGGCCTTCCGAGGAGCCGTGAATCAGGTGCGCCGCGGCGGACAAATTCGCGCTGAGGTCTTCGTTCTCCTCCGTGAGCCGCAGCACCTCGGGAGTGCCCACATAGCCGTACTTGCGAATCAAGTGGTCAATGGTCTTGTCCTCGCCGAACTCCTTCACTCCGGGAGCGAGCACAAGCAACTCGCCTCCGTCAGCCATGGCCATGCGTGTGCGGTAGACCGCCTTATTGCCCAGCCAGGTGCTTCGGAACTCCTTGGGGTCGAGAAGCACTACGGCCTTCCGAATCTCACGGTCCATCATGCGGAAGTTCACCTTCAGGCTGAGTTCGGACGCCCGGAGGAAGCATTCCTCGTCGTCTCCAATGAACAGTCCGCGCGTCACCAGGCGTCCCTCGTCGTTCATCGCCACTACGGTATGCGCATAGACGACGGGCAGGTGTGCGGCAAAATGTTTCGCCGCGTAATTGAGTACGCGGCGTACCGGATTGTCGGCCCGGCCCATGATACGCTCCATGCCATAGACCGCGCCCAGATAGTGGCTCTTGTTAATACCCTCCTTGCCTCCGGTGCCCACCAGCAGGTTCTTGTTGTAATTCGCCATGCCGATCACTTCGTGAGGCACAACCTGGCCGGGGGAGAGAATCAGATCGTGTCCGCCTTCGGCCACCAGGCGGCCCACCTGCGCGGGCCAGGGGAAGTGAAGTTTTCCCTCGGATTGCTCATGGATAAACTCCGCCGGCACCTCCCCGAGCGTTACGATGCCGTCACGCCAGTTGTGAACGCGAATCAGCGATTGCGGCATGTCGCCGAACATCGTCTCCGCCTCGGCCTTGCTCATGGCGACGTGGGTACCCAACGCGGGCATCACATCCGTGAGCGCGTCTCCGTAGTATTGCCAGGCGTAACGAGTGAGTTCTCCGGCGCGGGAATGATAGCGCGTAATATCGGGCGGAAGCGCGAGAACCTTCTTCCGTTTGCCGAGTTTTTCCAGCGCTTCAAAGAGTCCGGCCCGGAGGTCGTCAGCGGACAGATCCAGCGTTGGAGAGCCAATGGCGTAGTAGAGACTCATATACCTCCAGCTTATCCGTTCAATCGGAGTGAGAACACCATTCCGCGCGAGGTAAGGCTACGGCTCTCCCGCAAGCCCGGGATATCCGCCCAGGCTGGGCGCGGCCCGTACCGCGCGAACAATGGCTTGTCCCACCGCCTCCGCCGCGGCTGCTCCCAGCGCCATCATGCTGGCCTTGAGCGTTCCCACGCTCACCGCGATCACCAGATCGCCGTCCACCATCGTGTGCGCGGGGGAGATGGCGTTGGTCATGCCGATCTGCGATAGCTGTGCCAGTTTGCGGGCTTCGACGCTGTTGAGTTGCGCATTGGTGGCCACAACCACCAGCGTGGTGTTCTCCCCCTTCGGCACGCGCGTTTCGGGAGATCCGGCTCCAGCCTCCCGTCCCCGGCCTTCAATCAGCCGTTTCGCGGTATCCGCGAACTCCATCCCGCCCGGCGAAGTCCGCGCTCCGGCGATGATCTTTCCCGTCGCCGGATCTTTGACATCGCCATACGCATTCACCGCCGCCAGCGCGCTCACGAGCACCCCTTCGTGCTCCCCGCCGAGCTTCACCGTCGCCGAGCCGATGCCGGATTTCATAGCGCGTTCCGCGCCGAGTGCCTTGCCCACGGTGGCGCCCGTTCCGGCTCCCACCGCCCCTTCCAGCACGGCGTAGTCGGTTGCCGCCTCACAGGCCAGCGCGCCCATCTCCGCATTTGGACGCACGCCGCTCTTTCCGATGCCCAGATCGTAGAGAATCGCCGCGGGGACGATTGGCACCCGCGCGTGCGAGGTCTTGAAGCCGACGCCCTGACGTTCGAGGAAATTGCGGACGCCCGTCCCGGCGTCGAGGCCGAAAGCGCTGCCTCCCGCCAGACAGATCGCGTGGACCCGCCCCGCAATGTGGCCGGGGTCCATTACAAAAAATTCAGCGGTGCCGGAGGCGGAGCCGCGCACATCGTAGCCCGCAACGGCCGCATCTCCAAACAACACGACGGTGCACCCCGTGATAGCGTCGAGGTTGGTGGCGTGGCCCACGCGAATACCGCTAATATCGGTAAGTCCCTTCATTGCAGCCTGTTCAACACTTATCTCCTAGACGTTCTGTACTATGGTAAGAGTACCTTTTTTTGCGGAGAACTGACGCTTGCTGGATTTTCTAAAAGGCCCGGTTCAGGCGGTCCAGGACGTCTTCACGCTCGGCGGAAAGGCGATTGGAAATGTATTCCGTCGCCCGTTCTACTGGTCCGACATGTTCGTCCAGATGGATATCATCGGCGTGGGCAGTCTGCCCATTGTTATCCTCACCGGCTTCTTCAGCGGAGCGGTGATGGCCCTGCAGATGTCCAATGCGCTCGCCACTTACGGGGCCAAGGAACAGACGGGAATGGTCGTCTCCATTACGCTCGTCCGCGAACTCGGGCCGGCGCTGACGTCGCTGATGGTTGCGGGCCGGAACGCCTCCGGAATGGCCAGTGAGCTCGGCTCCATGAAGGTCACGGAGCAGATTGACGCCATGCGGGCGCTCGGGACTGACCCGATCCAGAAACTGGTGACTCCCCGCATGCTGGCTACGGCCTTCACGCTGCCATTGCTCACCGTGATCGCGGACTTCGTTGGCATCTTCGGCGGTTATCTGGTGGCGATCAGCACCCTGGGCATCACCGGGCCGCAATTCTGGACAAGCGCGTGGCAGGCCCTCGACTACTCCGACATCGCGCAGGGCCTGGTGAAACCCTTCACATTCTCCTTTGCGATTTCGCTGATCGGCTGCTACTACGGGCTCAATACAACTGGCGGCACCCAGGGCGTAGGCCGCGCTACGACTCAGGCCGTGGTGGTCGCCTCCGTACTGATTTTCGTCCTGACTTTCTTTATTACGAAGATTTTCGTGGGCAGGGTGTACTGAGCTATGGCGGAGCGCCAACCCATCCTGGAGTTTGAGAATGTGACCGTCTCCTTCGCGGGAACGCCGGCGCTCGATGATATCTCCTTCCTGGTGCGGGAGGGCGATTCCCGCATCATTCTTGGAGCGGCCGGCAGCGGCAAGAGCGTGCTCATGAAAACGGCGCTGGGCCTCATCAAACCAGACAGCGGAAGGGTGAAGGTGTTTGGCGACGATACGTCCAATCTGAGTGAGAGACAGTGGTTCGCCGTGCGGCGCAAGCTGGGAGTGCTCTTCCAGGAAGGCGGCTTGTTTGACTCTCTCACCATTGAAGAGAACGTCGCCTATCCGCTGGAAAACAACCGGGTGAACAAGCCATCCGCCAGAGAGATTCATGAGCGTGCGCGGAAAGCGCTGGAGTTTGTGGAATTGGGAGGTACTCTTGACAAGGTGCCTTCCGAACTTTCCGGCGGTATGCGGCGGCGCGTGGGAATCGCGCGGGCCATGGTGACGAACCCCGTGCTTACCCTTTACGATTCGCCCACCGCCGGCCTCGACCCTATCACGTCGTACACCATCGTGGCGCTGATTGCGAAGGAGCGTCGCGTCCACAATACCACCACGATGATCGCTACCCATCGCTATCAGGACGGCCATTTCCTCGCAAACTATACCTACAACGATGCCACCGGACGGATTGAACCGGTCAACCGGGATGGGGGCGACGCAGGCACCCGATTTTGGGTTCTGCGCAGCGGCCGCTTCGCCTTCAGAGGTTCGCAATCGGAATTGGAACAAACGGATGACCCGTACGTGCGGAATTTCATGAAGCCTAGGACGGACAGCGATGGCAAACAAATCTAAGACACGGTGGGCTCAGTTGCGCGTCGGAATCATGGCGATCGTCGCTCTGGTGATTCTCGGCACACTGATTTTTCTTCTCACCAGCGGCGGCTCGCTCTTTCGCAATACGGTCCCGCTCTACACCTTCATGGGCGACTCTGGCGCCATGGCCCAACGCTCCCCGGTGCGGCTGAACGGCATTGTGATTGGAAGCGTGAAGGATGTCAGGCTCTCGGGCGACAAGGCTCCGGGACGCGCCATCCAGATTGAACTCGAAGTGTATGAAGACATGCTCAAGAACATTCCGGTGGACTCTACCGCCTTCATTTCCGCGGAGAATTTGCTGGGAACGAAGTTCATCAACATCACGATGGGCAAGTCCACCGAGACTCTGAAAGCGGGCGGCGAGGTGAAGGCGCGGCAAGTGGAAGGGTTCGATGAAGTCGTGGCATCGAGCTACGACCTGCTCACTTCGCTCAAAGGCATTCTCGATCGCGTGGACGTCATCGTTTCCCAGGTCGAAAAAGGCGAAGGCAGCGTCGGGAAGTTCATCGCCGATCCGGAGTTCTACGACGAACTCACACGTACTGTTGTCGAAGTCCGCCAGATTGCGCAGGCCGTGGGCGACGGGAAAGGAACCGTGGGTAAACTCCTTTACGATACGGCCATGTACGACCGGATTAACAGAATGGTGGGCAACCTCGATGACGTGGTCCTCGACCTGCGCGCCGGGCGCGGCACGGCGGGCAAACTCCTCACCGACGACAAGGTATATGAGGAAACCCGCGCCAGCATCGCCGAACTGAAACTCCTGCTCACGGAACTGAACCAGGGCAAAGGCACCATGGGGAAACTGCTGAAGGATGACCAGATCGCGAAGGACCTCGGCCTCACTCTCAACAAGGTGAACACGACCCTCGACAACATCAACGACGGCAAGGGAACCATCGGCCAGTTGATGGTGAACCCGCAGCTCTACGAATCGCTCAACGGATTCAGCACGGAGCTGAAAGAATTCATGAAAGACGTCCGCGCGAATCCCAAGAAGTATCTGCGCGTCAAGCTGGCGATATTCTGACGGCCGTGAAAACTCTTATCGTCAACGCCGACGATTTTGGATTTGCGCGAGACGTCAACGAAGGCATCGTCGAGGCGCATCGGAGCGGCATCCTCACCGCCACCACTCTGATGGCGAACGGCGATGCCTTTGAGCACGCCGTTCAACTCGCCCGCGAAAATCCCACGCTTGATGTCGGCTGCCATTTCGTTCTCGTCGGCAATGGCCGCTCGATGGTTCCACCTTATCGCGCCCTGCCCGCCAGCGTTTCCAAACTGGCGGCCGCCGTCTATCTCGGCCACATGGATATCGAGGCCGAACTGGAAGCGCAGCTAGGCCGCATCGTCGCGGCGGGCATCCTGCCAGTGCACATCGACGCGCACAAGCATACGCACCTGCTGCCTCCCGTTCTCAATGCCATCGTCAAGGTGGCAGGGCGCTACGGCGTCCGGTTCATTCGCAGGCCATTCGATCTCCCCCTTGGCACAATGTCCCCGCGGATTCCGTTTACCAAGAAGCAAACCGCGCATGGCATTTCCCTGCTGCGCGGGCACTTCCGCCGCATCCTCGAATCGAACGGCTATCTCTTCACGGATCACTTCGCGGGGTTCCAACTCACCGGGCGTTTTGAGGCGGCGCATCTCGCCGGGTTAATTGCCGCGCTGCCGGAAGGCAGCACCGAACTGATGACGCATCCCGGCTATTGCCGGGAGGAACTGGCCGCCGCGCGCACCCGCCTGCGCGAGAGCCGCGAACGGGAACTCGAAGCCCTCCGCGCCCCGGAAGTGAAGGCGGCGCTGCGGGAGAATGGAATCCACTTGGCCGGGTATCGCCAACTGCTTTAGTGCGGCGATTCGCGATATCGTGGTGCACGAGCCACGATGCTCCAAGCGCGCCAATACCCATGTCCGAATTTCTTGAAAGCCTGCCCACTCTCTCCGTCGACGACTACGTTCCGCAAGCCCTGCCCGCCGATCTGTTGCTAACTGCGGGCAACCGGCTCGCCAGAGAGATCACCGCCCGCTTCGCCAGCACGGAAAGCGGCGGCGTCGCGTTACTTCCCCGCATCGTGCCGTTCGAAGCCTGGCTCCGGCGTTGCTGGCAGGAATTGCATTTTCACGCCGTCCTCAAAGGTGACGAAGCGTTGCAAGGCGCAACACTACTGAGCGAATCGCAGGAAGAGATGCTGTGGGAGCGGACCTTGCGAGACGCGGGGGCGCACCAGCGCACTTTGTTTCTCGATGATACCGTGCAAGCCTGTCTACGCAGCGGATCGCTGGCGGACCAATACGGCATCCCCTTCGACGATCCGGCCTGGGAGCGAGATTCGGAATGCGAGGGGTTCCGGACCTGGTATCGCGGGTTGCGAGATACCTGTCGCGAAAGGCGTTTTGTGCGGTTGGCGCGCCTCCCGGAGTTTCTGGCGAAGCACGCCGGCGGGCTCTCCAGTCTTCGGGGGTGCCGCCTGATTCTCGCCGGATTTGAAGAACCTACACCGGCCCAGTTGTCGCTCCTCGCCGCCGCTGCGTCCCTGTCGAAAGAGGCGCTGCGTCTCGAGTCCATCGGCGAGGCCGCCAGCGTTCCCGAAGCAATCTGCCGTGCGGCCGACCCCGAAGACGAGTTGCGCGCGGCCGCCGCGTGGGCGAAGCGAGAGCTGGAGCAGAATCCCTCCGGGCGCATCGCCGTCGTGGTGCCGGATCTTGCGGCGCGGCGCGCGCTCGTCCTGGAGGTGTTCGAAGAGACATTTCAAAATGGCGACGATGCCGCGCCCGATGACAGCGACAACCAGCCGTTCCATCTCAGCCTCGGGGGCCGGCTCGGAGCGTCACCCGTCGCGCGCGCCCTCGTCGCCATCCTGCCCTTCCTGCGGGGAACGGGCTCCGTCGAGGAAGCGCGGGAATTGCTGCGCAGTCCATATTTCGCCAGGGCAGCACTGGAGAGAGACGCCCGCGCGCGCCTCGAAACGGTTCTCTATCGTCAGCGGAGAGAAGATGTCCCGTTCGATCGCCTGCGTGCGGCGGCAGTCGAAGCGGAAGCCAGCACGGGATTCTCGCTGGCGCACTGGAATGCGGCATTGGCCGCGATGGAAAGCTTCGACGCCAAGGGCGAGTTGTCACCCTCCCGGTGGGTAGCCCGCCTGCGGGCGCTATGCGTGCAATGCCTCTGGCTCGGGGACCCTTCCTTAACCAGCGCGGAGTTCCAAACCCGCCATCGCGTCCTCGAAGAGCTTGGCGCACTCGCCGAACTGGACACCGTAATCGAGGGGATGCGGTTCCCGGATTTCGAGCGTGTGCTGCGGCGACGCTTCGACGCCGCCACATTTCAGCCCGATTCGTCGCCGAAACCGCTGCTTGTCGCGGGCTTCCTCGAAGTCACCGGCCTCCGCTTCGATACGGTGTGGGTCTGCGGACTCACCGACGACGTACTGCCAAGGCCGTTGCAACCGGACCCCTTCCTGCCCCGCGGCCTGCAGCGCAGCCATGGATTGCCGCGTTGCGACAGCCTGCGTGAGCGCAACTTCGCGGTGCGCAGCCTGGAGCGCATCCTGCGCCTCGCCCCCCGTATCGTCCTGAGCTACGCGGCGCGGAAAGACCAGGAGGAGCTGGAACCGAGCCCCCTGCTACGCTCACTCGCCGCAAAGCACGAGATCGAGATTCGGGCGATGGATCGCGTGCCGCAATTCCCGGCGCTCCCGCCCGCGGCACTGGAAGAGATCGAGGACTGGCAGGCTGGAGCGCTTCGAGCAACGGAGAAGCGGGTGCAACGCGGCTCCCAGGTGCTGGCCGATCAGGCCGCCTGCCCCTTCCGCGCGTTTGCCCGCACCCGTCTTGGCAGCGATCCGGAACTTCCCCAGTTGCCGCTGATGAATCGCATGGACCAGGGCATGTTCGCGCACAGAGCGCTCGAACTCTTCTGGCGGGAAACCAAGTCGCACGGCGGGCTGAGCGCCTTGAGCAGCAGTCAACTCACGGATCGTATCCGCGGTTGCGTTCGCGAAGCTCTCGACGAGTTTCGCGCGGGCCGTGGCGATCTGCTGGCCGATGCCCAGCATGATGCGGAGTTTCTCCGCCTTTCGCAGTTGCTGTGGAACTGGCTTGAGACGGAGAAATTGCGGCGCCCGTTTACGATTCTCGAGACCGAACATCGTCACACGGTGGATTTGGGCGGCATGGAATTGCGCATCCGCCCGGACCGGACTGACCAACTGGCGGATGGCAGCCTCGCGCTGATCGACTACAAGACCGGCCGAGTGAAGCGAACGATGTGGGATGGCGACCGCCCGGAGCAGCCGCAGTTGCTGCTGTATCTGGCGGCGGCGGAGCAGGCGGTGAGCGCCATCGCATTCGGCTGTCTGAAGACCGGGGACATTGGCTGGGAAGTGTACGGAGAGGATGTCCCAGGGCAGTTTGCCACCAATAAGCGCGATTCGACCCCGGAGGGAGGCTGGCCCGCTTTCGTTGACCGAAGCCGGGATGCCGTGGACCGCCTCTCACGCGAGTTTCGGGAAGGCTTCGCGGCCGTGGACCCCTTGAAGGGCGAGGAGACGTGCAAGTATTGCGAGCAGAAACCGTTTTGCCGGATCGCGGAAATCGCACTCATCCCGAGCAGCAACGGCGAGGAGGAAGCCTGATGGACCAGCGGCAAAGAGAATTGGCCGTGCGCCCGGATGCAAGCTACCTTGTACAGGCTCCGGCGGGTTCCGGCAAGACCAGCCTCCTCACGCAGCGTTATCTGGCGCTGCTCGCGCGGGTCGACGAGCCGGAGGAGATCCTCGCGATCACGTTCACGCGCAAAGCCGCGGCGGAGATGCGCGCGCGCATCCTCGGTGAACTGCGGGACGCGGAGAGCGGCGCGGAGCCCGCTACCAGCCACGCGAAACAGACGCGCGCGCTTGCCCTTGCCGCACTGGCACGGGACCGTGAGCGAAACTGGCAGGTGCTCGATTCGCCGCACCGGCTGCGCGTCCAAACCATTGATGCTTTCGAGGCGTCGCTCGTTGGCCGGCTGCCCGCGCTCTCTCAGTTGGGTATCTCCCCTTCCGCAACGGATCGCCCAGCCGCGCTCTACGGCGCGGCCGTGCGCGACGCGCTGCGAACCATGGCGGCTGATTCACGCGAGGCATTGGTCGAGCTCCTTTGCCTGTTCGATAACAATCTCGAAACCGCCTCCCGCTCCCTGCTCACCCTGCTTGAGAAGAGGGACCAGTGGCTGCCCGCGATGGGCCCGAACCCTCTCGGCGAGGCTGGCCCGGAAGCGTTGCGCGCGGCCCTGGAAGAAAATCTCCGGCGGCTGATTGCGCCGGAACTCGAACGGCTGGACGCACTTGTTCCCGTTGATCTCAGCGCGGAACTGGGGGCAATGGCGCGTACCGCCGCAAGCCGGATGGAGTCCGGGGAGGGCGTGACCGGCATTCTTGCGGCACTCACAGGCTGGCCGGCGACAGACGACGCGGGTCTACCCGCGTGGCGCGCGCTGGGAGATTGGCTCCTCACAGAAAAGGGAACCCTGCGCAAGACCGTTACACAGCGGGATGGCTTCCCAAAGGACGACAAACCGGCCAAGCAGCGCATGCTCAACCTCCTCGCCGCGCTTGCGGCACACGAGGATTTCGTGGCGGCGATGGGCCGGGTGAAGGCGCTCCCCGATCCCTTCTATTCCGACAGCCAGTGGCGCGTGCTGGAAGCCCTCTTCCGCTTCCTGCGCACCGTAGTTCCGGCGCTTCACATGCAGTTCGTGCTGCACCGCGAAACGGACTTCTCGGAGATCGCACTCCGAGCCACGAGCGCGCTTGAATCCGCCCCCGGCATTCCCACCTTGCTCGCGGAGCGGCTCGACGCGCAGATCCAGCATCTGCTGGTGGATGAGTTCCAGGACACCTCCGCTCTGCAAATGCTGCTGGTACGCAAACTCACGGAGAATTGGACGCCGGGCGACGGACGAACCCTCTTCCTCGTCGGCGACCCCATGCAATCGATTTACGGCTGGCGCAACGCGCGCGTCGAGTTGTTCCTTCTCGCCCGCGAAGGACTGGTCCCCGGCCTGCCGCCGCTCGAGACCCTGCAGTTGCAGCGCAATTTCCGCTCCAGGCGTTCCTTGATCGAGACGTTCAATGCATGGCTGAAGCCCCATTTCCCGCACGAGCACGATGCCTCTAAGGGAGCCGTTGCCTACGCCGACGCCTGGCCGGACCCTGACGAGATCGATTCCCGGGAGGACCGCACTCAATGCCATGCCTTTCTTAGCGACTCGCTCGAACCGGAAGCCGAATGGATTGCGGCGGAGATTGAGCGGCTCCGGCAAAATGAGCCGGACCGGGCAAAGCCCCGCAAGATCGGGGTGCTCTTCCGCAAAGGCGCAAACGCCGCCATTGTGGGCCGTGCCCTGGCGGCCCGGAACCTGCTGTTTCAGGCAATCGACGTGGAGCCGCTCGGGAGCCTTCCCGTCGTGCAGGATCTGCGCTCCCTCTGGAATGCCGTCGAGAGCCCGGAAGATCGCCTCGCCTGGCTGAGCGTGCTGCGCGCCCCCTGGAATGCGCTCACCCTTTCGGAGATCGAAGCAATCGCCCGAAGGGCGCAGCGTGCAAAGTCCATCTGGAGCGTGCTGCGGGAGGGCGATCTTGATTCCGTGCTCAGCGACGATGCACAAATGCGCGTTCGGCGAACGGTGGCCCTGTTCGAGGAAGCGATGGAGTGGCGGGGCCGGCTGCCGGCCGCACAGCTGCTGCAAACGCTCTGGCGGCAAAGCGGCGCGCAACGCTACCACTCCGACGGGCGTTCGCGGATGGCGGCGGCGCAGTTTCTGCGGCTGCTCGGCGAGCTTGAGGAAGCGAATCTGCTGGGTGGCGCGGAAGCGCTCGACGAGGCCCTCTCCCGGCTTTTCGCGCCGCCGAACCCGGAGGCCCCGGATACGCTGCAACTGCTCACGATTCACAAAGCCAAGGGCCTCGAGTTCGACGTGGTCTTCGTGCCCTACCTGAATTCCGGGCGCGGCAACCAGGAGACGCCGCCTCTCTCCTGGGAAGAGATCCCGCTCGATGAGGACGACGGCGCGGGTTCCGGAGATGCGCTGGTGATCGCCGCCCGCGGGGCGATCGGGGAGCCGCGTTCCCGGATCGGCGAGATGCTCGGCAAGCGCCAGAACGAACGCGAGAAGTATGAGCGGATGCGGGTGCTCTACGTTGCCTTCACTCGGGCCAGAGAAGAGCTGCATCTGCTGGCCACGATTGACCCGAAAGACGCCCTCTCCGCGGAGGAGCTAAACCCGAAGCGGGAATCTTACCTGGGCTATCTTTGGCAGCACTTCGAGGAGGCGTTCGCTGACGCCCTGGCAGCGCGCAAACTCAACCCGACGGCCGTTGCCGCGGTCCCTGGACGCTATCCGAGGCTGCGGAAGCTGGCCGCCGGGGAACTTCCGGAGTTGCGGCGAGAGACGCCGCGAGTGCAAGAGGACGCGCTTGGAACGGAGCGCTACTACCGCCCAAGGGGCAAGTTCGAAACGGCGGAGACCGCGGCCGGAACGGTGTTCCACCGGCTGATGGAGCGCCTCTCCGCGGGGCAGACGCTCGAACGAGTCGCCAGCGCCGGAGATCGCCTGTTGCCGTTGATTCACGAAGAGTTGCGATTACTTCTGCCCGCTGAACCTCGTCCGGATGCGATTGCCGGTCGCATCCTTGATTCGCTCATCGCCACGGCGCAATCCTCCATCGGCAATTGGGTATTCCACCCCGATCATCGCGAGGTGAGGGCGGAGCAGGCGCTCGGCTTTTTCGAGTCTGGAGAGTGGAAGACAGTCCGGATCGACAGAATGTTCCGGGACGCAGCGGGCAGCCTGCACGTGGTCGATTTCAAACTGGTTAGCGGGGCGACGGGCGATCCGGCGCACTTTCTGCGGGAGCAGCGCGCCGCGTACCAACAGCAGGTGGAGCATTACGCGCGTCTTCTGCAGCGCGAATGCGCGGAACCCGTCACGCTGACGCTCTATTTCCCGCTGCAGGACCTGCGAGAACAGTGGACGCTGCCCCCGCTCACGCAAACCGCCTGAGCGCTCGCGGCGTCCGCGTCAGGAGCCAAGCCGCGTCCTCGTTTCACGGCCCTCGCGTTCATTGTGAAGCCAGATGAACAGCGGCGCGCGCGGGCTGGGCGCGGGCCAGGGCAGTGCGATGCGCAACTGCTGCTTGCGGCTGTCTCCGTCGCGGGGGCGCGGCACGGCCGTCACCGGCACGCCTTCGTTTGCGCTCCATCCCACCTGCGCGATGGTTTCCAGATCCTCGCCGGTAATTGAGCCCGCGAACTGATTCTCGCCCACCAGTTCATCGCTCAGGGACATGGCCTCAATCCGGGGCAGACGCACGACACGCCCCAGCGGGGAAGCGCTCGATTCGCCATTGGGTGTGCGCACGCGGGCCAGCACTTCGCAGCCATTCTGCCCGATCTTGCCGGGGTCGAACGTGAGATACAGGCTCTCCGGGCTCGAAGATTGCAGACGCGCGTCGCTATGGCTCTCTCCGCTGCGCAGCGCGAGTGATTCATTTTGCGTGGAGGCGTTCGCGCAGCCAAGAAGCAGCGATTGCCGCGGGCTCCCGTGCCGCACTTCGATGAGCGCGGTCACCAGAGAACCGAGCGCCAGTTCCCCTTCGCGGAGCGTGACGCCGCTCTCCTGCTGATACGCGATGCGGCTGCCCGCAATGGAAGGCAGCGGGCCCAGCACCTCCACTGCACCGGCCAGTGTAAGCGGCTCAGGACGGTCATTGAGTTTGATGCGCAGGTCGAGCCGTGCGCCTTCCTTGACGCCCTCGTTCACGGTGCCCTCGAATGCCGTCTCTCCGGTCGTGCTCGCCGAACGCTCCCAGGTGATCCCCGGCGTCTCGACGTTTTCAATCAAATCGAGGTGCGTACCGTGAAGCACAATCCGTTGCTTGGCCGTTCCCTGGTTCAGCCTTAGCGGGAGGGCGCTGAGTGTCGGGGGTTCGGCCATCACGGGCACATCCACCTTGAGTTCCTTGCCCCCTGCCTGCTTCAGGTTAAGGAGATAGTCTCCGCGCCGCAGCGGCTCGCCATTCAGCAACACAAAGAGGTGTGGGGAACTCGCGTCTTGTTGTGCGCCCAGCCGGAACGGAACCGTTCGGGGCGTGGCGTAAGGGTCATCCCTTCGTACAAGCGCGGCCTGCTCCACGAAGCGGAAGTTCGCGCCTTCGAGTTCCACTTCGACATTCGCCGCCTGGTCCACCAGCTTGCCGCGCGACAGTGGCGTGATGCGGGCCACCTTGCCTTCCGGCACGTGGGAGACGCTAACGGAGCCGTTCGGGCGAAGCGTACTCCAATCCCAGCGGCCCGCCAGCTTGTATTCCCCCTCCGACATCCCGGCGGGAGGGGTGAAGCGCAGGGCGCCGGCGCTCGCGTCCGGCGTCACTTCCACCGGATATTCCCTGCTGCCGTCGGCGGATACCAGCTTCCAATCCTGGGCGCGGTTGACGAAGCGCCATAGCTTCGCGTCCGAAAGCGTCACCGGAACGGTGGAAACCAATCCCGCCCCCAGTTGGCTTTGCTGTTTGAGCGTAATGCCGGGGGCCGCACTGTCCGGAATTCGCGATGCCCACAAGTAGGCAACCCGCGTCCGCGAGCGCCGTTCCGTTGCCTTGCTGCAGAGCGTCATGCGCTGTTCCGCGCCCGTCTGCATCAAAGCCGAACGGAACTCGGAGCCGGGGAACATCATGCCGCGCAGATTCAGAAACAGCGCCGCGCCCCCGGCATAGAGCGCCACCTGATTCCCCCAGAAAAGCCCCGCCACGGAAGCCGCCAGCCCGGCCGATTGCTGCAACCGCTGCGAGGGGTTTGGCGCCAGCGGATCGTACGTGGTCAGCGCCGGGTTCAGCGCGCGCATCAGCGTCATCGCCTGCTCGCTGGTGGGCGACTCGCGATTGATGGGCGACATCGAAGTTCCGTACCGCGAGGCGACTCCGGCAAGCGCCGCGTCGAGCGATTCCGCGGGTCGCGGCTGCCTCTCGGCATCGGCAAGAACGTTGATGAGATCTTCGACGCGCTGGTTCTGCTCCGCATAATCGGCCAGTTGCCGGATGAGCGATGTATCCTTCTTGAGCAGCGCATTCACCTTGCCTTCGCTGAAGCCCTGCGGGCCGAACACCATCGCCACCAGTTCCGTTCGAAACGGCACTTTCCATTCCGCCACCTTATCGGCGGGCATGGAATCCAGCACTTCGAGTCGCTGCGTGCTGACACCCTTGCGGGATTCGGCGAGGATGATCGTCACGCGCGCATCGTCGGGATCGTCGCCCGCGATGGAGAGCGGCTGATACTGGATCTTCATTCCCGGTTCAAGCTGATTCACCTCCCGCAGAGGGTAAGGCGCGAAGCCGTCCGGTTTGGCATACAGCTTGAACGAGGCGACGGGTGCGGAGCCGGCGCAGCCATTCGAAGATTCAGCGGCGGTCCCCGCCAGCGGCATCGCGGCCAGCAGCGGGATCGCAAGGAAGTGCAGTCGCATAAGCAAGTGGGTTGGACGATCCGCGCGCGGAAGCGGTTGCGCCGAGCGCCCGATATCGGCTCCCGTCAGGCGGCAAACATCCCGCGCACATTCACGATGCCCTGGTTCGAATCCGTGAGTTGGCGTGCCGCCATCTGTTCCTTCGTCAATTGCGGCAGCGGAGGCTGCGGATGCCCTTTCTCGGCCAAGGCATAAAAGCGCATGAATTCGTTTGCGGGCACTTCCTCGTAGCCCTTCCAGAAATCCGGATGCTTCACGCGGAGATCGTTGTGCCGCACGGTGATCGTCTCCAGCAGAACGGAAGCCTTGGGGCAGCGCTCGATCAGCACGCGCAGCACCTCGCGTATGCCTACGTTGCCCTCGCCGAATACCACCCAGCGCGCCGCCACGCCATCTTCCGTCGTCCAAACGTAGCTATCCCGCAAATGGGAGCTCACCACATAGGGAGCGAGGTGCTCCAGCGCCACCATGGGGTCTTCGATCGTCCAGACCGGGTTCCCGGAATCGAAAATCACCCCTACCCAGTCCTTGCCCGCTTCTTCCACAATGGGCGCCAGTTCCCTGCCCTGGTAATCGCCGGAGTGGTTCTCAATGGCCATCTTCACGCCCAGATCGGTCACGCGCGAGCGAAGATTGCGGAGCGTAGCAAGCATGGCCTGCGTATGTTTCGCGAGGGGGATTTCCGACTTGCGCTCCTTCGCGCTTCCCATCAGGCAGCGCAGGATGGGCGAGCCCAGCAACTTCGCCGTCTCGACGTGGCGAAGAATCCAGGGCTCGATGGGGTCCTTCTCGCCTTGCCAACCGGAGGAAGTCGGGCAAATCGTGCCCATGCCCATCTCGAGCAGCACGCCCCTTTCATCGGCGTAGGCCTTCACTTTCCGCGCGTGTTCCGGCTCAAGACCACCGAGCGTATGGGCATCGGCGAACTGGATCACTTTCAGCTTGTGCTCCACCGCATGATCCACATACTGGAACGCATTCCAGTCCTGGCTGCGCACGCTCCATAGATCGAGCCCGAAACGCGCGGGATCCCGGCTCGTATCGATTGCGCGCGGTGCGGCGCTCGTCGAAACCGTCGCGGCCACGGAGGAAGCGCCCAATGCGGAGGTTGCGAGGAACTGGCGACGGTGCATAGCAATTCATCCTTTCGGAAAACGTCACTCCGACGCGAGCATTCGCGTCCACGCAGGGAATTGCGGACGCGCTGCCTCCCGCGGGAGAGGACGGCGCGACGCACGGCCCGCTCATTCGCCGCCCATCCCACGAATCTTACTTCCGGGCGTCCGTTAGCAGACCCGGCGGCGGCACGGGAAGATCCGTGCGGATCTCGCGCAGACGCCGCGTCCGCATATCGCCAAGCCACTCGTCGGCATAGCTCCGATTGAGATCGATCGTCGCATAGGCCACTGTACCGTTCTCTTTCGTATTCGCCAGCGCGTCGCCATCCGGATTCAGCACCAGCGCGGGAAGCCCGTAGCTCGATACCGCGAGGAACACATTGTTCTCGAGCGCCCGCGCCACGGTCAGGCGCTCCGGGCCGTCCCAGATGGGCAGCAGAATCAGTTCCGCTCCCTGCGCCGCCAGCGCCCGCGCCGGATCCGGGAAGAAAACGTCATAGCAGATCATCATGCCGACACGGCCGAAATCGGTGTCGAAGACCGGGTAGCCGTCGCCGGGCGTGACGCCTCCTTCGAGTTCCTCGCGCGGGAGATACACCTTGCGATACTTGCCGACCAGCGCGCCCTTGCGGTCAATCAGTACGGAAGTGTTGTAGACCGCCTTGCCTTCCTTCTCGAGAAGGCCCGCCACGATATACGCATTCTTCTCTTTGGCAAGCTTGCCGAGAAACTCCGTATCCGGACCCGGAATCGGGGCCGCGACCTCCACGTAAGTCCGTCCGGTTCCCACCACCGAAATTCCTTCCGGCAGCAGAATCATATCGGTTCCCGCGGGCACCTTCTCCCGGACAAACCGGTCAAAAGCGGCGAGGCTCGCTTCCTTCGAACCCGTCTTTCCAGGGCGGAAGTTCACACTGGCCACGTTCACCTTGCGGGGTCCGGGAGCGTGGACTTCATGGAAGGAGATCGCATCCCACCACACCTTGCCCTGCGGGGCGAGGAGCAGAAAGAATTGCAGGCGCGCGGAGGCGGCGTCCTTGGGGGCCTGTACGGTGCTGTCCAGGCGGGTCCAGCGGCCCTCACGCGTCGCCCATGCAGCATACTCGGGCTGGCCCTTGCGCCGGCCGTCGGCGCTCCTCCAGTCGATCCGGGCCACCACCTGCCAGTTCTCGGCCTTCACGTTTTCCGCGCGATAACTTGCTTCGAAGCGATACCATTTGCCGGGCTCAACCCCGCTGAGTTCGCGCTCCCATCCGCCGTACCCGGCCACATTGCCGCCGCCGGCCACAACCAGCGCGCCCGGTTCGCCAAGGCCGTCCCCGGCCTCCACCGATACCTTCGGCAGTGTCTCCGGCCGCTGGCTCCACGTGCGCCAGCCCGCCGGCAGGCCGTCACCCGCGGCGAATGCCGATTGCGCAAACGGAAGGTCGCGTCCGCACAGCGCAGCCGCAAGTCCCAACACCGACAACACAAGAATCGAAACTCTCATCCTTCGCCCTCCCGAGCGCCGTGCTTTGGCAGCGAATCGCCCGCTGCCCTATTCTCTCGCGAAACAAGCGCGAAGCGAAACACGGCGCGAACCGAAGACGCCGGAGTTGCGGGAAGGCAAGCTCCGTGTGGGTCACGATATACTGCTTGGCTTGACGATCTCCGCTAACGCGATATATGCCCGCAAAGTCACGAGCAATTGACAGCACCACGCCCGCGCTCACCCTCATTTGCCTGATCTGGGCGATCTTTGCGCTGGCTACCCTGTTCCCGTTCCTCGGCCTGCGCCAATGGGGAATCCATCCGCGTACCCTGTTCGGCCTCGCGGGCATCCTGTTCGCTCCGCTGCTGCATGCGGGGCTGTTTCACATTGCCGCCAATACCATTCCTCTCTTTGTGATGCTCGTGCTGCTCCAAATCCAGAGCGCGCGGCACTCGCTTGACACGCTTGCCCGGATCTGGCTCTTGTCCGGGTTCGGAACCTGGCTCATCGGGCGCAGCGGCAGCAACCACATCGGAGCGAGCGGCCTCGTGTACGGATTGCTCAGCTACCTGATCGCCGCCGGATTCTATCAGCGGGATTGGAAGTCGATCCTCATCGGCTTCCTCGTTCTCTTTTCTTATGGGGGATTGCTGTGGAGGATCCTGCCGTCCTATTGGTTCGTTTCCTGGGAGGGGCACCTCTGCGGCGCGGTGGCGGGGGTCGTGGTAGCCTCCTGGCGTGGCCGCAAGTAGCCCGCCGAAACGAACCGTCTCTTCCTGATCCGCACTCTGCCTGGGCCTCGCCTAACTGGCGGAATACAACCGGCGGAAGCGTGCGGGAGACACCGTATAGCCGGGGAAAAGCCCGGTCCGGTCGCGATTCCCGAGATGCTCCGAGATGAGTTCGCCCAGAACGTCGCGGAAATCGGTGGTCACCGCAAGGTCGCGCCGCTCGTAGAGTTGGCCGTCTCCGAGGCCCGGCCAGTCTCCGTAGACTTTTCCGCCCGCCACCGGACCGCCCATCACGAACATCAGGTTGGCGTGGCCATGGTCCGTGCCGCGCGTGCCGTTCTCGCGTGCCGTCCGGCCGAACTCCGACATCGTAACCAGCACCACATCCTCGAAGCGATCGCCGAGATCCCGACGGAATGCCGCCAGCGCATCGCCGTACTGCCTCAACAGGTTGGCGAGTTGCCCCGTGGCGGGCTGCACGCCCACTTCGTTCACATGGTGGTCCCATCCGCCCACATCGGCGAACGCAACCTCGAGACCGACATCGGCCTTGATCAGCGCGGCAATCTGGCGAAGGCTGCGCGCCAGCGGACCGTTCGGGTACTTCTCGTCCGCGCGTGCTGTTTGCGCACTCACCCGCTGCACGATGCGGATGGCGTCGAACGCTTCTTTGCCGGTGTTCCGCAGCAATGCATCGGCGGAATCGCCGTAGATACTGGAGAACGCGCCTTCGGCCTGGCGGCTGCGCACCTGGAAGTCTTCCAGGCGGTCAATCGCCACGGCCGGCTCCGGCCCGCGCAGAATTCGCGGCAGCGCGGACCCCATTGCCACCGCGCGCACCGGGGAAACGGGATGGACGTCCTCATCCACGAGCGCGCGATTCAGCCACCCGTCGCGCGTCGATTTCACACCCGGCGTTCCCGCCTCCATGTAATCCTGCGCATCAAAGTGGGAACGGGTGGGGTCCGGGCTTCCCACCGCATTCACGATCGCCAGCTCTCGCGCATCCCATAGTGGTTTGAGGCTGGCGAGGCTCGGGTGGAGCCCGAAAAATCCGTCGAGGTCTAGTGCGGCTTCCCCCGGGGAAGCGCCCCGCGACGGCGCGGGAATCGCCAGGGTTGGCCGGAGCTTGTAATAGTCACGTTCTCCGTGGGGAACCACGATGTTCAGTCCATCGGCTGCCCCGCGCTGGAAAATGGCCACCAGCACCTTGCGGCGATTTGGCGAAGCGCCCATCCCTTGCGCTGCCCGGCCAAGCCACAGCGGAGCGCTTCCCGCTCCAAACATCGTGAGTGCCGCGCCTCGCAGAAAAGCTCTTCGGGAATTCATACTTCCTCCTCTCGCACCTTCGCGCGCTCCGCAATCAATGGCGCTGAAATTCGGGCGAGCCCAACAGGAGCCCCGCCCAAATCTGCGCTTCCGTCGCCCCGCGGAACTGCCGTAGTTGCTCCTGCGCCGGGTCGTCGATTGCCTTGGCGATCGAAGCCACCGTGGATTCGTTCACCGGCAGCAGCCACTCCGCGCGGGCCAGTTCCACCGTCGCCTGCCCCGTCGCCGGAATCTCATCCCAGCGCACGCCCCGCACCTGGTTGGAGGCCAGCCCAAGCGCCAGGTTCATCCGCTCCACCAGAGCCGCGGAATTCACCCACTCGGAGTTCAGCGCGGAGTAGCCCGTCGGTTCCTGTTTCCGATAGAGCGGCTGCCCCAGCCGGTCCAGCGCTCGCGCCAGCGCCAAGGGTTGCACGATGTCCGCATCCAGCGCGCGCACCGCGCTCACGATCATCTCGAAGGGCTGCTTCACCTTCGCGCGATACGCCCCTTCGCTCAGAAATTCCTTCGAGAAGAACATCGTCCGCAGCACCTCCCGGATGTCGCCGCCCGTGCGCAGGAAGGTCGCGCTCATCGCATCCACCAGTGAGGCGGGCGGCTGATCCGCCACGAAACGCTCCGCGAGTTTGGTGGAGATAAACTTCGCCGTGGAAGGGTGGTGCGCAAGCATGGACAGCACCCGCAAGCCGTCTTCCATCCCGCCCGCATCAATCTTCTTTCCGAGCACGGTCTTGGACTTGTTGTCGTGCAGTTGCGGGACGAAGCGGAACCCGCCCCCCGGTGTACGCCGGTCAATGGTCCATCCAGTAAAGCACCGGGCGACTTCCGTCACGTCTTTCTGGGTGTAACCGCCACCCACGCCCAGCGTGTGCAGTTCCATCAGTTCCCGGGCGTAGTTCTCGTTCAGCCCCCTGGGCATCCGCGGAGCCCGCATCGCTCTTCGCCGAAATCGCGCATCGGGCGAGACGCTCTGGAAATTGTCCAGGTAGTAAAGCATCGCCGGGCTCTCGGCCGTGGCCACCAGCAGATCTTCGAACTTGCCAAAAGCGTTCTTCCGGATGACGTCGCGCTCATAAGGAATGGAATAGTAGCGATCGGCTTCCTTCTTCACACTCACGTTGAAGTGGTTGAACCAGAAATCCGTCATCAGCTCTTCCAACTGGCGCTCACTGTAAGCGGCCCGCAGGATCTTCCCCGCCACCAGCGAAGTCTGCACCGTAAGCGCCGGGCGCACACTCTCGACGAGGGCCTTCCTCTCCGCCGGGGGCAGCGCACGGATCGCCGCCACTCGCTCTTCCTGGGTCATGCTGGCGAGCGCGGCCAGTTGGTTCGTCTCGCTCATGCCGTTCACGCTTCTTCCATCGCCGGCCTGTGTTCCCGAAGAGTTTCCGCGCCTTTGCGCCTGCCCCGTTGCCTTCGCCTGCTTCAGGAATCCACGCTCGCGTTCGGCTTGGATCTTCGCCAGCGTTTCCACCTTTTCCCTCTCGGCCGGATCCGAAGGAAGTTCGCCCGTGCCCCGCGAGACCGCGCGCAGATACTGCCGGTTGGGATACTCCATCGCCAGTTCCGCGGTGCTCATGCGCAAAGCCGGATAGGCGGCGAGTTTCTCTTCAAGCAATTTGGATTCCGGGATACGTTCCGGGTGCATCTGCAACTCGATCCACTTCTGTATGCCGATCGCACGCAAGCTCGCAACGACATTCGCATTTGGCCCGAACGTCAGCCGGTTCGCAACGTGCTCCACCTGCCGCGCCTCGTCGAGCGGTTGGAGGAATGCCGCCTCGGATCGCCCCGAGAGTTCCTCCCCCGCCACGGCAAAAAGAATCAGCGGCGTGGCGAGTATGGCGGCCCACACTGCGAAGCGAATACGGCTGCAAGCCCCCCATGGGCCGGATTGTTTCCACTCCATCTCACATCCCCCTGAGTACCCGAACCCCATGGACCGCTTGAAGTTGCGCCGATCAACCCAAAAATGTGTAAACCCCGCCGGACGGAATGCCCTGCCGAACGCGCCTCGCGGCACTTCATTCCCCGTCCGATTCCGTCGCGCGGATCGGCGCGAAATCGATGGGCGTTCGGTGCTATCCTCAGGCTTGTGAAGAAAGCGATTCTGGCGGTTCTCCTCGTGCTGGCTGGCACGATTGTAGCGGGCAGTCTGTTGGCGCCCGCCAAGGCGGAAATCATTCTGCTGGCGCTCCAGGGAAAGAGCCCCCATTGCCCTCTCTCGCTCGCGCTGAAAGCCCCCGCGGCGCACGTTGACCAGGAAACCGTCAAGGATTCGTTTATCGAACGCCTCAAGCTGGGTGCCACCGAACCCGGCTTTGAGCGCTGGGATCTGCCCACCTCCGGAAACGTACCCGGTCGCGGCTTTTGGATTCCCGCCGGGAACCGCTGGGTGCTTCCCTTCAACCTCGCGGAACAGTCCCGCGACATTTACAAGATCTCTCAGCCGGAAGGCATCCACCCGGGCAACGTTGTGCTCGATTGCGGCGCGCACGTGGGCACCTTCACGCATTTCGCTCTCGCTCGCGGCGCGGGCAAAGTGATTTCGATCGAGCCCTCCCCGCGAAACGTCGCCTGCCTGCGGCGCAATTTCGCCAAAGAAATCGCGGAGGGCCGCGTCGTCGTCTACCCCAAGGGCGTCTGGAACAAGGACGATGTGATGACCCTCGAACAGGTGGACGAGAACTCGGCGGCGGACACCGTCGTGATGCACCAGCCCGGCGCGCACAAGGGCGTCGAAGCCCCGCTCACCACCATCGATAAGCTCGTGGCCGAGCTTGGCCTGGAGCGCGTGGATTTCATCAAGATGGATATTGAGGGCGCGGAGGCCCCGGCCCTGGAAGGTGCGGCCGCCACTTTGAAGCGCTGGAGGCCGAGGCTCGCGCTGGCTTCCTACCACAAGCCCGACGACGGCGTTGTGCTCCCCGCTACCGTCGACCGGCTCACCGATGGCTACCGGCACCGATGCTCCTCCTGCATCTCCGACGAAAACGGCGCGCGCCCGGAAGTGCTGCTCTTCGAGCCCCGGCCGTAGCGGGCGTGTATCGGGCAATCCGCTTGCTGCCTCAGTTCTGGCGCTGTTGGTCTCGGCCCGCCATCAGCCGAATCGAGAGGGCTGCCAATGCCAGCGTGGCCGCAAGGTAGAGAACCCACAACGTGAGCAGCGCCGCCGCCGGCAGCCACGCCGGATGATTGGCGGAAAGCCGGCCCGCCACCTCCCACAGCCCTCCCGCCGGCCATTGTCCGGGCGTCAGGACGGGCATCTCGCCCGGCGTCACCTGAGTCAGCCCGGCATAGTAAGGAAGGCTCAGCAGATTCACGGTAAACAAGTCCAGAACCGCCAGCAGAAGCGCGAGCGCGCCGCCAAGCCGCGCGGCATGCCGCGTCCCGAAGGCATGGCCGAGCCCGGCCACCAGCACCACTGCCTCCGCGTTGGCGACGCTCGATAGATACCAGCCCACCGCCGTGGACGCGCCCTGCGTGTTGAAGATCTGCCAGCCCTGGTACGCGATTGCCAGCACGAACAGCGTGAACAGCGGAAGCGGGACCGTCCAGAATCCCGGCTGTGTAAACGGCGGCTTCTCCGCGCCGTGACGCCACCAGTGAACCGCGCCACAAAGCAGTCCGGCCAAGGCAACGATTCCCACCGCGCGGAAGATCCAATAAATCCACTCGTCGAGCAGGAGGAAGCTCCACCCGCCAATCCAGATATGGGAGCTAGTCCCGTACTTCCAGGCTTCCCACCAATCCACCCGGAACAGATTCGGCAGCCGCTCCGCCAGGGGGATGGCGGCGGCGTCCACATCCAGGGCCTCACCGGAGAGCGTCCCTGTCGCAAGAAAAGTGGGGATGAACCACCAGCCTGCAATCACGAGGAACACAGCCAGGAACGAGGCGAATCGCTGGAGAGCGTCACGCCACCGGGCCGGCTTGGGCACACAGACCGCCAGCGCGAAGACTGGAATCAGCAAGATGCCATACGCTTTGCTGAGAGCCGTAACCCCGGCCACAAGGCCCGCAATCGCGGACATCGCCATCGGATGCCATCGCCCTGTGTGACTAACAAACACCACCATCGCCACCGCCATCAGCGTCACCGCGATGCCGTCATTCGAAACGCGCGCGACATAGACGGCGAAGTTCGGCATCGCCGCCAGCACCAGGCAGGCCGCAACGGAAAGTGAGGGATTCACAAACACCCTTTGGCTCAGCATCCAGAGCAGCGGCAAACACAGTGACGCGAAAGAGACCAGGACCATTCGCAACGCAAAAACGCGGGAGGGAAGATCCTCGAAGCCCAACGCCGCATCCAGCGCTTCGAGCAGCCAGTACGCTAGCGGAGGGTGTTGCGCCTGATAATTCACGGCACGCAGTTGCGGCTGCGGGGGCAACGAGAGACGCAATTCAGCGACGGCTCGCTGCCTGCCGGCGCGCTCATCCGCCGGTAGTCTCCAATACTCCTCATGCGAAATCCCCGTCCCAACGTAGCCGGGAAGGTGCGGGGCCAACGGCACCAGGGAGAGCGAAGCGGCAATCTCGCCGGAAACCGGCGCTTCCGCGGCGGGAGACTTTCCGGTTTGCCGCAGGTGGTCCACGTACGCCATGTGCCCCCACTCGTCCAGCCCCTCCCATATCGGATAGACCGCCGCATAGAAGACGAGCCGCAGTGCGAAGCAAAGCCAAAGAGCGAAAAGCAAACGAGAAGACCGGCTCGCCATCTTGCCAGTGTAACCGGGGAATGGCGGGAGACCGGGAACCCCGTCGCCGAAGTGGCCGCACGGCCGCGAAGCCCCATTTTTCCGGTATAATTCATCGACGATCCGCCGCGTGCGAACCGCTTGACCCTCGCGCGCGAATGGGCCGCGTCGCCCGAATACGGCGGAATCGTTCGAGGGGGAATTTGCGATGCGCTGGACGCCTGGGGGACGCAGCCGGAATCTGGAAGACCAACGCGGAGACGGCGGCGGAGGCGGCGGCTTCCGCAGGCCTATGATGGGCGGCGGCCTGGGCATCGGAGGAATTCTGATTCTTCTGGTGTTAAGCTTCGTCTTCAAGCAGGATCTGCTCAGCCCCTTCCTGGGCGGCGGAGGCGTGGGCATGGATACATCCACTGGCACAAGCGCGACGGCCCCCATCAACGATCCCGCTGAAGAGAAGCAGGTGCAATTCGTCTCCTTCGTCCTCGACGACACCGAACAGGTGTGGACGAAAGTTCTCGCCGGAGAGGGCAGCCCCTATGAAGCGCCCAAACTGGTTCTGTTCCGCGATGCCGTGCAATCTGCTTGTGGCTTCGCCGACGCCGCCACCGGCCCGTTCTATTGCCCCGGCGATCAGAAAGTCTATATTGACCTGAGCTTCTTTGACGAACTTCGCCGCCGCTTCGGCGCGCCAGGCGATTTCGCGCAGGCCTACGTGCTGGCTCATGAGATCGGCCATCACGTCCAGAACCTGCTGGGGGTGGAGCGGCAGGTCCGCCAGGTGCAAAGCCAGAACCCGTCCCGGCAGAACGAACTTTCCGTGCGGATGGAGTTGCAGGCGGATTGTTTCGCGGGCGTCTGGGCGCACTCCACGGCCCAGCGCGATCTGCTCGACGCCGGGGATGCGGAGGAAGCGCTCAAGGCGGCATCCGCCGTGGGCGACGACCACATCCAGCAAATGACACGCGGCCACGTAAGTCCGGAATCGTTCACCCACGGCAGCTCCGCTCAGCGCATGGAATGGTTCCAGCGCGGGATGCAATCGGGTGATCCGCGGGCCTGCGACACATTCGCTTCGGCCTCGCCGTCGCGTTGACCGAAAATCGCAGCCGGGCACTTTGGAATCCTTCGTGCGTGAGATAGGATTGGGGCATATCATGACCCCTAAATACCTTTTAACCGGTGCCCTCACCATGGGCCTGCTGCTTTTTTCAAGTTGTGCCACCGACAAGGCGGACACCAGCGAGAAGCGTATTGAGATGGCGAAGCTGCGCGACAAGATTCGCGGCGGCTGGGCCGGTCAAATGATCGGAGTAAGCTTCGGCGCACCCACGGAGTTCCGCCATCTCCAGAAGATTATTGAAGGACCGTTGCCTGAGTGGAACCCCGAACGGCTTCGCAACTCGCTAAACCAGGATGATCTTTACGTGGACATGACCTTTGCCCAGGTTCTCGACGATAAGGGCCTCGATGCCACGACGATGGATTTCGGGAACATGCTGCGGGACGCGAAGTATCACCTGTGGCACGCCAATCTGGCAGCCCGCCGCGCGCTGCGCCGAGGCGTTTCTCCGATGGAATCCGGCACGCCCAAGTACAACTCGCACGCCAACGATATTGACTTCCAGATTGAAGCCGATTTCGTCGGCTTGATGGCGCCCGGCCTGCCCCAATCCTCGAACGATATTTGCTACCGCGCGGGCCGCGTCGTGAATGAAGGCGACGGCATTCTCGGCGGCATGTTCGTTTCCGCCATGTATTCGGCGGCCTTCTTTGAGAACGATCCCGCGAAAGTGGTGGAAGCCGGTCTCGCCGCGATCCCCGCGAAGAGCGAGTATGCCCAGGTGATCGCCGACGTCATTCGCTGGCACAAGGAAAAGCCGGGCGATTGGAAATGGAACTGGCAACAGATTCAGGACAAATGGGATCGGGATGAACCCTGCCCTGCCGGCGCCCTCCTCCCCTTCAACATCGATGCGAAACTCAACGGAGCCTATATCGTTCTTGGCATGCTCTATGGCGAAGGCGACATGGGGAAAACCCTCGACATCAGCACTCGCGCCGGGCAGGATTCGGATTGCAACCCCGCCAGTGCCGCTGGTGTCCTGGGCGTGATGCTCGGCTACGACGCCATTCCCAATGAATGGAAGAACGGTATCGACGCCATCGCCAATGAAAAGTTTGCGTACACGAACTACTCCCTCAACTCCATCGTCGATAGCACAGAGAAGCGGGCTGTCGCGCTGGTGGAACGCACCGGCGGCCGCCGCGACGGCGATACCCTCGTCGTGAAGACGGAGCAGCCGAAGGCGATGGACATCCCTCTTTGGAACGACTACGGCAAGCCAGTCGAGCGGGTCTCGGTATTTGACAAGCGGTGGAGTTTCAAGGGCCCCTGGACCGACGTTGTGGAGAGTTCAGACAAGCGCAAGAGTGCCAGCAAGGCGGGCGCGGAAGCCTCCATCGAGTTCGAGGGCACCGGAGTGATTCTGGTCGGCACCTACCTTCAGTCCGTTCGGGCGGGCACCGCGGAAGTTTATGTCGATGGCAAACTCGCGGCCACCGTCGACGTCAGCTCCGATGAGGAAAAAGACGCCAAAGGGCACGAGTCCATCTATCACGACTTCAACCTGACCCCTG
Source organism: Acidobacteriota bacterium (assembly GCA_014584705.1). Classification (GTDB taxonomy): domain Bacteria; phylum Acidobacteriota; class Terriglobia; order Bryobacterales; family Bryobacteraceae; genus JACTMJ01. The sequence goes on along the minus strand of JACTMJ010000023.1, from coordinate 20,032 downwards.
GCAAGCACACGCTGAAGCTGGTGGTGCTCGGAAAGCCTCACGGAGATTCGAAGGCATCCGACGTCTATCTGAACGACATCGTCGTCTTCCGGAAGTAGACATGCGCTCGGCAGCGGACCACGCACCGGAATCCGGTGCGGCGGTCCGTTGCCTGGCACGCGCCCGCCGTAATTTCGCCGCCGATTTCTCCCGCTCCGCCGCCCCCTGCCGTTTCCTCTATCCTGGATAGGAACACTCACCCTAAGAGGAATCGATTTTGATGAACCGCCGAGCCTCCGCGTTCGCATCCCTTTATCCCGCACTGCAATCGCTGTGTCTGGCATTGGTTCTCACCTCGGGACTTTTCCCCGTTAGCGCACAAGCTTTGCCCTACATCGCGAGCGCGGATTACGATCCCTCGGTCCCCACCATTCAGCAGGTGCTGGGCTACGCATCCGGCGAGAAGGTGACCACACCCGCCGATCTCGTTCGCTACCTGCGCGCGCTAGAAGCGAGTTCCAAACGCATCAAAGTGGAGAGCATCGGCAAGAGTTGGGAAGGCCGCGAATTAGTGTTCGCCTACGTCGGCTCCGAAGCCAATATCGCCCGGCTTGCGGAGATCCGCGCCGGAATGCAAAAGCTCGGTGACCCGCGTCGGACCGGAGAGGCCGAAGCCAAGGCGTTAGTCGCGGATCTGCCCGTGGTCTTGTGCCTGGCTTACTCCGTCCACGGCAACGAGATCTCCCCCTCGGATGCCGCCATCGCCATGGCATACCACATGGTGGCCGCACGGAATGACCCGGTGGTCGACAAAATCCGCGAGAACGTGCTGCTGATCATTGATCCCATCCAGAACCCCGATGGCCGCCAGCGCTGGATTGGCAATTTTGTGCAGGCGTTGGGCCTTCAACCCGACGCCAGCCCCGTCTCCGCGGAGCGCGACGAACCCTGGCCTCGCGGGCGAGGCAACCATTATCTCTTTGACCTGAACCGCGACTGGCTCACCGCCACCCAGCCGGAAACGCGCGCCCGCATCCGCCAGTTGCGAGAGTGGCTGCCCCAGGTATTCGTGGACCTGCACGAGATGGGTTCAGACGCCACCTACTACTTCGCGCCCGAAGCGATTCCCTATAACCCCTGGCTCGTCCCCCACCAGCGCACCAGCCTCAATTGGTTCGGGCGTCGAAACGCCGCGTACTTTGACCGTGCCGGAATCAACTACTTCACTAGGGAGATCTTCGACGCCTTCTATCCCGGCTATGGTGCTAGCTGGCCTGCCTATTTGGGCTCAATCGCCATGACCTATGAGCAGCGTTCCTCGCGTGGCCTATTGGCGCGCACCAGCCAAGGGCAGGAGTTCACCTTTCGTGAGACAGTGCGGGGCCATTTTCTGACTTCCCTCGCCACGGCGGAAACGGCAGCGGAGAAGCGCGGCGAATTACTGACGCAGTTCTATGACTACCGGCGAACGGCAATCGACGAAGGCCAGAAAGGCAGCGTGAAGGAGTATATTCTCCCGCGTGAAGGGGATGTATCCGCCGTCGATAAACTTGCCTCCGTGCTGCGGTTTCACGGCATTGAGGTGAAGCGGGCGAAAGCGGCCTTTCGCAATGGCACGCGCCAGTTTCCCGCCGGGAGCTACGTCATACCGCTCTCTCAGCCGGGCGCGCGAATGGCACGGGTGCTTCTCGAAAAACGGGTGGCCATGGATGACCGATTCCTTCGCGAGCAGGACCGCCGGCGCGCGAAGCATCTCGGAGATGAGATCTACGACGTCACCGCGTGGTCCCTGCCTCTGATGTTCAACGTGGAGGCGGCTACATCCGCATTGGTTTCGCAAGGCGATTTCGAAGCGTGGAGCGACGAGAACCCGCCCGCGGGCAAGGTGATCCCGGCACCTTCACCGGTCGCCTACCTCGTGCCCTGGGGCACGGCGGCGGCGGGGCGCTTTCTTACGGGAGCCCTGCGCAAGAACCTCTCTGTCATTGGACTGGACAAGGAGACGGCGCAAGACGGTCGGACATACCCACGAGGCACGCTGGTAGTCCGCGTGGCGGAGAACCCGGAGAATCTCGCGGAGACACTGGCGAAGCTGGCTCACGATAGTGGTGCCGAAGTCGTGGCCACTCCCTCCGGCTGGGTGGATGCTGGTATCAATTTCGGGAGCGGTAGCGCCCGCGTGATTCCAAGAGCGAACGTGGCGATGCTCTGGGACGAACCCGTCTCTTCAAGTGCCGCTGGTGCGATGCGCTTCGTGCTGGAGCGCCAGTTCGGTTATCCGGTAACGATCATGCGCGCGGCAACCGTGGCGCGAGCCAATCTCTCGCGATATGACACCCTGATCCTGCCCCCGGCGTCCGCCGCAGGCTATTCCCGCATTCTCGGCTCTGGCGGCGCGGAAAATCTGAAGCGCTGGGTGCGCGATGGCGGGACCCTGATTGGTGTCGGCGGAGCCCTTGACTACTTGCGCGGCAACGCGATGCGGCTGCTGAACCTGAAGCAGGAGACCGAAGCGGAGGACAGTTCGGCAGGCGCCCGCAAGGAGGCTCCCGACGACAAGTCCGGCAAGGTGGAAGGGTCGATGCTCGAATCGGAAGCACAGTACCGCGAAGCAATTGCAGCCTCCGGCGATGAGACCGGCGACGTCCTCGGCGTCCTGTTGCGCGGGCAGGTGGATTCAGACCACTGGCTCACCGTGGGCTGCGAGCGCGGTGTGAACGTCCTCTATTCCGGCCGCGCTATCTATGCCCCGCTCACGCTCGATGAGGGCGTCAATGCGGGTTATCTGGAGGCCCCAGGGAAGCTCCTGGAGAGCGGCTATCTCTGGGACCAATTGCGCAAGCAACTTGCCTACAAGCCGTTCCTGGTGAGCCAGTCCGTTGGGCGCGGCAATGTCATTGGCTTTGTCACGGATCCCTCGTTCCGCGCTCAGATGGATGGCAACAATCTTCTGCTCCTCAATGCCGTGTTTCGCGGACCGGCGCATTCGCGGCGTGCGGGTGGCGATTAGGCCGTGAGCGTCCCGCGTGCTACGGTGAGCGAAGAGATCATGTTCGACGAGCAACCTGATTCCGGGGAAGGTTCCCCTTCCGCAAGCGGCGAGAACACCCGGCCGCCCTTGATCGCTTTCGAAGACCTGGCATCGCGGCTCGCGCTTTCCCTCGCCAATTCCGCTTTGACGGAAGAAGCGGTCTACGACGGCTGCCGCGCGGCCATCGCCAGCCGCCTGGGGGCCGTTCTCCTCCGTCCTTCGGACCTTGACCTCGCGAAGAACTGGCTGAGCGGCTCCGGCGTGAAGCTGTGCGCGATGACGGGATACCCCGGCGGCGCTTCCACCACGGCCGCCCGGCTCTATGAGGCGCGCGACGTCTTTCGCCGGGGAGCGGCGGAACTGGCTCTGACGATGAATCTTGGCAAGCTGGTCTCCCGCAAGTTTCTCTATCTCGAGTCCGAATTGCTGCAAATGGCGGAGCACACCCGCCAGGCGGGAGCCCGGCTGCGGGCCGTCTTCGAAGTGGACGACGTGCAGCGAGATCATATTCTGATTGGAATCCGGTTGGCGAAACGCACCGGGGTCGACGTGATGGAACTCGCTTTTCGGTCCGGGGACGTCGCGCGTATGGCCGGCGTCGTGCGTTATGTGGCGCACCATGCCAAGGGCAGGATCGGCATCGCGGCGCAGGCCCCCGAATTCACGCTCGATGCGGCCCTCGATCTCTACGAAGCGGGTACGGACACCCTGGTTACGCCCGCTGCTGTCCCCTTGGCTGAAGCCTGGCGGGCCGAGCTGGAACGGCGAGAAAAGGAAGAAGAATTGCGCTTGCGGAACTCATCCGGCACCTCCCCGGAGGAGATTCCTTCCGAATGAACGAAGTTGCCGGTATACAATACGAAGGATCGGCGCGCAGCCTCTGGGATGTGCCTCAGCCGCTCCCATCCAGGTCCCTATGAGACACGCTACCCGACTCCCGAAGATTTGCGTTGCCCTGGGTTTCCCCCAGGTGAATCAGCTTCTGGAAATGGCGAAACGGGAAATGGAGCATGGTTCGCAGTTCTTCGAGTTCCGTTTGGATTTCCTCGAGGACCCCGCCGCCGGTATCGCCGCCATTCGCGGCCTCTTGAAGCAGCACCCGGAATTGAAGATCCTCGCCACCTGCCGCCGCCATCAGAACCATGGAAGATTCAACGGCAGCATCGAAGAGCAGGTGGCGCTGCTCGAGCGGGCCGCCGCCGCCGGGGCGATTGCCGTCGACGTCGAGATCGAAAGCGCGGAGGCCGCGCCGCAACTCGTCGATCGCCTGCGCAACTCGACGGATCTCATCGTTTCCTATCACAGCTTCATCGGCACGCCCCCCCTTCAGAAACTGATGGTGCGTCTGCAGAAGATTCCGGCGGACGCCTATAAGGTGGTAACCACCGCTCGCAAACCTACTGACCTGTTACGGCTGCTCTCTCTGGCGTCGGAGAAGCCCGGCACGCCGCTCATTCTGCTGAGTATGGGCGAAATGGGATTTCCCTCGCGCGTCATCTCCGTAAAGATGGGTTGCCTCTACACATACGCGGCGCCGAACTCCGCCGGCGGAACCGCGCCCGGGCAGATCTCTTCGCAGAAAATGCGCGCGGTCTATGGCGCGGAGAAGCTGCGCAAGGATGCGTGCGTCTACGGGGTCATCGCTTCTCCCGTTCGCCACAGTCTCTCCCCGCAAATCCACAACCGCGCCTTCCAGTTCAAGCGAATCGGCGCGGTGTACCTGCCGTTTCTCGTCCAGAACGGCCAGTTGAAAGATTTCATGGCGCTCGCCGACGCGCTCCCGTTGAAGGGCTTCAACGTCACCCTGCCCCACAAGCAGAAGATCATCCGCTACCTGGATGTGGTGGATCCGCTCGCCCGGCGTATCGGAGCCGTGAACACCGTCTGGAAGAAAGCGGGCAAGTGGCGCGGCACCACCACGGATGTGGCCGGCACCCTGCGGCCTCTGGAGAAAGTTCTCAAGTTGCCCAACGCACGCGTCCTCGTGGCCGGCAGCGGAGGCGCCGCGCGCACAGCGGCATTCGCCTTGGCCGACGCCGGAGCGAAGGTGGCGCTCACCGGGAGAAATCTCGACAAAGTGCGCGCGCTCGCGAAGGCCGTATCCGGCTTGCCGATGACCCACGAAGACGCCGTACGCGAGTCCTTCGACGTTCTCGTTCACGCCACTCCGCTGGGGATGTATCCGAACCCGGAAGGGATCTACTTCCCAGACCGGATTCCGGCCGAGATCGTCTTCGACATGGTATATAACCCCAGAGAAACGGCATTGCTGAAGCGCGCCGCGGAAATGGGTAAGCACACCATAGACGGCCTGCAGATGTTCATCGAGCAGGCGGCGGAGTCCTTCTCCATCTGGACCGGCGCATCCGCCCCCCGCAAGACCATGCTCGATACCGCCAGCGCCGCGCTGGCGGCCGATTACACCGCGCCGGAAGTCCTGGGAGCCGAGAACGATGTCTGACATTCGAAACCGAGGCCGCTATTCCCGCCGGGAGTGGACATCGCTTGCGGGCGCGTTTGCCGCGGCGGCGCCTCTCGCGGCGCAGGAAGCCGCGCCCGCTGGGCGGGATCTGCTCAAGGAACGCCAGGATGACTTTGCCCGGAGGGCCGTCGCCCTGGAAAAGTTTCCATTGACGCCCGCCGATGAACCCATCTTCGCCCTGGTGGTGGAATAGCGCGATGGCCACTCCCGGCGTGTTCTTCAAGTCGATCACGGAACTCAACCGGATGCTGGTGAACCGGGAGGTCTCCAGCCGGGAACTCACGGAGGCTTATCTTGCACGGATGGAAGCGCTTGGGCCGAAGTACAACGCGCTTGCGGCCCTCACCCGCAAGTCCGCCCTCGACCGGGCGAAAGCGGTGGACGACGATCTGAAGCGGAAGCGATATCGTGGCCCTCTGCAAGGGATCCCGTTCGGCGCGAAGGACCTGCTGGCCTACCCCGGCTATCCCACCACCTGGGGCGCAAAACCTTTCGCCGGGCAGACGTTTGATACCAAGGCCGCGGCAATTGAGAATCTTGAAGGTAAAGGCGCGGTGTTGGTGGCAAAGCTGGCCATGGTGGAACTGGCTGGCGCGGGTGGCTATGAGTACGCCGCGGCTTCGTTAACCGGGCCGGGACGCAACCCTTGGAATACGGAACACTGGTCGGGCGGCTCTTCGAGCGGCTCCGGCAGCGCGGTAGCCGCCGGTCTGGTTCCCTATGCGCTCGGCTCCGAGACCTGGGGATCGATCTTGACCCCAAGCGCGTTCTGCGGCGTCACCGGGCTAAGGCCCACTTATGGCTACGTCAGCCGCTACGGCGCAATGCCGCTCAGTTGGACCATGGACAAGATCGGCCCTATATGTCGTTCGGCCGAAGATTGCGGTCTCGTGCTCCAGGCACTCGCCGGGGGCGACAGCCGGGATCGCGGATCCGCGGGCAAATCCTTCTACTACGGTCCCCAGTATGTCGGCGCGTTATCCCGTTTGACGGTGGGCTACAACCCGGTGGATTTCGAACAATGGGCGGAGCCGTCTACCCGCCCCGCTTTCGCCGCCGCTCTCGAAGCGCTGAAGAGTCTCGGGCCGCGCTTTGAGGTCGTCGAACTCCCCAGGTTCCCGTACAGCGGCGTCGCCAGCACAGTGATTGACGCGGAAGGCGCTTCCGTCTTCGAGCCGCTGATTCGGGACGGCCGGGTGGACGAACTGGCGGATCGCTTCCAGATCGCCAGCCTCCGGGCAGCCCTCGATCTGAAATCTACCGACTATCTGCGCGCGCAGCGAATTCGCGCCAAAATGCAAAGCGAACTTACGCCACTCTTCCGCAAGCTCGACATCCTCATCACCCCGTCCCTCCTGGAGACGGCGAACCGTATCGACCGGTCTCTGCACTCCTCGCCCGTGCGGCGGGAATCGCCGTCCACCCGTGGCCTCACGGATCTGGGAGCTGCCGGGAACCTCCTGGGTTGGCCCGCGCTCTCGATTCCCTGCGGATTCGCCGACGGTCTGCCCGTGGGGCTGCAACTCGTAACCAGGCCCTTTAACGAGAGTCGCATCCTGGCTCTTGGCGGTGCCTTCCAGAAGCAGACCGACTGGCACCTCCGCCAGCCCTCCGCCGCCTGAGCGAACGCTGGGGCGGTCGCATCGAATTGCTATCCGTGCGTCTACAATTCCACCATCCCCGCCTCCTAGTACTGAAAAAATTCTCAATCGTTAAAAAGTTCTTGAAATAGACTAGATAGAGAAAACTTTTTAGACCCGATTGACGCCTAACACTATAGTGACGATGATGTATTCGCGAATCGCTTCGAACCCCGGCTCCGCGCCGAGTGCTCTTGACTTGTGTTCGAAACCGGGAGGATGGCCATGCAACGCATGATTGTGCCCTATATCACCGGTTCCGCGGATCGCTTTGAGCGCCTCGCCCGCATCGCCTCCGTCCAGCGGATGGACCTGTTTCATATCCAGACCGTCGCGGAGTTGGAAGACTGGCTGCGCTCGCAACGCACCCCGGCGCTGATCACGGACTCCCAATTCGAGGATGGCGACTGGCAGGACGCGCTCGAATACTGCCGGTCGCACGCCCCGGAAGTGCGTGTCGTGGTAACCGCTCGCACGGACAGCCCCTCGCTCCTGGCTGAAGTGGCCGAGGCCGGTGCCGTCGATCTCATCGCGCAGCCGTTCTACGCTCCGGAAGTCCGCCGCTGCCTACGCGCATTGGCCGATTTCGTCGAACGCGAACAATTCGCGGAAGCAACAGCGTAGCCGAAGTCCCGGCGTAGCTAAAATCACAGCGTAGCCGAAGTCCCGGCGTAGCCAGAATAGCAGCGTAGCCGAAGCCCCAGCTTGGCCGCGGCCGCAATGTAACCGCAGGCGCGGCGAAGCCGCCACTGCATGGAAGCCGCCGTATAATGGTGGATTCCCAGGGGAGTTGCGAAATGCCCGATGCGGCCTCTGCGTTTATTGAATCGAATCAGGATCGGTTTCTCGGCGAACTGCTCACGTTTCTAAGAATTCCGAGTATCTCCACGCTCCCGGAGCACCGTGACGATGTGCGTAGCGCGGCCGGTTTCGTCGCTCAGAGCCTGCGCGATGCGGGGCTGGAGAATGTGGAGCTGATCGAGACGGAAGGTCACCCCCTCGTCTATGCCGATTGGCTGCACGCTCCCGGCAAGCCCACCGTGCTTTGCTACGGGCACTACGACGTGCAGCCGCCGGACCCTATCGACCTCTGGAAGTCCCCGCCCTTCGAACCCGACATCCGCGACGGCAATCTCTATGCCCGGGGTTCGGCCGACGACAAAGGGCAGATGTACATCCACGTCAAGGCAATCGAGGCGCTGACGCGCGCCTCCGGTAGCCTTCCCGTGAACGTGAAGTTTTTGGTGGAGGGCGAGGAGGAGATTGGCGGCAAGTCCGTGGCCGCCTATGTCGCCGCCAACGGGGCGAAGCTGAAGGCGGATGTCGCCCTGGTCTCCGATACGGCGATGTACGCGCCCGGCCTCCCCACGCTCTGCGTGGGCCTGCGGGGCCTCGTATATACAGAGGTGGCCGTGAAGGGTGCGTCCCGGGATTTGCATTCCGGGCTTTACGGTGGCGCCGCCCCGAATCCGGTCTTCGCCCTCATTGAACTCCTTGGCCAGGCGAAAGATACGGGCGGCCGAATCCTGATTCCCGGCTTCTACGACGACGTCGAAGATCCGAGCGAAGTCGAGTTGGAGAGTTGGAAGTCCCTGCCGTTCAGCGAAGCGGATTTCCTGAGTAAGGAAGTCGGCGCGCAAGCGCTCACCGGCGAAGAGGAGTACTCGGTGCTGGAGCGTGTCTGGTCCCGCCCGACAATGGAAGTCCACGGCATTGCCGGTGGATTCACCGGAGCCGGGGCAAAGACGGTGATCCCGGCGGAAGCCACCGCCAAGGTCAGTTTTCGTTTGGTGCCGAACCAGGATCCCGGCAAGATTGTGGCTGCGTTCCGGGATTTCGTGAAAGAGCGGACTCCCGCTGGCGTGCAGGCTGAACTGCGCGTTTTGAGCGCGGGCCCCGCCTGCATCGTGAACCCGGACCATCCGGCCATTCGCGTCGCCGCCGCGGCGTTCGAGGAGATTTTCGAGCGGGAGACGGTCTTCGTCCGTAGCGGCGGTTCCATTCCGATCGTCGGCGATTTCGCCTCGCACCTTGGCATCCCCACCATCCTCATGGGCTTTGGTCTGCCCGATGACGGGTTGCATTCCCCGAACGAGAAATTCGCGGTGGAAAACTTCTACAAGGGCATCCATACCGTTGCCCACTTCCTGAAGAAATACGGGGAAGCCTCCTGACGAATACATCCACCAGCGGAATGACTCCGGTAACCGGGGAGGCTGGGGAGGTGCCATTGCCCGGCGATTCGGCCAAACTGGAGCATGCCCGCATCGTTCGTTCCGCCGGAATTGTCTCCGGGGCGGTTGCTCTCAGCCGCATCACCGGTCTTCTGCGTGAAGTGGTGATGGCGACGCTCTTCGGCGCGGGACCGGTGATGGATGCGTTCATCCTCGCCTTTCGCATTCCCAATCTTCTTCGGGACCTGTTCGCGGAAGGCGCGCTCTCCTCCGCGTTCGTTCCCACCTTTACGCAATACCTTACGGAGAAGAGCAAGCGCGAGGCCGCCGTCCTGGTCCAACTGGTCTCCACCACGATCGTCCTCTTCGTGGGCGGGCTGTGTCTGCTCGGGATGCTGTTCACGCCGCAGTTCGTGGATCTGCTGGCAAGCGAGTTCCGTGCCGTGCCCGGTAAGTACGAACTCGCCGTGCAACTCACCCGCATCATGTTCCCGTTTCTTCTGCTGGTCTCGCTGGCCGCCCAGGCCATGGGCGTGCTGAATGCGTGCAACCAGTTCGCCGTACCGGCCCTCGCCTCCAGTTTCTTCAATATCGGCTCGTTGTCTGTGGGTCTGGCGCTCGGCTATTTGGCGGGACCTACCCTAGGCATCTCCCCTATTGAAGGAATGGCTTACGGAGTCGTTATTGGCGGAGCAATGCAATTTCTGTGGCAGGTGCCCAGTCTGGCCAAACGAGGCTTCTCCTTCGGCTTCCGGGTAGATTGGCAACACCCCGGCCTGCGGCACATCATGCGTTTGATGGGTCCCGCAATCCTCGGGGGGGCCGCCGTACAAGTGAACGTCATGGTGAATACGGCTCTTGCCGCCAGCGTAATGGACCCCTTACGCGGCGCCAGCGGCCCTATCAGTTGGCTCGGTTATGCCTTTCGTTTCATGCAGTTACCGCTCGGGTTGTTCGGAGTCGCCATCGCCTCCGCCACCTTGCCTTCCATCTCGCGTAGCGCCGCCAAGGCCGATTTCCATGAGTTCCGCGAAACGCTCAGCCGTTCCCTGGGCCTTGTTTTTCTCCTCACGCTCCCCTCCTCCATCGGATTGGCGCTGCTCGGCGATTCCATGATCGGCGCAATTTACGAGGGCGGGCGCTTCCTCCTCTACGACACGCAGCAAACGGCGATGGCCCTGAAATTCTATGCCCTCGGCCTCGTCGGGTATGCCGCCACCAAGATCCTGGCGCCGGCCTTCTACGCGATTGACGACGCCCGCTTCCCGATGTGGGTGAGCCTCTCCTCCATCGTCACCAACTTCGTCGTGGCGTACACCATGGTGAAGGTCTATAACGTGGGTTTCTGGGGCTTGGCGCTCAGCACCTCCGTGGTGGCGACGGTGAGCTTCCTGGTCCTGTTTGTCGTCATTCGCAATCGGCTCCAGGGTGTGTTCGGGCGTCGCTTGTTCAACAGCTTCCTTCGTATTTTCGGCGCGTCCGTCCTGATGGGCGTGGTCTGCTGGCTTTCGAGTGGCATCATTACCGCCACTCTCGGCGCTCGCAAGCTCGCCTACATCGTGGACGTCGTCGTCTCCGTGCCGCTGGGTCTTGTTGCCTATACCGTGGCGTGTCGGCTGCTTGGCGTTACGGAGATTGAAGCCGCGCGGCACGCCGTCGCCGGCCCGCTCAAGAGGATGGCGGCCGGCCTGCGTGATAGAATGCGACCTTAATGTCCCCCGATATTAGACTGCTTATTCCCATCCAGGCGCTCGATGACGCCATCGCCGAATTGAACTCCGAGATCGATAGTCTGCCCAAACATATCGCCGAAATTGAAAAGAAACTGCACGCCCGCGAATCAAAGCTGAAAACGGATAAAGAAGCCCTGGCCTCGAATCAGAAGACGAATCGCGATCTTGACGGGGAGATCGCGGACCATAACTCCAAAATTTCCAAGCTCAAGGGCCAGATGCTCCAGGCCAAAACCAACGAGCAATACAAGGCCTTTCAACACGAAATCGACTTTAACGAGGCGGCGATCCGCACGGCGGAAGACAGGCAACTCTCCCTGATGGAGCAAGCGGAGAGTCTTTCGGCTAACGTCGCCTCCGCCGAAGCGGCGCTCAAAGGGGAGAAAGCCTCGGTTGCGGCGGAGCGCGCGGAAGTGGAAAAGCGCATGGCCGAATTGCGGCGATCGCGGGAAAAGGACCTTGCCGAGCACGAGACTCTCGTTGCTCAGCTCAGCAAAGACGTGCGCCGTCATTACGAGAGCATGAAGAACAAGGGGCGGCGCAAAGTGGTGGCGGAAATCTCCGCGGGCACCTGTGGCGCTTGCCATCTCACCGTCCGCTTGCAGGTGGTGCAGGAACTCGCCCTTACGGACGAACTGCATCGCTGCGATACCTGCGGCGCCTATCTCTACGTGGTCCCCGTCACCGAGGTCGACGAGCACGGGCCATCGTCCTGAGATTCTCCTTACCGCGTCATTGTTATTCCCCCGCTAAGTTCCCGCCCGTCCGCCTCCGCCATTGATTCACGAATCGCGCTCAGCACCAGGCCGATCCAAGCGTCAGCCGTCCGTCCGCCGCACGTTCACGCGCTCTCGCCGGGCTTGGCCTTTAGCTGCGAGTACCGCCTCCGCGCCGGAAATGCCGGGGAACTGCCGTCTCGGCATCCCTCGCGCTCCCCCACCGGCCCCTCCCCGTGACGCCCGGAATAGCGCGTTGATAGCAAAGATTCTTGAATGAGCCGATTCAGAAAATCTCGGGAGCAAAAAAGACATTAACAGGTACAATATGGAAAGCAGGAGCAATTGCTTACAAGTTGATCGCGTGGATCAAGCGGAAACGAAGAGTTCCCGAAACCGCTCCAGGTTGTATACAGGAACTTCGGCTCGCATGCAGGAACGCCGAGTGCCGCCAACGGGAGCACCCGATGGCGCTCGTCGTCCCGCCGGCGGCTACCGTTGAATGTTTCTGCCGTCCCGGTGAACCTTAGCGCCATGTTTTTGACATCCCTCCCCTTGTTCTTTTTTGCGTCCCGGTCCACCGTGGATCAGGTGATAACGCAGCTTTTTGATGATACCTTCGCGGGAATTCATCAGCCGGCGCTCTTCGACTATTCCCTGATGGTTCCGTATTTTGTCCTGCTGGCGATTCTGTCCGTCTTCGGGCTTCACCGCTTTGAGATCCTCTGGCGGTATTACCGGAACAAGAAGAAGCTGAACCTGCCGCCCGCCGGGTATTTCACGGAACTTCCCCGTGTCACCATCCAGCTTCCGCTATATAACGAACAGAACGTCGTGGAACAGCTCATCGAGGCAGTGAGCAAGATGGATTACCCGCGCGACCTCCTGCAAATTCAGGTACTCGACGATTCCACCGACGACACGACCGCCGCTTGCGCCCAGGTGGTCGCCCGCTACCAGGCTCTCGGCCTGCCTATTGAACTGCATCACCGCACGAACCGGCAGGGCTATAAGGCGGGCGCGCTCGAAGAGGGCCTGAATACCGCAACCGGCGAGTTTGTCGCCGTATTCGATGCGGATTTCCTCCCCCCCGCCGATTTCCTTCGCCGCACCATCCACTATTTCACTGATCCCAAAGTGGGGGTCGTGCAAACACGCTGGGGCTATACCAACCGCGATTTCAACCTGCTTACCGAAGTCCAGGCCCTGCTCCTCGACGCGCATTTTGTCCTCGAGCATGGATCGCGCTATGCGACGGGCGCCTTCTTCAACTTTAACGGCACGGCCGGCATCCTCCGCAAGTCAATGATTCGCGACGCCGGAGGCTGGCAGCACGATACCCTCACCGAAGATTCCGATCTCAGCTACCGCGCCCAGTTGAAAGGCTGGCGCTTCGTCTACCTGCCCGATGTGGTTTGCCCCTCCGAACTCCCGGTGGAAATGTACAGCTTCCAGACCCAGCAATTCCGCTGGGCCAAGGGCCTCACCCAGGTTTCGAAGAAGCTGCTGCCGGCCCTCTTGCGCTCCGATGCGCCCCGGCACGCCAAGATCCATGCGGTGCTGCACCTCATCCCGAACATCTCGTACCCGATGATGATCGGTGTCTCCGCGCTGATGCTGCCCGTGATGATCGTCCGCTTTTACATGGGCTGGCTCGAGTTCCTGCTGCTCGACGTTCCCGTGATGACGGCGTGTTTCGCGTCGCTCATCGCGTTTTACTGTTGTGCGCAAAAGGAACTGCACCCGGACAACTGGAAGCGCTCCCTGCTCTTTATGCCGGCGCTGATGGCCGTGGGCGTGGCGCTCACCTTCATCAACACCAAGGCGGTGATTGAGGCCCTGCTCGGCGTCAGTTCCAGTTTCGTCCGGACGGCGAAGTACGCCATCCAGGGCCGAAAGAAGGTAGCCGAAAAGAGCAAGAAGTACACCCGCCCCAGCGGCTGGCTCCCCTGGATCGAGATTGCCGCGGGCAGCTACTTCGCGGGAATGATGGTCTGGGCCGTCGACGCCATGCAGGTGCTCTGTCTGCCGTTCTTGAGCCTCTTCGTCGGGGGCTATTTCTGGGCGGGCTTCGCTACCTTGTTTGAGGAATACCGCGGCCAGTGGCGGGCGGCCGTTGCCGCTCGCGGTGTGCCAATGAAAACCGTCCGCGCCGATTAGCGTTTCCCCGCCGGATTCGCGCTCGCATCCGCTCAGCCCATGCCGCGCGACCCGGCGCCCCGTCGTCTCCGTCGGGCGTGCCCCTTCCCGGCCCCTCTCCGAAAATTACTCTCAGTCCGGTTCCACCCCCTTGAGAATCTGAGAGAATACGATGGTCGCTCCCACAGGCGAACAGCAACCATGCCATCGCTCATCATTCTTCTCGCCGGACTGGCGGCCGTACTGGGTTGGACCTCCTTTCGCTATCGCCGCCGCTGGCTCGCCATCGATGCAGCGCTCGTTTCCGTTGGTCCCGTCCTTGCCCGCCAGCAGAATCCCGAAGTCTTGAGCGCGCTCTGCGGATCCGGCGATTGGCGCACCATCCTCGCCGGCGGCCAGAATCTTCCCGGCATCCATGCCAATGAGACGCGCTGCCCGGGGCGGCTCTTCTATACCGTCAGCACCCGGCAGACCTTGATCGTGGACGTCCCGCTCTCTCGCTGGCTGAAGTTTGGAAAGTGGAACCCCTGCACCTCCGGCTTTCCCCAGCCCGCGCCGCCGGAAAAGTGCCCCGAGGAGTGTCTCCCCGTCTGCACCCACAAGTGGAACGGCTGGACGATCGCGTGCAACCTCCGCACCGGCCAGTATGTGCTCAACGCAAACACCTATGCCCAGTACCGCTGCCTGATGCCTGGCAGTCCGGATCTCAATAAAGAGCCCTTCCTCTATCCGCCGGAGCAGTTGGAGCGGCCCGGCCTGCTCTAATCGCGCCACCCTCGGCGAGCCGCCGCGCTCGATTCCCCGCGTCGTTCCGGAAGCCATCCCGGATTCGATGCCAAAATAGAATGGTGCACTCGCTGACAATGGACGAACAGATCGCGTACCTCTCCAAGGGTTTCTCGGAGATCATCCGCGTCGAAGACTTGCGAAGCCGTTTAATCGAAGCGGCCAAAGAAGGCCGCCCCCTGCGCGTGAAGGCCGGGTTTGACCCCACCGCGCCGGATCTCCACCTCGGCCACACCGTGCTCATCCGCAAGATGAAGCATTTCCAGGACTTGGGGCATACTGCTATCTTCCTCATCGGCGACATGACCGGGCTCATCGGAGACCCCACCGGCCGCAACCTCACCCGCCCGCCCATGACCCGCGAGCAAATTGCCGCCAATGCCGAAACCTACCGCCAGCAGATCTTCAAGCTGCTCGACCCCGCGAAAACGGAAATTCGCTTCAACAGCGAATGGCTGGAACCGCTCGGCTTTGAACAGATGGTGCGCCTTTGCTCCCACTACACCGTGGCCCGCCTCCTTGAGCGCGACGACTTCACCAAGCGCTACCGCGAGGGCAGCCCCATCTCGCTGCACGAGTTCCTCTACCCCATCTCCCAGGGCTATGACTCCGTGGCCCTGCGGGCCGATGTCGAACTCGGCGGCACGGATCAGAAGTTCAACCTTCTCGTCGGCCGCGAACTCCAGAGAGATTACGGGCAGCCGTCCCAGATCGTCGCCACCACGCCGCTGCTCGAAGGGCTTGACGGCGTCCAGAAGATGTCGAAATCCCTGGGGAATTATGTCGGCATCACGGAAGCTCCGGCGGAAATGTTCAAGAAGCTGATGTCGATCAGCGACGAACTCATGTGGCGCTACTACGAGATGCTCACCGATCTCTCGGTCTCCGAGATCGCCACCCTGCGCCGCGGCGTGGAGGCCGGGGAAGCGCACCCCATGGAATCGAAAATCGCCCTCGCCCGCCGCATCATCGCCGATTTCCATAGCCCCGCGGAGGCCGAAGCGGCCGCCGGCGAGTTCAACCGCGTGGTCCGCCAGGGCCAGGCCCCCTCGGACCTTTTGACCATCGACGTGCCGGAGGGCGTGCTGGCCGATGGTCATATCCGCGTCGACAAACTGCTCGCGAAAACCGGCCTCGCCCCCTCCGTCAGTGAAGCCGTGCGCCGCCTGAAGGCCAATGCCGTCGAAATCAACGGCCAGAAAGTAACGGATCTCAAGTTCACGCCCAATTCCCCGGAACTGCTCGTACAATCGGGAAAGCGGTGGTGCCGCATCCGGCTCTAAGGCGTCGGAAACCGGAGTCGTCATTCGCCGCCCCCGCCGCGTTCCTCGCCGGCTCGCCGTCGCGTATCGCGCGCGGTCTCCGGCCGGTTCACGCTTGTTTCCGCAACTTCCTCTCACGAATAGATTTAGAATGCTTACGTGGGCTGTCGATCGCATATGGCCCCCCTTTTGGCGAGCGAGTGTTGACCTCTCCGTTCCAGTTTCGAGTCCTCCTCCTGCTTCTGGCGGTGGTGCCTTGCTGCGTCTTCGCGCAGAACGCCCTCCCGGTGCGCGATAGCCAGGCCGGGTGGATTCCGTTCGCGAATACCACCATCGTGGCCGGAGTGGCGGGCGAAGCCTCGGGACCCGTCGCGCGCGTCTGGTTTGATGGTGCTGCCCCCGTGGCGCAGTTGCCCGGCGGCGACATTTATCGCTGGTCGGAATCCTCCGGCTGGTCCCTGCTCGCCAACGCCATCGCGCCCGAACGCCCCCGCTCCCGCGGCGTCCCCAAGCCGAGGCCGGACGCCCGGCTCACCCTCGTCCATCCCCTCTCCCCCCACGTGGCCTATGCCCTGGGAGACCAGATTTACCGCTCCGGCGACGGCGGCGTCCATTGGACCGGGCTCACCCGCTACCGCAACCTCTCCATCCTCGGCGAAACCCTTGCCGACCTCGCGCTCAATCCTCTCGACACCGAAGACCTGCTCGTCGCCAGCGATCTCGGCCTCTGGCGCAGCCGCGATGGCGGGCTCACCTGGTTCCATGCGGGCGATGGCCTTCCCAGCTTTTCCGCCACGAAGATTCTCGGATTCCCGGAAGGTACCAGGGGCCTCGAAGTGCAGTTGCGCGACGGCCGCACCCTCGAATGGGTGCCGGGCTCCGTCTATGGCTGGAAGTTGCTCGATGCCGCTTCCCCCTCCCTTCGGGGGCGCATTCCGGCGGCGGTTCAGAAGCTCGGGAATCGCGCCTCCGCGTGGGACTTTACCGGCTCGCAAATCTACGTCGGTCGCGACGACGGCGCTCTGCTCTCCTCCGCCGACGAGGGCCTCACTTGGCGAGAGTATTCCCAGACCGGTCTCAAGGCCATCCGGGCCGTGTACGTGAACCCCGCCGACGAACGCATGGCCCTCGCCGTGGCGGAGTCCGATTCCGGCCAGACCCTCCTGCTCCGCACGCTCAACGCCGGCACCTTTTGGGACGACTGGACTCCCCAGGGCCTCCCCGCCCGCTCCTGGGATGCCGTCGCGCCCGCCTTTGACCAGGGCGTTTTGTTCCTCCTGGATGGCGTCACGGCTTACCGCTTCACGGTGGATTTCCGCTCCATGAGCCCGCCCGCCTCCGGCGTCCCCTTCCGCTTGGAAGGCCTCCCCGCCCGCGCCGTGGATCTGCGCATGGATCCTTCCGGCACCATCCTGTTTGCCCTGGCCGAGAACCGCGGCGTCTTTTCCGCGGACGCGCCCATCGCCGGCCCATCCGGCGTCAACCCATCCGGTGCCGCCGCCCGTCCCCTCGTGCGAAATGCAGCCGACCTCGGGCGCGCGCCCGCCACCCCCGGAGCGTTGCTCAGCGTCTATGGCGAGCCCTTCCTCCGCCTCCGCGCCAACGGCGTCGATGCCGCTCTCCTCGGCAAGCGCCCCGGCAACGCCCAGGTGCAGCTCCCCTACGGCCTGGTCTC
Organism: Acidobacteriota bacterium; assembly: GCA_014584705.1. Taxonomy (GTDB): domain Bacteria; phylum Acidobacteriota; class Terriglobia; order Bryobacterales; family Bryobacteraceae; genus JACTMJ01. Next base: position 2,415 of record JACTMJ010000023.1, on the reverse strand, counting down.
CAATCAGGTCGAGCTCTCCTTTGAAGGGGACCGAAGCCCATCCCGGACCCTCACCCTTCCCCTGCGCCCCGCCCAGCCCGCGATCTTTCTCCACCCCGATGGCAATCCCTTCGTGCTCCAGCCGGAGAACGGATTGTTCATGGACGAAAACAACCCCGTCTCGCCCGGCAGCCGCTTCCAGGTCCTCCTTTCCGGACTCGGCGCCGTCACGCCGGATTGGCCCGCCGGAATGGCCGCGCCCCTCGCGAATCCCCCCGCCGTGATCGCCCCCGTGGAAGCCTTCGTCAACGGCCTCCGCGTCCCGGTGCTCAAGGCGACCCTTGCCCCTGGGTACGCCGGAATTTACCTCGTGGAAATGGAACTCCCCGCCGTGATGGATGAAGGGCTCGCGGAACTCCGCATCGTCGCCGCTGGCAACGCAAGCAATCCCGTCGGAATTCACGTCGCCTATTAGCCAGAATCGCCCAACCCAGGGAACCGCCGGTGTAACCGCCGCCGGGCCGGCGCGTCCTATGAGTGTTTCGGGCGTCGTCGCTCCGCCGCGGCACCGGCAGTCGTGAGACCATCATTACCAGGGGAGGAGACCGGAATGCATTTTCTGAGACGGACCGTTCTCGCGGCGGCCACTCTCGGCCTGGCCGGCAACGCGCTGGTGGCGCAGGAAAGCCCCACCCCCAAACTGGCGCCCTATTTCCCCACCCCGCTCAGCGTGGTGGAGAAAATGCTCGCGCTCGCCAAGGTGAAACCGTCGGACACCGTCTATGACCTCGGCAGCGGCGACGGCCGCATCGTCCTCATGGCGGCCGAAAAGTTCGGAGCCAAGGCCGTGGGCGTCGAGTACGACATGCCCCTCGTCACCCAAAGCCGCATGGCCATCAAGCGCAAGAAGCTCGAAGGCAAAGTCTCCATCATCCACGGAGACATGCTCGCCCAGGACTATTCCCCCGCCACCGTCGTCACCGTCTACCTGCTCCCCACCTCGAACGACCGCATGCGCCCCATCCTCGAAAAACAGCTCAAACCCGGCACCCGCATCGTCTGCCACGATTTCGAGTTCGCCGGCTGGACCCCCCAGGAAACCGTAACCATCGAGGACGACGGCGAAGGCCGCAGCCACACCATCTTCCTCTACGTCCGCAAGTAGCCCAAACCCGCCCGGCGTCCGCGCGCGATAGCCCGCCGCGCCCCGCGCTTCCATGCCGGGCCGGCCCTCCGCCTCCGCCCCTTCAGCCGCGCGAAGCGTCTGACGAATCCCCTCGCCCCCGGGCAGATCCTCCCGGCTCGAATACAAAGCGCTCCTCGTATTCGATCCCGCCCTCTTTGAGAAACTCCAGCTACTCCTCTTCAAAACTCTTCACCCGGTGGTGCTCGTGCTGGGACTCCACATACCGGATCGCCCTCTCCGCCCGGGAAGGGCTAACGGAATACGCGGCATACCCGCCCTGCCACGCAAAGCCGCCGCCCACCGTCGCGTCAGCGACAGGCAGCCCCCAATAGCCAGGCGTTTTGCACGCCTGGACCCTTCCGCGCCCCAAAACTCCGCCCGCACCGTGTCAGCGATGCCACGCCAACCCATGGCACCAGCAAATCCTCGCCCCCGCCCAATCCGTCCCGATCTCCCAAGAGAAACGCCCGTGCGCACCGAATAAGGGATTGGACCTCCCCGTCATCCGTTCCGCGGACTCCGTCCTAATGGGCGAAGCCCGCTCCCCTCCCGCCGGGGAGGCCCAATCCCTTCCCGGTCAAACCGCAAGCACCCAGGCACTCCGGTAAGCCAACCCGAGTGCCGAATCGAAACCACTCCCGAACACCGAATCCTGATCGGGGATGCTCCCGCGCTTGCCGCGAGCGCAGCTTTGGAAGGCCGGAACCCCTGACCTTGATACACTACCCTCATTCAGTGTATCGCGGAGGCGGTGCTTTGGAAGGCCGGAACCCCTGACCTTGATACACTGGATCGCGCGGGTGAGCACGCTGCGGTCGTGCTTTGGAAGGCCGGAACCCCTGACCTTGATACACTGCCAGGCCCGTGGCGTGGGTGCCGATTCAGGCTTTGGAAGGCCGGAACCCCTGACCTTGATACACTCGACGGCTGGCCCCCGACGCTCAGGCAGTGGCTTTGGAAGGCCGGAACCCCTGACCTTGATACACTGACGTACCGCTCCGTCTCGCCGATGTCGCGCTTTGGAAGGCCGGAACCCCTGACCTTGATACACTAGGACCTGGCCACATCCGGCGCGAACGTGGGCTTTGGAAGGCCGGAACCCCTGACCTTGATACACTTGAACAGAGTGAGGTGCTAGCATACTTCCCGCTTTGGAAGGCCGGAACCCCTGACCTTGATACACTTGCCGTACCTGCGACCATCCGCACCTGCCCGCTTTGGAAGGCCGGAACCCCTGACCTTGATACACT
>JACTMJ010000031.1 GCA_014584705.1 Acidobacteriota bacterium | reverse complement strand
TGGAAGGCCGGAACCCCTGACCTTGATACACTTGCAAGCTTGCAACCGCATTGCACAGCGTCGCTTTGGAAGGCCGGAACCCCTGACCTTGATACACTTCGACTTGGGCGATGGGCCGGTGACCATGGGCTTTGGAAGGCCGGAACCCCTGACCTTGATACACTAGGCGATCAGGCAGGAGGCTGCGCGGATCGGCTTTGGAAGGCCGGAACCCCTGACCTTGATACACTGGTGCGGGCGGGCGTGGCGGCAGGCCAGCAGCTTTGGAAGGCCGGAACCCCTGACCTTGATACACTCGTAGAGTGTGCAACCGAGAGAGCAGTTGAGCTTTGGAAGGCCGGAACCCCTGACCTTGATACACTAGCAGGCGGCTAAGCCACCCATTCCAGGTGACTTAGCCGCCTGCAACTTCCTAAAACAGCCCAATTTGCTCCGGAGCAGGCTCCGCCTCCCCCCGTTTTTTTCCGAAATAGACCGCCATTTTGCCGAATTGTCGGTCCGTCACCGTCAAGATTCGCACCTGCCCTTCCACCGGGACCGCCAGTTCCACAATGCGGTGAAGATGCAGGGCAGCATCCTCGCTCGGCAGGTGCTTCGCATACACGGAGAACTGGAGCATCGTGAAGCCCAGTTTCAGAAGGTTCTTGCGGAACTGGGCTGCGGCTTTTCGGTGCGCCTTCGTCTCAACCGGCAGATCGAACATCGCAAACATCCACATGATGCGGTATGGCGCGAACGGCACGCTTTTTCACCTCCGTCCTCCATTCGGGAAATTCCCATTTTTCCTGCTCTCCGCTGATCACGGCTGCCAGGCGCTGGCATGCGATGCCGATCACATCAAGCAGCGTCCTCGTTTCGCCTTCCACCCAATACCGCGCCGTGATCGCGGAAATCAGCGCGCGCTTTCGTTCCGGGGTCAGCGACAGCGGCGATTCCTCTCCCCCTTCCCACGCGCGGATCTCTCCCATCACCGCCCGGTCCACTGCCGGCCGGAAAGGCTCCATCACGTCGTCCGCCAGCGGGAACGGGTTGTAGGCGTTCCGATGGTGGACTCCCAGCGCCGGGTGCAATCCCGAAGCGCACAGGGCGCGCGCGACCACGGAACGAAGCACGCCGTAGCCGTAGTCGAGCAAGTGATTGCGCGGGTCGTCCTCGTTCGCGCGTCGGAATCGCGCGTCGCTCCCCGCAAAAAGCAGCGTCCAATAGCGTCGCGCCGCTTGCGCCTCCACATTCGCCGCGTCGCCGCTCCCCACGCGCCGGGCATACTGGGCCAGGCCGTAGTCCAGTCCGAGGAATTCCTCCAGCACGCGGCCCTGAGCCGCGATCTTGGCCACCACGATCGTCTGCCACAGGCGCTTCTTTCGGGGAACCGTGAGCTTGGCTTGCATTTCGAAGCGCTGGCTCTGCCGGTGATGCGCTTCGAGCGGCAGCAGCATCCCGGAGGGCCGGAACTTCTCATCGCAGCAGATCACCGCGATTCCCTCTTTCGCCAGTTGTCCGAGCGCCGCCTGCGTCACCGTGATCTGGGGGTGGCCGAGAATGACGCAGGCAATCTCGCCCAGCGGGAACGTCACGTCCGCTTCTTCGCGGCGTTCCAGCACCAGCAACCCGTTGCCATAGCGAAGGCGTCCCGGTTGCATACTGAAATCCAGAATCCGCTCAGTCATTCGCGGCCACCACCGCCCCTAAATGGGTGACAGTCACTTTTCGGGCACCGTTGAGAAACGCAGTATTGACTACAGGCTTCCAAACGGATTTCGCCGCCTGAATATCTGCTTTCTTTCGCGCATCGCAGAGAAGGTGCAACGTAAATTGCCCTGTAGCATTCAAAGAGCGAACCCGCCAAAGTTGTCTCGGCTCTCCCGCCGCCTTTACCGCCTCCAGCACATCGCCCGGCCGCAGCGTGCAGACAAACGCCACATGTTCGCCGTGCTCCTTGTTCACAATGGGAAGCCCCAGCCGGTGTCTCCGCATCGCTTCGATCGTGCTCACGGATTCATGCCGGTAGCACGCCTTGCCCTTCTGCGTCTCATCGCGCAGAATCACCGAATGGTGAATGGAATTGGGCATCACATTCCGCGCCCGGGGTCCTTCTCCCACCACCGTGGGATCGGTGGCAACGCCGATCTTTACCCGCACCCGCCGGATCGGCCGCCCCGCCGCATCGAGCGGTGGATCGTCGTTCAGTTTCTTCCGCGTTCCCGCCGCCTCAATCTTGGCCCGCACAATCTCCCGGATGCGCGGATCCACAATATCTTCAATCTCGAACTTGCCCCCGTCGAGCGGCTTGCGAACCGTGACGTATCGTTTCCCATCGCTCCCGTCCCATGGCTTGCTATAGAGTGTTTCATCGTGCATCTGCGCCAGCAGCTTGTACGCGGGCCGCAGGGAGACTTGCGTCGCCAAGATCGCTTGCCGCACATCTTCCTTGAAGCCGCTCCATGGCGGATCAAAATCCCGAATTTGCAAGCGGCGCTCGCTGCCCGCGCGTTCCGCCGCCTCGCTGAGCCTTTTCACGATAGCCGGGCTGCTCAGCGCAATGGCAACGGCATCCACTGCGTGGTGGCGATGGTCGTCCCGCGACTTCGTCCAATCAACCGGGTTCAGGATGGAATCGAGTCTCCAGGCCCTGCGCAAGTGCGCCGTAATTTGCCCGGCACAGGTGAAAATGCGCTGCCTGCGTCCCTCGTCCCAGACGCCTCCGTAGAGCGTTCCGAGGTACTGGGCCGCCAGCTTCGATGCGTAGCGCGTGTCGTTCAGTTGGCGCGTCGTGAATTCTTCGAGCAGTGCGTCCCGGTCCGCCTCTTTCAGCACAAAACGGCTAAGCTTCGCGGGGTTCTTGAACTCGGCCACCGCCTTGCGCATCCTCTCGAAATCGTCGTCATGGAACGCTTCCCACGGCGTGCGATTGCCTTTTCGCGCGTTCATCGCATTCGAGCAGAGCGTCTTGTTGTTGAATGAGTTGTCGAGCGACCGCGAAAGCGGGATGATGTGCTCTACCTGAAACTGCGGCGTCTCCCCGAACAGTGCCGTCTTGCTGATGGGCTCACCGGAATAGGGACATTTGTGGTTGCACTCCTCCCATAGCAAATACTTCTCTATTGCGGAACCGTGACGTTTCTTCACATCTTCCGGCGAACAGTTGTAGTAGCTGGCCAGATCCTTGGCGGCCGCATCCCGCTGCGCTTCCCGTTTGCGTGCCGCGTCCTGAAGCTGCATCCGGTCTTCATGGCTTCTCCGGAGGTCACGCGCCAGTTCGATGTGAATCGCCTCCGGCTTTCCGTACTCCCGGATCAGGGCATTAACTGTCTTGCGCAACTCGCTCAGTGCGCGCATCACCGCCGGGTTTCGCAGTGAGCGGATTCCCGTCTCCGCCGCGCGCAACAGCGGCAGCGGCTCCGTTGGGGTTGGCTTCCCGTACCCATCTTCGCTTTCCTTGGCCTCGGTGAAGCTGAGCATCTCCTCGCTCTCCATGAGCGGCATCAGCTTGAGGACGGCCTTCCTCGATATCGAGAAATATCCGGCGGGCAGCTTCACTTCGGAAAGAGCCTTCGCAACTCGCTCATCAAAACCGAAGTCTTTCATGAGCGAACGGGCAAGTGTTTCATCGTCGGCCGGGGAGGTTACCAGATACTCGACAAGCTCAGTTTGCCGCTCACTCGTGAGTTTGCCCCAGGCCGGGCCCATCGCCTTGCGCATCTGTGCCGCGGTTGCGTTCGCGGGAATGCTTTTCTCTCCCCCGATCTCCAGGCTGAAACTTGCATCCTTTAGCCCTAGTTGCTTCTTCAGTTTCTTGATTTCCAGCCGCTCACCGCTCTCGGCCTCCGCGAGAATGATCTCCCTCTCCTGAGGGGTTAGTTTGCGCCGTTCGCCCGTCTTCTCCACTAACCGCAGATTATTTACGGTGGTCAACATGCGGAAGCGCTGCACCTCCAGCAACGCCATTGGCGCGCGCCTCTCGCCCTCCTCCAGATCGCAATAGCCCACCTTGTCGGTCTGCGGTTTGAGCGGCCTCTGATAAAAAATTGTACGTTCCAAGGCCGCCCGTAGAGCTTCGGAGAGCAATTCCGGATGGAATCCGGCTTGAGCGTTCCAAATGGCCTCAAACTCCTTCTTGTACATTGCGCGGTCGGTAAACCGCTGCCGGATGCGTTCCTGGTGGGGGTCGACGAAACGATAGATATACTCTCCGAGAGTGCGGCACCCCGTTTCCTCAATGGTTTGGCCGAGCGTCCGGATGCTCGCTAACATCCGGCTTCGCTCCTTTTCCTCTTCTGCCTTTTTGTCCGTTTTTCTGTTTGAAAGAAAGCCCCTCCGCTGGCCAAGGTGATACAGCGCACGCCCAAGCGCGTGGGGAGTCAGTGCCTCGTCCAGCGCGCGGAAGCGCAGCAAATAGGGCAGCTTTGTGTGCTCGGCGTACTGCGTGGATAGTGTCTTGTCCAGAGCCTCCAGTGCTTCCAGTCGCTTGCCGGCGGGAAGAAGACCGGAATCCTGAAGAATCCGAAACAGCGCCTTGTAGCGCTTCTGTCTGCGCTCTGTCTGGCGTCGCACTTGCCGTGCGGCGCGACGATCCGCATTCTTCGGTGTCTCCTTGGCCGTATCGAGGCTGTTCACCCCCGCCTCAAAAATGCGCACACCCGTATGCACGATCCGCGCGTTCACCGGATCGATCAGCGCGACACCAAGCGAGCTCGCGCCGAGGTCAATTCCCAAGACCAGACCGTTCGTTTCGATTGACATGAAGGCTTCCAAATGTTAAGGTCCAGATAGTGTATCAAGGTCAGGGATTCCCTTTTCAAAGTAAGGTAATCCCGCCGAAGGGCTCTGCCGCGCAAGCTGCAACCTTTAGGGATGCCCCGCCCGGTGCGGGGCATATTCCTTTATCATGGCGCTCACGGCGCACTCCCCCCCCCGATCCGGCATGCGAAGATCCCGGACGCACCATCACCCGGTCACGAACATTGCAAATAATTTCGCCCGCCACCGTCACCCGCGCCTATCTCCTTGCCGCGCAACATCTTCGCGCGCCCTCCCCGGCCCGCCGCACCGCCCGCGCTCGCGCAAACAAGCCGTCTTCCCCACTCCCCGCCGCTATACTCGGGCATGTCTGAGAACTTCAAGAAGGCAATACGTGATGCGGCCAGCCGCGCGGAAGAGCGGCGGGTGCTCGGCATCATGCGAAAAACCCCGGGCGCGCTCGGTGAGCCGCCCCGGATCCTCGATGTCATCGAGGCCAATACAGTCTACGTCCGCCCTGGCGAGATCGAACAGCGCGCCGAGCGCGAGGTGCTCCGCAAGGGCAAGGATCTCCACAAGGCCGATCCCGGAGAAATGCGGCGCAGCGTAGAGAAGTGGGTCGAAGCCCAGACGCTCATGCGTAAGCTTAGCCAGGAGCCATGACGTCGCGGACACGGAGTTCCGCCCGTCCGTGAATACGGCCCAAGCGGAACTCCGCCCGCCCTTCCGGGCCAATCCCCGCCCGAAATCCGCATCCGGTTCGCTCCGCCTTCCGGGCCAAAAACGAACGGATCGGGCGCGCTTCCGGCGGAGATGCCGCCTCCTCCCGCTCCGCCCGATTGTCCGGATCCATCCGGACAATCCGGACAATGTCAGCGGGCCACAAAAGCACATAACTAGCTGCATTCAGGCAACTTAGTGAAACGAACACCAAACCGAAAAACACCGTATTTTTTGCACAACCCGGACAACCCGGCCACTCCCGGCCCCTAGCGCAAGCACGCACTCCCCACGGCATCCCGCCCCTGCTCTCGGCCCCCCGCCCCCGGCCAAAAACAGAGAACCGCCCGCCGTCGGCGGGGCCATGTCGCGACGGCCCCGTTTGGCCGGCGCGACGCCTCCGCACCGCCCTCGGCACCTCAACGCCTACTAATGCCGGAGATTCCCCATGCCGGAGATTCCCAATGCCGGTGATTCTGCGGACGAGGGCACCGAACCAGCAAGTGGCTTCGTTTCGCAAAATCCGCCCCCCGAGCCAGCCTCCGCTCACCGCGCTCTAGACGGCGGCGGCCTGCCAGCGGGAATCGAAAAGCTCGGCCATGGCGGAACCGAATCCTTTGTGGTCAAACCAGACGGAGGTCCAGCTTTGCCTGGTGGTGAGGGGGTCGAGCAGGGCGAGAATGCCATGCTGGCGGTCAAACAGCGCCAGCTTCATCGGGAGCTGGGCGATCTCCCGGATCTCCACGCCGGCTTCGGCGTACTCACGCAAGCGCTCCCGGTAGTTCTCGCTGATCTCGTGGTGCTCTTCCACCAGCAGCCGAATGCGGACGCCGCGCGCGCAGGCCTGCTTGACGAGTTGCTCGTCGAGCGGATCCACCGCGTACGGCGGGCGGGCGAACTCCACGTACTCGTGCCGCGCCCTTTCGAGCATGGCGCGGAAGTGCATCGCCGTCTGGGCGGTCTCATTGAATAGCCGCACATAGTCGAGATTGCCTCGTTCCGCAATGCCGTTCTCGCATAGCGCCTCCAGATCCTGAACGACGAGCGAGGCCCGCTTGCGCGACTCACGCAGTTGCTCCGCGAAGTCTCTCTCTTTTCGCGCCAGATAGGCGGGGATCGCGATCGCCGGCTCCACGGCTGAGAACGATTTGGTCTTCTCCTGCAGGACCTCCGCGAAGCCCTTTTCGAGAAGGCTATCGAGCACTTCGTAAATTTTCTGGCGTGGCACGCTGGCACGCGCCGCCGCCTCCATCGCCTTGAAGCGCGGATGCCCGAGCAGCACCAGATACGTCCGCGCCTCATAGGCGTTCAGCCCAAGCTGTTGCAGTCTGGGCCAGAGCCGTTCAAAATCCGCCATGATCCTTAGAGCCCCGCTTCGCGTTTTTCGCAATGGTAGCAAACACGGATGGCAACTCCAATGGTTGCCGGGGGAACGAGGCAGACACGGCGGGCGATCCCGGCGCGAACGAAACCGGCGCTCCCCCGAACGGGTCCATCGTGTAGGACCATCGAAATAGGGGAGAGTGGCTGGGCAATGAATACCTGGGATTTACCGCATACGCTCGGAGCATTGCGGCGCGACCGCCGGTTCACGGAGCAGCGCCTCCGGACGAGAAGCATCAAGGACGAGATCCGCGAGAACCTCATCCTAAAACTCCGGTCGGGCGAGCGGCTCTTCGAGGGAGTTCACGGATACGACGATTCGGTGATTCCTCAGATCGTGAACGCGCTTCTATCCCGCCACAACTTCATTCTGCTGGGTTTGCGCGGACAGGCGAAGACAAAGCTCATCCGCATGCTCACGACGCTGCTCGACCCCGCCATTCCCTATATCGCTGGGAGCGAAGTCCGCGACAACCCCTACCAGCCGATCAGCCGCTACGGCCGCACGGTAATCGAGGAGCAGGGCGAAGAGACGCCCATTGCCTGGCTGACGCCGGAGCATCGCTACGTCGAAAAGCTGGCCACGCCGGACGTCACCGTCGCGGACATGATCGGGGATATTGATCCGATCAAGGCCGCCCGGCAAGGCGCCGACATCTCCGACGAACTCACCATCCACTACGGCCTGGTGCCTCGGGCGAACCGCGCGGTGTTCGCGTTAAACGAACTTCCGGATCTGGCCGGGCGCATCCAGGTGAGTTTGTTCAACATCATGCAGGAGGGCGACGTCCAGATTAAGGGCTACCCCGTGCGGCTGCCGCTCGACGTGCTGCTCGTGTTCACCGCAAACCCGGAAGATTACACGGCCCGGGGAAAGATCATCACGCCGCTCAAGGACCGCATCGGCAGCGAGATCCGCACGCACTATCCGCTGAATGTGGAACAGGGCGTAGCGATCACGATGCAGGAGGCATGGCGGCAACGCGAAGGTTGCGGCGAGCTGCTGCTGCCCGGTTATCTCGTCGAAGTGGTGGAGCAGATCGCCTTCGTGGCCCGCGAAGACCGGCGCGTGGACAAGCGCTCCGGGGTGAGCCAGCGCCTGGCCATTACGACGCTCGAGAACGTGATCTCGAACGCGGAGAGGCGCGCGATTGAAAGCGGTGACGACATCGTGACGCCGCGCGTGAGCGACGTCTATGCCGCATTGCCCGCCATTACCGGCAAGGTGGAGCTCGAGTATGAAGGCGAACTAAAGGGCGGCGACGCGGTGGCACGCGAGATCATTCGCAATGCCATCGGGCGCGTTTACAAGAAGTACATGGGCAACGCCACTCTCGGCCCGACCGTGAAGTGGTTTGACGACGGAGGCAGCGTGAAGGTGGAGGAGCCGATGACGTCCGCCTCTCTACTGGCGCAGCTTGCCAAGGTGGACGGGCTGCTGGAGAAGACGCGGCATCTTGGGTTGGAGGAAAGTGAACCTGATTCCCTGCGTGCTTCCGCGGGCGAGTTCATTCTGGAAGGGCTCCACGCCTTGCGGCGCATCAGCCGGGACGAGGAACTGGGCTTCCGCGGCGAGGAAAAGCGCGGCACGGATTTCGTGGAAGACGAAGCACCGGACATCGACCCCACCGAATTCCGCCGCAAGCGCAACCGGCAGCGCTACAACTAAATTCAAGAGGAGCGCCGCAACCGGCGGCGCTACAACTAAGTTCGCGAGGCGTACCGCGGGATTCATCTCCAGGGCGCATTCTTCGCCCCCAGCGAAGCGAGATTGGCAACGATGCGGGCCGCCCCCGGCACGGCAAAGGGCAATTGGCGGTACCAGGAAAGAGAACAATAGACGTACAGCCCCTTGCCGTATTTCGCTTGCAACCAGATGCCCCGCTGCGGGGCCTGTCCGCGATCGTGCATTTCCACCAGCGGCTGATACTCGGGGGCCCAGGATACAAGGTGCTTCGAGCCGCGCTGCTCCACCCAGCCCGTGAAATCGTCGGTCGTGATGCGGTTCGGCCAGCGAAAAACCGGAGCTTCCGGCGCGAGGATCGTAACGGGCGAATCCTCTTCGCTCACCTCTTCCGGCCTCCGCGTCATCTGGTAAGGATAGGGGCCGTAGTTGTGGTCGAACTCGGGTGTATTGTATTGCACCACCAGCACGCCGCCGTTCTTCGCATAGTCGAGCAGCCGCGCGTTGTAGACGAGGAGATCCGGGCGAACGGCATAGGCGCGGATGCCAAGCCAGATCGAATCGTAGCGGGAGAGATCGCCGGCGGCCAGGGCGGAGGCATCCAGCAGCTCGACGCTTGCGCCCAGTTGCTCCAATCCCGCGGGGACCGAATCTCCCGCGCCCATGACATAGCCGATGCGCTGGCCAGGCGCGATCTTCGCATCCACAAGGGCAATCTCGTGCGTGGCGGGCCGTTCCTCATAAATCACTTCGAAACCCGGTTGGGTGACGGCGCGGAAGGAGCTTCGGTACTCGCGGCCATCCGCCTGCGCGATTGCCAGGACGGTGATGCGGCCGGCCTTCAGCCCGTCGGGTGGAATGACGCGAAAGGCGGCGCTGGCCGCTTCTCCCTCTTTCCCGAACTGAAAAGGCGCGGAGTCCGGATCACTCCGCCAGCCCGCGGGAAGCTTGAGACGCACGGTTCCCGACATCGGTTCACTGCCGATATGGCGCAAGCGCACATCGAGGCTGTACGCCGCCTTGCCGATCGGGAAGATTCCGGCCTCGGTTTCGGTTTCCAGCGAGAGCGCCGGGCCCGTCGCAATCGCCCTTCGGTGCTGCAAGCCCCGTTCATCCATGTAGCTCACAAGCACGGGAGTTCGCACAGACGCCAGCGCGCCCCGGAATTCGTAGCTCACGCGCGCGTGCAACGGAGCCTCGGGGAGCGGCTGCCCGAACACGGCGTCACTCGCATAATGGTAAAGGGTCTGCCGCACGGAATCGCGGCTCCAGAAGGCAGCATTCGAAGCAGCGGAGGCGGGCACGGTGACACGGAACTTCCCTTCCCCCAGAGCGTCCACCGTCCAGCCGGCGGGGGCGTCGAGCGTAATGTCTCGAAGACGCGCTTCGTTTGACAGGCGGGGCGTATAGTTCACCCGCACCTCGAAGCTCTGCCCGGGAACCGCCACCTGAAAAGTGGAAGACGGCAGGAACGCGGCCATCGGCCCGGACGGGGCGTTCGCCGGTTGCACAAGCGCTTCCGCTTCGACGCCCAGGGCGAGGCGCAGTGCTTCTCCGATCTGCGCTTCCTTCACCTGAAGATCGCGGGCATCGCTTTCCCGGCGCAAGCGCCGCACAATCCCGAGAGCGCTGGCCAGCAAGGGCGCCACTTTCTCCGGATGCTGCGCATCAAACGCACGCATGGCTTCGGCCAGTGGCGCTTCGAGCGCGGGATAACTCCCGAGCGACACATCCATGTTCGCGAAGAAGCTCTCTTCCTTCTCGCCTTCCGTGGCCGGCGGATCGGTCCGCAGATAGTAAGTGCTAACCTCGCCCGGCCCCAGGATGGCAGCACCGGCGCTCTGCGATCGCTGCTGGCGCAGCCCTTCGCGGCCTGCCTGCGCGTAGCTCATGCCAAGGATGGGATCGTAGATGCCGGTCCGGGATTGATGGGTCCACGGGTCGCGCTCCGCGCGGTTATCGGAGTAGTGCTTCCAGGCGCGCCACGCGCTGAGGCCGGCCTTGATCTGCTCCGGATACTGTTGCGGATCCGCCGCCGCGCGGTATGCGATGGGCGAGACAATACCGGCCGCGGTGTGGTTGCCGTGGCCGTCGCGGGCGGTGCCTTGCCAGCGTGCGATCACCACATGCGGCTGCTCCTCGCGAATCACCCGCACCACGTCGCGCACGATCTCGTTCTGGTCCCACTGGCTCCAGCACTCCTCGATCGTTTTCGAGTATCCGTAATCGACGGCACGGGTGAAGCGCAGCCGTGCGCCGTACCATTGCGCTCCCTTCCGCAGTTCCACGGTGCGCAACAAACCCAGGCGGTCAAAAGCGTCACCAGTCACCAGGTTGGCGCCAGATTCCCCGCGCGTAAGCGAAAGCAGCACCACCTCCGCTCCCATGCCGCGAGAGAGCTTGGCAATCGTAGCGCCGTCTTCGTCGTCCGGATGGGCCACGATATAGAGGACGCGGGCGCGGGTTTGCAGCTTTCGCAATTGCTGCAGCAGACCGGAGGAGCCCCGATCCATCGGCAGGGGTTCCAGCCAGCCATAGGCGGAAATCACGAGGCAGAGACCGGCGGCGAGCAGGGTGGGCCAGCGCATGCCATAGAGGATATCGCAGTGCCTCGCCGCTATCCCACTGATAGACTTGAAGAGGTTCAGCATTTCTGGAATTGCATGAAATTGCGCGAAACAATCGAGAAGAAGCTCGAATCGACGCTTCCCGTTCCGCTGCCGGTTCCCTGGAAAATGTCGCGTTCGGAGCTGGCGGAGTATGTGGTTTCGCTGCCGGAGCGGGTCGTCCGCTCGGCAACGGCATTGGGCGCGGGGATCGTTCACGAAGTGGGCGAAACCACCCTTCCGGCGCATATCCGACGCACCCAGGTTTACCGCTCGATGGTGGACCTCACGCTACGTTTTCTCATTGAGGATGTCGGCCAGGTAAAGGGAGTCTTTCCGGTGCAGGGCCGCCTCGGCGAAGATTTTCTGCTGCGCCGTACGGCGGGCAACGGGATCGAGGCGATCGGCTTGCTGACATTTCGGGCCTCCCCGGTGTGGGTGTTCGCCGCCATTGCCGATGTGACAGGTGCGGGCAGGGCGCTTCTTCGCGAGATCGCGGCGGCGCTTGCAGCCGATGGATTGATCGAGAAGACCGAGGGGATCGACGATGTCGATACCCTGCTGACACGCCTGGAGCAAGGGTCCGGCCGCCTGGCGGAGAGCTTCAACACGCCTCCGTTGAATATTGCGGACTTACGCGAGGAGTTGCGACAGGTTCGCGCGGAATTCTCGCGTATTCCCGACGACAAGCGCCCTTCCGTTGAACTCGTGCAGGCGCGCTGGCGGGACATTACGGACGAGGCTCGCGTCCAGAACCGATCTGTCTTTCAGATATCCTCGCTCATCGCCTTCTCCGCCATCAGCCAGATTCCGGAGAATCTGCGCTGGCTTGGCCGTTCCGCGCGCCTTGCCGCCGGAACAACCGGGCACGTGTTCGCGATGCCGATTCTGAACCACTACGAGCAAACTCTGCGGGAGATTCACCGCGCCGGGTTCCTGCACTATTGGATCGAGGAATTCCGCCCTTACATCCGCGGTGCTCTCGAGCAGTTTTCCCCGGAACACGGAAGCCTCACCCAGCGCCTCCTGCAGCGCCACTCAAAGAAGCGGGATTCGGCGACGGAGTAGCCCCAGGATGGAAAATGCCGGGATCACCTCCCGGCAATTCCGCATGTGCGAATCAGCGTCTATGCACGCTAGGGTTTCGGGATGGGCGTGACGGGCACGTCCGGACCCAACTTCAGCGCCCAGCGCATCCCCTCCAGCCACATCTTCCGCAGCCGGGGATCCCGCCAGCTTTCGATGGTGTGGCCCAGGGTGGAATAGAAGACGCGTCCGTTGCCATACTTCTTCACCCAGGTGACACCGAAATCGCGATCCGCCCGGTTGACGTTCTTCTTTGTCAGGTCGAGCTTCGACGCGTCCAGTGCCATCAGCACGCGGAGCTTGGTCCGGTCCCAATCCTTAAACTGGTAGATCTCGTCGTGCAGCGTCATCGCCTTGGGGAGGTGCTTCACGAGCGGGTGCGTAGGATCTTCCACCACCACGGGGGCGTCAAAGGTGCCCCAGGGGTGATGATCAAAATAGCCGCCCAGCATCTCGCCGTATTCAGGCCATTTGTAAAACGTATCGGTGGCGCAGTGCGCGCCCACGAAACCCTTGCCGTCATCCTTGATGAAGCTGAGGAATGCGGCCTTCTGTTCCGCTGTAAAGGGAAGTTCACCCGTAGTCATGAAGAAGATGGCATCGAACTGATCCAGGTTCTTTCGGTTCGCGGTCTGTTTTTCTTTGGTGATGGCCCTCACATCCGTGTAGATGTAGGTTTCCCAGAGGCCGGACTCATCGCCGAGTTGTTTGATGGTGGCGAGCGCCTCGGTGGTGGAATCGTGGTAGAAACCCTCCGTCATTCCCACCGCCATCACACGCTTCTTCTGAGCCGGGCGCGGCCCCGGCTGGGCGTTTGCGCCGTTGGCGAGCGCCAGCGCTGCCAAGGCAAACAATGCAATGAAAAATGAGCTTCGTTTCATCGGCGGTCTCCAGACTATCGGAACTTCAGAGGAACCGCACTCATTCTTTCACCGGCACCTCGGGAGTTGCAACAGAGAGCCGCCCGCGCCCGTCCGTAGCACTCGGCGGAAGTCCCCTAAATCGGACACGTGTGACTTTTGGCACAGAACGCGGCCCCGGAATCCGGCGATGATGGAAGCATCGGTCGGCAAGGCCGTGCGAAGGAGATTCCCCTTGAGCGAGATCATCAACAACCGTGCCCACCGTATCGAGACGCTGAAACATATCATTCGTCATTTGCACGCGGGCGAAGCGCCCGAAGCCGTTCGCGAGCAAATGAAATGCCTGGTTGGAGAAACAGACTACTCCGAGATCTTCGCCATGGAACAGGAGTTGATCGCGGACGGCATGCCGGTGGAAGAAGTCCAAAGCATGTGCGACCTGCATTCGGAGGTCACTCGAGAAGTGCTGGTGCAAGTGCCCGCTCCCGCGCTCCCCCCCGGCCATCCGGTGGATACGTTCCGGCGGGAGAATCAGGCGATCAATGCCGTGCTGCTTCGGATGCGGGCAGTGTTTTCCGCCGTGATGGCGCTGCCGGACGACGCCGACGCATCGAGCGCGCTGCTCCCCTGGCGGCAGTGCTTCAACGACCTGATGGATATTGACAAGCATTACCAGCGCAAGGAACATGCCGTATTCAGCCGCCTCGAAGTTCATGGCATCACCGGCCCTTCGAAGGTGATGTGGGGCAAGGACGACGAAGTACGCGCTCTCCTCAAGGAGATGGGCGGGGCGTTGAGCGTTACCGACGCCACGGCACTGGATTGGAAGGTGGTTGCTTCCACGCTGGGGGAAAGCGTGGTCAACGCAGTTTCCGAGATGATTTACAAGGAAGAGAACATTCTCTTCCCTATGTGCCTGTCGACATTCACGGATGAAGACTGGGCGGAGATCTGGAATGCTTCCCCTCGCTACGGCTGGTGCCTGGTTGCACCGCTCGAAGGCTATCGCCCGGCAGCCCCGTTCCTGAAACCAGGCGTTGAACTCCCCGCCGCCGAAGGCATTGCGCTCCCCACCGGCACACTTTCGCTTGAGCAGTTGATCAATATTTTCTCCACGCTGCCCGTGGATCTGACCTTCGTTGACGCCGACAATCGCGTCGCGTTCTTCTCCGAAGGGCCGGACCGCGTGTTCGCGCGAAGCCGGGCGATTCTCGGGCGCAAGGTGCAGCACTGCCACCCGCCCAAGAGCGTCCATATCGTCGACCGGATTGTCGATGATTTTCGGGCTCACCGACAGAGCGTGGCCGAGTTCTGGATCAACTTCCACGGCCGCTTTGTGCACGTGCGGTATTTTGCCGTCCGGGACAAGGATCAGAACTACTTGGGCACGCTCGAGGTGACGCAGGACGTCAGCCAGATTCGCGCCCTTGAAGGCGAACGGCGTCTGCTCGAATACGCACCGCCGCCCACGGCCGCCGCGTCAGCCGCGCAGTCTCATCCGCACGAATCGAACGGCTACCCCTCGCACGGTTAGCCTTCCAACGATCCAACCGGAGACACCTGATGAACCTCGACATCACACCACAAACCAAAGTAGGAGAGTTGCTGGAGGCCTTCCCCGGTATTGAGGACACGCTCATCGAATGGGTGCCCGCGTTCCGCAAGCTCAAGAACCCCATTCTGCGCAGGACGGTGGCAAAGGTCGCAACGCTCGACCAAGCGGCCCGTATCGGCGGCATCGGCACGCGCGAACTGGTGCTGCGGCTACGGGAAGCGACCGGACAGACTGGAGAGTCAGCCGGCAATAGCGCCGATGCGCCCTGCGGTTGCACGCACAAAGGGACAGACGCCAGCCCGACCGGGAACGCGGATACAAGCGCTGTCGCACCACCCTGGATCGAATCGAATCGTCTCCATTCCGTGATCGACGCGGAGGCGCTTCTCGCGAGCGGAGACCACCCACTCGGGAGGACGCAAGCGATTCTCGCCCAAATGACGAGCGAGGAAGCGCTGCGGATCGACAGCACCTTCCGCCCCGCTCCGCTGATCGACCTGTTCCGCAATCAGGGACTTCGTGTCTATTACCGGGAAACGGAACCAGGCCGCCATCAGACGTGGCTGGCGAAGCCGTAGGCACGGCAATCTATTGCAGCCCGGACGCCAGGCCCGGGATGCCGGCGGGCTCCACGATGGCGGACATGGAGCCCTTCGATTCCGGCATCCGCCAATCCGGCCCATAGCTTTGGATCTGGTCACGACCGAACTCGGCGGCTGGCAACTCGCACGTCAGCACGATCGTCCGCCCCGTCGCATCCACCTCTTCCGCGTGGCGGAATGCCTGCTGCGCGCTTATCAGAAAGAGCCTCTGGAGCATTTCGATCACATAGTCATAAGTGTGTTCGTTGTCGTCGAGCAACACGACGTTGAAAAGAGGCGCGCGTTCGTCAATGCGTTCCTCTTCGAGGCTTGGAATGGCCTGTGGTCTGGTCATTCAGTGGCTGCCGTCATCCTTGAAAAAAGGCGATGATCCTTGAGCCAGTCGGCTCCCTCCCCATGATACGACGCCGTGGCCGAACGGGACGCGGCGGGCGAAAAATCCCGGCACCCCCGCACTCCGCTATGCTGAAAAGAGCCCCTCGCCATGCACGCTCGAGCCCGTCCGGAAACTCGCGCCCATTCGACGCCAAACTCCGCGACCTCTGACAGAGCGGAGCCACCCGTGCCGGCCGGCGAGCACCGCCGGGGCGAAGATGCGGAGCCGATGCTACATTGCCCGGTGTGCAGCCAAAAACTGCTGGCACGCAAGTGTAAGCTCTATTGCCCGCAGTGCGGATATTACATGAGCTGCGCGGACTACATTTGACGAACCACGCGTAACCGCGACCGCTCCGAGGAAACCCAGAGACTATGAACGATCTTCCAGAACTGCTGCAACGTTTCAAGCGCGGCCCCGAACTGCTCGCCACGCTCCTTACCGGCGCCGCCGGGCGCGAGTTCGATTACACGCCCGCGCCTGGAAAATGGAGCATCCGCCAGATTATGGCGCACCTCGTGGATAGCGAGATGCTGGCCGCGGGGCGGATTCGGAGGATGATCGCGGAAGACAACCCTCCCATGCAGCTTTGGGATCAGAATGCCTGGGCTGAGCGGCTCGACTATGCCCATCGCAAACCTTCCGATTGTCTGGTGACGTTCCGCATGGTCCGAAAGGAAAACTACGACCTTCTGGTTTCGCTCCCGGAGGAGACTTATCAGCGCATGAGCGAACACCCCAAGCGCGGCGCGATGAGCCTTTACGATGTGCTGAAACTCTATACCAATCACGCTGAAACGCACGCGGACCAGATCCGCTCCCTGCGCGACGCTTACCGCGAAGCCAAAGCACGGGGCGAGATTTGAGCCATCCGCGCCCTGCGATATCCTGAGGGTGCGATGCGACATCACAATCGGCGGCAGTTCCCCATCTCCCTGGCGTGCGCCTGCTTCGTGCTGCTTCTCCTCGCCGCGAGTTGCGGCCCCGCGGCGAAAGAAACGGCTCCCGCACCGGATGGAGCCGGGAGCACACCCAAACCAGCCACGGTGGATGTCTCTCGCTATCTCCCGATGGAAGCGCAAACGAAAGTGCAACTGGTGGAAGATCGCCTTCTGGGAATCGCCGCGCTGCCGGGCGGCAACGTGGCCGAGTATCAGAAAAACGGCAGGCGTTACCGGCAGTTTCTGATCAAGGCGCCCAGCGTCGCGCTGGCCGCGGTCTATCTGAGCGACTTGAAAGACGCCATGACGAACCCGAAATTCGTCGCCAGCTTTGGCGGCTACTTCGGTGAATTGAACCAGGAACCGGCGTTCGTTTTCACCAAGGGCGAATACGTCACCGGCTTTCTCGGCCTAACCCGCGAAGAAGCGGACGCCGCGGGCCGTCTCGCCGCCGCCCGCATCCCATGACGGATTCCTCCGAACGCAAAGAGCGGACTCAATCCGGCATGGAGATCGTTCGCCGGCCAAGCAATCCGCATGCGTGTGCACGCGACGAAGCCACCGAAAACGATCGCGAAGAACACGCCGCGCTCGATTCCGTGGATCCGGACGAGGTGCTTTTTCCGGATCCGTTTCACGAACCCGCCGATTTCGCACCGATCCCGGCGCCGCAAGCGCGTCTGGCCGATGTGCTCGAACTTGCGGGCCACATTACCTTCGTTCTGCTGATTACGATCGTGATTCCGCTGGCGATTCTTTGGGCGGGATATCGGCTCTATCGCTGGCTGCCCTTTGAGACGATGGCCCTAGCCATCGTGAGCGCGGGGGCGCTATGGTCTTACCGTGACCGGCTGGGCCCGCTCGTCCGCAGACTATTGCTCGGCACGAAGCCGCGCTAAAAAATTCAAGCGCCCGCGCCTCGCGTTGCACCGGGGCGATAGATCGCGTTCCGTTCGATGTAGCCGAGCACCGCGGCCGGGACCGGCAGGTCGAGTTCGCCCGCCTCCAATCGCCGGCGAATTTCGGAACTGGAGACATCCATCTGAACCGATTCCAGGCGGTGTACGCGCGCGCCGGCAGGCACTCCGTAGACATGGCCTGGGCGGCTCACGACGATGAACTCCGTCATGGCGAATACATCCTCTTTCCGGTACCAGACGTCGATATCGGCGAAGGCATCCGCACCGATCAGGAAGTAGATCCTGTCATCCTCCGCAAGCCGGGCGCGCACGGTTTCGAGGGTGTGAATCGTGTAGCTTTTTCGGTTCGCCTCTTCGAGACGGGAGGCACGGAAGCGGGGATCGGCCGCACAAGCTAGCTCCGCCATGGCGAAGCGGTCCGCCCAGGAGGCATGCGCTCCGGTCGCCTTATGCGGAGGAATCGCGTTCGGGATGAACCACACCTGGTCCAATGAGAACGCATCCGCGGCCTCTCTGGCCACCGCGAGGTGCGCATCATGGATGGGGTCAAAAGTGCCACCGAACAAGCCGAGCCGCATCATTGCCGCCCCGGCGCGCGACGCGCCTTCTCGGCCGCCTCCCGGGCCAATTCGTCGCAGCGGTTGTTGTCCTCGTGATCCGCGTGACCCTTGGTCCATTTCCATACGATCCGGTGGCGCGCGACCTCCGCTTCGAGAGCCTGCCATAGATCCACGTTCAGCACCGCGGCGCCGTCGGACTTGCGCCAGTTCCGGCGTTTCCAGCCCTCAATCCATTTCGTGATTCCGTTCTTGACGTATTCGGAATCCGTCGTGAGTTCCACCGAACAGGTCTCCTTCAGCGCGCGGAGCCCCTCGACGGCGGCGCTAAGCTCCATTCGGTTATTGGTCGTGTGAGCATCGCCTCCGGCCGCCTCTTTAA
This sequence comes from Acidobacteriota bacterium, assembly GCA_014584705.1. Lineage (GTDB taxonomy): Bacteria > Acidobacteriota > Terriglobia > Bryobacterales > Bryobacteraceae > JACTMJ01. Next base: position 289,396 of record JACTMJ010000031.1, on the reverse strand, counting down.
CGTGGCCGCCGAAGCGGAGTATGTAGGCCCAACCTCCCGGCCCGGGATTTCCCAGGCAGGAACCATCCGTGACAAGCGTAACCTGTTTCATGAAGTTTGATGCTTTGCGTGCGGGCGCGCCTATACGGGAACGGCCAACTGCTCCTCAAAGAAGCGATCCACCTGAGAGACAATTTCGTCCGCGCGCTGGCAGTGATAGACGGAGCGACGAAGGGCCGCGCCTCCGCGAACGCCGTGCGTAAAATACGTGGCGAACTGCTTCATTTTACCGACGCAATCGTGGTCTCCGCGCTCGATCAACATGCTGTAGTAGCGGCGCATGATCCGGTAGCGGTCTTCCTCCGTGGGCTGCACATACGAGCCGCGCTCCAGGTTTTCCTGAATCTGACGGAAGATCCAGGGATTCGAGGATGCGGCGCGACCCACCATCACGGCATCGCAGCCTGTCTCGCTCACCATCCGAACCGCGTCTTCGGGGGTATTGATGTCCCCGTTCCCGATCACCGGAATCCTCACGGCCTGTTTGAGCATGGCGATACGGCTCCAATCGGAGAGGCCACTGTAGCCCTGTTCACGCGTGCGCGGATGCAGAGCGATCGCGTTCAATCCGCTCTCCTCGGCCACGCGGGCTACGTCGAGATACACCAGTTCCTCGTCGTTCCAGCCAGCGCGGCACTTGAGTGTCAATGGAATCCGGATCGCCGCTCGCACCTGGGAGAGGATCCGCCCGATGAGGGGCAAATCCCGCAGCAGGCCGCTGCCACCATTGCATTTCACGACCTTCTTTACGGGACAACCGAAATTGAGATCGACGATATCGAAGCCCAGACCTTCGCAATAGCGGGCAGCCTCGGAGAGCACGTCGGGGTCGGCACCGAAGAGCTGCGCCGTAATAGGCCGCTCCGATTCTTCGAAGCTGAGATATTCGCGGACGGTCTTTGAGAGTTTCTCCCGGTCAATGGATGCCACCACGCCATGGGAACTCGTGAACTCGGTCATCAAGAGACCGCAGCCGCCTTGCGCCCGAATAAACTGGCGGAACACGGTGTCTGTCACCCCGGCCATCGGCGCAAGCACGGTGGCGGGCGCAATCCGCACCGGGCCAATCGCGAAATTCTGAGGAAACAGACGCATTCGGGTATCTTATTGTTAGTTTAGCCCGAATGCCGCGAACGCCCCAACGGGCAGGCGAAAGTCTCGCTGGAACGGATGGGTTCGTCCGTAGCCGCCTTTCCAGAAACCGCAAACTGGAGGAAAGCGTCAAAGGGACGGTGGGTTGCTTCCAATGATGAAACTAGTACAAATAGGGATTCTTGCGGCCTTAGTTCTGGTGGCTGTCTTGCTCGGACTGAACCTGATCAATGACCGTGGAACGCCTCCCGCGGAACCAGCCCCAGCAGTCGCCTCGCCCGTTCCGCCAGCCACCGCCGAGGCAGATGCGACCTCCGCATCCGTCCCGCCGGTCTCCGGCACGGCAACCGCGGCTCCGCAACCCGCGGCGGGGACGGCCGATACCGCAAAGACCGCATCGGACCAGCGATCTGCCGCTCAGCACTCCGCCACCGCACCCAAACCCACCGTCACTACCCAATCCGGGAGCACGGCGAAGACCACGGCATCCCGGCCCGCCGCTTCGAAGCCTTCTCCCACCGCCGCGCCCGGTTCCGCCCACACGACACCCGCTACACCGCCCGCGGAACACCGGGAAGTGGCACGCGTGGACCCGCCTTCCGCGATGCCGGAAGCACACCCCGCGCCGGCACCCGCGGCACCTGAAACCTCCCGCACGGAGCGCTATGAGTTGATGCGGCCGGACTCCACTCCGGTGCATCCCGCAAACTCCCATGTCGCGCCACCTCGGACGGTGACGATTCCCGCAGGCACGATTCTCACGATCCGCACGATTCAAGCGCTTTCGTCAAAGTCGAATAGCGTCGGCGATACGTTCTCGGGCACGCTTGACCAGCCCATGGTGGTGGACGATATGGTGATTGCCGAACGCGGTTCGCGCGTCGAAGGCAAGGTTGCCGAGGTCACGGAATCCGGCCGGGTGAAGGGGATCGCTCAAATTGCGATCGTCCTCACGAAGATCAACACGTCCGATGGACAGACGGTGGAAATTGGCACCCAGCACTTCGTGGTGGAAGCGGAAAAGACGACCAAGTCCGATGCGACAAAAGTGGGAATCGCCACGGGTATCGGGGCGGCGCTCGGAGCCATTTTCGGAGGCGGCAAGGGCGCGGCGATTGGCGCCGCGACGGGTGGCGCGGCGGGAGCGGGAACGGTGCTCGTCACTAAGGGAAAGCCCGCGGAGATTCCGTCGGAGACTCGCATCAATTTCCGGCTGGACCGGCCACTGGTGATCACCGAAAAGATCAACAGCAAATAGCGCCCGCCGGAAATTTCGTGAGCGGGACAACTGCGAGTTAGAATCCCGCGAACTAGAACTCGGCGAGCATTGGCATCACGAGCGGCGGCTCAATCAGATACTCGAGGCGCGACATGGTTTCCACGGCGCCTTGAACCTGCCCATGCGTGGCCGCCTCGACGGTGATCACGAAGGGGAGGTCCCGCCAGTTGCTGATGGGCAACTGACCCACGGCGTCGATTCCGATGCCATGATCCCGGAGGATTGTCGCCAGATCGGCGATAATCCCAAAGCGGTTCTCCACCCGGAAACGCAAATAGTAGGGCTGCTTGAAGGACTCCGGCGGAGCGGGGCGATACGCGGAGAGTTGGCGGAAGCTGTACGGGGAAACGCGATTCTGCCGGCAACTCAGCAGTTCACGGCCCGCATGAATGATGTCGCTCACCACCGCGACGCCCGTCGGCAGCGGTCCCGCTCCCCGGCCATAGTAGAAGCTGTCGGAACCGTAGGCACCTTTCACCCAGATGGCATTGTAGGATCCGCTGACGCTCGCCAGGATGGCGGATTTCGGCAACAGCGTGGGCCGCACGGAGAGTGCCAGCCCCTCGCTAGACAGCCGCGCCACGCAGAGCAAGCGAATGGTGTGCCGCAACTGAGCGGCGTAGGAGAAATCTACGTCGCTTACGCGGCGGATGCCTTCGACATAGATATCTTCGACGGGCACCCTGCAGCCAAACGCGAGCGCGGCCAGGATGGCGAGTTTTGAGCGGGCGTCATACCCGTCCACGTCGGCGGAAGGGTCCGCCTCCGCATAGCCCAACTTCTGGGCTTCCGCGAGCACTTCGTCAAACCCGCGCCCGGCTTTCTCCATTTCGGTCAGGATGAAATTGCAGGTGCCGTTGAGGATGCCCGCCATCGCTTCGATCCGGTCACCGACGATGCCTTCCCTCAGAACAGTGTGAATGGGGATGCCGCCGGCGACACTGGCCTCCATGGCAAGGGGCCTCCCCGCCTCACTGGCTTTTTGCCAGAGCTCCACGCCGCGCTTGGCCATCAATTCCTTGTTCGCGGTCACGACGGCTTTTCCGTTGGCAAGCGCCGCCTCGATCACGTCGCTCGCCGCCCCGGTTCCCCCGACGAGTTCGGCGACCACATCCACTTCCGGGTTGGAGACGACATCCCGCCAGTCCGTGGTCTTCGCAATGGATTCCGCCCCGGCCGGGAGTTTTCGGCTGTGCACCGAGCGGCTGCACAGCATTGCCACTTCCACCGGAATCCCGAGTTTATGCGCGAGTTGTTCTTTATTTTCAATAAGAATCTGGAGCGTTCCGCAACCGACGTTGCCCAAGCCTACCAGACCCACTTTGAGGGAATCCATATCGGCTATCATAGCAATCGAATCGGTGAAGGAGCCCCAACATGCGAGCCACTCCCCTCTTCGTGCTCGGCTCTTTGCTTCTCGCGAGCGCCGTGCCATTCGCGCTTCACCCGATGCCGGGCCTGGCGCAGATCGATCGATATCCCGAGGAAAAACCCTTTCCGAAACCGGACGACGAAGGGCCTCGTCTCCCGAATGGAAAGCTCCAGCGCGACGCCATCCTCAAGCATGAACATCAACGTAGTCTGGAAGATCTGAGGGAAATCCACCGGCTTAGCGGCGAGTTGATCGCGGAGTTGGAAGAGGATACAGCCTTTGTGCTTTCCTTGAAATCAGTAAAGAAACTCGAAAGACTGGAGAAGCTCTCGAAGGACGTTCGAAAGCGGATTGAGAAATAGCGTACAGGCTACCCGCCCACACTCGGAAATCAGCAATGCGCAGAATCTGGAGCATCGCCGGTTGGATTGCCATTGCGGCTGTTGTTTGCGCCAGCAGCATCGCCGCGGGTATTGAACGGCATGTAAAAGAGGGCAGCCGCGACCTCACGTATTTCTCCTCAGAACCTCTTGCCTCAAAGGAACCCGCGCCGGTACTCGTCTTCCTGCATGGCAACGAGTCCGCTTCCGTTGAAATGGTGCGCAATTACTTCCAGCAGTGGGAAGGGCCGGCCCGGGAACAGGGCTGGAACCTCGTCCTGCCCTGGAACGGAGGCACATTCTCGTTTACGTCGGATGCCGGCGTGCGCGCACTTACTGCAATCCTCGACGACTATGCCTCGCATGCGGCTGTGGACCGGCAGCGAGTTTTTCTCGCTGGGCACGGCGATGGAGCACCGGCCGTGTTCTACGCGCTGTCCCGCTGCCCGGACCGCTGGGCGGCAGGTCTCGCCATCGGCGGCGATGCCAGCCGGGCTATTGACAGCAACCGTCTCTTCGCGGGGAATGCGGCCTCGATCCCGATTCTTTGGGTGTATCAGGAGGAACGCCTCGGGGCGCTGCAGCAAAGTATCAGCCGCCTCCAATCCGCCGGGCTCAACCTCAGTCTGCTGGCCGCGAACGAATTCACAGTGAAGGATTCCATTGCCTGGCTGAAGCCCCACCGTGCGGAATCGCTGCCGGTTCAGGTGGACTATGAAACGGGATCCCCGGATTTTTCTCAGGCTTTCTGGGTAAACATCCGGGGCTTTGATTTTCGGCTTCGCAACGATGCGCTCGACAGCACGCGCGTGGACCCCGGAACCGGCGCGTTTCTGCGCCTGGGAGGCTTCGGCTATGACCCGGCGGGCGACGGCCCGGGGCTTCGCGTGAAATGGCTGCCCGCGAATTACAAGGGCCCTCTCAAGAAGGAAGATGTCATCGTTTCCATTGCCGGAACGATGATCGAGGATGCCCGGCACTACGGCGAATTCATGGAAGCGCAACGGGAGAGCCGCGATGTCGGCGTAATTCTGCTTCGGAACGGCAAGAGCCAGCGTCTGGAAGCGCGGATCGTGATCCCTCACCGCGAGGAGGAGGAAACGGCCAGGGTCCACGCGGAGTACCTCAAAGACTCCGGAGAAATCATGGTGGTGAGTCGCGGTGTGCAGTCGCTTGCCGTCACGGTGCCGGGGATCTGGGCACCGGTGCAGCTAAGCTGGAATGGCCTCGATGTGGCGGATGCCGCCGACGCCGGCTGCTGGACGCTCGTTGACGGCCAGCCCAAAGCGACCAAGGGTTGCGCCGGCGAGAAACCGGTCCCGGACTTCACGCCCCCCAGCTCCGTCCATAGCGGAGATCGCCACGGGCGCACGCCGTCACCCGGCGGCGGGAACGGCGGAACGCACTGATGGGGCCAGCCCGCTGCTACCGGACCAGCTTCATTTCTCCCAATGGCCAGTAAGTGAACACGGCCTTCCCGTAGATAAATTCCCGCGAAACGGGGCCCCAGGTCCGGCTATCGTTCGAAGAGTTGCGATGGTCCCCTAATACGAAGAATTCGTCTTTGCCCAGGTGGATCTCGGGCATCTCGGCCTCATCGCGAAACTCCGCTGGGACGTACGGCTCAAGCAGGAAACGTCCGTTCAGCCGGACCTCTCCTCTCTTCACGGCGATCGTGTCTCCGGGCACGCCGATTACGCGCTTGATGTAGGAAACGCGCTGGTCCTTCGGAAACCAGAACACGACGACATCGCCCCGGTGAATCTCGCTGATGCCGATCTGGAAGAAGAACTTGTCAACAAATATGCGCTGCTGGTCTCCGATCGACGGCATCATACTTGTGCCCTCCACCTTTACCGGTTGGTAGAGGAACACGATGATCAGGAAGGCGATCACCACGGATAGGCCAAGATCGCGAAACGCCGTTCCCACCCAGCGGCGAATGACCCCCGCACGCTTTTCGGGCTCTTCGGGGGCGCGTGTCGCGCCAGGCTCGGGGGAGAACGGGGAATGGTCTGTCATTGTACGGCCGGCCTTACCTGGAATCGCAACACGAGGCAGGACGCGCGCGATTCCAGCGATTCATATTCGTACATCATACTATTCACTTCCTTCCGGTTGAATCTTGTGCGTCGCTCCTTGCACCCGTATCGGTCGGCGGGAACCTCCCGCGCCGCCCTCACCCGTAGTTTCCCTGAATGGCGGCCGCTGGCCAGGAAATCGGCGACCCCGCAGCCACGTACCGTTTTGGAACATCTGCCACACAGACACACAGAGAATCTGCGAAAATTTATCAGTTGTTATCGATACGAATCGAATACAACAAGCGGCGATAAATTTGCCAGTCGCATCCGAGTTCATTCTGTTTCAGCCACTTAGAAGTACTAGTAGGCCTACCCCAAACGGGTTAGATCGTTAACTTTATTCACAAACGATTGAGTCCTCGTCCCACACGTACTAGGCTAAGTATTTAGGGAGACCGGTCGTCGGTAATGACAAGTTCAGACACAATTGGTTTTGCACTCGGCTCTTCACTTTCGGGCCGCGGACCGCTGATATTCGGGAGCTTGACCATCCATGCCTCGCTTGGAGCGCTTTTCGCGTGGGGCGCGTTTCTGGAACCGCTGAAGGCCTCGCGAGGCTGGAACGATGCAATGCTTCTCTCCCCGTATCGGTACGCTTTGGTATCGTTTACGGTCGGACTTTTTTTGGCGTCCTGCTATTCCTGGCGTCTAAGCCCGCGCGCGCTGGCCAGATTCGGCGGATTCCTGCTGGTTTTTGGTTGCCTCTTCGCGGTTTGGTCCGGGTTGAGCGTTTCCGCGCTGACGGTGGGTATCGGCATCTTCGGCGGGTTTGGCGCGGGCTTCGCCTACGTCGCTCCCATCTCCACATACCGGCACTGGCTTCCCGCCAGCGGCGGATTTGTCCTCGGGCTGACGGTTGCCTGCTTCACGGCGGGCTCCCTCCTGGCGGGGCCACTGCTTAGCTGGCTCCTCGAAACGCAGCCCGCGGATGACGCAGCCCGTATCCATTTGGTGCTCATCGCGATGGCGCTGCTCTTTCTGGCGGGAGTCGCCGCCATGGGAGAGGTGCTCCCCGGAACGCGGGCCTGGCTGGCTCCGCGCGTGTTCGACACTCTGCGCGAAGACGCCCCGCCGCCCCACATTACGCGGCAGCGAGCGTGGGACCGGAGCGTGATGCCACTGCTCCGAATCTGGCTCCAGTGGAGCGTTTTTTTTATCGGTGCGTTCGCGGGCGCAACAGCACTTCTGGACTATCTGCCGCAATCAGGCATCGTTCGCTGGCAGAGCGCTTGGGTTTTCATGGGCGTTTGCGTGACCGCGCTGGCAGTATCCAATTTCTTCGGCCGCGCCGTTTGGGCGGCTCTCGCGCAAAAGACCGGGCGCACATTCGCACTCCTGGCACTCTTGTTGCTCTCCGCTGGATTGAGTTTTCTGCTGACGGGCGGGCGAATCGAATGGAGCCCGATTCTGGCGATGCTGGCCCTCACCGGTTTCGGATTCGGAGGCTTTCTGGGATTGATGCCGCAACTTGCGACGGAAATGCTCGACGCACGGGTAAGCCTGCCTCTGCGATTCGGAATCATGTATTCCGCATTCGGCCTCTGCGCCTGCGCGGCCCCCTATTGGTCCCTGCCCCGCACGGGCGGATCGTTCAGCTGGAACCTCTTTCTCTTGTCGCTGAGCGCCGCGATGCTGCTGGGCTTTCTATACTTGCTCATTCGGCCGGTGCGAACGGGCAGCTGCGTTTCCCAGGCCCTTTCCCGTTGGTAGGCATTGCGGCATGGATGTGCCTCTCGGGTCACGCGCTCCCCATGCGGCACCGCTAATCTCTGTGGAAAGGCCTGCGCAGGTAGCCTCGAGATTCCCTGGCCACCTCACTCTCCGGCGCCAACGCTACCGCCGCGCGGTATGCCTTGAGCGCCTCCTCCCGTCGGCCGAGCATGTCGTAAACCTGTCCAAGGCGCATATGGGCAAGCACGTCGGTATGCAGGTCCATCGTGTCTCCGCCAGCGACAGCCAGCTTAAACTCGGCGAGCGCTTCGGGATAGTAGCGGTACCAGAAGCGAAAGGTTCCCTTGGCGAAGGCGAAGCGCGCCGGCGTCATGGCGTGGAAGAAATCGGGGTCGGCCGCCATGCGCTTCTCCATATCTTCAAAGACGGCGATCACGGCAGCCTCATCGCCCAAGTCACTGTATAGCTGAGCGAGTTCGAAAAAGAACAGGTGATTGTGCGGAAAGGTGGCGATTAGTTCGCGCAACAGCGGAATGGCCTTCACGGCCGAATCCTTGTCTTCGCGCCGGTAGATGACGCAGAGCAGCACCTTGGCGTCGTAACGGACGCGGTTCCCTTTTTGTGCCACTTCTTCGAGAGTCCGAATGCCGGCTTCCCGGTCGCCACGAAACCCGATGAGGAAACCCAGCATTTTGTAAATAAACGGCAAGCTCCCCACCAGATAATCGTGCGCGCCCTGGACAAACCGGGCATCAATAAAGTTTGGCCGGAGTTCCGCAACGCGATTGTGCAACTTGCGCGCGTCCGTGGCGTCGCGTAGCGCCTCCCGCCAGGACTTCTCCACGAAGAAGCGGTAGTTGGCTCGCATCCCGAACGCAACACCGCGAGCGTACAATGCGTCCGCGTCGTTGGGACGGGTGGCGAGGGCGGCATCGGTCAACGCAAACACCTTGCCGATCGCCGCAAAGAACTCCGCTTTCTCCGGCTCCGTCATCTCGGCCGCCGCCCGGCGGAGGAAGGGATTATTGCCGCTCACGAGCTGCGTTTCCAGCGCGCCAGCCCGGAATAGCACCCGGTAAAGCACGGCCTCCGCCAGATGATTGTAAGGGCCCGGGCTCCCCGGATTCCGCCGCACTTCCTCCCGAAACCATCGGATCGCCTTGCCGTACTCCAGGTTGTAGAAATAGATGAATCCTTGCTCCAGCCCTGCGAAACTCTGGTTGCCCGCAGTGCCGGTTCCAGACGAAGAAGTCTTCGTGGAAACCTGCTTCGCTGACCGTACGCCGGGTCGACTCTGGGCCGCGGCCAAAGCCGGAACGCTGAGAATGGCAACTCGCAGGAGGGAAAAGAAGAGGTCGCGTCTGGTCACGGCTAGTTGCATGATACCGTGCGGCTCGCGCGCGAAGCCCCCGCAAGGCAACCCGCGAGATACCGGAACGGCTCCACCGGGTCAGGTTGCTTCGCCGCGAAGCCGCGCGAGCGCCCATGCGGCATGGCGGGCGATGGTCTCGTCGGAGTGCGAGGCAAGACGCTCCAGCACCGTGCGAAACTCCGGGCTACCGGAATTGCCCATCGCCACGATCACATTTCGAATGAAGCCTTTGTACTTCGAGCGGCTCACCGGGCTGTTCACGAAAAGCTCCCGGAACTCCGCTTCGGTGATCGCGGCCAGCCGTTCCAGCGGCGGCGCGGGCGGCAGGAGCGGCTCGAAGCGTGCGTCCCCGGTAATCGGAGCGCGGCGGTTCCAGGGGCAGACGTCCTGGCAGATATCGCAGCCGAAGACGTGCCAGCCGTTGCCCACGCGCGCTTCTTCCGGAATCTCGTTCTTCTTTTCGATCGTGTAATAGGAAATGCAGGCGCGTGCATCCACAAAATACCGGTCTCCATCCGGAGATTTCCTGGGAACGATCGCGCCGGTTGGGCAGGCATCGATGCAGCGGCGGCAGCTTCCGCAGCGGTCCTGGGCGGGAGTATCGGGTTCGAGTTCCAGAGAAAGCAATAGTTCGCCAAGAAAATACCAGCTTCCAGTGGGTTCATGGATCAGGCAGGTGTTCTTGCCGATCCAACCCAGCCCGGCCTGCCGCGCGTAACTCCTCTCCAGAATGGGCGCTGTGTCCACGCAGATCTTCGCATCGAAGGACTCACTCGAAATTTCGCGGAGATGCGCCTCGACGCTTCGCAAACCCTCGGCCAGAATCTGGTGATAATCCTCTCCCCAGGCGTAGCGCGAAATCCAGGCGCGGTCAGCCTGGGAAAACGATGTGGAGCAGGGATGCGCGGTATTGTAGAGCAGCCCCACGCAGAGGATGCTGCGGACGCCGGGCAAGAGTGTGGCGGGATCGCCGCGTTTGTCGCGCCGGTGGTCCGTGAGATAGCCCATCGCCCCGGCCATTCCCCGGTCCACCCAGGCCCCGTAGCGCTCCGCGTCCGCTAACGGCGATGCGGCGGCAATCCCGGCGAGCGGGAACCCGTGCTCGCGCGCGATGGCTTTCACATCGGCGGCACGCAGCGTCCTCCGTGTGCGCTCTTCAGCTTCGAGCGCCATCCCACTCACCGGCCGCCAGCGCCCGCAGCGCATCGCCGCCCAAACGGTTCACCGTCCACTCGGACAATGGTTCCGCTCCCAGAGACCGGTAGAAGCGGATCGCGGGTTCGTTCCAATCGAGCACCGCCCAATCGAGCCGGCGGTAGTCGCGTTCCAGCGCAATTTGCGCCAACCGTTGAAACAGCGCTTTCCCGTAGCCGCGGCCACGGAACTCGGGTTCGACAAAAAGATCTTCGAGGTACATTCCCGGACGCCCAAGAAACGTGGAATAGTTCTCAAAAAAGAGGGCAAACCCGACCGGGCGAGGCTTCTCCGTGCCGTCTCGTGGGGCAATGGCAATCAGAACTTCGGCGCTGGGCCGCGGTCCGAACAGGGTGTGCGCCAGGATCTCTTCAGTGGCGCTCACATACTCCGCCAAGCGTTCGTACTCGGCCAGCGCGCGGATCCAGCAGAGAATGTTGGGAATATCTTTTTCCGTGGCAGGCCGGATCTCCACGGAAGCGAGCGGGACAGACTCAGTCATCTGACTCATTATACGGGGACGGACCGGGAGTAGATCAGAAGAGAACCCGGCGTCCGCGCGAATCTTCACGGCTTCTCGCTGCGTCTAAGAGGAATCTCTGGGGATGGTCCAGAGACCGTACAGCTTGGCTGCGCCCTCGGCTCCCGCTGACGGAATCCCACCGGAGGCATCCAGATCCGGCCACGGGCAACAGGCAATTTGCGGGAACCGCCTGCGATATTATGCAGGCATCGTGGAGGTTGCAGCCATGAAACTGCATTCCGAATCTCTCTCCCGAATTTCGCGCCTCACGCGCCGTGCCTGCTCCAGCGCCGGGGTGTGCGTACTCATCTTTGCAACAAGTCTGGCACTTTCGGGCCAGAACACCGGCGGACAAGGCTCCACCGGGGGCGGGGGCAACACGGGCGGCAACACCGGTGGGAACACCGGCGGCGGCACAGGGGGTGGTACCGGCGGACGCCCGGGGGGAAACACCGGCGGGAACGAGGGCGGCTTCCCCAGCCCCGGCGGCACGGACCGTCCAGGCAACCGTTTTCCGCAGACGGGCCAGCCCGGCATCAACGATCCGTTCGGCCGCACCCAGGATCCGTTCGCCAACCGCCCCATTTACCTGAGCGGCAAAGTGATGCTCGCCGAAGGCGGGCCCGCTCCCATCGAAACCGTCATCGAGCGCGTATGCAACGGCCAACCGATTCCCGAGGGCTTCGTCAGCCCGAAGGGGGATTTCAATATCCAGCTCGGCCGCAACAATCAGGTCTTCGCCGACGCGAGCACAGGCAGTTGGGGAAGCGGCCCGTTTGGCGCCGGGCAGATCATTTCCGGCCCGAACGCAGCCCCAATCGGCGAGCGGGACCTGATCGGATGCGAGATCCGCGCGACACTTCCCGGCTACCGTTCAAACGTCGTACAGCTCTCCGGCCGGAGAGCGCTCGACAATCCCGATGTGGGCACGCTGGTGCTCACAAGAATGGCCAAGGTAGAAGGCTTCACCATCAGCATGACCACCGTGAACGCACCGAAGGACGCGAGGAAGGCCTACGAAAAGGGCACGAACGAACTTAAGAAGAAGAAGTTCGACAAAGCTCTACCGCATTTTGAGAAGGCCGTCACGCTGTATCCCGAATATGCCGTTGCGTGGTACGGCAGGGGACAGGCGTATGAGGGACTGAAAAACAACGCGGAAGCGACGGTTAGCTACAACAAGGCCATCGAAGCGGATGGGAAATATCTGTCGCCGTACTTGCGGCTGGCCACCATCGCGGCCGCGGAAAACCAGTGGGAGCGCGCCGAGCAGTTCTCGGCAACGGCGATCCGGATGAATCCGATCGACTTCCCGTTTGCGTTCTATGTGAACGCTCTAAGCAATCTGCAATTGGAGAACTTCCCGAAAGCGGAGGAGAGCGCGAAGGAAGCGCTAAAGATGGACCCCAGCCATCACCTGCCCCGCCTGGATTATTTCCTTGCGCTGATCATGGCCAACCAGCGGAAATACGACGAAGCCGCTACCCACATGAAAGCGTTTCTGAAGCTGTTGCCCGAAGGGGCCGATGTGAAGACCTACCAGGACCAGCTTACAAGAATCGAGCGTCTGGCCCTGGCGGAATCTTCATCGCCCACGCCATAGAAAGGCATCTTCAATTAGGGATGGCCGGCTCGCCGCAAGGCAGCCGGCCATCGTTGTTTTCACTCATATCGGATCGGCTCCGCGGAAAGCGCGGAGAATCCGGCTTTAGACCGGGGTGGGGCCGCTCGGACGCGTGAGCAGAACCACCGCTCTGCCAAACGGCGAAATCACGCGGTAATCGTAAGAGACTCCGGGCGGTGCATGGAAGGACGCCCCCGCTTTCACCTGAAACTGATCGTCCCCGACGCGGACTTCCCATTCGCCTTCCAGCAGGCAGAAGAAACGGTCTTCCGCCGCACAGAAGTTCCTGGGTTCCACCTCGGGAGTTGCGGAAAATTCAACGATGGAGAAAGTGCCGGTATGCACCTCTCCGGATAAGTGAACCCGTTGCCCGGCCGGTCCCAGATCCGCGGACATAGCGGCCCCTTTCGGATGCACCGGTTGTAAAGAAATTTGGGAAGTCATGGTTCTGCTTCACCCTCTCTGGATTTGTGCTTCCAATGGAGAGAGCGCCAAAACCGCACGGAAAGGTCCAGTTGAAAGCGTTTTTCCGTGACTTTTAACATCTCCCATTTCGTATGCCGAAACATTCTCCAGCACGAATGGCCGGGTTACAGCGTGTACGCTAAGGGAGGGAGCCCTGTTGCCGATGCAGCGCCCGCGCACTGCAAGCGGCGAAAAATCCGATGACCCGAAGACGTTTCCGTTCCTTGCTTTCCGGCCTGACCGCGACCGCGATACTCCTTCCGGTATCCGCTCAAACAAGGCGAGTGTCTCAAGCGAAACCCGGTCGCGCGAAACCAGCCCGCACCAAGGCCGTAACCCCTCCGTTCCAACTGGTGAGCCCGCCGGTGCAACCGGGGCAAAGCGCGCCGGCCCGTTTTCCCGCGGAGGACGCTTCCGGCGTCGCCGCCTATGTGTTTCATGGGTCGCGCCCCGGGCCCGTCGCGGCCTTCCTTTTCCATGGCTTCGCGGACGACGCGGCGTTCCGCGAGGCGGCGCAAGCCACGTTCGGGGCGATTCCGCTGCAGAGCATGCAGGGCACCGTGCTGGTGCTTTCCTTGCCCGCCCGGTCGCTCTGCGATGGGGGGAAGCTGTGCGCGCCCGGGGAAGACAGCTCGTGGCGGCGGACGACGCCGGCGATTCTGAAAGCAACGCGCTTCGTGATCGACGTGCAGCAGGGCGCCAAGGGCGTTGGCGCGGAGCCCTATGCGTTCGTGTATCTGCCGGAAGGGAACCCGCGCCTTGCCACCTACGTGAAAGCAATGGCACGGGCCAGTCTCATCCCTAACGTGGTGGAGTTGACGGAACCGGACCTGAAGCCTTTGGGGCTCTCGGCGGACGCGCTCGGGCATCTTGCCCCGCAATCGCTCGCTCTCAGCCATCCGGCGTTTGCCGTGGAAGCAGCTACCCTCCTGGGAGATGCAGGCGCGGGCTTGCGCAAAGGCCTCGCGAATCTGCTGGATCATCTGAAGATGACGGCGGGCAGCGTGAGCTGGCAGAACCGGGTGCAAACCCACGCGCTCGCCGGCCTGCCGGCGGATTTCTTCACGCCCAAACCCTAGGGGGAGGCCGAGTCAGCACGGGACACACCGGCGGAATCGAAGGTGGCCATCCCGGTGAGGAGGCGGATGCCGGTTTCCACCAGATGCATCCCCAGCACGGCGCCGGTGCCCTCGCCCAGCCGCAGGTCCAACGCAAGCAGCGGTCGCGCTTCGAGAAATGCCAGCATGCGGCGATGCGCCATTTCCGCCGACTCATGGGAGAAGAGGCAGGCGCGCATTACGTCGGGGCAGAACGCCCTGGCCACCACCGCCCCCGCGCAGGAAATGAAGCCGTCCAGCATCACCGGAAGCCGGTGTGCCGCCGCGCCCAGCAGGAATCCGGCGATCGCGGCGATCTCCAGGCCGCCCAGCGCCGCCAGCACGCCCAGCGGATCCTCCGGACGCGGCCGGTGCAGCGCAAGCGCGGCATCGATCACGCGCGCTTTGCGTTCGACGCCCGTCTCGTCCAGCCCGGTTCCCCGCCCCGCGACTTCCCGCCCGCTCAAACCCGCAAACGCCGCCAGCAGGGCCGCCGCCGCCGTGCTGTTGCCAATCCCCATCTCGCCCAGCCCCACGATATCGAAGCGCCCCGCCGCTTCTTTCGCGAGTTCAATTCCCGTTTCGACGGCGCTTGCCGCCAGTACACGCGGCATCGCGGCGGTTCTCGCAAAGTTCGCCGTTCCATTGGCGAGGCGGCAATCAAGCACGTCCTCCACCTTTTCACCCGCCGCGCCCATATCCACGATCACGGCTTCCACGCCGTGCATCTGGCAGAGAACGTTAATGGCGGCGCCTCCGCGCACGAAGTTCCGCATCATCTCCATAGTCACGGATTGCGGATAGCGGCTTACACCCTCGGCCACCACGCCATGGTCCGCGCAGAAAACATACACGGCCTTCGTCTCCAGATGCGGTTCGGCCGAGTTCCGGATGCACGCATACCGTGTGCCAGCTTCCTCGAGTTGGCCGAGGCTTCCGACGGGTTTGGTGAGCCCCGCCCACCGTGCCTCCACGCGCGAACGCAGCGCGCCGGGAAATGGGAGAGCGGCGATCTGTTCACAAGTTCGGTGAATCAATGGGGAGTTCATAGCTGAGAATTTCACAATAGCCTTGTTGAAACGACGTCCTCGTCCCGCCGCCGAGCAGGTGGGCAAGGTGGGCGTTCACGGCCTGATGCGCAACGATCGCCGCGGGGAGAGGTCCGCCAAGAATGCGGGAGAGGGCGCCGGCTACGCGCGTCTCAAATTCGCTCCATCTCTCACCGCCCGGAACGTCGACGCCCAGCCAGTCCACCGCCTTTCTCGCCGCGAGGTCAGGGTTGCGGGCGGCGATCTCATCCCAGGCTAGGCCGTCCCAGGAGCCATACGAGATTTCGCGCAGACCATCCAGCAAGGCAAACGGACGCCAGGGTTCGAGGAGATAGGCCGCCGATTGCATCGCACGGCGCAGCGGACTCGCATAAACGGCTGCCAGCGGGTGCGTGGCGGGGAAGTTCTCCGTCAACTGGCGCGCCTGCCCATGCCCGCGCGCGCTGAGCGGTGCATCGGTCGCACCCAGAATCACGCCTGTGAGCGACGGCTCCGCGTGCCGGATTAGAAAGATCCGAGGCATGCGCCCACCACCAGAATGTACGTTTCCACGATCACCGCCGCCGCTCCCAGGCAGTCACCCGTGACGCCGCGCAGCCGGGCGTGATACCAGGTGCGAAGAACCAGGAGCAGCAGAAGGGAGCCCAGCAGAATCGGCGCTGTTCCGCGCCAGCCGGTGAGCGATGCGGCCACGCTCATCTGCGCTCCCACCGCGAGCAGAGTCCAACCAGAAACCTGCCCCACCAGCCTCGCGGCCATCCCGGAGCCCGCGGGCTTCGATATCGCGGCCAGGAAGACAAGACTGCCGCGAGAGACGGCGGCGGCGGAGACGCAAACTCCAAGAACAAACCACGGATTCGCCCGCGTGATCTCGCTGAGAGCCTGCCAGCGAAGAAGAGTGGCCATGACAAGCGCGACACCGCCGTAGGTGCCGATCCGGCTATCACGCATGATTTCGAGCATGCGTTCGGGCGCGCGCCCCGCTCGAATGCCATCGGCGACGTCGGCCAAGCCGTCTTCGTGCAGCAAACCGGTGGCCAGGAGCCAAGCCGCCAGCGCAAGAGCGGCCGCAATTCCCGCGGGCAGCGAGGCGACACCGGCAAGCACCAGCAGACCTCCCGCCAGAGCGCCCACGAGCGCGCCGGTGCACGGGAAGAACGGCATAGCCTCTTCGTAAGGCACAGTGGCAATGGGAACGGGAAAGACCGTCAGGAACTGCACGGAGCCCAGAAAGCGAAGGCCTATTTCACGTGCAAGGCGCATCCGAATACCATCCAATACACTTCGTCCGACGCCGCGGCGATCCGGGCGTTCAACCGGCCGGCTTCATCCCGAAAGCGCCGGGCCAATTCATTCTCCGGCACGATGCCGCATCCCACTTCGTTGCTCACCGCAATCACCGTGGCCGGGCTGCCGCGAAGCGCATCGAGCAAGGCGTCGCATTCCGCCGCCAAGTCCAGATTCTCGCGCAGCATCACATTGCTCAGCCATAGCGTCAGGCAATCCACGACGATGACGCTGTGCGCCGCGGCGAGCGAGCGGACGGATTCCGCCACTTCGACCGGCGCCTCCACCGTCTCGAACCGCAATCCGCGCTCCTGCCGGTGGTGGGCGATGCGTTCCGCCATCTCCTCGTCGAGGGCCTCCGCCGTGGCGACAAATGCGGGCCGGTCACTCCGCTCCAGCGCCATCGCGAGCGCCTTGGCGCTCTTGCCGCTTCTTGACCCGCCACAAATAAAAATCAGAGGCACGGCTTCCAGTATCTCGCCTTTGGCCTCGCCGAATGCGATCAGCCAGCCGTTGCAGGAAAGCGCCGATGGACCTCGCGCTATCCTGGAGACAGTGCGGATCCTGCTCACGAACGACGATGGCGTCGATGCCATCGGCCTCACCACTCTGCGCGCGGTGCTGGCCAAGCTCGGCGAAGTGACCGTGGTGGCGCCCGCGACCGGGATGTCCGGTTGCAGCCACGCCGCGACGGAAAGCAATTTTCGTGTTTTCTATCTGGAACCGCGCCGCCTTGCGGTGGAAGGCACGCCGGTCGATTGTGTTCGCGTGGCATTGCATCTCTTCCCAGGCGAGTTCGATTGGGTCTTTTCCGGTATCAACGACGGCAGCAATCTCGGGACGGACGTTTACCATTCAGGAACCGTAGCGGCTGTGCGCGAAGGCGTGTTTCGCGGGTTGCCGGGCATGGCTCTATCCCACTACCGCAGCCGCCCTCTCACGGAGCGGGATTGGCGGCTCGCCGGAGAATGGGCCGGCGCAACCGTGCAGACGCTGCTGGCCGTGTCCCGGCCGGAACTGGGGTATTGGAACGTGAACTTCCCGTGTCCTCCGGAATCGTACGATGGCGTTCCCGAACTCGCGGAGTGCCCGCTCGAAATGGCTCCCCTGCCGGCCAGCTATCTGGTGGAAGGGAACCAGTTCCGCTTCCACGGGCGTTATTCCCTGCGCGGAAGCACCGCGGGCTCCGACGTTGCGGCGTGCTTTTCCGGCAAGACCTCCGTGACCTATATCATTCCCCCGGAGCGCTCGGTGACGGAGGAATGCACGACACTGCCGATGGCGACGGGAGGAACTTCCGCGCGCGCTTAACCACTGCCTGGAGAAGGATTCGATGCAGAAACGACGATTGGGCAATAGCGATCTCGACATCACCGTGCTGGGCGTTGGCGCGTGGGCCATGGGGGGCGGCGATTGGAAGTTCTCCTGGGGCCCGCAGAACGACAGCGATTCCGTGGCGGCCATCCATGCGGCTCTCGACGCCGGTATAAATTGGATCGACACCGCCCCTGTCTACGGGCTTGGCCACGCCGAGGAGGTGGTTGGCCGCGCCGTCAAGGATCTCTCCCTAAAGCCCTTGCTCTTCACCAAGTGCGCCCGCGTTTGGAACGAGCGGCGCGAGATTGGGAGGAGCCTGAAACGCGATTCCATCATCCGGGAATGCGAAGCCAGCCTGCGCCGTTTGCAGGCAGACGTAATCGATCTCTACCAGATCCACTGGCCGGAGCCCGACGAGGATATCGAAGAGGGCTGGGAAGCTTGCGCCCGCTTGAAGGAACAGGGAAAAGTTCGCTGGATTGGCACATCGAACTTCAGCGTTTCGCAATTGGAGCGCGCCTGGAAGCTCGCCCCGGTCACCTCCCTGCAGCCGCCCTACAACCTGCTCGTTCGCGGGATCGAACAAGAACAATTGCCGTGGTGCCAGGCCCACGGCGTGGGCGTGCTCGCCTACTCCCCCATGCGCAGCGGATTGTTAACCGGGAAGATGACGAAAGAGCGCATCGCCGCCATGCCCGCGGACGACCACCGCCAGCGCGTCCCGGACTTCCAGGAGCCACGGCTCTCGCGAAATCTCGAATTCGTGGAATTGTTGCGCGGCATTGGCGCGAAGCACGGCTGCTCCGCCGGAGAAGTGGCCATCGCCTGGACGATCCGGAACCCCTCGATCACCGCGACCATCGTCGGCATGCGGAACGCCGCGCAAGCCAAGGGAGTGCTGGGCGCGGCAACACTCTCGTTGACCAATGAAGACATTGCCGCGATTGAGGGCTTCGATTTCCGCTATTAGATGACGACGAACGGGCTAATCGCCGAGAGCTCCGGACGCTTTTCGGCAAGGCCTGTTTCCGTGACGCCGCCGATCTCAACCTCGTGAATTTCGTTGGCCGGGGAGGGCTGCGCGAGCTCCACCTTCACGTAGTTATCGCTGAGGGCGAAGCCTTCGTTTTCGAGGGTTACCACGCTCAGACGCCGGCCCACCAATCCCTGACGAAATTCCAAATTCTTTCGCGCGGCCAGTTCCCGCAAAACGGCATTGCGTTGCTTGCGGACGGGAATGGGCACGGAATCGGCGAGATCACTGGCAGGCGTGCCCGGCCGTTCAGAGTAAGTGAAGACATGGAGGTAGGTGTACGGCATGCCTTCGATGAAGGCGCGCGTCTCCTCGAACTCGGCATCGGTCTCGCCGGGGAAACCCACCATCACGTCTGCCCCGAAAGCGGCTTCCGGCAGCAGGGCGAAGGCCCGCCGCATGCGGTCTTCATAGTGGCGCACGCGGTAGCGCCGCTTCATTCGCTTGAGCACCGCGTCACAGCCGGATTGCAGCGGCGCGTGCCAATGGCGGGCGATTCGCGAGTCGGACGCCATCAACTCCAGCAGCTCATTCGAGTAATCCATCGGCTCGACGGAGCTTAGGCGCAGGCGCTCCACCGGAGTCTCTGCCAGCAGGGTGCGCACAAGATCGTGCAACCGCATGGAAATCCCGTTGTCACGGCCCCACCTGCCCAGGTTGATCCCGCTCAGCACCACTTCACAATACTTTGCACCCAGCTGCCGGACCTGCTCAATCACCTCATGCAGCGGCGCACTGCGGCTGCGCCCCCGGACAAACGGAATCACGCAGAAGGAGCAGCGGTTGTTGCAGCCATCCTGGATCTTGAGGTTCGGGCGCGTGCGGTCCCCGGTGGAATCTTCAACCGGTGCGGAAAGAAACTCGTGCTGCGCGAAAATGTCGCCCACGTGGATATTGCCGTGGTAGGGCGTCAGCGCGCCCGACTCCGCCGCATGCTCGGCGACGATATCGGGGATCTGCGTCTTGTGCGAGTTACCCACCACCCAGCGGACGCCCGGCAGGTGCGCGAGGGTCTCCGGATCGCGCTGCGCATAGCAACCCGTGATGAGGATGCTCGCTTCCGGATTCTCCCGGTTCACCCGCCGCGCGGTCTTGCGCACATCGTCATCGGCGGCGGCGGTGACGGTGCAGGTGTTCAAGACCACGAGATCCGCCGCGTCCCGTTCCGGAGCAGGGGCAAATCCGCGCAAGGCGAGCATGGTTTCAAGGGCTGCCCCATCGGCCTGCGCGGCGCGGCATCCGAAATTGTGTACGTAAAAAGACTTCACGGCTCTTCGAAATAACGCTACCGCGCGCTGTCGGCTTTGCGCGCAATGCCCAACGATTCGTTCAGCGAACCCTGGCGATAACCTTCGAGATCCAGCGTCACGAAGTGGAAGCCGAGCGGTTTGAAGATGCGGACAAACTCCCCGGCCATCTCCATATCCAGCGCGCGGGGCAATTCTTCACGAGCGATTTCGATGCGCGCCAGGTCACCATGGTGGCGCACACGGAACTTCACGAAACCAAGCGCCTTAAGCGCTTCTTCGCCCGTCTCCACCTGCTTCACCTTCTCTTCGGTTACCTGCATCCCATAGGCGATACGTGAACTCAGGCACGCAGCCGCCGGGCGGTTCCAGGTGGGCAGCCCGGCCAGGCGGGAAAGTTCCCGGATCTCCGCCTTGGTAAGATCGGCCTTCACGAGCGGCGCTTCCACCTGATGGATCTTCGCCGCTTCCTGGCCCGGGCGGTAGTCGCCCAGATCGTCCTTGTTCACACCATAGACGATCGCCTCAAGGCCGTTCTCCTTGCCGAAGGCTTCCATCCGGAAGAAGAGTTCGTCCTTGCAGTGGAAGCAGCGGTCGCCGTCATTTTTCGAATAGTCCGGATTTTCAAACTCTTTAGTCTTAATCGTCTGATAGCGGATGCCGAACTCGCGCGCGAACGCTTCCGCATCGCGCACGTGGCTCGCCGGCACCGACGCGGAATCGGCCAGCACCGCGATGGCATTCTCGCCCAGCGCCTGACTTGCCACCCAGGCCAGGTAGGCGGAATCCGTACCGCCGGAGTAAGCCACCATCACCGTGCCGAGCGAGCGCAGATGCGCAAACAAAGCCTCTTGCTTCTCGCGCAGAACCTCAGGATCTAGCGGCACGCTGGCTGTTCCCAGAGTCACCAGTGCAGGCATGCCTCCATTCTACCGCCTTCGGCCGCGGAGAACCGTTCCCATAGCCTCGCTCCGCCCGCGATGCACGAGGAGCGGCCGCGATTCGCCACCCGGTTCCGCCAGTTCCTCCGCGGGGCGCATACAATGGTCGGGAACCCTTTCACCGGAGGAGACTTATGAATCGCCGCCAGATACTGGCCTGTTTACCCGCGATGGCAGCCGTACCCGCCGCCCTCGCCAACACGCGAAGCCAGGACATGTTCGGACCAAAGGCCAGGCTGAAGCCCGCCATTTGCGCGTATTCCTATCGGAAGGAACTCGCCGACAAGTCACTCACCTATACCGATCTCGTGAAGATCGCCGTTGACAATGGCATCGACGGATTGGACCTCACGGTCTACTGGTTCCCAAACACGAGCGAGAGCTTCCTGATGCCGCTGCGCCGGATGGCCTACATCAACGGCGTCGAGATCTATAGCATTTCGGTTCGCACCGATTTCTGCAACGCCGACGCCGCGAAGCGACGGGACCAGGTGCGTGAACTGATGGGCTGGATCGACGTTGCCTCGCAGCTCGGCGCCGGCCACATCCGGGTTTTCGGAGGCCATGCGCCCAAGGGCTACACAGAAGCGGACGCGATCAACTGGTGCGTCGATTCGCTCATCCGGGCGTCCGACTATGCGGGAAAGCGCGGTGTGATTCTCGGCCTCGAAAACCACGGCGGCATTACGGACCATGCCTCGAAGATCATCGATGTCGTCAACCGGGTCAATTCCGACTATGTGGGAATCAACCTCGACACCGGCAACTTCAGCGAGAACGCGATCCCCCAGATCGAGAAGTGCCTGCCCTACGCCGTCGCTTCCCAGTTCAAGACGATGATCGCGGGGGCTAAGCCTAAGGAAGAGGTGAAAGCGGATTGGGATCAGTTAACCGCGATGTTCGCTCGAAGCGGTTACAAGGGCTACCTGGCGCTCGAATATGAAGCGCCGGAGCCGACCGCCACGGCCATGCCACGCTTGCTGGCGGAACTGCGCGGGTTGTGCCAGAAGTACAGCTCAAAATGAAAATGGACAGCTGATAGACAGTATCAAAAAGAACGCCCCGGATCGCGGTCCGGGGCGTTTTCGTTGGAATTCAAAGAGCGGGAACTAGTCAAAACCGTTGCCGGCATAGAAGTCGTTGCTCCGAGAGCAGGATGGTTGTCCATGATAGCCGTTCGTTCGAATAATCTCCGATACCTCGCGGGACCGGAGGTACGACCAGATGCGATCCAGCTTTCCGGAAGCTTCCGCCGTCAGAGTGCTGAAGTTATAGTCGATCAGATCGTCGATGATCTGTCTTGCGTGTTCGTACTGCATTGCGCGCTGCATCATATTTTCTTTCACCTTACTTCCTGAATTCCGGCGGGTATGATGCCCAAAAACGGGAGCCGACGCCGATTCGAGAAATGGATCGGCGGAAACGCCCACGGGGTTAAGAGCGATTGCTCCGCCGGGATGTTTCCAGGAGGAGCGTTTACCGGGCGGTTAACGGAAACGAGAGGCGGGCGCGCGACCGATTGAGCCGGGACGCTACTCCGTCCGCCGAAGGACTCGGCGTGAGTGATCGCCCACCGACAACCCAATTGTACCAGTACTGAATCGGAAATTCAACTCCGAGAATCGCAGTTGTCTTTGATTAATAAGGATATATGGGACGCTAAATTAAAATTAAAATCAAAATTACCGAATATGTTTGCTGTATCGCGAACACCAGCAACCGCGCCTCTCCCGGAACAAGAAGCCCGCCGGATGAATCGCTTCCGGCGGACTCCGTGCGAGATCCCGATGGAGGCCCGGTTTAGTTGAGACCGGCTACCCGTCAAGCGGCTGAGCGGTATTGAGAGCCCACGGCTGGCGGGCCTCATAGGCGGAGATCTGGTCCGCGTGCTGCAACAAATAGCCGAGCTCGTCAACACCGTTCAGCAGGCAGTGCTTCGCGAACGGGTCTACCGGAAATTCCACTTTTCTCCCGTCGGCCAGCAAAAGCGTCTGGCTTGCGAGGTCGATCTCTACGGAATAATCCGGGTTCGTTTCCCGAATAGCAAACAATTCCTTTTGAATATCGTGCGGAATTACGACGGGAAGCAGGGAATTTTTCAAAGCATTTCCGCGAAAAATGTCCGCGAAGGACGTGCTGAGCACCGCGCGGAAGCCGAACTGCGTGAGCGCCCAGGGTGCGTGCTCCCGTGACGAACCGCATCCAAAGTTGTCGCCCGCGAGCAGAATTCGCGCACCCTTTGCTTCGGGCTTGTTGAGGATGAAATCCGCTCTGTCCGTGCCGTCCTCGTTGTAACGCCAGTCGCAGAACAGGTTCTTATCGAGGCCTTCCTTGGAGATCGTCTTCAGAAAGCGCGCGGGGATGATCTGGTCCGTATCGATGTTGTCGATGGGGAGCGGCACGAGGCGGCTGACGAGTCGGGTAAAGGGCGTCATAGAATGGTCCTCACATCGGTAACGACGCCGGCCATGGCGGATGCGGCGGCGGTCAGGGGGCTGGCCAGGAAGGTACGTCCGCCCTTGCCCTGCCGGCCTTCGAAATTTCGGTTGCTGGTGGAAACGCAGTACTGCCCGGGAGCAAGTTGGTCTCCGTTCATGGCGATGCACATGCTGCACCCGGCTTCCCGCCATTCGGCGCCAGCGGCCCGGAACACGTCGTCAAGGCCCTCCGCTTCCGCCTGCCTCTTCACCTCTTGCGAGCCCGGCACCACCATCGTGCGAACGGAGGGATTCACCTTGCGCCCTTTCAACAGCGCCGCGGCCTGGCGAAGATCGGAGATACGGGAGTTCGTGCAACTACCAATGAACACGACGTCTACGGGATGCCCCAGCAGCGGTTTGCCGCTGTGGATGCCCATGTAGTCGAGCGCCTTCTGAATGGATTCGCGCTCAATGGGGTCTTCAATCGCGTCCGGCGTCGGGACCGGTTGGGAGATCGGGATACCCATGCCCGGGTTGGTGCCGAAAGTGATCATCGGCTCCAGCGCATCGGCGTCAATAAAAATGGATTGGTCGTAGACCGCGCCCTCGTCGGTGGGGAGTTGCCGCCAGCGGGCGAGCGCCGCATCCCAATCCGCGCCCCGCGGCGCGAAAGGGCGGCCCTTGATGTATTCGTAGGTGGTCTCGTCCGGAGCGATCAATCCCGCGCGAGCGCCGCCTTCAATCGACATATTGCAGATGGTCATCCGCTCTTCCATGCTGAGGGCGGAAATCGCCGTCCCGCGGTACTCGAATACGCAGCCGGTGCCGCCGCCAATCCCGATGCGCGCAATCAGGGCCAGAACGATGTCCTTTGCCGTCACGCCCGGCTTCAGTTTGCCATCGACGCGGACCTCAAAGCTCTTCGACGGCGCCTGCAACAGGCATTGCGTCGCCAGCACATGCTCCACCTGGCTGGTGCCGATTCCGAAGGCAAGCGCCCCGAACGCGCCGTGCGTGGCGGTATGCGAATCGCCGCACACGACGGTCATTCCAGGCTGAGTGAAGCCCAGTTCCGGCCCAATGACGTGGACGATTCCCTGATGCTCGGAGTGGAAGCCGAAGCAGGGAATTCCGAACTCCCGGCAATTCGATTCGAGTTTTTCCACCTGGGTCTTCGCAATGACATCGAGGATGGGCAGGCTCCGGTCCGTGGTGGGAATGCTGTGGTCCGTGGTTGCCACCGTGCGGGACGGCTGGCGCACTTTGAGACCCCGTTCGCGCAAGCCCGCGAAGGCTTGCGGGGACGTGACCTCGTGAACCAGGTGCAGGTCAATATAAATCAGCGCCGGAGCGCCTTCATTCTGGGCAACGACGTGGTTGTCCCAGACCTTCTGAATGATTGTGCGAGGAGTGCCCATCTGTCTCAATTTCCTTCTGAAGAGTACCTGGCGAATGCGTACCTAGATGGCGTCGCACACCGCCTTGCCCACCTGATCCGTGCCGGCGGGAGTGCCTTTAGGCCGCAGATCCGCCGTCACATTTCCGCTTTCCAATACCGCGTCGATGGCGCGATTCACGGCTGCGGCCTCGTCCAGCAACTGGAAGCTGTATTCGAGCATCGCCGCAACGGAACCAATTGCCCCGAGCGGGTTGGCCTTGTTCTGCCCGGCGATATCGGGTGCCGAACCGTGTACCGGCTCATAAAGCCCCACCCAGGCGCCACTCGCGCGCTGCGCTCCGATGGAGGCCGATGGCAACATTCCGATCGAACCGGAGAGCACGCTGCCCTCGTCACTCAAAATGTCGCCGAACATATTCTCCGTGAGCATCACGTCGAACTGCTTCGGGTTCAGAATCAACTGCATCGCCGCGT
Organism: Acidobacteriota bacterium; assembly: GCA_014584705.1. Taxonomy (GTDB): domain Bacteria; phylum Acidobacteriota; class Terriglobia; order Bryobacterales; family Bryobacteraceae; genus JACTMJ01. Next base: position 264,037 of record JACTMJ010000031.1, on the reverse strand, counting down.
TGTCGACGAGGAGGTGTTCGCACTTCACGCCAGGAAACTCGGCGGCAACCTCGTTCACTACTTTTCGCCAAAGCTGAGAGGTTTCGAGCACGTTCGACTTGTCGACGCTGGTGACCTTCCCCCGGCGATTCTTCGCCAGCCCGAAGGCCATCCGGGTGATCCGCTGAATCTCGGCGCGCGTATAGGTCATGGTGTTGGTGCCGCGCTCTTCGGCCCCTTCCCCCTCGATACCGCGCGGCAGCCCGTAGTAAAGGCCGCCGTTCAGTTCGCGCACGATGATCATGTCCACGCCATCCACGCGCTCATTCTTGAGCGGGGAGGAATCGAGCAGAGACCGGAAACTCCTCACGGGCCGCAGGTTCGCGTAAACGCCAAGCGCCTTGCGAATGCCGAGCAAACCCTTCTCCGGGCGCTGCTGCGGGGGCGCGTCGTCAAACTCCGGCAGGCCCACGGCGCCAAGCAGCGTCGCATCGCAGGCGTGCGCCAGCTTCTCGGTCTCCTCCGGAAAGGGCACACCGGTCTTGTGGATCGCCACGCCCCCCAGCAGCCCTTCGGTTAGCTGAATTTGGTGCCCGAATTTGGCCGCCACATGGTTGAGGACGCGCACGGCTTCCCGGGTAACTTCGGTTCCGATCCCGTCCCCGGGCAGAACCAACACGTTCATCTTCATCGGTTGTACTTTCCGTATTCCTGAATGACGCTTAGCGCGTGGAAATTCTGGCCGCAACGCAGCGGCTTGCCGCGAAAAGCCGAACTTCGCGCACCGCTCGCGCGGGAATGGCCATTCCGTACCGGCCCCGCGCGGCTAATTCGCGACGCTTTCGGGCTGCCGCAATTGCTGCTCGACCAGTGCGCGGATCTCGTCGTTCGTGAAGCCCTTCTTGTTGTCGGCCTGGGAGATGAATTTCTCGTAAAGCGCGTCGAGTTGCTCACCCGAGAGGTCATATCCGAACGACTTGGCGCGGTCGGCCAGCGCATGACGCCCGCTGTGCTTGCCAAGTACCAGTTTACTATCCGGAACGCCTACGCTCTGCGGGTCCATGATTTCGTAGGTCGTGCGCTCTTTCAGGTAGCCGTCCTGGTGGATCCCCGCCTCGTGCGCGAAGGCGTTGCTGCCGACAATCGCCTTGTTCGGCTGCGGCCCGAACGTAATGAACTCGGTCAGCAACTGGCTGGCCGGATAGAGATGCTCCGCGTTGATGGCAGTCCGGTAGGGCATGATCTCACTGCGCACCTTCAGAATCATTACAACTTCTTCGAGCGCGGCGTTGCCCGCCCGCTCGCCGATTCCGTTGATGGTGCATTCGATCTGCCGCGCGCCGGCTTCGACCGCGGCGATCGAGTTCGCCACCGCCAGCCCCAGGTCGTTATGGCAATGTACGCTGACGATGGCCTTCCCATCGAGAAGCCGTGCCACCCTGCCGATGATTTCCGCGTATTCCCTGGGGATTGTATAGCCGACGGTGTCCGGGAGGTTGACGGTTGTTGCGCCCGCCTCCACCACCGCCAGCGAGATTTGCTCCAGGAATTCCGCGCCCGTCCGCGTTGCGTCCTCGGCGGAGAACTCCACGTCGTCGGTGTACTGCCGTGCCTGCTTGACCGCATTTACGGCATCTTCCAGCACCTGTTCCCGGGTCTTGCGCAGCTTATGTTTCAGGTGAATATCGCTGGTTGCGATAAACGTGTGAATCCGCGGCTTCTTCGCGGGTTCGAGAGCGCGAGCGGCACGCTCAATGTCCTTCGGCACGGCTCTGGCCAGTGCGGCCACCCGCGCCTCCGGAAACTCTCGCGAAACAGCCAGCACCGATTCGTAGTCGCCCTCGGATGCAATGGGGAACCCGGCTTCGATGATGTCCGCGCCAAGCTCCACCAGCTTCCGTGCCATCCGGACTTTTTCCGGAACCGTCATGCTGCATCCAGGGGATTGCTCGCCGTCTCGCAGTGTCGTGTCAAAGATGAATACGTGAGGATTCATGGTGTGCGTATCCGTTCGCGCTTCCAAACTCCACCCTCCGCGGCCAGTTCCTCCGCCTAGGGTATGCCCTCATTATCCGCATGGCATAGACGATTTGGCAAATTTATTCTTTTACGCCCTATCATAAGCTTCCGCAATCATATAAATTAGTCTTATAGTGCAACGCTGCGTCCGCCCCGCCGGATTGGCGAACGGTTTGCGCGAAGGAAACGCGATGGAACTGTATCTGCTTAAGGTCTTTCTGACGATCGCCACGGAGAAGAGCTTCTCGCGCGCCGCCGAACGCCTGGGCCGGACCCAGCCGGCCGTTTCGCTTGCCCTGCAGCGCCTCGAAGACGAACTCGGGGAGCGGCTGATTGACCGCTCGGGAAAGGACTTGCTGCTTACCGACGCCGGGCGCATCGTGCTCGAATACTCCCGCCGCTTCGGCAACCTTCAACTCGACCTGGAGAACGCCCTTACCGAGTTGCGCGACAACGCAGCCGGACGCCTTTCGATTGGCGCCAATGAGAGCACGGCGCTCTATCTCCTGCGGCACATCGAAAGCTACCGCCGCACGTACCCCAAGATCAAGGTCCAGGTGCGGCGCTGCCTTTCGAGCAAGATTCCGGCGCAGTTGATCGACGGGGACCTGGAACTGGGCGTCATTAGCTACGATCCCCAGGATGACCGGCTGAATACTTCCGTAATCTATACGGACCGCCTTGCCTTTGTCGTCTCCCCCCGCCATCGCCTGGCCAAGCGCAAGAGCGTCAGCATCGCCGAGCTAGGTATGGAAACGTTCATTGCGCATAACGTGCTCTCGCCCTACCGCGAAGCGGTGCTGCGCGGCTTCCGCGAGCACAAGATCACGCTCAACATGGATGTCGAGATGCCGACCGTCGAGACCATCCGCAAGCTCGTTCAGATGAACGAGGGCGTCGCCTTTCTGCCCAAGATGTGCGTGGAACCGGAAATCCGCCAGGGCAACCTGCATGAGGTCCGGGTGAAGGAACTGGACATTGAGCGCAAGGTGCTGCTGATTTCTCCCGCCCGTCGCGCGCTGAGCCACGCAGCCCGCGCCTTCCTGGAACTGGTAAAGAGCGAAGGAGAAACAGGGCAAACGTAGCGCGCAAGGCCAAGCGTCACTTCGCCGCCCAGTTCAGCTTGCGCAGGCGTTCCACGGCCGCTTCGAGCGTCTTGCGTGACTTGGAAAAAGTAAAACGGATGGCATAGCGCGGCCGCCCCGGCTCGTAGAACACCGAACCGGGCACTCCAGCCACCCCGCCTTCCAGCAGCAGCTTCTTCCCGAACGCGAGGTCTTCGAGATCGCTCAACCGGTCATAGCGGCACCACAGAAAGTACGCCCCGCCCGGCTCATACCAGGTGAAGCCCGCCTGCTCCAGCGCCGCGCACAGGATTTCCTTCCGCGCCCAGTATTCGTCCCGCATGCGCTGATAGAACGATTCCGGCAGGCGTGTCGCGTTGGCGGCGGCGATTTGGAAGGGGTGCGGCGCGGTGACAGTATGGAAATCGTGCATCACGTTCAACTTGACCGCGAACTCTTCGGGGGCAACCAGGTAGGCGACGCGCCAGCCCGTGATTGAATACGTCTTCCCCATGGATATGATCGTCACCGTCCGGTTCTCCGCACCCGGCAGGCTGCCGACGCTCACGTGCCGCTCACCCGGACCCAGCAAATACTCGTAGGTCTCGTCCGCGAAAATGAATAAGTCGTGCGCCACCGCGAAATCGACGATGGTCTGCAATTCCTCTCGCGTGAACACTTTTCCGATCGGGTTCCAGGGATTCGAGAAGAGGATGGCCTGCGTCCCTTCGACATAAGCCGCTTCGAGCGTTTCCCGCGTGAAGGTGAAGGGGCGCTCGCCGGGCCCCTGCCGTTCGTCGAGTTCAATGGACTTCACATGGATACGCGTCGCGACGCTTTGCAGCACATAGTTCTCATACATGGGCGCAAAGGTAAGGACGGTGTCGCCCGCTTCGAGCAAGGTCTCGAAGGCAATCATCATCCCCTCGGTGGCTCCGCAGGTGACGACAATGTGCTTGTCCGGATCCGCCTCAATCCTATTGTGTTTCCGCAGCTTCTCCGCGAGCGCCTGCCGCAGATAGGGCGCTCCCCGCACGTCAGTGTACTGGTGGCACTCGCCGCGGATCGCCTCCATCGCCAGCGCCTTGATCTCCGGGGCCGCATCCTCGTCGGAGAAGCCTTGCGCGAGATTCACCGCCCCCGTCTCCCTGGCCAGAATCGTCATCTGCCGGATGATCGATTCCCTCATCTCAATTTGCTTTCGCCGCATTGCTGGCAGAATCGCAGGTTTCGCCTGGCGGGCGCAAGCGGCGGAACAAGGCGAAGAGGCGCTTCCCTCCGTGCGGTAGCTTGCTTCGGGGGAGATAATGTCCGTTATGTCCACACGGAGAGACTTTCTGCGCCAGTCAGCGGAATTGACCGCGCTGCTACTGGCATCCATTCAGCGCGCCGCGGCCATTGACCCCGCACCGGGCTCCACCTTCGAGGATGCGGAGCATGTGGTGATCCTCATGCAGGAGAACCGCAGCTTCGATCACCTGTATGGCATGATGCGCGGGGTGCGCGGATATAACGATCCGCGGGCGGTGACCCTGCCGGACGGCAATCCCGTGTGGAAGCAAAGCGACGGAAAGGGACTGAGCGCCCTTCCCTTCCGGCTGGACCTGCGCGGAACCAGAATCACGTGGCTCGGTTCGCTGCCGCACGGCTGGGACGACCAGACCGACGCGCGCGCCAACGGGAATCACGACCAGTGGCTGGTGGCAAAGCCATCTTCGCGCAAGGAGTGCGCGGGAATGCCGCTCACCATGGGTTATTACAACCGCGAAGATCTCCCTTTCTATTACGCGCTCGCGGACGCATTCACCATCTGCGATCAGAACTTCTGCTCTTCGTTAACGGGAACGACGCCCAACCGACTCTATCTCTGGACCGGGAAGATTCAGGATGCGGCCGGACAGGCGAACGTCCGCAATTCGGAAGTCACTTACACACAGACGGCGAATTGGACTACTTTTCCGGAACGCCTCGAAGCGGCCGGCGTCTCCTGGAAGATCTACCAGAACGAACTCAGCCTGGATACGGGCCTCGACGACGAGGAAGAGGCGTGGCTCGCCAATTATACCGATAACCCCATCGAATGGTTCGACCAGTTCCACGTCGGTTTTCACCCTACGTATCAAAGCTGGTTGCGGGAAGCGGAGCAGCGGCTCCCGGGGGAGATCGATGCGTTGCGAAAGAATCCCGGCGGGAAGGAACCCTCGGAAGCGCGAAAGCAGTTGCAGCGGTTGGAGGCGCTTCTGAAGCGGGTACGCGAGGAGCGCGCCAAGTGGAGCCCGGAGGCCGAAGCAAAGCTCTCCGCCCGCGACCGCGCCCTGCATGCGAAGGCATTCGCCACAAACCGCGGCGACGCCAACTACCGGACGCTCGAAACAATCCGCTACCGCGACGGCGCGGAGGAACGCGAGATGAAGGCTCCGGCGGGCGATTTGTTCTATCAGTTTCGAAAGGATGTGCAGTCCGGGAAATTGCCCAAGGTGAGCTGGCTCGTGGCTCCGAAGCAATTTTCCGATCATCCTTCCGCGCCGTGGTACGGTGCATGGTACCTGGCGGAATCCATCAACATCCTGACGCAGAATCCGGAAGTCTGGAAGAAGACGATATTCATCCTTACCTACGATGAAAACGACGGCTACTTTGACCATGTGCCGCCCTTCGTCTCCCCGGATCCGAGCCGCCCGGAAACAGGGTGTGTTTCGGCCGGCATTGATGCGCGCGGCGAGTACTGGCCGCTGGAAAAGGACCGGAAACGCACGGATAGCGACGATGCGCGCGGCGGCCCGATCGGCCTCGGCTTCCGCGTACCGATGGTGGTGGCCTCGCCCTGGAGCCGGGGCGGCTACGTTTGCTCCCAGGTATTTGACCACACCAGCGTCGTGCAGCTTCTGGAGCGCGTCTGCAAGGTGAAGGAACCGAACATCAGCCCCTGGAGACGCGCCGTTTGTGGCGACATGAGCGCGGCGTTTCGGCCCTTCCGCGACGAAACGGAGACGAAACTACCCTATCCCGCGCGGGATGAGTTCCTTGGCGGGATTCACCAGGCGCAGTTTCGCCCGATGCCATCCGGATGGGTTGACGCCACGATGCCGCGGCAGGAGCCGGGAGTGCGGCCTTCGCTGGCTCTTCCTTACGAGCTTTCCGTGGAGGGCGAAGTGCGGGAAGGCGCCCTGCGGCTCCGGCTGTCGGCTGGCACCAAGCGTTTTGGCACACGGTCAGCCGGTTGCGGCTTCCATGCGTATACACCGGGCACGTACCGCGGTTCCTCCGAACTGCGAACGCGCGCCTACGCCGTGAAGGCAGGGGAGACGCTCAGCGACCATTGGGATCTCAGCGGGTTTCCGGATAACCGCTACGAGGTGCGCGTGTGCGGACCGAACGGCTTCTTCCGGAGTCTGGCAGGGTCGGCGACCGATCCGGCTGTCACCGCCGCCTGCAGAGATGCGGGCTCCGGCGTGGAGATTGTCGTAAGAAACAATGAACGCAACCGCGATTTCACAATCCAGATCGCGGACCGCAGCTACGGCCAGGATCCGGTTGCCTTTACGCTGCGCGCGGGAGCGAAGCGCACAGTGGTGTTCGATCTTGCACGAAGCCAGCGCTGGTATGACCTCGCGGTTTCCCTGGAAGGAATTGGCGGATATGAACGCCGCTATGCGGGCCGCGCGGAGAACGGAGAGCACGGAATTAGCGACCCGGCGATGGCCTGAGGGCTAATGCGTCGCCTGGACTCGTGAGAGAACCGCGCCGCCCGCAAGCCGCGCGGATGGCTTATCACAGAACGGGGACTACTTTCGCGGCGACGGCAAGAAGAGTAGCGGCCGCTTTGAGGATTTTCTCAACTTTGGCGACTTCCTTGATTGCCTCGTCCAGCGATTTCGTGGCGTCGCGAAGAGCCGCTTCGTTCCGCACGAGTTCGTCGCGGATCGTGGCGAGTTCCTGGTTCGAAATCTCTCGCCAGGCTCGGCAAATTTTGCCTCGCGTAATCAGCGCTGCATTGCGATCCTTTTCCGGCAGCGCATCAAGGCCAAAAACGAAATCGTCGCTATCCATGTATTCGATCGTCTCTCTGAGGCTGCGCTTCATGGCATCGCGCAATTTGTGCGGCGGGAGACTTTCGGGTGCGGCGGTCGTGGGGGTAGCCATCGGATACGGCTCCTATCCTTAGGGTTTCTGCGCCTGTGCGCCGGCAACGTCACTGACGTACCGGGAAAGGAGGGCGACGGCCGACCGGAGATCGGTGACGTTCGCCGCTTCGTTGGCATCCTTGCAAAGCGCTTCGTACGCGAGGCGCAACTCACGCGCCGCATCCTGGGCGGCTCTTGCCCTGGCGATTCCGGCTTCCGCGAGCAGGTCAGCCCGGCGCGCTTTCTCCCACTCCGCCGGCAGGGGCGCGTCGGAGCGGAACGGCACGGCGACAGCGGTGCGGCGATACTCATTCCGAAGCGCGGTCTGGTCCGCGATCATCTCTTCGGTGATCAGGCGAAGCGCTTCCTCTTCCAGCCACAGTTCCCGGTTGATCGTGGCAGCGCTCGCTTCCAGGTGGCGGGCAAGCGCGCGGTTGCGGAACGCACCGACGGCGAAGCCGGAGGCCCGGTTCAGCACGGCACCGATGGGCGCGCCCCCAATGGAACTTGCACCGAGGCTGGCGGAGAGTTTGCCGATTTCGGTGGCCAGTTGAGAGGCTGCACTCTCCGCGCCCGCAACTCCTTTCGAAGAAGAAAGCTGGGCGAGGGCCGTGAAATACTCCCGGAGCACATCGCCGTGATGCTCAAGATCCGCGATAATTTTCGCGCGATCCAGTACGATCTTGTCCTGCGCGTTCAGCAGTTGCTGGCGGTCCGCCACGCTTAAGTTGGTGGCAGCGTGCTGCCTGCGGAGTTCGAGCGAATCCCTGTCCACATAAAACTCGAGGGACTGGCGGAGGAACTCGCTCCGAGCCTTGGTATATGTGGTTCCGGCGGCGGCGAAGGCTTCAAAACGGCCGGGGCGCGCGGCACCGCACCCGCTCAGCAGGAGGACGAAACAGCAGACGGGAAAAAGGGCTACGCGCGTTCGTCGAAGTTTCAGCGGCATGGCGAAACGCATCCCCACCCAGTACTGTGTCCTCATCGTAGACTGAAATAGCCTGATTCGCAATGAAGAAAATTGCGACAAGCACTAGGGGAGACAGCAGCGCGTATGGTCCGCAACAGGATGGCGCGTTCGACGCCAAGACCTCCAGTTGGATACGGACGCCTTCGAGAATCAGGAAGCTCGGCGGCGCTCTCTTTTGTGACCGCCGCTACGACACCTTGTTCCTCTTTCTCAATGGGTTCCTCTTTCTCAATGGGTTCCTCTATCGCAACGGAACGGAATCCGACTATGCCGCGAGAGGTTTTCGCGGTTTGCTTGCCGTCTAGCCCGGCGTAACGGGATCGCAAACACGCCCCTGCCCCCTCGGGAAATTGCATGCTACGTGCAATTCGATGAACCTACCCCATTTTTCTCCTTACTGAATCTGGACAAGAAGCTATACAATCGAAACCGCGAAATTCCCGCCGCGACGGGTTCGCGAGCGGGAGTGAATCGACACGAGTTTCTTTCGAGCGCTAGACAAAGAGGAGTTCAAATGCTCATGAAATCGTCGTTTCGCCGAGTAAGCTGGATGCTCATCGGCTTGTTTGCCTTGTTCGGAGGCCTGCTGCTTTATGCGCAGGTTGCGGGGGAAGCTCCCGGACAGATTCCTGGCGTCGCGGATGCCGCCCGGAGCAATGCGCCGGCTTTCCATTATTTTTCGTTCATGAACGACCCGGTCTTTACGGCGGGCGAACGGGCGGCACTGTGGTTCGCCCTGGGGATCGCATTCCTTGCTCTGCTTTATGCGGGAATGCTCGTCCGGCAGGTGCTTCACGCGGATAAGGGCACGCCGAAAATGCAGGCGATCGCCGCGGCGGTTCGCGAGGGCGCCGATGCCTACTTGCGCCGTCAGTTGAAAGTGGTCGCTTTCATGATTCTGGCGCTGGTTGCGGTGTTGTTTTACAGCAAGTACGCCGCGGGTGGGCACAATGCGATCCACTATGCGTTCGGGCGATCCTGGGCGTTTCTGATGGGAGCGATTTTCAGTGGACTCGTCGGTCTGGTGGGGATGCGGATGGCCACCACCGGAAATCTCCGCGTGGCCGCGGCGGCCGCCAACGTAGGTTTCGGCAAAGCCCTGATGCTAGGCTACCGTTCCGGCACCATCACCGGCATGCTGACGGACGGCCTTGGTCTGATGGGGGGAACCCTCATTTTCATGGCCTATGGAGAGCATGCCTATGAAGCGCTCCTGGGCTTTGGCTTCGGCGGGACGCTGCTGGCCCTGTTCATGCGGGTGGGCGGCGGTATTTACACAAAGGCGGCCGACGTTGGGGCGGATTTGGTGGGCAAGGTGGAAAAAGACATTCCCGAGGACGACCCGCGCAACGCCGCGACCATCGCCGATAACGTGGGAGACAACGTAGGCGATTGCGCCGGCATGGCCGCGGACATCTTCGAGAGCTACGAAGTCACCATCGTGGCCGCCATGATTCTCGGCTGGGCAAGTTTCGGCCACAAGGGAGTCATCTTCCCGATTCTGGTACGGGCCATCGGCGTGATCGGCTCCATCATCAGCACGTACACCGTTCGCGCTGGAGATAAGGGCGACGTGGCGGAGGCCATGAAGCAGATCAACAAGGGGTTCATCATCGGATCGATCCTCAGCGTGATCGGGTTCATCAGCCTCGGTTTCTTCTACCTGCGCTTCGACCCGAGCAACGCTAGTGCATACGTTCTTTCAACCGTTCACTCGCTGCCGGCATGGGCGAACTTTGGCATTGAGGGGCTCGATATGCGCCCGGCGATCACGTGCTTCATCGGCATTCTGCTGTGTATTGCCCTGAACCGCATCACGGAGTATTTCACCGGAACGGAGTTCGCGCCCGTGCATGGCATCAAGCGGAACTGCGATACCGGCCACGGCACGACGATCATCGAAGGCTTCGCGGTGGGTTACGAATCCGCCACCTGGACCGCCGTCGCGCTCTGTGCCGCCATCTTCGGATCCGTGCTGGTCTATTCCACGACCATGCAGGAGGTGAACCCGATCTTCATTGCATACGGCGTGGCCATGTGCGGAATTGGCATGCTGACACTGACGGGGAACACCGTCTCCATGGACGTCTTCGGACCGATCGCGGACAACGCGAACGGCATCGCGGAGATGGGCTTTGAAGAGAAGGACTTTGCGAGCCCGGCCAAGTTGAAGGAAGCGCGCCAGACTCTGGCCGATCTCGATGCGGTGGGCAACACCACCAAAGCCGTCACGAAAGGGGTGGCGATCGGCAGCGCGGTGATCGCGGCCGTTTCGCTCTACGCCTCCTTCGTTACGGTGATCGGCTCCGGTGGCGGGGGAGAGGATCAGGCTCTGCCGCTGGCGGTTTACGAGCGCGTGGCGGCGCTGCTTACGATCGCGAACCCGAACCTGCTCATTGGAATGCTAATTGGGGGATCGATCCCCTTCATGTTCAGTTCCATGCTCATCCGTGCCGTGGGCCGCGCAGCGTATCTGATCGTGAACGAGTGCCGCATTCAGTTCCGCGACAAGGAGATCTGGGCCGGAACGAAGAAGCCGGACTATGCCAAGGTGGTGGACATCTGCACCGGGGAAGCCCAGAAGGAACTGGTGGGGCCCGCCGTGCTTGGGGTCGTCTCGCCGGTACTGGTGGGCTATTTCCTCGGCCCCATCGGGCTCGCCGGCTTCCTGGGCGGCGCGATTGTTGCGGGCCAGTTGCTCGCTTCTTTCATGTGCAATGCGGGCGGAGCCTGGGATAACGCGAAGAAGATGGTGGAGGATGAACCTCGCGATCTCGAAGCCAATACCGGCAAGGGCAGCGAGAAACACAAAGCCAGCGTGACGGGGGACACGGTAGGCGATCCGCTGAAGGATACGGCCGGCCCGGCGATCAATCCTCTGCTGAAGGTGATGAATATGGTTGCGGTGCTTGCCGTGCCGCTCATGCTCTCCTACGATCCCGCCATTGTTTCCACGGTGAATCAGGCCGCGGCGGAGAACAGCTTCCCCCTGGCGATTCCCCTTGCGTACGTGGGCTGGGATCCCGGCCGGATTGCCGTCGTTGCCATCTGCGCCGCGCTCGTCGGCTGGGCGCTCTGGCAAAGCAAGCGAATCGTCACTTACTAGGGCCGTCCTCGCCCGCACCGCCTGTGTGGCGGACGAGCCGGGAACACATTCCGCGCTTGCGGCGTTTGCTCCGGAAGCGCGGAATGTAAAAGCATCCACGCACGCGCGTTGCGTGCGTTGGGAGCGGCTGCCGTAGACGAGGATCGCGCTTACAAATGTTTCCTGGCACTCGGCACGCCCTGCATCAGCGGCCGTCGTAGGCTTTTTGCAAGGCCGCGATATCCAACTTGCGCATCCCCATCATGGCCTGCATCGCCCGGTTGCGCCCCGCCGCGTCGGAGCCGCCCATCAATTGCCCCAGGACCCGGGGCGTGATCTGCCATGACAGGCCAAACTTGTCTTTCAGCCACCCGCATTCCACTTCTCGGCCGCCCGCGCTTAACCGTTCCCAGTAGCGATCCACTTCCTCCTGCGTATCGCATTCGACAGTGAACGAAACCGCTTCCGTAAACTGAAAGGTCGGCCCGCCATTCAAGCCAAAGAATCTTTGTCCGTCCAGTTCAAATTCCACCAGCAATACGCTGCCCACGGGACCCGGACCGGCTTCTCCGCAATGGTTGACCCTGACGACGCGTGAATTGGGAAAGACTGAGACGTAGAACTCCGCCGCCTCTTCGGCCTGCGTGTTGAACCAGAGAAATGGTTTGATCGTTTGCATATCCAGTTCCTTCCGCGGCCGATGCCGCGTTTGACCCTTAGCCGGTCGAGGGGGTGCAATTTCGACAGGGAAGCGCGAGATCGTGGCGGGAAATTGCCAGTCGTGAACCGCACGGGTCCGCTTCGCTATGCTCAAGAGGAGGTTAAGCATCATGTCCGACTCATTCCGGGCGTTGGTATTGGATCGCTCCGGCGACCAGTTTGAATCCGGCATACGCATGCTGCCCATGTCGGCGCTGCCTGATTATCCGGTGCTGGTACGCGTGAGCTACTCGAGCATGAATTATAAGGACAGCCTGGCAGTGACAGATCGCGGGAAGATTGTCCGGCGCTTCCCGATTGTGCCCGGTATTGATCTGGCGGGCGTGGTGGAGGAATCGGCCGACCCCCGCTTCCGCCCTGGAGACGCCGTACTCTGCACGGGCTGCGGCATCGGGGAGGAAGAATGGGGCGGGTACTCCGCCTATGCGCGGCTGAAACCCGAATGGATCGTTCCGATACCGGCCGGCCTTGACGCGCGCAGGGCAATGTCGCTCGGCACCGCCGGCTTCACGGCGATGCTCTGCGTGGAAGCGCTTGAACGGCATGATGTTACACCCGAAAAGGGCGACGTGCTGGTGACTGGCGCTTCGGGCGGCGTGGGTTCGATAGCAGTGATGCTCCTCGCAAAACTCGGCTTCCGCGTGGTGGCGGTAAGCGGCAAACCCGAAGCAGCCCGACAACTGATCGACTATGGCGCAAGCGAAACACTGCCTCGCGAGGCATTCTCCGAGCCGGGAAAGTCGCTCGAATCGGCCCGCTGGGCCGGAGCGGTCGATACTGTTGGCGGCAGCACCTTGGCGCGGGTACTCGCGCAGACGATGCTCTATGGCTGCGTGGCGGCCTGCGGCAATGCCGGGGGTGCCGCTCTCAACGCCACCGTGTTTCCGTTCATTCTTCGCGGCGTAACGCTGGCTGGAATCAGTTCCGTGAACCAACCTCTCTCCGCACGTCAACGGTTATGGCCGCGGCTTGCGCAACTGATCTCTCATGAAGCACTCGACCGAAACACCACGGAGATCAACCTCAACCAGGTTCACGACTATGCGGACCGAATCTTCCGGGGCGAGGTGCGCGGGCGCATTCTGGTGCGAATGGGGGAGTAGAGAACCTCATTCGAGAAGCGAAACAACCAGATGATCCCGCCCTTCCAATCACAGGTTAAGGACGCGCGGTGTAACGCGGAACACAAAACCCTTTCCGTTTGAGTACAATAGTTAATGGTGGAATTGGTTGGGAGGAATCCCCGCGCCATCTCTGGACATCCGATTCGGTGATCCGCATTTCATTTGCAATCTTGATTGTTTGATTTAGAAACTTCGGACGTCCAGCCTCCGGCGGGCCTCTATGGGGCCGACTCACGCAGGCCATAGAGATTGGCCATGGACGATGAAGACACAACACAGAAGAGGAGCAGTCGTGAAGAACATGAACTTAAAATTCGGACGATTCGGCGTCATCCTGGCCCTTGTCCTGATGATTGGCGCCATCCTGCCGTTGATGGCACAGGATGAAGCGAAGATTCGCGTGCAGGCGGACCCCAGCACCGCCGGGTTGTTTATTGACGGCAAGTACGTCGGATCCGCGGAGAACTTCCATATCAGCAACTCCTACGTCGTGAGCCCTGGCGAACACACGATTCGGCTGGTGGATCCCCGCTTTGAGGATTACGAAACGAAAGTCACGGCGGAAGCGGGCAAGACCAAGAAATTCAACTTCAAGATGACCGCGAAGCAGGCACCGCAGCCACCATTCGGCGAGATCCGCACGATCCAAGGCGCGAACAAGTTCACTGGCGTGTGGCTCAATGCCCAGTATGTCGGCCACGTGGACGAGTTCTCCAACGTGTTCCAGCGTCTGCTGGTTCCCCCGGGAAGCTACCTCATCCGTTTTGAGAACCCGGAAACCGGAGCCACCTACGAAGAGAGCATCACGATCAGCCCGAACCAGACCACGACCATCAATCTGGTTGGCCGGGACGTCTAACACGCTGCATCGATCAAGCTAACGGCAAGGGCGCGGTTCTTTGGAACTGCGCCCTTTCTTTTTTCCGGCACACTTTACGGGCGCAAGCGCTCGTCTGATTGGATGGATCGGGTTGCCCGGACTTATGACCCTCCCTCCCCGAACCAAGCCACGCGCAATTCCTTTCGCTGTGGCGCGGTGGCGAGCGAGACGAGGATCCCGAGCAGGAAGCTCAGGCTTAAACTCCAGATAAACGGATCCAGGCCGAGCCAACTGCGCGTACCGGAAAGAGCGTATTGCAGCAGGAAGCAGCCAAACCCTCCGAAAAGCGCCGCATACGCCCCGGCGCGCGTGGCGCGCGGCCAGAATACGGCCAGAATCGTCGGCGCGATAAACGTCGACGCCAGCCCGGTGGACGAAAAGATCACGATGTATTGCAGATACTCTGGTGGCCGGAACGCAATCAGCAGCGCCACGGCACCGATCAGAAAGGTTGTTCCCTGAGAGAGCATCTGAGCCTTGCGATCCGTCAGCGCATGGCCGAGATTGCGGTGATAGAGATCGCGCACGATCGCGCTGCCCGTAACCAGCAGGAACGAGCTGATTGTTGACATAATCGCGGCGAACGGAGCGGCCAGCACCAAGCCGGCCAGCCACGTGGGAACCGCGGCGATAATGGTGGCGGGCATGGCCTGGTCCGGCGTCGCGATACCCGGCGCAAGGTAGCGCCCGAGAATCCCCAGGGTCATGATGGAAGGGTAGAGCAACAGCACATAGGCCGAGTTGATCAGCGTCGCTCTCGAAATCACACGCTGATCTCCCGAAGCCAGAAAGCGGCTCATCAGCGCGGGTTGACCAAGCACCGCCAGCGGCCAGATCACGAAGAACGAGAACCCTTGCGAGAACGGCAGAAAATTGTTCGGGCCGGTCGGGGCGAGCAGATCAGGAGATTGTTGCGCCAGATACTCCGCAACCGGGCCGAATCCGCCCGCCTTGTGCAATGCGAAACCCAGCGCTAGCAGGATACCCAGCAGCATCACGATGGCCTGGAAGGCATCGGTCCACGCCACCGCGCGGAAGCCGCCCCAGGCTGTATAGATGGTGACCGTGGCGGAGACGAGCAGCAGGCCCGCCCAATACGGCATCCCCAGCGCCACTTCCATCACGCGCGCTCCGGCGATGTACTGCGCCACGAGATACGCAACGTAGAGCAGCAGCGTAATCACGGCCAGAATCGCGCCGAGCCCGCGGCTCTCAAAGCGGTCCCGGATCAGATCCGGCATGGTCATCGCCCCGGTGGCCTCTCCGAGAAACGCGATCCGCTTGCCGAGGATGCCCATGCCGGTAAGCGTGATCACCATGAAACCGGCGATCCAGATGTGCGTCGACCAACCGTTCTGCCAGGCGAGGGCGGGCGCGCCGATAAACGTGCCGCCGCTGGCCATGGTCGCCACCCAGGTTAGCGCCAGCACCCAGGCACCAATACCTCTGCCCGCGACGAAAAACTCTTCCAGAAAACGCTGCCCGCGCGCCTTGCGCTGCGCCAACCAGGCCAATACGAAGGTAATGACGATGTAGAGGATGAACGAGAGCACAACGCTCACGCTTCGCTCTATAAGCAGAGCATCCGCGGGAATGGTATCAGGCATCGCTTCGCGAATCTCCCCGTTTGGCCAGAACCGGCTGCGGTGTGGCGTCGCCGGTCTGCGCGATCAACGCCCAGGAAAACCAGGAGTTAAACGCAAACGTCAAAATCCACGGAAGCCCCACACCCAGAACAGCCCACTTGGGAACGCCCCACCATAGCACCGTCGGCCGCTCCATGCCCAGCCACCAACTCACGCCTAGAACCCAAGCCATCGCCGCCAGCCACCCCGCTACGGCCACGCGCGCATCACGGCGCGTCTGGCGGTAATTTCGCCAGCGTTCCGCGGACGTCATACAGCCACCGTCTCTACGGGCACATGGGGCAGGTTCGCGGTGAAGAAGCGCAGAAAATTCCCGTGGAAAACGCCATCGATATCGGCGTCGCTGTAGCCGCGCTTCGAGAGAATACCGCCGAGCCGCTGCAAGTCCGCAATCGTCTCCACATCCCTCGGGCACTGTTCCGTACCGAAGCCTCCGTCGAGATCGCTGCCGATGCCGGCGTGCCGGGAAGCGCCCGTAATCTGGCAGAGGTGATCAATGTGGCAGGCCAGGTCTTCGAGCGAGGGGTTCTCCTGCCGGGCGCAGCCGCGCCGGTAATCCTTCACGATCATCCAGGAATCGAGCACCACCCCCACGACGCCATCCCGCTCGGCAATAGCACGGATCTGTGCGTCGCTCATCTGGCGGTCATGCGGCACCAGAGCGCGGCAATTGCCATGGCTCACAAACACCGGGCGGCCGTAATGGTCAAGCGCCTGCTCGACGGCAATGTCGGCCGTGTGCACAAGATCAAGGATGATTCCCAGGCGGTCAAACTCTTCCACCAGCGCCACGCCGTCGGGCCCAAGAGTGCCATCACCACCCGTTCCCATGGCATAAACACAGGGCCCATAATGGGCCAGGCAGGCGGTGCGCAAGCCGTTCTCAAACCACTTTTCCGCTTCGCGCGGAGCACGGATGGGGTCCGCCCCTTCCATGGAAACCACAATGCCGATGGGAGGCGGCGCACCAGCTTCCGCATCCTCGCGCCCGAGCCAGGCTTTCCACCGGTCCGCGAGCATCGCCAGGTCTTCGGCCGTACGCACGATCTTCGCTTCGCCGTCAAATTCGAGCATCCGGTAATAGGCCATCTGCCCTTGCGCCGTGGCGCAGGTAATGGTCTGGTTGGCGTAGTCGAGTTCCTCGCGAAGGATCACCGGCCCGTGCGTTCGCTTGGCAACGGTGGAAACAGGATTGAGGTCCGGCGGTCCGGCGGGCAGCGTGCGCGCAAGCAGCGTTCCCAGGCAAAGGCCCACCCCCGCCTTCCGCATTTCGACAAGGCTGGTGGTGCAGTTGCCCCTCCCCCGCCCCGTCATCCCCTTCTCCCGTTCGCGCAGCGTGGCTACGGGCAGGGTCTGGTCCCGGTCAAACGACATCGCGTTCCAGGCCAGATCCAGATGAGCATCCAGGATAAGTCGCATAGCAAAACTTCGATTTTCGAGTGTATCGCAGCGGAAGAAGGCAAGGCTCTGGAAGGCAAAATCTCCGGCACAATCGGGTTCTGTTTCCCCTCCTCTCTCTCTTTTTCTTCCGCGCTCTCCCCCTTGCTTCCCGCTTCCAATAGTGTAAATATTTACAGTGTACATCGATACACTTCGATTCACCCTCATGGCTGCTGTCGTTACATTGGATCGTTTGCAAGGGCTCCTGCGGGAGCGGGGATTGGCGCATTCGCTGCCCTGGCGAGGGGAGACCGCGCCCGCCCCGCCCTCCGCCTCCACCGGGGCGGAGGCGCTCGATACGCTGCTCAACGGCGGGCTCGCGCGCGGACGGATTCACGAAATCTCCGGGGCGCTTTCTTCCGGATGCACAGCGGCGGCTCTGGCGATGACGGCGGCATCCACGCAACGTGGCGAAGCCACCGCCTATATCGATGCCACAGACAATTTTCACCCTCCCACGGCCCGGCAGGCCGGCGTCGATCTCAACCGGCTGCTGCTGGTGCGCTGCCAGTGGCCGCGCGAAGCCTGGGACGCCGTAAACCTCGTCGTGGGCGCGGGCGGCTTCGGGTTGATCGTGCTGGATCTGATGGGCACCCGCTCCCGCCGCTTTCTTCAGGAATGGCAGATGCGCCCGTGGCTCAAGCTGCAGCGCGGTATCGAAAATACCCGGAGTATTTTGCTGGTGGCGGCCACCTGCAAGGGGATCGCCGCGCATGCCGCCGCCGCCCGCGTGGAGTTCCGCCGCAAGGAAGCGCGCTGGAACGGACGTCCGGGCGTCTCCCTCGTTCTGGGAGGCATGCAGGTGGAAGCGACTCTGGCTTACCAACGGCACCCGCAACCGGCAAAGCGCACGCTTCGGCGAGAGCAAAGCTGCACTTTGGAACTGGAAGCAACCGGCTAAGGAGGGCGCGCGATGCACCCCATTTACGCATGTCTCTATATTCCCGACTTCGCCGCCGCCGCTCTGCAGAGGGGGGAGCGGCGTCTGCCCCGGCCGCCGCTGGTGGTGTTCACCGGAAAAGCGCCTAACTCCGTGGTGCATGCCGCCAGCGCCGCCGCGCGCGCCGGGGGTATCCGCGCTGGCATGACGCTGGCCGAGGCCAGGATGCGCTTTGCGGCGCACCCCAAGCCCTCCGCGGCTCCCGACAGCCCAACCCTTCGCGTGCAGGAGCGGGATGAAGCCGCCGAAGCCCAGGCCAGGCGCGAGACGCTCGAAATGGCGCTAACCGTTTCTCCCCGCATCGAAGACGTGCAACCCGGCTTGCTCCTAGCGGACCTGGCCGGATTGCAGGACCCGCATGCGGCCGCCCGCCAACTGGCCAACGGAGCCGATCGCCTGGGGCTGCCCGGCAACGTCGCCGTCTCCCTCAACCGTTTTGCCGCCGAGTGCGCCGCGCGCACGCAAAGCGGCATCACGCATATTTTCCCCGGCCAGGAGATCGCCTTTCTGCACGTGCTGCCGGTGGAATTTCTTCCCTTGGAAGAAGATGTCCGGCAGACTCTTTCCCGCTGGGGGGTGGAGACGCTGGGCGCTTTTGCGACGCTGCCGGAAAAAGCGGTGGTTGACCGCCTCGGCCCCGCCGCCGCGCGCTGGCTCCGCATGGCGCATGGCCAGGACGATCCTGTCTTTCAGCCTCATCAGGCGGCCGAGGAGTTTGAAGAGTCCATTGACTTTGATTGGCAGGTGGCCGATCTCGAATCGCTTGCTTTCGCCCTCGCCGGCCTGCTGAAAACCCTCTGTGCGCGTCTGGACCGCAAGAACCTCGCCGCGGGCAAATTTCTGCTTGGTCTCAAACTCGCCGGCGGGAGCTGGTATGAGCGCGAACTGTTGCTCTCCACCGCGCACACGGACGCAAAAACCTTCGTCACTCTGGCGCGTCTCGAACTTTCCGCCCATCCTCCTGGCGAGCCCGTGGAGGGCATGCGCGTGACCCTTCATGCCTCCCCCCGGCGGGTGGCGCAGTTCTCGCTATTCGAGCCCCCGCAGCCCAGCCCGGAGAAACTGGACGTCACCCTCGCACGCCTCGGCAACCTGGTGGGTGAGGGCCGCGCGGGCACACCCGCCATCCCGGATTCCCATCGCGACGATGCCTGTGTACTGAAGCCCTTCGCCGCGAGCACCGCACCCGCAAGGATGCAGAAGCGTCCTCGCGGGAACACTGCGCCTTCCCCCTCGACAGCATCCGCCGCGGCGGCGCCTCCCTTTACCCTTCGCATGGCGCTGCGCTGCCTGCGCCCGGCTCCGGAAGCCGAGGTGCGCATCGAACACGCCGTGCCCGTACATGTAGCCGCGCGCGGCCTCTGCAACGGGCCGGTAGGCCGACACGCAGGCCCCTGGCGCAGCGGTGGCGAATGGTGGACCGAAGCGGAGTGGGACTTCGAGGAATGGGACGTCGCCGTGGGCGGAGGCCTCTTCCGCATTCGCTGCGAACTTCCCCGCATCCGGTGGAGAATCGCCGGGGTCTACGATTAGCCGCCCCTCGCCGGGAAGCCATGTATATCGAACTCCATACCGCTTCGGCGTTCAGCTTTCTCGAAGGCGCATCCTTGCCCGAAGACCTGGTGGCGCAGGCCGCCCACCTGGGTTACGAAGCGCTCGCGCTTTGCGACCGCGACGGAGTCTATGGCGCGCCGCGCTTTTACCAGGCGGCAAAACAAGCGGGCCTGCGCGCCCTGGTGGGTTGCGACATTTCGCTTGAAGACGGCCAGCGCCTCACGGTTCTGGTGGAAAGCCGCCGCGGTTACCAGAACCTCTGCCGTCTGCTCACACGCATCCACCTGCGCTCTCCGAAAGGAGAGGGCCGCTGCGTCTGGCAGGATCTCCTTGATCATGCCGGCGGCCTGGTGGCCCTGGTCCACGAACCCGCTCAGGCCACTCGTGCCCTGGATGCCTTCGGCGCGGGCAGCGTCTTCATCGAACTCCGGCGCCACCTCCGGCGCGAACAGGAAATCGCCAACCAGCGCCGCATCGAATGCGCCCGTCACCTTCGCCTGCCGCTTCTGGCGACGAACGGCGTGCGCTACGCCAAGCCCGAAACCAAGCCGCTCTTCGACGCGCTCACCTGCCTGCGCCACAAAACAACGCTGGACCGCGCCGGCCGTCTGCTGGACGCCAACGCGGAACGGCACCTCAAGAGCCCCGGCGAAATGGAACGCCTCTTCCGCGACCTGCCCGAAGCCGTTCGCAATACGCGGGCGCTCGCAGAGCGTCTCGATTTCACCCTGCGGGATCTCGGCTACCGCTTCCCGGATTACCCCGTCCCTCCCGGCGAAACGATGATGTCCTACCTCCGCGCGGTGACCGAACGCGGCGCGCGCAACCGCTACCGCCCCTTCCACGAGAAAGCCCGCCTGCAGATTGAGAAAGAACTGCGCGTGATTGCGAAGCTGAACCTGGCGGGCTACTTTCTCGCCGTCTGGGATATCGCCGAGTTCTGCCGCCGGGAGGGCATTCTCTCACAGGGCCGCGGCTCGGCCGCTAACAGCGCCGTCTGCTACAGCCTGGGCATCACCGCCGTCGATCCGGTAGGCATGGATCTGCTCTTTGAACGCTTTCTTTCCGAAGAGCGCGGGGAGTGGCCGGACATCGACATCGATCTCCCCAGCGGAGAGCAGCGCGAGCGCGCCATCCAGTATGTTTATGAGCGCTACGGCAAGCGGGGCGCGGCCATGACCGCCAACGTCATCACCTATCGCGGACGCAGCGCCGCGCGCGAGATGGGCAAGGCGCTCGGGTTCCCGGACGAGATGCTCTCCCGTCTTTCGGCATCCATGAGCCACTTTGAGTACACGAGCGATTTCGACAAGCTCCACCATCAGGCCAAGGCCGCCGGCCTCCCCGTGGAGCACTCGCGCGTCCAGCACCTGTTGCGCCTCTCCATGCAGATTCAGAACCTGCCGCGGCACCTCGGCCAGCATTCCGGCGGGCTGGTAATCTGCCAGGGCGAGCTTGACCGGATTGTCCCGCTTGAAAACGCGCGCATGCCCGGCCGCGTGGTGGTCCAGTGGGATAAAGAGGATTGCGCCGACCTGGGCATCATCAAAGTGGACCTGCTGGGCCTGGGCATGATGGCTGCTCTCGAAGACTGCGTCCGTCTGCTGCGCGGCCGCGGCATTCAGATTGATCTCGCGCATCTGCCGCCCGACGATCCGAAGACCTACCGGATGGTGCAAGAGGCCGACACGCTCGGCGTCTTCCAGATCGAATCCCGCGCGCAGATGGCAACCCTTCCGCGCATGAAACCCGCCAACTTCTACGATCTGGTCGTGGAGGTGGCCATCATCCGGCCCGGGCCCATTACCGGCAAAATGGTGCACCCTTACCTGAAGCGCCGGCAGGGCCGCGAGCCCGTTACGTATCCCCACCCCGCTCTCGAACCCGTGCTGCGCCGCACCCTGGGCGTCCCTCTTTTTCAGGAGCAACTGCTGCGTGTGGCGATGGTGGCCGCGAATTTTTCAGGCGGTGAAGCCGAAGAACTCCGCCGCGCCATGGGCTTCAAGCGCTCTCTCGAACGCATGAGCGAGATTGAAGCGAAGCTCCGCGACGGTCTGCGCAAGAACGGCATCGGCCCCAGAGAGGAAGAGGAGATCGTGCGCTCCATCACCTCGTTCGCCCTGTATGGCTTCCCGGAATCCCATGCCGCCAGTTTCGCGCTGCTGGTCTACGCAAGTTCCTACCTGAAGGCTCATTATGGCGCGGCGTTTCTGGCCGCCCTGCTCAACTGCCAGCCTATGGGTTTCTATGCCCCCGCCACGCTGGTGAAGGATGCGCAGCGCCATGGAGTCCGCGTGCGCCCGGTTTGCGTGCAATCCTCCGCCGCGCTCTGCACTCTTGAAGACGACAATACAGTGCGCCTGGGTCTGCGCTACGTGGCCGGGTTGCGCGCCGATGCCGCCCTCGCCATTCAGCAGGAGCGTTTCTCCAACGGACCCTTTCGTTCGCTGCAGGATTTCACCCGGCGCACTCGCCTGCGAAAAGAAGAACTCGATACCCTCGCCGAGATTGGCGCTCTCAACCCTCTAGACGCCTCGCTCCACCGCCGCGAGGCTCTTTGGCAAGTGGCCCGTTTCGGAAAGCCCGCCGGCCCCCTGCTCGAAACGGAAGAAGAAGAGGGCGCACCCGCGGAAAATTCCCCGCTTGCCGCCATGTCCCCCATCGAACGGCTGGAGGCAGATTTCCGGGGAACCGGCCTCACCACGGGTCCGCATCCGATGCGCTATCTGCGCGAAGAACTGCGCGGCAGCGGCGTATCCAGAGCGGAAGACCTCCGCCGGATCCGCGATGGCAAGCGCGTGAAAGTAGCCGGAGTGGTGATTGTGCGGCAGCGCCCCTACACGGCCAAGGGTATCGTGTTTCTCAGCCTGGAAGACGAAACCGGCGTCTCCAACATCATCGTCTGGCCTGAATTGTTTGAGAAGCATCGCCCGCTATGGACGAGTGCGCCCTTCGTGCTGATTGAAGGGCTGGTGCAGAAGAGGGATGGCGTCGTCCACATCCGGGCGGAATCCGTTCAGCGGCTCAGCGGCACGCGCCACACCACCGAATCGCATGACTTTCACTAGCCGCGGCGTTTCCGGGGCTTTGCCATTCCGGCCGCCGGGGAGGCTTCCTGGGAGTGAACGTGCTCAATTCGGGCCAGCGCCGCCACGGGCTTCCCACCATTCTTCTCGCACCCCGAGTGTAGCGCCGCCATCCAATCCGTATCCTTCCCCATCGCCGCCAGGCTCTGGCGCGAGAAACCCATCACCAGATTCGCCAGCAACTCGTTCTCGCAATGCAGCGCCCGGACGATCTCGCCGAGCCTCCGCTGATCCCGCGTGTGCAAGATTCCCGTCCAGCGCTTCCGTCCCGCGAAGTGCGCGTTCTCGATCGATTCCCGCAGCAGTTCCGCCCCTATCTCTCGCGCCTGATCCCGGGCGATCCCCGCCGCCACGAATGCAGCCTGCGTCGCTTCGAGCAGTGGCAGGCAGAACTCCTCCGCGAGGAAAATGCCCGCGTCCACCATCACCCGCGCTTCCCGGCGCGCCACCACCAGACGGCTGATCGGCACGTCCAGGAGGTTCTGGCAGAAACGCCGGAAGCGAAGAGAGCCTTCCACCAGATAGGCACGCTTCCGCCGGTTCGGAAACACACTCAGACAGCCAAAATCCGTCACCATCGAAGGCAGGTTCGGGGGCAACTCCGCAAGAGCGGAACTCTCCACCAGCACCATTGTGTCCACGCCCTGCAGCACGCAATGCCGCCGCGCCGAATCGAGCAGCGTCGCCGTTTCCTCCGGCGGGGCGCAAACGAAGAGCGTCTCACAGCCTCGCATCTCTTCCAGAGAGAGCACGGTGAACCCGGCGCCCAGTGCACTCACCACCCTCGGCGTCGCACGGTTCAGCGGAGAAAAGACGGGCCCGAGCCATCCAACCAGCGCAGGCAGATTCGCCAAAAAGGTGCGGCTAACCACCCCGGTTCCCAGAAAGCCGGCGGCATGAATGTGCTTGCACTTAACCATGTTGAACTAAGTTACTCCGGGTACCCCACTGCACCACAAGTGAAAACAGTACCAGAACGCGCCAAGGCCACCAGGCACATTCTCATTTCACCCGACGGCCACTTATCATCCCGTCAGCATCTGTTTCCGCAACTCCTTAATTCGGTCTCGCAACTGGGCCGCTTTCTCAAACTCGAACTCGCGGGCGGCCGCACGCATCTGCTCTTCCAGCGCCGCCGCCAGCGCACCCGCATCTTCCGCGGAGAGAGGCGCTTCTTCCGTCTCAGGCTCTCCAGCCGTCAAGTCAACATAATCCCCCTCCGCAATCTGCACGAGCAGCGTATCGACCGGCTTGACAATGGTTTGCGGAACAATTCCATGCTCTTGGTTGTAAGCCATCTGCACAGCGCGACGCCGCGTGGTTTCGTCAATTGCGTTACGCATGCTATCAGTCATCACATCCGCATACAACACCGCAAGTCCGTTTACGTTGCGCGCGGCTCTGCCCATTGTCTGGATGAGGGAGCCCTGGGAGCGCAAAAATCCTTCTTTGTCCGCATCCAGGATCGCCACTAGCGACACCTCCGGCAGGTCCAGCCCCTCCCGCAGCAGGTTTACCCCGATGAGCGCGTCGAACTCGCCCTTCCTCAATCCGCGCAGGATCTTTACCCGGTCAAGCGTGCTCACTTCCGAGTGAAGGTATTGGCACTTCACTCCCACTTCGCCGTAGTACTCCGCAAGATCTTCCGCCATCTTCTTGGTGAGCGTGGTCACCAGCACCCGCTCGTTCCGCTCCGCGCGCAAACGGATCTCATGCAGCAGGTCGTCCACCTGCCCTTTGATGGGGCGCACTTCCACCAGCGGATCAAGCAACCCAGTCGGCCGGATAACCTGCTCGACAAACACGCCTCCGGTCTTTTCCAGTTCATAAGGCCCCGGCGTTGCGGAAACGTAAAGCATTTGGTGCGCGCGCGCTTCGAACTCTTCGAACTTCAATGGCCGGTTGTCGAGAGCGCTCGGCAGCCGGAAACCGAAAGCGACCAGGTTCTCCTTCCGCGAGCGGTCGCCGTGATACATGCCGCGGAGCTGCGGCATCGCCTGGTGGCTTTCGTCGATGAACAGGAGCGCATCGTGCGGGAGGTAGTCAAGCAGAGTCGGCGGCGGTTCTCCCGGAGCGCGACCGCTGAAGTGCCGCGAGTAATTCTCGATCCCGTGGCAATAGCCGATCTCCCGCATCATCTCGAGGTCAAACTTCGTTCGCTGCCACAGCCGCTGCGCCTCAATCGCCTTGCCCATGTGCTCGAGTTCCGCGTGACGAACGCGCAGTTCCTTGTCGATCGAGGCCATCGCCACCTGCCGCGTGGGAACGCTCATCACGTAATGCGACTTTGGATAAATGGGCAGCCGTTCAAACGTCTCCTGCACTGTACCGAGCAGGGGGTCCACCTTGGAAAGGGATTCGATCTCGTCCCCCCACAATTCGATGCGCAGAGCGGAATCGTCGTAAGTGGGATACACCTCGATCACGTCGCCGCGCACGCGGAAGGTCCCGCGACGGAAATCGGCGTCATTGCGTTCGTAGAGAATTTCGACGAGCTTGGCCAGGATCTCTTTCCGCGCGATGCGCTGCCCCTTTTCGAGCATCAGCAGCATGCCATAGTACGCTTCGGGCGAACCCAGGCCGTAAATGCAGCTCACACTCGCCACGATCACGCAATCCCGCCGTTCGAATAAGCTCCGTGTTGCGGAAAGGCGCAGCTTATCCAACTCCTGGTTTACCGTTGCTTCTTTCTCAATGTAGGTATCTGAGGACGAGATGTAGGCTTCCGGTTGGTAATAGTCGTAATAACTGACGAAATACTCCACGGCATTATCCGGGAAAAACGTCTTGAATTCCTGATAGAGCTGCGCGGCGAGGGTCTTGTTATGCGCAAGAATAAGAGCGGGGCGCTCCAGTTCTTCGATGATCTTCGCCATCGTGAAGGTCTTGCCGGAGCCGGTGACTCCGAGCAGCACCTGGTGCTCTTCTCCATCCCGGATGCCGCGCACAAGCTCCGCGATCGCCGCCCCCTGATCGCCTCGCGGTTGGTAGTCGATTCCTAAACGAAACGCCATCCTTTCAGGATATCGAGGAAGCAGGCTACGTCAAAGAACTCCTGACGGCGCCGCCATCGTTGCCGGGAGACCGTTGAAACCAAGCGGCCGGCATCGCTAAGCACGCCCGGCGGGAGGCCTCGCGCCAGTTCCCGGAAACACTACCGCGCCGGCGGACGCCCCTTCGGCTTCGGCACCAGAACGATTCCGACGGTAAAATTCAAGTACGGCGGCGCCCAGGAGAAAGGGATCCCATGCACGGACTCGACATCGAAAGACTTGCGCAAGGTCTCAATCAGATGGCGATAATTGAAGCCCCGGTGCTCATCCCGGACAATACGTCCGGTTCTGCCGAGAGTGGCATTCCAGATATCCGCCCAGCCAAAAGATGAACCGCCGAAGACGGCCTTCTTTACGATCTGTTTGGCGAAGCACACCGGTCCGATTTCGTTGGGAGAAGTAATGAGCAGGTATCCATCGGTTACTTCCCGAAGGCGGGCGATATAGCCGTCCAGCACATCGTCCGGGAGGTGCTCTAGCGTTTCCATGACGATCGCCACATCAAACCGCTCACCGGTTGGTACTTCCTCCGGATTCTGGCATTTCCGGAACTCCGCCCCGGGAAATCCGGCCCATTTGACTTTGGCCAGATCGAGCCCGCCCTCCCAATTGGCATCGAGCCCTAGGTAGCGGCGCGGGGCCGGTGCAATGAAGTTGAGCACCTTGCCGTCAAAGCACCCAATCTCCAGGACGGAAGGGGGCATGCTCGAACGTCTGCGAATCTGCTCTCGCAACCACCGAAAACGCCCGCCATGAAACCAGCCTCGCAGACCCGATCCAAAGAGGCGGTCGTTATAGTTTCTTTTGTCCTTCGCCCAGCCGACAGACGGTCTGGAATCTTGCTCGCTCAAGCTATTTCCTGCTTTCGCCCGCCGACAATGAGGACGCTGGGCAGCCCTCATTGTAACCGATACAGGACGAGCCCAACTCAATGGGCAATACGTACTCACGATGCGCACGCAGGGGAGAACTCATCCCCAGCTAGTTGTGATAATGCAAGCTCTCCGCCAGCCGGGGATCTCCGGCGGGAACCGGCGAGGCCTGGCGCATCCCCCGGATGAACAGCAGGACAAACAGTGCGGACGCGGCGACGACCGCACCAATATCCCACACGGCAATCGTCGGATTCTCTCCGCCGGCGGCGGGCTGCACCATCAGGTATACGTCCAGCCAGCGTCCGACAAGCACCACCGCGGCAACCCGCGCCAGCAGGTGGCCCGTGCGCTTTGTGCGTTTATTCAGGAGCGCCAGAAACGGGAAAACCCAGTTCAGAATGACGTTCAGAATAAACAGTGGAAGCCAGTACCTGTGCTGCAAGTGGGTATAGCGAAGCGTCTCCTCCGTGATGTTTGCGTACCAGATCAGCATGTACTGGCTGAACCAGATGTACATCCAAAAACTGGTGAAGCCAAAAAGGAGTTTCCCCAGATCGTGGAAATGCTCGTCCGTCACGAAATCGCGCAGCGGCCCGGCGCGGCGCATCCACAGCACCAGCAGAATGATGATCGCGATGCCGGAAGAGAACATGCCTGCGAAGTTGTAGATCCCGAAAATGGTACTGTACCAGTGGGGCTCGAGCGACATAATCCAGTCAAAGCTCGCCAGCCAGAAGGTAATGGCAAACAGCACCAGAAAGAGAACCGAGAGGCGCGTGTTGCGCTGCGAGAGCGCGGGGTCCGGATTGGCGTCCTGCGCCCGCGAAGTGGCAAGAATCTTACGGGCAAAGACCCACCAAAGCAGCAGATAGAAGACCGCCCGCATCAGGAAGAACGGGAAGTTCAGCCACATGGCCTTGAAGCCGGTGATATGGTGACGGTCGTGAACCCACGGATACAACTCCGAACCTGCGAGCAAAGTGACGCCGACAATCAGCGCGCCCACGGGAAGCGCGGCGCACATGGCTTCCGGCACGCGGCGGAATGCCACCGCCCAACTCGCGCCGCTGGCATACTGCGCGGCGACAAAGAAGATACCCGCGAGGCCCGCGCAAAGCAAGGTATACCCCGCGGAGAGAAGGCTGGAAAGCGCCATCTGCGGGGAGATAACAAGGCCGAGAGCGAGGGTGGCTCCACCACCGATTACGAGGCCCCAAAGCCAGCGGATCAATCGGGGGGATGGATGAAACTCGGTAGAAATGGCGTTCACGGGCGCACCTCCTGTGCGGCGGGAGAAGCCGGGGCGGCAGGCTTTGCAGGCGCACTCGGCGCAGCGACGCCCGGCTCGGCGGCACTCGACGCAGCGGCGGTAGCGGGTGCGGCAGCCTCATTGGCGGCCTGCGCCTCGGCGAGGGCCGGGCGCTGGAGAGATCGCACGTAGACTACCGCCTTCCAGCGGTCTTCGGCTGAAATTTGCGATGCATACCCGGGCATGTTGTTCTGCCCGTGCGTGATCACATGGAAGATCCGGCCGTCTTTCATCGCCAGGGCGCTCTGGCTGGTGAGCGGCGGCGGGGCGGGGAAACCCCGCATCGCCACCGGACCGTCACCCTTGCCTGATCCGCCATGGCACGGAACACACCAGGTACGGAACACCTCGCCTCCTCGCGTGTACGCGGCGAGGTCTTCGGTACCGTAAGGATTCTTCAATTCTTCCCCTGCCCGGATGGCGTCCGCCTCGCTCGCGCCATAAGCGTCGGGGGCAATGTCCTGCGACACCGTGTGCGGAGGCGGTGCCTGAAAGGTCATGTGATTCGCGAAATTCTCATTCTCGTCGAAGGCTTTGTACGAAGCCGTCCGCACCATCTCGGGAAGAAACTCAAAGTTGAGTTTTGTTTCATCCGGACGTACGTAGACGTTCGCCAGAATCAGCAGGACAAAGACGATTCCCAGAAAAACATTGAGCTTCATCGGATGACTACCTCCGCCCGTTCGGTCACCTCGACCGCACCGTAGGATTCGAGCAGCGCGCGAACCTCGTCGGGGTCAAAGGCCGCGTCGCTTTCTTCAAGTACCAGCGCGAAGCGGTCGTCGGTGGTGCCGACGTTCGTGATGACGGCTTTCTTCCCTGGGTAGAGCCTGCTCACCCAGAAGAAGGCGAATACAGCGCTCAGACCGGCGAAAAGCACCATGATTTCGAAGGTGATGGGCACGAAAGCGGGCAAAGAATCCCATGGCTTCCCGCCGACATTCACCGGCCAATCCGTCGCCGTGGTCCAATACTCGAACCACGTCTTCGCAACAGCACCGAACAGGCCAAGAGCGAAGCAGGTCCAGGGAATGCGCCAGGGGGCAGGGAGCCCCATGGCTTTGTCCAACCCGTGTACCGCGTACGGGGCGTATACGTCGACGATCTTGATACCGCGAGCGCGCACGGTATTTGTGACATCCAGAAGGTCGCCCTCATTGGTGAAGATGCCCACCATCACACGGCCTGTCATTGCAGCACCTCCGCGCCCGATTCTTGAACCGTTCTGACGGCATTATGCCCCATCGCGGCCTTCTTGTGATGATGCGCCCTCTCATGCCCGATCACGCCCTTCACTTCCGCCATGGCAATGATCGGCAGCAACCGGCAGAAGAGCAGGAACAGCGTGAAGAACAAGCCGAAACTGCCAAGTAGCGTTGCCACCTCAACGGATGTCGGCGTATAGGAAGTCCAGTTTGCCGGGAGGTAATCCCGGTGCAGGCTGGTGACGATAATCACGAAGCGCTCAAACCACATTCCGACGTTGATGAACAGCGAGATCACGAAAACCATGGGAAGCGACATGCGCACCCGCTTGATCCAGAGCAGCAACGGGATGAAGACGTTGCAGGAAAGCATCACCCAGTACGTCCACGCCATCGGACCGAAGGCGCGGTTGATGAAGGTGAATTGCTCGTAGGTGTTCCCGGAGTAAAACGCGGTGAAGAACTCGGTCATGTAGGCGAGCCCGACGATACTGCTGTTCAGGATAATCAGCTTGCACATGACGTCCACGTGGCGATGCGTGATGTAGTCTTCGAGGTTCATCACCTTTCGCGCGATGATCATCAGGGTGAGCACCATCGCCATGCCGGAGAAGATCGCTCCGGCCACGAAGTACGGCGGGAAGATCGTGGTGTGCCAGCCCGGAATCACGGATGTCGCGAAGTCCCAGCTCACAATCGTATGTACGGAAACCACTAGGGGCGTAGCCAGACCGGCCAGCAGCATGTAGGTGGTCTCGTACCGCTGCCAGGTGCGAAAGCTTCCGTCCCACCCGAGACTGAAAATTGAAAGAAGAGTTCGCCTGAAGCCCGGCTTGGCGCGATCCCGGATCGTGGCAAGGTCGGGAATCAGCCCGATATACCAGAAGGTGGCGGAGATGATGAAATACGTGGAAACCGCGAAGGCGTCCCAGGCAAGCGGCGAGCGGAAATTCATCCACAGGGAGCCGCGCGTGTTGGGATAGGGAAAGATCCAGTAGGCCATCCAGGGGCGGCCCAAGTGGATGAGCGGAAAGATACCCGCGCACATCACGGCGAACAGCGTCATCGCCTCCGCCGCGCGATTCACGGAGGTCCGCCAGCGCTGCCGGAAGAGGAATAGAATCGCCGAAATGAGCGTGCCCGCGTGGCCGATACCAATCCAGAACACGAAGTTTGTGATGTCGAACGCCCACCCGACCGAGGTGTTCAGGCCCCAGGTACCAACACCGGTAGCGATCTGATAACCAATCGCCAATGCGCCCAGCGCGAGCAGCGCCACCGAGATCAGGAAGGCCACCCACCAAAGCAGGCCGGGACGCCGCTCCATGGGCGCCGAGACATCCTGCGTGACCTGGGCGATAGACTTATCGCCGGTGATCAGCGGAGGCCTTACGAATGCTCCTGCATCAGCCATGATGCTCCTCCCCTGGCTTCTCCCCGCTGCGTTTCACGATCTTCAGATAGTGGACCGACGGGCGCACGTTGATTTCTTCGAGTACACGGTAACGGCGCGGGTTCTTTACCCATTTCGAGACCTTGCTTTCCGGATTGTTCATGTCGCCGAAAACGATCGCGTTGGCCGGGCAGGATTGCTGGCAAGCCGTGACGACATCGCCATCCTTGAGTTCCCTGCCCTCCTGTTTCGCGCTGATCTTTGCTTCCTGAATGCGCTGGATGCAGAAGCTGCACTTTTCCATCACGCCGCGCGAACGCACTGTGACATCCGGATTCAGAAGCAGATTGGCCAGCTTGTCTTCGCGCGGATAGTTGAACCAGTTGAAGCGCCGCACCTTGTATGGGCAGTTGTTGGCGCAATAGCGGGTGCCAATGCAGCGGTTGTACACCTGCTGACTTAGACCTTCGCTACTGTGGACGGTGGCAAGCACGGGGCACACGGTCTCGCAAGGCGCGTTCTCGCAATGCTGGCAGAGCATGGGCTGGTGTGCGGAACTCGGATTCTCGACATCTCCCGAGTAGTAGCGGTCAATGCGGATCCAGTGCATTTCGCGCTTGCGCATCACTTCGTCTTTGCCGACGACCGGAACGTTGTTTTCAATCTGGCAGGCAACCACGCACGCCGAGCATCCGGTGCAGGCGTCGAGATCGATCGCCATTCCCCAGCGATGCCCGGGATATGGGTGATCCGGCGGCCAGAGTTCGGGAACATCTTCCGGGTCATGCGCGGGGAACGTTTCCGGCTCACTCAGGTACACTTCCTGAACGATAGGGCGCGGCGGGCCGCCCGGATCCAGATTCTCCGGCACGGAGAGCGTGTGATGAGATTGCGTCACCGCCAGCGCCTGTCGCTTTCCAGTGGTAGCGAGTGTCACGCCCGGCCGCAAGTAAGAGAGCGTGTTGCCTTCCATGGACAGCAACGATGCGGCGTTAACGCCAACCAACCCGTTCGCACCGGTTGTGGCGCGGTGGTCGATCCACTTGGGTCCGAAATCCTGGAAGCGCGCGGAGATCTTCCGGCCGTAGCCGAGCGCAACCGCAACGAGCGCATCGTGCTGTCCGGCCTGGACGAGAGCGGGCAGTTCCAGAGCGGTATCGCCCACCGCCACACGCACAATGTCACCGTTCTTGACGCCAAGTTCCTTCGCCTTGGCGGGAGAAATGCTCGCGTAGTTGTCCCAGGTCGCCTTGGTGACCGGGTCCGGCAATTCCTGAAGCCAGGGATTGTAGGCAAGTGCGCCGTCGAGCATGCCGGGCTTCACATAGAGCTGCAGCATCGCGGTGGCGGCCGCCTGCTTACCAAGAGGAGTTACGGCGCCAGTCGCAAAGGCCCCGGCGACGGGCAGATTGGACTTTACTTCGGCGAATCCGTCGTGAAGCGCTTTGTGCCAGAAGGTTTCAAACGGAACTGCGCTGGCGGCTCTTGGATGAATGGATTCCCTCCAGTGCGCCTGCACCAGTTCGTATGCAGACGCGGGCTTTCCCGCCCACTTTGCGAACGATTCAAGGGCGGGCCGGGACTTGTCCAATGGCAGAATGAGCGGCTGCTGCACGGAGACGAGCCCGGCAACCGGTTCCGCGTCTCCCCAGGATTCGAAGGGATCGCTATCGGGGCAATGAATCTTCGCGATCGCGGCCGTTTCGTCCTCGCGCGGCGCAAGAGTAACGAGCATCGGAATCCGCTCGAAAGCCTGGCGTGTTGCGTCACTCAGAGGGAGGTCGGCGACGGGGTTCATGCCGAGCACGAACAACACCGCCACCTTCCCGCCCGCGACCTCGGCCAGCAATTGCGCGAGATCGCGGTCGCTACCCTGGCGCTGCAGAGAGGGGAGACTCAGGTCCAGGGTGCTACCGTAATTGCCAAGCAATTCATTGGCGAAGTTAGCGAGTTGCTGCCCCGCGATTTCGTTCGCGCCATAGAGCACCAGGCTCTTACCCCTGGCGTTCCACAGCCGCTGCGCGAGGCGGTCGATCGCAGCCATCACATCGGCCGCGGGAGCGGCGGAGCCTGGCACAAAGGCTTTCCCACTGAGCGAAGCCAGCTTCGCCACCAGATGCTCAAGCGTGGCCGAGACTTCCCAGGGCGCTACCTTGATCCGTTCGTCCGCTTTCCCGCCGGATACCGTGTAGCGCGCCTCCACCTGGGTATGCCACGCGGCCTTGCGCGGGGCCTGTTCCGCGAGCCGGCTTTCGGTGTATCCGCGCGTAAACTCCGTTGTCGCGATCCACGACCCGAGGAAGTCCGCATCGAAGGAAGCAACCACCTCCGCTTTGCCAAGCTGATAGTGCGGCAGACGGCGGACGCCATGCGTGCGTTCGTGCGCATCGAGAATCGCGGAGGCCGAGACCGGGTCGGCTACGACGTGCTTTCCGTCGGGGAACGCGCTCACAAATGAGGCGATCTGGCGCAGCAGGGTCGGGCTGGTGAGGGTGGAAGAGAGCACGCGCACCGCGCCGGAATTCTGGCGTGCCGCCGAGAGCGCTTCGGCGATGCGGCTATCCGCCTCGTCCCAGGAGCTCTCCTTCCCGGCGGAACGCGGCAATTGCACGCGATGGCTGTCGTAGAGGCTTAGAATGGAGGCCTGACCGGTGGCACACAGCCCTCCGCGCGTGAGCGGGTGCGCGGGATTCCCTTCCAGCTTGATGGGACGTCCGTCACGCACCTTCGCCACAATGCCGCACGCCGACGGGCAAGCCCCGCAGACAGTGGCGTAGCGGTAGGACTTGCCCGGCACATCTCCCTCCAGTTGAACCACTGGGGGCAGCGCCTTCTCTTCCGGCGGGCGGGAACAGGCCGTGAACGAGGAGGCGGCGACCAGAAAGCCGGTGGCTTTCAGGAAGTCACGGCGTCCGGGCTCGGCGCCGATTCGCAGGGGAGTGTCGATAAATTCCGTCTCCGCCTGCTCTCGGACCGAAGTGGGATCCTCCCACTCTTCCAGGCCGCGCCAGTGATTTGGATGTGGATGTTTCACCGTTCGCGTCTCCTCAGTAGTGGCAAACACTGCAGTCAATGGAAGCATTGACGCGTTTGCCGTTAATTCCATTTTTCGTTGCGTCGCGGTGGCAGTTCACGCACCATCCCATGCTGAGGCTGGCGTGTTGGCGCATCCGCTCCATCGTCTCCACGGGTCCGTGGCAGGTCTGGCAGCTAACCCCCGCGTTGACGTGAGCGCGATGGTCAAAGTACACGTAGTCGGGCAGCCGGTGCACTCGCGTCCAGGCGACGGTCTGCGTCACCTGCTGCTCTTTCAGGTCTTTCGAAGGATCCAGTCCAAGGTCCGTGAAGAGCTTGCGCAGTTCCGGAGACATAACGTCGCGCCGGGGCCGCTTCTCCGCGGTTGCCGCTTCGTCCTCCTGCCGGACCACACCGAAAGTCGCTTTCACCTGCTTGTGGCAGTTCATACAAATACTTCCCGATGGGATTCCCGCATGGCGGCTGGTAGATGCGGCGACGTGGCAATACTGGCAATCGATCTGAAGTTCCCCCGCGTGCAGGCGGTGAGAATAGGCGATGGGCTGCACTGGCTCGTAGCCCTGCTGGTTCGCGGGAACCCGCGCGCCGCCAAATCGCCCGGCCATCAGAAGCAGGCTCATCACAATTCCGATACCCAGCAACAGCGATATGATCCGGTGGCTCATTGCCGCACCTCCGCGATACTCACGGTTTCCATCCGCGCCGCCTCCTCGCCACTCTTCCCGTTTTCAGCGGGTTCAATGTATTTGAAGATCCAGGCCATCGCGAGCGAGGCGAGGCACAGGTAGATAAAGATGATGAAGCCGACTTCGTAGCCGCGCTTACCGATATCGCCCACCGCGAAGGCCATCGCCGGGGGAATGACAAAACCACCCAGCGCGCCCATACCTCCTACCCACCCGACAACGCCGCCTACCGCACCCGGCGCGGCGTGCGGCACTAGTTTGAATACGGCCGCATTGCAGATGCCCATCCCGAAGCCAAGCAGCACTTCGCCGGGAATCGCCATCTCATACTGGTCCGCGTTCACCATCACGAGAGCGCCCGCCATCATGATCAGCAATCCAAGAATGGCGGTGTTCTCCCCGCCCTCGCGCAGGCTATCCGAGAGCATGCCGCCCACGACGCGCACCGCCGAGGTGAGAATCGCGAACAGTGCGGTAAGAAAGCCGGCGTTCACCGGGCTGAGGCCGTGAAACTCGGTCCAGTATGTTGGGAACCACGCTGTAAGGGCAACAAACCCGCCAAAGGTGGTGAAGTACATGAGCACCAGAGACCACGTGCGCCAGGTCTTCGCTGATTCGACGAGGCTCTGCTTGATGCTCCCGCTAGGGAAAAGGGCCTGTCCCTTAGCCTGTGCGATTCGCTTGGATTCTTCCACGCTCAGGCCTTGCTGGCGCAACTGGAAATACCAGGAGTTGGCCCCGAGAACCCAGTAAGCAATCGTACCCGCGAGAAGCAGGCCGAGCCAGCCAACGTAGGACCACGCAAGCCCGATCGTGACCAGCGCAATCGGGATAATCATCGAGAAGATCCCGGGAGCGAGATTGCCGATACCACCGAAGAGCGCGAGAGCGACACCTTGCCGTTCCTTCGGGTGCCAGTATGCCACCTGGCTGGCACCCACGGAGAAGACCGCAATTCCGCACCCGCTAAGCAACGCCAGCACGAGCAGCAGCGGATAGTAGCCCGCCGTGAGGTTATCCGGATAAAGGAATGTCACCACGGCGGCGAGTCCGCCCATTCCGACAAGCGAGAGCAGCAACAGCGTCAGAAACGGTTTCCTGCCCCCGGAGGTATCTACCCAGGCCGCGAACGGAATCCTGAGCAGTGAGCCGGACAGAGCCGGCATCGCCACCAGAAAGCCAACCTCGACGGGGCTCAACCCCATCACTTCACGAAATCGGGCGGCGGAGGAGCCGAATAGGGCAACCGCCGCGAAGCCGACGAAGAACCCAACGATGGCGCCGATAAGCCCCTGTCGCGGACTTCCTTTTAGTTCAGGCATGGACGTGACTCCGGACATGTCGCTATGCATTCCGCGGCTTCCGATACCAACGAACCACCTGGCGCTTCCGCCAAAGATACGGGTTGGGGACAACCAGAATATGGACGAGGCGCGAGAAGGGGAAGAGCAGAATCAGAAAGTACGCGTTGATGATATGAAGCTTCACGGAGAAGGGCATGGCCGAGATATAGGAGATATCCGGATTGAGGCCCGCAAGCGACCAGAGATAGGGCGCCGCCGACGTGGCGAACCAGGACGAACCCCAGGGGTAGCGGACGGCCACTTCAATTCCCGTCAGCAACTGCAGCATGAGGAGCCCCAGAATCACCCAGTCCATCCGACTGGTCACCGTGCGCACCTTGGAAGTGTTCAGCCTCCGGATCATCGCCGCGCCCAGGCCCACCACGGCGAGGATCGCAAAGATCAGCGCGCTCGCCTCGAGAATGTAGAGGCGCAGCGGCTTGCTGTTCCACCACAGAATCTCGCGCGGGACCAGGAACGCGACAATGTGGCCGGTGATCACCGTGATGATGCCGTAGTGGAACGGCACCAGCCCCCAGAAGTGCTGCTTGTTCTCAAGGAACTGCGACGACAGGCTCGAGTACGTGAACTTGCGCCGGCGGTAGCGCTCAATCGTCACCAGGAAGAAGGTGAAAAACGCCACGTAGGGTAGCGCGATGAAGAAGAATGAGTCAAAGTAGGTGGCCAGATTATCCATGGTGCGTCTCCTTCAACACCGTCAGTTCGGGGTAGACCGGCGCGGGCGCTTCATTGGGATCCGCCCCAAGGCAGAGGAGCAGCGCCGTCAGCAGGTTCAGATACGGATTATCCTTGCGCTTGATCCCCTCGCGGATTTTGCGGAGGGACGGAAGCAGATACTCGCGGGCGAAAGCCTCGGCATCTTCCTCGGGCATCTTGGATAGAAGTTGGAGCACGATGCTGAGATTGTCCGGCAGTTCCCCGCGCTCTTCCACGCCGTAGCGCCGGTTCTCCGAGCGAAGTTTGACGAGCAGTTCTCCGCGCGCGTAATCTTCGCCGTACAGGTGCCAGCCGATATCGAGCGTGGCGGCCGGGTTCATATCGAAGGTCTCGATATACAGTTCTTCCATCTGCCCGACGGAAAGATCCTTCACCGCTTCGGCGAAGAGGAGGACGTCCGGATACTCGTTCGTCGCCGCCCAATCCGCGGCGTCACGTACGATGCCGTCAAATCCCGGCTCGGGATACGTGAACAGCGCCGACAGGCGCTCCAAAGCCTGCAGATCTCCGTTTTGCATTAGAGCCCCCTCTTCGGCCCGGTAAGGAAGCCGAAGCCCACGTTCTGCTTGTGCTCCAGCGGATCCTCCATCATCTCGATGGCCTCCTCGCGGTGCATGGGCGGAATGACAAAGCGCTCGTCGAAGGTGCAGAGCGAGGTGAGGCGATAAATGGCCTCCGCCTCTTCCCTCGTGGAACCGGCTTCCGCGAGAATCCGGTCCGCGAGTTCCTTCGTGACATCGCCCACCGTAAGGGAGCGGCGATACCAGCGCACGGCCTTCTGCTTACGCAGCGCGTAGCGCACCTTCGCTTCATGCCCGCCGCCGAAGAGGTTTGCGAGAAACTTCATCGGCACCCGCGCTTCGTCGATCTCGTGGAAGAGGTTGTCGTTCTCGCCGATATTGCGGACCGGACCGTTGTGGCGCTCCGACATCACCGGCGCCATCGGCGGCACGTAGAAGAGCATCGGGAGCGTGCGGTATTCAATGTGTGGCGGCAGCGCAATCTTCCAAACCTTGACGAACTTATAGACCGGCGACATTTGAGCGGATTCGATCACCGAATCGTGTACGCCATTGGCGCGCGCCGCAGCGATCACCTCCGGATCGTGCGGATCGAGAATCATCTCCCGCTGCGCTTCGATCAGTTCGTCGGCGGGCATCTTGCCCACTTCCTCGATCTTCGAGGCGTCGTAAAGCAGCACACCGAGGTAGCGGATACGCCCGACGCAGGAATGGAAGCAAGCCGGAGCCTGGCCGGTTTCAAGACGCGGATAGCAGAGAATGCACTTCTCCGACTTGCCGGTGTGCCAGTTGAAGTAGACCTTCTTGTACGGGCAGGCGGGCACGCAGGCGCGCCAGCCCCGGCAACGGTTTTGATCGATCAGCACGATGCCGTCTTCACCACGCTTATAGATGGCGCCCGAGGGGCACGCCGCAACGCAG
This sequence comes from Acidobacteriota bacterium, assembly GCA_014584705.1. Classification (GTDB taxonomy): domain Bacteria; phylum Acidobacteriota; class Terriglobia; order Bryobacterales; family Bryobacteraceae; genus JACTMJ01. The sequence continues at coordinate 226,326 of JACTMJ010000031.1, read as the reverse complement.
GCCGGGTTCAGACAGTGGTTGCAGATCCGGGGGAAATAGAAGAACACCAGCCGCTCCACCGCGGAAAGCTGGTTCTGCTGTTCAGCGGTAAGGCCGTCGAGGTTCGGATCGTTTGCGGCGTAGATCTTGGAACCACCCAGGTCGTCGTCCCAGTTCGGACCGGCCTTGATGTTGATCAATTCGCCGGTGACGGTGGAGATAGGAACCGCCGTTGGCTGGTCCGGCCCCTCCGGAGCGTTGAACAGGTTCTGATAGTCGTAGGTCCATGGCTCGTAATAATCGTCCATGGTGGGCATGTTCGGGTGATGGAAGATATTCAGGACGGTCTTCGTCTTACTGGTGGACTTCAACCGCAACTCGCCGTTATGGAGTTCCCATCCGCCGTTGTATTTTTCCTGATCTTCCCATGCGGTGGGAAAGCCCGTGCCCGGCTTCGTTTCCACGTTGTTCCACCACATGTACTCCGCACCTTTGCGGTCAGTCCATACGTTCTTGCAGGCGATGCTGCACGTGTGGCAACCGATGCACTTGTCGAGGTGAAACACCATCGCGATCTGACTTCTGACATTCATGAGCTGCTATCTCCTTCACCATTTGAGGTCGGGCAGTTTCCGCACGAGCACATGGGTATCCCGATTCGAACCGGTCGGACCCCAGTAGTTGAAGTGGAATGTGAACTGGCCGTAGCCGCCCACGAGAAGATTGGGTTTCAAGCGCACGCGGGTAAGGCTGTTATGCCCGCCGGCGCGCCGGTAGTTGCGGAGCGGCGATTTCGGAACCGAGGTTCGCTCCGGAGCGTGATACTGAATTCCGATTCCCCGCGGAATTCTCGCGCTCACGGCGGCACGCGTCACCACAACGCCGTTGTCATTGTGAACTTCGACCCAGTCGTTATCGACGATTCCGAGAGAATCCGCGTCGCGGTCGTTCATCCAGAACGGCTCCGTGCCCCGCGAGAGCACCGTCATCCGGTGGTTCTCGCTGTACGTCGAGTGGATATGCCACTTGCCGTGCGGCGTCAGATAATTGAGCATCATCGTCGGGCCGGGCTCGGGCGACATGCGCAAATCCGAATACTGCTTCGGCGCGGGCTTCGGTTTGTAGGTCGTGACGTGCTCGCCGAACTGGATGTATCCAGGATGGTCAAGATAGAAGTGCTGTCTGCCGGTGAGCGTCCGCCACGGCACCAGATTTTCCACGTTATAGGTGAACGGTGAATACGGGCGCCCGTCTTCCACCAGGCCGGACCACATCGGGCTGTTGATCACCCGCTGGATATGCGCCTGGATATCCTTGTAACTGGCCCGGACGCTGCGGCTCTTCTCGCCAAGATGCGCCAGCGGCAATCCCACCCGCTTCTCTATGTTCTGGTACGAGCGGTAGGCGAGTTCGCCGTTCGTAACCGTCGCGAAGTGCATGATGGTGTCGCAGACATTCTCGTCCTCCTTCAGCGAGGGATAGCGCGCTCCACCCCACTCTACGGTCTTGTGGGTCTCCAGCCGGCGCTCGTAGAAATCGGACACGTCGTAGTGCGTGCCGTGAGCGCCAAGCCCGTTCTTCGGTACCAGCGGGCCGTAGGAAATGTACTGGTTGTAGAGGTTCTTGTAATCCCTTTTCACCACGCGCAAGGCCGGCATGGTCTTTCCGGGGATTGCCTCCACTTCGCCCGTGTGCCAGTCGCGAATCGCCGTCTGGGCGATCTCGGCGGCCGAATCGTGCGAAAGCGGCGTGGCAACCATGTCCTCCACCGGGTTGGGGAAGTGCTTGGCCGCCATCTCGGAGAACTTCTTCGAGATCGCGCCGAAGATCTGCCAGTCCGTCTTCGACTCCCAGCACGGGGGCACGGCGGCCGACAGCGGGTGAATAAAGCTGTGCATGTCCGTGGTGTTCAGATCCGCCTTCTCGTACCAGGTGGCGGCGGGCAGAACAATGTCGGAGTATAGGGCCGACGTATCCATTCGGAAGTTCAGGTCGACGACCAGATCCATCTTGCCGACGGGCGCCTTCTTATGGAACTCGATCTCGTGTACGGAGCCCTCGGCGATTTCGTCCGCGATCGCATTGTCGTGCGTTCCCAGATAGTGCCGCAGGAAGTATTCGTGGCCTTTCGCGCTGGCGAGCAGAGCGTTGCCACGCCAGATGAACCACACGCGCGGCCAGTTCTCCGGCGCGTCCGGATCCTCGACAGAGAAACGTAACCGTTTGTCCTTGAGCGCGTCAACGGTATACTTCACCGCCTCTTCGTCCGTCTGCGCACCTTGCTTCCGCGCTTCGGTCATCAGGTCCAGCGAGTTCTGATTGAACTGCGGGTAGAATGGCATCCAGCCGTTCCTTACCGCCTGCACCTGGATGTCCGCGGTGTGGGATCCCTTCAGATCGGTCATCAGCGGGCTGGAGGGCATCGTGTGGTAGTCGGAGAAGTCGCGCTCATAGCGCCACTGGTCCGTATTGATGTAGTGCCAGCTCGGGGCGTTCTGCAAGCGGGAGGGGCCAAACCAGTCCTTGGCAAAAGCAATGGAGGACCAGCTTTCGCCCGGCGCCAGTTTTTCCTGCCCGACGTAGTGAGCCAGACCGCCGCCGTTCACGCCAATGCAGCCGCACATCATCAGTGCGTTGATCGCGGCGCGGTACATCAGGTTGTTGTGATACCAGTGGTTGACGCCGGCTCCGATGATGACGGTGCACTTTCCGCCCGTCAGCCTCGCCGTCTCCCCCCATTCGCGCGCGAAGCGCAGCAGCGTATCGCGGCTGATATCGGTGTACTTTTCCTGCCAGGCCGGGGTGTAAGGAACCTTCTCGTCGTCGTAATCCGTGGGATAGTCTCCGCTCAATCCGCGGGAGACGCCATACTGCCCCATCATCACGTCGTAGACGGTGGTGACGAGCACGCTGCCGCCGTCCGCCGTCACCAGCCGCTTGGCCGGAACCTCTCGCAATAGGGTAGTGCCTTCGCCGAAATCGTCGAAGCGCACCTTGGCGGTCGCGTCGCTCGAATCGAGGAATGTGAGTGCCGGGGCGATATCGCTTCCGTCAACTCCGTCCTTCAGCTGCAGGTTCCATTTGCCCAGTTCCTTCGACCAGCGATAGCCAATGCTGCCCAGCGGCATCTTGGGCTGCGCTGTGGTCTCATCCCACATGAGGAACTGCCAGTCGCCGTTCTCCACGCCGGTATACGGCGTCATCCGGTTGGCCCGCAGCAGTTGGCCCGGCTGGTACGCGCCATCCTTCTCCACAAGCTCGACGAGCAGCGGCATGTCCGTGTACTTCTTCGTGTACGCCAGAAATTCGGGGGTTTGCCGCTCGTGATGAAATTCCTTCATCAGCACGTGGCCCACCGCCATCCACCAGGCGCCGTCCTGCCCGGCGTTGATCGGAATGAACTCGTCAGCGTACTTGGCCACCTGGCTGAAGTCCGGCGCCCAGACCCACATCTTGCTGCCGTTGTGCCGCGCCTCGGCTGCGAAGTGGCAGTCCGGGGTTCGCGTCATGTTCAGGTTCGAGCCCATAACGGCCAGAAGCTTGGCGTTGTACCAGTCGGCCGATTCCTGCACGTCCGTCTGCTCGCCCCAGACTTCGGGTGAAGCCGGCGGCAGATCGCAGTACCAGTCGTAGAACGAAAGGAAGGTGCCACCCATCAACTGCAGCATCCGGGTGCCCGAAGCGTGGCTGATCATCGACATCGCCGGAATCGGGGAGAATCCGGCAATCCGGTCGGGGCCGTATTTCTGAATTGTGTGGATCGTGGATGCGCCGATAATCTCCAGCGCCGTATCCCAATCGAGCCTTCGGAACCCGCCTTTGCCACGCGCCTTCTGCCACCGCGCCCGCTTCTCCGGGTTATCCACCATGGACTTCCACGCGGCCACCGGGTCTTCGTGCTCCGCCCGAGCCTCGCGCCAGAGGTCCAGAAGCGCTCCGCGAACATAGGGGTACTTCACCCGAATCGGGCTGTACAGATACCAGGAGAAGGAAATTCCCCGCTGGCATCCACGCGGCTCGTAGGGGGGAATCCCGGACTGAAGGGCCGGATAATCGAGCCCCTGCATCTCCCAGGTGACAATGCCATCCTTCACGTAGATTTGCCAGGTGCATCCGCCCGTGCAATTCACGCCGTGTGTGCTGCGAATCACCTTGTCGTGCTGCCAGCGATTCCGATAGAACTGCTCCCAGCTTCGAAGATCCGCCTTCGTTTCGTCCTTCACCCAGGACAGCGGTCCGTTACTCATAATTCTTCCCCTCGTCCGGTGCTCTTAAGAACCAATTCTTTTCGGGCGGAGCGGAAGCGACGCCGCCACGCCAGGTCGAACGCAACCAGGGCCAGACCAGATCCGCCGAGGCCAATCAGAAGGAAGGTGAGCCCGCCGACGGACATATCTTCCCCGCCCTTCGCCGTCTGGTCTTCGAGATAGGCAACCAGCGCCAGAACCTCTTCCTGCTTGATCGAATGTTTCTTGAAAATCGGGGCCATGACCGCCGTCGCGGGAGCGCCCAGCCACGCGGCAAGATTCTTCCTGCCCTCCAGGCGTTCATACACGCGGGAGAGATCCGGACCCAGACGCCCGCCGCTGAGGCCCCCCAGGTGTTTCGCGGTGTGACAGGAGATGCAGGGCGGCCCGCCGTTCGCGAGACGCTGCTCCCCAAGAAACAGCCGCCGACCCTGGGAAATTTCTTCGGGTGTAAAGGGCGCATCGCTGATCGCGGTGCCGCCAAACTGCGACGATTCCAGTTTTGACTCCGCGGCAATCAGATCGAGCAGGCTCTCCGCCCGCTCGCGCGTCATCCCGACGATCTGGGGCATCACCACCCCCCTCGCCTCTTCCACCAGCTTCTGCGCGTAGGGGTCTCCCTGGTTGACCACGGCCTGCGGATTCATCATGAATCGCACCAGCCATTCCCGGTCCTGCTGGCCTTCGACGTTCTTCAGATCGGGACCCGTCAGGCGGCCGCCGCCGATGGTGTGGCAGCTCACGCAGTTCTGGCGAAAGAAGTCTGCCGCTTCCTGGGCCTGGACTGTGGCGGGTGTCACGCACCAGAGGAGCGCCGCGATCCCCATTCCCTGGGTGATCCGGGTGAACCATCCTGCTCCTTGCGATCTCATTTCGGACCTACTCCTTTCCCTAAATCACTCCCAGGCGCGGAAATGCTCCGTCCGCTCTGTAGTTCGGCGATCTGCTTGATCGTCGTGGATTCCAGAAACTGCATGTACTCCGCCCGCACCTTCTCCCAGGCCGCATGGATCGCACAGGGCTTGCATTGGCCAGCTCGCTGTTCGCAACCAAGAAAGCAACTTTCTCTCCATACGTGCCGATCAAACAGATCCACCACCTCTCGCAGACAGATCTCGGACGGACGCCTTCGCAGACGATAACCGCCTCCGCTTCCACGCGTTGCGTCGATGATGCCGGCGTTGCCAAGAGTCCAGAGGATCTTGGCCAGGTAGTTTGGCGGAACCCCGGTGCTTGCCGCGAGATCCTTGCCGAGTACCAACTCACCCTCCGGTTTTGCCGCCATCTCGCTCAACGCTCTCACTGCATGTTCTGCCGTGATCGAGAGCAATTGTGGACATCCTCATGAAGAACTATACTACAGTCTTCGGGGATGTCAAGGAGTTCAAGGTCACATTTTCTGCATTGAACGGAAAACTATTTTTTTTGAAGGAGAGAACGAAAGAAACTTATTCCGGTTGGAGTAGCGCGCCAGAAGCGAGCAATTGATTTCTCTGGCCGGGGCGTCCCTGCGAAATATCGTGTAGGGTCGTACTTCCAAGAAAGTGGACTAGTTTTTCGCGAGTCTCTTTCCAGGCGTGGTGCGCCGTACACGCATTCTCGTCCGAGCATGGGCGACCATAGCCGAGCAGGCAGCAAGGATTCACGATGTCGCGGTCAAAGACGGCGACGATCTTGTCAAGCGTAATGGAGTCCGGCGACACAGTGAGGGAATAGCCCCCTCGCGTACCCCTGGTGGCTGCGACAATTCCGGCCTTGTTCAATCCGACCAGAATCTTGGCAAGGTAGTTGGCGGGAATCCCGGTTTCTCTGGCGATTTCGCGACCGAGCACGGCGGCGGAACGATAGCGGGAAGCCAACAGCGTCATGGCGCGGAGGGCGTATTGAGAGGTGGTCGAAAGCATGAGTTTCTAAAGAAACTCTAGCAGAATGCGCAATTTTCGCTTCTAAAATTGACGGAAGCGCTTCGAACGGCGCGGCGAGCCCGCGCCTTCCTATCGCGGAAGAGACGCCGGCGGCAAGGCTCCGGAATACTAGACGGGCTTCGCCTGATGGCGAGCGCGGGGGTTTGGGTATCGTTCCGTTTCGGCGCTTTCCGTACGCCACGGCTTCAGGCGACGCAGATCCTTTTCCACGGTCACGCGGAGCTGGCCGCACCGCATGTCCAGCCCCACCTCGTCGTTCAGCGGCCATGCAGCCGCAAACTCCGCCGGGATGGTCACCAGTAGCTGGCCACCAGCGAAAACCGCCCGGGACTCCGTGCCGGAGGCGGTTTCAATTCGGAATCCAAAAACGGGCGTGCCAGGCACGAAAGCAACTTCGCATTCCACCGCCCCCTCCGATGCGAGCTTCGCAACGTCACCTACCAGGAGCCGGATGCGGACACTTGATTCGTCGATTCTCGCATTCATTGTGGAAACCTCTCGTGCGTTCGATTGTATCGAATGCACCTCAAAAACATTGTGACTTCGGTCACGCGTCTCCCGCCGTATTGCCCACTGCATCGAGGCTGCCGGAACGAAGCTAGCTGGCGATGGTCACCTCGCACCCGGCAACCTGAGCGCATTGCAATGTGACACCCGGCACCGCCTGGGGCAGCGCAACGCTGGCAATCCCCCTCAATGCGCCGTTGCGGGGAGAGCAGGCGACGGAAAGCACTTCGCCCACGCGCCGTTCGCCGTCAAACAGTTTCGCGCCCGCCGCCACGCGGGTACGCTCGGGCATCGTGATGGGCGCAAGCACGCGGGTCAGCAGATTCCTCGATCGCACCCGCTCCACCACTTCCTGGCCAAGGTAGCAACCTTTCCCCGTCGCGATCGTGCCCGACAGGTTAATTTCCGGGCCGAGGAACCGGATCGTGATCTCTTCCCCGAATCGCGGCTTTCCGTTTTCGATGCGCACGCAACGTGCTTCCTCCGGCGCGGCGGGAGGGATTCCTGCCGCGCTAAGCCGCTCAATCCACAGCGTCAGGTCGGTGATCGGTATCCATAAGCGGAAGCCCGCGAGGCCGGTGCTGGCAATACGCGCAATCCATCCCGAAGCGAGCGCTATCACTCCGTAAGGCTGCACGGGCAACTCGGCGAGAATCGCGCGCAATCGCTCCTCGGATTGAGGACCTTCGACGGCAATCGCACAAAACGCATCCTCCAGCGCCCGCCACTCGGCGTCGTCGGCAATCAGATGCCGCTCCAGATGGTCGCGAAGCGCAACAGTGCCTTCGGGTTCGGTATCGAGTAGAATCTCGCTCTCGAGGACGTACACACCCGCGTCGGAAACCACACGGCCGCGCGCGTCGAGAGAGAATGCATAGCAGCCCTCCCCGGCGCTGAGTTTTCGCACATCGCCGGTCAACATTGCATTCAGGAAGCGAACGCGATCTTCCCCGGAAACCGCCAGCAGTCCGCGGCCCGGCAAACGAAACCAGGCAGCCGCTTCCGTCAGAGCGCGATAGCCCGACATTTTGATGGGTGTGGTGGTAATGGCAATTTCAGGCATCGGTCACCGATTGCGCTTGAGGGTCCCGGCACACCGGGAACTTTGGTCCTAATAGAAAGGAAACCCGAGGGCGGGTAGGCGATTGCGCGTTACAGATTGTCCAGATCATGGCAGGCTCTCCGGAGCGAACCCCGGAGAGCCTCCGCGACTTCCTGGTTAGTTGCCTTCCTGGGCTAGTTGCGCTTTGCTTCAAGCTCAAGCACCCGCGGGAACAGGATGTTGTTCTCCAGGTGTATGTGCATGTGGATGTCTTCTTCCATCTCCTTGAAGCCCGCGATCAGCGCGCGGTACGTGACACACGCGTAATCGGGAATTGCATACTGCCCGGTGATCTCGCGGATCTTCGCTAGCGATTGTCCGGTTTCCTCATGTTCGGCTTCCATCATCTTGATGGGGTTCGCCACGGTACCGAACGGGGACGGCGGCAGCGGTTCGCCCGCGGCGGCCGCTCTCGCGTATTCCTTGATCGCCGGGAACAGAATCCGCTCTTCCTTCATCAGGTGCGAAAGCAGTTCCTCTTCCATTTCCGCGTACACTTCCGGCAGCCCTGGGAAGGTTTCGCCATAACGCTGATTGTAGACACGGTAAACCTTTTCGAGGCGGGCCGCGATGCCCGGCATTTCCCGGCGCAGATAGTTGTGATGCATATCCACGATGTGGTCCACCAGTTCGTCAAGCGGAGCGGTGTTCCAATCGCGGCCGCCATTGCCGCCCGCGGCCATGGCTTCGCGCAGATCTTTCTCCACCTGGCTGAAGTCCAGACCCTTTTCTTCGCAAACCGCCGCGAGCGGGCGTTTGCCACCGCAACAGTAGTCAATCCCGTGACGCTCAAAGAGCTTTACGGCCGCCAGGGATTCGGCGGCCAGTTCCGCAACTGTTTTGCTGCTATCAAGCACCGTCATTCTTCATCATTCCTTCCGAGTAAAATTCGAACCGGCCCTCCGATGCGGGGCCACCCTCACTGCGATCAAGCCATCCGGACATCTCTCCGAGGCCTGCGATTATCCCATTCCATAGTGGTCTGCGTTGATTTTTGCGTAGTGCTCCCACTGCGCCGGCAGGTCATCCAGAGCGAAGATTGCGGAGACCGGGCAAACCGGAACGCACGCGCCGCAGTCGATGCACTCGATGGGATGAATGTAGAGCAATTCAGCCTCCGCGAAATCCGCTTCGTCCTTTCGCGGATGGATGCAATCCACGGGGCAGGCGTCCACACACGCCGTGTCCTTTACGTTAATGCACGGTTCGGCGATTACGTACGCCATGAACGAAATTCCTTTCCCGCGCCCGCTGCTCGCCCCCGTTTCGCCGGCGTTGGGCGGCGTGAACGCTTAAAGATATATTCGTTTTATATCTTAAACCTCTCCAGCGGCGAAATGCAAGAGTCCCCAAACTCTTTTGCGTCGAGCGAGGGCTGCCGGAAGGCCCTCCCCCGTGCCACCGCACGGTGGCCTCCGGTGGCCGTTCGAACCTATACTGAAACAGGGTTCTCACGACGCGTTTGCGAGAGGCACATGCGGAAGCGGAGCTCTGCCGGGAGGGGTTCGTCGATATGCCCGCCAACGAGTCAAGATCGCCCAATGTGCAACTCGCGCTGGGCACTATTTCCTTTGCGATGTGCTTCTGCGCTTGGGGACTGATCGGCGCATTCGCCCCCACATTCCGGCAGGAGTTCGGGCTCAGCGCCACTCAGACTTCCATCCTCGTCGCGACGCCTGTGATACTTGGTTCGCTTGCCCGGATTCCCGTGGGCATCCTGACAGACCGGTTCGGCGGCCGGGTCCTCTTTTCCATCCTGCTTCTTGTCTCCGCGCTGGCCGCGTTTCTCCTGCCGCGAGCCACGGATTACACGTTGCTATTGGGCGCGGGATTCTTGCTCGGCGTAGCCGGTTCGTCCTTCGCCGCGGGTGTGGCATTCGTCTCCAAGTGGTTCCCGCCGCAATCCCAGGGTTCCGCCCTGGGCGTTTACGGCGTCGGTAATGCCGGGCAATCGGTCGCGGTCTTCCTGGGGCCGATTCTCGCCCTGAGCATTGGCCGGGATAACGTCTTTGTTTCGATGAGCGTCCTGCTGGTGGTCTGGGCGGTGGTGTTCTTCTTGTTCGCGCGAAACGCTCCCGCCACCGGGCCGCTTCCCTCGCTCGGTTCCATGCTGGAAGTTCTCACCGGGAACCGCCTTGCCTGGTATCTCGCCGCGTTCTATTTCGTTACGTTCGGCGGGTTCATCGCATTTTCCATCTATCTGCCTTCCCTGCTCGTCGACGATTTTCAGCTCTCCGGGCCGGATGCCGGCTTTCGCACCGCTGGCTTTGTGATCCTCGCCACGCTTCTGCGGCCGGTGGGCGGTATCCTCTCTGACCACATCGGCGGAGCGCGCGTGCTTGGGGGCGTGTTCACGGCCATCATCCCCTTCGCCGCTCTCATGGCCTGGAACTCCATGATTCCGTTTACCGTTGGCGCTCTCGGCTGCGCCGCGCTGCTCGGCTTGGGAAACGGTGCCGTATTCAAGCTAGTCCCCCAATATTTCCCCAAACGAACCGGTGCGGTTACGGGCCTCGTGGGCGCAATGGGCGGTCTCGGCGGATTCTTCCCGCCGATCCTGCTGGGTATCTTCCGTGACAGCCTCGGCGTCGTGTGGCCCGGCTTCTTCCTGCTGGCCGCCTCCGCCGCTGTCCTGGGGACCGTAAACCGGCGCGCCTTCCTGCCCCACGAAGTGGAACTGGAGAAACTGCTTAGCCCGCGTTTGCAGCGAGAAGCGGACCGCCTCCGCGCGGCGCTCTGGGCCACGCTCATTACGGCTGTCCTATGCGCCGCCATCGTGGTGGGTTCCCGCAATCTGCAGAACTTCGACGCCGCTCTGGTGGTTTATACGTTCGCCGTGATCTTCGCCACCTGGGGCGTCACCTATCACTACGCCACCTGGATGCAGAAGCCACCCACGCGCCGCTATTGGGAACGCAGCGTGGAGCTGGTCAAGCGCTTCGGCATAGGCCCCTCTCTTACCATCGTCGGCCAGACCGCGGCTACGCACATCGTCGCGCAAAACTTCATAGCCAAACGCTCCAAGCTGCGCTGGTGGATGCACTTTTGCCTCTTCTGGGGATGCATGAGCGCCGTCGCCATCACGTTCCCTCTCGTCTTCGGATGGATTCACTTCACCTCGGATGTGAACGACCAGATGACCTACATCACCTGGCTGTTCGGTTTCCCGGTGAGTTCCTTCGAGGTTCGGACGGTCGTCTCCTTCATCCTTTTTCACGGCCTCGATTTCTCCGGCATTCTGGTGCTGGCCGGCATCTGCCTCGCTCTCTGGCGAAGGATGCGCGATGAGGGCGCGCTTTCGCTCGAAACCGTTTCGATGGATTTCGTCCCCCTCATCATGCTCTTCGCCATTTCGATTACCGGTTTCGCCCTTACGGCTTCTTCGATGTGGTTGCGTGGGTCGCACTACCATTTCCTGGCGATTACACACGCCGTAACGGTAATTGCCGCGCTGCTCTACCTGCCGTTCGGTAAGTTTTTTCACATTTTTCAGCGCCCGGCGCAATTGGGCGTGAAGCTCTATCAGAAGGCCGGCGATCTCGATGAAGGCGCAATTTGCGTGCGTTGCGGGGAGCGCTTTGCTTCCCGAATGCAGATCGACGATCTGCGCGAAGTGCTGCCCCAGTTGGGATTCAACTACACCATGGAGAGCAGCACCGCGCATTGGTCCACCGTGTGCCCGGCGTGCAAACGAAAGTCGTTCGCGCTCTCTCAACTGAAAGCCAAGGAGGAGATTCGTGGCTAGACCGCCGGTTCCCATTGAGGAACTCATCCGCAATTTCGGACCCACCCTCAAATACATGCCTCCCGGAGGCTGGGTGAATTCCGGATCCCATGCGAACGAAACGCTCGTGAAGACTCATTGCTGCTTCTGCGGCCAGCAATGCGGCATTCAATTGCGCGTCCACGAGAATCAGGTGGTCGGCTTTGAGCCCTGGGACGAGTTCCCGTTCAACCGCGGCATGCTTTGCCCCAAGGGCGTGAAACGCTACCTGCAAGGCTCGCACCCGGACCGGCTGCTCGATCCTCTCGTCCGCACCGATTCCGGCTTCCGCAAAGCCTCTTGGGATGAGGCGCTCTCCACGACCGCGGACCGGCTCTCCTCCATCCAGCAGCAGCACGGCAAGGATGCCGTCGCGGTTCTCGGCGGAGCTTCCCTGATCAGCGAGAAATCCTATCTGCTTGGCAAGTTCGCGCGCCTGGCGCTCGGCACCCGCCATATCGACTACAACGGCCGCCTGTGCATGGTATCCGCCGGCACCGCCTACAAACTCGCCTTTGGTGTGGACCGGAACCCCAATCCCTGGTCCGACATCCCGGAAGCCGAAGTCGTGCTGGTGGCGGGCTCGAATATCGCAGCCTGTTTCCCGATCACGACGGATTATCTATGGCGCATGCGCGACAACGGCGGCAAGCTCATCGTGGTGGATCCGCGCCGGACGCCGATTTGTCGCAAGGCCGATCTCTATCTGCCGGTGAAACCCGGAATGGATACCGCGCTCTTCTCCGGAATCCTGCACGTGGTGCTACGCGATGGCCTGCATGACCGCGAGTTCATCGACAAGTACACCACCGGTTTCGACGCCGTGGAGGAATACGCCCGTCACTGGGACCCCGCCCGCACGGCCGAGGCTACAGGCGTCAAGCCGGAATCGATCGAGAAGGCCGCACATTGGTTCGGTGCCAGCCGCCGGGCGATGGCGCTGCACGCCCGGGGCGTTGAGCATCACTCCCATGGCGTGGAAAACGTCAGTTCGATCATCAACCTTTGCCTGGCTACCGGCAACATCGGCCGCAAAGGCTCCGGCCCGAATATGATCACGGGCCAGGGCAACGGGCAAGGCGGGCGCGAGCACGGCCAAAAGTGCGATCAGTTGCCCGGCCAGCGCCACCTCGAAGATCCTGAAGCGCGCGCGTATGTCGGCGGCGTATGGGGTGTGCCACCGGAGAGTCTCCCGCATGTCGGCTACACGGCGCTCGAGATTTTTGAAGCCATCCACCGCGGGGAGATCAAGGGCCTGCTCTCCATTTGCTTCAACCCGCTGGTATCGCTTCCAGACGCCGGGTACATTCGCGAAGCGCTGAACAAGCTCGAGTTTTTCGGCATCATCGATTTCTTTCTTTCGGAAACGGCGCATCATGCCGACGTCGTTCTGGCGGGCAGCCTCCAGGAGGAAGAGGAAGGCGTCGTCTGCTCTGGCGAAGGCCGCGTGATCAAGATCAACAAAGCGGTCGAACCTCCCGGCAATGCGCGCGGAGATTCCGAAATCATCGTCGATCTTGCGCGGCGTCTCGGCAAGGGTGAGTATTTTCCGTTCTCCAGTACGAGGGAGATCTTCGACGAGATGCGCGTCGCTTCAAAGGGCGGTGTCGCCGACTATTACGGCATCACGTGGGAGCGGATTGAAAAGGAACTGGGCTTGTTCTGGCCCGTACCCTCGGAAGATCATCCAGGCACCCCGCGCCTCTTCGAGAACCTCGTGTTCAAGCATCCTGACCGAAAAGCGCATTTCGTCATGGCGGAGGTGAGGCCGGGCGGTGACCCGCTGGACGAATCTTACCCTCTCCATTTCACGACCGGCCGCGTGGTGAGCCAGTTTCTCTCCGGCACGCAGACTCGCCGGATTGGCCCGCTGGTGGATCAACGCCCCGAGCCCTTCGCGGAATTGCATCCGGATCTCGCCGCGAAGTACGGAATTGAATCCGGAGATCTGGTCACGGTTTCCACACGCCGCGGTTCGGTAACCGTGCCCGCGCTGGTGGTGAAGACCATCCGGCCGGACACGGTCTTCATTCCCTATCACTGGCCGGGAAAGAAGAGCGCGAATGTGTTGACGCGCCGCACTCTGGACCCCCGCAGCAAGATTCCCGAGTATAAGAGCTCGGCCTGCCGCATTGAGAAAGCCAAACTCGCCGATGGCCTGAAGCCCAACGGCGAACTGAACGTTTTGGAGGCTCGCTAGCGTGCACGGATATGAATTTTATGTCGACCCTTCCCGCTGCATTGGTTGCCAGAGCTGCGTGAATGCCTGCGCCGAATGCGGGACCCATCGCGGAATTTCCCTCATTCATCTGGATTATTTTGACCCTTCGCAAACCACCGGCTCCGCGCCGATGGTCTGTATGCACTGCGAGGAGCCCACGTGCGGGGAGGTCTGCCCCGCGGATGCGATCAAGAAGGGAGAAGACGGCGTCGTGCGCAGCGCGCTCAAGCCTCGCTGCATCGCCTGCTCGAATTGCGTGCTCGCCTGCCCCTTTGGTGTTCCCAAGATGCAGTCGAGCCTGGAACTGATGATGAAGTGCGACATGTGCTATGACCGCACCTCCGTCGGGCTGCGTCCGATGTGCGCCACCGTTTGCCCGTCGCAGGCACTGATGTACGTACACCCGGACGAAGCGGCGAAACTGCGCCGTGACGTTCCCGTGAATACCTTTCACTTCGGCAACGAGGTGGTGAAAACGAAGGTCTTCGTCTACCTTCCCGAGGGGGAGGACGCCCTGGATGTGGACGTGCAAAACGATATTTGGAGTCCGGAAGAATGAGCGAGTTCGAACCAAACGAGACTGGCGGCAAACAGAATCCGCCCACCGGTGAAGAGCTTTGGCGCGAGGAGTTCCCCGTAGCCTCCGCCGAGCAGGGCTTTGTCGAAAGGCGGCAGTTCGGCCGCTTCCTGGTGCTCACCAGCGGAGCAATGGTGGCGGGACAGTTGTGGCTGCTCGGCAAGAATTGGCTGAGCGAAGTGGAGACGACGGAGTATCCCCGCAAGGCGGTGGCGCTCACGTCCGAGATTCCGGTGGGTGGAACGAAAGTCTTCCAGTACCCCGGCCCTTCGGATAACTGCCTGCTCGTTCACGTGGAGCCCTCGAAATTCGTCGCCTACAGCCAGAAGTGTACGCATCTGGCCTGCGCGGTAATTTATGCACCGGAGAAGAAACGGCTCGAGTGCCCGTGCCATGAAGGCTACTTCTCCATCGACGACGGCCATGTCACACAGGGGCCTCCTCCCCGCCCCTTGCCGAGAATCGAGTTGGAAGTGGAAGGCGGACAGATCTTCGCATACGGCATCAGCGTTTTCGGAAAGGAAACTTAGCGGTCATGGGCGGATACAATTCTCCCCTTCGGAAACGGGCCGGCCGTGCCCTCAGCGGCGCGCTGGCGCTGATTGTTGTCCTGCTCGTGGTGCAGATCTGGCTGCTGATGGCGTCGGTGGAATCGTGGCTCGCCGGCCATCACGAGGTTGCTTTGCCCGCCGCAATCATCTCCGGAGTCCTCTTCGCAATCTCCGTCGGTTTGCTTGCATTGATTCGAAAAACGGAGCAGACCGGGCGCCGGCCGGGCACCTGAATCCGCGCTTTTTCTCTCTATTAGAGGGCCTGCATGCTCGGCCGGGGCTGCCCTTGGCTAACCCGGTCGCGACAGCCTCGGCACGGGACGATCTTCTCCACGATTGCACCGGAATTCCCTCCGATTGCGCCTTCGTTCGTAGGAGGATTTGATCTTTGGCTCTACCTGCGAATATTTTGAGCGGCTCGGTCGGCCTTGGCGGAGTGAACAGGTCAGCGGACGTGCTTCTGGTGCAGCGCCTGCTGAATGCGGCACCCTTCGCGAAGGGAGGTCCCGCTCCGGCGCTGGCTACCGATGGGTTGTGCGGGCCGAAAACCTGTGGCGCAATCAGCCGTTTTCAGAATGTCAATCTCGGATTCAGTGACGGGCGGATCGATGTGGGAGGAATGACCATCACCGCTCTGCTGGCCCTTCTCGAAGCACTCGGTCTGCTTGCACAGTTGCTGGGGACGCCTGGCGGCATCCCCGTGCCCACCGTTCCTGGCCCGCCCACGCCGGGCGGTGGTCCGGCCGGGCTATCTCCCCTGCGCGCGGAGATCCGGAAATGGGCGCTCTTGAGCACAACAGGACCTTACGGGGATGTCGGCAGTGGCGCCGCCAAGGGCATCGTGAGTGACCTGGACACGACCACCGAAACCCTATCCTGGGGCGGAACCCGCACCATCCGGAAGGGCTGGAAGAACCTCAAGGGCTTCTTTGATCAGGGCGTTGCCGGATGGACGGAGCAACACTGGAAGGCTCCCGGATACCTCGACGGCGTGAAAGTGCCGGGCAAACGGGTGCCGCAGGGTCCATCCAAACCGAGCGGGGTTTCCTGGTGCGGTATCTTCGCCACCTGGTGCTGGATCAAGGCAGGCAAGCAGACCAAGTGGGTGCTGGGCGTCGGCCCGAGTAACTCCACCAAGGTCAACGGGAATCAGGGCATTCAGGTGGGAGACATCTGCGTGCAATCGGGAGGTGAAGTCCACCATTTCATCCCTGTGGAAATCAACGGAGACGACTTCCAGGGCGTGAACGGCAATTCAGACTATCAAAGCATCCTGCTGAAGCCCATGAAGCGCTCTTCCGTTCTCTACTACTACCGCCCGGAATAGACCGCTATCGGAACCGGCATGGGCGAGGATCGCTCAAGAAAAGCGTCCTCGCCCAATTGGAAAATCAGTTCTTCGGAATGAATTCCACGCCGCGCCGGGCCGCCATATTCCTGCCAATGGCCTCCAGTTCCGCATCATTGAGGGCGTTCGATGCGCGCGGGAAGACTTCGGTCTCTTCGTGCTTGATGTGCGCGGTATAGAGGACATCGAGCTGATCCGTAGCGTCCACGAATTCTTTGAGCGCCTCCGGGCTGATGCGGCGGTCCTCGATCCATTTGAGGCCGATGGCGTCGACGCGCGCGTGCAGCACGTTCGCGCGGGCATGGTCCGATTGGAGGTTGTCAACGGATGTGCCAACGTCCGGTTGCTTCTTCAGGAGGGCCGGGAAGAGATCGTGTTCCTCATCTTCCGTGTGTTTGGGCGCGGCGTTGCGGAAGTACGTGAGAGAGCGCCCGATTGCCTCCAGTTCCTCCTTCAGCAGGTCGCGCTCACCCGCGAGTTTTCCGGCCATGCGAAGCGTTTTCAGGAAGCGTTCAATCCTTCGGTGGCAGGCTGTCATCAGCCCAACGGGGTCATTGCACCCCGGCTCGGGCTGTCCGATTTGTACTGGCATTTACTCTCCTTTCAAATCCCAATTCATGCTGGCGCTCGCCAGGCCCGGAATCGGAAATCTCTTTTTCGGATGGATATCTCCGTTTTACAAAAACCCGCTTCCCCGAGCCGCCGCGCCAGCGTTTCCGGCTGCAGCAATTCAAGATCGTCGAACCAATGCAGCGCCCGGAACAGTGGGCTGTCCAGGCTATCCACACCAGCGAAAAGCCCGCCCGGCCGCAACACTCTGGCCACTTCGCGGAACAGCGAATCCTGTGCGCTCGCGGGCGTCACGTGATGCAGCATGGTGAACGCGAGCACGCTGTCAAAGGTTCCGTCCTCCAGCGCCATCTCCGTTGCATCCCCGCACAGCACGCGCACGTTGCCGCCGCGGTTTCTGGCACCAAGGCTCGCAGCAAGCCGCTTGTCCACTTCCAGGCAGACCAGCGAACCTGCTTGCGGCGCGAGCAGTTCTGTCGTCAATCCCGGCCCCGGGCCGATCTCAAGCACCCGTCCTTTCCATGCCGCGTCGTCAAGCGCCCATGGAATCAGATCGAGCGAAAGGAACTTCTTCCACCAGCCCGACCTGCAGATCCAATGGTGAACCCGGTTCATAGGAACAACGCCGGATGCGCGGAGCGGCCGATACACGATGGACATTCCGCCATCCAACCGCATCCAGTCCTGTTTCCATCATAGCGTCCGGTATAGGGCTCGTCCGAAACGACGCACCATCGACTGCATGTTATCCTTGCTGACTGCAGCGCCTAGTGCGCTCGAAGATATGAGCATCTCGAATCACCCGGCGGATATTCCGCTACTCGGCTCGCACGCGCTCGATGAAGAATCGGCGTTCCTTCCAGAGGATCTTCTAACGGCCGTACGCAAACTGCGCGGGATTCCCGAGCGCGAGGTCCCGCCGATCTGCATCCTGGAGTTCGACGGAGATCTTACGGACTCGATGGCCGCCAGCGGCGAACTCCTCCCGTTCAAGAGCTGGGCCTGCTTCCACACAGCGATGTTCGCGGGAACCCTCGACGGCATCGCCTGGGGCATGGTGCCGCGCACCATCGGCGGACCCTACACCGTGCTGGTGGCAGAGCAGCTTTGGGCCGCGGGCGCGAAGCTGATCGTCGGTCTGAGTTCGGCCGGCCGCGTTTCCCCAGAGCTCCCCCTGCCCTCGCTCGTCGTGGCAACCGGCGCGATTCGCGACGAAGGAACCTCACTGCACTATCTGCCGCCATCTCCGCTTGTCCTCTGCCCGAGCGAAGTCACCAAGGCTCTCCCCGGGGAACTCGCCTCCACCGGCTGGCACGTCGAATCCGGGATCGTATGGACCACGGACGCCCCCTACCGCGAAACTCTCAGCCAGCTTCAGCATTGGTCCGCGCGCGGGGTGCTGGCCGTCGAAATGCAGGCCGCGTCGCTCTTTGCGTTCGGCGTTGCTCGGGACGCGGACGTAGCTCTGGTGGCGGTAGTGAGCAATGCCGTCGACCACACCGGAGACAGCTTCGACACGGGCACTCCCTCCGATGGCCGCCGCATCGCCCACGCCATCGTACGCGCCGGCCAGCGTTATCTCCGTTCGCTTTAGACTGGAGGTGAGAAGCGGGCATACCGCTTCATGCCCACAAACGGGAAGGAGCCATACCAATGGATGCGAACACAAGTGCCACATTGCGAGAAGGGGTATGCAACGCATACTCCGCCGCCGCTTTGGAGCCGGAGGGCAAACATCCCTTCCCCGTGGGGGAAGCCTTCGCCGCCAGTCTGGGCTACCCGGAGGATTTCCTGCGCGAATCGCCCGCGCAAGCCGTTGCCTCGTTCGCGGGCGTCGCCAATGTTTCCTGCTTCGCACCGCTCACTCCTGGCATGCGCGTCCTCGACCTCGGCTGCGGTTCGGGGCTCGATTCCTGCATTGCCGCAAGACGGATTGGAAGTGACGGCGCGACCGTGGCGGTGGATTTCAGCCTGGAGATGCTCCGTCGCGCCCGCCGCGCGACTGCCGGCTCCGGGGAGCGCATTCTGTTCCTGCAGGCCTCGGCTGAGCAGCTACCGCTTCCCGATGCATCCATCGATGCCGCGCTGGCCAACGGAATCTTCAATCTCAATCCGGACCGTCAACCCGTATTTCGCGAACTCGCGCGCGTGCTTCGGCCCGGCGCCACCCTGGCGGGAGCCGAGCTGATTCTCAAAGAGCCGGTACCCGTGCCGGAGAATCCGTCGCCGGAGAGTTGGTTCTCCTGAATCGCCGGCGCACGGGAGGCGGTCGTCTTCCAGCAGGAGTTCCTGGATGCTGGTTTTCGGGAAGTCCGGATCTTGCGCACCGGGCGTAACGCCCGCACCCGGCATCCGGCGGTGCTGGCCGCCGAGTACCTCGCCATCCGCTGAAAAGGCCCGGCGAGGCCCAGCCGGCGTCACCCCCGCGTGCTCTCAGCCCTTTCGCTCGATCCGCAGCATCAGCGATAAATAGCCGCTCGCGGGATACTGGGCTTTCACCGGTTCGCTGTCCTCGGCCATCTCGATTGAAACGGTTCTCGCCAGAAGTTCTTCCATCAGCACCCGCAATTCCAGCCGGGCCAGCGGCGCTCCGGGGCAATCGTGAATGCCTTTCCCATAGAGAAGATTGCTCTCAGGGTCACGGTCCAGCCGGAACTCGTCGGGATCGCCGAAAACGCACTCGTCCCGGTTGGCTGAAGCCCAGTTCAGCGAAATGCCCGCCCCTGCCTCAATCTTTCGGCCCCCAATCTCCACGGGCCTTGTCGTCCTCCGACGATTGGCGATCAACGGTGCGTGTATCCGAAGAATCTCGTCATTGGCGACGGGAAGCAGTTCCGGCTGTTCGCGAAGCATCTGTTGTACCAGCGGATGCGTCGCCAGATACTCCATCAGGATACCCACGCTCGCGGCAATGGTCGCCAGTTCTCCCACCGTCCAATTGCGAACGATGCTGACGATCTCGGCATCGGTCAACAAACGCCCGTTGACTCGCTCCCGCATCAGGCGCGTCGTAAGGTCGTCCGGCGCGGCGTCGCCGGATTCCTGGCGCTCCCGCAGGATGTCGCGAATGTAAGAATCGAACTCGGTCGCCACCGCCGCCATCGCCGCGCGGTCCGCAGCCAGCGTCGCCTGGTGATTGCGGCGTGTCCAGGTCCGAAGCGGCTCATTCAAAGCGTCGGGCCATCCCATGAACGCGCACTGCATGCGGAGCGCGAAATCCTCGGCGAAATCCGCAATCACCTCCGTTTCGCCGTGCGCGGGCAACTCCTCAATCAACGCAACGGAAATCCGCCGGCACACCGGTTCGAAAGCCGCCATCGGCTCCGGTCCGAAGTAGGGTTCAATCAGGCTTCGGAAGGCGGTGTGCTCCGGAGGGTCCATGCCGTTAGGCACGGAAAGATACTGAGAAACTTCGCTGCTGAAGGTCACCGGGTCCTCAAGCACCCGTACGACATCCTCATGACGGAAAAGGGACCACTGTCGGTACTCGCTAAACGCTACCGGGCATCGACGGCGCATCTCGTCATAGGCGGGAATCTGGTCTTGCAGCACCTCTTCGGCGCGGGCGTCCCAGTCGGGACCGGAATTTTCTGGGGCAGGTGATTCACTCATGGACACTCTTCTAGAATAAAAGATCCTGTTCGCCGTTTCCTGCCCGGCCTTCGATGGGGCCGCCCTGGAACCGAAAGCGTACCCATGGCGCACAGGATCCTCGCCCTCAGCCAATCGCGCGAGAGGAGTCCGAGTTGATTCTCGTAGATATTCGCAATGCGAGGGTCGCCCGCTCACTCCCCGATGGCCAGATCCCCGTAGGCCGCGTATTCGCCGGAGCCGATCGGCACCGGGTGGGAGACGGGCATCGGGGCGCGCTTCTCCGGGTCTATCCGCGAGGGGCTTTCTCTCAGTGGACTCGCCGCATCCCAATTGCGCCGTTCGAGGAATGTGGGCGGCTCGTAAGTAATCCCCCTCAACAGGCGCTTTGCCTCGCGCCGCGTGGCCGCAAGAGCCACCGGGCCGAAGAGCATCGCGGAGACCGTGCCCACAATCGCCCCGCACTCGGAAATGATCTCCTTGCGCAACTGCCGAATGTCTCGGGAGACAAGCGGATTCACGTTGCGCAGATGCCGCTCCATCGCCCACAGCAATCCGCAGTAGGCCGTCCGCAGCGTTTGCAGTTCATGCGTGAAGCGCCGCCGCACCCGCTCGTCCGGGTGATTCCGGTGTCGCTTCCACCCTTCGAGCGTTGTCCGGCAGATTCGTGCCAGGCTGGGACCATTGCGTTCGAAATCACGCTGAAAGGCGCCGTCGAGAAAGCGCTTCGAGTCGTCGCCGGAAATCGCCGGATGCGTGAAGTTGAAGCGATCCTGCCCGTGGATGTCCGCGAGGTCAACATCGAGCAATCGGCCCTCTTCCTTCACCTGCGAATACAGTGCTGTGCCAGGCACCGGCGTGTACAGCATGAACTGGTGAAAATCGGTGTTGTGCGCAACCGCGTGCTCAATCTCCTCTTCGATATTCTCCGGCGTGTGGTGTTCCAGCCCCACGATGGTGCTGCCCATCACGCGCACCCCGTTACTCTGCAGTTCGGCCACGAGTTCGCGCGTATCGGCTCCCGACAGCTTCTGGTATTGCGATTTCGGCGATTCGAGGCCCATCCAGACCCAGGAGACCCCCAGCCGAACGATCTCGTCCATCGTGTACTTGCGAATCGCGTTCGCCGAGGAGAATACGTAGATCTCCCAGGCCTTCCCCGCCGCTTCCATCCGCTTCAGCAGGCCCATCGCACGCTTGCGATGCAGCAGAAAGTTTTCGTCCATCACAAAGAACGAATGGCAGTGAAGCGCGCGCTCCATCGTTTCCATCACGTCGAAAAGCTCGTCTCCGTCGTCATAGAAGTTGAGGAACTTACCCTTGCCACCAAAGAAGGCGGATGTGGTACAAAAATTGCACCCGAGCGGGCATCCAACCGACGGAATGATCGTAGCTGCCACGGAGCCCTTGGGCCGCGGTATCTTCATCCCCATCACCCGCGTGTCAAACCCGGAAACAATCGGCGGGTGGACGATGGGCTTCGACGCGTCCTGCCCAAGGTAGCCGCGCATCCAGGCGATGCCGTCGCCCTTCACGATATGGTCCGCGTCGATCATCGATTCGATCCCCGGAATCGCGGTCACGTGGCCGCCCACCACGATCTTCGCCTGAGGCGTGAGACGGCGCGCGATGCGGCACATCTCGCGCACCTTGCCTACGTTCACGATGATCGAGGAGATCCCCACCACATCGTATGAATGCGCCGTCAGCTCCCGCTCAAAAGCCTCTCTCGTCGGGAAATCCAGCACCGTGCAGGGCGCGTCGATGTTGTGCTGGATCATCATGATGCCCCAGGAGCGATGGAACATCCGCAGAGAAAACGGACCCTGCGCGCGAGTCACCTGGTTGTGATAAAGCTCCATTGGGTTGATCTTGCGGCTCCCGAATTCGTCATTCCGCGCGTAGGGGCCGAACACGGAACTGAGCAGGATCCTCGCGCTGCTTCCCTTCGGATGACGGGGCGTTTCCGCCGCGGATTTCCTGGCATCAAGAACGGAAAGAGGTGGGGGCATGGACATAACCTAGTACCGGCTCTTCAAATCCGATACTAAACGCGCACCATGCCGTTGTCCGCAATTCCCCGGCGCTCTGACAAAAGTATTACGAACGCCCAGGCACAGCCGCGCACGCATCAAGACACGGCGGGGTTTGGTATAGGCTGAAAAGGCATGAGCGTCCCGCCCTGGCTCAAGAACAGCGCCAACCGGCTCGCCGCGGGCGTGGAAATATCCGTGCTGGGTGGCTTGCTAGCCCTCGGCCTGATGGCGGTGCTGGGCGCTTTCTCCGGAATGCGCTGGTACCGATACGGAAACCTCCTGTCAATTGGTCTTTATCCCCCCACCGTATTCAACGAAAACTTCGGCTATTGGAGCCTCGCCGGCTTCGCTCTCGGCTTCCTCTACTTCGTCGTCGCCGGCTTGCTGTTCGCCTGCATCCTTCGCAGCCGGAAGAGGGGCGTGGGACCGTATCTGGCGGGAATCGCCTATTCCCTGCTGTTCTTTCTGGCGGGAGACCGTCTTTGGTGGCAGGCGTGGTCGCCCTACCTTGTCATCTACGGCATCCAGTCCCATCTGCTCTGGAGCCATATCCTCTTTGGCGTCACGTTAGGGTTGCTGCCCGCGCGCCTCGATCAACGCGACCTCGCGGGTGTAGCGTTCGAAGACACCAGCGCGGAGACTCCGGCGAACTCCGAATCCCTCTAGCGCCGCCGGGTTGCCTCTCCGCATTGCGAACCAAGGATCGCTACGGGCCAAATCCCGTCAACGCGTTAAACTGGGAAAGACACTAAAAATCATGGCTGACGATACGCAGAACCGCATCCTGGGGCCTGACGGCCTCCCCTTATCCTCTAAACCCGCGGCGCCGGAAGAAGCGGCTGACGAACCCGATTGGAGTTCCATGCCCATTCCTCCGGCGGATTTTTCATTTCTTGTCTATTCGCTCACCACACAAGCCCAGATTCAGCTTGGCTTGTTGCGCATCGATGAGAATGAGCCGCCAAGCGCCAATTTGCCCGTTGCGCGCCACACCATCGACATGCTCGGAATGCTGCAGGAGAAAACGCGCGGCAATCTCGATCTCCAGGAAAGACTATTGCTCGAAAACACGCTCACCGATCTTCGCTACCGTTACGTGCAGGCCACGCAAGAACCCAAGAAGGGCTGACGAATGGTCTCTTCGAAAGAGATCTCCATCGAAGTTGTCGTACTCGGTTCCGGCACTAGCGTCGGCGTGCCGATGATCGGCTGCGACTGCCCGGTCTGTCATTCGGACGATCCGCGAGACCATCGGTTGCGGCCCAGCCTGCTTGTGCGCTTTGCCGGTTATGAAGTGCTCATCGACACCGGTCCGGACCTTCGCCAGCAGGCCTTGCGAGCAGGCATGCAGCGCCTCGACGCCGTGCTCTATACTCACTCCCACGCCGATCATATCCTCGGCATCGACGACATCCGGCCCTTTAACTTCCTCGCGCAGCGCGGCATCCCCATCCACGGCTCGCAGGAAACTCTCGATTGCATCCGGCGCACCTTTGCCTACGCCTTTGATTCCAGGCCCAGCCAGAGTTCGCGCCCACGGCTTGAGCCCCAACCCATTAACGGAAAACCCATCGATATCCACGGCCTCCATTTTCAGCCAATCCCGGTCGTCCACGGCAATCTCACGTGCCACGGTTTTCGCTTCGGGAACATCGCCTATCTCACCGATTTCAGTGCGATCCCGGACCGCTCCCTCTGCATGCTGCGCAACCTCGATATCGTCTTCCTCGATGCCTTGCGGCACAAGCCCCACCCCATGCATTCCACCGTGGAGGCGTCGCTCCACCTGGTGGAAGTGCTGCACCCCAAGCGGGCCTATTTCACACACGTTTCGCACGACCTCTCGCACGCCCTAACCGAAGAGACATTGCCCCCGAATACCCACCTCGCCTATGACGGGCTCACCCTGCATTCGCCCTGGGTGCTGCAGGAAACGGAGGCCGCTGGATGAGGGAGGCATCGAGGCCTCTAGCGCGCGAGGAATTGGCGCGTCTTGAGCGGAAGCCGCGCGCGCTCACCATCGGCAATTTCGATGGCGTCCATCGCGGCCATCAAGTCCTGCTTGAGGCTCTAGGCGCTTATTCCAGCAGGATCGGACTTTCCCGCTGCGCCGTCACGTTCTACCCCCACCCGGCCACCGTCGTCGCGCCGGAGCGCGCGCCGCGCCTGCTCACCAGTCTCGAAGACCGGGTCTCCCTGCTCCGGCGTTTCGGCGCGGAGGAAGTCGTCGTGCTTCGCTTCGATGAATCCCTCGCGCGTATGGACGCCTCTGCCTTCGCCTCGGAGATTCTGGCCCATTCGCTGGGCGCGCGGCACGTGGTGATCGGAGAGAATTTTCGCTTTGGAAACCGGCAATCCGGCAATGCCTCGCTGCTCCGTCAGTTGGGCGGCATCTTGGATTTCACGGTGGACGCCGTGCCTTTGGCCCATTGGCGCGGCATGCCCGTGAGCAGTTCGGAGATCCGCCGGCTGCTGCTCGGCGGCAAAGCGGCCCGCGCCGCGCGGCTGCTCGGCCGGCCTTACTCAATCAAGGGCGCCATCATCAGCGGCCGGGGCGTCGGCTCCAAACAAACCGTCCCCACGCTCAACCTTGCCGAAGTCGAGGAGGTCGTCCCGGCGAACGGCGTATACGTCACTCGCGCCTATGATGCGGAACTGGGAGCGGCCTACCCATCCATCACCAATGTGGGCATTCGTCCCACCTTCGAGGACGGGCATCCGGAGCGCAGCATTGAGACGTATCTGCTCGGGCCGCTGCTCGCGGAACCAAGCCGTATCGAGTTGCAATTTCTCCATTGGATTCGCGCGGAACACAAGTTTGCGAGCCCGGAATTACTGCGCGCGCAGATCCTCCGCGATGTCGCCCGCGCGCAGGCCTATCACCGGCGTCGCATGAAATGGAGCCCCATGGGATCTCTCGCCCGGGAACTCGTCGCGAGCGGCGACAACAGCTGAAGGCTGGCCCTTCCCTCGGGCCTCAGTCGCGTTCTCTTGCCGTTTGCCTGGGGAAAATGAAACGATAGAGCGAGAATGGGCAAGCGCCTCACCGGAATTTTTACCCCGATGCTCGTCCCCCTCGACGGGCGCGGCGAGCTGAACGAATCTGAGTTTCGAAGATTCATCAATTGGCTCATCGCCAGCGGCGTGAACGGACTCTACCCGAACGGGTCCACCGGCGAGTTCACGCGGCTGACCGCGGAGGAGCGACGGCGCATTGTCCGAATCGTGTGTGATGAGGTCAAGGGACGCGTCCCTGTGCTGGCCGGAGCGGCGGAGGCGAATGTCAAGGAAACCCTTGCCGCCTGCGAACTCTACCATTCCTACGGAGCCACCGCGGTCGCGATCGTCTCTCCCTTCTACTACAAACTGAGCTCGGAGAGCGTCTACGCGCATTTCCGCGAAATCGCCCTCCACTCGCCCATCGACGTCACACTCTATAACATCCCGATGTTCGCCAGCCCTATCGACGTTCCCACTCTCCAGCGCCTGGCGGAGTTCGAAAGGGTGACCGGCATCAAAGATTCCACCGGCGATGTCGCCCTGATGATGCGGATGATCTCCGCCGTGCGGCCCAACCGTCCGGATTTCACTTTCCTCACGGGTTGGGATTGCGTACTCGTACCCATGCTGGTGGCGGGCGCGGATGGCGGGACGAACGCCGCTTCGAACGTCGTACCCGAGCTCATGCGACGGATCTACGATCTGGCGGCAGCCAGCCAGTTCGATGCCGCCATGGAACTGCAAAGACGGATCCTCGAACTGTTCGATCTGATGCTCTACCAGTTCGAATTTCCGGATGGCTTCCGCGCCGGCGTGGAGATGCGTGGTTTTGACTTTGGGCGTTCGCGCCAGCCGCAGACCCAAAGCCAGGCTGCCGAACGCGCCCGGCTCAAAGACGTGCTGCAGTGTTTGGTGTCGGGCGTTGGCCTTGCACCCCCACCGGCAGTCGGCTGCCCGGTTCCTTCACCGGACACGAAGAGTGCGCCCCCGCAGACGGCGGAGGTAGAGCGAATCGTCTTTGACGTGCTGGATATTCTGCGCCAGCGGGGCGTTTTGTGATCGAAGCCCTGGGCCTCGCGGAAGTCGTGGGCTGGAGCGCGTCGATGGTGGTGCTCGACACTCTCGAAAAATCGGCCGGAGTGCGTCTGCTGCAAGTGGAGTTTAACGACCTTGCCGGAGCGATGATCAAGATCGCCGGGCCGCTCGGCGCGGTTCGCACTTCGCTCGACGCGGGTAAGTCCGTGGCGGATGCCATGCGGGTGCGCTCCACGGTGCTCGTGATTCCGAATCCGGTGCCGGAAGCCCGCCCGGCCTGGGACGCGACACCTGAGTTTAACCCGTTGATGGAACAGGCTGTGGTGAAAGTGCCGGCCGGGGAGACAAAGAGGGATTCTATGAATGACCAGGCAGGGTTCGCCGTCGGTTTGATTGAGACCCAGGGCTTCACCGCCATATTTGAGGCCATCGATACCGCGTGCAAGGCGGCTGATGTGGAAGTGCTTGCCCGCGAAAAGCTTGGCGGCGGGTACATCACCGTTGTTATCAAAGGCGATGTCGCCGCCGTAAACGCAGCCATTGATGCCGGTAAAGCCAAAGTGGAAGGGTTGGGAAAATTGATCGCCGCGCACGTGATTCCCAACCCGACCAAGGCGGTGCTTTCCCTGCTCCCGAAGTAGCGTAGCGAAAGACAAGCGGCGGCCCAATACTGGTGCTTCGATTCCGGGACGTTCAGCGCTCAAAGTGCCATCCACGCCCAGATGATTTTGACGAGATTGCCTCGCAAGATTCGATCACACTCTCATACATGTATAAATTTTAATACTCTAAAAACCTGATAAGTTCAAATTGTAAACGTTCCTCGTGTTTCGATTAACTTTAATCAATTCCTACACATAGGATGGATCACGCGCCTTCGCGTTTGGCTGCGGAGACCCATTCTGTTGCGAATAGGATCCAACGCGTCCTCTTCAGATTTCTTTGTCTTTGATTCCGTTTGATGAAACGATATAAATAATGTGGTGAATCTTGCTGAGCGTATTGCGGCGAGTTCACTGAATTTGCTTCAGGGAGGCCGAAATTTTAATGAATCGGCGTTTACTCTTTCACCGATTGGGCTCTTGGCTGTGCATGCTCGCTTTGTGCATCACGGCGTTGGCCCAGGATCCGCGCGGAACCATTGTCGGCACAGTGACCGACTCCACCGGCGCAGCCATTATGGGCGCGGAAGTCCGCGCCACGAACAATGCAACCGGAGTGGTGGCCAGTGCCCGGACCAATGAGGCCGGACGCTTTGCGCTCCCGTTCCAACTTGTCGGAATATATACCCTCTCCACCGAATTGCAAGGGTTCAAGCGATCGACGCGAGACGGTGTGCAGGTTCGCATCGGCGAGACAACTGAAATCAATATCTCGCTCCAAATCGGTGAGGTCACCGAAACCGTGGAAGTGACGGCCGCGGCGCCGGTGCTCGATACCACAACCCCGTCGCTCGGGCAGGTGCTCGATGAGCGCCGTCTGGTGGAATTGCCCACGCTCGCAGGGAACCCGTTCGAACTGGCGCTACTCACGCCGGGTGTCGTAAACGGCACCAATATGCGGGACCGCAAGCCCGCCTTCAACAACGGCAGTTCGCAGGTATCCACTGATGGGTCCGGCACTTACAACAACGAGTTCCAGATCGACGGCGTGTCGAACACCTTCGCCGCCGGCGGCAACGCGCGCGTCGCCTTCAGCCCGCCCCAGACGGCGATTCAGGAATTCAAGATGCAGACGTCCACCTACGACGCCAGCATCGGCCACACGCTCGGTTCCGTAATGAATGTCAGCACCAAGAGCGGAACCAATCAGCTTCATGGCGAACTGCACTGGTTTGTGCGGAACAATGCATTTGACGCGCCGGATTTCTTCAGCAACGCCAAGGGAACGAAAGAGCCGGTGTATCAGGACAACCGCTACGGCGCATCCGCCGGCGGACCGGTCTTTATTCCGAAGTATTACGACGGTCGCAATAAGACCTTCTGGTTCTACGCCTGGGAAGCGAACAAGTGGATCGTGCCAGGAAACTTCACCGGCACCGTCCCGACGGCGCTTCAGCGGCAAGGCGACTTCTCTGACTTGCTGAGCGTGGGGAGCATCTATCAGGTTTACGATCCCGCCACCATCGCGCCCGCCGCGGGCGGCCGTTTCAGCCGGCAGCCCCTCCCCAACAACATCATTCCGCAGTCCCGGCTGGACCCGGTGGCCATGAAACTGTTGGGATTCTATCCTCAGTCCAACACCGTGGGCACCAAGGATTTCCGGAACAACTATTTCAATGGCAATCTTCGGTCCAAGGAAGACTACTACGTGCACCTCGGGCGCGTGGATCACAACGTCAGCGAAAACTACCGCATCTTCTTCCGCTTTCACTACGACTTCTGGGAAGAGGACAAGAACGACTACTTCGACAATCGTGCCAGCGCGCTCATCCTGAACCGCATCAATCGCGGGCTGGCGCTGGATCAGGTGATCGTCTTTTCCCCCTCCTTGCTGTTGAACCTGCGCTACGGGCTCACTAACCAGGATTTCCCGGAGCACCGCGTATCACAGGGCATTGACCTGGCGAGCCTTGGCTTCTCCAGCGCACTGACCGGCCTGGTGGACAAATCCCTCGCAACCATCCCCCGGACGTCGATTGGCGCGTACTCCGGGCTGGCTCCGTGGGAGAGCGGCGATGGTACCCAATCCAGCATCACGCACATGCTTAGCGCCAATTTCACGAAGTTGTCGGGAGACCACAGCATGAAGTTTGGTATCGATACACGCCTCTCCCGTGCGTTTCAGAATCGGTATCAATTGGCCGTATCGCCAAACTTCTCCTTTAGCAGCGCCTGGACGCGCGGACCTCTCGACAATTCGCCCGTGCCGCCCATCGGCCTCGAACTGGCAACCATGCTCTTCGGCATCCCCGGCGGCTCGATGAGCGTTCCGGCAAGTTCGGCCTTGCAGGGCCGGTACTACGGCCTCTATTTCCACGACGATTTCAAGTTGTCGCGGAACTTTACCCTAAATTTTGGCCTTCGTTATGAACGCGAATCGCCACTTACGGAGCGCTACAACCGCCTGAATGGCACCTTTGACGATACGTCCGCCAGCCCTGTGGAAGCGCAGGCAAAGGCAAACTACGCGAAGAAACCCATCCCGGAACTCGCAGCCGCGGATTTCAGCGCTAAGGGCGGATTGACCTTCGTCAACAGCGGCGGCCTTGGCCGAAGCCCGTTCAAGACCGAAACCAACAACTTCCTGCCGCGCTTCGGGTTCTCGTGGGCCGTTCGGCCGACAACGGTCGTTCGCGGCGGTTACGGCATCTTCTACGACCTCGTTGGCATCAACACGACGACGGCGCGGCAGACCGGGTTCTCTCAATCGACGCCCATCCAGGCTTCACTTGACAGCGGACTCACCTTCATCGCCACCAACGCCAACCCCTTCCCCAACGGTCTCTTGAAGCCGGCGGGGGCCGCGGGCGGGCTCTCCACCAACCTGGGGCAGGGCTTTACCGTCTACACGGCCAAGCGGCTAAACGGCTATGCACAGCGATTCAGCATCGGATTGCAGCAGCAGGTGGGCGAAGTTCTTCTGGAAGCCACCTATCTGGGCAATCGGGGTACACGTCTGGAGACAAATCGCGGCATCAACAACATGCCGAACGAGTATCTCAGCACCAGTCCGTTTCGCGATAACGCCACCATCAACTACTTGAGCGCCACGTTCCCTAATCCGTTCTATGGAACCGATCCCATTTACGGAAAGAACACCTCCCGCTCCGGGCTCCTGCGGCCGTTTCCGCAGTTCGGCAATATCACCCTTGAAGAACCGATCGGCTATTCGTGGTATCACTCCCTGCAAACCCGCGTTGAGAAGCGCTTCTCGAAGGGTTACACTCTGCAGGGATCGTACACATGGTCAAAGGCCATGGAAGCGTTGGAATTCATGAACCCGGCGGATACCCGGCCCTATGAATCCCTCGGCAGCCTGGATCGCCCGCACCGGATCGCGATGAGCGGTATTTATGAAATTCCGCTTGGCCGGGGCCGGCAGTTCCTCGCCGGTGCACCGGGCATCGTCGACTTCTTCATGGGCGGCTGGCAACTGAACGGGATCATCACGTTCCAGTCCGGCGCTCCGCTCGGATTCGGGAATGCCCTATTCATCGGCAATGTGGAAGATATCCGGCTCTCGCCCTCGGAGCGGTCGGTGGATCGCTGGTTCAATACGGAAGCCGGCTTCAACAGGGTCTCAGCCCAGCAGCTTTCGTCCAACTACCGTACCTTCCCGCTGCGCTTCAGCGGCGTGCGTGGAGACGCGCAGCACCGCTGGGATCTTTCGGCCATCAAAAACTTCCGCATCACGGAAGCGGCAAAACTGCAGTTTCGCGCGGAGGCGTTTAACGCGCTCAACCGCCCGATCTTCAACAACCCCAACACGTCGCCAACCAGTACGTCATTCGGGCGTGTGACCGGCACGGCGGCCAAATCGCGGACCTTCCAGTTCGCGCTAAAGCTGGAGTTCTAACCTCAGCCTCACCGGAAAAGGCGCGCGAGTTGCTTCCCACAACTCGCGCGCCTTTCTGTTTCCGTCTGCCGGACGAATCGCGTCCACCTATCAGAAAAGATACTTCAGCCCGAATTGAATCAACCGCGGCGCCACCGACGTGCCCGTGATCACTCCGAAATTCGCCGTGCCAAGTGCAGTTCCGGGATTCGAGAATTGCGCCATATTCAGGGCGTTGTAAAACTCCACGCGGAAAGCCAATTCTGCGTCTTCCCGAAGCCCGCCCACCCGAGTGCGTTTCCCAATGGAGAAATCCGTATTCAGTTGGCTGGGTCCGTTCAGAATCGCGTTGCCGGCATTGCCGTAGCCGGTTGCGCCATTCGCTCCCGCCACGGATGCGGTGCAGATGGCCGAAGTGTCGAACCATCGATCTAACCGGTCCTTGACGCCACCCTGCGTGCGCAGGTCGCCATACGATGATTGCGGGCACATCGTGATCGTGGAAGTCCCCGCGCGCCCGTACACTCCGCCTCCGTTCGGATCCGTGAGCGTCATGGGCAGGCCGCTCTGCAGGATCACAATTCCGGATGCGGCCCAACCTTCAAACAGCACGCGGCGCAATCCCGTGCCGCCAACCGGCAGGGGCAGTTCATAGCTGAAATTCGAGATTAACCGATGCGTGCGATCAAACGAGGCGCGGCCCCAGCCCAGATCGAGGCGTGTCTGATCGTTATTCAAATCCGTGTTGTTCAGCGCCTTTGAAAGCGTGTAGGCGGATTGAAAACTGAGCCGATCTGCAATCCGCGCGCGGAAAGTGGCCTGCAGACTGTGGTACGTGGATTCGCCGATGAAGCGGCTTGCCAGCAGCGCGGTTGGCGTCTCTCCCAGCACCGACACACGCAGCCTTGCGTTGAGGGACGTGTTCGTGGTTATGCAATGCTCCGGGTTCCCGTCGTATCCGCAATTCACCGGGTTGCTCTCGCTTGCGAGCGCGGGTTGGTTCAGCCCGTGAGCCATCAGGAGACGGTCACCGTAAGAGCCGACATAGCCAAGATCCACGGACGTTACTCCGAACTTCATCTTGGCCGTGAAGTTCCACTGCTGCAGTCGCGGCAGGCGATAAATCGGCCCCGCCACCCGGTCGGATAGCTTCGATGTGCGCGTGCGCGGGATAAAGCCCAGCGTCGTCACCGGGAATGGCTGGGCGAATGAGGACGTGTTGTTGCTGGCATCCGTATTGGTGAAGCTCTGCGCGAACGGAGGAGCCGTGAACAGCGGCGCGGAACTGGCATTGCCGGCAAAGGGCGGAGCTTGGTAGAACCACCCGTAGCCGCCTCCGATCACCAACCATCCCGAACTGCCCAGCGGCTGCCACGCGAAGCCGGCACGCGGTGCGAACGCATCCTTTGGAGCGCCATTCCGGTAGAAGCTTTTCGTATTCCGCATCTGCACACCATCGGGTGGCGGGCCGAAGGGCTGGCCGGTGTACGGGTTCACCATGTTCGGGTTATAGTTCGAGGCTACCGTGTACCCTTTCAGCGTGCCTCCCTCCGGCGGAATCTCACCATCGCCCGCGAGGTCCGGGAGAAAATTGCCTACCGTACCGGCCGTATCGAGCGAAGGCCCGATGTACTCCCAGCGCAACCCCGCGTTCAGCGTGAAGTTGTTCGAAATCTTGATGTCGTCCTGCACATAAGCCGCGCCATAGTAGCGCCGGTAGCGGTATTCCACTTCGCCGAAGGGGCCGATCCCCTCACTGGCTTGCACCGCCTGGATGTTGCTGCGTCCCACGGGGCTCGCGTTCTCCCCCGCGTTCAGCCCGAGCAGGAAGTCCGCGAACGTCTGGAAGGTGATCCTGCCCCGTGCTCCGCCGGTATCCGCGCGCCCGTAAGAAGCCGCCCATTCGTATGCGTTGCCTGCCTCGTACCCAGGAGAGGTTATCGGCCCAGGAATAGGTCACGGTCTTGAAATGGTTATCGTTGGGGTTCGTGCCAAAGAGGCGGAAGGTGCCCAGCGGGCCGAGCACGGTCAACTCCGGCGGGTGCGGAAACAGCGGATCCACCGCCGTGATGCCGAAATCGGCCGCCGCCGGCATGCCCACGCTCACCGCGTCGGTGTTGTTTCGGGTGAATGCCATGCTCGCTTCATTCACGACGTTCGCGGAGAGGGTCGTCGTGAGCCGGCCGCTGGTGGCGATGTCCGTGGCCGTGAGCGCTTGCGGAGCCCCCCAGCCCGGCACCACCGGCGCTCCCGGATAGCCGCCCGGAGAACCAAAGGTCCGCAACTGGTCTACCGTCGACGTGAACAGCCGCGCCGAGAGCGTATTGGCTGCGTTCAGGACGTAGTCGCTGTTTGCGATCCAGTGGTTCTCGTCGTAGGTGGAAGGCATGCTGTACGAGGAGAATCCGAGCCCGGCGTTTGCGCCCGAGGAGATGATCGTCTGCGGCGACGGAATCAGGTAGTTGCCATTCTTGTCTTTTGTTTGCAGAATTCGAAGGGCTACAGGGTTGATTGGCGCCGTTGTCGCGGTACTGCGGTTCGCGCAATCAAGCTGCTTGCCTCCGGCGAAGGTCCGGTACCGCGCCGCATCCCCTGGGTGCGCATCCGGGCAGAACTGGGCGGCAAGCGTGGCGGCCGAGCGGTCGTTGCCCAGCGCGGGCAGGATGAGGTTGGCCGTTGACGTCGGGTCCAGACCGTTCACCTGTCGCGTCCCCTGAAAAGAACCGAAAAGAAACCACTTGTTCTGCCGGAGCGCCCCGCCCAGTGCGCCGCCAAACTGGTTCTGCTTGAGATTGGGCTTATCCTGTCCGGCCCGGTTCCGGAAGAACGTGTTGGCGTTAAAAATGTCGTTACGCAAGAACTCCCATAGCGTCCCGTGGATGTCGTTCTGCCCCGCCCTGGTTACCAGATTCGTACTCGGCGTCATCGCCCCGAACCCCGCGTCGTACTGCGAAGTCTGGATCTTGAATTCCGAGATCGAGTCCGGATTGGGTACCGTGCTCGGCGAGTATGCACCGTCGATGGTGTAGGAACCCGACGTCAAGTTCCCGTTTACATTCACATTCGAAGATCCGCGCCCCAGCGTCCCGGCATTGTTGACACTGGCCGCCGAACCGGACGACATCGAAAGCACCTGCGTAAAGTTGCGCGTATTCAGCGGAACCGCCGTGATCGTCTTTTGATCAACCAGCGTCCCCGTGGAAGGCGCGGCGCTCCCGAGGGTGCAATCGCAAGTCATTGGTTGTGACGCTTCTCCAGGTTCCAGTCGCGCATCAAGAACCGGCACTTCGGAAACGTTGACTGTCACGCTCTCCATCCGCGCGGACTTGAAGCCCGCGGCCTCGAACGTCACGGAATAGACGCCCGGCGTCAGCAGGGAGAATCGGTACATCCCGGCCCCATCCGCCTCCGAAAGATGCCGCTGGCCGGTGGATGGACTGAGCACGGTCACCGTCGCCCCCGCGATTGCCTCTCCACCCGCATTCCGAACTCTGCCTTCCAGCGCACCCGTGGTAGCCGATTGCCCGAATAACAGCGTTGGCAGCGCCGTCCACAGAGCGCACACCGCGATCATAGTCAAAACAGAACGAAAACTCCGCACCTCTTCCCGCCCCCACTCCAGCCCCGTGCAAATTGCACCGT
Organism: Acidobacteriota bacterium; assembly: GCA_014584705.1. Taxonomy (GTDB): domain Bacteria; phylum Acidobacteriota; class Terriglobia; order Bryobacterales; family Bryobacteraceae; genus JACTMJ01. Next base: position 191,735 of record JACTMJ010000031.1, on the reverse strand, counting down.
GGCATCTGAAATTACCCTACTTCGCAACTCTACCATGCGGAGCACGCAATCCTTCCTGGCCAACCCGCGCGACACGCGAACTCCGCCTCCGACGGCGGATGTAATGCGGAAGGCCGGAACTGCCGAAGAACACTCCATGAACGTGGATTCACAAATCCTGGTCGCGGGTGCGCGCGGGCTGGCTGGAAGTGCAATTGCGCGTCAACTCGCGCGAGACGGTTATCAGCACGTGCTGGCGCCCGCGCGTCGCGATCTGGATCTCCTCGATCGCTCGGCGGTCGATCGCTACTTCAAAGACCACTCTCCCGCGTACGTCTTCCTGGCCGCTGCGAAGGTGGGCGGAATCCACGCCAATTCGCAACACCCCGCCGACTTCCTCTATCAGAATCTCGCGATCCAGAACAACGTCATTGACTCCGCTTACCGGCACGGAGTCCGCAAGCTGCTGTTCTTGGGTTCGTCCTGCATTTACCCGCGCCTGGCATCGCAGCCAATCCGCGAAGAGAGTCTGCTGAGTGGCAGTCTCGAACCTACCAATCAGTGGTATGCCATCGCGAAAATTGCAGGAGCAAAACTGTGCGAATCATACGCGCTGCAGTATGGGTGGAACGCCATCACGCTGATGCCCACAAACCTTTACGGGCCTGGAGACAACTTCTCGGAGACGCAATCCCACGTTCTTCCCGCCCTCATCCGCCGCTTCCATGAAGCAAAGCAGCGAGGCATGGAATCCGTTACGATCTGGGGCACCGGTACAGTCTTGCGCGAGTTCCTGCACGTGGACGATCTCGCCTCGGCCGCGGTGTTTCTGATGCTGCATTACCATTCCACCGAACCGATCAATGTAGGCACAGGCGAAGAACTTAGCATCGCCGAACTGGCCGAATCTATCAAGGCCATCGCGGGCTACACGGGGCGAATCGGTTTCGACCATTCGAGGCCCGATGGAACACCTCGCAAACTCCTGGATTCCTCCCGTCTGCGTGCCTTTGGCTGGCGTCCCCGCATCCCTCTCACCGACGGGCTCCGCGAGACCTATGCCTGGTTTGAAGAGCACCATGCACTGGCGCGAGCGTAGCTATCCCAAACGCTTGAAAACCGCGGCACTCGAAGGGATTCCCCATCGGACCGGTAACCCGGACGCACTCCCGGATGACCCGCTCTGTCTCCTGATTCCGCATCCAAGAATGACATGCGTTCTTTAGACAAACAGATCTTTCTTGCAGCGGCCGCTCATTTTAAGGCCTGGATTCTCGTTCGCCGCACCAATCCGGCATCTCTGCGTTATGTGGGTTTGCCGGGATACTCACCCAAACGAATTGATTGCAAAGCTAAGACGGCGGATATCGATACCCCTCCGTACAAACTCGCCGGGTTGGTCGTCGATCCCCGCGTTCATCCCCGAGCCTTCAAACCAGGGAAGGAATCCAAGGCCATGGCCGCCTGGCAATCCATGGAGCCGCTGATTGGCCAGGTCTACAAGACTGACCAGGACCCCAATTCGAAACACTATGGATGTCTTCGCCTGGACGGCAACTACATCCATGGCGACTATGACCTCTACGACATCATCGATATCACGCAAGCCCACCGCAATCTCGCGGCCGTTGAGACCCTCCTCGGTCAGCCGCACCGCCGTGGCGCCATGCTGCTTCCGGTGCAGCGTTATATCAATGAGCGTATCGGCAGCCCCATGGTGCAGCACGGCGGCGAAGCACAATACGCTGACCATTCCGAACAGGCCATCGATGCCTTCGGGCCAAACGGTGAAGATGTCACGATCCTGAATGAATTCAGTGTCCGTGCGTGGTACAGCCAGCGCTTCGGCGGCCGAAGGGCGCTAGGGCACTAAGCCCTTCGCTCGCGGCGCGGGCCAATCCGACGCGAACTAGAGAGTGCGAAGGAAACTCTCTCTGGAAGCGCGGTCTATTCGAGAATCGGTGACTTGCGCGTGCGGCTCGGACGGGTAGGTTTGGCGATGGATACTTCGTGCGATTCAGGAGGAAGCTGAAAATTGTAGTCGCTAAAGTAGACGGTGATCTCAGCCGGGCCGACCAGCCGAGTATCCATCTTGGTGATGATGCGCGCCGGAAGTGCCCGGCCGTTAACCAGGTGGAAATCCCGAACAAAATCAACATTCTTAAGAAATACGGAGGGATTCCGTACAAATCGGCCGAATTCGCGCAGTGGCTGGCTGGTTTCGATGTCCACCCAAAGCTCACCGCGGTAGAGCCCGATTTTCTTGTCCTTCGGATTCACCTCAAAAACGTGGGCACGGCGATCGAGATACATCGCAATCCCGCGGTAAGTGAATCGGTAATTCGCAAGGTTGATACCGATATTCATGGGGCGGCGGAGCGATTCCTTTTCCGCGTTCAGATAGCGTGCGATGACGTCGCCCTTCACGCTGTCGTCTCCGGTGAATGAGGCGCCCTTGTACGATAGACCGGATTCTCCTCGAAGGATCCGCGTCGCCGTCAGTGTCCCGCTCTTGTGCATCGCCGGCAACGATGCCACGATCCGCACATCAACCTGATAGTTCTCCAGCCGCCCCTGCTCCTTCTGCAGATCGAAATACTTGAGCAAAATGGTTTCCGGCGGAATATCACCCGACTGCAAGGGCATTACAGGCGTAGGAATAAAGTCGCGTCCCGCTCCACCACGCCACGCGCATGAGGCTGTGAAAAGAGATAGCGTGCCAATTGCACAAAGCAGGGCAATGAATTTGCTTCGAGAAAAAATCACAAGGAGATCTCTCTAAGTTTATGCGATCTGCGGCCAGCCAGTCTCTTTAGCGGAATGGAGATGCCTCGGAAACGAAAATTGCGGCCCCTCTCAAGATCGCGCGGATCTCAAGAGAAGAAGATCGCCGCAAGCGCAAAAAGTGTCAAACAATCGGCGGCAGTTGCAGCATTCGGCGAAATTTCCGGATCTCCTGCAAATTCAGCAAGCGATAATCGCCTGGCCGGATTCCCCGGAGTTCAATCGGGCCAATCTGCACGCGCCGCAACTTCTCTACCAGTTTGCCAAAGTGCCGGAACATCTTCCGAATCTGGTGTGTACGGCCCTCGGTTAGCACCACTTCGTACCAGGGATTCGTCGCGCGTTTCACCAGGCGAATCTTCGCGGGAGCAGTCTTCTTACCGTCCAGCACGAACCCTTCCGCGAACGCCGCTTCTTCCTCTTCGCTCAGCAAGCCCGTCGACTTCACCAGATAGGTCTTGGGCACGTGATACTTGGGCGAGATGACGCGATTCGCGAACTCGCCATCGTTGGTCAGCAACAGCAAACCCTCGCTCTGGTAATCGAGGCGTCCTACGGGGTACACCCGCTGCTTCACCTTCGGGAGGAACTTCATCACGGTTTCCCGGCCCTCCGGATCGGCGGCCGTCGTCACCACAGCCTTGGGTTTGTGAAGTGCCAAATAAATAATCTTTTCAGCGCGAACGTTGATCAGTTTGCCGTCTACTTTGATGTGGTCTTCGATCGGGTCCGCTTTGGCTCCAAGTTGGTCCGCCACCTTGCCATTCACCTTCACGCGTCCGGCCAGAATATACTCCTCCGCGTGACGCCGGCTGCAAATGCCCGCATGAGCAAGAATCTTCTGTAACCGCTCCTGCCCCATCACTCCTCCTTCGGCTCCCCGGCGGAAGTTGGAGAAATCTCTCCCTCCCCTGAATCGCCGTCTTCCTCCTCCTCGCTCGCCAACGGCTTCGGCCCTCCCGCCTCGTGCTCGTTCTCCGCGGAGGCACTTTCGGCATAAGCATCGAGGGCCGCGGCCTGCTCCGCATATTGCTCGTATCGTGGCTTGCCTGCTTCCGCTTTCTCGATTTCGTCGGCCTCGTTGAACGCAAGGTTCTTGAGTTCTTCGAACTCCTTGAGCGTCGGGAGTTCGGAAACGCTGTTCAGGCCGAACTGAACCAGGAACTCCCGCGTCGTCTTATACATCATCGGTCGGCCCACCACATTCTTCCGGCCCGCCGTCGTAATCAATTTCTTATCGAGCAGCGTCTTGAGAACACCGGCTCCCTGCACGCCGCGAATCTCCAGAATCTCGGGCGACGTGATCGGCTGCTTGTAAGCCACCATGGCAAGCGTTTCCAATGCGGCCATGGAGAGCTTCAACGGCGGCTTCTGCGCCCTCACGAAACGCCTTACTCCCTCATGGCATTCCGGCTTCGTCGCCATCTTGTACCCGCCCGCCACATTGCGGATGGAGACGCCATGATGCGCTTCGCCGTACTCCGCGGCAAGCTTCTCCAGCAATTCCGTCACTTTCGCCACCGGCAGTTCCAGCGCCTGCGCAATCTGCTGTGCGGTAACGGGCTCGTCGGTCACATAAACAATGGCCTCAAGCGTTGCCCGCAACTCGATATCGCCCACGTCCCCGGCCGGACCGTCCGCATGCAGTGCGAAAGAATCAATGGAGATTTCTTCCGCGAGACCTCCCCCGCTGATCGCGTCCAGTCCCAAACTCTCAGGCGCGCCGTACAGATCTATCCCCGCCAGGCGGCGGCCGCGAAAAAATCGTGGTCGCGCGTGCGGACGTACCGCTTTCCGGTTCCTCTTGCGAATCGCCCGCTTGCGCAGCGCTGGCGGAATCACCAGCATCGTCTCTCCAATACGCCGAGGGTTCCGCACCCGCACCGGACGGGTTCGCCGCGCGCCTTGGCAGGAGAGCACTTTGAGTGTGAAGGTCTCGCTCATGAAATCCAATGGAACTGGTCGCAAACCCGCTCCTCCACGGAGAAGGGATGCGAGCTAGTGATAGTCGTCTTCCAGGTTCCCCAATGCAGCCTGGGTGGCCGTGAAGCTCTCAAAGCCGGTGTTCCGCTTGATGCCCACCTTGTTCGGGTCGTCATCGTGAACAATCAGCAACGCCTGACCCTTAGCCATCTCCAGCATCGCCAGCAGCAAGCAGATCATTGCCCGCTTCGACACCTGTACTTCAAACAAGTCCACCACCAGCAGCGGCTTGTCATGCCGCACCTGGCTGAGCATCTGGCAAACGAAGCGGATCATGTGTCCGACGGTCACCTGCTCCTGGGCAATCTCGTAAACCGGCCTCGTCTTGGCCCGGTCGACCACCGCTTGCAGCGCCTTCACCAGATCGAGCAACTCCACTTGCACGCCCGGATCTTCGTCAAGCAGCGCGAATTGCTTGATTTGCGGGTTGCTCCAGACGTTTTCCTCGATCAGCCGCTTCTGCTTCAGCATTTCCGCCGCGGTCTTGAAGCGTTCGTGCTCGAGCAACTTGTGTACCAGTTCCTCGCGAGGATCGTCCGCCTCGTCCTCCGCCTTTAGTGCAGGGTCCTTAGGCAACAGCATCCGGCTCTTGATATGAATCAAGGTAGCCGCCATGTAAACGAACTCCGCACTCAACTCGATGTCGAGAGAAGCCGCCTCCTCCATAAACTGGAAGTATTGCTGAGTGATCTCAAAAATCGGAATATCGTAGATATCAATCTGCTGTTTGCGGATCAGGTCGAGCAGCAAGTCCAGCGGACCCTCATAGCGCTCAAGCTGCACACTCCACGGAAAGGGCACGAATTCCACGATAGCACGCCCCCGGTGGCTGCGACCTGCCCGGTAACCAGTCACAATGTGCCGAAAACCGGTAGCAAATCGTCGCGTCCGTGCATCGTATCGTAGAAGTGCGTCGACACCGGGCGGAAGCAAGGCAGGTGTTCCCCGCACCTAAAGCATCCCACTCTTGACCGCACAGGCACCGAATTGGAACCACTATCCATGGTCGCCCGCCAGCGTCTGCGCTAACCCCACACGCGAGCGCCGCCCAGCCGTCCAGACTGGAACCCACATCCCTTCGGACCTTCGGAAGAGTGTCATATTCACGAAACGGTCGTTTCCGGCGCCGGATTGGGAACGGCGCTCAACGTCTCTCTGGGATGGGCAGCACGGGATCGCCGGACCCTACTCTCCTCCGCTCGGCGCGGATTCCGGTCCCGATGCCGCATCCGTCTCGGACAACGGTTCTCGCTCACCTTCTCCCAGGCCGGAACGCTCCGCAAGGCTCACCCCATGGTTGCCATCCGACACTACCGCCAGTTCCCGAATCACCGCGTGAAAGAACGATAGAGCAACCGGCCCGATCATCACGCCAGCCGCGCCAAAGGCTTGCGCTCCCCCCATCATCGCGAGCCCGATCAGCACCGGGTGCTGTTGCACTCGGCCACCCACCACCAAAGGCCTCAACACGTTGTCGGAGGAACCCACCACGATGGCGCACCAGGCCGCCAGCAGGATCGCCTTCAACCACTCGGCTTGCACCAATAGCCAGATCACGCATGGAACCCAGACGATGGTTCCCCCAACGATCGGAATTACGGAGGCGATACCGCCCATCAGAGACCATAGAACCGCTCCTCCGATCCCCGCAAAATAGAACCCGGCAAACAGGAGGATCGCCTGGCTGATCGCCACGGCCAGCACGCCGTTCACATTGGCAATTACCGAATCCTTCAGCGTGTTCAGCAACCGCCATGTGGCCTCAGGCTCCAAGGGCAGGACCCCGACGATCTTCTCGACCCACCGTGGACCATGCCTGAGGAAAAAGTAGACAAAAACAGAGGCAAAGAGGAAGTTCACCAGCCCGGAGGTAAGAGCGGTGACCATGTTCCGCAAGAATCCCAGGAATACGGCGGCTGCTTGCCGGATCCCTTCGTTCGCCTGTTGGCGCAGTGCCGCCTCATCGCTATTGGTGCGCGCGGCGATAAACTCGACGGATCGATCCATAATTCGCGTCGCAAAGACGGACCAGCCGCCTTCATGTGCGGACTTGGCGTCCAGATAGCGGTACCCTTCCGCCACCTGCTCGCTGAGAACGAGCCCCATCACGGTCGCCAACCCCGCCACGGCCACTAGGCTCAGGAGCGTCGCAAATGCCGAAGCCACACCCGGTCGCTTCACGCCTTTGAGCAACCACTGATAGAGCGGGTAAATCACCACCGATAACACCAGCGCCAGGAGTAGCGAGGTAAGAAAAGGCTCAGCGACACTCCAAACCAGAGGGGTCCAAAGAATTAGCAGAGCCACCAGGAAGTAGAACGCGGGGCTCCTACGAACGGAAGCGAAATTCACAGATCCTCCGGCATGCGGACAAAGCCAAGCACTCTCGCTCTTCACAAAGTGCGGATTCGGCGGGTTCGCCCGCTCACCCCCTGTTATGCGACTCCGCGGGGGCTTGTCCGTCTATTGTAATGGGCATCCCATGCGCTTGCGGGAGGAATCGAAACCTCCGGTGAGACGCGCCTCATGGGATATCCGCCCACCTGGACGAAACAGTATAATCACGAACAAAGCAGATGAGGCGTGCCGGGATGATTCTTCGCATTCCCGGGTACGGCCGCCAGAAGCCCGCAGGAGCCAGTTACGCTATGGACAAGCATCCCGGAAATGATCGTCGCAGTTTCCTCAAGTCCGCGATCCGTTCGGCGGGCGCGGCCGCCGCGCTCTCGATGCTTCCGCCCAGCATCCAGCGCGCTCTGGCGATTCCCGCGGCACGCCAGGAGGGTTCCATCCAGGATGTGAAGCATATCGTCATCCTGATGCAGGAGAACCGCTCGTTCGATCATTACTTCGGCGCGATGCGCGGCGTTCGTGGCTTGGGAGACCCTCGTCCCATCCCTCTCGAATCCGGTAAACCGGTCTGGTACCAGTCCGACGGCGGCACCGAGATTCCGCCCTACCACCTGGACTCCAAGACCACCAGCGCCCTCCGCGTGCCTGGCACCCCGCACGGATTCCCTGATTCCCAGGCAGCCTGGAACCAAGGCAAGTTCGGATTCTGGCCCCGCTTCAAGACCAAGTACGCGATGGGCTACTACGAGCGCGAAGACATCCCCTTCCAGTACGCGCTCGCCGAAGCCTTCACCATCTGCGACGGCTACCATTGCAGCATCACCACGGGAACGGACCCCAACCGCATCGTTTTCTGGTCCGGTTCCAACTTCAACCCGGACCTCTGCGCGCGCGGCGAGAACTGCACCGATGCCGATTCGGAACCAAACAATTTGCGCTGCTGGATCAAGGGCGCATTGCCGGAACCGGGCTACACCTATCAGGGTTCCGCCTTCCGCTGGCCTACCCTTCCGGACCTGCTCGAAAAGGCCGGCATCTCATGGCGCTTCTACCAGGACCCCAACAACAATTGGACCGGCGCCATGCACGGTTGCCTGGCCTTCGAGAGTTTTCGCGAGGCCAAACCCGGATCGGCCATTTACGAAAAAGGGATGCGCCACTGGTCGCTCGAACAACTCGCCGAGGATGTGAAGAACGGGAGTCTTCCGCTCGTTTCCTGGGTGCTTCCTCCCTCCCTCTGGTCTGAGCATCCGAGCGTTTCCTCTCCCCTGCAGGGTGCTGAATTCACCGCCAAGGTCCTCGATGCCCTCACCGCGAACCCGGAAGTCTGGAACAAGACCGTCTTCCTGCTCACCTTTGATGAGAACGACGGGCAGTTCGACCATCTCCCCGCCCCCGCGCTCCCGTCCTACCGCCTGGATGGAAGTCTCGCGGGCGATTCCACCGTCGATGTCAAGGGCGAGTACTACTACGATCCGGAAGGAAAAGATCGTGATCCCGCCGACACGATATCAGGGCCGGTGCGCCCCTGGGGGCTGGGCGCGCGAGTCCCTCTCTACGTGGTCTCCCCCTGGAGCAAAGGCGGGTGGGTGAACTCCCAGGTCTTTGACCACACCTCTGTCGGACTCTTCCTGGAGAAGCGCTTCGGCATCCACGTGCCCGCCATCAGCCCCTGGCATCGGGCCGTCTGCGGGGATCTTACCTCCGCCTTCGATTTCGCCAACCCGAACCGGCAGGCGTTCCCGGACTTGCCCGACGTCTCGGATTCTACTCGCATCATCGCGATTCACAGCAAGCGCCCGAAACCCGATCCCCCGGAATCCCCCGTGCTGCCCCGGCAGGAGCGCGGCGTCCGCCCCTCGCGGGCGCTGCCGTACATCCTGCACGTGCGTTCGGAGCGACTTGACAACGGGAACGTCTCTCTCCGTTTCGAGAACGAGGGCACGCAGGGAACCGTATTCCACGTCTACGACCGTTTGCACCTGGACCGCATCCCCCGGCGCTACACAGTCGAAGCGGGCAAGACCCTCACCGGCGAATGGCAAACGGGCGACGACCGTGGCAAGTACGATCTGGAAGTATTTGGAACGAACGGCTTCTACCGTCGCTATCGCGGCGGAAACCCCGAAGATGCGGGAACTCTCGAAGCCAGCCTCGCCTATAATCCGGCCTCGAAGTCCGTCGTCCTCACCCTTGTCAACGAAGGGAAACAGCCCGCGGAGTTTCACGTCGAATCCACGCTTTACGGCAACGTGGAGCCGTGGTCCGTCTCGCTTGCGGCTAGCCAATCCCAATCGAAGTCCTGGCATGTCGGCGCAAACGGGAACTGGTATGACCTGCGAGTGACCGCTGTTGCTACGCCAAACGACCTGCGTCATTTCGGAGGCCGCCTGGAAACGGGAGAGCCCGCTACCAGTGACCCGGCCATGGGAGCATAACGCGACCACGCGTCCCAATGGAGAAGTTCGCGGGGCGGCGCGGGCAGCCGCGCGGTTGAAGGAGCCCGCGCCGGTACCCGCACAAACCGGAGCATGGAACCCACGCCCGTTTGCCTGCGCCCACGAACTCAATCAGCGGTTCGCACGAAATCCAGTGTTGCCACGGATCCTGAACCTCCCCGCCCACCGTTGGTGACGGATCGCCACTTATTCACTGGTGTTCAGACCTTTTGCAGTTTTTACCAGATACAGAAACTCCGCCCGGCGTCCATTCGGGTCCCCTCCCAAACTGCCCGCAGCAAGTTCGATCACCTGGTCCAGCGTGGCAGTGCCTTTGTATTCGGATTCCCGCAGAATCTGTGCGAACTCCGCCACCGCTGCCGCAAAACGCAAATCTTCAGACGCCGCTTCGATCGCCACATTGGAATCGCGCAGCGGCACGGAGAGCAATTGGCTCACATCTCCCATCGGTGCCTTGTATCGCAGCTTCACGGTGAGCATTTCGTCGCTCTTCGCGAACTCCGCGGACGCCGTCTTCTGGTACTTCAACGCATCCACCGAAGGGATGGTGCCCTCCACGCCCGCCGGTACGATTTCGTAGAGCGCCGTCACCGTGTGGCCTGCGCCCATTTCGCCTGCGTCCTTCCGATCGTCGTTGAAGTCCTCTGGCCGCAGGAGGCGATTCTCATAGCCGATCAGCCGGTACGCCTTCACCTTGGCGGGGTTGAACTCCACCTGCAACTTCACATCCTTGGCAATCGTCAGCAGGTTGGCTCCCATCTCCTGCACCAGCACCTTTCTCGCCTCCAACAGGGAGTCCACATAGGCATAGTTGCCGTTGCCGTGCTTGCTCAGCGCCTTCATTTTCGCGTCCTGCAGGTTACCTTCACCGAACCCCAGCACCGTCAGAAAGACGCCGCCCTTGCGTTGCTCCTCAATCAGCCGGATCAGTTCGGCCTCGGTGGAAACACCCACATTGAAGTCGCCGTCCGTGGCGAGAATCACTCGGTTGTTGCCGCCTTCCTTGCAGTTCTCTCGAGCAATCCTGTAAGCCAATTGAATACCTTGCGCGCCCGCGGTGGAGCCACCCGCGCGCAGGCTATTCACGGCGTTCAGAATCCTCTCGCGTTCGCGGCCGCTCGTCGGCGGCAGCACCGTCCCCGCGGCCCCTGCATACACCACGATCGCAACCTCATCCTGCGACCGCAGTTGCTCTGTCAATAGCGAAAAGGCCCGCTGCAACAGGGGGAGTTTGTCCGGTGGCGCCATGCTGCCGGAAACATCCAGCAGGAACACCAGGTTCGCGGGCGGCAGCTTTCCAATCTCCACCGGCTTCGCTTTCAACCCGATCCGCGCGAGCTTGTGCCGCGGCTGCCACGGACATGCGGCCATCTCCGTCGTAATCGAGACCGGGTGCTCTCCCCGCGGTTCCGGGTAGCGGTAATGGAAGTAGTTCACCCACTCTTCGAGACGAATCGCATCCTTCGGGGGCATGCGCCCTTCGCGCAGAATGCGCCGCATGTTGGCGTAGCTGGCCGTGTCCACATCAATCGAGAACGTGGAGAGGGGCGTTGTAACCGGAGATTGAAACCGGTTCTCGACGAAGTGCCCGTAGTTCTCCCGCGCTTCCATCGGCGCGATGCGATAGCGGAGAGGGTGCGCCAGGCCGGGTTCCGCGGATGGCGGAGGCGGAGGCGGGGGAGCTCCACCGGGCACGCCTCCGATGATCCCGCCCACAACGCCTCCCATCGTGCTGCCGGGCACTCCGCTGGCAGTGCCTTTCTGTGCCTGTCTGCTTGAAACGTCCAAGGTTTCGCCGGTTCCGCCCACCCGCAACGTAACGTCCACGCGGACAGGCTTGCCCGTAACGAGCGCAACCTTCCGGACAAGCAGAGCAAACCCCGTGGCGCTCACGTGCAATTCGTACTTACCGGCGGTAATCCCGCGAAAGCGGTAACGGCCGTGGCCATTCGTCTGCGTGGCCGCAACCGCCTTCGCCGTTCCGTCACGGAGTTCCACTTTGGCGCCGGCAATCGGCGCCCCCGTAGCATCCCGCACGAACCCCTCCAGGCTCAGCGGCGGCGCTTGTGCCAGCAGCACGGCCACACAAAGACTAACGATCCCGAAGATCACACCTGCAAGACGGCGACTCATGGAAACCTTCCTTTACGAGATCCAATTCGCTATCCCCGGGGAGAACTGCTCCATTGGACACCAGCCGCCGAAATGAAGTTCCGCGCAACGCATTGGACTTCAGCGGGGATCGGGAGTTTCTCCGCTGCTTATGAACGTGGTCGTCGGTTTAGGGGAGTCGCCAGCGCGCAAGCCTGAGGATGGCGTAGGGCGGCGGCGGCAGCTTCACGGGCAGAGTGCCGGGATACTTCGATTCGTGCCAGAGGGGAAGGAGCTCGCCGCTCGGCAATTCCACGGTGCTGGGGTAGCCGATGTCGCCTCTGCCGTCATCCGAGATCACGATCGGCTCAGACCACGTGGCACCGTTGTCCGCACTCAGCCGGGCATGATTGCCGCGCGGCATTCTGCGGTATCCGTAAGTCATCCGCAGACGGCCGTCGCGCAACCGGATCAGATGCGAAGGCAACCCCCATACGCCGATCGGGCGCGGCTCGCTCCAGGTGCGCCGCCATCCTCGGACCGAAGCATCCATTTGCCCACAAGCGCCTTGCGGCGTTCCGGGGAGAGCGAACGGGTGACGGCATTCCATCGCTCAACACGTTCGGGATCCCAATCCGCGGAATTGGCGAGATAGCGTTCAAAGCCTATGGACGTAAACGTCGTGACCAGCAACGCACCGGTGCCAGTTTCGCAGATCCCAGCGTCCCGGTCGTCGATAGGGGTGTCAAGAAAGATCTGGGGCCAGTTCCAAGTCGTTCCATCGTCCTGCGACCGAATCATCTCCAGGCAGCCAAAGGGACAATGATGCCCTCTCGCCCTCCGGAATACACAGCCACGATCTCCCCGGACTTGCGGCGGATCATCGTGGGCCAGGCATGGTAGAGATGCGGATGCCGACTGATGGTATCCACGGACAGGATCCTGGCGGCAACGGCTGAGCTTCCGGCGCTTTGCGCCGGCGAAGCGTACAACGGCAGTGCAGCGGACGCCAGCATGGCGCGGCGAGAAATGGTCATCGGCTTCCCTTCTGACGGCTTCCAGCGCGAATGGAACCGGATGGAAACCCGATAGCGACAGAATGCGAACAGCGAGACAAGGTAGGGAACTCTTATCCCAGAACGCATCTAGCTGATTTTTTCACAGCTCGCAGCCGCCGTGTCTCCCGATGGTTGAGTGCCGAGCTCCTTTCGATCCTCCTCTGTGTGGAAACGCAGCCCCGCCACGTCAGCCGCGCCAGGCAGCGTTGCAGAGCGTCATTGATGCAAGTGCCGGCATTAGATGCTTCGGCAGCATGTAGAAGCCCTCATTCGCGTAAGCTGCGTGGCGTTAAGGCTTGGCGGATCGCCCGTCCTGCTCTCGTAGGCATACATCAGATTGGAGATTGCGGGATCATGAACGGGAGTGAACGTGCTTCCAAGCAAGACGTGACCGACTTCGTGGGCCGTGGAGTACGTTGCCGCCCCCGCGGCGACAATGCACGCGTGCTTGTCGGGCAAATGCCCGCCGCAACCGAGTAGGCTGGTCGTGTCGAACTCCTTCACAAAATAGACCGCGATATCCGTCGATGGAATCGGCGGACCTAGACGCTGGATTTCCGCAAACTCGCCGCTTGTGATCTCCCATTCACAAGTGCCGGTTACCGAAGCGAATCTCGCGGCTTCGGCGTCACTCAGCCCCAGACTCATGCCGCTGGCAAATGACATCTGGATGCCGTGGGGCGCGTACGCCCTTTGGACCGCACGGAAAATGCGATCAAAGGGCACGTCGGTCAAACTGAGACTCCGGAAATGCAGGTTCACACGGTCCGTGTAGACGGGAGGAATATCGAAGAGCGGAATGTAGACGATGCCCGGCCGGTCGCTCCCATCGAATCGGTAGTTCTTTCCGTCCGAACTCTTGGTGCAGCCAACAGAATGCCGCAACAGCCAGTTCACCATGCGGCATTTCCGCTGGAAATTGGCCTCCGTTTTCACTACCGGGAAATTGAACTCAATGAGCGCCCAAGTGCTGAGCGAATTCGCCTTTGCAATGGATTCCCAACTGTCTCCCGTCCGTACATGATAGGGATCTCCTCCCGAAGGGGGAAACTTGATTAGCCCAGCAGGTTTCTCTTCCAGCATGCCCTTCCTCCACGACAGCTACGGCGCTTGAACGCCCCGCCGAGGACCATGCCGACCCAAACGCTGGGGCCAATCCAAGAACTTCCTGCTTAAGTACGCGAATTTCCTGGAGCTCCGGGATCAGACGGTAGCCGCCGCTGGGCGTTCCTTCGGGGATTCTACTCTTGGCGGCGGTTCCTGCCCTCTTGCGATCTCAAAGTGGCGGAAGGCAAGAGCACCAATCTGCCCGCCGCCGGAATAGCCACGAGCAGGGCAGCAAATGCGAGAGACACCGCGTGGCAGTTCGAGGTGAACGCACCGGGTCCGCTCACCCACCCCGTTGGCGGCGGGCAGGCGCATCGGCACGGCGGCACAGTCAACTGCTTCATGAGGATGAACGCTTCTCTTTTCCATCCATCATGAGTACACTTCATAGAACATGAGAAGTGATTTGAATGAACTCGCCGCGTTCGCCACGGTCGCGGAGGAACGAAGCTTCACCCGTGCCGCCGTGCGACTCGGCGTGTCTCAGTCGGCTGTCAGCCATACCGTCCGGGGCCTCGAAGCAAGATTGGGGCTGCAGTTGCTGGCACGGACAACCCGCAGTGTCTCCCCGACGGCGGCGGGCGCCGCGCTACTGAGAGACCTTGCTCCCGCACTGGAACAGATCGAGAGGTCGCTGGCCGAAGCGCGAAGAATTCATGCGCGTCCCGCGGGACGTTTGCGTCTCATTGTGGCGCGTCCCGCTGCTCTGGCGGTGCTGATTCCGAAGCTCGCGGAGTTTTCGAATTCGTACCCGGATATCGTACTCGATGTCACGACTTCAAATTCCCCTGTAGATCTCGTCGCGGGAGAATTCGATGCGGGAATCCAAATTGGAGAGTACATCCAGCGAGACATGATCGCCGTTCGGGTTAGCAAGGACCTGCGTCTCGTTGTCGTGGGCTCACCCGAGTATTTTCAATCGCACAAGATACCCAAGACGCCGCATGACCTCAAAGATCACCCATGCATCGGAATCCGGTCGAAAGATACGGCGTATCGATGGGAGTTCGAAAAGGGCCGCAAAGCGCTGAGCGTCAGTGCGGAAGGGCCGGTCGTGTTTGACGACACCAATCTCGCCATTCAGGCTGCGCTGCATGGGGTTGGTCTAGGGCTGGCCTTTGAGGATGCCGTCGCGGATCTCCTTGAGAAGGGGCGTCTCATTCAAGTGCTCGATGACTGGTGTCAGCCATTTCCTGGCTATTTCCTGTACTATCCAAGCCGTCGCAACCAGCCCGCCGCATTGAGTGCGCTAATCAAGACCCTGCGGCTCTCATGAACGATCCGCGGCCTTGAACGGCTGGCCCCATCCAACACCAGGAAACTCTACTGGACTCACGTTCGGATCTGTCCGTTTCTCCGCCCCCCGGCGCTGCGCCAGCCGTGCAACTCGTCGTTTTATTCATGAGCCTTGCTCATGACGGTTACGAAGTGATTCCATCTAGACTCATAGCTGGATCAGTCACAAGATAGAACCAGAGCAATTGTTCCAGGCATCACAAACAATCCATAGCCTGGAGTTCCCGAAAAGCCCGCTGCAAGTACAGCGAAGCGGCTCTGCATGAGTCGCCGCCTAGCCAGCGGTGTCCCCGGAATTGCACAGAAGAGAATAACCAATGCTGGAAAGAATTCTTGATACCAACGACTTCAGCGTGCCGGCCCGGCAGATTGGCCGCATGCGAACTCAGCGGCCAAATGGGTACAGCGCTCAGCGACGGATCTGGTTACGAGCAGGAGGGCTCATCCTGGTGCTCGCCGCCTTGCTAGTCGGATTGACGAGCTGCACCTCCAATGCACAGCCCGCCGGCCCGCCGCTCCCCCTTGTAGAAACGATCACGGTGAGCCCGGATATCGCTGAGCTTTACTCGGAGTATCCCGCACAAACCTACGCACGTGATCAGGTTGAGATTCGCGGACGGGTGGACGGCTATATCGAACAATGGCTGTTTCGCCCCGGCCAGCACGTGAGGGCTGGTCAACCGCTGTACTCGCTGGATCTCCGCCCCTATCGAGCACAGCTGGAGCAGGCCAAGGGAAACATGACGCAGGCCGAAGCGGACCTGACCAATGCGCAGCAACAGACCTCCCTGTTGCAGGCTCAGGCAAATCTGGCCGCGGCAGAGGCGGCGCTAGTACGGGCAAAGCAGGATCACGAGCGCATTAAGCCTCTCGTGGAACAGGATGCGGCAGCGCGACAAGACCTGGATGCCGCCGTGGCGGCCTTGCGTTCCGCGGAATCGACCGTGCGAGCAAACGAAGCCGCGGTGGCACAAGCAAAGTTGAACACGCAGACGCTTTTGAAGACCGCGCAGGGGAGGGTGCAGAGTTACCGCGGAGCACTGCAAACAGCGTCGCTGAACTTGCAATACGGAACCATCACAGCACCCATCAGCGGCATTATCGGCGACACACGAGTTTCAGTCGGCGGATTGGTAACCACGAGTTCGGAGCAACCGCTCACCACCATCGTTCCGCTCGATCCAATCTGGGTACGGTTCAAGCTGAGCGAATCCGAGTACGCCAGCCTTCGGGATCAGCTTTCCTCGGGGGACGAAGCCTCCACAACGCTGGAACTCCTGCTGGTGGACGGCGGCGTATTCCCACACAAGGGAACCATTGAGAACACCTTGAACCAAGTGGACCCGCGTACCGGAACGATTGAAGTGCAGGCGCAATTCCCGAACCCGCAGCAAACCGTCCTGCCGGGACAGTTCGGACGCGTTCGCCTGCAAACAGCAAGACGCGAGAGCGTGATTCGCATCCCGCAGCGTGCTGTGCAACAGAACCAGGGCCTGGAAAGCGTGTTTGTCGTTACGGCTCAGAACACGGTGGAGGCCCGGCCTGTCAGAACCGGCCCTCGCGTGGGCGAAGACTGGATCATCGAGCAGGGATTGCAAGCTGGAGACCGCGTTGTGGTGGAGGGAATTCTATCCGTGCGCGCTGGCGCGGGAGTTCGTACTGTCGCGTACCGGAGCGAGACCAACGATGCATCCGCGACACCGCTGAAAGGAGAGTAATGTCATGGCAAGGTTCTTCATAGACCGGCCCGTTTTTGCGATGGTGATCGCCATCGTTATCGTACTGATCGGAGCCGTGGTGATCCCCCAACTGCCCATTGCGGCTTACCCGCAGGTAGTGCCGCCGCAAGTGCAGATTACCGCGACCTATCTTGGCGGCAACGCCGAGGACATCGAGCGGACAGTGGCCCAGCCCGTCGAAGAGCAACTGACTGGCCTCGACGGCATGCTGTACTACCAGACCACTACGTCGAACAACGGCCAGATGACCATCAATGTGACATTCGCCCTCGGCACAGATCCGGACACTGCGACCGTACAGACACAGAACCGGGTGAATCTCGCACTGCCTCGTCTCCCGCCGGAAGTGCAGCGCCAGGGAGTGACAGTTGCGAAGGTTTCCAGTGCATTCCTGATGACCGTTTCGCTCATCGCCCGTGATCAGCGATACGACTCCGCGTTCCTGACCAACTATGCGCAGATCAACCTCGTAAACCAGATCGGCAGCCTGCCGGGCGTCGGCCAGTCAAGACTAAACTCGCCGCAGCTTTACTCGATGCGAGTGTGGGTCGATCCGGACCGGATGTCCACACTTGGCCTGAACGCGACCGATATCAGCAACGCGATCCAGGCACAAAACCGGCAGAATCCGGCAGGGTCCGTGGGCCAGGCGCCGTCACCGCAGGGAACGGATTTCCAATACGCCGTCGCTGCCGAAGGGCGATTGACGACTCCCGAGGAGTTTGCGGATATTGTGATCCGGGCACAGCCGGATGCTTCTCTACTGCGCATCCGGGATATCGGGTCCGTCGAACTCGGCCGGCAAACATACGCCGGCTTCAGCCGTCTGAACGGACAACCTTCCGGGAACGTGGTCGTGTATCTCGCGCCCGGCGCCAATGCCGTCGAAACGGCTACGGCAGTGGAAGAGTTCATGGTTGAAGCGAAGAAGAACTTCCCTCCGGGCATCGACTATGTCGTACCGTACAACTCCACGCAGTTCGTTCGGGCCGCCATCAGCGACGTCGTTCACACGCTGCTGGAGGCCGTCCTGCTAGTGATTCTGGTCGTGTTCCTGTTCCTGCAAAACTGGCGTGCCACCCTGATCCCGCTCTTAACCGTTCCGGTCTCGATCGTGGGCACTTTCGCACTCTTCCCCTTGCTCGGCTTCTCGATCAACATTACGAGCATGTTCGGCCTCGTACTCGCAATCGGCATCGTGGTAGACGATGCGATTGTCGTCGTGGAAGCGGCACAGCGCCATATTGACGAAGGCCTTTCCCCGAAAGAGGCGACCATCCGGGCAATGAAGGAAGTCTCGGCGCCGGTCATCGCAATTGCGTTCATTCTCGCCGCCGTGTTCCTGCCCGTTGCGCTAATCAGCGGGATCAGCGGGCAGATTTACCGGCAGTTCGCGCTGACGATTGCTGTATCCGTGCTGCTATCCGCATTCAATGCCTTGTCGCTCAGTCCAGCGCTGTCCGCGCTGATCTTGAGCCCACACAAGCAGGCGGGCGGTATTCTCGGCAGAGTGTTCGGCAAGTTCAATCACGTATTTGACTGGACGACGAACAAATACAGCGCCAAGGTGCTGTTCCTGTTGCGGAAGCCAGCGCTCGCGCTGCTTGCGCTCGGGGCGTTCACCCTGGCGAGCGGAGGCTTGTTCACTCATCTGCCTACAGGCTTCCTGCCAACCGAAGACCAGGGGGCATTTTTCGTATCCGTCCGGCTGCCCGATGGTGCCACAACAGAGCGGACAGACGCCGCCGTCCAGAAGATCGAAGGAGTCCTGAGCAAGGTGGAGGGCATAAGAGACTACTACGTGCTTGGGGGCTTCGACATCGCGACAGGCACCTCAAGCTCGAACGTTGCAACGATGATCTGCACGCTGCAGCCCTGGGAGGAGCGCAAGACTCAGGAACTGCAGCTTGCGTCGATTCTCGCGCGAGCACGGGCGGGGTTCGCGGATGTTCCCGAGGCCTTCACGTTCGCATTCGGGTTGCCGCCGATCCTCGGGCTCAGCAACACGGGCGGCTTTCAATTCATGTTGGAAGATCGCGCTGGCACGGACGTGCAGACGCTCGCCCGCACGGCCGATGCCCTCGTTGCCGCCGCGCAGCATCGCCCGGAGCTCGCGAACGTAGTCAGCACTTTTCGGGCGAATGTGCCGTCGTATTCCATCCGGATGGACAGGGACAAACTGCAGACTCTCGGCGTGCCGGTGAACGATGCCTATAACACCCTTCAGACGTTTCTGGGAGGGTTATATGTGAACGACTTCAACTTGTTCGGGCGCGTGTGGCAGGTCCTTGTGCAGGCTCAGCCCGAGTTTCGCGCACGGCCATCCGACATCAATCGCTTCTTCGTTCGAAGCTCGGACGGGGAGATGGTTCCCATGAGTACTCTCGCTCGGGTGCAGCCGTCATCCGGACCGGATGTCATCTATCGCTACAATCGCTTCCGCGCAATCCAGATTCTCGGCGGGCCGGCACCCGGGTACTCCAGCGGACAGGCAGCAAAGGCCATGCAGGAAGTGGCGGAGGCCACGCTGCCGCAGGGCTTCGGATACGAATGGACGGGCACCACTTACCAGGAGCAACAGGCACAAGGCAATGAAGCCGCCATCTTCGGCCTGGCCGCCGTGCTCGTGTTTCTTTTCCTTGCCGCGCTCTATGAGAGCTGGTCAATCCCGCTAGCGGTGCTGTTTGCACTCCCGCTCGGCATATTTGGGGCATTGCTGGGAATCTGGCTGTGCGCGTATCCCTACGACTTGTACACGCAGATCGGCATCGTGACGCTGATCGGACTCGCGGCAAAGAACGCCATCCTGATCGTGGAGTTCGCGAAGGAGCGCCACGACCATGGTGACGACATCTGGCACGCGGCAATGGAGGCGGCGCGACTGCGATTGCGCCCGATTCTGATGACCTCTTTCGCGTTCATTCTCGGGGTGGTTCCCCTGGTCATCGCGAGCGGGGCCGGAGCGGGCGCCAGACGGTCACTCGGCACCGCGGTCTTTGCCGGCATGATCAGCGCAACCGTGCTTGCAGTCTTCATCGTACCGGTCCTCTACGTCGTCATCCAGGAACTTGCGGAGCGAAGGCAGCAACGCGCAACCGGCCATCAGGCCATCACGGAGATGTCATGAATACTAGAATCTTTGCAGCATCCGCGCTGCTTGCCGTGCTTATGAACGGCTGCGCGGTCGGACCCAACTACAAACGGCCAGAGATCCCCGTTCCCAACCAGTTTCGTGGCGCTGAAAGCGTCCGTGCTCCGTTGAGCGCCGAATCTTCCCTCGCGGACCGAAAGTGGGCTGAATTATTCAGGGACGATACACTCAACCAGCTCATTGCTACAGCACTCGAGCGAAACTTCGACGTCCGCATCGCCGCGGAGCGCGTCGAACAGGCTCGGGCGCAGGCGGGGATAGCGCGGTCTCAGCTTTTCCCATTCGCCGATGCTCAAGCCCGGCTCACAGCCACGCGGCAATCTCGTGTGGGCTCCCTTCGATCCGCGCCGGTGGGAAGCAATCCTGATGTCACTTATTCGCAGATCGGAATGGCACTCTCGTGGGAGTTGGACATCTGGGGCCGGATTCGAAGACTAAATGAGTCCGCCCGGGCGGAGTTCTTCGCCACCCAGGAGGCTCAGCGCGCAGTGCAAGTCTCGCTCGTCTCCGAAGTATCCAGCAACTACTTCCAATTGCTCGAACTGGAGCTGGAACTGGATATCAGCCGAAGGACGCGCGAGGCCGCATCCGAAAGCCTCCGGATCGTTGAACTTCGAAGGCAACAAGGCGCGGCATCCGGCCTCGACGTTCGGCAGGCGGAGCAACTGCTGTTCACTGCCACGGCTCAGATGGAAGCGGTGCAGCGCCAAATCGGGCAGACGGAGAATGCAATCAGCCTGCTGGTCGCCTCCGCGCCTTCCGAGCAGCCGCGAGGCCGCGAATTGAACGAGGTACCAATCCCGCCGGACGTGCCAGCGGGCCTCCCGTCCGTTCTGCTGGAGCGCCGACCCGATATCCGGCAAGCGGAGCAGGAACTAGTCGCAGCGAATGCCCGGATTGGAGCGGCTCGCGCGCTGTATTTTCCACAGATCAGTCTTACCGGTTTCGCGGGAGGCCAAAGCCGAGCCCTGAGCGATATTGCAACGGCGCCAGCCCGGTTCCTTTCATTCGCTCCAGACGCTCTGCTGCCTGTCTTCCGGGCTGGACAGATCAGAAATCAGGTTCGGTTCACGGAGGCACAGCAGCGCGAACTGGCGGTAAGGTATGAACGGACGATCTACAATGCCCTACGGGAAGTCTCTGACTCTTTGATCGCCTTCGAGCGCACCCGGCGGCAGCGCGAACAGCAGGATCAACTCGTGCGGGCATTGACAGACTCCGTGCGGCTATCAAACACACGCTATCAGGGCGGGCTGGACAGCTACCTCCAGGTGCTCGACGCGCAGCGGAATCTCTTTTCCGGCGAACTCGTACTCGCGCAACTCAAGCTGCAGGAGCGGCTATCAGTAGTGCAGTTGTACCGTGCGCTCGGCGGCGGTTGGGAATAGGCACCGGGGTTCGCGGCAAGAGTCTGACTGGCGATCTCAGCAACATTGGGCACTCGATCGCGAGAAAGCCGCACAATCTCTTCCCATCATCGGGCCCCACCGAGTCGAACAATGAGGCCTTGGCGCGGCTGGGGACTTCGGGCCCGGCTCATGCGGCCCCAGGATCTCTTGTGGAGAAAGTATAAGGCAGTGAGGTGGGAAGTTTGCCGATTCTATGGACGGAATCGTGAGCGACTCGCTAAGATCGTCGGAAGGCTTGCGCCACGGGGCAAGTCTCCACGGAATCGTTAGGAGCGAAACATGAAAGCGGCCACCCCAGGCGTCAAACTTCGACTGAGTGTGATGATGTTCCTGCAGTACATGATGTTCGCCGTGTGGTGGGTGCCGATGGCGGCCTACCTCAAGAACATGGAGGTTTCCGCAAGCTACCAGGCCTGGATCTTGAGCGTGATGCCGCTGGGGTGCCTGGCTTCGCCCCTGATTTGCATGGTGGCGGACCGCCATTTCGCCAGCCAACGTGTGCTGACGGTGCTGAATCTCGGGTGTGCGCTGTTCTTCTTTTTGGGCGCCCGCGAGACCCATCCGGATTGGATCTTCGTCGTTCTGCTTCTGGGAATGTGCTTCTACATGCCCACGTGGAGCCTGACGAACGCGATCGCGATGGCGAACTATCCGCCGGAGAAGTTCCCGCAAATCCGCGTTTTTGGTTCGATCGGCTGGGTGGCGAGCGCGGCGTTCAGCCTGATTGCCGCCACGAGTCTCTTCGGAGTGAAGATCGATGGGACGGCAATCCCGCTGTATTGCGGCGCGGCTACTGCGCTTCTGGCGGCTCTGCTGAACCTCACGCTGCCCGATACACCACCACCCGCCAAGGGGCAGAAGGCATCCATGGTGGATGCGCTGGGGCTGCGCGCGCTCACGCTGCTCAAGGATCGCAATTTCGCGATATTCATTCTGATCTCTCTGCTGACCATGATCCCCTTCACGCTCTATTTCTCGCTGGGTTCGCAGTTCTTCGAGAGCCAGGGCTTCAAGCAGGTGACGGCCACGATGAACCTGGGCCAACTGGTTGAGATTTTTCTGATGGTGCTTGTGCCGCTCGCCCTGACACGCTGGGGTGTGAAATGGACGATGATTGGCGGGCTGTGTGCGCTGGCAGTCCGCTATTTCGCGCTTTGGGGAGGAGTGGCTGGCAATCAGGAGTATCTCTATTACATCGCGATCCTGGTACACGGAATCATCTTCGGCTTCTTCTTTGTGGGCGGGCAGGTTTACGTGGACAAGAAGGCGCCTCCGGAGGTGCGGGCGCAGGCACAGGGGCTGATCGTGTTGATCTGCTTCGGCGTAGGCATGCTGATCGGCACCTTTGGCAGCGTCGAGTTGATTCAGCGCTATACGGTGGACACGATTGTGAATTGGAACCCGGTATTTGCGATTATGGCCTTGCTCTCCACGGTGCTGATCGTGGCTCTGCTCGTCTTGTTCCGCGATGATGCAAGACCCAGCGCCTAGTCGGAACTGGGATTTGGCGGGATTGCCCGCGCGATTCGTGACATTCTGGGAACTGAGGACCCCGCGAGGGTTCAATACGGGGAGGAATGCATGAAACTGGGCATTGCCGCCGACCATGGGGGCTTCGAGTTGAAGAAGGAGATCTCAGAGAGACTGCGAGTGGCCGGCCATGAAGTGGTGGACTTTGGCGCGCACTCCTTAGACCCCGAGGATGACTATCCGGATTTCGTCATTCCGATGGCGCGGGCAGTTTCGCGGGGCGAGGTGGAGCGCGGGATCGCGCTGTGCGGCAGCGGGATCGGCGCGTGCATTGCCACGAACAAGGTGCGAGGCGTGCGGGCGAGCATCATTGAAGACGCTTACTCCGCACGGCAGGGGGTGGAACACGACGACATGAACATCGTCTGCATGGGCGGACGCACCATGGGAATCGAACTGGTGTGGCAACTGCTCGAAACCTTCCTGGAAGCCCGGTTTACAGGCGCGGAAAGGCACCGGCGGCGGCTGGCGAAAGTGCTGGCGCTCGAAAAGGAATGATGCACCGGGGCTGGTTTCCCCGGCGCAAAATCGTGAGGATGCGCAGAGCCGCTTAGTTCTCCAGGGTGGCGTCAAGTGTGATGTTGGTCTTATAGAGCTTGGACACCGGGCATCCGCCTTTGGCCGCCTGGGCCGCGCGTTCAAACGCCGCTTTGTCGGCTCCGGGGATGCGGGCGCGGAGGACGAGATGGCTTTGCTGAATCTCGAAGCCGCTTTCCCCGCGTTCAATGGTCACCGTGCAGGTGGTGTTGATCTCTTCGGCGGTGAGCCCTTCAGCCCCGAGCGTGAGCGAGAGCGCCATGGAAAAGCACCCGGCGTGGGCGGCGGCAAGCAGCTCTTCCGGGTTGGTGCCGTTGCCTTCCTCAAAGCGGGTGTGGAATGAATACGGCGCCTCATTCAGGGTCTTGGTCTCCGTGGACATCACCCCGTTGCCGGTCTTCAGATCACCCTTCCAGCGGGCGCTTGCGGATCGTTTCATGCGGTTTTCCTCCTTCTGGGAAGGCATTGCCATCCACTCTGGCAAGATTCGTCAGAGTGCCGCAAGGATGCGCAAAACTTCTCGCGCCGGATTGGCGAGTCCTCTCGCGATGGCCTGGCGGACGGGGTGCACGGACCGGGAGGAGGACTTCGGAGATGCCGACGTCGCCCAAGAGAATCGAAGGAGGGACGAGCTACGATACGCTGGAAAATCCCGAGGAACTCCGATGAACGAAACTGCCGGACTGCAACCTGAACCCGACGCCGAACCCTCAAAGCAGGCGATGTGGATAGATCTCCGCAGCGACACGGTCACCCGGCCCACGGCGGCGATGCGCCGGGCGATGGCGGAGGCCGAAGTGGGGGACGACGTCTACGGGGAGGACCCCACCGTCCGCAAGCTCGAATGGCGGGCGGCGGAAATCCTGGACAAGCAGGCGGCGCTCTTCGTGCCTTCCGGAGTGATGGGCAACACGATTGGCGTGAAGCTCCACACCCGGCACGGAGAGGAAGTGATTTGCGAATCCCATGCGCACGTGCTTGATTGGGAACTCTCCATGTCCGCGTGGTTCTCGGGCGTCTTCGCACGTCACGTACCGGCCCCGGACGGCGTGCTCCGATGGGAGCAAGTTCGCACCGCAATTCGCACGGCGTCGCCGCATAACACACGAACATCACTCGTGTGCCTGGAGAACACGCACAACATGGCGGGAGGCATCGTCTCACCGATTGAGGTGACCGAGGAGATTTGCGAGGAAGCGCACGAGCGAGACCTGAAGGTGCACCTGGACGGCGCGCGGATTTTTAATGCGGCAACCGCTCTCGGCAAGCCCGTGCGGCAGCTTGTAAAGTTGGCGGACACAGTCATGTTTTGCCTCTCCAAGGGTTTGGGAGCCCCGGTTGGCAGCCTGATCGTTGGCACGGCGGAGGACATCGCGCGGGCGCATGGTTTGCGGAAGCGGCTGGGCGGCGGCATGCGGCAAGCGGGGGTGCTGGCGGCCGCCGGTCTGATCGCTTTGGAAGAGATGCCCAAGCGGCTCCACGAAGATCACGACAATGCCGCCGCCTTTGCGGATGCCATCCGGGAACTTCCGGGTATCCAAATCACGCATGCAGTGCAGACGAACATCGTCATCTTCGATGTAGCGGAGACGGGCATGTCGCCCGCGCAGATCACGAGCGCGCTCAAGCAGCGCGGCGTCCTGCTCAACGGGATCGACGATTGCCGCATGCGGGCCGTGACGCACTATGACGTCACTCGTGAGCAGTGCCTGAAGGCGGCCTCGGTCCTCACGGAGATCGTGCGGGAAGACAGGAAGCGGAGATCCCCACAGTTGGGCTACATGCAACTCGGCTGAAGGCGTTTGGGAGCCGGGCAGCGTCCCCGCAGGAAGCGGCGTGCATTGGATTCGAGGAGCGGTTTCGTGGCAAGGTGGAAGCGGAGTGGCCAAATTTCCCGGCGTGGGTAACCGACCGCGGGAACCTTCGCCAGAGGGCTCAATGAAGATAGCAGTTGCATCAACCGATGGCGTCAACGTCGCCGCCTCGCTCGCGGAAGCGCGAGGGTTTCTGGTGTTTGAGGTGGCTGGAAACGAGGTGGGTTTGCCGGCGCGCCGGAAACGCGGCGGAAACCGCTGGCAACGGCCGGGTGTGCCGCTCGTTCGCATTCGTGAAGACGGCGGAACGCGTGCTCCCGCACAGGGCGCAACGTGCCTTGCGGAAGAAGGAGTGCCGGACGATTTGCCGCGAGAGACGCTCGATTGCGAAGCGGTGGTGGCCGGTACCTTCGAGACCGCCGAGATGGCTGCATTCCGACGGCTAGGCATCCTCGCGCTGCCAACGCTTCCCGGCGAGAAGGCGGAAGCCGCCGTTCGCTTTGTCGTCTCCGGCGCGCCACCGAAGGAAGGCGAAGTCTGCGAACATTGCCCGAAACGCAGGGGCGACGCCTGATTCTCCCGCTTGGACAGGCACGACGCTTCGCGCCCGCTTCCAATAAAAATGGGCGACTCTCGCTGACAGAGAGCCGCCCGAGGAGGATGAACGAGGCGAGGCGCGACAAGGAGAAGCGCGTCTAATTATTCCTGTTCTGTTGGAGGTATTCAAGCGGAATCTGCGATTCCCTGGCGACGGTGCCGGTTTTCGCTTCGTCGATGCTCACATTGCTGCGCTGGAGCGTGAGGCCGAGGCTCTGGTCGAGGTTATTCTTTGCCTTGGCATAATTGCCGAGCGCGGCCACCTCGGCGGAGCGGGCCTGTGCAAGATCACGCTGCGCCTGAATCACGAAGAAGATAGTGGTGGCGCCCAGGACGAATTTCTTCTGCTCCGCGTCCAGGGTCTGTTCCTGCAGGATGCGCGACTTCTGCGCCGTCCGGACCCCGGCGTCCGCCTGGCGAAGCGCGGTAATCGAATTCTGCACGCTCACTTTCAACTGATTCAGTTGCTGCTGCTGGCGAATCTCCTGCTGCCGGAGCGAAATTTCTTCGATAATCATGTCCGCGCGAGCGGCACGGTTGCGCAGAGGGATATTCAACTGAAAGCTGAGGGAGTAATCGGGGAAGTTTCGACGGAACAACTGTCCCAAAACGTCGGAACGGCTACCAATGAAGTACGCGTCCGGCGGCATCGCATTCGGCAGGCGATTAGGATTCAACAAGCCCGCGAGACCGTTATTCTGGAAATTAAGCGAAACATCCAGGGAAGGAAGCAATTGACTTCTATTTCCGGCAATACCGATCTTCGTGTTTCCGATATTGATTTTGGTCTGCTCGATTTCCGGCCGATTCTCAAGCGCCTGCTGATAAAGCTGATCCAAGTCCAGCGAGGGCATGTCCGCGGAAACCTGAATGGAATCCGTGGGAATAATTCTGGCGTTCTTAATGGTTTCGCTGGTGATGCCGTTGCGGCTGAGGACGTTCTTGATGATGGTTTCCTGCTGCAGCAGCTGGGTCTCGGTTACGGTGAGTTCCTGTTCCGTGCGCGCCAGTTCCGCCTCGGCGCGAATCACCTCAATGGGAGCAAGAGTTCCGATCTCCACCTGCTTCTTGTTGTCTTCAAACAGCTTCGACGCCAGCTCGACACTCTGCTTCTTGACGCCATAATCGGCGTTGATCGACACGAGGTCCCAATACAGATTGATAATGTTCGAAGTGGTGGCGATGACCTGCTGCTTAAATGTGAGATCGGCAATCTTCAGATTATTCTTTGCGATGCGGATATTTCGGTTGTTCACGGCTCGTCCAAAGCCTTGAAGCACCTTCTGCGTGATTGACAGGCTCATATTGCCCTGGTTGAGCGGGTTCAGGCTCTGGCCCAAGCTGTTGCTATCCGAGTAGGACTGGTTATAGCCCGCGGAAACGGTGGTTCCGGTGATGAAGCCCTGCTGGACTTGCGTGAAGAAATTCCGCGAATCGACGGCCAGCGCCGTCGTACCGGTGCCAATCGTGTTCGCCTGAGGCCGGGAAATATGGCCGGCCTGGAAGCCCGCGGAGATCACCGGATCCAGGTTGATGATGGTCGCGCCGGTTTGGGTGATGACGGTTCCACCGGCGGTAGTGCCAAGGTCGCCGCCACCGGCGGTGCCGCTGCCACCCCCGGTGCCGCCACCGATGCCTCCGGTGGCTTGCGACACGGCGGACGCGGGGCCCTGCTGGACGGAGGTGCTGACGCCGCGAAGCAATCCACCGGCCTGCGTGCGCAAGAGGTTGGCTTCGGCCTGTTGGGGGCCGTAGCGCTGCAACTCGATATCCAGATTGTTCTCAAGCGCGAGGGCGATCGCATCCTGCAGAGAAAGATAAAGGTTCCCAGCGCGCAGGAGACTCTCCAGCCGGGAGGAATTGGCAAAGTTCACCGGAGGAGTGTTGACCGGCACATAGTTCCGAATGAACCAGGGGCGCTCCTTGTTCTGCATGTAGCTGTAGGTTTGGGAAAGAGCGCTCAACGGCGCGAGAATCAGAGCCACGCAAAGCAGCGCCAGAAGTTGTCGGGATGTTTTCATGAATGCCGTTCCTCGGTCCTCACAAATTGGTGCGGGAAGCGCGGCGATCGCGGCCGCACCCTTTCTCTTATACGAATGAAGCGACCCGGTGTTCCACGGATTCGCAAAACCCTTTCCAGTTGGGAGCGATCAAAGGGCCGCCGCACCGCGCGGATCGCCGATTGCAGGGCACGCCGCGCCTTGCGGTCCGCACACTGACCCGCGTGGCGAAGCCGGTGCTATCCTAGCCACGTGCCCATCACTCCCAAAGACGTTCAATCTCTATTTGAGCAAGCCGGAGCCTACCTGAGTGGACATTTTTTGCTCACCAGCGGCTTGCACAGCCCGAATTACCTGCAATGCGCCCTGGTCTTAGCGGATCCGGCACGCGCGGAGCGGCT
Organism: Acidobacteriota bacterium; assembly: GCA_014584705.1. Lineage (GTDB taxonomy): Bacteria > Acidobacteriota > Terriglobia > Bryobacterales > Bryobacteraceae > JACTMJ01. The sequence goes on along the minus strand of JACTMJ010000031.1, from coordinate 163,448 downwards.
GGGACAGGCCCTCGCAACCGCCCTCGAACAAACCGCGAAGATCCGCCCCGATCTGGTGATGTCCCCGGCTCTCGGTGGCGTGGTAATCGGCCACGAGGTAGCGCGCGCCCTGGGCGTGCCATTCCTCTTCACAGAGAGGGACGCGAATAGAGTAATGACATTGCGGCGCGGTTTTTCGTTACAGCCCGGCCAGAAAGTGTATGTCGTCGAGGACGTGATTACCACCGGGGGCAGCACGCGGGAAGTGGTGAGCGTCGCGGAGGAGGCGGGCGCGGAGGTGCTGGCCGCGGGTTCGATCGTAGACCGCAGCGGAGGAAAGGCCGATGTGGGAGCGCCACGGGTGGCCCTCTGGGAACTGGCCGTCGAAACGTATCCGACCGAGTTCTGCCCGCAGTGCGACCAAGGTCTTCCGGTGGTGAAGCCGGGATCGAGGGGCGAAGCGGTAAGGACCTGACGCCGGGTGCGGGCGTGACTCCAAGTGCGGACCTGGCGGCAGGCGGTTGCAAACGGGCGGCGCGGAGGGACGCCCCCGGCGCACGGATCCTGTGCCGTTCAGAAGGCGGCGTCGGGCGCGGATTTCCCAGGCTCCGGTTCCGGTATCGCGCGGGGCGAGCGCACAGGCGCGCATTCCTCGGAATTCCCCAAGCTCTCCGAAGCGGACGAAAGCCCTACCAGTTTCACAAAATCCTCGGCTGACGCGGAGCCATCGGCCAGACCGTGGACAAGATCGTTCGGATCAATGGACCTGCCGTCGGCTGGATGGCAAAGGGAGACGCCCTTGGCGAGGTCAAAGCGCATTTCCCAGCCGCGCTCCAGGAGATGCTTGATGAGGAAGCCGGAGAGCGGATTCGGCATCGAGGCGAGGCGGTTTTCAAATTGCGGCGGCAGGAAGGGCATGTAAACCTCTTCGTAAACCATGTGGGGGGCCTCTTCCACGATCTTTGGAAGATCCATGAGGGTGCGGCCCTGGAACAGTTCGGCGCCCTCATGCAGCATGTCGTCGACTTCCGCGAGGATAACGGCGTCGGGGTATTCCCGCCAGGAGATGCGCTCCAGGGGGTCGTCGTTGCACGGCTCCGTTCCGATGGCCATGGCCCGGCGGATGACTTTCTCCTCGGCGTCTCCATCGTCCAGGAGCAGAGCGGCGGGACGGGCATCCCACACGGTGGCGGTGCTTTCCTCCGCGGCATTGAGCGCGAGCAGACGCATCCGGTGGGGCTGCCAGCGGGCGATCTCGCCGAGTTCGTACTTCGATTCGAGATTCACCGGGCGATCCGCGTCGGTATCGATCAGCCACTCAGCACCGGCCTCCTCGTGCAGGCGGCGGAAGCCCTCCATGGTGGGGGGCAGGTAGCCGCGCTGCCAGGCGGGTTCCAGCCAGATCTGCTGATACACGGGGAAGACCCACTCCGCGAACCAGCTCTTTTCGATCCAGGAGGCGACACATCGTTTGCCGAAGAGGGCGGCAAGGGCGCGGTCCGTTTCCATTTCCGCGAAGAGACGCCAGGTCCTGAGGGCGCTCAACTCGTGCTCCCGCAGGAGGCTGACCCAAAGGTAGCGCTGGAACGCGGCAATCCCGGATGTTCCGGCGTTGAGGCGCTCGGCCAGGAGGTCAATCTGGGCGAGGACGCGGTGAGCAAGCCAGCCCGACATCCGGGGCTGCAGGATGGCCTTGGCCAGATCGCATCGAAACTCGAAGACGGAACAGACGCCGGCCCTCGATAGATCCACGCGCAGGGTACGGCTGCCCAGTTCGCGATCATCGGGATCTTCGGGGGCGCCCCAGTGGCGAAAAATGGGACTGAGGCGGAATAGCACGCGGCTCGGCGGCGATTTGCCGAGGTCCGCGGCGGTCTGGCGGGCTAACTCTTTCAACGCGGGATAGAGGTCGAGCGATTCGCCATCCTCCTCGATGGACGGGGGAAGGGCCGAAGCGTGGACGGGGCGGGTGAGCCATAACGGAGCGGACAGGAACAGGAGCAGCACAACGGCGGCGATGACATCGGCGTAGGCAAAGCCCATAACGCCGGCCAGCAGCAGGCAGGGAATAAAAATGACAACGATAACGGGCAGCCACAGATGGAGCACAAGCGTGCCGCCCAGCAGGTGAAGGTACAGCCTGGCTTCAACGAGCAATCTAGAAAGGCGCGTCGACATGTGGGTAAAATCCCGCCACCCAGTGCGGGATTCGCGGACACTTGCATCATATAACCGGGCGCGGAGTTTGCAAGCTGAAAGCAAAGAGGGAGCACAGATTCCGTTCGAAGGGTTCCACGGGCAGGGGAGAAACGGAATCTCGAGTGGCGGCCGTGATCTTTTCGAAGAGGAAAACTGGCGAAGCGACGCCCAATGGGATATAACGGCCCTATGCCGGAAGTCCGCTATTTGCATCGTCGCGCCTATGCGCTCGAGAACGAGTTTCTGCGCGTCATCGTGACCGTGGAAGGGGGGCACATCGCCGCGCTCATCGACAAAGCATCAGGTGTGAACCCGTTGTGGACGCCGCCCTGGCCGACGATGGAACCCTCCGGCTACGACCCGGCAAAGCATGCATCGATTTATGGCAACGATGCGGAGAGCCGTTTGCTGGCGGGAATTCTGGGGCACAACCTTTGCCTGGATCGCTTCGGCCCTCCTTCCGAGAGTGAAGCGGCCGCGGGAATGGTGGTGCATGGGGAAGCGCCGGTGGCAAGCTACGGGTTTACGGAATCCGGCGATACCCTGACGGCCAGCACGACACTGCCCGTGGCGCAACTCGGCTTTGAACGCCGCCTGCACCTTCCGGCCGGGTCTCGCGCGGTGACGATCACGGAGCGATTGACCAATCTGAATGCCGCCGACCGGGCGGTGGGCTGGACGCAGCACGTCACACTGGGCCCGCCTTTCGTGGAACCTGGCAAGACGTTGTTCCGGACAAACGCGACCCGCTCCAAGGTGGTGGAGTCCGATTTTAGCGGAGGCAAGGGCTATCTGCGAATTGGCGCGGAGTTCGACTGGCCGAACGGCCCGGCCCTGGACGGAGGCACGCGGGATATGCAGGTTTACCCTGGGCTCCCGGTTTCGGCGGGCTACACGGCGCACCTGATGAACCCCTCGGCCCGCCCGGCGTGGTTCGCGGCCTGGAACCCGGACATGCGGCTTGGCTGCGGCTATCGCTGGGACCCGAAGGATTTCCCATGGCTGGGAATCTGGGAAGAAAACCGGGCGCGCCAGCAAGCGCCATGGAACGGCAAGACCATCACGCGAGGAATGGAATTCGGCGTTTCTCCGTTCCCGGAGAACCGCAGAGCGATGCTCGAACGCGGACCGATGTTCGGAGCGCCGACGACGCGCTGGATTCCCGCGCGACAGACGGTGACGGTGGCCTACGAGGCCTGGTGCGGCCCGATGGACCACCCTCCCGTGCGATAGCGGGGCGCGCACGTGGGCCTAGCGCAGAATGTCGAGCACTACCTTGCGGGGCAGAATGCCGGCCTCATAGCCGAGATCGAGGATTAACTGGGCGGCCTTGGGCACGTCCTCGCCGCAATCGGCGGTGTGATGGTTGACGTACATCCCGACGAACTTGTCCGCGAGGGACGGTTCGGTATCGCGGGCAAACTGCATGGCGTAGTTGAGCGCCTCTTCACGGTGATCGAGCGCATACTGGATGCTCTCCCGCATCAGGCGCGCGCATTCGCTCTTGATCTCCGGCGAGAGGTCCCGGCGCAGCACGTTCGCGCCGAGGGGCAGGGGCAAATTGTACTTTGCGCGCCACCATTTGCCGAGATCGAGCACGTTCTGCAGCCCCTGATTGCCGTAGGTTAGCTGCCCTTCGTGAATCACCAGCCCGAAATCCACACTCTTGCCGGCCACCGCTTCCAGAATCTGATCGAAAGGCATCACCACCTCTTCGAAATCCGGCTCATAGAGCTTGAGGGCCAGATAGGCCGTGGTGAGTTTGCCCGGAACGGCGATTCGCTTGCCTTTGATCTCCCCTGGAAGGGTATGCCGAAGGGAAGCGAGAATTGGCCCGTAATTATCTCCCACGCTCGAACCGCTGGCCAGAATCTGATATTTATCCGCCACATACGGGTAAGCATGATAGGAAATGGCGGAAAGTTCGTACTCCCCTTCGAGCGCCTTCTGGTTCAGCGTCTGGATGTCGGAGAGGACGTGCCGGAAGGTGGCGATCTGCGAACGAATCTTGCGGGTTGCAAGCGCGTAAAACATGAAAGCATCGTCGGAATCCGGCGAATGCGCGCAAACGATTTCTTGAACGGGAGAATGGGTGCTCATACGGTTCCAGGGGGAGAATTCCTCCTCAATCTTAGCAGACGCCGCCGGGAAGGCCGTTTCGCGCGAGCGCGAGAGAAGGGGCCAGTGCGGATAAGATTACGGTTTAACAGAAATTTGCAACACTTCGGCAGGAATCTGAATCTATCCCACAGTAGGCATATCCAGGTATCGGACCCCTCCGGGGCCGTGGCGCTTCACGGCGCTTCGAAATCGAATTCATGCAGTTCCGTTTGATTCATTGGCTGTCGGCCCTGCTGGCGCTCTCGACGTTGCTTCTCCTTGTGGTGAGCGGGTTTATGGTGAGCGCGAGTACGGGTTTGCCGATACCCGCGTGGGCGGAGGGCGGCCAGATGGCGCACCGCATTCTGGCCGGGGTGGTGGCGATTCTGTCCCTGGCGGCGCTGGCCGCGTGCTGGCGCGCCAAACGCTGGCGCTGGCTGACGCGGCTTTCCCTGCCGATCGTGCTGGTGGTGGCCGCCCAAGCCGGGATCGGGATGAGCCTCGCGCGCAAGGGCGCGACGCCTTCGGTGAGCGTGTTGCAGGCGATGCTGACGCACGCGCTGCTGACGCTGGGAGCGGTCCTGTTTTTTATATCGTCGCGAAGCTTCGCCAAAGAGGCGGAGACCGTGGAAGACGAGTTGCAGCCGCCGCTGCGCTCCATCGCCTGGTGGCCGGCGATCTTCGTGGTGGCGCAGATTCTCCTGGGATCCGCTTACCGGCACGGAATGATGGGAGTGATGCCGCACCTCTCGCTGGCGTTTGTCACGGCGGGGGCGCTGGCGTTTCTGGCGATTCTGGTGGCGACAACCTACCCCACCCACCGCCCGCTCAAGAGTGTGGCGTTCACGGTGGTCTGGTTCACCCTCGCCCAAATCGTGCTAGGCTTAATCGCACTGTTCTATCGCGTTCAAGCGGCTTCGGCCGACGCAGCGAACGCGCCCGCTGCCTGGCTGGCACTCTTTACGGTAAGCCACGTCGTTCTGGGTTCCTTTACTCTGGCGGCCACCGTTTGGATGGCGATCGAAATTAGAAAGTACGTGCGTCCCGGCTTGCCGGCGGCCTTGGACAGCCGCGGACAGGCGGACGCCACGGCAAAGTTGGAGACCGGGCTAAACTGAGAGCCCTCTATCATGCGGCCTTATATTGCACTCACGAAGCCCAGAATCACGTGGCTCATTCTGATGAGCACGGCGATTGGCTACTACTTTGGGGTTGAAGGTCGCTGGAGTTGGCTGACCCTGCTGCATACGATTGTGGGCACGGGGCTGATTGCCTCCGGCACCGCGGCGCTCAACCAGTGGATGGAATATCGGTACGACGCCCGGATGAAGCGCACTCGCCTGCGCCCGCTGGTGACCGGAGAGTTGAAGCCGCTGCCGGCGGCGCTTTTTGCCGTTGCGCTCTCCGTTGGCGGGTATCTGGAACTGGGCTTTGGAGCGAACTGGCTGACCGCGAACCTGGGCTTCGCGACGCTGGCAAGCTATCTCTTCCTCTATACGCCGCTGAAACGCAAGACGTGGTGGGCCACGACGATTGGAGCTTTCCCCGGCGCGATGCCCACTTTGATGGGATTCGCGGCCTCGCGCGGGGAATTGAACGCGCAGGCGTGGGCGCTCTATGCCATCCTCTTCCTGTGGCAATTCCCCCACTTCTATGCGATTGCCTGGATGTACCGGGAAGACTACGCGCGGGCCGGAATGCAGATGCTGCCGGTGATCGATCCGCTCGGGGAGCGAACGGCCCGGCACATTCTGTTCACATCCGCCCTGCTGCTGCCGGTAAGCCTTCTGCCAAGCTTCCTTTCCATGACCGGGACGGTGTATCTGGTGGGGGCCACGCTGCTGGGGCTGATGTATGCATGGTCCGGGCTGCGCGTGGCGATGGACCGCACGCCGGTGCGCGCCCGCAGGGTGCTTCTGGCCAGTGTGGCGTACCTGCCGCTACTATATATGTTGATGCTGATTGACAGGCCATGGTTTTGATCGTCGAGGCAGATGAGCTTCGCTTTCGTTATCACGCGGCTTCGAAGCGGAATGGCCGCGGGAATCACTCCAACGGAACGGGCGAAATCGCGGGTCCGGCTTTTGCGCTGGACGGGCTGAGTTTTCGCATCGAGCAAGCCGGACTGATCGGACTGTTAGGTCCGAACGGCTCGGGCAAATCCACTCTCTTTCGCATTCTGACAACGATGCTGGCTCCTGGCGGCGGCCGGGCCGCAGTGTGCGGCTTCGATACGGTTCGCGAAGCCGCGAAGGTACGGGCCGAGATCGGGGTCGTGTTTCAGGAATCCAGCCTGGACCGTAAATTGAGCGTTCGCGAGAACCTGCGATTCCAGGGAAATCTGTTCGGGCTGTCCGGCGCGAAGCTGGACGAACGCGTGCGGGAAGCGACATTACGGCTGGCGGTGGAAGACCGCCTGGACGCGCCGGTACACACGCTCTCCGGCGGGTTGCGACGCCGGGTGGAAATCGCCAAGGCGCTGCTGCATCGGCCGCGATTGCTGCTGCTGGACGAGCCGTCAACGGGGCTTGACCCGCAAGCGCGACGCGATCTTTGGAAGTATTTGCGGGAGCTTCACGACGAATCCGGCACCTCCGTGGTGGCCGCGACGCACTACCTGGAGGAAGCGGACCGCTGCCACCGGGTGCTGATCATGCATGAGGGGCATCTGGTGGCGGATGGCGAACCCTCCGCGCTCAAGCGGGAGGTGGGCGGCGATGTGCTGGTGGTGGAATCCGGCGAACCGCAAGCCATTCTCGACGCGGTGGGGCGGCGTTCCGGGACCGTGGCCACGGTGGCGGACGGTGCGCTGCGGGTGGAATCCCCCGACGGGGTCGCCTTGCTGACGGAACTGATGCAATCGCATTCCAGCCAGATTCGCGAACTGCGCCTGCATCCGCCGACGCTCGAAGACGTCTATTTTCGGGTGACGGGGAAGGAGTTTCACGCATGAAGGAGTTCTGGCTTCCCGCTTCCATGCTGTTCCGGAGAGAGCTGCTGGGGTTCTGGCGGGAGAAATCGCGCGTGGCCGCGTTTGTCGGAACGCCATTCCTGTTCTGGATCGTCGTGGGCTCCGGCTACAGCAACTTTGGCAAGTTCCTGCCCGGCGCGCTGCTGCTGACGCTCATGTTTTCGGCGATTTTTTCCGCGATGACCCTCATCGAAGACCGCCGCGAAGGCTTTCTGCTTTCCGCGCTGGCATCGCCCGCCCCCCGATCCGCCATTGTGTTCGGGAAGGTGGCGGGCAGCGCGGTGATCGCCGCCGTGCAAGGGCTGCTCTTCTATCTTCTGGCCTCCCTTGGCGGGACGCTTTACGGAGAGGTTTCCTGGGTGGCGCTGCTGGGGCAGATTGCGCTCTGCTCTCTCGGCTTTACAGCGGCCGGTTTTTGGATGGCGTGGAGAATCAATTCCACGCAAGGCTTCCACGCGATGATCAATCTGGTGTTCGTGCCCCTGTGGATGGTCTCCGGTGCGCTCTTCAGCTTTGCCGACGCCAACACCTGGATCGGCTGGCTGATGCGCCTGAACCCGCTTTCCTACGCACTGCAAGCGCTGGGCATGGCGATGGGCTTTCCATCCGAAGCGCCCTTGCTGGTTTCCGAGATTGCGGCCCCGGTGGTGGCCGTCACCGTGGCCGTGCTGCTGGCAGCCGCGACCATGGAAATCAACCGGCAATCCGAGAGAAGCCTCTCATGAGATTTGTGTTCCGCGCGGGCGCGTCTCTTGCCATCGCCGGCATCCTCTCGCTGGCGATTTCGTGCTCCCGGGGTTCGGGCGATGAGGCGCTTCCCATTGAAGGAAGCGTGGCCCCATTTACGCTCACGGACGAGGGCGGACAGCCGTTCGGAACCGGCCAGCTACAAGGGCGGGTCTGGATCGCCGACTTCTTCTTCACGAATTGCCCGGGGCCGTGCCCTCGCATGAGTACGCTGATGAGCGAAATTCAGCGGAAAACGAAAGATATCGGTGAACTGCGTATCGTATCCATCACCGTGGACCCGGAGCGCGACACACCGGAAGCGATGAAGGCTTACGGCGCGCGCTACGGGGCGATCGACGGGCGCTGGCACTTTCTCACCGGGCCGCGGGAAACGCTGAACCGGATCGCCCGGCAGGACTTTAAGCTCTTCGACGTGGATGGCAGCCTGCAGCATTCGACGCGCTTCGCGCTCATCGATCGCCAGGGGAACATCCGCAAGTTCTACACGACGGGAGAAGGCGGCACGTACTCCCAGTTGCCGGGCGATATCCGCCGCCTAATCAAGCAAAGCGACACGGGCGGAAAATCGTAAGCGACAGCAGAGCGAGTCAAACCAGTCAGGGTTTCGGCTGTCCCGACACCGCCAGTTAGTCGAAGACTACCGTTTTCTTGCCGTAGAGCAGGATGCGATGCTCCAAATGCCAGCGAACGGCGCGAGAGAGCACGGTGCGTTCGAGGTCGCGACCTTTCTGGATGAGATCCGCCAATTGGTCCCGGTGGGAAACGCGGACGACATCCTGCTCAATGATCGGCCCCTCGTCCAACTCCTCCGTCACGTAATGGCTGGTGGCTCCAATGAGCTTCACGCCTCGTTCAAAGGCGGCATGGTAGGGCCGCGCCCCCACAAATGCGGGCAGAAACGAGTGATGCACGTTGATAATTCGCTGCGGATATCGGCGTACAAACTCGGGTGAGAGCACCTGCATATAACGAGCCAGAACGATCAGGTCAATCCCGTGCGAGGCGAGCAGTTCCCAGTGCCGGGCCTCCGCGGCCGATTTCGCGCCCTTCTCCACCGGAACAAGTTCAAAAGCAGCGCCATAGAACCTGGCGATTTCCCGGCCCGTCTCGTGGTTCGAAATCACCAGAGGAATTTCGCAGCGCAACTCCCCGCTGCGCTGGCGGTGCAGCAGATCGAGCAGGCAATGGTCGTAGCGGGAAACGAACAGGGCCACGCGGGCCATGCGCTTCGATTCTTCCAATCGCCACCGCATGGAGTTCGGCGCGGCCACCTCGCGCTCAAACGCCTCGCGGAAAGCCTGCCCTTCGAGCGAAACGCCCTCCAGGGACCATTCCAACCGCATAAAGAAAAGGCCCTGCTCATTATCCTGGTGCTGGTCCGCGTGAAGTATGTTCGCGCCAATGCGATAGAGGAACCCGGAGACGGCGGCGACCAGCCCCCGGCGGTCCGGGCAATTGATGAGGAGCGTTGCGGTATCGGACATGCGGCGTGCGTTGATTTTCGCTGGAAAAGAAAGGGTAGCACGGCGCGGTTTGGATGAGGAACCCGAGCAATAGCGCGAAGGGACGCCCGTGCCCGGCGCGAAGCGCGGAAAGGAATTCGGGTTGCACCCTTTGCGACACCATCGATGGAGCGCTTAGCGGCCAAGCAATCGCCGCGGGCGTTGCGAGAGCGCCCTTGCCTCACAGCGGCTAAACGCTACGCTCTTCCACGCTTGACGCGCTGTTTCGTTGAACCGGCTCAGCTATGCACTATCTTAAGAATCAATGAGTTGCGATGATTCCTCCGCTGACTTACAATATGGAATTGCCACCCCTTCTTGCAACCTGGACCTCCTTCGCCATCGCCTGTCTGCTTATCCTGGTGTTGATTCCGACCAGCATGGCCCAAGTGGAAACGCAGAATGTCTTCAGTTTCCCTTGGCAGGCGGGGGAAAGAACGGAGATCACGTTCGTCGGCCGCATGCGCACCAAGCCGGGTGACGAGGGGTTCTACCAGGCCCGGGTGGGAGCGGTTTTGCAGCAGGATGTCAGTACCCGGATCGGGCTGATCGGCGGCTACTATTTCGCGGAAAGAGAAGATGAGGCGGATTGGGAAGGCTCCAGCCGCTTTTTCGGGGGATTCGCGCACAAGCTCTTCGAATGGAAGGGAACCTGGCAGGCGCGGCATCTCGCCGAATACTACGAGGTACCGGGCGCGGGTAACTATTACCGCGTGCGCCACCGGGGCGGCTGGGAAGCGCCCTCGCGGGTAGCCCCTTTCGCCAATGCGGAAGTCTTTTGGGACCGGGAAGGCTGGCGGAGCACGCGCTGGCAGGGAGGCGTCGCTTGGCGCATTTCACCCCGGTTCACCGTGGACGCCCACTACTTCTATGAGCCGCGCCGGTCCGACGTTGGCAAAGCGCCACGCCACATGTGGGGCACGACGCTGCGGATCCCCATCGGCAAAACCCCTTAACAGTCAGTTTCCGGAGGAAGCGCGTTCGCCGCCAAATGCTCAACCGCCGCTTCCGGTGGCCAGCGCGGGCTCGCCCTCCAGTTCCGGACTTGGCGCGGCGTTCGCGGCCCCGGCCTCTCCGCTTTTCACGAGGGCGAAGCGGTAGAGAATGGGCGCGACCATTTCGTTAATAGCCACGCCGCCCAGGACGAGAGCCGAGGCTGTGGCACCCAGGTCCGGGAAGGTTCTCGAGAACAGGAGCGCGAGAGCCAGCGCCAAACCGGCCTGCGGCATCAGCCCGAATCCGGCGTACTTCCGGATGGCCATCGGTGCCCTGGCAATGGTTCCGGCAACCCAATTGAGCCCGTAGAAGCCGGTACCGCGCACGAGGACGAAGATGGCGGCGGGAATACCCACCAATTGCAGTGCGTCGATATGGATGGATGCGCCGGTAACGGCAAAGAAGACGACGTACACGGCGAGTGACGAGCCTTCGATCTCCTCCAGCAATTGATGCCCATAGGCCGTGAAATTCCTCACCAGCGCGCCCGCCGCACAGGCGATGATGAGAGGATCAAAATCGACGCGCTGGCCGACCTCCGCCATCACGAAGGCCACGGCCAGAACGAAGAGCGCCGCCCCGCCCTTCACGTGCTTAAAGAAGCCTGCGAGCAGAAGACCGGCGAGCACTCCCGCGCCAACCGACCCGAGAATCTCCCATGCCAGCCTGCCGGCGGTCTCAAGCGCATCGGCGCTGTTGCCGAAGAGCGTTGTGGTCAGTGAGGAAACCACGGCAAAGATGAGAATCACAACCAGATCGGAAAGGACGACGACGCCCAATACGGTGCGGCTAACGGGACCTTCCGCCTGCATTTCCGAACGCAATGCGATCACGACGGCAGGCGATTGGGCGGTCATCGTCACGCCCAGCACGGTGGCGACGCCGACAGCCTGTATCAGGGTTAAATCATTGAAAAACGGGAGCAGATCGCGACAGAGGTAAATGGTGGCCGAGAGGATCGCCATCACGCCGAGGATGGCCACAACGATGATCCAGAAAATGCTTCGCAACAGCGGCTTCATTTCGCGGACGCCTAGTTCCGCGCCCGCCGTGAGCGCAATGAGCGCAATCGCCATTCCGTTGAAAATCTCCAGGTTGTCCAGAGCCGGCAGGGAAACCAGCCCCATCACCTGAGGCCCCGCGAGGATGCCGGTTACGAGGTAGCCCGTCAATCGGGGAAGCCCGAACGACTTGAAGATGCTTCCCGCGAACAACGCGGAAAGAAGAAGGTATCCAAAAGCGACGGCGGTTCCGGCCGCACCCGCGCCGTCCTCGCCCGCTTGCGGCGCGAAGGATCGCGTGGCGTGCATGAGACCGGCGAAGACAATCAACAGAAAGATACGCATGGCTTACGACGCCACCTCATTCGCTTCTTCGCGCACCACCGCCCCCACCGAGCCACCGCCCCCAAGGAGCCCCCGCGCGGTGAACTGGACCAGGATCTCCGTGACGATGGAAGCACCAATCACGCCGACGACCATCCAGGAAATCACAGGCCCATAGTAGAGCAACTGGGCATTCACGGCGACGGCGACGGAAAGCGCACCAAGCGGAGCCAACGTCAGGCGGCGCTTCTGTTCGTTTGAAGGAACGAATACATGGCGGCGGCGGGACACTTCCCAGGCGATGCTCCGCCCCAGGATGGTGCCCGCCACCAGAAGCAACATGATCATCCAGCCCTGCCACTCGCCCACCCGAAGCAACGATCCGGAGACGAGCAGGAAGATCAGATAAATCGGGCGCTCCAGCCGGACAAGGGTGGCGCGAACAAGAGCCCTGGTGTGAAACGGCAGATTCGCCAGAATGAATCCGGCAATAAAACAGACGACGATCGGGGAGAGACGGAGGAACCCGGCAATTCCGGCGGCGAAACCGACGGAACCGAGGAGCACTACCACGAAGTCCGGGCCGGGCTTCACGCTGCACAGGGTAGCGTAAACAATGCCACCGATCGCTGTGCCCAACCCAAGAGTGATGAACAGCCAAGCCGTTCCGGGCAATTGCCACATCAGGGTGGCATCGGTAGGCCGAAAGTAAGCGGCCACGACCAGGAGCCCGATAATTCCGGCGAGGTGCTGGAGGTGAACGATACCCCAAATGGGATCCGCACGGCCGCCGCCCTCCCGCCGAACGGGAACATGAGGGCCGCGATGCGCTATGACGCTTCCGGCGGATGCGATCAGGATCGCATCGCGGAAAAACGTACCCGCCCCCTCCGAAGGCTCGACCAGAATGAGCAGCGCCCCGCAGAAAATCAGGATCGACGTAAACGTGAAGGCTCCGACGAAGAAACCGGCGGTGGCGACGGGCCGCTGGATGGACTCAATGACCGATGCGTCAAAGCGAAACCCAATGACGAAGCCAATCCAGCCCAGGGCCAGCACCAGCACGGGGCGCAATACCCACAGGACGGTATCCGGCAGCACCCCCACGCTGGGGAGGCTGGCGATGTAACCAAGGATCACGAAGGGGAGACCGGCGGTGATCACGCCGCTGATGCGCAGTCTCCGCTCCAGCCGCCGTACCTTGTGATGCGCGCCTAATGTCGCCAGCGCAAAAAGTGCCACGAGGCCAAGGATGATCTTGATGACTTCCGGAACAGACCAAAAGCGTTTACCCAACGCAGGCTCCACCGGGGGCGGAGGCGGCTGAGGGGCCAGAATGAGAGGGGGAGGGGGCAACTGCGATACCGGAGTCTGGAGAATGGCCGGTGGCGGCTCCATGGTCTCCGAGGTCGCCTCTTCCTGGCTAGGCGGAGCCGGTTCCGGCTGAGGACGAATCTTCGCCTTCCTGGCGGCGGGTCGAACCCGCGACGGTTTGGGCGCGGCCGACTTGGCCGGGGCGGGCTGGGAAGGCTCTTGTTCGCCAGCCACGGGCGTTGCGGACGGGACGGCCTGTTGCGCGGACTCTGCGGCGGGCGCGGGCTGAGACGACGCTTGCGAGGACGGAGAAGCCGCCGTTGATGCGGATGCCTCCGGCACGGGGGCGCTGGCCGGGGCAGACTGAGAGAGCACCGTTCCGGGGGTGCAGACCAAAAGAAAAAGAAGCAGAGCGATGCCGCCCATCTTGTGCCGCCTAAGGCAAAGCCGGGGCAGGAGGGCATCGCAATTGCGTTCTGGCCAAGGGGTTCTCAGTGGCTCCGTCACAGTCCTCTCAGATTTTCCGAATCCGCGACGGTGCCCAATCCTTCGAACGCGCAATACAACCGATTCGAATACAAAGGAATTGGCATCCTGTACTCGCGTTTGGCGATAGTCAAATGATACCGCGACGAGAGGGGAGCGCGTAAGCGAGCGCCAGTGCGGGGTGGTGCCGGGAGCGGGGGTCGAACCCGCACGAAGAGTGAACTTCGCCAGATTTTGAGTCTGGTGCGTCTGCCAGTTCCGCCATCCCGGCTAAGGAGGCGCTTCTCGAAGAGCAGTTACCAGTGTAGCGCGAGAGAAGCCGATTGCGTGCGGCTGCTAGAGCAGGTCCGCGAAGCTTCCCCGCAGTTTGTGGAAGACGGTATACCCGGCGAGAAAAACAAGAACGGAGGCGAGGCAGAGCACGGCGAAATTCGGCCAATCCGGAGGGTGGCCTTCGAGCAGCACGCTGCGAAAGGCCCGCACCAGGTGCAGGAACGGGTTCAACGCGAGCACCGGGCGGGCAGCCGCCGGGACGGACTCTTCCGGATAGCAGATGGGGGTGAGGAAGAACCACATCGTCAGGAAAAAGCCCATGAGTTGGCCAAGATCCCGAAAGAGCAGCCCCAGCGCGGAGAGCAGCCAGCAGGAGCCCAGGGTCAGGAGCACCTGGGGGACCAGAAGGAGCGGCAGCCAGAGCGCGGCCACCGGGATTGCTCCCCGAAACAGGAGCAGCCCACCCAGAAACAAGAGAATGGCAAAGCCTTGCGTGACGAGCCCGGAGACAACCAGGTTCACGGGCAAGGTATCGATCGGGAATACGAGTTTCTTGATGAAGGTCGCGTGTTCCACCAGGACGGAGGGGGCGCGGCCCAGAGCTTCACTGAAAGGAAGCCAGGGCAGCATGCCGGCCAGGAAATAGAGGACGAACCCTTCCCTGGTGGTGTCCGCGCCGAAGCGAGCCTGAAGCACAACGCCGAACACGAAGTAGTACGTGGCCATCAGCAGGAGCGGGTTCAGCACACTCCAGAAAATGCCCGCGAACGAACCGCGGTAACGCCCGAGCAAGTCCCGCCATACCATCGTGCGGATGAGGCTTTGGTTCCGGACAACGGTTTGCAGTGGAAGCGAGAAAGCCATTCCGGCCGCGCGTGTGAGCGCAGGCAGCCATTCGTTCGCCAGCGCACTGATGCGGACGATCTCCACCTTCAGGCCGTGGCGTTGGTTAAGGAGGTCGAGGCGCAGATACCGATCGCCGCACTGGTAACGCCAACTGGTCCCCGCGAGGATCGAAACTACCACGCGCACCGCGCCTGCGGGGATCTGGGCGGGGGCGATCGTCAACTCGCGCACAGTCTCAAACCGCGCCGCATCCGGCAATGCGAGCGTGTGATGTTCGCCCTCGCGCAGGTAAGCGCCGGTTTGCGGGTCCAGCACCTGCCAGCCAAGCACGGCCGAACCGCCGAAGCCCTCCAACTCGTCGAGGACAAGCCGCAACCGCAAACGGAGCTCTCCGTCTACGATCCGGGCTTCGACGTCGCTGATTTCACTGAACATCGTAAGGAACTGGAGCGGCGAGGCCCTGCCTGATCGGCGATGCGGCCCTTAGCCATAGTAAAGCCAATCCGGATAGCGATTGACGGGCGGGCCGGCCTTTCTGGCGAGCGCGAAGATGCACTCCGCGCGAAGATTCTGGTCCAATTCGTAGCGCTCCAGCAAGTGCTGGACCCAAGCGTGCTGCGGCTCCGGAGCACTCCAGTACGGAGCAGTGCGCAATTGCTCCACTTCGAAACCGGCGTCCACGAGAGCCATTTTGACCTCGCGGGGGGCGTACTCGCGATGGTGGCGAGGGTCCACCTCACCGGTGGCTGTGGGCCGCATGAACGAGGGGAAGAATCCCGGATGATACTGTCCCAGGATCGCCGCGATGGCGCGCAACGAACAGGCGTTGGGCGTGCTCAATAGGAGATGACCGCCCGGTTTGAGGATGCGATGAATCTCAAAGAGACAGTGCATGGGGTCATAGCCCAGGTGCTCGAACAGTTCGGTGCAGAGCACGACATCGAAGGTGTTGTCCGCGTATGGATAGTGGTCGCGCTCGGCATCGAACGCATCCACATCGCATTCGAAGACGCGGCCATCGACGGAACGCACGGAGCGGTGCGCCACATCCCCAATTGGCCCGAAATAGCAGCCGCGAATTTCTCCGTAGTGCTTACTCCAATGGAGAGCGGGCGTGATCTGGAGGTAACACCCCATTTCAAGCACGGAACGGTTCTGGCCCCCTTCCGGCAGCAATTCGAGGGTGGTTACGAGGCGGCTGAGATGCTGCATCAGATACTCGCGAGCGGCGGTGCCGGAGGCCCAGCTTAACAGCTCGGCGGCTAGCGGATTCTCCAAAGAAAGCGTTCCCGTTGGTGTCACCGGCCCGGTACCCTCAGCCGTGTCCTGATCTTGCGGCAAGGCACATTCCAATTGCGGCTCCAGGAGATCGCCGGTCTCTTGCGCGGACTCTTCCCGCGGAACTCCCTTGCCTGGATACTCCGCGGGCTCGGTATCGGCAATGGGCAGAAGTTCTTCCGGCGCTGCCTGCGTGACGATCTCAGGCTCTGTAACTGCAGTCGCTTTCGCAACCTTTTCCGCAGCTACCGGCTCAACCCCGGGGACGGGCGGAGGAGTCTCGAAATCGGACCCTTCGGCGACTTGCTCGCAAAACGCGACATAGCGTTCCGCCACTCGATTCCACGCGCACTCGCGGGCCACCCATTCCCTGGCGGATGCGCCGATCGCACGAGCGGCTTCCGGATGGCTGACGAGATAGTGCAGATACTCGAAGATCAGGTCTTCCTCAGCGGGGCCACCCACCGGCACCTTCAGGCAGACATCCTCGGGAAACTCCGAGAACGCCCCCACATCGGACACGAGCACTGGTTTGCCAAGACCCATCGCCCGCAACATGGTTCCCGAACTCTCGCCAACGGTGGGAAAGCGTAAGTTCACAATGACGTCACAGGCATCGAGATAGCCGACGAAATCTTCAATCGGCGCGTAGCCGATCACGCGCACATGGGCGCGCAGGTCCAGGCTATCGATCAACCGTTCCACCGGGAAATCCGGGTGGGGTTCTCCCACGAGAATCAGCCGCACATCCTCTCTCTGCCGCACTACCCGGCGGAATGCCCGAAGCGTTTCGGCGATCCGTTTGTAGGGCTTCAAATGGCCGAATACGCCAATGAGAGGCTGACCGTCGCGAACACCCAGGCGTTCGCGCCATCGCCCGCCGACGGATTCGGGGAGCCAGGCTCCGTGGGGGATCACGGCCACTGGCCCCGTATAGCCGTTCGTCCGTGCGCGCCCGGCGACGAACTCACTATGCACAATCAGCCCGCGCGCGCTTTCGAGCAACTCGCGGAGCATAGGAACGCCGTCGTAATCCGGCCCCACTTCGAGACGCCGGACGGCGCGCGCGTATTCGAGCGCAGCGGCGCCACCGTCGAATTCCACGGCGCGCATGTAGCCATCCCAATCGCCTCGCTTGATCGTGAGGTCCGCGATGAGATGATGCAGATTGGCTTCATGAAGCACCACGATTCCGGGATACGAGAGAGCCGTCCTGTAAGCAAAATCGTGGTCGCCGTTATTGCCGATCTGATACAGGACCGCATCGTATCGGGAGAGATCGGGCACATTGCGGGCGGAAGAATAGACATCCACCGAGGTCACGGTGGCCATCGCTTCCGCCAAAGCCGCGCTGTAATCGGCGATTCCGCTCCGGGCGGGGGGCAAAGGGCTGAAGAGCGCGATACGCATCACGAACCGGATGCCAGGGCGCGAGGCGCGGTGCTTTCGAGGGTGCGCGAAGGAACGCCGGCCACTTCCCGATAAACGTCCAACACAGCGGATGCCGTGGTATCCCAGCTAAAGGTACGCGAGCGGTGAAGGGCCGCTTCGCCCAGCTTCTGGCAGAGATCGAGATTCGCAAGCATGTCGTGCAGGGCCTGAGCGATAGAGTGCGTGCAGGCCGGGTCAAAGTGAACCGCGGTCTTGCCGGTGACCTCCGGCATTGCCGTGCGATTGGAACTGGCGATCGGCCGACCGCATGCCATCGCTTCCAGGAGCGGGATTCCGAAGCCTTCGTAAAAGCTGGGAAAGACGAAAAGGTCGGCGGCGTTATAGAACGAGGGCAAAATCTCGTCCGCGACGAATCCGACGAAGTGGATCCGCTGCCGCAGCGGGGACTTGCGCGCAAGATCCCGGATCTCCGACGACTGGCTGGTATCCTTGCCGACAAAAACGAGATCCTGCGCAAATTCCGGATGCGCCTGGATTAGCAATTCATAAGCGCGAATCAGGCCGGACTGATTCTTCCGGCGCTGGAGGTTTCCCACGCACAGTAGAAACGGGGCGGAGATGCCGTAGCGGTCCCGCACAATCGCTTTCGCCTGGCGCTGGCTGACGGGCTTAAAGCCCGGCGCGACGCCATTGTGCGCCACGTGGATCGTTTCCGGATCCAGGCGGTAGGCCGAGGCGATCGCCTGGCGGGAGAAATCGCTGCAGGTGACGATGCGCGCGGCCCGCCGCACGGTACGCTCCACGGTGATGGCCAGTTGCCGCTGCCGGAACGGAGAGAAAAAGTCCGGATGATACAGAAAGCTCACATCGTGGACCGTGACCACAATGGGAACGGGGCAGCGCAGAGGGGCCGTGTACTGTACGTGGATGAGGTCCGGGCGGTCTTCGCGCAATTGCGCGCCCAACTGAAAACCGAGGCGCACGAAGGGGTTGGCCGACACCCGCCGGGTCTTGACCCTATCCGGGATGTCCACGCCGCCGCGCTTTGCCGAAACATACGCAAGATAATCATTGCGGGGTTCCAGCTTGACGAAGCGCTGGAGCAAATTACGAACGTAGACTTCGTTCCCGGTCTGCCGGTTTCCAATGGCGTGGGCATCTACAGCGATCCGCATGCCGCCCCCTCCGTATTGCCATTGTGATCGGGTCTAATCTTCATAGGCCACATGCCGCGAGTTCGTCCCAGGCAGTGCGCCAGGTGTACGCGGCTTCATATCGATTTCTACCGTTCGCGCCAATCTCCGCCGCCAGGCCGGAATCCTCGAGGAGCGCAATCACCTTCGCGGCAAACTCTTCCGGATCGTCGGCAATCAGCAGGTCGCGCCCCGGCTCACACTCCAATCCTTCCGCACCCAACGTAGTCGATACGACCGGCGTACCAACAGCCCAAGCTTCGACAATCTTCAGACGGGTCCCCGAGCCAACGCGCAAAGGTACCACCGCCACGGATGCGGACGCTATCTCTATCATCGCATCCTCGGGGTCCGATACAAGACACGTGCGCGGCGAACTTGCCAATGCTTCCGACAGGCGGTTCGCCGATTTCCCCACAATTTTCCATTGCGTATTTCGCCGGTGTTTTGACACAATCGGCCAGATTTCCCGCGCAAAATCGAGAACGGCCGCCTGATTCGGGACATATTCCATGTAGCCGCTAAACACGATCTGATCTTCCCTCTGGACCACGCGCGGCGACTGCATTGGGATCGTATTTTTTACAACTGCAACCGGCAAGTGCGGGAACCGGCTCTCCACAAAACGGGAGTCGGGCTTCGAAGTTACCAGGGCCAGGTCAAACAATGGCAGCAAGCTGGTCTCGAGTGCAGCCGCCGCCCTCGCAAAGCCGGTGTGGATCGCACGAGCCAAGACTCCTCCTTCAGCAGCCGAACGCTTATGCCAGACCGATTCGATATTGTGCAGATCGATCACCAGACGGTCACAGACGGGCCGCAGCATCTCCGCGTAAGTCGCGCACCAGAAATGTTCGATGACGGCCAGGTCATACCGCTGGCCGCCTGTCGCGGCGCGGAGAGCACACTCGAAACCAGCGAAACGATCCACCAGAGGCGGCATGCGACGAATCAATCTCGCAGCGTTGCGCCATCCCCTGGGAAAGAGCGCCTTGCTATGAAACGGAAGAGGCTGATTCGTCCAACGGCCTACGCCCGGCGGTCTGAAATCGCTCCCACGGGGCGGACGGTTAGCAGCATCGTTCTGGACGAAGCAGAATACATCGGTTTCGTAGCGCGAAAGGAGGTATTCGAGAATGGAGGCGGAACGCAGCGCTCCTCCGCCGATCATCGGGTAGGGCGATTCCGGCGTCACGAACAGGGCTCTAGGCCGATCGCTCAAAGCGCTTCACCGCCTCTCTATACACTTCCCGAGTGGACTGAGCAACCGTGTGCCAGGAAAACGCGGCCGCCCGCCGCAAACCGCGCGCGGCCCATTCGCTTCGGAAGTCCGGCTCCGTGGCAAAACGCCGCAACGCCTCCCGAAGGGAATCACCCTGCCTGGGATCCACGACCACTCCATCATCGGCTACTAACTCGTGCAGCGCGGGAGCGTTGCCCACGACGACCGGCGCCCCGCACTGCATGGCTTCGAGCACAGGCAGGCCAAAGCCCTCGTACTCGGAAGGGTACACGACAGCGAGTGCGCCGGAATAGAGCGAGGGCAGCGAAGCATCCGGGACGGCACCGAGATACTCCAGCCCCGCTTCCACCGGCGGCGGAACGAAGCCTTCCCGCAGCCTTCCGGCAATTTTCAACGGAATGCCCGTGGCCGCGTATACCGGCCTCCATGCCTCTACCAGTGAATGAATTTGCTTGCGCGGTTCGAGCGTCCCCACGAAAAGAAAGTACGGCTTAGCCCCGGGAGGCGTTTCCACGGGGCGAAAGCGCTGCTCCGCCGCCAGGGGAATGGCGTGAACGCGACCGGGAGTGAAACGGAAACGCGCGAGGATCTCCGACCGCATGGCCTCGCTGACGGTGATCACCTGATCGACGAGCCCCAGGCGCAGCATCCAAGGGGTGCGGCGGCGAATCCGGCGCGCCGCGGGCTGCCATTCCCGTGAGAGCCATGGCGAGAGGTCATGAATTGTCATCACCGTGGGGACCCGATGGCGCAGCGGAACCGTGAAATCAGTCCCGTGGAAGACGGTAATGTTTAGACGACGACAGAGACGGGGCAACCCGATGAGCCACCAACGGCGATTCCACCCTACAGGGGGTTCATCATGGATACAGATGCCCGCCTCGCGCAACCGCGCGACGTCTTCCAGAGAGCGATCCGCCGCCACGTGCATTTCATCCGCCGGGTTCCGGGCGGCAAGCGCTACTGACAATTCCTCCACATAGCGACGAATGCCACCGGTTGCCACCGTCAGCGGGCTGCCGTCGAGCAGAACTCGCATCCCTGGCTGGCCGAAGCTTTCCCGCCGGGTATTTCCCGCTCCCATAGGCTGATGCGTTACTTGTACTGAAGTTCCCAATCGTAGGAGATCGACGGGTGATTGTAGGCAATGCGTCCTTCGTCCTTGGGATTGTAAGTGCGATCCGTCACATAGACAAGCATGGAGGGTTTGCCACCGATGACCTTATAGCCGTGACCGACGCCGGGAGGAATCCGGATCTTCCAGGGTCGCAATTCTCCGGCATAAATCGTATTCTTGCGGCCGAACGTGGGGGAGCCCTTCCGCAGATCCACGAGGGCAACTTGCAGCATCCCGTGAGCCGGCACCCAGCAATCAGTTTGCTCCAGGTGATAGTGGAAGGCCTTGATGATACCGGGATAGTTGCAAGCGGCGGATACCTGTGTGGTTTCGGGCGGAAAACCCGAGACTAGGCTCTGGCCGCCACGCATGACTTCCAGGAAGTAGCCCCGGTCGTCCGGCCAGAGCGCGTACGGCTCGATTTGGACGCCCTGGATGAGCTTTGCGGAATCCGCGGAGAGGATCACATCGCCAATCCCGAATTCGCATTGAGGAAACTCGAGGTTCAAGGAAGAATTGGACGCAATCAAATTCATCGGTTCTCTGCTCCCCGCCCTTCTATTGCGCGCAGTCGCGCCCGGATTTGTCAACGTGGCGGCGGGCGCAACCCCACGAGAGCACCTCTACTGCGCTTCGTCTTCGCACCGTGCCTCATCCTCGGCCGTCTCGCGTGGCGTTAACCGTTCGATCAGCACCTTGGCAATCCGGTTCCGGTCCATCTCAAGAATCGTGAAACGCAAACCTTCGTGCTCCATGACGTCAGCCTCGTTCGGAATATCCTCGAACTGATCGAGCAGGAAACCAGCGAGAGTCTCAAATCCGGCATCCGTCGGGAGATCGATGGAGTACTGATTTGCAAGATCGCGAATCGGAATCGTGCCCTCAACGATGAACGACGGGCTTTCGAGTTTCGGGCGGGCCACGCGCTGGTCATGCTCGTCCTGAATTTCGCCGACGATCTGTTCGAGCGCATCCTCGACCGTAACGAGGCCCACAATGAGGCCAAACTCATCCACGACCATCGCCATCTGCACACGCCCGTCCAGAAACTCCGTGAGCAACTCATTTACCGGTTTGCTCTCCGGTGCCACCAGATGACGGCGCAGAAGGTGCCGCAGCTTAAAGGGCGGAGATGGTCTCTTCCCGCGGTTCGCCGCGCGCCGCGTATCCCAGACGCGGAGCAAATCCTTGAAGTGAAAAATCCCAATGATGTTGCGCGGTTCGTCCTCGTAGACGGGGATGCGGGAATACTGGCTGCTCACGACGCAATCGAGGACCTGGCTGAGCTTCGCGTCGACGGGCAGGGAAACGACGTCGTTCCAGGGCACCATGATCTCGCGCGCCGAGAGGTCTTGCAAATCAAGCGTGCGGTGAATTACGCGTTCTTCGAAGTCGCCGTAGTGTTCACTCAGCTTGCCCGCGGTGGCAATATACTTCAGCTCTTCGATCGAATGTGCGCCACCGCCCGTCCCAGACCGAACACCCAGCAAACGGCTCAGTCGCGCGGACGAGGTTTCAATCAACCAGACAAACGGTTCAACAAGGCGGTAGAAGACGAGCAGCACGGGCGCCACGAGCGTCGCGAAGCGGGCGCTGTTCTGTATGGCAACGTTCTTGGGGACCACTTCGCCGATAACGACCGTCACGAAGGTCATTAGGGAGAAGGTGAGGGCGAGGGCGACGCCATGCAGTGCCCATTCCGTCGCGGACGTTACGAACGGTCCAGCCAGACTCATGAGGGCGGCAAAGATCGTCTCTTCCCCGGCCCAGCCGATCCCAAGGCTCGCCAGCGTGACGCCCACCTGCACCACCGAGAGCAAGCGCTCCGTGTTGGCAAGCAGGCTGAGGGCAGCAGTCGCGCCGACGTTGCCTTCCGCCGCCATTTCCTTCAAACGGGAGCGGCGCACGGAGAGCAGCGCCACTTCCGACGCCGCGAAAAATGCGTTCACCGCAACGAGAAAGAAGAGAAAGGAAAAACGGTAACCGTAGTTGGCGTCCATGAGGATGGGGTTAACGGCCGGCGGCACTTTCCGGCAACCGGCCGGGGAGATGCCCGGCAATGTGCCACAATTCGAGTGTGTCCAGGTCGAAACTACTTGAGCGGTCTACTAAATATATCAATTTATTTGTCCTGGCCCTGCTGCTGATCGTGCTTGGGCTGATCGGCTGGTATGGGTGGCGCACGCTGCCGACGGTGAACGGAAGCGTCGATGCCCCGATCACCGCGGCGGGAAAGATACTTAGAGACACTCTGGGCACACCCCACATCGTGGCCGCTTCTCTTGACGATGCCATTTTCCTGCAGGGCTATGCCACCGCGCAGGATCGCCTCTGGCAGATGGATGCGATGCGGCGGAGCACAGCCGGGGAACTCGCCGAGATCGCCGGAAAGGTCGCGCTCCCGCTCGATATTCAGGCGCGGCGGATCGGTTTCGCACGAACGGCGCGGGTGCAAGCGGAGCGTCTGCGGCCCGAGGATCGCGCCGTGCTGGCCGCCTATGCCCGGGGAGTGAACTACTTTATCGACACGCATCGGGACAAGCTGCCGCCCGAGTTCGCGATTCTGGGCTACGAACCCCGGCCGTGGAGCATTTCGGATTCCCTCCTGGTGGGGCTCCGCATGGCGGCGGAACTCACGAACACATGGGAAATGGACCTCAACAAGGAACGCATGGCGAGGGAAGTGGCCGCCACGTTCCCAGAGATGGATGAAGCCCAATTGCGCGCGCTGGTGGATGGATTGTTTCCGGCGCGGGCGGGGAATGAAGTGCTGGCCGGCTCGAATGCCTGGGTCTTGTCAGGCGCGCGGACGGAAACCGGCAAGCCGCTTCTCGCCAACGATACGCATCTTGGGGTGCAGTTCCCCTCCGCGTGGACGATGGTCCACCTGAAAGCGCCGATGCGGGACGGGGCCTCGCTCGATGTCGCGGGGTTCACGCTGCCGGGGATTCCGGCGGTAATCATTGGGCATAACCGCCGCATCGCCTGGGGCGTCACCAGCCTGGGCGCGGACGTGCAGGACCTTTACGAAGAGCGCATGGACCTGAACGCGGGCGTCTATCAGTTTGGCGGCGAGGTGCGGCAGGCAAACCGGATCATCGAGGGGATTCGCGTGAAAGGCGAAGCGGACGTGCGCTTGAACGTGTTCGTCACGCAACATGGCCCGCTCATCGCCCAGGCCGGGGAAGCGCCATACAACCGCAACCTGGCTCTGCAATGGACAGCGCTGGACCCCGATTTCCCTTCCTTCCCGTTTCTGGAAATCGGCCTCGCCCAGGATTGGACGGCTTTTCGCAAGGCGCTGTCGCGCTTCAACGGTCCGGGACAGAACTTCGTCTACGCGGATGTCGACGGAAACATTGGATTTCAAGTGGCCGCCCGTCTCCCGCGACGGACGCAGGCACCGGGAGACCTGCCTCTGCCTGGCTACACGGGCCAGCACGAATGGCAAGGCTACGTGCCATTCGAGGAACTGCCGACCATTTATAACCCACCCTCGGGGCGCATCGTCACGGCCAACCAGAACCCTTTTCCGCCGGACTTTGCCGATGCCGGGTCCGGCCAGTTCTCTTCGCCCCACAGGGCGAACCAGATTCTCGCCCGAATTGAGGCCAGGCCGAAATGGAACGCAGCCGGAATGCTGGAGATTCAGAAAGATGTTTACAGCCCGTACTACGCATTCCTCGCCCGGCAGGTGGTGGCCGCGGCGGGACGCAGGAAGCCGCCTGCTGGCCTGGTGGCGGACGCCGTGGAAGTGCTTCGGAACTGGAACGGGCAGGCGGAACTCGATGCGACGGGAGCGTCCATCGCCCGGCTGTACTCGATCGGCTTGCGCGCCGCTATTCTGAAGCGGCTGGCTCCGAAGTGGGAGAAGGCCGATATCGGGATGGACGACGCGGTGGTGGAACGCATCCTTCGTACGCGGGACCCGCTCTATGCGAAGGATTACGACGCATGGCTGCTGGAGGTGCTCGGGAAGGTGCTGGAGGAAAATCGTTCGCGCCTGGGCGGCACGCTCGCGAACTGGAAGTATCGCGAACTGATGAAGTGGAATGTGGACCATCCGGTGTTTTCTCGTCTGCCCCTGATCGGCCGTTATTTCAACATCGGCCGCTATCCGATGAGTGGGTCTTCCAGTTCTCCCAAGCAGGTAGGCCCGACCAGCGGCCCTTCGCAGCGTTTCGTCGCCGATCTCGCCAACTGGGATTCGAGTCTTGCGAACGTCCTGGCCGGCTCTTCCGGCCATCCGCTTTCCAGCCATTACACGGACCAATGGAAGCCCTTCTATTACGGCACGAGCTTCCCGTTCCCCTTCGAGAAGCTGGAAGCCGAGGATATTCTGGAATTCCGGCCGGCGAAGTAATTTCGCCGTATTCGGGGCAAGACCGACCTCGCGCGCCTGGCATCCGGCTTGCTCCCTTACGGACACTGGCATGAGGACAAGGACCACACGCACGGGGACATTGACACCCCCTTGCGCGTTCGCTAGCCTGAGAACCTACTATGGGACTCAAGCAACTGCCCAGGATCTTGATGGTAGCCTCCGAAGCCGCGCCGTATGCGAAATCCGGCGGTCTGGCCGATGTTCTGGGGGCGCTTCCCGCCGCTTTGGCCCAGCGGGGCGTGGAGGTGGCGGTTCTGTTGCCGCGCTACCAATCAATCTCTCGCGAGCAATTGCGCAGGGTCTATGACGATTTCCCGGTCGTCCTGGGGCAGGACGTCTACCATGGCGAAATCTATCTGCACGAACAGCGCGGAGTGCGCTTCTTTTTCCTCAACATTCCCGCTTTCTATAACCGCAAGGGCCTCTATTTCGAGGACGGCAAGGACTATCCGGACAATTTCCTACGCTTCGCCGCGCTGAATGTGGCGGGGTGCGAAGCTATCCGGCGTCTCTTTCGCGCGGATATCGTGCATTGTCACGACTGGCAGGCCGGGCTGATCCCGTACTATCTGCGTGAGCGCTATGCGGTGGACCCCACATTCGGCGGCGTGAAGACGGTTTTCACGATTCACAATCTGGCTTATCAGGGCATTTTCGGCCGGGATGTGCTTCCCCGAATCGGGTTCAGGGATTCCGCGTTCACAAGCGGAGATCTCGAATTCTACGGCAATGTCAGCTATCTCAAAGCGGGCGTAGCCTTTGCCGATGCGATCACGACGGTGAGCCCGACGTATGCGGCGGAGATCCAGACACCCGAGGCTGGCTGGGGGGTGGATGGGCTGCTACGCGCCAGGGCCAGAGACCTGCACGGTATCCTCAATGGCGCGGATTACACGGTTTGGGATCCGGCGACGGACCCTCATATCGCCGCACCCTACGACACCCGGAAACTTGACGGAAAGGCGGCTTGCCGGGAGGATCTGCTGCGAACAGTGGGCCTGGACCCCGCCGCGCTAGACGGAGCCGCCATCGTCGGAATCGTGGCGCGGCTATCCTCGCAGAAGGGATTCGATCTGGTGGCAGCGGTCGCCGACGAACTGATGAACGAAAAACTTGCCCTTGTGGTGCTGGGCGCGGGCGAACGCCACTACGAAGAAATCTTTCATAATTTGGCGGAGCGGTACGCCGGCCGGGTGGCCTTCCGCAACGGTTACGACGAGGCGCTTGCGCACAAGATTGAAGCCGGCGCGGACCTCTTCCTGATGCCCAGCCAGTATGAACCCTGCGGCCTGAACCAGATCTACAGCCTGCGCTACGGTACGGTTCCCATTGTACGGGCGGTGGGCGGCCTGGACGATACGGTGAGCGAAGAAACCGGTTTCAAGTTCGCCGGTTATAGCGGCCATGAGATGCTGGCTTCCGTGCGGGAAGCCTTGAAAGCGTTTGAAAACAAAAAGGCTTGGAAGAAACGGATGATCGCCGGCATGAAGCAGGATTTCTCCTGGCCCGCTTCCGCCGGCCACATGCTGGAACTGTACCAGTCGCTTTGGCGCTGAAACTTTTCGGCGGAATCTGAATCTGAATGATTGTGACCTTGGGGGAATGAATGGCAGGAACGAATACCCTTACTTTTACCGACACGAACTTCGATACGGAAGTGCTGAATGCGGAAGTGCCCGTACTGGTGGACTTCTGGGCGGAATGGTGCGGACCATGCCGCATGATGGGGCCGACGATTGACGCTTTGGCCACCGATTTTGCCGGAAAGGCGAAAGTTGGCAAAGTGGATGTGGATTCCAACATTAACACGGCCGGCCGCTACCAGATTCGCGGGATTCCGACGCTGCTCCTGTTCAAGGGCGGCAAGGTAGTGGATCAGAAGGTGGGCGCGATTCCCAGATCGGAAGTGGAATCGATGCTGAACGCCCACGTGTAAGCGGATTTCCGATTGCTTTGATCCGACAGGGAGAGGCTTCGTGCTTCTCCCTGTTTCTATTTTGGCGGGCGACGCGCGCACGATACAGCCGCCCATGGAGCCAGCTCTTCCCTTCCCCCTCCCATCCCGTCCCCGCCACCAGCCCAGCCTCATCGCTTTCCCATACGGCCGCGCTCCCTTGGGCCGAACCTCTGCTCATTGCGGGCGGTACCCGAGCATGCCCCAGTTTCGATAGGCTATTCGATGCCCATTGGCGGAAGCGGAGGAATGGCATGAACCGAAGATCGATCCTGAAGACGGCGCTTGGGGCTGGGCTCGCGGCGGAATCCGGGGCGGCGCCGGCCTTCCTCGCCGGTCAGACGCGGCGTGCATCCCGCCCGAACATCCTGTTCCTCATGGACGATCAGCACCGGGGCGATTGCACCCACGCCGACGGCAACGCCGCCATTCACACACCCAATATCGATCGAATCGGCGCGGAGGGCGTGCGCTTTCGCCGCGCCTACTCCTGCACCCCCACCTGCACGCCGGCACGCAGCGGATTGCTGACGGGCCTCTCGCCGTGGAACCACGGCATGCTGCACATGGTGGCGATGGCGGAGCACTATCCGTTCACCAAACCGCAAGCAATGCGGGACGCCGGGTATTACACGACCGGAATCGGCAAGATGCACTACCACACGCAGCGCAATACGCACGGCTACCACCAGGTAATTCTCGACGAATCCGGTCGCATTCAGAATCCGGAGTTCCGCAGCGATTACCGCGCGTGGTTCTGGAGTGAAGCACCCACCCGCAACCCGGACGCCACGGGCATCGGCTGGAACGACTATCCGGCCCGGCCCTACGTCCTGCCGGAGAACCTTCACCCCACCCATTGGACCGGGCAGACGGCGGTGAACTTCCTCAATAGCTATAACCGCGCGGAACCGTTCTTCCTGAAGGTATCGTTTGCGCGCCCGCACAGCCCCTACGATCCGCCGGAGCGGCTCTGGAAGAAGTACGGGGAAGCGCCACTGCCCGAAGCCAGCGTGGGCGATTGGGCCGCGAAGTACGCGCCGCGCAACTCCGACCGGGACGATATCTGGCACGGGGACCTGGGCAAGGCGCAGGTGCGGGAATCGCGGCGCGGTTACTATGGCTCCGTGGAATTCGTGGACGAGCAAGTGGGCCGCATCCTCGAAGCTCTGGAGAAGCGGGGCTGGCTTGAGGAGACGCTGATCGTCTTTACATCAGACCACGGCGATATGACGGGCGACCATCATCTGTGGAGAAAGTCCTACCCCTACGAGGCATCGGCGCGAATCCCGATGGCGATGCGCTGGCCGGAGGGGCTGGTTTCCGCTCGCCGAGGACAGGTGCGTTCGGAAACGGTGGAACTGCGCGACCTGCTGCCCACATTTCTCGATGCGGCCGGAGCGCCTGCCAGCCGTCCGCTGGATGGCGCAAGCCTGCTCGGCCTCGTCCGCAACAACGCTCCGGCGTGGCGCGAGTATCTCGACCTCGAACATGGCGTCTGCTACAGCCCGGAGAACAACTGGACGGGGCTTACCGACGGGCGAATGAAGTACATCTTCCACGCCTACCACGGAAACGAGCAACTGTTCGATCTGGTGGCGGACCCGCACGAGCTGCACGACCTCTCCGGCGACCCGAAGCAGAATACCGCGCTGCGCATGTGGCGCGAACGAATGGTGCGGCATTTGGAGATTCGCGGAGACGAGTGGGTGAAGGGCGGCAAGCTACAAATCCGCCAGAAGCCAATTCCCCGGTCTCCAAACTTTCCGGCCTCCAATGCTTGACACCGACCGGCGGCATTTCCGATCCCCACTAGGAAGCTGGGCAGCGTTGGTTTTATGCTATGAACTTGCGCGCTTTGCGCCTGTAGCTTGAAGCGCGACTGTCTCCCCGGGATCTGGTTATCCGATGAAGAACCTTTCGATTCGATTGTTGTGGATTGGAATTGCCGTACTCGGCGCGTACGCCTTCGGCGGAATTGCGCTCAACCGCGGGGAGAGCGTGGATTCGATCTGGCTGATTATCGCGGCCGTCTGCTTCTATCTGATCGGCTTCCGCTTTTACGCGAAGTTCATCGCTACGAAAGTGATGATGCTCGACGACGCCCGGCCCACACCGGCCGTGCGTTTTCGTGACGGCCACGACTTTGAGCCCACAAACAAGTGGATCGTCTTCGGGCATCACTTTGCGGCGATCGCCGGCCCGGGTCCGCTGGTAGGCCCCACGCTGGCGGCACAGTTCGGCTACCTACCGGGGACGCTCTGGGTGATTGTGGGCGCGGTGCTCGGCGGCTGTGTGCAGGATTTCGTGATTCTGGTGGGCTCCATGCGGCGCGACGGCAAATCGCTGGGGCAGATGGCGAAGGAAGAGATCGGCAAAGTGGGCGGCTTCACGGCGCTGGTTACCGTGATGCTGATCATGATTATTCTGCTGGCGGTGATCGCGCTGGTGGTGGTGAATGCGCTCAAGGATTCGCCCTGGGGCACGTTTACGATCGCCGCCACCATGCCCATCGCCATTTTCATGGGAATTTACCTTCGATTCCTGCGTCCAGGCCGGGTGCTTGAGGTGTCCGTGATCGGCTTCGTACTTGTGGTCCTCGCCATCTTCGGCGGCGAAGCGGTAGCGCACAGCAACACGTGGGCGCCGTGGTTCACCTTCGGGGGGATGGCCCTGGCGTGGATGGTGATTGTGTATGGCTTCCTGGCGAGCGCCCTTCCCGTGTGGCTTCTGCTGGCCCCCAGAGATTACCTCTCCACGTTCGTGAAGCTGGGCGTGGTGATGCTGCTGGCCGTGGGCATCCTCTTCGTGCAGCCCGAGTTGCAGATGCCGCCGCTCACGCGCTTCATCGACGGCACAGGCCCGATCTTCGCCGGAAAGATTTTCCCCTTCTGCTTCATCACCGTGGCGTGCGGCGCGGTGAGCGGATTTCACGCGCTGATCTCGAGCGGCACCACTCCGAAGCTGATCGAAAAGGAATGGCATTCCTGGCCGATCGGCTACGGCGCGATGGCGCTCGAATCGTTTGTGGCCATCATGGCAATGATCGCCGCCTGCGTGCTGGAACCCGGTGTGTTCTTCGCGGTGAACTCGCCGGCCGGCATCGTGGGATCGACGGCACAGGAGGCCGTTGCGACCATCTCCGGCTGGGGCTTCCCGGTGACGACGGAGGCGATGGCCGCGCTTGCCCGAAGCGTGGGGGAGGAGACGCTGTTCTACCGAACCGGCGGAGCACCGTCGCTGGCGCTGGGCATGGCGCACATCTTCGCATCCACCGGCAGCGGAAGCGCCATCCTGGGTTTCTGGTATCACTTCGCGATCATGTTCGAGGCGCTCTTCATCCTCACCATCATCGATGCGGGTACGCGCGTGGGCCGCTTCATGCTCCAGGACATGCTGGGCCACATCCATCCCAAACTGGGGCAGATCGGCTGGACTCCCGGCGTAATTCTTACGAGCGGCCTGATTGTGGGCGCGTGGGGGTACTTTCTCATCCAGGGAGTGCAGGACCCCTTGGGCGGCATCAATTCGCTTTGGCCGCTGTTCGGCATCGCGAACCAACTGCTGGCGGCGGTGGCGCTGTGCGTGGGAACGACGATTCTGGTGAAGCGGCACCGGCTGAAGTACATGTGGATCACGCTGATGCCGCTCGTCTGGCTCGTGATCGTCTGCTATTCGGCGGCATTCATTAAGATCTTCAGCCCGATTCCGCGGCTGGGCTTCCTCGCACAGGCCGATGCCCTGGAAGCGCAGATTGCCGCCGGGAAAGTGGCGGCCGCGAATCTCGCCACGGTACACGCGCAAATTTTCAATAACAGGCTGGACGCGGTCATCTGCGGCCTCTTCCTGGTGCTGGTGACGATCATTCTGCTCGATTCGATCCGGGTGTGGATCCGGCATATTGGCACTCCGCCGCCGGGCGTGCTGGCGGGAACCGGGCCGGGGACTCTGCCCGCGGCTCCGGCGGCGCGTGGCTCGCTGATGGCTTTTCTGCGCGAGCTTTCGAGCGAAGCGGCTTATGCGCGCCACCTGCTGCGGCACGCCCGCAAGCACAGCCCGGCCGAATGGCAGCACTTTAGCGATCATCACCTGAAGCGCAAGTATTCGAACGCCAAGTGCTGCTGAGATTGCGCTCAGGGTTGGGCCGCAAAAGCCTTGTTCGCCGGGCCAGTCTCGCGACGGAATCGGTTTCGCCTTGACAGCGGGCCATCGAGTCCCATAAGGTTCTCATTCATGTGGCAACAGAACTATGTGCCGGTGGCCGACAGCGTCGCCCTCTCCGCGCTCCTGGCGGCGCTCCCGCTGGCGGGGCTGCTGCTGCTGATCGGCGTCTTCCGAAAGCCGTCCTGGATGGCCGCCACCTCCGGCCTGGCGCTCGCGATTCTCGTCGCGTTTCTGGGTTACGGAATGCCTGTTCCGCTGGTGATTTCTTCCGCGTTGATGGGAGCGGCGTATGGGCTCTTCCCGATCTGCTGGATCCTCTTCAACGCAATCCTGCTTTACCAGCTCACCGTCCGCGCGGGGAAGTTCGAGATTATCAAGCATTCGCTGGGCAGCCTGACGGCGGACCGGCGCTTGCAGGCGCTGCTCATCGCCTTCGCGTTCGGGGCCTTTCTCGAAGGCGGAGCGGGCTTCGGTTCTCCGGTGGCCGTCGCTGCCGCGATGCTGGCCGGGCTGGGCTTTACGCCCTTCTACGCGGCCGTCCTTTGCCTTCTGGCGAACACCGCCCCCGTTGCTTTCGGCTCTATCGGAATTCCCGTGGTCACGCTGGCCGGGATCACGAATTTGCCGTTGGACCGGCTGAGCGCGGGCGTGGGTCGCATCTGCGCGCCGATTTCCGTCTTTATTCCGGCCTATCTGATGGTAGTGATGAGCGGATTTCGGGGGCTGATGGGGGTCTGGCCGGCGGCCGCTCTCTGCGGAATCGCCTTCGCGGGGACGCAGTTTCTGGTATCGAATTTCGTGGGGCCGGAACTGACTGACATCCTCGCCGCGCTCGCTTCGATCATCGTGCTGGTGACGCTGCTGAAGTTGTGGCGGCCGCGTGAAATCCAAACCACGGTCGAGAGAGATGCGGACGCAAAAGATGCGCCGCGGCCGGAAGCCGCATCGAATGCCGTTGCGCATTCGGGCGGAGAGATCTTCGGCGCCTGGATGCCCTATCTGCTGCTGGTGGGTTGCGTGCTGCTCTGGGGCTTTCCCACCGTAAAACCCTACCTGGACGCGTTCACCTTACCCGTAGCCTGGCCGGGCCTTCACAACGCCGTGGAGCGGGTTGCGCCGCTCGTGGAAACGCCCTCCCCCTACGCCGCGATCTTCAAGCTCGATTTTCTTGCGGCCTCCGGCACCGCCTGCCTGATTTCCTGCCTCTTCGCGGCCCTCTTTCTGCGCATTTCTCCCAAGGCGTTCGCGGATACGGCGAAGGAGGTCGCCATCCAGATGGCCAAGCCGGCGCTAACCATCAGCTCCGTGCTGGCCCTCTCCTTTCTGATGAACTATTCGGGCGCTACCATGACGCTGGGCCTCGCCTTCGCCACCACGGGTGCGCTCTTCCCCTTCTTTAGCGCGATCCTGGGCTGGCTGGGCGTCTTCCTGACGGGCTCGGATACCGCCGCCAACGCGCTCTTCGGCAACCTTCAAGTGGTGACGGCGAAAACGCTGGATCTGAACCAGGTTTTGATGGCCTCCTCCAACTCGAGCGGCGGCGTGATGGGCAAGATGATCAGCCTGCAGAGCATCGCGGTGGCGGTGGCGGCGGCGGGGATGGCGCCGAGCGAGGAATCGAGGCTCTTCCGCTATACGCTGCGGCACAGCATCTTCCTGGCATCGGCCATCGGACTGGTTGTCGTATTCTATGCTTACGTGGTTCCTGCGTGGGCGCCGTAGAGATTTTCACACCCGGCCGCGCGCAATGAAAATTTTGCTGAAGAAAGACGAATTTAGGACTCTATAGTCCTGTATGTGATATCCTTTAGCTTCTTGAGGTCGCGCCTCACCCGGCCCCGCGGCAGCGGGCGGAAGCGAGCACGCGCGACGCGCCGGATCCGGGCAAAGCCGGAGGGTGAGGCAGCATTATGGACGAGAACCAGAAACCGCCATCGGCTCCCGCGGAAGACCGCCCGGCCGCGAAAGAAGCGGCTCCCCCCGCCCCGCCCGTGAGCGCGGATGCGTCCGCCGCCGAGACCGCTCCAAAGCCGGCTCCAAAGCCCGCGCCGAAGCCGGCGGCGAAGGCTCCGGCCGTGATGGAAGCCACGCCCTGGGAGGGAGAGATTCCGGCGGCCGCGCGCGAGGCATTCGGAGAGGGCATTCTTCGCGCCGCAACGTACCGCGAGCAGGACTTTTTCGAGACCGGCCCCGAGACGCTCGTGCCCCTGCTCACGCTGCTGCGCGATGCGTTCGATTACGACTATCTCGTCGAGGAAACCGCCGTCGACTATCCGAAGGATGAGAAACGCTTCGAGCTTGTTTATATCGTCTACAGTTTCTCCGGGAATCATCGGATCCGGCTCAAGACGCGGGTAGCGGAGAATGAAGAAATAGCCAGCGCGGTGCCCGTCTATGCGGCGGCGAACTGGATGGAGCGCGAGATCTACGACATGTTCGGCGTGCGATTCCGCGGGCATCCCGATTTGCGCCGGATTCTGATGCCCGATGAGTGGCAGGGCCATCCGCTGCGCAAGGACTACGGCATCATCCAGCAGGACCAGCGCTGGGTGCGGGAGAACCTGGGCATTGAGAGCGGGCAGTAGCGAGGACGGACGTGGCCGAAGCAACTTTTCTCGACAGCAACGAACTCGTCATCAACATGGGGCCGCAGCACCCCTCCACGCACGGCGTGCTGCGCGTGATCCTCAAGCTGGACGGCGAGAAGGTGATGGGTACGGATTGCGTGATCGGCTATCTGCACCGGGGCGTTGAGAAGATTGGGGAGAACCGCACCTATACCCAGTTCGCGCCCTATGTGGACCGCATGGATTACATCGCGGCGGTGAGCAACGGACTTGGATATTGCCTCGCCGTCGAGAAACTGCTGAATGCCGAAGCGCCGCCGCGGGCGCAGGTGACGCGCGTGATCCTCACGGAACTGAACCGCATCGCGAGCCACCTGATCTGGCTGGGTACGCATGCACTCGACATCGGGGCGATCACGCCGCTTTTCTACACACTGCGCGAGCGCGAGGAAATCCTCAATATCTTCGAGGAGTATTGCGGCGCGCGCCTCACGACGCACGCCTTCCGGATTGGCGGCCTGCAATACAACCTCTACGACAAGTTCACCGAAGACGTGACGTCGTTCTGCGATCGCTTTTCGCCGCGCGTGGATGAATATGAAGCCCTGCTCACGAATAACCGGATCTGGGTTTCGCGACTGCGGGACGTAGGAGTTCTGAGTGCCGCCGATTGCAAGCAGTACGGAGTGACCGGCCCCGTCCTGCGCGCCGCCGGAGTGAAGTGGGACATTCGCAAGGCCCTGCCCTATTCGGGCTACGAGAATTACGATTTCGAGGTGCCGGTTGGCACGAACGCCGACACCTACGACCGGTATCTGGTGCGCATGGAAGAGATGCGCCAATCCGTACGGATTATCCGGCAGGCGGTGGCGAACATCCCCGACGGCCCCATTCTGGGCAAGGTACCGAAAGTGCTCAAACCGCCCGTGGGCGAGGTGTACGTTTCGATTGAAGCGCCCAAAGGGGAGCTTGGCTATTACATTGTCAGTGACGGCTCCACGCAGCCCTACCGGCTTCGCGTGCGGCCGCCGTCATTCATCAATCTTCAGGCGCTCGACAAGATGGTACGCGGCAATCTGATCGCCGATTGCGTTGCGATTATCGGAACAATTGACATCGTTCTGGGAGAAGTGGACCGTTGAGGGAGGAGGTGTATCGCGATGAAGCTTTGGGATAAGTTCCTGTTTACCGATCTCATCCAGGGTTTGCTGACCACGTTCCGGCAGCAAAACCCCAAGGATGTCGTCACGGAGCAGTATCCCGCGCAGCGGCCCGCGATTGCGGAACGCTATCGTGGCGCGCCCCGCCTCAATGTCGACGCGGAAACCAATGAGACGCTTTGCATCGGCTGCAATCTGTGCGCGCTAGCCTGCCCCGAGAACCTGATCGTGGTAGGCACCGTTAGGAATGCGGAGACGAAGAAGAAGGAGCTCACGACTTTCACTTACGACACCTCCCGCTGCATGTTCTGCGGACTTTGTGAAGATGCATGCCCGGTGGACGCGCTCGAATTGACGCAGGATTTCGAACTCGCCAGCTATACGCGCGAAGGAGCGGTCTGGGACCGGCAGACGTTGGAGGAGGGGCCCAAGCCAACCAAGTATGACTTCTAGCCCCTCGCGGAATTCCTCATTGGTGCGGTTTCAGCGGATGCATTGGCGAGAGGAGGTTGCCTGCTGATGGATGCCCTCTTTTTCTACACATTCGCCCTGCTCGCGCTGGCCGGGGCGATACTGACGATCACCCGGACGAATGCCGTCCACAGCGCCTTGAGCCTGATCGGCTCGCTCATCGGAGTTGCAGGCCTGTTTTTACTGGAGAAGGCGGAGTTCCTCTTCGCCGTGCAGATTCTGCTCTATATCGGCGGTGTCACCGTTCTGTTTCTTTTCGTGATCATGCTCGTGAACCTGGACGAGGCGGTGAAACTTCGCCAGTTCAACCGCCTCTGGACGCTGGCTCTGGCGGCCGTGCTCAGCGTCGGGCTGCTGACGGTGGGGGGCATCGCGCGGTATCAGCACCAGCAATCCGCGCGCCCGGATTGGGCCATCGCCGCCTCGCCCAGGGTGAGCGGCGAAGGCAACACGGAGCGCATCGCCGACGTGCTGTTTTCCCAGTATCTGGTGCCATTCGAGGCGACCTCGCTGCTGCTGATCGTCGCCGTGATCGGTGCGGTGCTGCTCGCACGAAAGCGGGAAGCGCTCGGCGTATCAATGGATGCCCGCAAAGCCGCCGGAGAGGAGGACTAGCGATGGAAGGACTGCTTTACCCGATCACGCTGACGCACTATCTCGTGCTGGGAGCGGCACTGTTTCTGATTGGCGCGCTCGGCGTGCTGGTGCGGCGCAATCTGGTGATCATTCTGATGTCGATTGAGCTGATGCTGAATGGCGTGAACGTGAACCTTGTCGCGTTTTCCGGGCTTCACGGAGATGTGAACGGGCAGATTTTCGCCATTTTCATCATCGCCGTAGCGGTGGCGGAAGCGGCAATTGGCCTGGGCATTTTGATCGCGCTTTTCCGCAACAAGATGACGGTACAGGCGGACGAGATCCAGTTGCTGAAATGGTAAGGCGGCACGCATGAACTTCCTCGACCTCATCTGGCTGATTCCGCTCTTCCCCTTGCTAGGAGCGGTGACGATGCTTCTGCTGGGCCGCAAGCTCGACCCTCAGGGAGCCTCGCACGACGCCATCGCACCGGCCCTCCGGGAGGCGATGGAACATGGCGAAGGGATCGCGGAAGAAGCTCACGGCCACCCTGCGCTTGCCGGCGGCAAGGGGCTGATCAGCTACCTCTGCCCCGGCTTCGTTCTGCTTAGCTTTCTGCTGAGCGTCGCGGCCACGATGCAACTGGCCGGGCTCGCCACGCGCTCCCATGAGGTGGTGCTTTACGAGTGGATAGCCGGTATGCCGCTCAAGCTGATCGGCGGCGGAGCATCCTCGTTGAGCGCCCAGCTTGGCTTTCTGCTGGATCCGCTAAGCGCCGTCATGATTCTCGTCGTCTCGGGAATCGGCTTTCTGATCCACGTCTATTCCGTCGGTTACATGGCGCACGACGGCGGCTATTACCGTTTCTTTGGCTACCTGAATCTGTTCGTTTTCTTCATGCTGCTGCTGGTGCTCGCGAACAACTATCTGCTGCTGTTTGTGGGCTGGGAGGGAGTGGGCCTGTGCAGCTATCTGCTGATCGGCTTTTATTTCCACAAGAAGTCCGCGAGCGACGCGGGGAACAAGGCGTTTATCGTCAATCGCATCGGAGACGCCGCGTTTCTGCTGGCGACAATGCTCCTCTTCGTGGTTTTCGGCACGGCGCGCTTTGTGGAACTCGACGGATTGATGGATACCTATGGCCAGCAGTTCGCGCTAGCCGCGTGGGGACCCATCGCCGTCATCTGCATCCTCTACTTTTTCGCCAGCACGGGCAAGAGCGCGCAGTTTCCGCTCTTCGTCTGGCTGCCGGATGCCATGGAGGGTCCGACACCGGTTTCGGCTCTCATCCACGCCGCCACGATGGTGACCGCCGGCGTCTACATGATCGCGCGCTCAAACGCCCTCTTTCGCCTGGCTCCGGAAGTGGGCATTGTGGTGGCGGTGGTGGGGGCATTCACGGCGATTCTGGCCGCTTCCATCGCTCTTGTGCAGAACGATATCAAGCGCGTGCTGGCCTATTCGACGGTAAGCCAGCTCGGCTACATGTTCCTGGCGCTCGGCGTGGGCGCGTATTGGGTGGCGGTGTTCCACCTCTTTACGCATGCCTTTTTCAAGGCGCTTCTCTTCCTCGGATCTGGCTCCGTGATTCACGCGCTGGGCGGACAGCAGGATATCCGGCACATGGGCGGATTGAAGGACAAGATCCCGGCGACGTTCCGCACGATGTTCGTCGGTTCGCTCGCGATCGCGGGCATTCCGGGGCTGGCGGGATTCTTCTCAAAGGACGAGATTCTGTGGCAGACGTTCTCTTCCCCGCTCGGCTCCAAGGCGCTTTACGTGGTGGGCCTTGCCACGGCCGCGATGACCGCCTTCTATATGTGGCGCATGATGTTCCTCACGTTCTACGGGAAGCCTCACATGGACGAGAGGACGCTGGAGCACGTCCACGAATCGCCCGCGACGATGACCATTCCTCTCACCGTGCTCGCCGCCGGGAGCGCCCTGGTGGGCTGGCTGGCCGTGCCCAAGGTGTGGCACTTTATGCCCGATCTCTTCAGGACCTTTGAGCACTGGCTGGAGCCCGTCACCGGCCCCGCGATGGCGGCGATTCGCACGGAAGCGCTTGTCCACGCGGCGGAATCCGCCGGCCACGAAGCGGAGGAATGGACGCTGATGGCCCTGAGCACGGCCCTCGCGGTAGGCGGAATTCTGCTCGCGCGGTGGATCTATCTGCTGCATCCGGAACGCGCGGAGAGCCTGCGGGAGAGGGCGGGCGCGTTCTACAAGATTCTCTTGAACAAGTGGTATTTCGATGAGATCTATGACGCCATGTTTGTACGCGGGCTCGCGCTCGGCGGAGGCCGGCTGCTGGCGCGCACCGACCGCGAGGTGGTGGACGGCGGGGTGAACGGAGCGGGATGGCTCACGAAAGCAACCTCCGCGGTTTCCATCTGGCTGGACACCTACGTGGTGGACGGCGTTGTCCGCCTTACGGCCTTCGCGACACGGATCGCCTCCATTCCCGTGCGGCTCGCGCAAAGCGGCTCCGTGCAGAGTTATGCTTTGGCGATCGTCATTGGCATGATCATCCTGTTCGGGATTTACGGGAGGGGGAACTAACGCCATGCCGATCCCCTTGCTTTCTCTGGTTCTGCTTACGCCGCTGGCCGGCATGCTGGTACTGCTCTTATTGCCATCGGGGAACAAGAAGCTCATCCGGCTCTGGGCCAATGCTGCCGGGCTGCTCAGCTTTCTTGTCTCCGTGCCGCTGGCGCTCCATTTTGACAAGTCGCTGCCCGGCTTCCAGTTCACGGAAGATCTCAACTGGATTCCGTTCCTGGGCGTTCGCTATATGCTCGGCCTCGATGGCATCAGCCTGCTGCTGGTGATGCTCACGACGGTGATGAGCTTCCTCGCGATTCTCTGCTCCTGGAGCGCCGTCGAGGACCGGCTGAAGTCGTACTACTCGATGCTGCTGCTGCTCGAGACGGGAATGCTCGGCGTGTTTCTCGCTCTCGATTTCTTCCTCTTCTACGTGTTCTGGGAAGTGGTGCTGGTACCGATGTATTTCCTCATCGGCGTCTGGGGCGGGCCGCGCAAGCTCTATGCCGCCATCAAGTTTTTCCTCTATACGCTCACCGGAAGCGTGCTGATGCTAGTGGCGATGCTGGTGCTCTACTTCGCGCACCAGGAGCAGTTCGGCGTCTACACATTCAACATTCAGGAACTGCTCCGAACGAGCATGCCCGTCTCGACGCAGCAGTGGGTGTTCTGGCTGCTCTTCATCGGCTTCGCAATCAAGGTGCCGATGTTCCCTTTCCACACCTGGCTGCCGGACGCGCATACCGAAGCTCCCACGGCCGGCTCCGTGCTGCTGGCGGCGGTCCTGCTCAAGATGGGCACGTATGGCTTCCTGCGATTCTCGCTGCCGCTCTTGCCCGATGCTTCCGGCAGCGTGATGATCGTTCGCGCTCTGGTGACGCTCTCTCTGATCGGTATCCTCTATGGCGCGCTCGTGAGCCTTGTTCAGAAAGACTGGAAGAAGCTGGTGGCGTATTCCTCCGTCAGCCATCTCGGATTCTGCACTTTGGGCATCTTCGCGCTCAACCCGAATGGGATAGCCGGCAGCGTCATCCAGCAAATCAATCACGGCATCTCGACAGGAATGCTTTTCCTGATCGTAGGAGTGATCTATGAGCGGCGGCACACGCGGGAGATCGGCGAATACGGCGGCCTCGCGCACGTGATGCCGAAGTTTGCCACCGTCTTCGCAATCGCCATGCTCAGCTCTGCCGGGCTACCGATGCTTAACGGGTTCGTGGGAGAGTTCACGATTCTGCAGGGCGCTTTTGAGAGCAATCCGCTCTGGGCCGCCGTGGCGGTGATCGGCGTCATTCTGGGCGCGGCATACCTGCTCTGGCTTTTCCAGCGCACCATGCTCGGTCAGGTAACCAACATCAAGAATCTCGGCCTGCCGGATCTCAACCTGCGCGAGATGGCCATCTTTGTGCCGCTGATTGCCTGGGCGCTGTGGATCGGCATTTATCCGAAGCCGTATTTTGAACTCCTCGAAAAGCCGGTCGCGCGGATTGTGGAGCGCGTGCGCCCCGGCTACTACCAGGGCATCCCCGCGGAGAAACCAGTGGAGGCCGCACAGCGATGAGCGAGTTTTATACCAGCCTTGACCACTTCGCGATCCTGCCGGCTCTGCTGATGGGGCTGTTCGGGTGCGCGAT
This sequence comes from Acidobacteriota bacterium, assembly GCA_014584705.1. Taxonomy (GTDB): domain Bacteria; phylum Acidobacteriota; class Terriglobia; order Bryobacterales; family Bryobacteraceae; genus JACTMJ01. Next base: position 123,033 of record JACTMJ010000031.1, on the reverse strand, counting down.
TTTTCTCTTCGATTTCTGGCTCTTCCCGTCGGCGCGGGAGAAGCGCTACCTCGTGTGGTTTGTGATCGTCACCGAGGCTTTCGTCGGCGTGGCTCTCTACCGTCAGTTTGCGTATCTGAAATCTTCGGGCATCTCGTCGGTTTCCGCTTTCAAGGGGCTGCTTTCGATTGATGGTTTCTCCATCTTTTTCAATGTCATGTTCCTGGTGGCGGCGCTGCTGGCGGCCCTGGTTAGCTATCGCTATCTCGAAGAAGAGCGGGAGAACCACGGAGAATACTACGGCCTACTGCTGATGGCGCAGTGCGGGATGTTTTTCCTTGCGTCGGCCACCGAACTCGTGAGCCTGTTTATCGGCGTGGAACTGATGACCATCACGTTCTACGTACTGGTGGGTTTTCTCGCCCGCGACAAGCGATCGAACGAAGCGGCCATCAAGTACTTCATTCTCGGTTCGTTTTCGAGCGCCTTTCTGGCTTACGGATTTTCGCTCCTCTATGGCTTAACGGGATCGACGCATCTGGCCGGGATTACAGCCGCACTGGCAAGCCGGCCCCTCGACGATCCGATCCTTCTGATTGCGATTATCACGACGACGGTGGGCGTGCTGTTCAAGCTGGCCGTCGCGCCGTTCCACATGTGGGCGCCGGACGTTTACGAGGGCGCGCCGACACCCGTGACCGCCTATCTCGCCGTGGGCTCAAAAGCGGCCGCGATCGCCCTTCTGCTTCGCCTCTTTGAAGGTCCGCTGGCCGGTTCGAGGGACATGTGGGAGCCGATGCTGGCCGTGGTTGCCGTGCTCACAATTACGGTGGGCAACCTGGGCGCCCTGAGCCAGGACAATATCAAGCGCATGCTCGCCTATAGCGCCGTTGCACACGCGGGGTATATGCTGCTCGGCCTCGTGGCCGGGAATGAGACGGGCATCATGGGCGTGGTGATCTACGCCTTCGTCTACAGCTTCATGAACTTCGGCGCGTTTCTGGTGCTGATCGGGCTGCGCCAGCAGGACGTTCGCGGGGAATCCATGGAAGAACTGCATGGCCTGATGCGGCGCAACGGGCCCGCTTCGGTGATGATGCTTGTGTTCCTGGTTTCTCTCGCGGGAATTCCGCCTACGGCCGGCTTCATCGCGAAGTATTTCATCTTCCTTGCGCTGATTGAGACCGGGCATTACGTGCTGGCCCTGATCGGCGTTCTGTATGTCGCGGTTGCCATTTACTACTATTTCCGTGTGGTGCGCGCGATGTTCCTGGACGCGCCCGCCAGCGGGCTGAACCTGATCCCGAGCACGGGGCTGCGCGTGGCGATTGTCGCCGCCGGGATCGGGACAATCGGCCTGGGTCTGTTTGCCGAACCCTTCTTGCGACTGGCCGGAATGTCGATATTGCGTTAGGAGAATCTCGATGGGTGAAATCATGGCGCATCCCTACTTCGTGCCGCTGCTCACCGGTGCCGCAATCATCGCGCTCTTCCCGCTGGTGGCGGGGTACCTGGTGCTGGTGGAGCGCAAGGTGCTCGCCGATATGCAGACGCGGCTCGGCCCGATGCGCACCGGCCCGCACGGATTTCTGCAGCCCATCGCCGACGCGCTCAAACTTCTGCTCAAGGAAGACACCATCCCGGACGAGGCCGACAGGCGGATCTTCTGGATTGCACCCGTGATCGCCGCCATCACGGCGCTGGCCGCGCTGGGGTTCATTCCCTTTGGGGCGGGGATCGTGGTGGCCGATGTGAATGTGGGCGTTCTCGCCGTTGCCGCGATGTCTTCCGTGGGAATTATCGGCGTCATCCTGGGCGGGTGGAGCTCGAATTCGCACTATTCCCTGCTCGGGTCGCTCCGCAGCGCCGCCCAGCTTGTGAGCTACGAAGTAGCTCTGGCGCTCGGGCTGCTTGGCGGCGTCATGGCTGCGGGGTCTCTCAGCATGGTGGCCGCGGTCGAGAGGCAGCAGCAACAGCAGTTGTGGGGCGTATTCGACAACTACGGCCTGATGATCGTCTCTTTCATGATCTATTTCATTGCCTCCACCGCGGAAACGAACCGCGCGCCGTTTGACCTCCCGGAAGCGGAATCCGAACTCGTCGCCGGATATATGACCGAGTACAGCGGCTTTCGCTGGGCGCTCTTCTTCCTCGCCGAATACGCCGCGATGTGCGTCGTCGCCGGGGTGGCGGTGACGCTGTTCTTCGGCGGATGGCTGCGCCCCTTCGCCAGCGTGGCGTTTCTTGAAGGCCCCCTGAATGTAGGAGTCCCGGTTACGGTATTTGGAGTCTCCGGGATCGGTTCGCTGTATCTCGTGCGAAGGCTAAAGCTATTGCATCAACGATTCGTGCTGCTCGCGGTGGGTCTTTTTCTGATTGTGTGCGCGGCGCTGTTCCTGGTGCCGCCGGTGGCCGCATCGCTCGCCGGACCCTTCTGGTTCTTCTTCAAGCTCAGCCTGCTGATCTATTCCATGATCTGGATTCGCGGCACCTTTCCCCGCCTCCGTTACGATCAACTGATGAACTTCGGCTGGCATTACCTGATTCCATTGGGGATGCTGATGCTTCTGGTTCACGCGGTCGTCGGAGTTGCCAGGGGCTGAGGGGCGAGCGACCGAAGCGCTCGGCATACGAATACCGGGGGGCCGACGGATACCGGGGCAAACCAGGGACAAACCGCGGGCGTACCACGCCGGAATTCGGCAAGCAGTCCCAGGGATTGGCTCGGATCCGGCTAGTGTCGCCCTACACTGGAGAAGTCATGCCGGTCATCCCGACAATCGGCCGAAACTGGCGCGCGATGGCGGCCATCGTGTGCGTGGCAATGAGCCTGCCGCCCGTCGCCACGCCACAGCCATCTGAAAAGCGGGCCGAGACGTCCGGCGGCGTGGTGGTGCTGGGTGAAGACGATTTCGAACGCGTACCGGAGGCGGTGCGCGGGCAGACCCTGGGGGCACCCGGCGTGGGAGTTCGCACTCCCACCGGAGGATCCGGCGAGGTGCTCCAATTTGACCCTCGCCGCGACGCTGCCGCGGATATTCGGGCCGCCGTGACTGCGGCGAACCGCGAAGGGAAGCACGTACTGCTCGAAGTAGGCGGAACGTGGTGCCCGTACTGCAAGATTCTGGACCGTTTTTTTGAAGAACAACCGGCGATCACGGAACTGAGGCGGAAGAACTTCCTCTTAGTGAAGGTGAACTTCAGCGACGAGAATCAGAATGCGGAAGCCCTCTCGAAGTATCCGCCCGTGCGTGGATTCCCCCATTTCTTCGTTCTTGACGGGAAGGGCGGACTGTTGCGTTCCCAGCGAGTGGCCACCCTCGGGACGAACACCGGCTACAGCCCGGAGCGCTTCCGAGCCTTCCTCGAGGCTTCCGCCCCGAAACGTTAGCGTGGCCAGCCGAATGCGACGGCAACGAACCGCGAGCCTGGGTTGTTGGGGAGCATTCAGCGAAGCAGGGCAGCCGCGCAACCGGCGGGTGCGTTAATCCAACGAAAAGATGTGGTTCTGACTCAGCATTTGAGGCAGCGCCCGCTTGCCTTCCGACATACCCAGACGCTTCACGGCAATCGCTTCCACCGCGCGGGAGCGCTCGCGCAGGAACGCGATCTGCCACGGATTGTTCTGAGTGCTGCTGGTGGTACCCTGCTGCGTTGGCCGGAAGCTCGGAGAGCCTCCGCCGAGCCCGATGCGAATCTTGGTGAAATCGTAGCGTTTGCCGCCGCCCATCGGCTCGACAAAGCCCGCCAAGTGTAGCAGCAGCTTTACGTCGAAGCGGTCTTCCGGCAGGTACTTGCCCTTTAGCTCAAGAAACTTGGCGATCGCCACGACCATGGGGTTCCGGTGCTCGGACATCTCCTTCAAGGAAATGTGGCCGATACTAGGAAGTCCGAGGTCGTAAAAGGTGCTGACCTTCATCCCGATCTCTCCGCATAACCAGTATGCCAGTTGATTCCCCTAGATAAGCTCGAAATATGAAAAGAAGCGCATAATGTTACGACCCAGTACTCCTGTACCATGAGTCGCGATCCTCTCGATGCGCACGACCTCGGCTGGCGGTAGAAGCGCAATGTCTTGCCCGGCACCCTGCGACAGCAAATAAGGCTAACGGTTTTAATACTTTGCGGATGCTCACCCGTAGAGATGTCGCAGATTCCCGGTTTTCCGCAACGAAGGTCAATTCACACCCGAAATCCGGCCAGTGAAGTAGAGAATGGGGTCAATTTTGAGTTTTATCCAGTTGTATCATTTCCGAAGGGCGGGCGTGCAGTACACGAAGCGGGTATCGCTCCTCGGGCAAGTACTTTTCGTATGGCGGCGAAAGCCCACTTCCAGCCAGCGGTTCGTTTCGCAAAGCTAGCGGTTCGTTTCGTAAAGCAAGGGGAAGAACTGCCCTCTCATCGCCTCGCCGGCCGGTATCGGGGGCACTCCCTCCAGGGGTTCGTCGTCTCTCGCGGACTGCACGCCATCACGGAAAACATTGATTACAGTAGCCCTGCGAGGCCGGTTCGAGCGGTTCTCATAGGAGCCGTGCACGAGAAGGGAGTGATGGATTGCGCACTCGCCTTTCTTCAATTCAATCGGCACAGGGCGGAATGCCGCCTTCTGCTCGTCGCTAAGCACGGTCATGATCTCCTCCATGTTCCCGGCCAACCCGGTGATGGGGAGCAGGTTCCAGCGATGGCTGCCCGGCACGTATTGCAGGCAGCCGTTCTCTACGGTGCTGTCGTCGAGTGCGAGCCAGCAGGTGAGGTGGGCGACGGGAACGGTTCGGGTCCAATATGAGTAATCCTGATGCCAAGCCACGACGCCGCCATGCTTCGCGGGCTTCGAAAATAACTGATCGTGCCAAAAGCGAACAGATCCACCCAGGATTTGAGACGCTGGAATCAAAAAAGCAGGATTCCACAGTAGATCGTGGAAGGCTTCCTCAATACGCCATGCGCCGAGCGCGTGGAACAGGACGGTGTCTGGATTGGTGGATTCGTTCGAGTGATACTCATGGAAAAGCCCATGACCGGGATGAGCGGTGTCGGCCAAGCGCGCAAGCGCCTCCCGCAGGGCGTCCACCTGCCGACCCTCGCAGAGGCGGATTCCCACCACGTACCCTTGCTCGCGGAAATGCTCGAGCTGTTCCTCTGACAGCTTGCAGGACTCCTCCGATACCGATTCCGGAAACAGGGTGCCTATGGGTCTGTGGACACGGGACAGATCATGCGGCATGCCGTTCGCTCCTCCGAGTAATATTGTGTTGAGAACCAGTGTATGCGACAGCACGCCCACGACGGACGCCGCTTTTCGCGAAACGCACACGCCGGACGCAACATCGAAGAAAGAGGAGGTCCAGCATCCTGATGGCCCCTCTCGCAGACCGCTTCCCGACCGTTCCCAGTTCCCACCCGATTCTTGCCCACTGCGCTTCCGAAATCGAAGCGCGGCAAATTGAAGACCTGATGCGCGATTCCGGCCTCTCCTGCATTCGAATTGACCGCGAGTCCGCATCGTTTCGCGCGGGACGCCCGGTTGCGGAAGCAGCCATCATTCTGGTGAGCCGCGAAGATTACGCAAGGGCACGCCGGGTTCTGGCCTCGGCCGGCATCCGCGCCGTTTCCGACGAAGCGAGCGAGCGCGCGTAATTCGGATTGGGAATGCGCCTACTCTAAGGCGCAATGTAAGCAAGGAACCGGAATGCGCCTGCTCTAAGGCGCAATGTAAGCAAGCGACCGGAATGCGCCTGCTCTAAGGCGCAATGTAAGTTGTTTTCACCGTCGTATAGAACTCTCGCGCGAAACTGCCTTGCTCACGAGGTCCGTAGCTGGACGCCTTCCTGCCGCCAAAGGGAACATGGTAGTCCACGCCCGCGGTTGGCAGGTTCACCATCACCATGCCCGCCTCGGCGTGACGTTGGAAATGGCTGGCGTGCCGGAGGGACTGGGTGCAGATTCCGGCGCAAAGACCAAACTCGGTGTCGTTGGCTACGGCCAGTGCTTCGTCGTAATCTTTCACCCGGATGACGCTGGCACTTGGCCCGAAAATTTCTTCCCGGTTGATGCGCATGCCGTTGTTTGTGTTCAGGAACAGCGCAGGCTCCAGGTAAAAGCCCTTCGTCTCTCTCGACAGCAAGCGTCCGCCGACCACTTCCGCACTCTCCCGTTTTGCAAGATCCGTATAGAAGAGGTCCTGGCGCAACTGGGAATCGTCGACGACAGGGCCGATTTGCGTTTCCGGTTTCAGCGCATCGCCCACGACCAACCGCGTGGTGGCCTCCTTCATTGCCGCCACGAAGGCGTCGTGAATGCCCTCCGTGACAATGAGGCGGCTGGACGCGGTGCATCGCTGGCCGGTGGAGAAATAGGCTCCGTTGATCGCGGCGTTTACAGCCACGCTGAGGTCCGCATCGTCAAGCACGAGCAGCGGATTCTTTCCGCCCATCTCCAGTTGCAGTTTCCGGCCCATTTCGGCGCAGCGAACGGCAATCTTGCGGCCCGTCGCCACGGAACCGGTGAAGGAGATCGCGTCAATCTTACGGGAGGCGACGATAGCTTCTCCCACCACGGAGCCGCGACCCATCACGAGATTGAACACGCCTTTCGGGATGCCGGCCTGGTGCAGCAGGTCGGCGATCGCCCAAGCACAACCCGGCACGAGATCGGCCGGCTTGAAAACGACACAATTGCCGAAGGCGAGCGCGGGGGCGATCTTCCAGGCGGGAATCGCAATCGGGAAATTCCAGGGAGTGATGATGCCCACTACCCCCACCGGGTCCCGCGTGATTTCCACGTCAACGCCTGGCCGCACGGAGGAAATTTTCTCGCCATGAAGGCGCAGGGCCTCTCCCGCGAAGAATTTGAATATCTGGCCGGCCCGGCCCGCTTCTCCGATCGCCTCAGGTAGAGTCTTCCCTTCCTCGCGAGCGAGCAAGCGGCCAAGCTCCTCCTTGCGGGCGAGGATGGCCGTGCCGACCTTGTCGAGGATATCGGCCCGCTGCTGGATGGAAGAAACGGACCAGGCGGGGAAGGCGTCGGCCGCCGCTTCGATTGCAGTCTGCGCGGCGGCGGCGTCGGCACGCGCATACTCCCCCACCACGTCGTCAAGATCGGAGGGATTCCGGTTCGCTTGAAACTCGCCGGAATCCGTCCACTCACCGGCAATGAGGTTCTGGAACTTCTCCATGTTCTGTTGGCTCCTTCGATGATCCGTGCTTTCCTAGCAGTCTATCGGGAGTCAATCGCCGGAGGCCATCCCGTAACCGTAGTTCCCCTCCGCGACGTACCCGATGTTCATTGCCACGGAGATGCGGTCCGCGGCCCCCTGCAAACGGAAGAGGCGCTCCGTGTGTGAGTAGGCGGGTGGCATGTGCCCGTAAAAGAGCAGGCGGCGGGGTGCCAGCAGGGCGGCGGCTTCCGGAAGATCCGTATGCCGTAAGATGTTCAGGAAGACGGGCCCCTCGCGGTGGCTCTCGGGCGGATCGAGCAGCAGGACCTGGAGCACGGCGGGGTCGAGGATTGCGGCATAGAGCCCGAGGATGCCGGAGACTCCGCGGCCCACGACGGTGATACGCGCGGCGTCCACTTCGGGCATGGCTTTCAGAGCCCCGAGCGCGGCCCGAACGTCGCGCAGGCGCAGCGAATCGAGCGTTTCGCCAATCAGCATGGCATCCCGCAGGAAGTTGCGTTCCGTATCGCGGCTGAAGGGAATCTCCCCGATGCCGCGCGGCCATACCACCATGCGCACCGTCTCACCGCGAGACTCGGCACCGCGCAGGAGGCGCGCCTGGTAACGCTCGTCCTCGCCGTTGGAGGCGATGTAGAGGATGGCCGGCAACTTACCGGCCGCCTTCGAGGGCTTTCGCAGATCGGTTTTCGGCACGAAGGAATCTTTCGTTGGGGGCAGCAGGCTCCGCAGAGTGGCGAGCAGAGCCGAACTCCGCTCTTTCCAAGCCGCCGGGCTTTCGAATTGTCCGAGAGGCCCGTGGCTGGTGAAGGTTTCGTGAATGCGGAAGTTTTGCGCATCCGCCGGCGGCGCACCGCCGAAAACGGAAAGTTCCTCCGGCGGCGCGTTGCTATAGTCCATGTCCAGCCGGCGGGGCGGTATGCCCATCAAGTGTTTGTCCAGCCAGTGGATCGCCTGCTCCCGAAGAAAGTCGGAATCCGCGTGGGCGGTATCGACGACGATGTTCTTGAAGTGATCCTGCCGCCCGTATCCCTGGTAGAGATTGCCCACTACGCGCTCGAACTCGGTGTAACCTTTCACGGGGAACAGGGTGTCTTTCACGCCGTGCACCATCAGCAGCGGACGCGGGGCGATCAGCCCGCCCTGGTGGAGCATATCCTGCTTGTAGAAGTTGATGCAGAACATGCAGTCGCAGTGGCCCAACTGCGTGCCCGCTTCGACGTTGGCGGCGTTCGTGCTGATGCCCATGACGGGAATCGCCACCCGAATGCGAGGGTCCACGGCGGCGGTGAACCAGCTCATCGCCGCGCCGCCGGAACGCCCGGTGATGGCGAAGCGGCCGGCGTCGATTTCCGGACGGGTCTCCAGGTAATCGAGCGCGCGCATGGCGTTCCAGACTTCCACCCCGGCGGGCGTATAGCCGCGCGAATACCAATCCCACATCTCCTGGTTGAAAACGCCGTGGTGCAGCGCGAAGGTCTCCGCGATCTGTATCGAATCGAGAATGAACGCGGCGTAGCCGTTCCTGGCCAGGGAAATACCGTGGCGCTGATAGGCGGTCTTGTCGCCGTGAGGGGAATAAGCGTGACCGCACACGTAGATGACCGCCGGGAGGGGCTTCGTACGGCTCTTGGGTAGATAGAGATTTCCCGTGACATAGATGCGGGGCATGCTCTCAAAGGCAATTTTCTCGATCGTGTAATCGCCCTTGTCGAGGATGCCCGTGACCTTCACGTTGAGCGGCGTCCGGGCGGGCCAGGGCAGAAGGCCGAGCATATCCCGCATTTCCTGAAGCCTGCGCGCGCGCACACTTTCCCAGCGGGCGGGAGAGGCGAGTTCGGCGGCGGCATTCTCCGTAATTTCCCGCGCCTCTTTCAAGATCCGCGCGTGGATATCTTCGCGGGCTTCGAGCATCCGATGGAATGCCGCTTCGTCCGCCGGAGCAGGAGCGACCGGCTGGGCCGGCAGAAGCGGCGATGCGAGCAGGAGCGCAAACAGGAGCGTCTTCATGCCCGCCATTATATGCGCGCCGCTTTCGGGGTCCCCGAGGAACCCAATCGTCTCCGCGACGGACCTGCGCGATTCTTCCCCGGGATTTCGATATAGTCGAAAACGAAAACTCAGCCGGATTTCCACTGTCATGCGAATACCCCGTTTTCGGTCGTGCCTCTCTCTGGCCGCGCTCACCCTTCTCCTTGCGCTTTCCTCAGGCCTCTTCGCCCAGGGCCCGCCCCATCGCCGCGATGCCGCGTTCTTCGATGATTCGCCCGCATGGCAGCCCCTTTTCGACGGGCACGGACTTGGTGCATGGCGCTTTCTGCACGACAAGGAAATCGACAACCGCTTCTGGCGAGTGGAAAACGGGCTGCTGCGCACTTTGCCGGGCGGCCCCTGGGGGGCCGATATTATCACGCGGGAGGCGTTTGACAACTTCGCCTTCTGCGCGGAGTGGAAGTTGGCACGCGGAGGGAATTCCGGCATCATCTACAACGTTCGCGAGGACCAGTGGCGCGGACAGATGACCCTTCCGGCAAGAGTTCGGAATGCGGAACTGGCGATGGCGGGAGGGATCCTTCTGGGATTGCTGCTGCTATTTCTTCGGCGCGGTTTTCTGAAGCTGGACCTCGTGCGAGGCCTGATCCTCGGGCTTCTCGCCGCCGGCGTAGCGCACTTCACCGGACCCTTCCTGCATCTCCTGGCCTACGACCACTACATGCGCACGTGGAAGGCAGCCGGACTGGAGATGCAGATTTCCGACGACGGGCATTTCGACGGAAGCCTGGTGGACCCGATCCACAGCAACGGCGCGCTCTACGATATCTTCGCGCCCACTTCGATTGAAGGACGGCCGTCCGGGGAATGGAACGAAAGCTGCATCGTCGTGGACGGCCCGAGCGTGGAGCACTGGATGAACGGGGTACGGATTCTGCACTACGATCTGGACTCAGCGGAACTCGAGCAGGCCGTGGCGCGCAGCAATTATCGCAGCATCGCGGGAATCACCCGGAAACAGCCCATGCGGGTGGCGGTGCAAAACCACGACGGCCAGGAGACCTGGTTCCGAAAGCTGCGCGTGAGACGATTCTAATTGGACTTTCCGGCAAGCGCGATCAGCCGGTCTTCGAAGCCGAAATCGATCTCCGTGCGGCGCATTCCCGATTCGAGGTAAGCGTCGAAGGTTTGCCCAAGGCCTTCGGCAAAACCGAGCGGCTCAAAATGCAGCCGCTCGCGGGCTTTTTCGATCTTCGTTGTGATGGGCGGCATGTCGAAGTACGTGCCGAAATAGAGTGGTTCCCGCATCTGGTTACCACCCTCGCGCTCGATCAGATCCCTGGGGACGAAGACGACCTCAGGGGTCTCTCCGGCCGCGGCCGCCAGCGCCTCGACGACCTCAAGCTGCGTTACCGGTTCCGCGTGCGCCACGTTGAACGCCTCCCCTACGGCGGAAGGCTCTTCAAGCGAACGGACACAGCAGGTCACCAGATCCTGAACGTGAACGAACTGCATCAGGCGTCCACCGTCGCCCGGAACGATAATCGGGCGGCCAAGAAGCAGGCGGTCCCAGAAGAACGCCTCCCGGTAAAAAGGATTCCCCGGCCCGTACACATAGGGCGGGCGGAACGTCACCAGGGGAAGGCCGCGCTGCTGGTGAAGCTTAAAGAGCGCGCGCTCGCTCGACGCTTTGTTGCGGGCATAGACATCCGGGCAATCGGCTGGGGCAAGCTTGTCGCTCTCCTCATGCTCCAGCCCCTCGTAGTAGGCCGCAACGCTGGACATGAAGACGTAGCGGTGGAGGCGGTCCGGCTGCGCGGCGAGCGCGCACCCGCGCACCTGCTCCGCCGTGGTGCCACGTTCCCAATCGTAGACGTTATCGAACACAACATCGAAGCGCGTGCCGCCGATAGCCGCCTTCACGGCCGCGGGGTCGTTCCGATCGGCTTGCAGGTTCTGAACGTGGGGGCCGAAGGTGTGATTCTCGCCGCGATGCAGGACGCTCAGCTCGTGGCCCTGCTCTAATAATTCGCCGAGGAGCAGCCGCCCGATGAAGAGGTTGCCGCCGATGATGAGGATTCTCATGAGTACGATGGAGGGCGGACGCCAGGCGCGCCCGCCCGTCCATGCCTAATCGTAGTATTCGAGCCCGAGGTGCGTGATGAGATTTTCGCCCATCATCCAGCGCAGGGTGTTCTTGAGCTTCATCAACTGGATAAAGATGTCGTGCTCCGGATAGAGGCCGGGCGCCGTCATCGGCCCCTTGAAGTAGAACGAGAGCCATTCCTGAATGCCGCGCATTCCGGAACGCTGCGCAAGATCGGTGAACAGCACCAGATCGAGCACCAGCGGAGCGGCGAGAATCGAATCGCGGCAGAGGAAGTTCACCTTGATCTGCATCGGGTAATTCAGCCAGCCGAAGATGTCGATGTTGTCCCAGCCTTCTTTCGCGTCGCCGCGGGGAGGATAGTAATTGATCCGCACGGCATGGTAGAGATCCTTGTACAGCTCCGGGTAAAGGTGCGGCTGGAAAATGGTGTCGAGCACCGAGAGCTTGGTTTCTTCCTTGGTCTTGAAGCTGCCGGGGTCGTGAAGAACTTCGCCGTCGCGGTTGCCCAGGATATTGGTGGAGAACCAGCCGGAAACGCCCAGCATGCGGGATTTCAGGCCCGGGGCGAGCAGGGTCTTCATGAAGGTCTGGCCGGTCTTAAAGTCCTTGCCCGCGATGGGGATGCCGCTCTCGCGTGCGAAGCCGGATAGAGCGGGCACATCCGTGGTGAGGTTGGGCGCGCCGTTGATGAAGGGGACGCCCAGCTTGAGGGCGGCATACGCATAGACCTGGCTGGGGGCGATCGCGGGATCGTTGTTCCGCAAACCGGCTTCGAAGGCCTCCATCGTTTCATGCACGTGAATCTTCGAATGGAAAACCTCCGTGGAGCCGCACCAGATCATGACGAGGCGGGAGCAGTTGTTGCGTTCCTTGAACTGACGGATATCCTCCATCAGCATTTCGGCCTTGTCCATGAGCGTGGCGCCCCGCTTGACGTTGGGGCCGTCAATCAGCTTCACATAGTTCTTGTCGAAGACCGCGCTCATCGGCTGGATGGCGGCGAGTTCGTCCTTTATGGGGGCGAGCGTCTGCGGAGTCAGCACATCCGCTTTCACGGACGCTTCATACATGTTGTCCGGAAAAATGTCCCATCCGCCGAAGACCAGATCATCCAGGCCCGCGAGAGGGACAAATTCCTTGATCTTGGGGCTCCGGTTGTCGGTACGTTTGCCGAGCCGAATGGTCCCCATCTGGGTCAGCGACCCGATGGGGTTTCCGAGCCCTTTCCGGATAGCGGCGACACCCGCGATAAAGGTGGTGGTGACCGCGCCCATACCTGGGATCAGAACGCCCAGTTTTCCTTCCGCTGGCGCGATCGTCGGGGTTTGATTACTTTGCAATGGACCTCTCCTCAGCCTCAACGCCAAAGGTTGGAAGCGGAGGCCAATGACGTAGTTTACCATTGTGCTTGAGGGGCGGCTTCTCCGCGCTCCTTGAAAGGGGGCAACTTGGGGGCAATCTCAACGTTGATCGTCGACGACGAAGAGTTGGCTCGGGAAGAACTTTCGTACCTGCTGAGAGAGTTCCGCGACGTGGAAATCCTGGGGTTCGCGGGCAACGGCGTGGAAGCCTTGCAACTGATCGAGGACTTTGAACCCGATCTGGTGTTCCTCGATGTGCAGATGCCCGGTTTCGATGGGTTGAATGTGATTCGCCGGCTGCGGGAAAAGCGGATTCCGGCGCCCGCGTTTATCCTCACGACGGCCTACGAGCAGTATGCGGTGGAAGCGTTTCGTGAGGAAGCGTTCGACTATCTCCTAAAACCGATCGAGAAAGAACGGCTGGATGTGACGATGGAGCGGGCCCGGCGCCAACTCGCCGAGAAAGCGAAACTCCATCCCCCGGAACCAACGGACGCCACGCCACGTTTCGCGGGACCGCGCAACAACAAGCTGATGGTGAAGGCGCAGAACCGGAATTTCATCGTCGATGAACAGGAAATCGTCTTCGCCACCATCGACGACGGCCTCATCACGGTGGTTTGCTCCAACGTGGAAGGAACATGCAATTTCCGGACCCTCGAAGACCTGCAATCCAGCCTCGACCAGGATCTTTTCTGGCGGGTGCATCGCTCTTATCTGGTGAACGTGAACCACATTCGGGAAGTGATTCCGTGGTTCAAATCGAGCTACCAGCTCCGGATGGACGACAAGGCCCAGACCGTGGTGCCGGTGAGCCGCGTGCAGACGAAACGCCTGCGAAGTTTCTTGAAACTGTAGCGAGGCGGGTTTCCGACGCCGGCTGCCGGCTTGTTGGTTCGGATACGGTCAAAATGGATATCCGGCCGGGCGATTCTTCGATATGCTGAAATTTCGGTTTGCCCCGAGGTGTCTGTGTCTCTCTTTGAAGGCGTAATGGCCGCGTCGGTTACCCCGCTCCGGGCCGACAGCTACGAGCCCAATCTGGCCGGGTTCCTGGAATCCGTCGATTTCCTTTGCAAGTACCCGCTCTCCGGAATCGTCGTGCTAGGCAGCACCGGGGATATGGTGCATTTCGATCTGCCGGAACGAATCAAGATCCTGGAATTCGCCCGAAAGCGGGCCGCGTTGCCCGTGATCGCGGGGGTGACGCACTCCACGCTGGAAGGAACCGTGGAACTCGCCCAGCACGCCGTGCAGATCGGCTGCGACGGATTGCTGGTGATGCCGCCTTATTACTTCCGTTACGGGCAGGAGGAACTCAAGACCTTCTATCGCGAGGTGGCCCGCCGCGTGGGCGTTAAGGTGCCGATTCTGGCATACCACATCCCCGCCTACACGAACCCGATTGCGCTGGATACGGTTTGGCAATTGTTGGAGGAGGGCGCCATCGCCGGCGTGAAGGATTCGAGCGGCGAGGCATCGCGCATGGAGTGGCTGATTGAAAAGCGATCCGCGCGCCCCTTCCATCTGCTGAACGGAGCGGACCGTTTGTTGCGAGAGGTCTGGCGGCATCCGGGGATCGGGTGCATTTCGGGGATCGCCTGCGCGGTGCCCGAGCTGTATCTGGCGTTCCATGGCTCCATGCAGAGAGCGGACGAAGCGCGTGCGGCCCGGCTGGACGGCTACGTGCAGGAATTCTGCAACTGGTTCGATGAATTCCCCAATGCCAGCGTGGTGAAAGCCGCGATGGCGTTGCGGCGGCGAATCGCAGTTCCTCCGGCGGTTCCGCTCAGCTTTGAACGGCAGCAGAAGATGGCGGAGTTTCACTCGTGGTTTGAAGCGTGGCTGCCCGGCGTATTGGAAGCCTGCGCTTCCGATGCGTAGCCGCGGGACGATGCGGGCCTCGAACTGAGCCGTTGGGGAACGTGTATGGCGGGCTGGGGCAACCCGCGCCCAATGAGGAGAATCCGGCAGTTTGCCGGAGTTACCGGAGGCAGGCCGGCGGCCGGTGCAGCCAGCGAACACCGCTCCGGCCGTCCATGCGAATGGCGGCGGTGGCCCCACCCACCAGATCCTGGCGCGTCTCGAAATAGCTTGTGAGTTCCACAAGGCGGATGGCGATGGATTCGCCGAGATCCGCGGAACCCGCGAAGTAGCGCGGCCACTGCTCCACTTCCGCCTTGGCGCGGGGCGTTTTCCGCGCCAGGAACTCCATGGCGATGGCGGGCATCCCGAAGGCCAGATAGCGCGTCCCGGAAGCCGGGATCTCCAGCGGGGCGACACTGGTGCGGGCATCCATTTTGCCCCCGGCGGCCGCGACCGGCTGCACGATCGCTTTCACTAGGTTCACGGTATCCGCCCGGTCGAGACCCGCGAACAGCGCCGTGGTATGCGATTCGGTTCGGTCCCGCGCGAACACGGACGAGGGCATCGTGCGCATCTTGGCCGCCATGGCCCTGGCCCATGCTTCCGCGACGCTGCCGAGCGTGCTTGCGCTCAGGTAGGGGTTATCGCCCACAATGCGCGACGCGACGCCGCGCGCTTCGTCCGCGGCGCTCCAATCGCCCACCCCGGCGAGGCCGGATGCAGCGTAGATCAACTTCGAGGCCGGGTTGGCAAGCTTGCAGACTTCGTCCTGAAATCCATCCGCGCGGAAACTCGCCTTGCTATCCGCGGCGATCACAATGCGCTCTCGCGAACATGCCGCCACGATGATGGTTCCGCCCTCGATATAGGGCGGGCTATCGGGCTGCGCCTGTTGCGCGTACGCTCGCGCGCCGGATGCGGCAAGCAAAGCCAAGAGCAACTCACGGCGCGCAAGTTGCGGAACGCCTTTCGCACTGCTGACAGGCATTAAACCTCTCCCTTCCGTGAGCGACCGCGGGCGGCCTTCGCCTCCTTGCGCTCCGTCCGGCTGAGCCTGGCGGGGATGGGAATGGCCAGATCTTCCGGCGACTTGGTCAAGAGGAAGACGACAACCACAAGCAGCGGCCAGGTATGCACCCAAAGACGATGCAGCGACGCGGCAAGCACGGTGCCGGGCCGTGCGCTCAAGAGCATGAATGACGCCAGGTATCCCGCCCAGAGCAGAGCAAGCGTCGCGCACGCGGCAAGGAACACGAAACTCTTCGTCCGCCGGCGGTGGATCCCCAGCAAGAGCAACACCGCAGCCAGGAATACAAGAGGGTGCGTGAGCAAACCCCCGATGGTGGCAAGCATTCGCCAGATCTGATCGGCAATTTCGCCGTAGCGGCTGAGATCGAGGAGGCGCCCGGTGAGGCTACCGCCGGCGGCGCGCGGTCCGGGCTCGCTGGCGAAACGGCTTGCATCCGGCACGAACGCGAAGCGGAACCACGCAAAAAACAGACTCGCGGGCGCGGCGCATGCCGCAAAAGCAGCCACGGGACGCCACCATCGCGGATCCCTTCGCCTTTCGAGCCATGCAAACGCCAGCGCTACCGCGCCCAACACGGCAAGGTGCAGCAACCCCTCTTCCTTCATCCACGCACAGAGGGAAGCGAAGATGCCCGCCAGCGCAAAACATCGCGGATCCAGCGACGATGCGATTCCCAACAAAAGGGCCATGGCGGCGGCGGCGCTGAGCGTCCCCATGGGGAGGTCCGCGTAGAGAGATGCCGGCACGGTCATCATCACAATGGGGGAGAGCAGCACGGGAATCGACATCCAGGCCAGACTCGCACGGCGCAGCAGGCCGATCCCCGCGCCCACGATTCCGGTGAGCGAGAGAAGAAAGGCATAGGCCACCGCTTGCGGCACCGCGGCATTCTCCACTCCCGCCAGACGCCAACTCCAGCCAAGGAAGGAAGAGAACATCACCGGGTACTCAGGATGCGATAGGTGAAACCCGGGGTCAACCGCGTTGCGCCAGAACCCATCCCCAGCGGCGAAAAACTTCCCACGAAGGCTCCAGATGGCCCAGGAATCCCACGCCCCGTGGGGCGATTTCGCCAGGATCCCGGCCATGGAGGCAAGAACGGCCAGCATGCACACCGCGGCCAGAATACCGAGAAGCCAGTTGAGCGGAAATGCAGGGCCGGCGTCGGGCTGGGCAAGAGGATCTGCCGGGGCGATCTCCGCTTTCGGGCCTCGGGAGAGAACCCACCAAGCACAGGCGGAGAAGCACGCAACCACCGCATAGACGACCCAGGGGGAATCAACGCCCGTGAGGAGCAGCACAAAATAGGCTAACCCGATCACACCGGACCCGAGGGGGAAGGCCAGGCTCACCCACAGCAGCAGGAGTGCGGGCGCGCCAGGGAGGAACCCGAAGCGGCGCGGAGTTTCCGGGTTCGTCGAATGCGTTCCCGGCAGCAGCGCCGCGACGGGCACGAGGCCCGCGAGAATCGCCAGAAATATGGGCAGCAGGTCCATAGCGTCAGGGGTGCCGGGGAACCAAGGACGCCGGATTCTCAGGCGCGGGCGCGGCCATGCGCCGGTACAGCACGACGCCCATGGGAAACTCTTTCACGGGTTCCAGCCCGAGCTTGCGGCCGACGGCGGCGTAGTCCTCTTGCCGGGTGAAGTCTCCAAGCACAAACTTCGCGCCGCGGGCGTCTTCAAGCGGCACTAGCAGAGTGGGCGCAAGCACGTACTGGGTGGGGAAGTAGAGACGCGCATAAGCCTGGCGGCGAGGATCCTGGTCACTCAGGTAGCCCACCTGACGTTCGCCCGCGATGAGCGGCTTGACGCCCGCCAACCGGGCAAACTGCGCACGGAAGGGGTAGGCATCCTGATACTCCTTCGCCTCCGCGATCCGCGACAAGGAATAGCCAAGCGTCATCGCGCCCAGAAGGGCGACAAGCAGATACGCCCTCGCCGGATACCGTAACTCCACCATGCGTGCAATCGCGCCACGCCTTCCGCGTTCGATGCGCCGGGACTATTTTACCTTTTCGGCCACCTCGATATTTCGAAACCAGACGCTGGTTTCCATTCTGCCGTGAGCCTGGAGCGCGAGATACCCCTCCTTGCTGACGCCAGGGTCGTTGGGAAGATCGACGGTCTTCCGCCCGTTCAGATGAATCACCACCCGGCCGCCGACGTAGGCCACGGAAAGTTCGCTCCAATCGTTCTTCCGGACGAGGGCATTGTCCTCCGGCTGCGTCACCCACTTGCGGCCGCCCACCTCATAGAGGCCGCCTGAGCCCTTTGTGGCGTCAATCTCGGCCTCATATCCCCAGAGATTATCTTTCTTCGCAATGAAGAAGTAGCCGCTGTTGCCGGAGTCGATCTTGAACTGAAGGCGGGAGACGATCTCTTTGTATGGCTTGTCGTAAATCAGCACGCCCGCCGCGGGGTCCGCCGGATCGGTCTTGCCGTGAATCACGCCGTCCGCGACAGTGAACTTCGATCCTCCACGATGGATCCAACCCTTCGTGGTCTTGCCGTCGAAGATAGGCTTCCAGACATGCTTTCCGTTGTCCTTGATGAAGACGTTGCGCCACCGGACCTCGGCGGGCGAGTCGCCTTTGAAGGAATGCACCTGGAAACCGATGTAGCCGGTGAGGTCCGCGGAATCGATGAGGTCAGTACACTTGGCCCCGTTCACGAAGGTTTGAATGCGGGCGCCTTCGGCGATCACCTTGTAGTGATTCCATTCGTTATCGCGGAACGCCTTCGCGCACTCCGGATTGTCCGCGACGGTGGGCTCATAGAGCCAGCCACGCCGGGCTTCGTCGTAAATGCCACCGGAATTGCCCGACTTCGTTCTGGAAATCTCCACCTGATAGCCGTGGAATCGACCCTTCGGGAACGTTCTCTCCACGAATTCTTTCCCATTGAAGATGGTGGCCTTGGTCTCTCCGGAATACTCGTGGCTGCGAATCTGGACGCCGGAATTCAGGCGCGGATCCACCTTCACTTCATACTCAAGGATGAAGTCGCCATACTCTTTTTTCGGCGTGAGGAAGGTGTTGGGGCTGCCCTCGACGGTGGTGCCGATTAGTTCGAAATTCTCCACGCGATACTTGGCGTGACCGCTGCGAACATCGAAATTCCGGATGTCTTTGCCATTGAAGAGAGCGGTATATCCGGCGGGCGGCCTTGGCTGCGCGCCCAGCCACAAGGTGCCAATCAGGGAAGCCGTGAGCAACAGGGCGGGCCTAAAGAAAGTTCGCGACATGGGCAACGATTCCTCGACTCTGCCGGCACGGGGAGCGCCCCGCTCCGGCTGGTTTCCGCCATTATATAACTTCGGATGCCGAGGAATGCATGGATTCGGAGATCCGTATCCGAAAGAGCGGAGAGGAAGGCTTAAGAGGGCGAAGCTCCGCTGGGGGCGCGCTTGAGATATTCGCGCAGGTTTTCATCGGAGGCGAAATAGTGAGTGCGCCCGTTAATCACTTTCGTGATGGCGATCTCTTCGGCGATGTAGACGCCGGTGAGGGAGTCTTTGCGCAGCGTTCCCTGCTTCGCGTGGCCGCCGGAGCGGGCGTTCGAGGGCCGCGCGCCCGCCGAAGCAGTGGGACGAGGCGCACCCAAATACGTGCTCAGGCCGCGGGATATGATGCCGACGAAAATGCGGACGAGCGTGATCGCGAAGATCGCCGCCAACAGGTAAAGCAGCATCCTGAACATTCAATCCCCCCAGATAACAATCCAGATTCCCCAAATTCCCGTTCATGGCGTGAAGCGAAACGGGCGCCACGCAATCATGCGGGCGCCCGTTCGTCTTGAAGGGATTCGAGCAAGCAAACAACGCATCCGGTTAGGGTGCGCTTTACTTCCTCTTGGCCGGCTTTGCTTTCTGCGCGCCCGGCGCGGTGTAGCGCGTATCCACTGACCCGCTTAGAGTTTCGATCATCGCCTTCGCTTCCGTCGCCTGCGCGGAGTTGGGTGCGAGTTCAATCACTTTGTTCAAGGCCTCCAGCGTTCCCGGAGGCGGAACGACGTTCCCCTTGTCGTCCATCTTGGCCTGGCCAATCAGACTCATGGCAAGTTGGAACTGCGCGTTCACGTGCTTGGGATCCGCTTCCGTGGCCATTTTGAAGGCTTCGGTCGCTCCCGCAGCGTCACCGCGGTTGGTGAGTTCCGCGCCCATGTTGTAGTAATACATGCCGGCGTTGGCGGGGTCGAGTTGCGCGGCTTGCTTGAGAGCGGCTTTCGCACCTTCGATGTCGCCCATTTTCGCCAGGATCAGCCCCCGGTTGTTATACACCGGCGCGCTCGGCTGTGCCTCCAGGCTCTTGGCGTAAAGTTCAGCAGCCTTGGTCAGCGCCGCGGTGCGCTCTTCCCCCTTGACGGTATCGGCCTTTTCCGCGTAAGCACCAGCCATATTCTCAACGATCACCGTCTGGCTAGGATCCAGAGCGTAGGCCTTTTCGAAGTTCGCGATGGCGACGTCGTAGTTCTTGGCCTGCCGTGCTTCCATCGCTGCATTGAAAGCGTCGTTGAGTTCCTTGTTCTTGGCCATTTGCTTCTTGCGCTCTTCCATGGCCTTTTCCATGGCGGCCTTCTGCTCTTTGGTCATTCCCCTGGTCTGCTCTTCGGTCAATTGGCCGGATTGCGCGGCGGCCTGGGCCGCTTTCATCTTTTCGGCCGTTTCCTTGAGGTTGAAGTTGACCTCCTCTTCCCCGCCAAACTTGGTGCGGACGCCCTGGACTTTATCCCGCTCCTGCCCGTTGACGGTGAGCACCACGTTATAGGTGCCGCTGAAAGGAATACCGGCGTGGAGGTACTCCCCCTTCTTGTTCGTCTTGACGTCGTAGTTGCCCTTCATGTCGGTGCGTTCAATCTTGATGACCGCATTCTGCAAGGGCTTGCCGTCTTCGCCTATCACTCTGCCGCGGATGCGCGAAAGCTGGGCCGAAGCGACACCGGTGAAAAGCAGCATCATCGCGGCAAGCGCGAACACCAGGCTGCGATTGAATTTCATTTTGAAGACCTCCAACTCTGAATCCCTTCCTCTCATTGCATCCTACTATAACCAGTAGACTTCGTCATCGCTCACGTATTGGACGGCGCGATAAGCGAGGTCCGTTGCGATATGGTGAAACGAAATCCGCACTGGCGGACATCCCTCACTGAAAGGCGGGCAATGCGAGCACGTAGTTACAAAAGCGATCTGGCCAAACCGAGGGCGAACACCCTCGTTATTATCATCGCACTGCTGCCATTGCTCGCGGTGAGCGCCATCGCGGGTGTCACGGAAGAGGCGGCGAACGCCGTCGCGCGCCAGAACTATCAGGAGGCGATCCGCCTGCTCTCGGGGAGAAGAGCGGCGTCTCTCCAGGACGCGCTGCTGCTCGGCCGGGCGTACTTTCAGACCGGGCAGTTCGAAAACGCGGAGTCCGCTTTCGAACGCGCGGTTGCCATCGGTCCCGGGAGTTCGAGCGCCCGGAACTGGCTTGGGCGCTCCCAGGGGATGCGCGCGGAGCGCGCCAATGCGTTCAGCGCATTGGGGTTAGCCCGAAAGACCAGAGATTCGTTCGAAGTGGCGGTGAAGCTGGATCCACGAAACATCGAGGCCGTGAGCGATCTGTTTTCCTTCTACATGTCCGCACCGGGTTTTCTGGGCGGCGGCATCGACAAGGCGCGCGCCCTGGCGGAGACCGTAAAGGCGCTGGATGCGTCGGAGTATGCCTGTTTCCAGGGTGAGATTGCCGAAAAGGAGAAAAATTACGCGGCCGCGGAGAAATTCTATCTGGAAGCGCAGGCACGCGCCCCGAAGAGCGTGGGACGCTGGATCGATCTCGCAAAGTTTTACACGCGGCGGGGGATGACGGCAAAGGCGGACGGCGCGCTTGCCAGGGCGAAAACCACGTCGCCAGGGGCCGTGCGGCTGCTCTTCGACGAGGCTAGCCTGCTGATTCGCGCGGAACGGAGCCCCGCCACCGCCCGGGCGCTGCTGA
This sequence comes from Acidobacteriota bacterium, assembly GCA_014584705.1. Classification (GTDB taxonomy): domain Bacteria; phylum Acidobacteriota; class Terriglobia; order Bryobacterales; family Bryobacteraceae; genus JACTMJ01. Next base: position 101,547 of record JACTMJ010000031.1, on the reverse strand, counting down.
CGAAGTACCGGGCAGCCGCGAAGAGCGACGAGGACCCGCCCCCGTTTGAAGTCGAGCAGTTGTTCGCGAAACTGGAGAAACTGGAAAAGAAATAGCCCTGGCCGCTCATGGATCTCCGCGACATCGTCAGTTTCAGCTTTCAGGCCCTCCGCGCTAATAAAGTGCGGACGGTGCTTACGTCTTTGGGAATGGTGATTGGGAACGCCGCGGTCATCCTCGTCGTCACCATTTCCCTTACCGGCCGCGATTACATCTTGGAGCAGATTCGCGGGATTGGCTCTAACCTGGTTTACGCATATTACGAGGCGGGCAGCCGAGCCACGCCGGATGTACAGGCCGATTTCGTGAAATGGGCCGACGTCGAGGCGGTGCGCCGCGAACTGGGGCCACAGATTGTGGCCGCAACGGGCATCATGACCACTTACGACAGCATCGTCATCGACGGACGTGAGGAAGATCTGCGCGTGATCGGGTCCGACGACGCCTACCCGGCCGTGCGGAATCTGGTGGTGGTTTCAGGACGCTTTCTCACTGCCGACGAAGTGGCCACGCGAGCCAAAGTGGTGATGCTGACGGAGCGCCTTGCCAGGAGGCTGTATGGCTCCCCATCGGCGGCGATCGGGCGAATTCTCAAGATCGCCCGGCTCCAGTTCACCGTGATTGGGGCCTTTCGGGAACGGACGGAAACATTCGGCCTCTCCGAGTTGGGCAGCGAGACCGCGCTGATCCCCATCACGGTGCTGCGCTATTTCTCGCCCGTGGAGCGCATTGATCCGCTCTACGTGCAAGTGGCCTCCCCCGACGATGTCGTGCCCATCACGGCCCAGTTGCGGAGTATTCTCGAATCGCGTCATCGGCCTGGCGCACGCTATGCCGTGGAGAACCTGACGGCGATTCTGGAGGCGGCGAAGAGCATCGCACTTGTGCTTACCGTGGTGCTCATTCTCATATCCGCCATTGCTCTCGTGATTTCCGGCATCGGCATCATGAACATCATGCTGGTGACCGTTACCGAGCGGACGCGTGAAATTGGCGTGAGGATGGCGGTGGGCGCATCTCGCACGGCCGTTCGCCAGCAGTTTCTGATTGAGGCGATGATATTAAGTCTTGCGGGCGGGCTGCTTGGCATTCTGATTGGGGTGGCGGTGCCCGTGAGCGCCGGGTATTTTCTGGACGACCTGCGGATTCCCGTCTCGCCGGTCTCTATTCTGGTGGCATTCGCGACAAGCTGTACCGTCGGTCTCGTATTCGGCTATTTGCCGGCCAACCGGGCGTCGCGCCTGAACCCCACGGAGGCGCTGCGGTATGAGTAAACCGAATCTCTCACTCGCGCCGGCGTGGCGCGCGAAAGGCCGCTGGCCGAGGAGTTATTGACCATGATCGCCTTTCCGCAAACTCCCTTCGCTCGCCGGTTTTCAAAAAAGCCGTTGGTCCTCTCGCTGTGCGGATGGCTGCTAGGAAGCTGGCTCGTTTTGCCATGCGGCGCACAAGCGGCAACGGACGGCGCCACGGCCGCGCGAACGCTCTCCCTCAAGGAATGCGTGCGGATTGCCTTGCGGCAAAACCCGGATGTGCTGCTCGCCCGCCTGGACCATCGGGAATCCGTGCTTCGCGGCCAGCGAGTGGCGGATCCGTTCTCGCTCAAGCTGGGAGTGGGGAGCGGTCTCGCCTATTCAAGCGGCTTCCCGATGAATGTGGGCGGCTCCGGACCAAGCCTCATCAACGCACAGGCATCGATGACAATCTTCGACCTTCCGGCGCGATATCGCGTCGCCGAGGCGCGCGAACGCGCCAAGGGCGACCTGATCACGGAGCGCGAGAAGCAGGAGGCCGCGGCGCTGGCGATTGCAAGCCAGTTTTTGGATGCCGAGGCGCTCGCGCTGGTGGAACGCTCTTTGCACGCCGAGATTGCCAGCTTGGAGCGCATCGTGGCCATCTGCGAGCAGCAGTTAAAGGAAGGCCGCGCGATCCCACTCGATGTGAAGCGAGCCCAGGCCTCACTCGCGGCGGCCCGGTACCGGCTGCGGGAGGCGGATACCGCTTCTCACCACGCACAGGCCCAGTTGGGCTTTCTGCTGGGGCTCGATGCCGGAGAACAAGTGCGGCCTTCCCCGGAGGAACGCGCCGCGCCCGTAGCGCCCACGGATCCGGCTTCCGCAGCCTCGGAAGCCGTGGGATCGAGCGCGGAGGTGAAACGTTTGGAGGTGTATCTGGCGGCCAACCGGTTTCGCGCGAAAAGCGCCGCCGCCGTCCACTGGCCGGTAATCCGGCTGGTGAGCCAATATTCGATGTTCAGCAAATTTAACAACTATGACGACTACTACAACCGCTTCGACCGGCACAATGGCCAGGTGGGCGCGAGTTTTGAGTTGCCGCTGTTCAGCGGCGGCGCGGCCAAGGCGGAACAATCCGAAGCGGGCGTCGAAGCGGAACGGCTGCGGCTGAACCTGCGAACGGCGCAGCACCGTGTTTCCCTGGAAGCCGCCGATGCCACGCGCAGGGCCCAGGACGCAAATGCCTACCGGGAAGTGGCCGCGCTCGATCTCGAAGCCGCCCGCGAGCATGTCAGCGTGGTGCTCGCGCGTGTCAATGAAGGGAAGGCAAAGGTTGAGGAGCTCGAAGAGGCTCGTTCGGAAGAGAATCGAAAATGGGTGGAGTACTATCGAAGCCGGGCCGCCGCCGAACGGGCAGCCTACGACCTGCTGCACAAAACAGGGCGCTTGCTGGCCTGGTTCCAGTAGCACGCGCGATCCTGGTACTAGAACTTAGCACCAGGATCCTGTAGCATCCAAACAGTAAACATTGAATCGGGCGTCCGATTCGAGGAAAATTAGTATCACCATGTGGCTGTCCAGAATTGTGTGCGCGATTCGTGCGTCGGCGAGGCCCTCCGCCGCGTTCCTCTTGATTGCATCGATGCTTCTCCTGCTGGGCGGCTGCAATCTCGATCCTGAAACCGCGAAAGTGCGTTTCGTCGAGCGAGGCAATGAATACTTCAAGAACTCGAAGTACAAAGAAGCCTCGATCATGTACCGCAATGCCTTGAAGAAAGACCTGAAATACGGCGAGGCATATTACCGCCTTGGGCTCGTCCATAAGCGGTTGGGGTTCCAGGTGCCGGTAAAAGCCGGAGACATCATCCAGGCAGTGAATTCGTTCCGGCGCGCCCTCGAAGACACAAGACTCTCGAAAGAGAGCCGCAAGGACACGATGGTGCAACTGGCCGAGATCTTTGTCTGGTACTACACGACCAATCCGGAGGAACAGGACAAGGAGTTCCTCAACAAAGAGGTGACGTCTCTCCGGGACAAATTCTATGAAATGGACCCCAACAGCTTCGACGGAAAGCGGCTGGACGGGTTTCTGGCACTCACCCAGGGCAAACAGGAAGAGGCCATTGCTTTCTTCGAAGAAGCGATGAAGATTCGCGGCGACAACGACCCCGGTCTGCGCCTCGCCATTATGGGCATCAAGATGCGGCAGGGGAAGAACGAGGAAGCGGAAGCCATCGCCAACGGGATCATTAAGGACGACCCCAAGTATGGCCCCGCCTACGATGCGCTCTACCTGCACTACATGGTTACGCGTCGGCCAGAGATGGCGGCCCGTATTCTGGAACAGCGCGACGCAGCCATGCCCGGCAACCTTGCCGCGGTGATGAAACTGGCACAGCACTACCGTGTTTTCGGCCAGGCGGAGAAGCGCGACGCTCTCTTGCGGCGAATTGTCGATAACCCCAAACAGTTCGAAGGCGGACGAGAATCGGTCATTCGCCATCTGTTTCAATTCGGTGAGTGGGATAAGGCGATCGAGTTCGCGCGTGAAGGGCTGGAAAAGGACGCCGCGCATAAACAGACCTACAACAATTTCATCGCCGAGGCATTGATGAAGACCGGCGACAAGGCGGGCGCGGAGAAGGTAGTGGACTCCACTCTCGCCAACGATTCGGAGAATGCCGTGGCTCTGGCGCTGAAGGGCCAGATCCTCCTGGATTCGAAGGATTCCGACAAGACGAAGCTCGCACTGAACGACCTCACGAAGGCCGTCACCGCCCAACCCGATAACGTGGTGATTCGCTATGACCTGGGACGAGCCTATCTGGCGTCGGGCAATATGGACAAGGCGATTAACGAGTTCCGGCAGGCGGTGGAGCGGAGGCCCAATTACGCTCCGGCACAATTGGCCCTGGCCAAGCTTTACTACGTCAAACGCGAGTATGCCAACTCCATCGCCTCCGCGGACCGCGTGATCGCAATCACCCAGGCCCGGCCGAGCCCCGATGCGATCCTGATTAAGGCTCTGGCGCAGGTGGGCGTCGGGGACATCGACAAAGCACAGGCACTGCTCACGCAATCCGTCGCGATGTACCCCAATATTTCCGATCTCCACTTTGAACTCGGAAGAATCTATCTGGCGAAGCGCCAACTTCCACAGGCGGAAGCCTCCTTCAAGAAAGCAGTGGAAGCGAAACCAACCGACTTCAAGGGCATCACCGGACTTGCCGAGATTTACGCCCAGCAGGGAAAGATCGATTACGCGATCCAGTATCTCAAGGACCACCTGAAGACCGTCGAGACGCCCATCCTTCTGCGAAATGCGATCGGCAGCCTCTACGTGCGAAAGGGCGATTTGGACTCAGCCCTTTCTAATTATCTGGAACTATCGAAAACTGTACCCGATTCCTCTGAGCTGAACATGAGGATTGGTGAAGTCTACCGGCGGAAGGGCGACCTGGCCTCCGCCGTAACATACATGCAGCGGTCAAGCGAATTGGACCCCAACAATCTGGTGCCGCTGATGCAGACCGCGACAATTCTCGACGAGATGGGCCGCACAAGAGAGGCCACGGCGGCGTACCAGAAGGCGCTGCAGATCGATTCGGAAAATATCGTCGCTCTCAACAACCTTGCCTACATGCAAGCCGAAACCGGCGGCGATCTCGATCTCGCCTTGCGCTATGCGGAGACCGCCAAGCGCAAAGCGCCGTCGAACCTCCAGATCGACGATACGCTCGGCTGGATCTACGTCAAAAAGAACCTCAACGATAACGCGCTGGTGATCTTCCGCGACCTGGTAAAGAAGCAGCCGAACAACCCCACGTTCCGCTATCATCTCGGGGTTGCGCACGCGCAGCGGGGAGACACCGCCAAGGCGAAGGAAGAGCTGAACGCCGCGCTCCGATCAAACCCCTCTTCCAAAGAGGCGGAAGCGATCCGAAAGGTGCTGGCAAAGCTCTAGCCGGCGGACCGGGAATCCTTCCGCGCCACATGCGGGGCATTCCCGTTCATCCGGTGCCGCCCGTTCGCGCACGAAGCCGTTACGCCATTTTCCGATGAACGATTCGCCAAAACCTCGGGGGTCTTCCCCTACCCCTTCCTGGTGCGCGCTGCATCCGTGGCTGCCGTGGGCCGCTCCATTCCTGGTGTATGTGGGCCTTCTTGCCAGCCGGGATTTTCTCCCTCGGGGCGCCGCCGGCATTCACATCCTGCAACTAGCGGTGTGCGGCGCGCTCATCCTGTTCTGTTCGCGGAAGCTCTTCTCTCTTCGCCCCGTGAATCCCCTGGGCACGCTGCTGATCGGCGTGGCGGTTTTTGTGGTCTGGGTAGCGCCGGATTTCCTTTTCCCGGGTTACCGGCAGCATTGGCTCTTCTCGAACAGCCTGTTGGGACACTTCGACCCGAATGCGAACTCCGACATGGCGACAGCCCCGCTCTCGTTTTTCCTCCTGCGAGTTGCAGTCTCCGCACTTCTGGTGCCGATTCTTGAAGAACTCTTCTGGCGTGGCTTTGTGATGCGAATCCTGATCCAGAGCGATTTTGAGGCTGTGCCGTTGGGCACGTGGCAGCGCAACGCGTTTCTGATTACAGCCGTGCTTTTCGCCCTGGAACACGGCGTCTACTGGGATGTCGGCCTGGCAGCGGGGTTGATCTACAACGCGTGGATGGTTCGCACGAAATCTCTCGGCGATCTCATCTGGGCACACGCAATTACGAACGGGCTGCTGGCAGGGTACGTGATCGCTTTGGGAAAATGGGAGTTCTGGCCCTAATGCCACCGTCCGGCGTCGGCCTGGACGCTTAACTTTCATCATGCGAATTCGCGAACTACTTGCCACGGGAAATCCGTCTTTCTCCTTCGAGTTCTTCCCGCCAAAGACAGAGGAAGGGGGCAAGCACCTCCTTGAGATCATTGAAACTCTGCGCGACCTGCGCCCCACCTACGTCTCCGTGACTTACGGAGCGGGCGGCAGCACACGCGACCTTACGATTGACCTCGTGCAGCGCATCAAAGCGCGTTTCGGCATCGAGACAATGGCCCACCTCACCTGCGTGGGAGCTCCCCGCGGTGAACTTGCGGCAACGCTCGACCGTCTTCGCGAGAACGGCATCGACAACGTCCTCGCCTTGCGAGGAGATCCGCCAAAGAACCAGGCACAGTTTGAACGCGTGGAGAACGGTTTCGGCTACGCGAGTGAACTCACGGCATTCATTCGCGAGGGGAAGTGGGAGTTCTGCGTTGCGGGTGCCTGCTATCCCGAAGGGCACACGGAAGCCACCTGCCTTGACGCCGACATTGAGAACCTGAAGCGAAAAGTGGAAGCCGGGGCCGAGTTCCTGATCACGCAGCTTTTCTTCGACAACCAGCGCTACTACGATTTCGTGCAGCGCGCGAGAGCGGCGGGAATCGGCGTTCCCATCATCCCCGGCATTATGCCCATCACGAACGTCGACCAGGTGGAACGCTTCACGAAAATGTGCGGTGCGACCATTCCCGAACCGCTCCTCGAAGAATTGCACCGTCTGCGGGAAAACCCGGAAGCGGTACTCTCTCTCGGGGTGGCCCACGCCACCGCCCAGTGCCTTGACTTGTTGCAGCGGGGCGCGCTGGGAATCCACTTCTATACGCTCAACAAGTCCGCGGCAACCCGGACGATTCTGACGGCGATCCGCACGGTGCTGCCGGCCCTGCGGTAGCGCGCGGCTGCCGCGTTACCAGAGCCCGAAGCGGCCCTCGCTTCCGCAACCGATGGGCTGCCCCGGCGGCGCGGTCTCCGGCGGAGGCATGGGGATTTCCTTCGGGTTTTCCTCGAAGCGCCCAATCCGGGAGGTAAGCCATACCGAATGCGCCTTCCAGGGAAGATCCGGGCTCTCGCTCTTTTCGGCGAACTCCTTGATCGCGGACAATTTCAGTGAGGCAATGGCCTTCGTCTCGTCCGTGGATGCCGGCGATTGCGCGAGCGCCATGAGGCGGTAAAGCACTACCGTGTTTGTGGTGCGCTGGATAGCTCCGTCCATCCCCTCTTGACGGGTTGCCCGGATGGTAGCAGCAAGCAGCTGGTCAATCAAATCTTCAAGGCGCAACTGGCCGGCGTCGCGCGCCGCGTACTGCAAAAGTCTGGCCGCCCTTTGCGGGTTCAGCAGGAGAGAGACGGTTTGGTCCGCTGCCACTTCGGCGGCAGCCAGCGGGTCAAAGGCTCGTCCGGTGCGGGCGGGAAAGCTCTCCGCGCTGCGTGCAAAACCGGGCGGATGCGGCGGAATGGATTCGAGAATGCGTTCCGGGATGCGCAGGAACTCCGGTGACAGCGTGCCCAGCAAGGCCGTGAGGGCTGTCTGCTGTTTCGCCCTTGCAATCGGGCGGGCTGGAGGCTTCCGGGAGTCGGCCGCGGCCCCGCGCACGGAATACCCGTAGTCCAAGCCGCCCACGGTTTTGGCAACCGCCTCCGCTTGATAGCGATGCAGGAGGTAAATGGGGACCAGAACCTCGCCCATCGACGCAAGCGGTTCCCCCGGGCGCAGCACACTCTCCGAAAATCGTGTCAGAGCCGCCTTGCGCACGCGCGTCAGGCGAAGCAGTTCCGCGGTCGGATCCGGGCCGTTATCCCAAAGATGACCGTCGGGAGAGGCACTGCCGGCGGGGCGGGAATCCGCGTCGCTCATGTAACGAAGCCCCTTCCCGTACGCGTTCTGGAGAATCGCTTCAAGGGCAGCAGCTTCATCCGTACCCGCCGGGAAATCCTGATAGCCGTAGGCGATAGCCGCCTTATCCCACTCTCCTACCCCGGTGCTATAGGCCTTGGCGAGATCGATTGTGCCGTTTTCGCCGAGCGCAATATAGGGGTGGGGATAGTCCATCACGGATGCATTCCCGTTCAGACTGGCCGCGAAGTTATGCGCGAGTCCCAGCGTGTGGCCCACTTCATGCGCGGCCAATTGTCGCAGGCGGGCCAGCGCCATCTCCTTCATCCGCGGGTCGGCCGGCTTCCCTTCCTCATAAGGGGTCAGCAGACCGGTGGCGATCAGGTAATCCTGCCGCACGCGCAGCGAACCCAGCGTGACGTGCCCTTTCAGGATCTCGCCGGTACGAGGATCCACTACACTGCTGCCATAGCTCCACCCGCGCGTCGAGCGGTGTACCCACTGAATGACGTTGTAGCGAAGGTCCATCGGATCCGCGCCTTCCGGCATCAACTCCACCCGGAACGCGTTTCGATATCCGGCGGCTTCGAAGGCCTGGTTCCACCATCGCGCGCCTTCCAGGAGAGCGCCTCGAATCGGCTCGGGCGCGCCCCGGTCGAGGTAATAGACGATGGGCTCCACCGCGTCGCTCTGCTTTGCCGATGGATCCTTCTTTCGGAGGCGATGGCGGGGCAGGAGGCGCTTCTCAATGCTTTCTTCGATGGGTGTGGCATAGTCCGCGTACTTCACATCGAAATAGCCCGAACGCGGGTCGAAGCGCCGTGGCCGATAGCCGGAGCCTGGGAGTTCCACGAAGGAGTGATGCTGCCGGACAGTGAACTCCGCGACGGAGGGAGCCACTGATCTCAAGCGTCTCCCCATCGCTCCGTCCGTGACGTAGGTGATGGTGGACTCAATCTCCGAGTTCCGGGGGAAATTCTTCGTGCGGCCAAGGAAGATTGCACTGCGGGAGGCATCCACCTTGAACGTGCCCTCGTTCATTTCCCTGAGCTTTGCCACGATTCCGTGCGCGTCCCGCAAGGAAAAATCGGTGATGTCGATGAGCACCCGGTCACCGGCAACGGCTTCCGCCTTGAAACCCCAAACCACGGCCTGCGCGAAGGATTGTTCTACCGCGTCGCGTTCCGCCGCTTCCGATGAATCGGCCCGGTAATCAGTATTGGGCTGCATCAGCAGCACTTTCGGCCCAACTTTGCGGAAGAAGACAATGCGTTGCGCTCCGAGCTGGCCGCGGTCGAGGCCGAGGTCGTTGGAACCCACTCCGGCCGCGAGGGAGCTGATGTAGAGGAATTCCGTGTCCCATCGATCCACCACCAGCAGCAGGCGGCCCGCCGCATCATCCCAGTACATCGGAAAATAACCGGGAAGCGATGTTTTTCCCGATGTGGCCGCGGCAACGGCGTCATTCGTTTGCGCCACGGCGGCACCGCCGAGCATGGCGAAAAGCACCAGGACAATTGGAAATCGTGCAAGAAGGCGGTACATGAAGGCTACTCCGGTAATGAACGCTCCAATGAGCGTGGCCAAGGGTTATTCGACTGCTTCAGCGCGGATCCGATTCGGCGGATCGGGTAATTCCGCAATTCGCCAGAGCCCCAGCGATTTGTCCGCGAAGGCACCGTCATGTTCCGTGCAACCTTCGTTCAGCAACGCCGTGGGAGCGGGAAAGTGGAAGGGCGCTCTTTCCAGATTCAGTAATCGCCAATCGCCGTCGTCAATATCGCGATTTTCCGTGTGTTCCGGAAAAGTGGTCGTGAGAAGCCATCGGGCGTCGCTTCGCTTCAGATTCGCGACCGCCTCCCAGAGGTGCTTTGTCGAAAGATGGACAAGACAATCCCGGCAGAACACGAGATCCACCGGCGGCAACGCGTCGCGCGTAAGGTCGAGCACCGCGAAGCGCCGCCCGGTTCCGCGGAACTCTTCCTGATGTCTGGCAACGAGTTCGGGGACGATGTCGCCTCCCCAATACTCGATACCGGAAAGGTCCACCTCCCGCATCCAGCCGAGATCGCCACAGGGGAGATCGAGCATGGAGGTCACCTTCAGTTCCTTGAGCAAAACCGGCAATTGAGCGCGAATCGCACGGGTTTGTTCCAACACCGAACCGGAACCGGAGATGGATTCATCGCTTCCCCAAAGATTGGTCTGGTAGATATGGGCAAACCGCTCCTTGAGGCTGAGCCCCTCGAGTTCCGAAGCGCGTTCGAGATACCGCAAGTGCGCCGGAACGGCACTCGCCCGGTCTTCCGCTGACTGCATGCCCATCAGTGTATATCGAAGGGTCGGACGCAGGCTGAATCGGCAATCGCGGCTCGAATAGCAGGCGCCCGATGCACGGCGAGCGTGCTCCTTTCGAGGAAATGCTAGCGAGCGGCGAGCGCTTCCAGCGCCGCGCCGTCACCGGAACAGAGTGAGCGAGAATCGCGCATAGGCGTTTGACCGAAGAGACGCTTGTACTCTCGGGTGAATTGGCTGGCGCTCTCGTAACCGACCTCCACGGCAGCGCTGCCCGCATCGAGCCCGTGTACCGACATCCGCGCTCGCGCCTCTTGGAGCCGGATCTGCTTCTGGTATTGAAGCGGACTCATCGCGGTAAGAGCGCGGAAGTGATGATGCAACGTCGAAACGCCCATCCCCGCGATTTCCGCCAGTTCCTCGACACGAAGCGGTTTGGCGTAGTTCTCTTTGATCCATGCGATGGCTTTCGCCGTGCGGTAGCTCTGGTCGCCCGAGGTTGCAACGGCACGAAGGCGAGCACCCGCAGGCCCCTGCAGAACCCGAAAGATGATCTCGCGTTCAATCAGCCCGTGGAGGAAGGCAATCTCGCGAGGATGGTCCAGAAGCCGCATGAGGCGGCAGAATGAATCAAGCAATTCCACCGTGACTTTTCCCACGGACATGGCCGGGCTGCTTCCCGCATGCGAGGCGGCGGCGACCTCCTCCCGGCTGAGAAGCTCCCTGACTACCTGCATTTGCAGCTTCATCGACACCGCGAGACACGGCGTCTGTTCGCTCGCTTCCACAACCCTGGCCACGACCGGCAAAGCGACGGATGCCAGCAAGTAGTGAGACGAACCGTACGTGTAGATCTTGCCTCCAAGTTCCACCCGTTTCAGCCCCTGCACTGTCAGGATCAGGCTCGGCTCATACGTCATGGAACAGGCTTCGGTGGGCGCCGTTCGGCGATGCGCAGTGAGGCCCGGTATCTCTGTGATCCGCCTCTGGTCCGCGCCAACTTGGACTGAAATCCGGTGAGCCAACTCCGCCCTGAGTTCTTCCAATCGGTCAGGCATCCGGCACTCTCCTCTGCCTCCACACTACGCCCATCATGGACCTTTTCGCTAGCGATCGACAGGAATAGGCTAAAACTCGGTAGCATCAGGCTAACGAACTCCGGCATTGCGCCCCTAAGCTGGAAGCAGAGATCAGGACACCGATGACAGGCAGAGGAAGCGCTTATCGGACTTTTGAGTCAGCGTCAAGGCTGGGCATGAGTGCCTGTACATCCAGCCGTTTCGGGCCTCGTCACACTGCGGAGGATCTCCCTGGACATCCGGCATTCGCCGGGTTCCGTCTCCTGATCCCGCCGTGGGGGCTTCGCGCCCCGGTCAATCCGGACGTGCTGCCCGGAACGTGAATCGAATGATCGAAGAGGCACCGGGCGGCAGCCACAACGCCAAGCCGATGGCGTCAGGAAGGTAAAGCAATGAAAGTTCTCACAACAATTGGAATTTCTCTAGTCATGCTCACGGCAGCCGCGCGGTGCCAGCCAGCGGCCGATCCGGAATCGATCCGAATCACGCGGAGTGGCGCGGAACGTCCTCAGCCGGCGCCGACCGAGCATTTCACCGGGGCAGCGCGCGTCGATTCCCCTTTCCGTGCGACCACTCCGGCGCGGGTCTCCGGCGCGCGAGTGATGTTTGAACCCGGTGCCAGAACGGCGTGGCACACCCATCCGTTGGGACAGACGTTGATCGTGACCGCGGGGGAGGGCCGTGTACAGCGCTGGGGCGATGCAATTGACGAAATCCGCCAGGGAGATGTGGTTTGGATTCCACCGGGGCAAAAGCACTGGCATGGGGCCGCGCCCAATAGCTCAATGACTCACATCGCCATCACCGAGCTGCTTGACGGCAAGACCGTTGACTGGATGGAGAAGGTCGGCGATGCGCAATACAGCGCGCCTCCCCGCGGCCAGTCACCCAACGCCAGCCCTCGGCCACGGCCGTCTCAAGGCGCAATTGGCGACTTCGCTCCCAAGCTGGCGGAGATCACCGACGATGTGCTGTATGGCGACATCTGGGAGCGTCCGGACCTCTCCAAGCGCGATCGCAGCCTGGCGACCGTGGCGGCGCTGATTGCACTAAATCGCCCGGACCAACTCCGGTCTCATCTTCGCATCGCGCGCCAGAACGGATTGACGCAGGATGAGCTGATCGAAACCATCACGCACCTTGCGTTCTACGCCGGCTGGCCCAACGCGGTGACTGCAATCGGAGTAGCCAGAGAGGTTTTCCGAGGGCAGCGGTGAATGAACCCTGGAAGCCCTCTCATCAGGAGGCTCGCCAGGAAATGCGCTCGAAAGGAATGGGAACGGAAATGGATATGAGGCGAAACGCGATAAAGGCAATGGCAGTGGCCGCGGTGATCTCCGCCCACGCGGACCACGCCGTGGCGGTGGACTACCGAAAGAACCCATACACGTTGACTTACGCCGGCGCCATCACAAAGAACGAGCCGGGCAAAGTGAACATCCACCCGGTCACATACAAGCTCAACGGTGTGGACATTTCCGCCAACGTTTACACGCCGGCCGACTACGATCCAAGGAAGACATTTTCCGCCATAGTCGTGGCTCATCCCAACGGCGGAGTGAAGGAGCAGGTGGCGGGCCTGTACGCGCAACGTCTGGCGGAGAAAGGCTACATCACGATTGCCGCGGATGCCGCGTATCAAGGTGCCAGCAGCGGGACGCCGCGCAACGTGGACAAGCCCGCGAATCGCATTGAGGACATCCACGGTATGGCGGATTTCATCAGCCGCTATCCGGGCGTCGATACGGAACATCTGGGCCTGCTTGGGATTTGCGGAGGCGGCGGTTACTCGCTGGCCGCGGCAAAAACCGACAAGCGATTCAAGTCGATAGCGACGGTGAGCATGTTCAATTCCGGACGCGTACGCCGCAATGGCTATGCGGATTCGCAACTGGGCAACATCCAGGAGCGCCTGCGGCAGGCTTCCGCGGCGCGAGCCCAGGAGGTGGCCGGCGGAAAGATTCAATATGCGGGAGACGCTAGGCTGACGGACGAGGAGATATCGAAGTTGCCGTTCGAACTCTACCGGCAAGGGTACGAATACTACTGGAAAACCCATGCGCACCCAGGCTCTACTTTCGAGTACACGATGAGCAGTCTTCTGGATCTGATGCGTTGGGACGCGACGGACCAAATGGAACTGATTGACCAGCCGTTGCTGATGATTGCCGGCAGCAAGGCCGATAGCCTCTACATGAGCGAGGATGCGATCGCCAAGGCAACCGGGACGAAAGACAAAGAGTTGTTCAAGATCGACGGGGCTGCGCATATCGAAACCTACTGGGTTCCCAAGTATGTGGACGCCGCTATCGCCAAGCTGACGGCGTTCTACGCCAGAACCATCTGACGAGGCACCTTGCACGGAGTGCCACACCCGCTGACCGTGAATGGAGGGGAAATGATGAGGAACCGAACCGATCGCGACGCGACGCTGCTCCTGTATGCCGCATCGCTCGTTCTCTCGGGCATGTTTGCCCAACCGGCAACGGCGCGGGAGCCGTTGTCGATCGAGGAACAGGGCAGCTTCGCCGTGGGCGGCAAAGTGATTACAAATCCCGGAACGTTCAACCCTAGACAGCCGACTCCCGCCGGACAAACCCTGCACGGCGACCATGCGTATGTCTTCTACCAAATCCCGGTGAATCGGCGGAAGTTCCCGCTCGTGTTCTTGCACGGCACCGGGCAGTTCTCGAAGACGTGGGAAACCACGCCCGATGGCCGGGAGGGTTTCCAGACCATCTTTCTTCGCCGGCGGTTCCCGGTCTATCTGATCGACCAGCCGCGCCGCGGCGACGCGGGACGCGGCACCGTCTCCGCGACAATTGACGCCACACCCGACGAGCAGGGATGGTTCAACACGTTCCGGGTAGGCATCTGGCCGGAGTATTTCCCAGGCGTCCAGTTCTCGAAGGACCCCGAAGCGCTCAACCAGTATTTTCGTCAGATGACGCCGAACGTTGGCCCGTACGACCCCGAAGTGAACTCCGATGCGTTCGCCGCCTTGTTCAACAAGATCGGGCCGGCGGTCTTTGTTACTCACTCGCAAGGCGGCGGACTCGGATGGCTAACCGTCCTCAAGTCCGCGAATGTGCGAGGCATCGTGTCGTATGAACCGGGTAGCGGCTTCCTGTTTCCCGAAGGCGAAGTTCCCGAGCCGCTCCCAAGTTCAGGTGGAACGCTTGCCGCCATCGGCGTACCCATGGCCGAGTTCATGAAGCTAACCAGAATCCCCATCGTCATTTTCTACGGGGATTTCATTCCGGAGACGCCCAGCGACAACCCGGGTCAGGACGGCTGGCGAGTCCGGCTGGAAATGGCGCGGAAGTGGCGCGACACCGTCAACCGGCACGGTGGCGACGTGACCGTTGTGCACCTTCCGGAGGTGGGAGTCCGAGGAAACACACACTTCCCGTTCTCGGACTTGAATAACGAGCGGGTGGCGGAATTGATGTCAGAGTTCCTGTCGGAAAAGAAGCTGGACTAGCGCGAGGAAGAGGAGTCGCGATGCACGGAAAACGATACGGATTCCAGACGCTGTGGAGGCTTCTGGCGTGTTCGCTGGCGGTCGTGAGTCTCTGCCCGGCGCGGACCGCTATTGTGGTGCGCGTGGACAGCGGCCAGGTGCAAGGAACGGTCGAAGACGGCGTCGTGTCGTTTAAGGGCATTCCCTTCGCCGCGCCGCCGGTCGGTGAACTGAGGTGGAGACCGCCGCGGCCGGTTGCGCCGTGGGAGGGAGTTCGCGATGCATCAACATTCGGGGCCAACTGCATGCAGGGCCGGTTTGGCCCGCCACCGCCAGCCGGTGCCAATGGGGAACCATCGCCCTCCGAGGACTGTCTGTACCTGAATGTCTGGCATCCCGCGAGCGCCGGACCGAAAGCGAATCTGCCCGTCATGGTCTGGATCCATGGCGGAGGCTTCGTTGGCGGTTCCGGTTCTTCGCCTCAAACATCAGGCGTCCCGTTCGCGAAACAGGGTGTCGTTCTGGTCACGTTCAATTACCGCCTGGGGCGTTTCGGATTCTTCGCATTCCCCGCGTTGAGCCGCGAGCGGCCCGAAGAGGCGAAAGGCAACTACGCGTACATGGACCAGATCGCCGCGCTGCAATGGATCAAGCGCAACATCGCCGCGTTCGGCGGCGACCCGAACAACGTCACGATTTTTGGATTCTCCGCGGGCGGCGTCTCCGTCCACAGCATGCTTGCTTCACCGATGGCGCGCGGCTTGTTCCACAAGGCCATCATCGAGTCTGGAGGCTCGCGTGACAGCGTCCTCACGGCGCGACCGTTGCGGGAAGATGGAGTCGATCCCAACTATCCGGTGTCGGCCGAGACGATCGGGGTCGAGTTCGCGCGCTCGATGGGGATCGAGGGCACGGATGCGGCCGCGCTAGCCAAATTGCGCGCCCTCGGTGCCGAAGAGGTCCTGCGCGGCGGAGCGACGGCCCAACCCGGCGCTCGCGGCCCTTCCTACGAGACGACGCCCATCCTCGACGGCAAGCTCATTACCGAGACGGCCGAGACCGCCTACAAGGCCAGACACCAGCCACGGGTTCCGATCATCGCCGGCAGCAACAGCGCCGACACCGCGGGGAACCGGGTGAAGGCCACGACGAAGGAGCAGTTTTTCGCCCGGTTCGGGAAGTGGCGCGAACAGGCAAGGGCCGCGTACGATCCGGATGGAACGACGGATTTGGCCGCCATGGTCACGAGGGCGAACGACGACTTCGGCCAGGCCGAACCCGCCCGTTTCGCCGCCACTGCGTTCGCGGCCAATGGTTCTCCAGCCTACCTCTACCGTTTCTCGTACGTCGCGACCGCGATGCGAGAGCGGATGCTCGCTGGGGCGCTGCACGGCGGTGAAGTCAGCGTCGTGTTCGGAACCTTGGCGGCTCGCCCCGGCTCCTCTCCATCGCCGGAGGATTGGGAGGTTTCTCGAATGATGCAACGCTATTGGGTCAACTTTGCCAGAACCGGGGACCCCAACGGCCCCGGACTGCCCGAATGGCCGCGTTACGACCCCAGCAAGGATTTGATCTTCGATTTCCATCCCGATGGCACCGCGGGCCAAATCTCGGATGTCCGAAAGAAGCGGCTGGATGTGATGCAATTGGCCACCGAATCGGGCAGAAGGGCCGACTAGTCCTCGAGAGAAGTTGGCGCGGACGGCGTAGTGGCTAATGCAATCATGGCGGCGATCGATCTATCGTGGGGCAACGAGTTTCACTGACAGCCAAACGCTGAGGGATTCAACATCTATGAACGCATACGGCATGGCCTGTCGCGAACCCTCTTCGCGGAGAACGCGCAACTTGGATGGAGCCCGAACTAGGTCAGTTTGAGCCGCACAGCTTGCGAGGGCCAAGTGAACTCAATCCCACCACAGCGATATGTGACAAATCGGCCGGGGGCGACAGAGAAGGGCTTGAGCGGAAGGCGCTTACGGGTGGGGGAGGTTGGTTGCGGGGGTAGGATTTGAACCTACGACCTTTGGGTTATGAGCCCAACGAGCTACCTGACTGCTCCACCCCGCAGTCCGATTGTAGCGCAGCGCTGGAGCGGCGGTCAAAGAATGGAAGCACTTTCAGGAGAGGGCAAACGAAATTGACCCTTCGTTTGCCCTCTTTCGTGGGAGGCAAGGTTGAGAACCTACGTTGCTAGTGTCTTTCGTAGAGATAAACACACTCTTCAAGACGGCTCTCGGCTCCGTCATTGACGGCAAATTTGGTTGAAACGAAACTCCCGTCGCTCGCCCATCGTCGCCCGTTCCAAAGGGAGCCCCCCGCGAAGGCGCCATCCTTTCGCAGGGCATAGAAGTTGATGTCGAACATCATCAACCGCTTCTTGTCGTGATTGAAGTTTCGGCTGATTCTCTTCAGTGCATCGAGAACGGCGTCTTTGGGTTCCATTCCCTGGCGCATATTCTCCACCACCGCATGCGCTCCACAGATGCGAATGTTCTCCTCACCGCGCCCTGTGGAACCCGCGCCTCCAACGTCCTGGTCAACGTAAACGCCTGCGCCGATAATGGGCGAATCGCCCACGCGGCCGGGGATTTTCCAGGCCAGCCCACTCGTCGTGGTAACGCCGGACATCTCTCCCTTCGCATTGAGCGCGAGGCAATTGATCGTCCCGGTAGGCGGATGCAGCGCCTTGTCGAGCGCCCATGCCAGCGTGGCCGCATCTGCGTGAGGAAAGCGCTTCTTTAGATCGCCGATCTGCTCCGGCTGCCAGTTCGGAGAATCCAGGCCATCTCGCCAATTGTTGTGACCGTTTCCATCCCGCAGGGATTGTTTCCAAACCAACCAGGCGAGGCGTGATTTTTCCGTAAGCAGTTCCTCCTCCGGAAAACCGTGCATTCGCGCGAAGCGGAGAGCGCCCTCGCCCACCAGCATCACGTGGTCAGTCTGTTCCATGATGACTTTTGCCACGCTGGAGGCATGCTTGATGTTGCGCAGCGAGCCCACAGCGCCCGCTCTTCGCGTAGGACCGTGCATCAAGGAAGCATCCAGTTCCACGACGCCATCTTCGTTCGGCAGGCCGCCATACCCCACCGAACTGTCGTTCGGATCATCTTCCACCATGTTCACGCCCGCGACCACGGCATCGAGCGTATCCCTGCCCGCCTTCAGCATCTGCATGGCGCGAGCACAGGCGATCATTCCATTTGCACTTGCCACGACGATGTTTCTGGGGCGTGCTCCGCTTTGGGCCAACGCGGCAGCGGGCAGCGCACCACCTGCAAACGAGGAAAGTAGCCAGTCTCTGCGTCGAATCATGCAATGCCCTTCCTTAGTTCTCCGGATCGTTGGCCGCCCGTGCGGGCATCATCGAATCGGAATTTCCCCATCTTATGCCATTCCGCGCGTCGAGAGGACTCCGGGAGCGGAATGCCTGTCTCCCCATTGTCGACTCCGAAAAAGCGCGCTCCCCGAATGGGTACGTGAAAAATTAGAACGCCTTCGAAACCGCCCTCCGAAAGCCTCGATTCCGTTCCACGATGCAATGGATGGTTTACAAAAGCTTTCCTGTTTCTTCGCGAGTTCACTGTCCCAGAACGGGAAAAGTGATGAAATTCTGTCACAACTCTTGAATGCAACCGAACAAATTCGTAAACTGAAGCTACAAAAGTACTAGGCCCTCTGGTACTTATTGTAAAACCAAAAAACAAGACGAGACAAAACAATGTTGGCTGGGTATTTAAATTCAACGTATTTGGCGCCTTACCAGGATAAGCACCTGACGATCGACTACAACCGTGCGGAAGTTTTCCTCGATGGTATCGAGGTTTCGCTCACACGCAAGGAGTTCAATCTGCTGGCGCTCATGGTTCAGAATCAGGGTGAAATTGTCCCTCGTGACATCCTTCTGTTTCGCGTCTGGGGTTACGGCCGCGACGTGCGCACGCGAACCCTCGACGTCCACATTCGCCGCCTTCGCAAGAAACTGGCACCATTCGGAGATTCCTACATTGAGACGGTCTTCAGCGTCGGCTACCGTTTCCAGGAGTATCGCCTCCAGAAGCCTCTCAACACGCACTTCCAGACGCCGGTCTATATGAGCATCTAGACGGCAACCATGAATTCCGGTACGGGGCGCGGACGCCGGTAGGCTGCCGCGCCCCTTGTGTTTTGCACCCCCGGAAGTCTCGAAGGAAGGGTTTCAGATCCCGGTCGGCTAGAATGGGAAGATCCTTCATGAATCAGAAAATCTCCCCGCTAACGCCGTTCAATGCCGCAATTCGTCTGCCCGGCGACAAGTCAATCTCTCATCGCTACGGCATGCTCACCGCCCTGGCCGAGGGAACTTCGCGAATTGCCAACTATGCCAGCGGAGCTGATTGCCACAGCACGCTCGGAGCGATGCGCTCCCTAGGCGCGAAGATTACGGTGAATGGCACCACAGTGACCGTGGAAGGCGTCGGCGCACGAGGTCTCCAGGCTCCCGCCGCTCCCGTCGACGCCGGCAACTCCGGCACTACGATGCGCCTGCTCTCCGGGATTCTGGCCGGGCAGAACTTTGATTGCGAGATGTTCGGCGACGAGTCTCTCAATCGGCGGCCCATGGAACGCATCATGAACCCGCTCCGCCTTATGGGCGCAAAGATCGAGGGCCGCGACGAAAAATACCCTCCCTTGCGCATCTTCGGCAGGACGCTGAACGGCATCGAATATGCGCCGCCGATGGCGAGCGCCCAGGTGAAGTCCTGCGTGCTGCTGGCGGGGCTATTCGCTCAAGGCGAAACCACGGTGAACGAACGCATTCAAACGCGCGATCACACGGAACTGGCGCTCGAAGAGTTCGGGGCCGATATCCAGGTGAGAGGCGCGCGCGTTACCGTTCGTGGCGGAAGCCGCCTCACGGCGCGGGACCTCGTGGTGCCGAGTGATCTGTCTTCCGCGGCCTTCTTTCTGGCGATCGCCCTTCTGATTCCGGAGAGTTCACTGCAGATCCAAGGGGTCGGTCTGAACCCGAGCCGCACGGCATTGCTCGACTTCCTGATCTCCATCGGCGCGAACATTCGCATCGTGAATCTCTCACGAACGAATGGAGAGATGGTGGGCGACCTTCAGGTGCGGCATGGCGCGCTCAAAGGGGGCGTGATCGAAGGTGACCTGCCCGCCCTGCTGATCGATGAGATTCCGATTCTCGCCGTGCTGGGCGCCGCGAGCCGCGACGGCCTGGTGGTGCGCAATGCGGGGGAACTCCGGGTGAAAGAAACGGACCGGATCGCCGCGGTGGCCAACAACCTGCGGCTGCTCGGGGCGGAGGTGGAAGAGTTCTCTGACGGCTTCGCCGTGAAGCCCGTATCCCGGTTCCGGTCCGGGGTCTTCCCTTCCTATGGGGACCATCGAATTGCGATGTCGTTCGCTGTTGCCGCTCTCGCCGCCGACGGAGACTCGACGATTGAGGAAGCGGAAGCGGCCGCGATTTCTTTTCCGGAGTTCTACACCACGGTCGATCAGTTGCGCGGGTAGGCATTCCCTCCGTGGCGGGCTCCCCGCCGCGGCGCTTTCGCATAGAATGGGAGACGTTTTTCGCGAGACGGCTTACCCATGAACAAGACTTCCCTCTTCCTGGCATCGGCGCTGCCGTTGCTCCTGATACTGAGCGGCTGTGGCCCCAGCGCCAGGAACGTAGACTGGCGAATCTATGGAGGGAACGAGACCAATTCCCGCTACTCCACTCTCGACCAGATCAATCGTGAAAACGTCGGCAACTTGGATGTGGCCTGGACCTACGATACAGGCGATGCATACAAAGATTCCGAGATGCAGTGCAATCCTCTGATCATCAATGGAATCCTCTATGGCGTTTCCCCGAAGTTACGGGTCTTTGCGCTCGACGCCGCTACCGGAAAAGAGATCTGGAGCTTCGACCATTACAAGGGTCAACCCGTGCTCGGCAAGAAGCGCAGCCGCGGCCTTCAGTATTGGGAAAGCGGCGACGACAAGCGCCTCTTCGTCGCGGTGGAGCAGTGGTTCTATGCGTTAGACGCAACCACCGGCAAGCCGGTGGAGAGCTTCGGCGTAAACGGCCGCATTGACCTGCGGGAGGGTCTCGGACGCGACGTTGACCTGGTGACGGTTTCCGTCTCCACGCCCGGCGTGATCTACAAAGATCTGTTGATTCTTGGCAGCATTGTGAGCGAAGGGCTTCCAGCCGCTCCCGGCGATATTCGCGCCTTTGACGTCCGCACCGGGAAGCTTCGCTGGCAGTTTCACACGATCCCGCACCCCGGCGAGTTCGGCTACGATACCTGGCCGCCCGAAGCATGGAAGATGCTGGGCGGAGCCAATAGCTGGAGCGGGCTGACGCTTGACGCGGAGCGGGGCATCGTCTTTGCTCCAACAGGTTCCGCTGCATCGGACTTCTATGGTGCGAATCGAGTAGGGGACAACCTGTTCGCGGACACGCTGCTTGCTCTTGATGCAAACACAGGACAACGCAAGTGGCATTTCCAGTTCGTCAAACACGATACCTGGGACCGCGATCTGCCCTCCGCGCCCGCTCTCGTCACCGTGGAGCGCAACGGGAAGAAGATCGCCGCCGTCGCGCAGGCGACGAAGTCCGGCTTCGTTTGGGTGTTTGACCGCGAGACCGGGGAGAGCCTGTTCCCCTTCGAAGAAGTGCCTGTCCCGCCCTCCGACATTCCCGGCGAAGTGCTGGCCAAGACGCAAGTGCTGCCCTTGAAACCGGAACCCTTCGCCCGCCAGCAATTCACGGAAGAGATGGTATCCAACCGCACTCCCGAGGTTCACGCGGATGTGCTCAAGCGCTTCAAGGGCTATCGCAATGGGCCGCAGTTTACGCCCTCCAGCCTTCAGGGAACCATTCTCCTGCCAGGGTTCGACGGCGGCGCGGAGTGGGGCGGGCAAGCCTTTGATCCGGAGACGGGCCTCTATTACGTCAACGCGAACGAAATGGCCTGGGTAGTGAAACTGGTGGAGCGGGCGCGTTCGCGCGGACCCCAGACAGGCAAGAACCTCTATTCCGCGAACTGCGCCAGTTGCCACAAAGACGACTTGAGCGGAGTGCCGCCCGAGTTCCCCGCCTTGAAAGATCTGGCGAAGCGAGCGGACCGCGCCGCCACGGAACATGTGATCCGTGCGGGACGCGGCAGAATGCCGGGCTTCGCGCACCTTGGCGGCCAGCGCATCGCCGCCATCACGCGCTTCGTCATGACGGGAGAGAACATGACGCTGCCGGATAGCGCGGACCAGACTTCTCCGTACTTCCTCAAATACACCCTCGACGGTTATATCCGTTTCGAGGACGCTGACGGCTACCCGGTGATTACGCCCCCATGGGGAACCTTGAATGCGATCAATCTGAACACCGGCGATTATGCGTGGAAGGTGCCACTCGGCGAGATCCCCGCCCTGGCAGAAAAGGGGATGAAGAATACGGGCAGCGAGAATTACGGCGGACCTGTGGTGACCAAAGGCGGCGTTTTGTTTATCGCGGCCACCAACTACGACAAGAAGATCCGCGCCTTCGATAAGCTCAACGGGAAAATGCTGTGGGAGCATACCCTCCCCGCGGCGGGCAATGCAACGCCGGCCACCTACATGGTGAATGGAAAGCAGTACGTGGTGATCGCCGCCGGCGGCGGCAAGTGGCGTAATCCTTCGGGCGGCAGCTATGTGGCGTTTGCGCTTAAGGATTAAGCGCACCGCGGCGCGGGTGTTGCCGCGCGGCCGCGCTCAAACAAACATGGGTTCGTAGTCTTCTTCTTCCGGATCAGCAAATTGCTGGCGCTTGCGGCCCTCCACCAGATCGCGCACGGTGTAAAGCAGCTTTCGCTCCATCACGAAGTGGATCGGTTCAAGCAGAAGCCGGCACGCGAGTTCGTGCTGCAGCCCCGGGCCGTAGGTGGTCCGGTTGCGGACGATCAGGCGCGTACCCTCGGGGCCTTCATCGCTGAGGACGAACGCCCAGGAAGACGCGAAGGTCGGGTCTTTGCGGATGACATCCGCATCCCTGGTTTCCGGGAACGCGTCGCGCCCCCCGAAATACACCAGTGCTTCGCCCGGCTCGAGCGTCTTTACAAACATCGGAGCAGCATTGGGATGAAGCCAGACCGGGTCTCCTACGCGGATCGCCTGCAGTTCCGGCGTCAGTTCTTCGGCATTTCTCGTCTGGCATCCCGCGAGGTTCTCCAGCCAGGTGTAGCTATAAAGACCGCCCCGGCCCTGCCCCATCTGCACCAGCCACGGCCAGACCAATTGAGGCGTAGCGGCGATACTGATGGCGTGCGTCGATTGCATCTTCGGGTGCGGAATCAACTCGTCACCCGGCAGATATCGCTGGGCCTCATCACCGCGAACGCCCCATTGCAAATGCCACGGACGCACCCAGCGCGCGTACGCCAGTGCCGCCAGGGGAGCGCCAATCGCCGCGCTCAAGAGAATTTTCTTCGAAACTCCCACCGAATCACCTCAAACCCGGCCCCAAAGTACGTTGCCGCGCAATGACCCCATCGTATCCGAATTGAGGCCAGCCGCGTAAGAGAGAGCAACCGCCACGGCTCCGTTCGCCTATTCTGCTTCATGGAAAATGATGCCGGCAGTGTAACGAACCCCGCTCCGGACGCGGCTCACGCCGTGGCGCATAGATCGCACTTCTCAATTCCGCCAGAAGATCGGGAAGCGGGTATCGAAAATACTTGTAATCTCCGCTCCCAAAGCCATGCCGCGCCATGTCGATGCGAGTGCGGAAACGATCTTCGTTCGTGTACAACGCGGCGATGCCTTGGCACTCCTCGGGAGAGAGGATTTTCTCCAGCACGGCGTGGCCGTACTCGTCCAACTCCTCCCGAATCCGCTGCCAGTCAAATCCATTCACCCTCTGGGAAATGGACCCGGACAGATCTGGAGCACTGCGGCATTCGTCCGCAATCATGGCCGCGCCTCCCGATCAAGCAGCGTCCGCTTGCGTTCCACACCCCAGCGGTAACCCGAGAGCGCACCATCATTGCGCACCACGCGATGGCAGGGGATCGCCACCGCCAGCGAGTTCGCGCCGCATGCCTGCGCCACCGCACGCACCGCGGATGGAGAACCGATGCGCCGGGCAACGTCCGCGTAGCTTGCCGTCTCGCCCGCGGGAATTTCGCGCAGCGCCTGCCAGACACGCTGCTGGAAGGCCGTTCCCCGGATGTCGAGAGGGAGGTCCAGGCCGAGCGAAGGCCTTTCCACAAACCCAACCACCTTCGCGATGAGATTTTCGAAATCCGCATCTGCGCCAATCAGGTTGGCTTTCGGAAACTGATCCTCCAGTTGGCGGACGAGCGTATCCGGTTCATTCCCCAGCAGAATCGCGCAGATCCCCCGGTCGCTCTGCGCTACGAGGATGGAACCCAGCGAACATTCCCCTACGGCAAAGCGGATCTCGGTTTGCGCTCCTCCGGTGCGATAGGAGGAAGGCGTCATGCCCAGCAGCCCGTTCGACGCCTCGTAGAAGCGGCTACTGGAGTTGTAGCCCGCATCGTAAATGGCATCCGTCACCGTGCCGCTTTTGCTGAGCGACTTGCGAACCAGCTTGGCCCGGTGCGCGAGCGCATATCCTTTGGGAGTCAGCCCCGTAACGGCCTTGAACACGCGGTGGAAATGCCAGTCGCTCATGCCCGCAGTCTCCGCCAGCGAATGGAGGCTGGGCGGTGTTTCCGATTCTTCAATCTGCCGGCAGGCAGCAGAGATCTTCGTGGCGTTCTGATCTGCGATCGGTTTCTGGTTCGGCTTGCACCGCTTGCAAGGCCGGAACCCGGCTCTCTCCGCCTCCTCGCAACTCGAATAGAACTGCACGTTCTCCGGCCTGGCCAGACGAGCCGCGCAGCAGGGGCGGCAGTAAACACCCGTTGTCCGAACCGAATAGTAGAATCGCGCCTCTGGGTCGCGCGCCTGCACCGCTGCCCAACGCGGATCGTTCACGATAGCTGTCTCGAGCGGAAAATCTCTTGTTGGGGTGCTCATAGGTTCTCCTTCATTTTCATTCCCACAGGCACGAATCTAACAGCGATCTCAACGGCGGACACTCCGCTTCTTGCTCTCAAATTCCACGTGCGGGAACAGAAGATGGGCGTCGGACGCAGGCCGACCTCGGGGGGACATGTCGATTGAGCGAAGAATGGGGGAGGCAGACCGTTCGCGGACGTCACACCCGGCTGGCATGGGAGAAATCGAGTCAGCGCCGTCCGGTTGGATGCTCCAGGTTAGCCGGAGGCAACGGGGGCAGGGCAAGGCAGCCACGCGGGCGGATGCGCCTCATTTACGCGCATGCACATCCCACCAGGTATAGTCATACCTAGATCTGACCGCGTCATAAGTGCGCTTTGTGGTTTCGTAGTCCCGCCAAGTGCCTTGAGTTTCCTCACCGAAAGGACCGGAGCTTTTCCCACCCTTTGGATCCCAGCCATCCGGCCTAAAGGGTGTATCCCATTCCATCTTCGGACGCCAGGATTGCGGAAGGCCCTGAATGAGTTTCTTTAGCGGGGGGACTACGCGGCCAGCTTTTCTGAGGACTCTCCAGGCCCATTCATCCTGGCCAATTTCGAGGCTGGTGGTGTGAAAGTTCTGGTTAATCAGCTTGAAATACCGATAGCCTAGCTCACGAAGCAGCGGGAGAATAGTATCACAATAATTTAGCTCGACGCTGATATAGCGTGGCGATGTCTCCGGCGTAAGAGTTGAAATCGCGATCGCATCGAATCCCTCAATATCGATCTTCAGATAGTGAGGAATACCGTACTCGGCGATGATTGCGGAAAGCGGGAGGCATCGAATCGGCATCTCCTCGTAGCGGTCTCCACTCTTCCCCAACTCCGGATCAAAGCTCGATAATCCGGGATCTTTCAGACTTCGATAGAAGGTCAGCGTCTGCTCGCTTTGCGCGATTCCGAGGTTGAGGATCCTGAGCTTCTCCTCCGCGATTTCTCGCTCAAACCGGCGGCCCGCCTTCTCACAGAGAGTCGGGTCTGCATCGATAGCCAGCACACGATAGCCCTTGAACAGATAATACGCCGTGTCCGCGCCGTCGCACATACCGACGTCGATAATTAGATCTTTAGCGTCTCGCATGATGCAATATACCCTTCCTCCTCACAGACACATGCGCGGTTGGATTCCGCTTCACTTCGGCGAATCAGGCGCCGTTCTCGGTTGAGGCGGCGCCCGCCACGGGCAGAATCTCGCGGTAGAGTGCCATCACCTGTTTCACCGTTTGATCCGCGTGGAAGAACTCCTTCACCCGGAGTTTTCCGTTCCGGCCCATCGTCCGTGCCAGATCCGGATTCTCCAGAAGTTTCGTTACGCAAGCCGCCAGTTCGTTTGCATCGCCCGGCGTGAACATAAGCCCGGTTTCTCCTTCGACGACAATCTCCGTAACGCCGCCGGCGCGCGAGGCCACGATGGGCTTCTCCAGTGACATAGCTTCAATGATGACCCGGCCGAATGGCTCGGGCACCGTCGAGGCATGGATCGGAACATCGATCGCGTTGATGAAGTCAAAGACGCGATCCTGGTGTCCGAGGAATCGAACGTTGTTCGATATCGCCAGCTCCTCTATCAGCCCGTGGAGCTTTCCTTCATATTCCGCTTGATCTTTGGGTGAGTCACCGATAATTAGGCAGGTAATATTAGGAAATGTCTCCTTTAAGAGGTGAACCGCTTTTAATACGACATCCTGTCCTTTCCAGAATCGAATTGTTCCGGAAATACCTACCAAAGGAGATGTGTCTGAAATACCGAGGCTCCGCCTTACCTCTTCGCGGCTCCGGGTTAGTGTCAGATTCGGGTCAATCCCATTATAAATAGTTGAAATCTTTGAAGGCGGTATACGCTTAGCTGCAGTGTCGCGCGCAACCGATTTCGAAACGCAAATCACCTTATCCACAAGCTTTCGAAATATGTGGAAGGGTAGGCCGTCGTCCGCAATGCCGCCACGCTGGTGAACCACACATGGCACACTCGCCAGATTGGCGGCTAGTATCACCGGATAATTGGTATCTAATCCGTTATTAATATGCACCAATGAAATGGAGTTTCTTTTCAAAAATGCTCGAAAGCGAAGTGCGGGCAATAGAATAGCAGTAATGCTATTTATCAGTGCTGTCAACCTCATCAATCGAATCCACTTGATGCCAGATACGCTTATACCCGGCCTTATGATACGCACATCTATCCCACTCTCCTGCATTCTCTCAGCAACGGGATTCATACGATGAAATACAACAATTGGTGTGTATTTAGTTCGATCCAACCTGGTAACTAGAAAGTACAGGCTAAAGTAGGAACCTCCGACTGTCCCATCCAGATTGGTCTCACAATATAAGATTCGATTCATACTATGCTTCAGTCATTGCGATCGGCTTAGCACATGATCGCTATTCCCGATTAAGGCGATCGCTCGCTGTTCTCAGGAGGCGGAGATGAGCAACACCCCGCGGCCGTTCCGGCGCCTTCTCTGAAAGGGTACCATTTGCGGATTTACCGTTGAGACTGTGCGCCAAGCCCCCCGGGATTCGAGGGCGTCCGGGACGGCCACTCGTGCGCAAGAAGTTGGCAGGCGGGGAATCTGGCGAGATGACGCAGCGCATCCCCCGCATCTCTCTCAAACCCCGGCACACCCGTGTTCGACCGGACATCTTCTCAGTGCTGCGAGACGCCCGGCGGCATCCTGTCTGGATGATTGCGTACTGGTTCGGCAGGCCCCGCCTGGGGTTCCGCGGCAACCGGTTTATCAGTCGCACCTAGTGTAAGCTAGGCATTGGGCATCTGGAGCGGCATTCATGGGTTTGAGAAGTGATTTTAGGGGAACTGAGAGTGCGACCCCCGTTTTTGCTTCGGCGTGCGGCCTTCACAGATTGCGGTGCGCAGTGATTCCCTTACTCATGACGTTGAGAATCAAGATTTGAGTTGGATTCGTTCCCTTATGCCTAATGTTTCAGCAGAGAATCCTCGTATCCTCTATATCCACGGCACGAGAGTCCCACCTCCAACGGATTGCCGGCAGGATCGATTTTACTTGCTATCTAGCGAACTTCAAGGCCACGTCATCCAACCGATCTGGTTTACAGAGCCGAGTCAGGTGGAAGAACGGTTTGGATCAGGAAGCTTTCCGGAATACCATACCGGCCGCTTTACCTATCATTGGCTTCTGAATCCGGCCAAAGGGGCCAGCGGATGGTGGCGTCGTATTCGATTCACCTTTTCGACCGCCTTGAGCCTCAATAGAAAACAACCCATTGATTGTATCGTTGTTTATTCACATTTCCTTCCAGCACTTTGTGGAATCGTTATCAAATGGCTAACTGGAGCAAGATTAATCACTGAGATAGCAACTTCTCCCGATTTGCTTCACTTGACAAATCGACCCAATCCCAGCCTTAAGGATAAACTGAGGCATCATTTCTCGAATTTATGCCTTCACTTGGCAGTTCTTTTCAGTGATCAAACTCACGTGTTAGCTCCGGACACGTTGATATCATATAAGAAGCTGAGAACAGCCCCGCAATCCGTCTTTCACGACTTTGTGCCGACTTTGAGCGTGCCAAGGCAGGAAAAGAAGAAAGACTTGACTATCCTCCTTGTGGGTGCCCCTTGGTACCTGAAAGGCGTCGATTTGCTAATCTCGGCATTTCTTAACATGCAAGCAGATTACCCGTCCGCCAAGCTGCAGCTTCTAGGGCACTATCCAGAGCTGGAGACGGTGAATGAAAGTTTTCGCTCAAATCCTGGAATTGAGGTCCTTAAGAGCAGGTCTCACCCGGAGACACTGGAGTTGATCAGCCGGGCTTCCGTCCTGGTTCTGCCGTCTCGCTGCGAAGGAATGGGAAGGGTCCTATTGGAAGCCATGGCGGCCGGCATTCCCGTGGTCGGTTCGCGAGTTGGCGGAATACCGCATATCATTCGCGACGGAGAAACGGGATTCCTGTTCCCCGCGAACGATTCCGCCGCCCTTGAGGATCGGCTACGCCGCCTCCTCGGAGACGAAGCACTCAGGGCGAAGATGGGGGAAGCCGGATATCGGCTTGTCTGCGAGGAGTTCTCGGAAGAGCGCTACGTCTCTCAGTTTTCTGGCATGGTGAGGGCGGCGATAGAAGGGACACGGTAATGGCCTCTTCCAAGCATTTCGACAGGGTCTTCGTGGGCGGATTGGCCTGGACCGCGGGAGCGAAATGGTCTACGCAGTTGCTGACCTGGGGTTCGGTTGTCGTCCTCGCCCGGTTGCTTTCCGTAAGCGACTTCGGGATCGTCGCCTTGGCGGGCGTCTACCTCATCCTGACGAATTCCATAGCGGAGTTCGGGCTTGCCGGCGCGGTCATGCTGATGCGTGAACTGGGTTACGATATCCTGGCCCAGCTAAATACTGTTGCCATAGCTTTTGGAGTGGTTGCCGCGGCGCTGTGCATAGCGACCGCGCCCATTGTCGGATGGCTGTTTCAGAACGACGCCGTGACCGGCGTATTGCAGGTGGGCAGCATATCGATCCTCATCGCGGGGTTCCAACTCGTCCCATTTGGGCTATTGAGACGAAATCTGGAGTATCGGCGGCTTGCGGTATCGGAGGCAATTCAGTCGCTCGCACAAGCCGGTTTTACGGTGTTATTTGCATTGCTTGACTGGGGCTACTGGTCCATCGTCTGGGGAATTACTCTCGGGCGCTTCGCGATCGCGGCTACGTTGGTCTCCTGGCATTGGGTGGGACTTTCAATCCCGAAGTGGAAGGATGTCAAGGCTCCGCTCATATGCGGTTGGCACCTTTCGACCACGCAGTTCGCTACCTCTTTGTCGGAGCAGATGGACGCCATCATTATCGGAAGGGTGCTGGGTGACGCTCTTCTCGGTATCTACCGGATGGCGGTGAGTATTGCGGTGGCGCCTTCCGAGAGAATCAGCACCCTCATATTCCGCGTGACTGGTCCCTTGTTTTCCGGTGTTCAAGAGGATCGCGCGCTGATGCGCCGTTATTACCTGATCTGGATCGAATTGTTGAGTATCACTACGCTGCCATTGGCCACGGGCTTGGTGATGGTGGCTTCCGATGTTGTACTTTTCGTGCTCGGCGACAAGTGGGCGGCGGTAATCGCCCCTCTGCGCTGGATTTCCATGGCGGCGTGGTTCAATACGATGATCGCGCTAACCCAGCAGGTGTTGGTGAATCTTCGAAAGACGAAGATGGTAATGAAATGGCACCTCGCCAGAACGCTCGCGATGCCCATTGCGTTTCTGGTGGGCACGCATTGGGAACTCAGCGGAGTTGCCGCGGCGTGGCTCGTAGCAGTGCCGATGCTGCTTCTCCCATTCGTGGTTACTGCGGCGCGGGATATTCAGCTACGACTATTCGAACTGACCTCAACGCTTGCTCCCAGCGCAGTTGCTTCGGCCACGATGATGGTGACGGTGTATCTATGGAGGCACTATGGAATGCCACCGACGCTGAACACTTTGGAGAGTTTGGCCACGAGCGTATCGGTGGGAGGCATTGCCTACATTGGAGTACTTGCACTGTTCTTCCGGACAAAGTTTCGAAGATATATCGAGTTTGCCAAGTCGACCTGGATTGACCGAAAGCACAAACAGCAGGAAGCCGCTTCGAATGTGCCAACGTGCTGACACGGTCGGGATACGGACGAGAATGAAGTGTTGGGAGCGCGAGATCTTCAAAGGACTGGGGCGGATTCCTGCGGCGGGCTGGCTGGATATGCAAATGGGCTCCGGCACGACAAGCGATTGCATTCGTGAACAGCGATGGGCTGCCCACTCGCGGGATGGTGTTAATTTTCGTCGGACACCGTCCCACGCTGCGATAAGGTGAAGGGTGATGTTTCGCCGTTCCATCCTCGCGATCCTCGCCTCCTCTCCGGCGTTGTGCCAGCAACCAGTCCGCCAAGTCTCCCTGCTCCAAGGTTTGCGCCGGGAACATCCGCGATTGCTATTGACGGCGGACTCGCTGGAGGCGGCACGAAAAGGAATAGCCGGAGACGCGAAGGCCGCGGAATTGCTCACGAAGTTGCGCATACAGGGGGAGAATCTGCTGCGGCAGGAGCCGGTGAAGCATCTGCTCATCGGTCCGCGCCTGCTTACCCAGAGCCGTCGCTGTGTGGAGCGAGTCTACGTCTTCTCCGCCCTGTGTCACCTTGACGCACCCGGCGAGCGATGGCTCAGCGGGGCGCTAGCCAACCTTCGCGCCGCCGCGGCGTTTCCGGATTGGAACCCATCTCATTTCCTCGATGCGGCCGAAATGACGCACGCATTCGCGATTGCGTACGACTGGCTTTTTGACCGGCTGAATGAGCGCGAAAAGGCAATGATTCGCGAAGCGATCATCACGAAGGGTCTGCGGCCCGCCATCGACAAGGTCTACCGTGGCGGGAAAGATGGAGCGATGACGGGCTGGGCGCTACGCGACAACAATTGGAACCAGGTCTGCAATGGGGGCATGATTCTGGGTGCGCTGGCGATTGCGGAGGAGGAACCGGCACTGGCTGAAGAGGTGCTCGGCTATGCGCTCAAGTCCCTCCCCAGAGCCATGCGCGAGTTTGCGCCCGATGGCGGCTGGTTCGAAGGAGTCGCGTACTGGGAATACACGCTACGCTACACCGTTCCGCTGTTGGCGGCGCTCGATAGCGCGCTCGGCCGCCGTTTCGGCCTGGACGAGTTCCCGGGCTTCTCCGATACGGGAGATTTCTATCTGCATGCATTTGGGCCAACCGGCCTGGCCTTCAATTTCTCAGACTGTGGGCGCTCGAGCGCGCGGGGGTTCCCTTGGTTGCACTGGATGGCGCGGCGGTTTCAGCGCCCCGTCTGGCATTGGGCTGCGGACGACGGTGACACTGGCAGGCATCCGCTCAGCCTCTTCTGGCGTGAACCGGATGTGCGCACGCCCGCACAGCTTCGCACGCGGCGAGAAGCCGTGTTCGTAGGCATGAATGCCGCCATGATCCGTTCCTCCTGGGACGATCCGGCGGCCTCGTTCGTTGGCTTCTATGCCGGGCATAACGGCGTTGCTCACTCACAGCTTGAGATGGGCACGTTTGTTTTCGACGCACTCGGCGAGCGTTGGGTGGAAGAATTGGGGAGCGACGACTATGACCTTCCCGGTTATTTCGGAGAGAGGCGCTGGGAATATTACCGGCTAAACAGCCAGGGGCAAAACGTCATCCTGTTCGATGGTCAAAATCAGGCTACAAAGGCGCGGGGGCGGATTACGTCGTCCGGTGCCGAAAATGGGAGCGCTCACGCCATCGCCGATCTCAGCGAGGGCTACGCGGAACAGGCTCTCCGCGTCCGCCGCGGCGTGCGCCTGACCAATGGAAGAAGGCTGCTGCTCGTGCAGGATGAGTTCGATCTGAAAGCCCCGGCGTTTTACCAGTGGCAAATCCACACGATGGCGCAAGTGAAGACCGAGATTGACCGGGCACAGCTAATCATCGGCGAAAAAACCGTGGAAGTGCGCGTACTCTCGCGGCTGCCCGTCGACTACATCCTCGAAGAGGCACGGCCCGCGACCCTTGCGCGCGGTGACGGCAAGACAGAGGATGCGAACGAGAAGTACCGGAAGCTTGTCATTCGTACCCGTGGCAAGGTAAAGAGCGGAACTGTCGGTGTACTCCTCCAGCCGCTGCAGGACCCCAATGCGCCGCGAGGAGCTGGCTTCGTCAAGCCACTCGATGCATGGGATTGACCCGGCAGGCGAGCCAGCTCGCCATTGCCGCGGCATAGGCAATCTTGCCGCGGATCCACGCCCCGCGGGCCAGCCCTAGCCTTCGGCTACTTCCAATTCGATAGTCTTTTTCTCTTCGTCCATCGCGACGATCTTGAACCGGGACACCTGGCCCAGGCGGGTTCCGCCCTGCTTCTTCTCATCCGCCAGGCTGCCGCCCTGCTTCCAGCGGTTCGCGAGTTGCGCACCAAGATCCTGAATGCTGGCGTGGCCCTGGTCGCTCTTGGCCTTCTCCTGCTTTTCCTTCGCGCCGGGAAGCGTGCAGCGGGCAGTGACGCGCTCTCCGAGTTCAACGCTCGCCTTCTGTCCGCGAATCTCGACGATGCGCCCGGTCACCGTATCGCCTACCTTGTGTTCCTTGATGAACTCATCGGCGGGCGTCGGCACCAATTGGCGCGTCCCCAAGCGAATGCGGCGCTTCTCCAGTTCCACAGAGAGCACCTGCGCTCGCACCGTCTCTCCGCTCTTGATCACTTCCTGCGGGTGTTCAATGCGTGTCTCGGAAGCAAGATCCCCGATGTGGATCATCGCCTCGATGCCTTCCTCGAGTTCGACGAACGCACCGAACTTGGCAAGATTTGTCACCTTGCCCTCAACAATCGCACCTACCGGGTACTTATTCTGGACGTCCGCCCAAGGATCGCCCAGCGCTTGCTTGAGCCCGAGCGCGATCCGGCGCTGGCCGGGTTTCACGTCAAGGACGACCACTTCCACCGAATCCCCCACATTGAGCACGTCGGCGGGCTTGTGGATCTTCTTTGACCAGGACATCTCGCTCAAGTGAATGAGTCCCTCGATGCCCGGCTCAAGCTCGACGAAGGCCCCGAAGTCAGCCAGGCGCGCAACCGTGCCCCGGACGCGGGATTCCTTCGCGTACTTCTCCGCCACAGCACTCCAGGGATCGGCCTGCGTCTGTTTCAGGCTGAGCGAAATCTTATTGTGCTTGGGGTCCTTCTTGATCACCTTTACCGTGATCTTGTCGCCCACTTTCAGCACTTCGGCGGGGCTTGTCACCTTGCCGTAGGAAATCTCCGTCACGTGCAGCAGGCCGTCCACACCGCCGATGTCCACGAACGCACCATACTCCATCACGCTCCGGACGGTGCCCTCAAGCGCGGCGCCCAGTTCGATCCGGTCAAGCGCTTCAGCGCGAACTTTTTTCAGCTCTTCTTCGATAACGACGCGGCGGTCCACCACCACATCTTCCTTCTCGACATCGAGCTTGATGATCCTGCACTGGATCTCCTTGCCAAGCAGCGTATGCAGATCTGAAATGTCGCGTGTGCCGCTGCGCGAGGCTGGCATGAAGGCACGGGAGCCGATATCTACCGTAAGCCCGCCCTTTACCTGCCCCGTCACGGTACCGGTGACTGTCTTGCCCTCCGCGAAGGCGGTTTCGATGGCGGACCAATCCCTGGGTGCGGCCACTTCTCCGATGGAGAGGGCCAAGGCCCCGTCGTCGGTGCGTCCGGAGACCGTCACGGTAAGTTCATCGCCAATCTTGGGAGACTCTCGTGTGAGGCTCGTTAGATCCAGCACGCCTTCGCTCTTCTGGCCAATGTCGATGAGGGCGCGGGTTTCGAGTAACGCCACCACTCTTCCCTTCACCGTGGCACCCGTCTTGACGGCGGTGTGGGATTCTTCGAAGGCTTCCAGGATGTCGCCGAACGAAGCTTCGGAAACTGCTGTCTCCATTGCGTCGTTTTCCGGCTGGGTATTCTCGATATTATTCATTACGCTGACCGCGTTCTCCATTTTGGCACAATACAATGTGATCGGGACAATACGAACCTGACCGTGCTGCCTGGTTGATGCATCCGAATCGGAAATCCCGGCTAAGCCATTCGTATCATTGAGGGACTTTCATGCAAAACAGCAGCCGCTGGAGTTTGTTCCAGTGGATCCGCCCGGTGGATCTGCTGTGGCTCTTGCTGTTCGCGACCCTCCATTGGGTAAGCCCCTTGCGCAATCCCGCGGAACGGATGTTCCTGATGGCACTCGCCGTTTTCCAGGTGATTCAGCCGCGGATTCCGGCACTGAATACAGCAACCGGGAACGTGGTTTCGATCGCGCTAAAACTCCTGCTGGGCTACATGCTCATCGGGTATACCGGCGGCGTCACCAGCAGCCATTATCTCATTTTGCTCCTACCGGTGGTTTCCGCGGCAACCACGTTGGGCTGGGCGGGAACCACCGTATTCACCACGCTCTCCATCGGCGCATACGCATCGTTTCTCCTCTTTCTCGATTGGGACGTATACGTCATGTTCGAAAGAGACTTCGAGGAACTAAGCTTGCGCTCCGTATTTCTGGCCTTTTCCGGGTTTCTGGTCTACACGCTTTCGGAGCAACAGCGGCGTGAGGCCCGCCAGAACCGGGAAACCGCGCGCCTGCTGGCCGACGCAAACCTCAGTCTTCGAAAGGCGGAGAGCGAAGTGCGGCGCGGAGAACGCCTGGCCGCCCTCGGGCAATTAACCGCCGGCCTGGCCCATGAAA
The DNA here is from genome assembly GCA_014584705.1 of Acidobacteriota bacterium. Classification (GTDB taxonomy): domain Bacteria; phylum Acidobacteriota; class Terriglobia; order Bryobacterales; family Bryobacteraceae; genus JACTMJ01. The sequence goes on along the minus strand of JACTMJ010000031.1, from coordinate 66,537 downwards.
TCCGAAACCCCCTCGGCGCCATTCACAGCTCAGCCGACTTGCTCGCCAGAGTGGTACCACCCGACAACGAAATCGCCCAGGAGATGTCCGCGAACATCCGAAGCGAAGTGGACCGGGCCAATCAGATCATTACGAAGTTCTTGCAGTTCGCCAGTCCCACGGAGTTGAGCGCGGAACCGGAGGATCTAAGCTCGGTCATCGATCGCGCAATCGCCCTGGTCAAGGGTGCGCGGCCCGCCATTCCGTGCACGATCTACACGAACTATCTGCCGGATATCCCCCCGGTTAGAATGGATGCCGCACTGATGGAGCGGGTTTTTTTCAACCTGCTCGTCAACGCTGCTCAAGCAAGCGGAGAAGAGTGCTTCATTACCGTTCGGACCAAAATCACGGAAGGATACGCGGAAACGGCGATTATCGACAAAGGCGTGGGAATCGCGAAAGAAGACCTCGACAGCATTTTCAACCCGTTCTTTACGAAAAAGGCGGGCGGGACGGGCCTCGGCCTTTCCGTGGTCTCGCGGATCGTCGATCTGCATGGCGGTAAGATCCTGGTGGAGAGTGAACTCGGGAGCGGAAGCACGTTTCGCGTGCTGCTCCCGCTGAAATGATCATGGCAAACCGTATCCTGCTAGTTGAAGACGAAGAGAAATTGCGCCGTGCGCTGGAACTGCATCTGCGGAGCCTTGGTTTCACAGTGACCGTGGCCTCCTCCGCCGAGGAAGCGTTGAGCGCCATTGACCGAAGCGACCTGATTCTCTCGGATCTGCGTCTGCCGGGCATGGATGGCGTGGAGTTCCTCTCGAGAATCCGTCTTACGAACTCGGTGAGCCCCGTGATTCTGATGACGGCATTCGGCACCGTGGAATCCGCAGTCGAAGCCATGCGCAAGGGCGCCAGCGATTTCCTCACGAAACCGTTCTCCTTGGACCACCTCACCTCCGTCGTGGAGCGAGCGCTGGAAATGCGAGCGTTGCGCGACGAAAACCGAAAACTTCGGGAAGAACTGGGGAAGCGTTATGACCTTGAGCACATCATCGGCCGCAGCGCTCCGATGCAAGAGGTGTTTCACCTTGTAATGCGCGTGGCGCAGGCAAAATCCACGGTGCTGATTGCGGGCGAAAGCGGAGTGGGAAAAGACCTCATCGCTCGCGCCATCCACTTCCACTCACCTCGGCGGGACCGTCCTTTCGTGAAGATCAACTGTACGGCGATTCCGGAAAACCTCATGGAGAGCGAGTTGTTCGGTTATGAGAAGGGGGCTTTCACCGGAGCGGCTACGGCAAAGCCGGGCAAGTTTGAGGATGCCAATACGGGAACGGTATTTCTGGACGAGATCGGTGACGTCACGCCCGCGGTGCAAGTAAAGCTCCTGCGTATCCTGCAGGAGCGCGAGTTTGAGCGGCTGGGCAGCAACAAGACGATCGGGATCGACGTTCGTGTTATCGCCGCCACGAATCAGGACCTCCGTGCCGCGCTTGAGCAGGGAACCTTTCGCGAAGATCTTTTCTATCGCCTCAATGTAGTCCCCATCAACATCCCTCCGCTGCGCAAGCGCAAGGAGGATATTCCTTATCTGGCGGAGTATTTCTTGGCGAAGTACGCGCAGGAATCCGGAAGAGAGATTGAGAGTCTGGGAGAAGACGCGCTGCAATTGTTGGAGGCCCATTACTGGCCCGGCAATGTGCGGGAGTTGGAGAACGTGATTGAACGCGCCGTGGTCCTCTCGCACGGCAAGGTAGTGACGCCCGCGGATATCCGTATCGACGATGTACACAAGCGGCCCGTTGCCTCCGACGATCAGTTTCTTCCGCCGGGGATGACTCTGGATGAGTACGAAACCTGGCTCGTACAAGAGGCTCTTCGTCGTTCCAAAGGCAACAAGAGCCAGGCCGCCCGACTGCTGGGAATCACCCGCAACGCCTTCCGCTACCGCCTCTCTCAGACCGGCGTTGAGAGCGGAGACGGAGACGAAGCCTAGGCAACACCCCATGACGCCGGTCGCGGCTGCGGGTCGCCCTGCGCAGGCACTCAGCATCTGACGGCTTCGTTGCGGAAAACGGAAGCTTGTCGCTGTTCCGCGTCCCTGTCTGGTGGGAACCGCGATCGTCGTACCCATTGGGAATCCACTATGCTGGATGCGTGCGCGCCGTCATCCTCTTCCTTGCCCTTCTCCTGCAATCCGCGTCGCTCCTTCTGGCGCAGCCCGCGGATCTTGATGCGTGGGTGGCTCGCACGCGGGAACAGTTCGAAGTTCCCGGAATCGCCGTCGCCATTGTGAAGGACGGCAGAGTCGTCCTGGCCAAGGGCTTTGGCGTGCGCAATCTGGCGCTGCCGGGAGAGGTGGATGCACATACTCTGTTCGGAATCGCGTCGAACACGAAGGCATTCACGGCGGCGGCTCTCGCTATCCTCGTGGACGAAGGAAAGCTGAATTGGGACGACCCCGTCCAGAAGTATCTGCCCCAGTTTCAACTCGCGGACCCCTACCCTTCTCGTGAGGTCACGATCCGCGATCTGCTGAGCCACCGCACCGGAATGGGCCTGGGCGCGGGCGACCTGCTCTACTGGCCGGACACGACGTTCAGCCGGGCGCAGGTTATCGCCGCCGCTCGGTATTTGCCGCTGGTTTCCAGCCCGCGCAGCCGCTATGCCTACAACAACCTGGGCTACGTGGTGGCGGGGGAAGTGGTTGCCGCGGTATCCGGCAAGCGTTGGGAAGATTTCGTTCGCGAGCGTATCTTTGCCCCGCTTGGGATGAACGAGACGAAAATCACGAGCGAGGGCCTTGACCCGCAAACCGACAACCTCGCCGTGCCGCATTCCAAAGGTTGGCGGTTGGAGGGCACGCTAAAGCCCATCCCTCCCACCAGAGATGCCGTCTGGGCCGCTGCCGCGGGCATCAAGTCCAACGTCAGTGATCTGGCCAAGTGGGTCGCCCTGCAACTAGCCGGAGGCAGGCTTCCAAACGGAGCCGCGTTGTTTTCCGAGAAACAGGCAGCAGAGATGTGGAGCGCCCAAATCCCGATACGCATTCCCGAGCCAATCCCGGCTCTCAAGAGCACGAGACCAAATTTCGCCGCCTACGGGCTGGGCTGGAGCCTGCGCGATTATCAGGGCCGCAAGGTCGTTACCCACACTGGAGGACTCACCGGAATGGTGAGCCTGACATTGCTCGTGCTGGAGGAGAAGCTAGGAATTCTCGTTCTCACGAATCAGGAAGAGACCGGGGCCTTCCAATCAATCGGCTATCACATCCTCGATCACTATTTCGGTCTGCCGCCTGCCGACTGGATCTCGGCGTACATCGCCAGCGCCTCCAAAACCCGCCGGGAAGCGAACGAGAAGGAAGCGAAAGCCTTCGCCGCGCGCATTCCTAGTACCCGGCCGTCGCTGCCTTTGGCCAGCTATGCGAAGAGCTACACGGATCCCTGGTATGGAAAGGCAACCATCGAAGTGAGGGACAACAACCTTTACCTCCGTTTCCTCGGCACCCCCTCGATGCATGGTCCGCTGGAGCACTTCCATCTCGATACCTTCATCGTGCGCTGGCAGGACCCCACCATCCCTGACGCCTACGTTCACTTCTCCCATCGGATCGACGGCGGCGTTTCCGGCTTCCGGATGCTTGCCATCTCTGATCTCGCCGATTTCAGCTTCGATTACCAGGACTTGCACTTTACGGCGGAATCGCCGTCGGTCTCGGCAAAATAGGCCGTGGTAACCCGGCATTCGGGATTCGCCGAGTCCGCGAATTGGACGCCGTCAAGGCTCCATCGTGTCCAGCGCTGAGCGCAAAACCAGTTTCGAACAAGAATCGTGTCGATTTTGTCGACTTCCCCGCAACAGCTTCGACTATCTTGCAGAAGCGCATCGCTCCTGGCGAAGGCTTGCTCAAATCCAAACCCAGAGGGAAACAAGATGAAATTTCTCAGCGTCTTTTCGCATGCGGAAAGCAGCACACCCCCCTCCATCGACGAGATGGAGCGAATGGGGAAACTCGTGGAAGAAGGGATGAAGGCCGGCTACCTGCTGGATGTCCAGGGATGCATGTCCAGCAAGTTTGGTGCCCGCGTCCGCCGTGCGGGGGACAAGGTCACTGTCACCAATGGCCCGTTCGTGGAGTCCGAACTCATCGGCGGCCTCGCAATCATCCAGGCCGAATCGAGGGAAGAGGCGATTCAGCACGTACTCTACTTCCTCCAAACAGCCGGCGACGGCGTCTGTGAACTCCGCCAATTGTACACAGCGGAGGATTGCCCCGGATCTGCCTGCGCGGAGACCAATCAAACAGAAGAGGAAAGTCCGGTAGGCGCCTGACTTTGGAGGAAACAGGGCGTTCGTTGGTCCATTCGGCGACGCCCTGCACTTTCTTCCGCACTCGGCGCATCGGCCGCTGGACCTACGGGACCCCACCGGAGGCTCACTGCCTCCCGGCCCGCTATGCGCCTGGATCGGGTTTGGGGGTCGCGGCTGACGATTCCGGAAGTTTCGGTTCTCGCGTGTACTCCTCGGAAATTTCTCCGGTGAGAGATTTCATCCAGTGCGCGATCGAATCCACTTGCTCTCCGCTCAACTCCCGCCCCAACTGATGCTTCCCCATCAGGCGGATTGCTTCCTCGAGCGTGGCCACTTTGCCGTTGTGATAGTAGGGGCCGGTCTTCTCGATGTTGCGCAAGGACGGCACCTTGAAGAACATCCGGTCTGCTTCTTCCTTGGTGAACTCGAATCGGCCGGCGTCGGATTGATCCGGGTACGGCACCACGCTTCCTAGCTTCTGATAGAGGTTCCCGCCGAGTAAGGCGCCGGCGTGGCAAGCTTGGCAACCAGCCTCCGTGAACGCGAGGAATCCTGCTTTGGCCCGATGATCGAGAGCGTTCTGGTCTCCCCGCAGGAAGCGGTCCCACGGCGCCGGTGTCACCAGCCTCTCCTCGAACACGCCGATCGCCTTTGCCACATTGTCATAGCTGAGCGGATTCTTTTCTCTGGGGAACGCTGCGCGGAACTCCTCGGCGTATCCCGGAATGGTCTTGAGCACGGCCACCACCTGCTCGGCGGAAGGCATGGCCATTTCGACAGGGTTCAGGATCGGCCCCTTTGCCTGCTCCGCGAGGTTCTTGGCCCGGCCATCCCAGAATTGAACGAAATGAAATCCCGCATTGAAGACGGTGGGAGAGTTCCGTGTGCCGCGCTCGCCCTGGTGTCCTGGAGATGTGGGCTCGTTGTCCACCCCGTAGCGATTCAACTGGTGGCACGTGTTGCACGAGATCTGCTGGTTGCGCGAAAGACGCGGATCAAAATAGAGCATGCGCCCGAGCGCGATCTGGCGCTCCTCGGTACTCCCCGCCTCCACCGGCGCGAAAGCCGGCAGGGGCGTGAACATAGCCAGCCGCGCCGGCTCAATCTCGACATCCGGTTCCGACGCCTGATGCGCACAACCGGATGTGATCATGAGGAACGCCATCACGGCAAGAAAGACAATCAGGTTATTTCGAGATATTACCATCTCTAACTCCTCAATACGTGGCCATCTCCAACTGCGCCGGCGTGTGCGTACCTTTTTCAGCATACCCCCAAAGCGGTGACGCGCGAATCATGTCTCGCCAGGTCAAGCAGCCCGAAGGGCTGCACAGACCTCATAGAACCCGGCAGGCATGGCGGTCTCCAATTCCCACGTGATGCTCATTGGGCGGGAACCTGTATGGCTCAAATAGTTCAGCGGTCCTAGAAATACGAAAGCATCCCGTTGGGAGACTCGCACGAAGAGCAGAAACTGCATTCGATTCGAATGCTGCTCCCGATAGCGCCGTCCGGTCTCCGACGTCGGGGACGTTGTACTTTGCGATTGCCAGTGGAATCGTTTGGGGCTGATGGCGTAATCTTCGTATCGCGTCGTCGGCGAGAAATGCTTTTCCGTCTTTGCGAGGGTCACGAAGAATATCTCCGTGTTTTGCCCCGGCAACAGCAATCGTCCTTCCCTGCATTCTCTTGGGCTGTCAATCGTTCTATACCCGGTTGCAAACAAGATCTCGTCGCGGGTATACGTGCGATGCAGGACGAGCGGCCACCCTTCGCGAAACGGACGTTCGTCGAGGTGTACTCGCACCCGTGATCGCAGGGCCTGAAGGAGCTCAATGAACTCCTCCCGCTCTATAACGGATCGTCTCAGATATTCGGGAACGGTATCCCATGTGCATTCTGCGTTTCGTGTTGCGGTCTGGAGGACGCGATGCGTCAACATAGCGAGCGATCGTTGATCCTCAATCGAGATGTCGCGGGGCACATAGCCGGGCTGCACAGCTGCTTCATAGAGCCGCATGCGGTCAAGACAGTCCATGTGCAACAGGTTGCGGAATCTCTTCGTAAACGATAGGCACTGCTCTTCTATTGGCCTGCGAAGCAAGCCGCCATCATGAAGCAACCGGGTCCAGCCTCCCACCGAGTCCTTATACAGATCCTCCAGATCGAATTGCGTTTCTTGGAGATACAAATCCATCGAAGGAATGCGCCCCAACTCTTGAGTCAACGCTTGCAGTTCCTGCACCATGTGGAGCCGGTTTGCCGTTAGCTGTGCCTTCAGATTCCGAAGAATGGCTACCCGCGACTCCGCATCGATTCGAAAGAAGCAGTTGCCGGGGAGATTGGTGATTCCGGTCTCCAACTGCCGCACAACCTGCTGGCGAGTCCCTCCGAAAAGTGCGTGAAAACGCAGATCGAAACGGAACTCCCGCCGTTGATTCCCGATGAAGTCCAACACCAGGCAACTCGTCTTCCCGTGATCGAGCCTTAGACCACGCCCCAACTGCTGGATGAAAACCGTCGCACTTTCCGTTGGGCGCAAAAATAGAACGCAATCAATCTCTGGAATGTCCACGCCTTCATTGAACAGATCCACCGTAAAGAGCACATGGATCTCCCGCCTGCGCAGCCGCATTGGCGCTCCCTGGCGCTGCTCCTGGGAGGACTTGCCGGTGAGCGCCTCCGCCGGTATTCCAGCCTCACAGAAGACTTTTGCCATGAATTCCGCGTGCTCGACACTTACACAGAATCCAAGTGCGCGCGCATTCGCGGTGTCACCATAGATATTGCGGAACTGCTGCACCACCAGCTTCGCTCTGCGTTCATTCTTCAAGTAGACAAAATCGAGTTCGGATCTCTGATAAGAGCCTCGGGACCATGAAAGCGTTGAGAGATCCGTTCCATCGTGGATACCGTAGTAGTCGAACGGAACCAGATACTGACGTTCGATGGCATGCCACAGCCTCATCTCATCGGAAATCCGGTTCTCAAACCAGGGCAGAATGCTTATGCCGTCCGTGCGTTCAGGCGTCGCCGTGAGACCGAGCAGGATGTGCGGACGCAGCGCCGCAACCATCTCCCGATAGCTTTCAGCAGGGACGTGATGCGCTTCATCCAGCACCACGAAACACCAGTAGTCCGGCCCCAACCGTGAGATCAGATCCTGCGACTGCATGCTTTGGATGGTGGCAAACAAGAATTCGTAACCAGCGGGCTTCTCACTGCCAGCCAAGAGGGCTCCGAAACTCTCATCCCGCAGCACATGGCGAAATGTGCTTCTGGCTTGCCGGAGGATCTCCTCACGATGGGCAAGAAATAGCAGGCGAGGGCGTATGCCGTCTTTGCCTATCTGCCGTTGATAGTCGAACGCAGCCACCAGCGTCTTGCCAGTACCCGTGGGAGCCACCACCAAGTTGCGCCTGTAGCCCCGATCGACCCTTTCCGCCTCCAGTTGGTCCAGTGTCGCCTGCTGATATGGGTGTGGGCGCAGATCAAAGTACGGAACAAGCCCCTCCGTCTTCCTGGCGAAAGAATCCCTCGCAGTTCGCAAGGCCTCTCGCACCTTGCGACAAGAAGATTCCTCGTCGGGATCGAATGTCTCGAACTCCGGATCCTCCCATAGCGAATCGAACGCACCTCGAAAGCGCTCTACTATGTGTGCACTGTCTACTTCGCTGAGCTTAACAGTCCATTCAATGCCGTCTTCCAGTGCTGGCGCTGAAAGGTTGGCGGAGCCCACGTAAACGCTCGAGAATCCGTTCTCCCGTTCAAAGAGCCAAGACTTGGCGTGCAAGCGGCGACGCCGGCCATCGAGAGAAATTCGAAGTTGGACGTTTGGCAGTCGTGACAATGCTTCAAGGGCACGGTAGTCAGAAGCTCCGACATAGGTGGTCGTGAGAATTCTTACCGGTTTTCCCATTCTGGCCAGGTCTTCAAACGCGTCGCGCAATCGCTGCCACCCTCTCCATTGAAGGAAACTCACGATCATCAGGACACGATCCGCGGTGCGCATCTCGCGCTCCAATTCGAAGCCCAGCTTCGGCTCTGCACCGGAGTTAAGAATCAGGTGGCTCCCGGATAAGGGCGTGCTTGGCTGCGGAGGAGGTGTGGGCGTTCTGTAGATGGCTTTCAGCGTTTGCGCGGGAGATACTACCGGATCCACGCTGAGTTCGTGCTCTTCCGAATCACCCAGCGCATACAATAGCCGATTGACGAACTCGACCTGCCTCCGATCGAGATCTCCCCCTTCCGAAGTCTTCGGAAACGATCGCAACTTTCCTCGAACTTGCCGTGCCAGATAGCGCGCCAGGTACTCCGGTCGCTCAGCGTCCTCTAACGATTCGATCTGAGACTTTGCGCGACCAATCTCGCGCAACAATCGCTCCAATTGCCTGGTAACCAGTTGGTCATAGATCCCGTCTTGCATGCAGTCTAATCAGCGATTGTATGCACTCCTCATCTGAATCAGCAATCCACACATCCGCTAGAAACCGACTTCTTTTCGAGAAGATACGGCACGCGAGACGAGACATCACAACGGAATGAAATTCCCTCCTGCTGCGCTATCGTGAGGATAGGCGCGACCGGCGCTTGCTTGTTTTCAAACGGCGCGATGACGAGAGGGATTCGGCTAAGCACATCCAATGATGCAAACACTTCTGGATCGGGTTCTGCCCGCTTCCCTCTATCGGAGCGATACGGCGCATGCCGCGCTGCGTCGGCTTGATGCGGAACTCCGCGGGTCAAACCGGTGCAGCGACGCAATAGATCGATTGCAATCGGCCAAAGATCCGCTCTTCCGCCTGCTGCGCCATCGCTTCGACGAAGCCTCGTCCCAGGCGCTTACGCTCAAGGCGCTGAACATCCTCCTGGCGAAAACGCAGTTCCGCGCCAGGCACACCCATCTCGCCGCCAACCCGGTGGGGCTCGTGGTGGATCCTTCGAATATGTGCCAACTGGGATGCCCCGGTTGCGTCCATTCTTCAAGTCCCGGAGCATCTGAACGCTTCGTTTGGCCGAATGGCACTCTCGCGGAATCGCGGTTTCGAGCGCTGATGGAACGCTATGGCCCAACCGCCGTGGCCGTCTACTTCTGCGACTATGGCGAACCGCTGCTCAACCGGAACACGCCCACGCTCGTGCGGATCGCGAAGAGTTACCGGATGCAGGCCATGCTCTCAACGAGCCTCTCCGTGCGACAGTTCGACGCGGAAGCCTGCGTCGATTCGGGCCTCGATTTCATGGTGCTCTCGATCGATGGCGTCACCCAGGCGGTGTACGAACGATTCCGTCGCGGTGGGCAGCTGGACCTGGTGTTTGAGAATATCCGCCGGCTCGTAGATGCGCGACGTCGCATGGGGCGCGTGACGCCCGTACTTTCCTGGAACCTCCTCGCTTTTCAGCACAATGTTCACGAGATACCGGAAGCGCTCCGAATGGCGCGCCGCCTGGGAGTGGACCAGTTCCGCGTGGTCGAGCCGTTCGACGTGTCCTGGGATGACCCGGCAATCCAACCGGCCGAAGTGAAGCCGCGGGTCGTTCATCTCACGTGGACGCCGCTCCGCATTTTGCGGGGGAACCAGGGTGAAACCGCCTACACGCTCGACGCCGAACAGATTCGCCGCGCTTTCGAACAGCCCTGGGATCGGCCAACAGAACAGGAGGCCGCGGCACAATCCGATCATGCCTGCCACTGGCTCTATCGGAATCTCGTCATGGACGCCACCGGACGAGTGATGCCCTGCTGCGCCGCACCCTCACCTGCCAACAACCTGGTGTTCGCTCAGTTCGATACCGCGACGGACGACCCTTTCAATTCGCCACGGCACCGGCAGGCCCGCGCACTCTTTGCCGGCCCGCCGGATCGCGGCGACATGCATCGCGCCGCCCAACCGGCCAGCCCGGATCTCCCCTGCGCGAGTTGCGAATGGGATCAAACCAAGGTGAACATCGGCTCTCGCGAAATTGATCGCTATTTCCGGCAGACGGACCCCATCCTCTTCGACAAGCGCACCCGCCAGTTGCTCACCAGCTGGTAGCCGAATCGCAGCCCAAGCTGATTGTCTCCAGGATTCGTCGCCGCTACATCCCGTAAGGAATTCATTTAGAAAGCAATCACTGACGAGAAAGTAGTACTGCCAGTCACTAGTGAAACCCGCAGAAACGGGCATTGCCAAGAGGATCAGACCCGCCCGGATCAGCCCATCCCAACGTCCGTTCCGCGAACCGACGCATCCAAGCGGCTGAGGCATGCGAACCCGCACCGTACAGCAGCGGTCTATGCGCACGCGTTGCCGGGGCGGGATGAACTGGCGGCGGATGCTTGGGAGAATTTCCACATTTTCGGGAAGGTTAAGCAGGCGGGGCCGTCGAAGCCTATGCGGAAGGAAAGGCAGACGGCCTGAGGATCGGGCGCATCCGGCTTTGCCGGACCGGGCTCTCTAGGCTTCGCCCCGAGCCCCTGAATTGCGGGTCTCGGCCTGCAGGTGGCGATCCCTTGCGCGGGTTGCGTCAGCGCCCGGTTTCAATTCGTTGACGACGGCGATGACGACGACCAGCACCATGACCACAATCACGACCATGATGTCGAACATGATGACGATGATGATCATGATCATCGGCATCCGCATCATGATGACCGCGCGAAGTTCTTGACTGTTCCTTCGGCGCAAGCGAATAGCTGGTGCTGCGTCCGCCTTTGGCGTTCTGGACCAGAACATGACGCTCAATGAGATCCATGAGGTCCCGATGCGCGGTGTCCTGCAAGCACTTCGCGAGCGCAGCGTACCTTGAGGTCGCAAGATTGCCCTCGAAGCCATCGACCAGCCGGTTGATCACCTTCATCCGCCGGTCATTGAGCTTCATATCCTTGAAGCGGTCCCAGAACTGCTTTCTGTCCAGCACGGCTCCAAGGGTTTCGAGTGCGCCGTCGATCGCGCGGCCTAGGCCGCCAAGGAACCATTCCATCCAAGGCGTGACGTCCATCGTTCCTTTCTGGGTGCGTTCCAGGATCTTGTAGTCGGCGTTACGCTCAAGGCGGATTTGCACCGACATGCTGCAAAAGCGCTTCGGGCTATACTCCGAGCGCGCGAGTGCCATATCCCGATGGCGCGCGCGATACGGCCGTTGCCACCATCGAAGGGGTGGATGGTGACGAACCAGAGATGGGCGAAGCCTGCCGCCAGGACCTAGTTGTCGGGCTTGTCGCCTTCGAACCATGCGAGGAATGAATTCATTTCCGCGTCGAGCAGCTTCGCCTTTGGTGATTCATAGCGCGCGTGTTCCTTCCCCAGTGGGCCGGACACGACCTGCATCGGGCCGGTCTTGTCATCGCGCCAGACTCAGACGGCAATCATGCCGCTACGACCCGTCGGGAAAAGCGCGGCGTGCCAGTCGAAAAGCCTCTTGGCGGTCAGCGACTGGTCAAAGTGGCTCGTGGCATCCAGCATCATTTCGACAACGCCTTCGACGCTCCGGTCCGCAGCCTTCAGCGCGCCGATGTCGATTCCGAGACGGCGGGCGATGGAAGACCGCACCTGAGCAGCGTCGAGTTTCTCGCCTTCGATTTCGCTGCTCTTTAGAACGTCTGCGGTCAGCGTTTGGAGCACAGATTCCTGCTGGAGGTTGAAGCCCAAGGTTTCCATGTGCCGGATGAGACAGGTCTGGCGATCGCGCACGACGGCGAGGGGAGCCGGGATGGTTTCGGCGCTCCAGTGGAACCTGGGCCAGTCCTCTAGCTCATAGTTATCCGCTCTCCGCACCTCTTCTGAGATTACAGCTTGCAGTCTCCTCATCTGTCCAGAAGCTTCTCCGCATCCTTGCGGAGGATATGGCTCCAGTTCTGTGGACCAGCCACGGACTTGCAATTTGTAGCGTGTTGCGCTACACAATACACATAAAGGAGATTCGCATGGCTGACCCAATCCATCCAGGCACTTACATTAAAAATCAGGTTATCCCCCCCAAGGTAGCAGTGAAAGAGGCAGCCAAGCTACTGGGAGTCGGTCGTCCAGCGCTCTCCAACCTTCTGAATGGAAACGCTGCCCTGTCGCCCGAGATGGCTGCCCGTCTCGAAAAGGCATTCGGTGCGAATGCGCAGGAACTGCTTAAACTTCAGGCCGAGTTTGATCAGTTTCAGCAGCGTGCGATGACCCCAAAACTGGCCATCGGCGCCTATGTGCCTCCGTTCTTGAAGATCACTGCAAAACAGATAGAAACCTGGGCCACCGGGAATCTCGAAGCCCGCTCGCTTCTTGCTGTTCTCCTGAGAAAGCTTGTCAACTCCACAGGCCAAGGGCTCACGCTCGTCGATTTTCCCGGCTACGACGAGGCAGAGAGGAAGGGATGGGATGGCCGCGTCGATGCCGGCGGGGCCACGCAATGGATACCCGATGGCCAATCCGGCTGGGAATTCGGGTGTAACGAAGATCCCAAGAAGAAGGCTGATAAAGACTACGCCGCGCGCGGGAAAGCTATCCAGCCGACCGAACGCGCCGGCATGCACTTCGTATTTGTTACTCCCCGTGCATGGGACGGCAAAGAGAAGTGGCGAAAAGACAAGGGAGCGCTTGGAGAGTGGCAATCCGTCAGGGCCTACGATGCGAGCGATATCGAGCAATGGCTGGAACAATCCCTACATACGCAGCGGTGGCTCTCCGAGAAGATCGGCATCCCTAGCGACGGCGTCTTCTCTTTGGAAGAACGGTGGCAAGCCTGGGCATCAGTCACCGAACCTGAACTGTCGAAGGAACTGTTCGCCCCTTCGGTGGAGCACTTCAAGAAGACTGTAGAAAACTGGATCACGAATCCGTCTCCTTCGCCGTTGATTGTCTCCGGTGATTCAAAGATCGAGGTAATCGCCTTCCTGCATTGCATGTTCGAGACACCTGAAGAAGTCTTTACGAATCTCAAGGACAAAATGCTTGTCTTCTCGTCCGGCCAGGCATTGCGGAAACTGTCGACCACCGCGCCCGCTTTTGTGCCGATTGTTTTCTCCGACGAAGCCGAGCGCGAGTTGGGCGGCAACTTCAAAAACAGGCATGCCATCATCGTTCGGCCACGGAATACGGTCGATCCGGAACCAACGATCACTCTCGACCTGCTGCGGTATGAGCCATTTAGAAAAGCCCTGGAGGCTATGGGCATAAGAGACCACCTCAGAATCGACGAGCTTGGACGCGAGTCAGGGTACTCGCCGACGATTCTTCGTCGACGCCTGTCGAATGTGCCTGCCATCCGCTCGCCTGAGTGGGCTCAGGACGCTGTCGCCGTCCGCAGGCTGGTTCCGGTCATGTTTGTCGGAGCCTGGCACACGCAGTCGAAGGGCGACTGCGAAATTATGAGCGTTCTCGCCCGGAAAGCCTGCGACGATGTCGAAGTGGATATTGCCGAACTCCTAAAATTTGACGACCCTCCTGTTTGGTCGGTCGGCAAGTTCCGCGGGCTTGCATCCAAGATCGACGCCTTCTTCGCGGTGCAAGCTGCCGTCACGCCGAAAGATCTTAGGGATTTTATCCTTGCTGCCGAAATCGTTCTCTCCGAGGAAGATCCGGCACTAGACCTTCCCGAAGACCAAAGGGCCTTCGCGAACCTATACGGCAAGTCTCGTGAACATTCGGGCGCGCTCAGAAACGGGATATGTGAAACGCTTGTCCTGCTTGCCGTCCATGGGAACAGTATCTTTGGCGAGCGTTTGGGGATCGACATTGAAGCAGAGGTCCGTCTGCTGATCCGTCGCCTCCTGACGGGAGACGACGGGCTGAGTGCGAAAAAGCTGTTGTCGCAGCAGGGAAACTTGCCGCTCTATGCTGAAGCGGCTCCGCTGGAGTTTCTCGAGATCATCGAGGAGGACCTTGAATCGGCAGACCCGAAGGTTTACGCGCTGATGACACCGGCCGACACCGGGGTTTTTGGCAGTTGCCCGCGGACGGGTCTGCTGTGGGCTCTTGAGAATCTAGCTTGGAATGCCAAACACCTTCCCCGCGTTTGCCTGATCCTCGCCAAACTCTCGGAGCGGAAGATCAACGATAACTGGGTCAACAAGCCGGAAAATAGTCTTGAAGCAATTTTCCGCTGTTGGATGCCGCAGACGGCTGCCTCTCTTGAAGTACGCCAGAAAACACTGGGATTACTGACACAGAGATTTCCCATCGTTGGGTGGAATCTCTGCATCGCCCAGATCGGAACAGGCCGCGAGTTCGGTGAGTATAGTCATCGGCCGCGATGGCGCAGCGATGCTTCAGGTGCAGGCCAGCCCCTTGCAACATGGGACGAGGTTGCGCCTTTTGCGAGGAAAGCTGTTGACCTCGCCCTCGCCTGGCCGTCGCATGATGAAACAACGCTGGGCGACCTCGTCGCGAACCTCCAGGGGCTTACTCCAGAAGACGAGGAGACCGTCTGGAACCTTGTCGAGAAGTGGACTGAAGACGAGACGGACGAAAGTCGGAAGGCGACTCTACGCGAACGAGTTCGCCGCTTCGCGTTCATAAGATCAGCAGTGATGAAGGGGCTTAAGGACGAGACCAAAGACAGGGCGAGAAAAGCCTACGACATGCTCGTCCCGAAAGATCCCGTAATCCGGCACCAGTGGCTATTCGAACAGCAATGGGTCCAGGAGTCCATGGAGGAGATGGAGGATCTCGATTTCGACTTCGAAAAGCGCGAAGAAAAGATTCGGAACCTGCGCATTGATGCTTTGGAGCAAATCTGGAGCGCAAAGGGCTTTGATGGTATCCAGGCGCTGCTGTCCAAGAGTGGAGCGCCCTCTACCGTTGGCTGGCACTTGGCGGAAGGCGTCATCACGACCGAAGGGGCCGCGGCATTTCTCAAACAATGCCTGAATGTGCAGGAGCCCGAGCTCAGCGGCAAGTTCGATGAAGTACTCCGGGGATTTCTCTATCAACTGAAGCCGGAGACGCGCGACGATTTAACACGCATGCTGACGAAAGAGTTGCCCGCGGATATGGCATGTCGCCTCCTGATGCGATCTCCCTTCGAGAGCAGCACATGGGCTCACGTTAACAATCGGGACAAAGCCGTAGGCGAGCAGTACTGGCGTGAGGTTGTGCCTGGGTGGTTCAGGAAGGATTCTCCTGATCTAAACGAAGCGGTTGACCGCTTGCTGGACGTGCGCCGCCCGCGTGCGGCGTTTTTCGCGGTTCATTTTGCGCTTGCCGAACTCGAAACGTCGCGGCTAAAACGGCTTCTGCAAGAAGTGGGGACATGCGATGCCGAGGAGGCGGGCATCTACCGAATGGATGGCCACTATCTTTCGGAGGCGCTCGACATCCTTCAGGAGCGCGTTGGGGTTTCCGAAGACGAAATGGCGCGTCTCGAATTT
Source organism: Acidobacteriota bacterium (assembly GCA_014584705.1). Lineage (GTDB taxonomy): Bacteria > Acidobacteriota > Terriglobia > Bryobacterales > Bryobacteraceae > JACTMJ01. Next base: position 50,900 of record JACTMJ010000031.1, on the reverse strand, counting down.
CTCTTTATCAGGGCCTTGGAACATCAGTTTCGCCGTATCCCGAACCTTGAGAAGAAACTCGGCAAATCGCCGGCCTTGTTCGTCCAGTTGCTCGGGCTGATCTATCGTCGCAAGGACGGAGGTGAAGACCCGCCGGAATGGAGAATCGAGGACGCTGAAAAGAGTTTTGCCCTTAGGACTGCCGCCTATCGCCTGCTTACGAACTTCAGACGAATTCCCGGCACCGATGATAGCGGCAATATCGATGAAGAGGCATTGAGGGCGTGGGTGAAGCAGTCTCAGTCCCTATGCGCGCAACACGGCAGAGCGGAAATCGGCGACCAGAAGATTGGAGAGATCCTGTCCTCCCCGAAAGTCGGTAAGGATGGCATCTGGCCGTGCGAAGAGGTGCGGAAGGTATTGGAGGAATCCGGGACCTCGCGGGTCGCACAGGGCTTTCAAATTGGAGTGTGCAATTCACGCGGCGTGCATTTCCGCGGACCTGGCGGTGGCCAGGAAAGAGCTCTTGCCGAAAAGTATAGAAACTGGGCGCGGCAGCTTGCTTTCGAGTATCCCTACGTGGCTAATATCGTCGAAGGCATTGCCCAGAGATACGACCAGCAGGCTGTATGGGAAGACTCAGAAGACGCGGTTCGCAAAAGGCTTGGGTACTAGAATCTGAATTCGGAATGTTGAATTGTGTGAGCAACTGTGAGCAGAAATGCTCCAACCTATTGATTTTATGGTAGCGCTAACGGGATTCGAACCCGTATTTGAGCCTTGAGAGGGCTCCGTCCTAACCCTTAGACGATAGCGCCGGGTGGTGCCTCGATTTTAGCATGAGAGGGCCCGGGCAAGGACGGACAACCTGTGCCCGGCACCTTCGACACACACAACCCGGACACGGACAACTGGAACGCGGAGCCCAACGCAGCCGCGGCGGAGATCTGGCCCGGCAAGGCGGGCTCGGGTTGGAACCTCCCGACGAAGGCTGGGCGGTACGCGGGGCGGCTGGAGTGGATCTAGTAGCCGGAGTCCTCAGATCTGAAGCCCCTTAAGGCGGGCACTTCCCGCAACCGTTCCTCCCACCGCCGAAGGGCTGCGTGCGAGCCGTCTCAGGCCATCATGGTGATCTGGATGATCTTCTTCTGGATGGCGTACTGCACCAGTTGTGCCTTGTTGTGAATGTCCAGCTTTCGCATCAGATTGAACTTGTGCGCTTCGATGGTTTTCACGCTCAGGTTGAGGCCGCCGGCAATTTCCTTGACGGAATTCCCCTCGGCGAGCAGCTTGAGCACTTCCTTCTCGCGGGGGGTAAGCGTTGACAAGCGGGGTTGCGGGATGTTTGAGCGCATGCGGGTGCGGAAATCGTCCACCAGTTGGGAGAGCATCTTCGGGCTGAGATAGCTGCCGCCGTTCTGCACGTCCCGGATTCCGGTGAGCAACTGCTCGGTGGGGCTGTCCTTGAGAATGTAGCCGCTCGCCCCCGCCTGCATACTTTCCAGCAGATAATCCTCGTCGTCGTACATGGTGAGAAAGAGCACTTTGATTTCCGGATGAACTCTTTTGAGTTGTCTCGTGGCTTCAAAGCTGCTCAATCCGGGCATGCTGACATCCATCAGAATAAGATCCGGGCGCGCGGCTTCCGCCAGCGCGATGGCCTCATTGCCGTTATTGGCCTCGCCCACCACTTCGATATCCGGTTCTTGAGCGAGGAGATTCTTCATCCCCTGGCGGAACAGGGTGTGGTCATCGGCAATCACAACTCTCGTCTTTCGCATCATCGCTTGTCGTCCTCTGGCTGATCGCCGCAGTTTGGCGGATCGTCGTTGATTGGCGGATCGTCGTCGCGGCCTGGCTGGATTTCGTCCGTTGCTCCCGGCCTGCCAAGGGGGCTTCGGTTGTTGGCGGCACGGACTTCCCTCCGCGAACCAGATCCCAGCCGGAAACCGCTATAACCGAGTGACCGGCAAAACCCGATACCGGGGACACGGACGTTTCCGTACCTGGCCTGCCAGCGGAGATCCCCTCTTTCTCCGCTCGTCTGGTGACACCCGCGAGAGCCGCGAGTCCGGGCATGGCCGGATCTTCCGTAAGCGGAATTCGCGCCATCACGCTGGCCCCGGCCCCTGGCTCAGAGGCGATCTCCACAGTGCCACCCATCAAGAGCACCCGCTCACTGATGCCTCGCAGCCCGAAGGAATGGTCCTGCCGCTGCACATCTCGCACCCGGAACCCAATTCCATCGTCGGAAACCTGGCAAACAAACTGTCCATCGTCCAATGCCGCGGAAATCTTTACGTTCCGCGCTTTGGAGTGGCTCAGAATGTTGTGCAGCGCTTCCTGCACAAACCGGTAGGCAACCATGCTGGCTCCGTTCGAGATCTCCAGATTCTCCGGCAGGCCGAGGATGAGTTCCACGCGCGCCTGGGAAACGCGCAGGAACTCTTTTCGCAGATGCCGGATCGCGGCAACCAAACCGAACTGCTCGAGCACCGTTGGGCTAAGGGCGGAAATCAAGCGCCGGATCTCCACAATGATCGTTTCCACCTGCTGCCGGCAATGCCGCAGTTCCTGCTTCAGGTGCTTTTGTCGATAGGAGAGCGCATTCTCGAGCATTTCGAGTTGCAGACGCAGGCACAAGAGAGATTGCCCGGCCTCGTCATGCAATTCGCGGCTGATGCGCTTCCTTTCACGTTCTTCCACCTGCTGCAAATGGCTGGCCAACTGGCGCACTTGCATCTCCCTGGAGGAAAGCCCGTGAACCAATTCGCAGCGGGTGAGCGCGAGCCCGACGCGCTCGCAGACCTGCAACAGCAAGGCCTGTTCACTAGGAAGCCAATCGTAGCCCCGCAGAAAGGCAAGCTGCAGCACGCCCAACTGCCGCATCCCGGCATGAATCGGAAAGCTCCACACCGAGCGATATCGGCCAATCCAGCGCCGCGTCAGCACCCGCTCATCCCCGTCCACCGGGCGAAAGCTAACGACGCTGGCTAGGGTAGCGGGCCATGCCGTATCACGAGCTTCGCCGGATGCCTCGGCTGCTTCCGTCATGGCGGCCGCCGGACCGAGCGTGGTGTTGGTGCTTACCGCGAAAGTGGCTGCCCCGGCGGCTGAGGGCAGCGCCCGCCCTGGGCTTGGGTGAATGGCCACCGCATCCGCGCCGCTCCAAAGCTTCACCAGCAGGACGATTCGCGCGCAAAGATCTTTCTCGGAAAGCTCGGATAGTTCGACGGCGGACATCTCCTCCAGCAGTTTGCTGTCGGCCCGCCAGAGTTGGTAGAGCGTGACGTTAATGATGTTCGTCACAAAGAGGTGATAGTGGTTGACAATAGTTCTGGCGATAAACAGGCGGTCTGGGTAGTGCCGCTCCACTTCCTGAAGCAGGCCTTCGTCAAAGCACGCAAGCGCCTCATGTACGGCCGCGGGGTCCACCTGCAGCTTGGCCAGTCGCCGCGCCTGATACTCAATCTCTTCGAGCACCGTTTCGTTGGGATAACAGTTTCCCAGCGAATCAAGCACGGAACCGAGGACGAGCGCCTTCACCGATTTCTGCTCTACCGGCGACAGTTCCGTCGTGCGGAGATAACTGGCAAAGCGCGCATTGGCTGCGGGGCGCACCGACACAAGCAAGTCGAGGTGATCCCGCGCCTGATCCATGATCTGGGCCGTCCTCTGAAGCGAGGCGAACTGCGGAAAATGGAGATCGCGGGCCTGGATCACATGGAACAGATCGGTAGAAACCGGAAGGTACTTTAGGGAATTACACCGGGTTCGGCCGCTCGCCACCCCATAACGGCCGGGAGCGCTAGCGCGGCTTTGCGAGCGCCGGCTCCGCATCAGCGGGGCCGCCGAGCAGCATCATGACGATGGCCGTCTGGCCAGCGTGTTCGGCCGCGCGTAAGGGAGTATCGCCGTTTCTGGTCTTCAGGCCAGGATCCGCGCGCTGCGATAGAAGATAGGCAACCACCTCGGCACGCCCCCAGGAGGCGGCATGATGCAGCGGCGTGGCGCTGGTTTCCTTATCTCTGGCGTTCACGTCCGCGCCCTTTTCAACGAGCAGTTTCACCACATCGAGCTTGCCTGAGAGGGCAGCGTCGTGAAGCGGCGTTGCGCCGGATGCGTTCCGGGCGTCGACCGGGGCGCCATGCTTCAGCAATACCTTGATCACCTCGACATTGCCCTGGAGCGCGGCATCATGGAGCGGCGTGGATCCACTCGCTCCGGTCTCCCGGAATCCGGCTCCATGAGCGATGAGCAGGTCAACGACATCGGCTTGCCCCCGCATCACAGCATCCCGGATCCGTTTGCCGGGGTTTGCCTTATCTTCGGGCTGAGCTCCTCCGGTCAGCAGGGCTTCCATCACCTGGCGATGTCCGAAGCGAATCGCCTCATCCAGGGCGGCAGCACCCGATGCATCGGTCGCATTGGGGTCCGCGCCGGCTTCCAGAAGCACCTTCACGACCTCCGCATTGCCGCGGGCGGCCGCCGTATTCAGCAGCGGTGGCTGGGCTTCAACGCCGGGAGGGGCAGCCGGTTCCGCAGGCTTGCGCAACCCCGCGGCAACCCCCTTGTCGCCTTTTCCAAGGAGAAATCGAACGACTTCCGCACTGCCCTTCCATACCGCCTCGTCCAGGGGAGTGGAGCCGGCATCGTCCCTCGCGGCGATATCCGCGCCCCGTTCGAGGAGCATTTCCACGATGCGCAAGTCGCCACGGTTGGCCGCCAGATGCAGGGCGGTCTGGCCGGAACGATAGCGAGCATGGACATCGACGCCGCGATCGAGCAGCAGTTTCACGATCTCCGCCCGGCCTGTAATCACGGCGTAATGCAAAGGGGTGGAGCCCCCTTCGCGGTGACGCACGTTGGGATTCGCTCCGTACTCCAGGAGGACTCGGACCATCGGAAGGTCCCCCTCCCAACAGGCGATGTGGAGCGCGCTCGCACCAAGTTGATCCGTAGTATCGGGGTTCGCCGTACCCGGTGCCAGCAGAGACCGGGCGGCGCTGGCATCGTGGCGACGGACAGCGCTCAGGAGAGCCTCCGCCGGTGAAACAGGAGCAGCCGATGGCGAGGATGCCTGTCCGGCCGCCAGAGAAACCGCCACCAGAAAGATCCACAAGCGGGGGAGGAAAGCTCGGGACCGGCTCATAAGCTCACTCTAACATTCGCCAACTTCGGGGAGCCCGCCGCGCGTTATATATTGGGGCGTGAGACAGTTTTCTCCGCTTCTGGCCCTCCTCACCGCGCTCATCGCCTTCGCCGTCCCTTGCGCGGCGCAGCACTATACCGCGCCCGCCGGCGAGCGCCCTGCCGCAAAACGTCTTGGAGCGGAGAGCATCCTCCCGGGGGGGCGGCTGATCACGCCGCTCGGCCGCCAGCATGTGACAGGTGCGAGTCCGGTGGGCATCGCGGTGAGCCCGAACGGAAAGCGGGTCGCCACCGCCGATGCGGGCGCGGACCAGACATCCGTCACGGTTTTCAGCCGCAGCGGACCGAGCCTGCGCCGGGAGCGCTTCGAATCGCTGAAGGTGCCGGCTCCCGACGGGACGAAGATCGGTGGGCGAGGCGATTCCCAGGGGATTGCGTTCGAAGGCAACAACCGGATCTACGTCTCCGAAGGCCATTCCGGCCGGGTGCGATTGATGAACGCGGGGAACGGAGACCTCCTCCGTACCTACAGCCTCAACCAAGGCGAGTTTCGCACCAGTTACTCGGCCGGTCTCGCGCTGGATCCCAAGCGGAAGCGGCTTTTTGTGGCGGATCTGGCGAACCTTCGCCTGGCCGTCTTCGACCTCGGGAGCGGGCGCGTGACGCACAGCGTCCATGTGGGCGGCTCCCCGCTCCAGATTTCCCTTACGCCGGACAAGCGGCAGGCATTCGTCACCGGCACGGGCTTTTTCGACGACCTACCCATCCCGGAGGCCAAACTGAAAAACGCCCCTGCCGGTGGGCCTCCTATTCCCGCGGGCAGTTTTTCTCTGCGATCGGCGGGAGAGGCGGCAATCCCGCGGGCACAGGGGGACGAAGCGCGGAACCTGGCCTTGGGCGACCCGGGCGCATCGGGAACGGGCTCCGTCACCGTCGTAGACCTTTCGATCGATGTGCCAAAGGTGGTAAAGCGAATCCATCCGCGCCCGCCCTCGGATGGCAAAGCCGGAGGAGGGGGCGTTCCTTCCGGCGTATTGGCGACGGAAGAGGCCGTTTACGTGTCCACCTGGCCCAATGATGAAATCGCGGTGATTGATCGGGCGACGCTGACCTTATCCGGCGAGATTCCGCTACGCATTCCCGGGCTCGAATCGTTTCGGGGAATCCTGCCGGGAAGAATGGCCTTCGACGCGGCCAGCAATCGGCTCTACGTAGCGGAAGCCGGAATCAACGCGGTTGCCGTGATCGATCCGGCGCAGCGCAAGGTGCTGGGGCATTTGCCGGTGGGGTGGTTTCCGACGGACGTCCAGATCCACGAAGGCAACCTCTACGTCGTGAATGCAAAGGGCCAGGGGACCGGGCCGAACGCCGGCAGGGAGGAGGTACTCCCGGCGCGCAGGATGGCCGATTTCGGCCATGGCACGCTCTCGGTAATTCCCTTGCCTGAGACTGCCTCGCTCGCAGCGCACACCGCCCAGGTGATGGCCAACAACGGTTTCATCGCCGCCGAAGGTGGCCCTACACCAATCCCCGAAGCCATCAAGCACGTCGTATTGATCGTGAAGGAGGGTCGCACATACGACGAGGTATTCGGCGATATGGAGCAGGCCGCCAACGGCCCGGTGAACGGCGCGCCCGCCTTGGCACGCTTCGGAAACCTGGGCTTCGCGGAACAGGACCGGAGCGGCCTGGTAACGAGAAAAGAACTGAAGGACATCCCGATCACGCCGAACCACCGCGCGCTGGCCGAGCGTTTCGCCTTCAGCGACAACTTCTATTGCGATTCCGGTGGGAGCGTGGATGGGCATCACGGGCCGCTCTGGCCTTGGGCTCTTCCGGGGAGGCAGACACACCGTCTATCCGAAGAACAACCGGAAGCGGGCGCGCTTTGGCGTCACCTGGACGCGCGCGGCGTCACCTATCGCATTTTTGGAGCGGGGCCGGAATGGGCGGGCATCGGACAGGGCAAAGGAGAGACGCCAGATGGAAGGAACATGCTCACGAACGCGTCGGATACAGGACCCCTTTCGGCGAGCACATCCCCGGCGTACCCTGGCTTCAACATGAACATCCCGGACCAATATCGCGCGGGGCAGTTCATCGCGGAGATCGAAAAGTTATACCGCAAGCCTGGCAAGGAACTCCCGCGCTTCATATACATTCGCTTGCCAAACGACCGCATGTCGAAGCCGCGCCCCGAGGACGGCTATCCCTTCCGCGCCTCGTTCGTGGCCGATAACGACCTTGCGCTGGGCAGGATTGTGGAGTACCTGTCGAAGTCGCCGTGGTGGAGGGAAATGGCGATTCTGGTCACGGAGGGCGACGCGAGGGGTGGCGTGGATCACGTGGATTCCCACCGCTCTATCCTGTTGGCCGTGAGCCCTTTTGCCCGCCGGAACTACGCATCGCACCGAAATGTCGGCTTCCCTGGTTTGCTGAAGACCGTCTTCCGGATCCTCGGCGTGCCTCCGCTGAGTCTGCTGGATGCATCCGCCGCCGATCTTGGCGATTGCTTTACAGTATCCGCGGATTTCCGCCCCTATGAACTGCGCCCGGTTCGGAAGGATTTGTTCGATCCGGAAGTGGCCAGCGGGCCGATTGGCCGAAATCCGTAGGCGTGGGGAACGGATCGCGGGAAATGCCTCCGGATTCGGCTCGCAATTCACGGAAACCGCAATTGCATTGCTATGTTAGACTCGTAGGTATTATTGAAGATCGGCGCATCATCTCGAGTAGTGTATTTATCGTGAGTTTCCACTCTCCGCACTCATCCCGCAATTACTTCGTGCGATCCGTTGATCACAATTCCGGACTCACCTCGTTTCGGACGGCGGAAGTGCCGCTCCGGCTCTTTCCCAACGAACCGCTCCCAACAATGCGCGCATGCTGACGATCAGGGTTGCCCTGGGCTTGCATGCCCGCTCGTTCAATTCGCCCGATACCGGCACGCTTCCAGTCGCCACCTTGTCTTGCCGCGGCATCCGCTTCGGGCCGGACATTTCGGGGTGGGAGTTCCCCCATGCAACCAATACCAAGGAGGAGATTCCGCTGGCAATCCGCCAGCCTGAACGTCTATGAGACCGCCAAGACCATTCATGCGCCGTCCGCGCGTCCGTGAGAACGTCAATGAGGCAATCCGGTTCCGGGAAGTTCGCGCCGTGTTCCCGGATGGAACCACGGCGATTATGAGCACCTCGGAGGCGATCGCTCGCGCCAAGGATATTGGCCTTGATCTGATTCTGATTGCCCCTACCGCGCAGCCACCGGTTGCTAAAGCAATGGACTACGGGCAGTGGCAGTATGAGGAAAAGAAGAAAAAGAACGAAGCCAAGAAGAAGCAGCACGTCATCCTGGTGAAGGAAGTAAAGTTCCGGCCAAACACCGACGACCACGACTACAACTTCAAGAAAAACAATGCCATCCGCTTCCTGAAAGAAGGAAATCGTGTAAAGGCGATGGTCCAGTTTCGGGGGCGGGAAATTGCGCACTCGGAGTTGGGCAAGCGCCTTCTGGAGCGACTGGCGGCGGACTTGGCGGAAGTGGGTCAAGGAGAGGGTGGCATCCGCATGGAAGGGCGCGCCGCGCTACTGCTGCTGAGCCCGGTCAAGGCCGAGAAGCCGAAGTCAGAAAAGTCGAAAGCGGAGGCTCCCGCAGCACGGCAGCCAGCTCCAAGCGTTTAGCCAATGGGGCTGGCTGCCCCGGCTCGTGAAAACTTCCCTTGGATCTGCCTAGTAAAAAAGATACTTGCGCCACTGCAGGTCGCCATTGCCTAGCAAGCGCATGAGATGGCGGCTGGTGTGGAGCGTGAACGCACGGGGCGCGCGCGCCAGTTTCATTCCCGCTTCCTCTGGGGTGCGATTCCCCTTGCGGTTATTGCAAGGGTGGCAGCAGGTAGCGAGATTCTCCCAGGAGGAAGCGCCGCCGCGAGAGCGCGGAATGACGTGGTCCAGCGTCAGATTGGTGGCACTTCCGCTGGCACCGCAATACTGGCACGTATAGCGGTCCCGCATGAGGATATTCTTGCGGGAGAGAGCGCGGGTTTGCTGGGGAATCCTGCGGTATTCGAGCAAGCGAATCACGCTGGGCATGTCGAGCGCATGCGCGGTCGAATGGATCACCCGATCTCCGAATTCTTCCGCCGACGCGACGCCCTTGATGATCAGGACAATCGCGCGGCGCGCGGCACACACGTTGATTGGCTCATAGCTGGCGTTGAGCACCAGTACGGGTTGTTGCAGTTGGTCCATCGCTGGCATACGTCAATCACTCCCCCTGGGTATTGCGGTTGTCGAGTGGCAGCCCTTCGTCCTCAAAGTCTGCCTCGTCGGTTTCATCTGACCTCCAACCCGCACGGGTGGGAGATGATTCATGGGCGCGGGGAAACGGCGCGGGAGAGCGCCGGTCTACTCGCGCGAGAGCCAGCAGTTCCACTCGCTCCGCACCCGCTCGCTTCAGCAACCGGGCACAGGCGGTGGCGGTGGCGCCGGTGGTGAAGACATCGTCCATCAGCAACACGGACTTTCCGGCAATCTCGCCGGAACGGGAAAGAGCGAAGGACCGCAGCGCATTCTTGCGCCGGGCCGCGCTGGCAAGACCCGCCTGTACTCGCGACGGTTTGGGTCGCCGAAGCGCCTTCACCATGGGAATCGACAGCGCCCTTGACACTTCCTGGCCAAGCCGCTCGGCTTGGTTGAAGCCGCGCCGCCACCGTTTCCACCAGTGCATGGGGACGGGTACGACACAATCCGCGCGACCGCCATTGATCTTGCGATCCGCCGGGAGTGCCGCGAGCATCCATGCCGCGAGTGGTGCAGCCAGAGATTCAATGCGACCGTACTTGAACAAATGGATCAGATCCCGCAGTTCCTTCTCGTAGCTGCCAAAAACAAAGCAGGCATCGAATCCGCGACGTCCCGTGAGGCACAAACGGCAGATGCCGTCTTCGTCCAACGCCCATTGGTTCAGAAAGGGAACGCCACACCGTTCGCAGAAACAATCCGCCCGTATGGGTTTCACTTTTTGAACACAGGAATCGCAGACGGGGAAGGAATCGAACGAGGTGAGCGCGCAACCGCAGATGTGGCAGTCGTCCGGAAAAATGGCCGAGAGAATCGCTCGCGGGAATGGAACTAGTCTTCCCGCGCCGGAGTGCAACCCCCAGATGTGGGGCCTACTAGGGAAGACCCACCTCCGCACGCAATAGAATGTACTTAATTGTAGGTCCGCCGGGGTCCCCGCGGCAAGCGCAACCGTCCCCCGCAAAATACATTTCCATCATAATTTGTTATTTGTGAGCGCCATGGCTATCAACGGCCAGCGGTTATGATGGAGAGCGCGGGCAAGATTGAGCTCGACGGGCAGCGGAGCCTGCTTCGCTGATTCACTGATGAAGATCGTCTTTTACATCGTGGTCGGCGCGCTGGTGGTGGTTGCGGGCTCAGGAGCTTTGGGCGCGATACTGCTCACCCCCTTGCGGCTGCGTTTGGCACGCGCGGAGGCCCTGGTCCTCTCCTTTCTCACCGGTTCCGCACTGTTCAGCGGGCTTTGGATGGCAATTGGATTGGCCGGCTTCGCCTACCGCGGCGTTGCGTATGGGGTGAGCGCCGCGCTGGTCCTGGCCGCATTCGCGCTGGGTTCGTTTCGTATTTTTCGGGGCGAAGCACCCTCCGCGCTTCCGGATTCTCCTCACCAACCCCGGCTGAGTGGTCCTGCCGCCTTCGGCTTTGCCCTCCTGTTTCTGCCATTTCTGGCTGTCTACGTCCTCTACGCCCTGCATCCGGAGGTGAGTGCGGACGGCAGCTACTACCACAACGGCTTCCTGAACCAGTACGCTATCGCTCACCGAATTGTCCCCTTCACGGATAACTTTTATGCGAGCCTCAGCCAAGCCTCGGAGATCCAGGCGCTGCCGGGCTTCCTGATCGGAAGACATTGCGTTCCGGGCATGGTGCAACTGGTATATCTGCTTTCCGCTACGGCTCTGATCGTTCTGCTCGGAACACAAATGGGAGAACTCAAGGCCGGCTGGGCGGCGGGCTTTCTCTTTTTCGCGACGCCCGTTGTGGGATACGTCGCCACCCAGGCATTGAACGATATGGCCGCCTCCGCATCGGTCCTCGGCACGTTCTTCTGCCTGTTTCGCTGGTGGAAGAGTCGCGAGGACAGGTGGCTGCTGCCGGCCGGGCTCATGGCCGGGCTGGCCTTTGCCACCAAGTACAGCACCGTGCTCACGGCCGTATCCCTTGCGGTCGTGATGCTGTGGCGCTGGTACCGCTATCGGGATCTCTCCTGGAAGTGGGCGGTAGCGGGCTGTCTGGGTGTGGCCGTGATGGTTCTACCGTATCTGATACGGAACTGGATCTGGTACGAGAATCCGCTGGCTCCGTTCTATAACGCATGGTTTCCCAACCCGAACTTCTCCTCCTGGGCGGAAGCGGAATTCCGGGCGAATCAGCGCACTTATGGGTGGCTCACCAGCCTCTGGAACGTTCCGTGGGATGTCGCCTTGGGCGGGCAAAAGTTGCAGGGGATTGTTGGCCCGGTGGTCTTCTTGCTTCCAATCGGCCTCCTCGCGTTGCGGCGGCCGGCGGCGCGCGCGCTGTTGCTGGCCGGTTGCATCTGCCTGCTGACTTATCCCCAGAATGTGGGAGCGCGCTTCCTGATTCCCGCACTGCCGTATTTCCTCTTGCTGCTCGCCATCGTGGCCGTGCGCTGGAGAGAGGCGTTCGGGGCTGTAGTCGCGATGCAGGCGATTCTATGCTGGCCCGCGATTGTGAGAGCGTACGTCGCACCGAATGCGCTGATTCTGGCCCCTATCCCCACATTGGCGCAGGTTACCCGGGAGATTCCGGAAGAAGAAACGCTCGCCTACCGGCTGAACACGTACTACGCCTCGCGCTGGCTTGACCGGAACGTACAGCCGGGGGAGCGAGTCTTTGCCTACAGCGTGTACGTCGAAGCCTACAGCTCCATTCATGCTTGTGTGGCACACACATCCACGCATTGCTTCAAACTTGCGGATGTCTTCGCCAGCGCTCTTGACGGCGGGGACCATCCCAACCGGGAATGGGAGTTTCGATTGGAACGCCGTCCTCTGCGCTCCTTGCGGTTATTGCAATCGGGCAACGGACACGACCGGTGGAATATGCACGAGATCCGGCTTTACCGGGGAGACGTACCCGTTCCGATACCGGTCGGCACGCGGTGGGAGGCAAGCCGCAATCCAGAAGACCTCCCCTATCTGTTCGACGGGAATCTGGTGACCGGTTGGTCTCCCTGGGAGTTTGTGGCTCCGGGGCAATTCGTGGCGGCGCATTTCCCGGAGGCTACCGAGTTTGATCGCATCGTCGTGCGCTCCGCGGCGGCGCAGGATTCCGTGGAGTTGCGTCCTCAGACGCTTGGGGAGAGTGGCAAATGGGAAGCTCTGGTCGGGCAGGCGCACGTCACCCGGAACATCCCGTTGCCCGATCTGCGAAAAACGGCCATGGCGGAACTCTATCGCCGCGGCTATCGATATCTGTTCGCGATGCGGCATGAGAGCTACGTCAAATCTCTCGAAGGCGAATCGGCGGATTGGAACGTCGAAAGTGCCGCATGGGGCCAGGATTGGCGCGTTTTTCGCATCCTCCCACCTGCAAAGAACGAGTAAAGACGCCGGTTCCGCCTCGTGCCGGATGGGGATAAGATAGTCAGCGAACGGCTGGGGTTGGAAGCCTTTCCGGCACCGGCAAGATGACCACGATCAAACCAATGCGGACCAAGGCTCCGGCGGAAATGTCGGGTGTCATCCCGCAAGGAAACTGCCATGCAACGACGATCCGTACTTGCGATGAGTATTCCGCTGCTTGCGGCGCTCCCGGTTCCTCTCGCCGCCGCGCCGAAGCGCGTGCTGGTTTACACGCGCAACTACACACCGGACGGCAAGGGATACGTCCATGACAACCTCGCCGACAGCGTGGCCGCCATTCGCAAACTGGGAGAGGAGAATGGCTTCCTGGTGGATCACTCGGATGATCCCGCCGTGTTCACCTCTCCGAAGCTGAAAGACTATAACGCGATCGTTTTCGCCAGCAGCAATAACGAAGCGTTCGCTACCGACGCCCAGCGCAAAGCCTTCCAGGCTTACATCCGGGGAGGCGGCGGCTTCGTGGGAATCCACTCGGCAACCGGTTCGGAACGCCAGTGGGAATGGTTTTGGAAGATGATCGGCGGCAGCTTCGACTATCACCCGCCGCTGCAGAAATTCACCGTGCGCGTCGCGGATGCGACGCATCCATCGACGAAGGGATTGCCAGCCAGCTTCGAATGGGAGGACGAGTTCTACTTCCAGAAGCACATGAACCCGGACATAAAACCGCTGCTGGTGGCGGACCCCGCGCAATTGAGAGACCCGAAGCGCGCCGAACGGCCCTCAAATCCGTTCGGGAATGCCGTGCCACTCGCGTGGTATCACCTTTTCGAGGGCGGCCGGGTCTACTACATTGCCCTCGGCCACAAGCGCGAATATTATCGGAATCCGCTGCTCCTGCAACAGATTCTCGGCGGCATCGAGTGGGCGATGGACCGTGGCGGCAGAGGGCAATCGAAATGAAAGATGATTCGAAAAGCAGCCGCAGGGACTGGCTGAAGAGTGCTGGCGCTGTCGCCGCGTTTCCCGCCATCGTACCTTCCACGGTCTTCGGGCAATCCGCTCCCGGCAACCGCATCCAGGTCGCGCAGATCGGCTGCGGCCGCATCGCGCGCTCTTCCGAATTTCCCGGTGTACTGGCTCATCACGATCTGGCGCGCTTTGTGGCGGTAGCCGATCTCGACGCCGTGCGCGTCGAGGATGCCAAGCGAACGCTCGAAGAGCAGTATGCCAAGCGGCTGGGGACGGATACATACAGCGGCATCAAGACCTACGCGGACTACCGGGAAATTTTGGCCGACAAGAGCATTGACGCTGTTTGCATTTCGACGCCAGACCATTGGCACGCGCAACCCGCGATGGAAGCGGCCCTTGCCGGAAAGGACATCTACCTGCAGAAACCGGCCTCCCTGACAATTGAGGAAGGGCGTCACATGGCGGACGTCCTCAAGAAGACAGGTCGTATCCTGCAAGTGGGCAGTCAGCAGCGTAGCGCCCTCAACTGGCGTCTGGCCTGCGAACTGGTGCGCAATGGGCGAATCGGCAAATTGAAGGAGATCTACGTCGGGCTTCCGTACGATCCCGCCGGTGGTAATCCCGCACCGATGCCGAAACCGGAGACGCTTAATTACGATTTCTGGTTGGGCTCCACCCCCGAAGTTGCCTACACGGAAGACCGCGTACATCCGCAAACCGACGATAGCAAGCGTCGCTATGATCGCCCAGGCTGGCTGCGCTGCCAGCAGTTCGGAGCGGGAATGATCACCGGCTGGGGCGCGCATCATCTGGATATCGCGCATTGGGCGATGGACCAGGAATATGGCGGCCCCATCTCGGCCACGGCGCTCGCGACCTTCCCCGCTCCGGGCCCCGGCCTCTGGGATGTGCATGGCAACTATCACGTACGCCTGAACTACCCAAACGATATCTCGGTCTATGTGGGAGACTTCTACCCGACCGGCGTGAAGTTCCTGGGGGAGGAAGGCTGGATCTGGGTGACTCGCGGAAAATACAAGGCCGGGGAGCCCGCGCCCGGCTCGCGGTCGGCGGCCCTCGACGCGCACGATCCGCGGATTCTGCGCAGGGGCACGAAGCGGAACGAGATCCACTTGCACGCGAGCCCCCAAGAGGACCATCATCTCGATTGGTTAACGAGCATTCGCACCCGAAAGCCACCAGCCACCAATGCCGAGATCGGCCACCGCAGTTGTTCCGCCTGCCTTGTGGCGCATATTGCGATGCAGGTTCCCGGCGAATTGCAATGGGATGCCGCCGCGGAGCGCTTCACCAATAGCGAGGAAGCGAACAGCCACTTGCGGCGCGAACAGCGCGCTCCGTATGGAACGAAAGCGGTGCTGAAGAAGGCCGGGATGGACGCCAGCGCGTAAAGTCTCTCGCGCGAGCACGCGCTACCGGCTGCTCTGGCCGGGCAGCACAGGCTTCTTCGGTTCCACCCGCGGCACATATTTGAACTGGGTCCAATCGTCGGTGGCGATGCCGTTGAGGTCCCACCGCACTTCGCCCGCCTGCAGCGTGAGTTCCGCGCGCAGGCGCACGCTGCCATCCATGCGGGCGCCGGCAGCATCAAGGAATCCGAAGTTGCCCTTCTCCAGGCGGAAGACCGCGAGGTCCGCGGTGGCGCCTTCACTGAGATGGCCCAGCGCGGGGTGCCCGATGACCTGCGCGGAGCGCCAGGTAGTGGCGGCGATCACATCCTTGAGCGGCATGCCGAGAACCATCAGCTTCGACATCACGTTTGCCAAGTCTTTCATCCCCCCGTTCATGCTGCCGACATGAAGATCGGTGGAGATCGTATCTGGCCAGAAACCCTGTTTCGTGGCGGGCACCGCGACATTCCAGAAGAAGCTGCCGCCGCCATGGCCCACGTCGAACAGCACTCCGCGGTTTCGCCCGTTCCTCATGGCAGGGTTCACCGTGCCGTCGGGCAGCAACTCCGTACGAAACGGCGAGTAACAGTGCGTGTAAATATCCCCGGCGCGAAGCTTTGTTTCGAGCAACTCCTTTAGGGTGCGTTCCCCTACCAAATAGCCGAAATCCACCATCACGGGCAGATTGGCGAGGCGTCCCGCCTCCACTGCGTTATCGATGGAGTGCCAGCCGGGACCTGCGTAATGGGCAGTCTTGAAACCAATAACGACGTCGGCGTTCTCCTTAGCAACGCGCGCGGCTTCCTGGGGCTGCATGTCGCCGGGATCGTTCTCCCCGCGGGGGCTCATGCCATCGGCCACAATGTTCACAAATGCCAGGACACGAGTGTGCGCCCGGTCAATCACGCGCTGGCGGAAATCCGCGAAATTTCTCCACCCTGCGGAACCGGCATCGACCACGGTAGTGACGCCGGAGCGATACGTAAACCCATCGGGATAGACGCTGAGGTCCCCGGTATATGCGCGCAAGCCCGTGCCCGCGTAGACGTGCGCATGGATGTCAATGATGCCGGGTGTCACATAAAGCCCCTGGGCATTCACCACCCGTTTTGCTTGCGCGGCGGGCAAGTCGTCCGCCACCCCTGCGATTTTCCCGTCCTTGATGGCAACGTCGGCGATGCGATCGATGCGATTGCGCGCGTCAATCACGTGGCCGCCCTTGATCAGCAAGTCCCACGCCCCATCGGCTTGCTGAGCCGTTGCGAGCGCCGCCAGCAGACCAAGTGCCACGATTGTGCGAGAGAAAAAACGGGCGTGTATTGTGCGCATATTGCTGTTATATTCAATTCCAATTTGGCCTGGAGGTCAACCATGTGTAACCGGCGAAGCTTCCTCGATCTGGTCTCCTCGGTTCCGGGGCTTGGTCTGCTGGCGGGGATCGCGGGCGCCGCCCCGAGGGCAAAGCTACCCGCCCGGGATTACTTCCGGGAGCTTGGAGTGACGCCCTTTATCAACGCCGCGGGCACGTACACGGCGCTGACTGCTTCCGTAATGCCACCCGAGGTGCGCGATGCCTGGCAATACGCTACTAGCCACTACGTAAAACTCACCAAGTTACAGGATGCGGTGGGCGCGCGCATCGCGGAATTGACCGGGGCGGAAGCCGCCATGGTAACGTCGGGCGCGGCGGGCGCGCTCACCGTGGGAACGGCTGGCATCCTCACCGGAACCGATCCGGAAAAGATCCGGCGCTTGCCCGATACCTCGGGAATGCGGAATGAGGTGCTCATCCAGAAGTCGCATCGTTTTGCTTACGATCACGCCGTGCGCAGCGCTGGGGTAGCCATGGTGGAACTGGAAACGCCCGAGGATGTGGCGCGTCTGGCGGGCGACCGGACGGCAATGATGCTGTTCTTCAATGACGCCAACGATCGCGGCAGGATCAAGGATGCAGAGTGGGTGAGGCTCGCGAAGCGGCATGGCGTTCCCACGTTCATCGACTGTGCGGCCGACGTGCCGCCGGTTGAGAATCTCTCGAAGTATCTCAAGATGGGCTTTGATCTGGTGACCTTCTCCGGCGGCAAGGGCCTGATGGGTCCGCAGAGCGCGGGCTTGCTGCTCGGGCGCAAAGATCTAATTGAAGCCGCACGGCTGAATACCTCCCCCTTCAGCGATTCCCTCGCGCGCGGTATGAAAGTGAACAAGGAAGAAATGCTCGCGATGATGGTGGCGGTGGAGAGCTACCTGAGACGCGACCACGCCGCCGACCTCCGCGAATGGAACCGGCGCTGCGACGTGATTGCGAAAGCGGCTAGGCAAGTGAAAACGGTAACCAGCGAGGTGATTGTGCCACCGATCGCCAATCACGTCCCCCATCTCGTGCTGCGCTGGGATATATCCTCGGTCAAACTCACGCCCATCGAAGCGATGCAGCGCCTGGCCGACGGAGAGCCTTCCATCGAAGCCTGTCCGCTCACAGACCGGGAACGCCTCGTCTTCGGCGTATGGATGATGCAACCCGGCGACGCGGAGCGCGTGGCGCGGCGGGTGAGGGAGGTACTGAAGGAGGCGATCTAGCGTCTTCGATGCTCCGCTCCCCTACAAGCTCGCAATCACGTCGATCTCAACCAACGAGTTGCCGGGAATTCCCCCGTAGGCCGCGATCGTCGTGCGCACCGGCGGCTCATCCCCGAAGCGGCCCAGGAAAACCTCGTTCATCGCCTTGTAGTCGGCCAGATCCGCGAGGTACACGTTGCATTTCAGCACCTTCTGCATCGACGATCCGGCTGCTACCAGTTCCTTCTCCACCTCATCGAGCACATGCTTCGTGTGCGCCCGGATGTCGCCCTCAAAGTGAGCGCCCTTGCCCGCGATGAAAAGCAGGTTCCCGTACGACACAGCGCCCGAAAACAGGGGCATCTTCTCCGGCTTCCCGCCGCCGCGGTAGTGGACTTTCTTCACCGGGCTGCTGACCTGCGCCCGCAGTGTGAATGGGACGGCTCCCGCAAGGGCGGCAACGGCAAAACGGCGGCGTGTTGGCTTCATGTTTTCTGAACTCCTTATAGGCTATGCGAGGCTGATCTTGCGAACGTCCATCTTCGCTGTCTCGTAAACCCCCAGGCCCAACGCTCCAGCAATCGTGACGTGTTCGGGCTGCATGCGAACAAAGCCGCTGTCCTGGTCTTTTTGCGCTTCGGCCAATGGCGGCATCCCCATCTTGCGGCGCTGCGTATCGAGTTCGTCCCACCCGATTCTATCCATCGCAACCGGATCGGTGGAGAAGTACATCATCTTGTGTTCCCATACATACTTCGCGCGGCTGGGGTTCATCACCGGCCCGCCATGGGCCAGCGCCTTAATGCCATCGCCAATGTGCAGGACACATTTCGCGCGGATCACCGGGATGGATACCGACGCCGGGATGAACGCCCCGCAGGCATTCAGCATCGGTGAAGAATGGCTCCGGTTGACGTTATTCACGAGGCCGTGCGACATATTCTTCAGCGCCATTGTAATGCCGGCGGACTGATGGTGTTTGAGCAGGCACAGGTTCACCATCTTATTTACATCTTTCGTGATAAACCGCGCGGCATAGGAGCGGCGAGCGCGCTCGTTTGTCAGATCGAAACCTGGCAGCGTGAGTTGCATGTCCATGTAGTGGTCCGCGTCGTAGCCATCGAGCCGCTGCTGCGTGGGATCGCTGTAATCCGTGCCCCAGGCGATGCGCACATCGTCGGGCAACCACTTATCGAAACCGGCGCCATAGAATTCCTGCTTGTAGCGGTCGTAGACGACGATATCCTTTCGCGGAACGCCCGCGGCCTCGATACCGGCAATGATCTCCCTCACCACTTCCGGGGAGGAGATGACGTAAGGGCGGCTCACCGGGTTGAGTTTGAGGCCGACCACATCGCCGGGCTCGAAGAAGGTCCGCCAGGCTTGTACCCAGTCTGGCGCTCCGGTGAGTTCCATCATGCCGCGCCGTATCATCTCTCGCACAGGCTCGCTCTGGTAGACCCCCGAGACGATAGAGCCCGGATGCGTAACGTGCGCAACGCGGCCCGGATAGAGCCCCGGCATGGACCATTTCGTAAGTTCCGCACGGCCGCCGGTAGAAGAAGCGGACGCGAGCGCGGGTCCGCATAAACCGAGCGCGAGCATCCGCGCGAGCCAATCTCGGCGCGATTCCTTGCAGCGCCCTTCGCCAGGAAATGCCTTCCGCTCCCCGTTCAGAAGATGCATGGCAGACCCCCGCAAACGGCGGTTCTCCGCCGTTATTTGTAGGAAGACTACCACAAACGCGATATGCGGGAAACGGGATTGTGCGATCTCGCGGGCGGGAACGGTGAGTACAATAATCCCTATGAGCCGAATCGTGTTCGCGTTGTTATGCGTGCTCGGCGCGCCAGGGTTGTGGTCACAGCAGGCGGCTGCTCCTTCGGACAATCTGGCCAAGCTGCCCTTTGATGTGCGCGCCATGATGGAACTCGCGCGAGTGGCGGACCCTCAGATTTCTCCCGACGGACTCACGGTGGCCTTTCAGGCAACCAAGGTGGACCTCGAAGGAAACAAGACCGAAACACAGGTTTACACGGTTCCCATCGTCGGCGGTACACCACGCGCCTTGACGACGCAGGGCAACAACAGCCGTCCCCGCTGGGCTCCCGATGGATCCGCGATCTACTTTCTTTCCTCCCGGACCGAGCCACAGCAGATTTGGAAGATGCGGCCCGACGGCTCCGAGCAAGTTGCGGTAACGCGACTCTCTACCGGCGCGGACGGCCACCTCGTTTCCGCGGACGGGAAACGGCTCGTCTTCACGAGTGAAGTGTTTCCCGAATGCGGAGCCGACGACGCTTGCAACCAGAAGCGACTGACGGAAGAAAAGGCTAACCCCGTGAACGCGCGGGTATACACGCATCTGCTCTACCGGCACTGGAACCAGTGGCAGGGCAAGCAGCGCAAGCATATCTTCTCCGTGTTTGCGGACGGCACAGGCGCGGTGGACCTGACCCCGGGAGACAAGGACGTACCCCCGTTCTCGCTTGGTGGAAGCGACGATTACGACATCTCCCCGGATAGCGCCGAGGTCTGCTACGTCCATAACCCGGACCCCGTGCCCGCCACGAGTACCAATGGCGAATTGTACGTGGTGCCCATCGCGGGCGGCGAAGCGGTTCGAATCACGAACAACCCGGGCAACGACACCACTCCGCGCTATTCTCCGGATGGCAAGAGCCTGGCCTGGCGCATGCAGGCGCAAGCGGGATTTGAGGCGGATCGCTGGCGGCTGGTAGTGATGGAGAGGGCTTCCGGGAAGTGGGCTTCGATCACTGATAGCGTCGACCGTTCCATTGACGATTTCACCTGGATGCCGGATTCACAGCGGCTCGCCTTCACGCTCGAGGACCGAGGCAGACATACCGCTCACCTTGTGCGCGCAAGCGGCGGAGGCACACAACAGATCATCAACAACCCCGCGAGCGTTTCCTCGCTCAGCTTCACGAAAGACCAGCGCAAGCTGGTTTATGCCGAAGCAAGCGGCAGCAAACCCGCTGAGATCTATGTCGCCTCTTCGGACGGCGGCGTGGCGATGGCCCTCGGGCGAATGAACGACGGCATTCTGGCTTCGCGCCAGTTGACGCCGCTCGAAAATTTCACGGTGGACGGAGCGGATGGCGCAAAGGTACAGAGCTTCGTCGTAAAGCCGCCGGACTTTGACCCTGCAAAGCGCTATCCCGTGATGTTTCTCATCCACGGCGGGCCGCAAGGCGCATGGGGCGAAAGCTGGAGCTATCGCTGGAACCCGCAGATTTTCGCCAGCGCGGGCTATCTGGTGGTAATGCCAAATCCGCGCGGCTCCACTGGTTATGGCCAGCGCTTTACGGACGAAGTGAGTGCGGATTGGGGAGGCCGGGCCTATCTCGACATCATGGCCGTGGTGGACGAAGTGGCGAAACTGCCCTACGTGGACGCGAACCGCATCGGCGCGGCCGGCGGCTCCTACGGCGGCTACATGGTGAACTGGATCCTGGGAAACACGACGCGCTTCAAGGCGCTGGTTTCGCACGCGGGGGTCTACGATCTGGAGAGCATGTTCGGTGAAACCGAAGAGCAGTGGTTCACCCTGTGGGAGTTCCGCGGCACGCCCTGGCAGACGCCGGATATTTACCGGCAGTGGTCTCCCAGCAAGCGGGTGGAGTTCTTCTCCACACCGACGCTGGTGATCCACGGAGAGCGTGACTACCGCGTTCCCATTGGGCAGGGTCTCCAGCTATTCACCGCGCTCCAGTTCCGCAAGGTGCCGTCGAAGCTGATCCTCTTCCCCGACGAGGGCCATTGGATTCTCAAGCCGCGCAACAGCGAATTCTGGTACAAGAACGTGATCGGTTGGATGGATGAATGGGTGAAGACGGGCAAACAGCCGGGAGAAATCCAGGTGGAGGGCAGTTCGCCGTTCATCACCCGCCCGAGTGGCAGACCGTAGCCGCAATATGCGCCAGCGCCTGACTCCGCTCCTCGTCATCGTCTCTATTTTTCTCTCGTTCTCCGCGATTGGCAGCACCCTGCCGCTGATGCCGCTCTATCTGCGGCAGGACTTGGGCCTGGACCGCTTCTACACCGGTGTCCTCGTCGGTATGCTCTCCGCCGCCGCCCTGGCGGGAAGGCTCTGGGCTGGGCCGTTCACCGACCGTCGCGGGAGACGCGTCGGCCTCTGGGTGGGGTTCTGCCTCTGCTCCCTTGCGGGCGTCCTGTACCTTCCCCTGTTCGGGGTAGCCGGGTTTGCGGTGGGAAGATTGGCCCATGGCCTGGGCGAGGCCTTCGTGCTTACCGGTGCCGTCGCCTGGGTGGTGGATGTGGCGCCGGAGGGCGGACGCAGCCAGGCACTCGGCTACTTGGCGTCCGGCGTCTGGGGAGGGCTCGCGGTGGGTCCGCTGGTGGCGCAGGCAATGGGGACATTCCCGCACACCGCCATGCTGGTGATCGGCGCGGGCCTGTTGAGCGTTCTGGTCCTGTTTGCCACGGAGCCGCCACCGGTGCGCAAGGGAGGTCCGAAACCGAAGCTCCGGCTCGGTGCGGTTGCCCTGCCCGGATCGATCCTGGGGTGTACCAACATCGGTTACGCCGTCCTGGCCACGTTCATGCCCCTGCTCCTGGACTCGCGCGGCTTGGCGGGAGAGCCGGCCTTCACCGCATTCGCGATGACGGTGCTTTCGTCCCGCCTGCTGCTGGGCTCGCTCCCGGACCGCTGGGGCCCGCGCAAGACCCTGATGGGCGGGATGGCTACCATGGCCGCGGGCTTCGGATTGCTGATTTTGAGCCGTTCCGTGCCGATGTCCGTGGTGGCGGCTTCCATTATCGGTTTCGGCTATTCCTTCCCCTGGCCTTCGCTGGCCGTAATTGTCGTGGAGCGCGTATCGGAATATGAACGGGCCTCCGCGTTGGCCGCGCTGACGGCGTTCTTTGACCTGTTCGTCGCAGTCGGAGCAGCCGTGGCCGGGGCGATCGGCGACCAGTTTGGCCTAGTGCCGGTTTTCCTGTTCGCGATCACCAATATCCTGCTGGCGCTGGGCGTCGTGTGGTGCACCGGGCTGGGACGGCCGGCGATGAACGAGCCGGTGCCATCCTAGCCGCGTTCGGCGGCTTTCCGATGCGGCACTCCCGCGCCGCGACGCACGTACGGCCGTGCTATTCCGCTCCCGTCTCGACCCATGTTCCTTGCTTGGCGGACGAAATCACGGCATCGCAGACGCGCTGCGTTTGGAGCGCCGCGCGAAAATCGGGCTGCGTGGGCTTTCCCGTTTCAATCCCCGCAACGAAATCCGCCAGTGCGTTCAGGAACGTGTGCTCATAACCAATGCACGTCCCCGGAACCCAGTAGTGGCTCATGTACGGATGTTCGGAATTCGTCGTGTGGATCTTGCGCCATCCAGTGAGGTGGCTCTCCATCTTCTTGCCGGATTGCAGTTGCTTGTATTCGAAGAATTGCAGATACTCCGGTTCTTCGAGATCGAAATAGAGGCTGCCGTCCTCTCCGTTCATCTCAAAGGTATTGAAGTTCTTGCGTCCTCTGGCGTAGCGCGTCGATTCGAACGTCCCCATTGAGCCGTTGGCGAACTCGGCGAGAAACATGCACGCGTCGTCGATGCCCACCGGCTGCACCGCCCCGGTTTCGGCATGGACGCGCTCCTTCACGAAGGTTTTCGTCATCGCGGAAACGCGGGCGATCGGGCCGTTCAGCCACATTGCGGTATCGATCGAGTGGGCCAGCAGATCCCCCGTAACGCCGGAACCGGCGGCGTTCACATCCAGCCGCCACAAACCGGCTCCGCCTTGCGGGACATCGGGCGAGATCGTCCAATCCTGCAGATAGGTCGCGCGATAGTGGAAGCTCCGGCCGATGCGGCCTTCTTCCACAATCTGCTTCGCGAGCGCGACGGAAGGCACGCGGCGGTAATTGAACCAGACCATGTTGGGAACGCCCGCCATCTCGACCGCGCGCGTCATCTCTTCGGCCTGCGCCACATTCATGGCGAGAGGCTTCTCGCAAAGCACCATCTTGCCGTTGCTGGCCGCCTCGATGGCGATCTCAAAGTGCGTGTCATTGGGCGTGCCGATATCGATGAGGTCGATATCCTTGGCGCGAACCAGGTTTCGCCAGTCCGTTTCGACGCGCTCGTAGCCCCAGTTCTTCGCGAATGCCGCGGTCTTCTCCTCATTGCGCCCGCAGACGGCCTTCAGCACCGGCCTGTGCTCAACGGGGAAAAAGTCGTTCAATCGCTTGTAGGCGTTCGTATGGGTGCGCCCCATGAAACCGTAGCCAACCATGCCCACGCGTAACTGCTTGCTCATCCCGGTCTCCTTCCCGTTGCTATCCGTACTTCTCCACCAGCCGGTCAACCGCCTCTTTGCACGCCGCCGTCGCCTCCCAGGCATTGGGCCAGAAGCAGAGATCGATCGTCCACCAATCGTGCGGAATGTCGGAGGCCTTGAGGAGGGCGGGCACAAGCTCGTCAAAATTCAGACGCCCAAGGCCGAATGGCGGATGCGCGGAGGTCTCGTCTTCGCCGTTCGCATCTTTGTGGCAGGTACCGTCGGAGTCAATCAGATGGATGTGGATAATCCGTCCGGAAAGCAGCCGGATAAACTCCAACTGGCTGCCGAGCACTTCCTTCTCGCCTTCCTGACGTGCGCCCACGACGCCCACCATTTCCCCGTGGCAGGTGTCATACATCAATCCGAAATTGGGCCTGTCAACAAGATCGTGAACGCGGGTAATCTCACTCGGCTTGTTGAATGCGAAGCCGGGCTCGAACTCCCACATCATGTTCAGTCCGTGATCGGCGGCGATATTCGCGCAGGTGCGCCATGTTGAGCCAACGCGCTTGAACGCGGTGGCTGTATCGATCTCGCGAAGAATGGTGGGGGGCTGAACCGTATCGACGCGGACGCCGCCGATGCCGAGATCCACGGCAAATTCGCAATTGCGCCGAAACTCCTGGATGTACTTGGAGGGGTCGTCCGTATTGATGAGCTTCTCTCCCCACAGATTGGCGGCGATCCCACTGAACCCGAGTCCGCGCTCTTCCATCCGGGCGCGAAGTTCAGTGCGCTGTGATTTCTCTGGTAGCGCGCCCGGCCAATCCGCATCCGGACCGTTAGGGTTTCCAGGATTGGGGTGAGGCGGAAAGGCGCCGAGTTCCACGCCGTCAAATCCAAGCTCCTTCAGCTTGGTACAGACCGTGTCGAAGGGAACGGGATTGGCGCTGTACGGGCCGATTGTGTAAGCCCAGGTACCGATGGATACGCGTTTCGACATGAGGTAGCTCCTCCTAGTAGAACTTGAGCGATGGGCCGCGGCGCGATCTCGCGGCGGCACGGGACAATCAAGATGCCTGCATCGGCTGGCCCGAATCACGGCAATGTTTTGATGCGGATATTCCGGAAGCGCGCTTCCATGGGCGGCCCCTGATGTAGCTGAAAGGCGATAATGCCGGAGAGCTTGACGTCGTCGTTGAGCGTCGCCGTGTGCAGTCCGTTGATGAAAATATCGATCTTCGGTCCTTCGCAGCGGATTTCCACGGCGTTCCAATCGCCGTTGCGAACCACCGTTTCCGCTTTGCCCTTCCAGCCGTTCACCATGACGCCGCGGGTGCCCTTTTCCTCATAGACCCCGCCCCACCAGTTGCCTTCCGCCATGTCGGCCTGATAGCCGCGCACCACGTAATCCGGCAATTCCTCGCTGCGGAACTGAATGCCGCTGTTGTGATTGCGAAGCTTCACGTCGGCCCGGAGGATGAAGTTCGAAAACGGCTTCGCTTCATAAATCAGGAACGTGTTGTGCTTGAGCGTGACGCCCTCGGTGGAACCGACGATGACACCGTCCTCCACCTTCCAAAGGCGCGGATCTCCTTTCCAGCCGTTCAGCGTCTTGCCGTCGAACAGCGGCACGAAGCCCGGCTCCGCGGCAAACGTGTACAGGGGCATCAGCAATAACAGGAAGGAAACAAGGCGAATCATAGAACCTCTCCTCGGGCGCGGCTGCTCGCCACGGCACATCCGGCAATGAAAATGTGCAATCGAGGGCGATCATATCATGCCATCCCCCATCCTGGCTCAGCCCCGCCGGGCTACAGTAGATCCATGGATTCTCCCTTCAAGTCTCCGCCGGACGAATTGGCTATTCGCTCAATAGCCGCATCCGCAAACAGCACCGGAATCCCGCTTCCGTCGCGGATAGACCGCCGGAGATTCCTGTCGGAGTCCGCGCTGCTTCTGCCGGCAATAGCCGGAGTTTCGGGCGCGAGTGCCTTCGCCCAAACGGCCCCTGGCGCTCCCGCGCGGCGCACCGTCACATTCCCAACCGAACTGGTTGCCGGGCCGCAAACTCCCACGGGCAAATACAAACACCCGGCCGCTATCACCCAACTCGTCAACGGAGACCTCTTTCTCGCCTGGTTCGGGGGCGACGGAGAGTATGCCGCGAACACCGGCGTCTATGGCACGCGGCTCGCCGCCCGGTACGCCGGTTCGGTGAACGCGGGCGCTTGGTCAAAGCCGGTGCTGCTCGCCCGCGACCCCTTCCGCGCGGTTGGGAACCCGGTGGTCTGGCAGGCTCCCTCCCAGGGCGGCAAACCGGGCTTGGTTTGGCTCTTTTACGTGGTGCGTTTCGGGGAAACCTGGAGCGATGGCCGCATCGCGGCGAAAGTCTCCTCGGACGGCGCACGCACCTGGTCCGACACTTCCCTCCTGACGCTGGAACGCGGCACCCTCGTGCGCGGCAAACCGATTGTGCTCCATGATGGCCGTTACCTCCTGCCCGTCTATCGCGAAGCGGGCGAGGATCGAGAGTTTGTCGGGGAAGAGACCGCTTCCTTCTGCCTCTTTTATGACCCGGCAACGCGGCAATGGACCCGCGGCGGCGACATCGTTTCCCGCCTCGGCAATCTGCAACCCGCCCCCGCGGAGATCGCCCCCAGGCGCCTGATCGCCTTCTGCCGGCGGGGCGGCGGATATGGAGATCGTCCCGATGCCTGGATGGTCTACGCGGAATCGAGCGATGCCGGGCTCACTTGGAGCGCGGGCCACGAACTCGTGAACCGGTTCCCCAATCCGAATGCCGCCGTGGATCTCCTCCAACTCCGCAACGGCCATCTGCTGCTGATCTACAACCACTCCCGCAGCGGCCGCACACCGCTGAGCCTGGCGCTCTCCACCGATGCGGGAAAGACCTGGCACACGGGCCTCGACGTGGGCTCCGGGAAGCGCGAGTTCGCCTACCCGTACGCGATTGAGACCTCGGATGGCCGAATCCAACTGATTTACACCTCGGCCGGAAGAACGGAGATTCACCGGCAGGTCTTCCGGGAGGAGGATCTCGCCGGGAAGTTCCCGGAAACAGTAACGCTATAGTCAACTGCCGGGCGCTGGCGCCGCATGGCCGGGCGCGGCGTCCTCATCGTGAAGGGCCAGGTCCGCTTGGGTTCGCGGAACGCTTACCGCTCTCCCGCTCCGGGCCGAACTGTGCCGCAAGATAGTCCACCACCAGATTCAGTTCAGCCTGGTTTCCCGTCGCGCCCCGCGCCACCATCCCGCGGACAGTGGTTTCCCATTGCTCACGGGTTCGGTGCTGGCTGGAAATCACGGCCATGCCATGGCACTGCTTACCGCAGAACTGTTCAATGAACTGGATTTGCTGCGAGGTTGTGAGTTTCGCGGGAGCGGTTGCACGGAGGGGCGTGGCGGCTGTCGCGTCGGCCGGTTTCGCACCCGCGCCGGATTGGTTTCGGCTTACGATGGACGGTTCGGCACTGGCGGCGCTGCCGCCGAGCGCAAAGGCCGTGAGGCTGTCGGAGAGCGGCGCGCCAAACGTGCCGCCCCCGCCTCCCGCCATCACGACGATGTATTGCTTGCCGTCCTTGCCCGTGTAACTTACCGGGATGGTGTGCCCGTTCGCGTCAATGGGATGCTCCCAGAGCAGCGTCCCGGTCTTCGAATCGAAGGCCCGAAACCGGCTGTCGTTGGTGGCGGCAATAAACACGAGACCGCCCGCCGTGGCGAGGCTGCCGCCGATGTTCACCGTGCCCGTGTTCTGGAAGCCCCGCGCGGCCAGCGATTCCACAACACCCAGTGGCACCTTCCAGGCGATTTCTCCGGTATCCGCATTCACCGCCACGAGTTCCCCGAAAGGCGGCGCGGAGCACGGAATCTTGCTCTCCGGATCCCAGAATCGGGCATACGCCCCGTACTCCGATTTGCGCACGTAACGGCCGCCCGAATCGGCATCGGGCTTCCCCTCCGTCATTCGCCCAAACTGGCCCACATTCATGACATTCACGAATAGGAAGCGCCGCGCGGGATCGTAGGAGACGCCGCCCCAATTGCCCCCGCCGAGGGTGCTCGGGAAGAGCAGTACATTCCGGTCCACGGGAAACGGCGTGTAGGGCGGGCTGATCTGCATCTGGTTCCGGCGAAAAAGGTCTTCACAGAAAGCTTTGTGTTCGGGCGTCAGGTTATACATCTCCTCGGCTTGGAACGTGTTGCGGGCAAGCGGCGGCGGCTTGACGGGGAAGGGTTGGGTGGGGGAACTCGCCTCTCCGGGGACATTGCTTGCGGGAACCGTGCGTTCTTCCAGGCCGAAAATGGGTTCGCCCGTGAGCCGGTTGAAAATGAACAACAGCCCCATCTTGGTGATCTGGGCCACGGCGGGGATAGATTGTCCGTCACGCCGAATCTCGATCAGCGCCGGGGCGGCGGCAACATCATAATCCCAGAGATCGTGATGGACCAGTTGCTGAAACCATCGAAGCTTGCCCGTGGAGGCATCGAGGGCGATCAGGCTGTTTCCGTACAGGTTGTTCCCCTTCCGGTCCGCGCCGTAGAAATCCGCCGTCGGAGAACCCGTGGGCGCGAACACCAACCCCCGTTCCGCATCCACGGAGAAGAAACCCCAGGTGTTCGTACCGGAACGGTTCTTCCAGCCGCCGGGAGGCCAGGTTTCGCTGCCGGGTTCGCCTTCGCGCGGCACGGTGTGAAACGTCCAGACGAGTTCGCCGGTACGGGCATCCCAGGCGCGAATGTCCCCGTAGGCGCCGGCGCTCGGCGCACCCTCTCCATTGGACCCGCCCGTGATCACCAGGTTCTTGTAAATGGCGGGCGGAGAAGTGAGAACAATGCGGGCATCCGCGATGCCGCCGTCGATTCCCGCCTTGAGATTCACGAGGCCGTTCCTGCCGAAACCCGCGGCGGGTTGGCCCGTTCTGGTGTCGATGGCGATGAGCTGGTCGCGCACCCCGGCGAAGACGCGCGGCGGCGTTTGCGCGTCCCCCGGCCAGTACGAGAGGCCCCGAATGGCCATCCCGCTGAGCGTGTACTTCCAGAGAAGCTTTCCCGTCTCCGGCACCAGCGCATAGACGCCGTCGGGCTGCGTAAGATACAGCGCGCCACCGGCAACCACCGGAATCGCCTCGGAACCCGGCGCACCGCTATGGAACTTCCACGCGACACCCAGCCGCTTCACGTTCGCCGGTGTGATTTGCGCAACCGGCGAATAATGAACGCCTTCAGGATCTCCCGCCGCCGGGGGATGCTGCACCCGGCAGGCTGGCAGGATGAGCGCAAACAGGATAAGCGGCAATAGTCTGGCCTGGCGGGATGTCATTCGTTTCAAAATCTCCGCGCGCCGCTCGGCGGAAAACGCGACGATGCAATGGAGTGGCTGCGTTCCAGCGTATCCGATACGGCACAGGAAAATCGAGGCCGCCTGCGTACGCGCGCACAAACTCGCTCTGCCAACGCACCAGTGGGATAGCATGAAATCTAGCCGCGCGGAGAACGCCCGGGAAAGAGATAAGAATCCATGTTGACGAAGCCAATCATGCTCTTGCTGTCCGTGCTGGCAATTGTGCCGCTCCCCGCGCAGCAAGCCACCATTCAGGAAGAGCGGATGACGTTCAAGACGTATCCCTACGCCGCACCGGACCCCGCCCCAATCATGACCCGGTCAAACATCTGGACCCGCTCGACGACGCTCTACCCGTATACGTTTTTCGACGAAATGGGCAAAGAAGGGAAGGACCAGGAATGGAACGTGATCCGCCTGGAGAATGACTACCTCCGTCTCTACATCTCTCCCGCGGATGGCGGCAAGCTTCTGGGCGCAATCGAGAAGAGCACGGGCAAGGATTTCGTCTACTTCAATCACGTGCGCAAGTACCGGAATATCGCGCTTCGCGGGGCATGGACCTCGGGCGGCATCGAGTGGAATTTCGGCATCGTGGGCCATACGCCGGCCACGGCGTCCCCCGTCGATTACGTCATCCGCAAGAACGCCGACGGCAGCGTGACCTGCGTGGTGGGCGCGATGGATTTGGCCTCGCGCACCGAGTGGCGCGTCTTCCTCACCCTACCCGCGGACAAGGCGTATTTCGTCACGGACGCGCTTTGGTATAACCCGCAGCCGATCGAAGAATCCTATTACGTCTGGATGAACGCATCGGCGAAGCTGGGCAAAGATCTGGAGTTCATTCTGCCCGGCACGCGTCGCATCGGGCACAACTATGCGGAAGATTCGTCCCCCTGGCCCTTGCTGCCCGACGGCCGCAGCCTGGCCTACTTCAAGAACCATCGCGAGGAGGACGAGGAAGGCAGCTACTTCGTCCACGGCAAGCTGCAGGAAGCCAACGGCGGCTATTGGCACGATTCCCGGTTTGGCTATGGCCACTGGGCGCTGCATGAAGAGGTCCCCGGCCAGAAGTTCTTCCGCTGGTCTCTGGCGCGCAATGGGGCGATTTGGGAAGACCTGCTCACCGATAGCGACGGCCAGTATTTTGAACCGCAGTCCGGGCGCCTCCTCGACCAGAACGACCATGAGTTCTTCGCGCCCTACACGACGGACCGCTGGCGCGAGTTCTGGTTTCCTTACAAGGACATCGGCCCCATGAGCACGGCCACGCCCGCCGGCGTGCTTTCCGCGAAGACCGACGGCAAGGACGTGACCGTCGGTTTCAACGCCCTGCAGGCCGTGGATGAAGACCTCGTGGTCTACAGCGGAGAGAAAGAGATCTTCCGGGAGCGGGTGCGCCTCAAACCGATGGGCGCCTATCTGAAAACCATCCATGCGGCCGTGAAACCGGGTTCGCTGCGTGTGAACATCGGCAGTCTGCTGCACTACACGGACGACCCGCAGGACGGCGTCCTGAAGCGCCCATTCCACTTCCGCAACTACGACAAGAACACGTTGGAGGGCTTGTACCAATCGGCGGAACGAGCGGAGAAGTCGCGCAACTATGCGGCGGCACTCGAAGGGTATCTCGAATGCCTGAAACGGGACCCCACTAGCGTGCGTGCCATGACGCGCGCCGCGGCCGTCTACTATCGGCGGGCTGAGTACGCAACCGCGCTCAAATACGCCACACAGGCGCTGGATTTCGTCATGTATGACGCCGACGCGAACTACATCTACGGCCTGATTGCGCGGCAAATGGGAGATCTTACGGACGCAAAGGAGACGATGGGCTGGGCGGCGCGCTCCATGAAGTATCGCGCGGCGGCGTATTGCCAGTTGGCTGAGATCTATCTGCTCGAGGGCAATCTGGAGCGGGCGGAAGAATACGGAAAGCGCTCCCTCGAATACGACGCGAAGAACATCAAGACCCATCAGTTCCTCACCACGCTCTACCGCCGGGCGGGGAAGCCCGCGCAGGCGGAAGCGGCGCTCAAACGGGTGCTGGAGATGGATCCGCTGAACCACCTAGCCCGCTTCGAAAACTATCTATTGAAACCCGGCGCGGGCACACTCGAAGAATTCCGTGGGTTGATCCGCAATGAGATGCCGCACGAGACCTATCTCGAACTGGCGGCAACTTACCGGAATCTCGGGCTGGACGAGGACGCAGGCAGGGTGCTTGCCGTCGCGCCGGAACAGGCGGAAATTCGCTACTGGCAGGCATACCTGCTGCGCAACAAATCCCCGGAAGAAAGCCTGCGCGCGCTCCGGCAGGCGTCGGCGCTCTCGCCCTATCTGGTGTTCCCCTTCCGTCAGGAAGCAATCCCCGTCTTCGAGTGGGCAAGCAAGACCCTCCCCGGCGATTGGAAAGCCAGTTATTATCTGGGCCTGATCGAATGGGGAATTGAGCGCGAGGCCGATGCGCTGAAGCGCTTCACCGCACTCGGAGACCGGCCGGATTACGCCGTGTTCTATGCAAGCCGGGCATTCCTCGAACAGACAGGCGACCCGGCGAAGGCCGAGACCGACTATGAAAAGGCCCGCTCCATCGATCCGGCGGACTGGCGGAACCACAGCCGCCTGATTGCATTCCAACTGGCGCGCGGAATGAACGCAAAGGCCCTCGCAAGCGCCACGCAAGCGTCGGAGCGCTTCCCCGATCAGGACCAGATCAAAATTGCGCTGGCGCGAGCGAACCTTGCCAACGGGCGCTACCAGGCCTGCTATGAAACGCTCAACCATGCCAATGTACTCCCCTTCGAAGGGCAGCGCGATATTCAGGCGCTCTACGCCAACTGCCAGATGGCGCTGGCGCTTGAGGCCATCAAGGGAGGCAACTTCAAGCTGGCCGAAGAACGGCTGAATGGCTCCAAGGTGTATCCGGAACATCTCGGAACCGGCCGTCCAGCCGACCCCGATTTCCGGGTGCAGGACTATCTGCTGATGCTGAGCCATGAACGCGCCGGAGGCCCGGAGAACACACGCGAGGCCGCCGCCCGGAGAGCCGAGTTCGATGCCTACGCCTCGCGCCATTCGAGGAAGAACATGGCCGAATTACACGGCCAACTCGAAACGTGGGCCGGTACCAGCCTGGCGCAAAAGGAACCGATCGCTGCCTTGGAAGAATTGCGCACAATCGTGCGCGGCCCGCGTAACCGTTAGGAGATACCATGATTTTTCGACTTACCCTCTTGCTGATCGTCGCGCTGGCATCCGCCGCCGCACAGGGAACAATCATCGTCCGCCCGAAGGTCATTGACGATGTGCTCACGAACCCGGGTATCGGATTCATGACCTTCCAGCGTTTCAACGGCGACCAGTTGAACGAAGGCACGAAATGGACAGAAGGCTACCCCATCGAATATCAGGAGTTCAAGGGCAGCCTGAAGAACCCGAACCACCCCGATACGTCGATAGCCTATTTCCGCATCTACTGGAAGTTCGTGGAACCAGAGGAGGGTAAATACAACTGGGAGATGCTCGATAAGGCGCTGAATACGGCACATTCGCGCAAGCAGCGGTTGATGCTGCGGATCCCTCCCTACGGGTCCAGAGGCGACAACGATGTGCCGGACTGGTACCGGGCGATGGTGGGCACGGACGAAACCACGAAGCTCGATGTGAAGAAATGGCGGACAAACCCGGAAGATCCGCGTTACGCAAAGTATTACGGTCGGATGATCCGCGCCGTGGGGAAGCGCTATGACGGGCACCCTGGTCTGGAAAGCGTGGACCTCGCCATTGTCGGCGTCTGGGGAGAGGGCGCGGGGACGGAGTTGCTCACCCGGAGCACCATGCAGGCGCTCACCGATGCCTATCTGGAGGGTTTTCGCAAGACGCCGCTCGTTTCGCTTTTGGCTGGCAACGACTTCAACCGCTACGCGATCTCAAAGCAGAACGTGGGCTGGCGGGTGGATTGCCTGGGCGACATGGGCGGATTCAATCCGAACTGGAATCACATGTTCGACTACTATCCGCAAGCCATCGTCAACTATGGAATGGCGGATGCGTGGAAGAAGGCTCCCGTCTCCCTCGAAGTCTGCTGGGTGATGCAGGAATGGATGAACAAGGGCTGGGACGTGGACTACATCATCGACCAGAGCTTGAAGTGGCACATCTCGTCCTTCAACAGCAAGTCCTCCGCGGTTCCGGAAGCATGGTGGCCGCAAGTAAATCGCTGGCTGAAGAAGATGGGCTACCGCTTCGCGCTGCGCAAATTCACTTATCCCTCCGCGGTTCAACCCAACGGGAAACTGGCCTTCACCAGTTGGTGGGAAAACCAGGGAGTCGCCCCCATTTACCGGCAGTATCCATTCGCGCTGCGGCTAAAGAGCGCGGAGCGAACGCACGTCATGGTTACCAGTGCGGACATTCGTAAGTGGCTCCCGGGCGATGCCATTTACGACGATGCCGTGTACGTTCCCGCGGAGATGCCGCCGGGCGAGTATGAACTCGAAGTGGCGCTGGTGGACGAAGCATCACGAGAACCGGCGATCAAACTTGCCATCGCCGGCGTCAACGCGGATGGCTGGTATCCGATGGGCAAGATCACGGTGAAGCCATAACCGCGAGGCGGGAGCGCATCCGCCTCGCGAAGACAGGTGATAGCCAGCGCGACCCTCGCATTCAGGGCCGCGCTCGCTAACGCGCGAAATCTGCAGGATCTCGCTCCTGAACCTTGTTCGCGCCGATGAGCTTCACCACTTCCGGCAAGTCCAGGTGTTGCAGGATACCGGGAACGATAAGGTTCTCCATGTTGCGATAGATTTCCGCATTCACCAGATCCTCATACGAGTGAATCGAAGATTCGGTCACTACCCCGGATGTTTTCCCGTCGATCGCCGCCGCGAAGATCGCGAGGGGGCCGGCGTTTCCCTGCCCCACCAGTCGAATTTCGGTCGCGATCACTTCGGGCCTCGCGCGCAGGTAACGCAGTGAGGCGAGCAGGTCGTTCACCTGCATGCCAGCGAGGCTTTCATTCAGCAACCAGGTGCGGGCGGCGAGTTGATAGAGCGGTGAGTAGCCGCCCTTCTTCGGGGCCGGTCCCGCTTCCCCCATCCCCCGTGGGTCCACGGCGAGGACGACGCTGCCGCTCCTCGCAAGCGACAATGCGCTGGTTCCCGTTGTGCGATTATCCTTCCCCGCCGAACTTGCGAAAAGGACACCAGGCTTTTTCCCGCCACCCGCGGGCACGAAGAGCAATGCGGGGATCTTCAGTCCAGGCTCGATTTGCAATTCGAGTTTCTCAATCGTCACACCCTCTTCCGCACTCGTCCCCTTGGAGTTGGCAGTGGGGACACCGCGCAGCTCTCGCATCCCAAGCGTCCGACGAATCTCCGCCACGGAGAGCGGCGTTGTTCGCTGCCGCTCCTCTCGTTGTTTTCGCAGCGCCACTGCGTGTTCCCGGTTGAAATCGCGAACGGTGCGGCTGCCAATGCTGTTCTGCAACTGTCCCGTAGGTGTAGCCGCCAGCGTCCCATCGCTCTCCAGCACAACCTTCTCCTCCGGCGTCGCCATTCCCGGCACGCCGAACCATTGTCCCAGCCAGGCATAGGCCTGCTCGCGCAGCGGCTTGCTCCAGCCGTGCTGTTCGTCTGCCGTGATCTGATGCACGCGCTCTTCGTCGCCAAGAATCTGGTAGAAGCGCTTCGCTTCCTGGAGCGTCACCCGCGCGCCCGCGATCGGGAAAAAGTCCCGGAGCGCGGACGAGAGCAAATACGGCTTTGGTGCGGCGGCCAGTACGAAATCGCTAAAATCGAACCCTTCCGCAATCCAGGGCACCGTCACCTGCTCCGCATCCTGCGGTCCCGGAACTGTCCAAAGATTCCGCCATGCGGTCGGGTAACAGGAGGAGATCACACCAGCCAGCCTCTGGTCCGCAACGCCGAGATAGGCAGACTGCGTTCCCCCGCCGGAGTTCCCGGCTACCACAATCCGCTTGGGATCGATCTCTTTACGGGTCAGCATGTAATCAAACGCCCGAATCCCGTCCCAGACGAAATACCGGGCGATATTCTGCCCGGTAAGCAGGCACTGCATCCCGGTCATGTTATGCTCCGGAACGCCCGCGCCCACGCGGGATTTTCGCGTCGCCGGGTCGAGATACTCGAAGCGCTCGCCCTGCCCCGGCGGATCAAACGCCAGCACCGCCCAGCCTCGTCGTGCGAGGCTCACCCAAACCGCCTGATACGTGCCGCCCGCCTTCCCGTTCGCGGAGTGCCCGGCCGTCCCCAGCACCGCCGGGAACGGCTTCTTCCCCGACTTGGGCAAGTACAAATTCGCCGTCACCTTGAAGCCGGGAAGCGATTCGAAAATCACCTTCTCGATCGTGTAGCCTTCCCGGTCCACCGTTCCGGTAACCTGCGCCTTCAGGGGGGACTTCGTGGTTGGAAGCCCCCCCAGTTCGGCGACAAACCGTTCGCGAACGCGCTGCTGCCGCGCCAGCACCTGCTGCCTGGTCGTCATGGAATTCAGAGCTCGGTCCCGCTCGGCGCGATTGGCCTCGAATCGACTCTCGAGCAAATGGTCCAACTGGGCCAGGTATTCTCCGCGCCCCTCGTCCCGCGGCTGGCCCCATCCCGCCGACGCCAGGATCAGACTGAGCAGCAAACCAAGCGGCAAACAGCGCATGCGCATGGTGGTTCTCCGTTCCAACTAAAATTGCAGCTTCAGCGCGAACTGAATGATTCGCGGATCCGCCGCACTCTCAATCCGCCCCAGCCGGGAAGCATTGTTCGCGGACGCAAAGGGACTGCTGAAATTTGCATGGTTGAAGGCGTTGAAAAATTCACTCCGGAACTGCAGCTTCGCCCGTTCCATGATGTTGAAATTCCTCACCAGGCTCAAGTCAAAGTTCACGGAACCTGGGCCTCGCATCAGCGCCCTCGGAGAGTTGCCGAAGGTTCCTAGTTCCGCCACCCGGAAGGCTTTCGGATCAAAATAGTGTGCCAGCCAGTCCTTCTTGTCGCGATCGCCCCGGATATTGGGATCGCCGATGATGTCGGCCCTGTCGGCACCGATCCCGGAGAGGGAGCGGTCCGTTCCGGAACGCACGCTATAAGGGAATCCGTTACGCAAAGTAACAATACCGGAGCTTTCCCACCCGCCCAGAATGGCACGCGCAAAGGGATGCATCGATTCCAGCGTGGGAAGCGCCCAAACGTAGCTGGCCACGAAGCGATGCGGATTGTCGAACTCCGAGCGCCCGCGATTCGCAAGGCGGGAGAGCGGATTCGGAATGGACCCGGATTGCCCAGGGACGGTGTCTTCGGAAACATCGTCGATCGAGGCTGACCAAGTGTAGCTAGCCTCGATGCTGAAGCCCTTGCTTACCCGCCGCTCCAGACCCAATTGCAGAGCGTTGTACGATGAATTTGCCCCCACATCGGCCATAACGATTGCACCGAAATCTCCGTAAGGTCTGCGCTTCTGGATGTTGCCCGTAGTTGCCCCCGGCGCATAGCGGGCAAAGTTGATGTCACGGTTGTAGCTCAAATGCCTTCCGAAGTTGCCCACGTAAGTGGCGCGCGCCACGGTGTTCGGCGTAACCGAGTGTTCGACCGTGAAGTTCAAAGACTCCATGAAGCTGGGGCGGAAACCCTGACTAAACGCTCCCAGTTGCCCTAACGGCAGAACGAAGGTGGAATCTTTCGGAGCGTCAAACGGGGCGAACGAATTCGGGAAGGGATTGGGCACGCTGCCGTACGGATCGTTGAACGGAACGCCGTAGAGCGTCATTTGGGGGCTGAACGGAGCGGCGTTCACGAAGCCGTTGTAAAGCACAGTGAACTGCGGATTCCAGAACAAGCCGCCGCCGCCGCGAATCACGGTCTTCCCGCTTCCGGGGTTCCAGGCAAAAGAAACCCGAGGTGCCAATGCACCCTTATAACCCGGGAAGCCGCCTTCGGGGCATCCTTTGTCGCCCGCGTTCAGATATCCGAGCGGAGCATTTGGGAAGCGAGTGGATTGCGCGGTCGGGTCAAAGCACTGGACCCGGCCAAGGCTATCAGAGTACGGAGATACGGGGTCCCAACGCAGTCCCCCGGTAAGAGTGAGGGTCGGCGTTGCCTTCCATGCATCTTGAACGAATAAGCCGAACCGCTTTCCGCCGAGGTCTTTGAATTCACCGCCACCTTGCCAGAACTGATAGACATCCCCCAGGATAAAATCCGCCATGGCATTCCCGGTGTTGGAGCCATTGAACGTAAAATTGCCCATCGTGCGGTAGTCATTCTCGATGACGTTGCTTACGTGCAGGTACTCTCCGCCAAACTTGATCTCATGCTTGCCACGAAGAAGAGTGACAATGTCGTTGACTTGCCAATCCTTGTCATCACGCACGTAATTCCAGCCGGGCCGTGCCGTGAAATACCCGCTCACCGCGACATACAGGCTCGCCGGATTCTTGACGGCGATGCCCTTTACTCCCGCTTTCGCGAAATCGATTGGAAGATCGACGCCCGTCCAATCGTTGTGGACCTTCTGTGTGCGAAGCGCCACCGTGAGACTGTTCAAGGCGGTTGGGCCAACGGTCCATGCATCGCTGAATGTCAGTTGCCGATACGGCTGCGTACTCTTGCCGATCGTTGAGGCATACATGGAAGCCAGGTCCTGCGGATCGCCGGTAAAAGGACGCTGGTAGTTCCACCAGAAAACACGTGCGGTGAGACGATGATTGGCGAGGTCATAATCCCCGCGAGCCGTGTATTCATGCTCGTTCGGCCGGTCCGCCGCACCGAGAAAACGCTCGCCGGTTGGCGTGGATGGCGCGGGGAGATACGGCAGGAGCTTCCCGGTAACGCTGCTGAGGCGGCCGGTGGGAATCTGATTATTGGCAAAGGGCTTCCCGGTTAGCGGATCGCGAATCGATGTGCTGAGCGAAGAGAAATTCCCTTCTCTCATCGCCGCCGTGGGTAGGAACTGCCGTGTGAGATTGGGGTCGCTCCGAACGATGGTTCCCTGATAGCCGAAGAAAAAGAACGCCTTGTTGCGGATGATCGGCCCGCCAATCGTACCGCCAAACTGGTTCCGCTTCAAGGTATCGCGGCGCGCGGCAAAGAAATTGCGCGCGTTGAATTCCGCATTCCGCAGGAAGTGGAAAACGGATCCGTGAAACTCGTTCGTTCCAGACTTGGTGACGACATTCACTACCGCGCCCGAAGCGTTCGCAAACTCGGCGCTGAAATTATTCTTCTGGATGCTGAATTCCTGCACGGTATCGGGATTCGGAAAGATCCCGCTAAAGTTTCGATAGGAATTGGTGTTCGTGCCCCCGTCAAGGTTGTAGGCTACGCCGTTTCCCCTCGTGCCGTTCACAGCGAATGCATTGCCTTCCCCGGCGGAGCCGCCGCGGGGAATTACGCCTCCCTGAATTGCCAGCAGTTGCGTCATGTCCCGCCCGTTCAGCGGCAAGCCTACGATTCGCTGCTGGTCAACGAGACCGCGCAGCGCCCCGGACTGTGTCTCCAACAGAGGCACTTCACTGGTGACGTCCACCGTCTCGGAAACGCTACCGACCGCCAACGTGAAGTCGATGCGTGCAATCTGATCCACCGTCAAGGTAATCGATTCCCGGCTCGCCGGACGAAAGCCCTCGGCGGTAACGAGCATCCTGTAGTTCCCAGGAGAGAGAAGCGGTATCGTGTAATACCCTTCGGAGTTCGTTTCGCTCTTTCGGACGATACCCGTCGCTTCGTTGGTGACTTCCACCGAGACGTTTGGCATCAGGGCGTCGGAACTGTCCACGACGCGTCCCGTGATTTGTGCGGTTTGGGCGGAGACACCCAGAGCAAACAGTGCTAATGCGGCAGTTAGAAGTAGTAGATTTCGCATAGTGCGTTGACCCCTTTTCATTCTCTTTCCGATTGTAGCCATTACACGGCAACGAGTTCCTGTACGCCTAGTACCACGCGAGCATTCACATGCGCCTCCCTCGCGGAAGTATCGTCTCCGCTCACGCCCAGGCTCAGGCGCCTCCGCCTGGCTCTGTGGCATGCAGTGTAACGCATCCCGCGCCTGACTTCAGCGTTCACCCGGCACGTTCACCCGCAACGACTCCGCCCGTGGCGGAGCGAAAAAAGATCCCGGATGCAATTGCGGTGGATGGTTGGATAATCTGTTACCGGAACCCGCAAGGGCGCGCACGACGAATCCCGGGAGGAATCACGATATGAAGATCAATCGCAGGGTTATACTGTTCTGCGCCGCGATGCTGCTCTGGGTCGGCGTAACGCTTCCCGCCGCATCGCAGGCGACCGGCCGGTACGTTCCCCCCAAGGATCGCGTCGTCGTCGTGATCAGCATTGACGGTCTGCCTGGATGGGAATGGCAGGATCCGCGGCTTCCCGTTCCGAATCTGTGGAAGCTCGTTCACAACGGCGTGCGGGCGTCCGTCGCAACCACGACGAACCCCACCATGACGTGGCCGTCTCACACGTCGATGGTCACGGGCGTGCCTCCCGCGCGCCACGGCTTACTTTACAACGGGCTGCCCGTTCGCGGCGAAGCAAGAGCGCCGGTCGTCATCAAGCCTTGGATTCCCAAGGAAGAGTTGGTCCAGGCTCCCACCGTCTATGACCTTGCCTACAACGCGGGGTTCACGA
The DNA here is from genome assembly GCA_014584705.1 of Acidobacteriota bacterium. GTDB lineage: Bacteria > Acidobacteriota > Terriglobia > Bryobacterales > Bryobacteraceae > JACTMJ01. The sequence continues at coordinate 10,928 of JACTMJ010000031.1, read as the reverse complement.
CGGCCGAGGTCGATTGGGTTGCCATCCATCAGGCCAAAACCATCACCTGGCGATTCCCGGAAGTCCCCGATCCCGCCGGCGCGATCGAGCGCGAAATGGCCGCCGCCGGTATCCTCTCGGAAAGCGACGCGCGGGAGTTTTCGAAATTTAGCCCGGTGGCGCGCGATCGCTACTGGACCGATGCGGCCGTACACATCCTCAAGCGGCACAAGCCGAACCTCCTGCTTTTTCATCTGTTGAATGTCGATTCCAGCAACCACACCTACGGCCCCCGCACCAATGCGAGCAAGACCGCCTATGCCTACGCCGACGAGTGCGTCGCGAAGATTGTGGATGCGCTGAAAACCGCCGGATTGTCCGATCGCGCCACCCTTCTGGTGGTTTCGGACCACGGCTTCAAGACCGCCAAGCGCCTGGTGAAGCCGAACGCCATTCTTCGCCGGCTCGGGTTGCTTTCGGTGAATAACGAGAAGATCGCGGGCGACGTGTATGCAACGAGTTCCGGCGGCAGCGCCATGCTCTACATCATGAACGCGGCGCGAAAGGCCGAACTCACGCCGAAGCTGGCCGAAGCCTTCCGCAGCGTGGAAGGCGTTGACCGCGTCCTGCTTCCGGAGGACTTCGCCCAGTGGGGTCTGCCCAACCCGGCTGCGAACTCGCGTATGGGCGATCTTTACCTGCTGGCGAAAGACGGTTACGCGTTCAACGCCCGGCCGGACGGCCCCGAGCTTTCCGGAGTGGAAGGCGCCTATCCGGGCAACCACGGATACTCCGCCTCCGATCCCGATATGGCCATCACCTTCATTGCCTCCGGTTACGGCATTCGCAAAGGGGCCACCCTGGAGCGAATGTCCAGCATGGATGTAGGCCCCACCATCGCGGCTCTCTTGGGCCTCGAAATGAAGAATGTCGAAGGCCGCGTGCTGAAAGAAATCCTGGTAAGCAACCAGGTGAAATAGCCGCGAGCGGGACGCGCGGCGCGCCACAAGCTCGAAGAAGCGGAGGTCAACCCACCGCTGCGCCACGCCCCCGGGCCTGCTTCGGCGGAAACCGGATGCTACGATCAGATTTGAAGTCTCTTTCGCCATCACCCTCCCCCGCACCGCCGCGCCTGTGCGCGGTGCATTATCTGAACACGCTGCCCTTGGTTTGGGGCCTGCGCGCGGGGCAGGCACAGGGGCGGATTGCGCTCTCCGTGGCATCCCCGGCCGATTGCGCGGAGCGGCTGCGGGCGGGCACGGCGGACCTGGGCCTGGTGCCGGTGGCGGAAATGGCCCGGCAAGCGCTTCCCATCGTTCCCGGCACCTGCATTTCGTCGGACGGCCCGGTGCGAAGCATCCTGCTGGTAAGCCGCGTTCCGTGGGAGCAAGTACGTACCCTGGCGGCAGATTGCAATTCCCGAACCTCGGTAGTGCTGGCGCAGGTGGTGCTCCAGGAGCGTTTCGGTCTGCGGGTTTCCGTGCAATCGCGCCCCCCCTCCCTGCACGAAATGCTCTCCGGGGCGGATGCCGCCCTGATTATCGGAGACGCCGCGCTGCATATCGATCCCGCGTCGATCCCCTATCGATACCTCGATCTTGGGGAAGAGTGGCGGCGCATCTCCGGCCTTCCCATGGTCTATGCCGTCTGGGCGGGGCCGGCTGCCGCTTCTTCGCCATGGCTCGAGGCCGTGCTGGCGGATTCGCTCGCCTACGGGGAAGCAAATCTGGACGCTATAGTAGAGCAAGAGACCGCCAACTTCGGCGTGGAAGCCGGATTCGCGCGACACTACCTGTCTCATCACGTCCGCTTTCATCTCGACAAGCGGGAGCATGCCGGATTGGAAGCGTTTCTCGGACGCGGGGAGGCACTGGGATTGATCGTCCGCGGGGAAGCACTGGAAACGGCGGCCGCGGGCGCGACAGAGTCGAAGCGATTGCCGGGCGAGGGGATGCAGCCATGATGAAGCGCGAGGAAGCTCTCGAACTGTTCCGAAGCGACGATTTGATCGGCATCGGAATGGCCGCGGACCAGGTGCGCCGCAAACTGCACCCGGAAGGCATCGTCAGCTACATCATTGATCGCAATATCAATTACACCAACGCCTGCACGGAATACTGCACGTACTGCGCATTCTACCGGCCGGTGGGCCACAAGGAAGCTTATATTCACAATAAGGAAACGATCTTCGAAAAGCTCCGGGAGACACAGGAACTCGGGGGCACCGGTGTGCTGATGCAGGGCGGCTTGCATCCCGATCTCAAGATTGAGTGGTACGAGGATCTGCTGAGTGCCATGCGAGAGCGCTTCCCCGCCATCTGGCTGCACTGCTTCTCCGCTCCGGAGATCGTGAATATCGCGGAAGTGAGCGGCCTCAGCCTGCGCGACACCATCGCCCGCCTGCGGGATGCCGGGCTGCAATCCATTCCCGGAGGCGGGGCCGAAATTCTCGACGAAGACGTGCGCCACCGCATCAGCCGCTTGAAGTGCAGTGCTGCGGACTGGGTAGACGTCCACCGCACCGCTCATCAGCTCGGGATGCAAACCACGGCCACCATGATGTTCGGCTGCGGCGAGACCCTTGAGCAGCGGATGAACCATTTCGATAGGGTTCGTGAAATCCAGGAAGAAACCGGCGGCTTTACCGCGTTCATTCCCTGGACCTTCCAGCGGGAAAACACTTCGCTCGGCCGCTTCGTGAAGGAAGAAGCGACGGCGGTCGAGTACCTGAAAAACCTGGCCGTCTCGCGCCTTTATCTGGAGAACATTCCGAACATCCAATCGAGCTGGGTGACACAGGGGCTGAAGACCTGTCAGCTCGGCCTCCGCTTTGGCGGCAACGACGTTGGCAGCGTCATGATCGAAGAGAACGTAGTCTCGGCGGCGGGCGCGCACAATGAGGCGAACGAGGAAGTGCTCCGCCGGATGATCCGCGATGCCGGTTTCATCCCCAAACAGCGCGATACCCTCTACCGCACCTACTATCTGAACTGAGCGGCTGCGGCCTATTCGGGATCCGGACGCTCTCCGCCGGCCCACACGCCAATCCGTAAAACGGCGAACTCGGCGGGCTTCACCGCGGCGATGCCAATCCGCAGGACCAGCCTCCCGTTGTCGATATCGTCCTGCGTCATGGTCGAGCGGTCGCAGTGGACGAAGAACGCATCCTTCGCCGTATTCCCCTGCATGGCGCCCTTTCGCCAGAGGTCTGTAAGAAAGGTCTCCGTCGCGAACCGCACCTTCAGCCACAGCGGTTCCGCGTTCGGCTCAACGGCCGCCCAGCGCAAGCCCTGGGAGATGCTGCGCTCCAGAAAGAGAAGGTAGCGCCGAATCGGTACATACTTCCATTCGGGATCGGTGGCGGTGCTCCCCGCCAGGGTGCGCGCACCCCAAAGAACCGCGCCGTGTCCGGGAAACTCGCGAATCGTGTTGATACCAGCGCGGGTGAGCGGCGCAACTTCATCGGCGCTGAGTTCACGCGTAAGAGTGACGGCTTCGAGCGCGGCATGCAGTCCAGCGGGAGCCTGCCAGACGCCCCGCTCCTGGTCCAGCCAGGAGAGCAGCCCCGCCACCGCCCCGCTGGGCGCGAAGCTGCGGTTGCGGCCGTGCTGCAGTGCATCCGGGAAGTAGAGGCGCGGGTAATATAGCGCCGCGTTTCCGTCGCGCAGATCGGGGTTGGCGCCAAGCCAGTCCTGCAACTCCGCGGGGGAATCGGCCAGCAGCGGCGGATCAATCAGCAGGAACATCCCGAGTTCCCTGGCCAATGCGAGCGCCTCCGTGTACACCCTCGCGCCGTGCGCGCCCAACTCCGCCGCCCGCGGGATGGCCAGAATTCCGGGACGCTTCCGTTCGAGGCCGCGCAGGGCGTGCATACCGGTGCTTGCATCCGTCCCGCCGATCAGAGAATCGGCCAGGGCGCTGGGGGAGGCCTGCCGTTCGCCGCTCGCGCTCAGCAAGGCGAGTCCGCTTTCGGCGGGGTCCGGCACCCGCACCACCCAGGCAAACTCGCCCCCGTTCTCGAAGAAGAGATACACGGCATAGCTCGCCTCGCTGGTTGCCTCAAATCCGCCGAAGAACATCTGGAACTCCGCCCAGGATGTCACCGGAACGGGCTCATGGTAAGGGCCTTGGGCGAACGTGTCGACAAAAGCGGCAACGTCCACCGGAAGAGCGTAAATCGGCTCGGGCGGGGCTGCGGGCGCGGAGGAGTCCATAGGTTTATGGTACGCGGTGTGGATGCGGGAAGCGCTCGCTATCCGCGCCGGGCCATCGAATTTCCTGGCATGCTCTCAGGGCGAAAGATATCGTAGAAGCAGGCGCTCAGCGCTGTTGGCGTCGATGCGGTTAACGAAAGACAGCGTAGTGCAAATCCGCGTGAGTTCCGAGGATGCGGGCGCGATCTCCATGAGCCGCGTGCAGAATCGGGAGACGCCGGTCGCGGAACTCGTGACCTGGATCGTCAGCGTTACGGGCAAGGATGTGCCCCGAATCGAAGAAATCCTCAAGCGCGGCAGTTTCGTGCTCGGGTTATCGCGGATGCGTTGGGAAGCGGCCAGCGACACGGCTTGCCTCCGCGACATCCTCGATTCTCTGCCCGATGATTGGCCCGATAGGCCGTTCGAAGAGGCAAAAGTGCGGGAAATCGTAGTCACGGCCAGCACCAGGAAAATCGCAATTCCGGGAGAGGTCGCCAGAGCGCGGCGGTGGTTCCGCGGAAAGAGTTTCCTTGGGCGGTGGCTTTCCTCCGAGGCGCTCCCCCGGCCGGTGTACGAGCGTTACGACTATCGGGAACGCGCGGACCGCTTCCGCGCGCCGATCGCCGCGGAGGCAATGTCCGCCTTCCGCGAAGCCGTGGAACTTCTGCCGTCCGGGGCCTTGCGCGGCGCGCTGCGAATGCACGCGCCCACATCGGTCACCATGCTGCTGCCGCGCTGACCGCGGCGGGTTACTTCGCGGCCTTGCCCCGCTTGCTTCGGATCTTCACGCGGATGGGCGTGCCCTCAAATCCGAATGCTTCCCGAAGTTGATTCACCACATAGCGCTCCGTGGAAAAGTGCAGCGCGTCGGCGTGATCGACAAACAGGACGAACGTGGGCGGGCGGATGGCCACTTGCGTCATGTAGTAGATCTTGTTCGTCTCGCGGACATTGAGGAAGCTGGCAAAGCGGTTCAACTCCGCGGTGCCCACGCGCTTCGTAGCGGCCGCATAGACGCGTTGGATCGCCGGGAATATGCGGTTGACGCCGGTTCCTTCCAGCGCCGAAATGATGATGACCGGAGCGTAGTCGAGGAACTTGAGCTGATCGCGAAGGTCCCGTTCAAACTGGCGCTTTCCGGCATTCGGGAGCAGATCCCACTTGTTGACCACGATGATCACCGCGCGGCCTTCTTCGTGCGCATAGCCCGCAATGGTGGCGTCGGAGCCGACAACGCCCTCTTCGGCGTCAACCACCAGCAACACCACATCCGCGAGATCCATGTGCTTCCGCGCCATCACGACGCTGAGTTTCTCCGCCATCAGGCGCGTCTTGCCCTTGCGCCGGATACCGGCTGTGTCGATAAAGAGAAACTCGTTGCCATTCCACTGGACAAGTTCATCGACCGCGTCGCGCGTGGTTCCGGCAATCGGTGAAACGATGGCGCGCTCTTCCCCGGTGAGCGTATTCAGCAGCGTGCTCTTGCCAACATTGGGCCGCCCGATGATCGCAACCCGGATCGGGCCTGCGAGCTTGAGGTTGCGCTTCTCCGGCGCTTCCTCGGATTCCTCTCCTGCCGCCTCCTCCGCCGCTTCGGGCGTCACCGCTTCCGGGAAGTCACGCGTCACGTAGTCGAGCAGTTCGCGGATACCCAGACGATGCTCGGCGGAGACGGCAAAAACTTCGCTCAGGCCGAGTTCATAGAAACTGCCCACCAGACTCTCCCGGGAAGGAGCGTCGATCTTGTTTACGGCCAGGCATACGCGCTTGCCCTCGTTGCGGAGCAGGGCCAGCAGGTCCCGGTCCGCCGCCGTGATCTCCGTTCTTCCGTCGATCACGTAGATGATCTGGGCGGCTTCTTGCAGAGCGAACCGCGCCTGACGGTAAATCTGGGAGGGAATCACCTCTTTGTCGTCGACGATGATGCCGCCCGTATCGGTGATGCGGAAAGGGCGGCGCAAGTGCGTGGCGCGCCCGTTAATGCGGTCGCGCGTAATCCCGGGCTCGTCGCCGACGATGGCTCGACGCGTGCCCGTAATGGCATTGAATAGCGTGGACTTGCCTACGTTGGGACGGCCGATGATCACTACCAGCGGCAGTTTCTCAGCGTTTGTGGCCATCGCATTCCATCGTAGCATTCAAGCCGCAAACGCTCGCGCAGCTTCTCCCGAACCCTAGCGCAGAAGCTCATTGAGCTTCTTCACCGCTTCCGGCGGGAACTTCGGCTTGCGATCCGCCGTGTAGAGACCGTTGATCTCCTGCTCCACGTCCGTGAGTTGGGTGTAGCAAATGCCGATGAACTGCGGAAGTTGCTGCAGTGCCGAGTAAAGGCTGCTCAGCCGTTCCAGGGCGGCTTGCTGGCTCTTTTCCACCCCGGCGTATCCCCAGGCGTTGTCGGCGGTCTGTTGGCCCTCCAGAATCGTGGCGATGCCCCCGAACTCCGTCAGGAAATAGGGCGCTCCCGGATACGCGGCGCCAGGAGCGAGCGCGGGCCTTCCGTTGCTGGGAACCGTGCTTCCGGGCTGGTGGCTGAGGTCGCGGTACTTCGTCAGCAGCAGGCTGCCGTCGCGGGAGTAGTCATGGATGCCCAGGATATCGGTGGCCTCCACCTGTTCCCAGCCGTCGTTCGAAATCACCGGCCGGGATGCGTCGAGCGCGTGGGTGAGGTAGTAGAGACTGCGGATGTAATCCCGCTGGCGGCTATCGGTAACATCGGGCACGCCCCAGCTTTCATTCAGCGGCACCCACATCACCAGCGACGGATGATTGATGTCGCGCTCGACGGCCTCCATCCATTCCCGGGTGAACAAAGCCATGGACCGCTCGTCGTAACGAACCGGGAACGTGTTTGCCATCTCACCGGAAACCAGAAAGCCCATCTTGTCCGCCCAATAGAGGAAGCGGGGGTCTTCCACCTTCTGGTGCTTGCGCGCGCCGTTGAAGCCCATCTGTTTGGTAAGTTCGATATCCCGGCGAATCGCCTCATCGGTGGGCGGCGTGAGCGTGCTTTCCGGCCAGTAGCCTTGGTCGAGAACCCACTTCAGATAGAGCTTGCGGCCGTTCAGCAGAAACTCGCCGTTGCGCACTTCCACCGAACGAAAACCAAGATACGATTTCACACGGTCCGCTGGCTGGCCCTGCTTCAGCAGCGTGAAGCGCAAGTCATACAGATTCGGGTTGGAGAGGGTCCATACACGGGGATTCTCTACCGACAGGGCGAGCATCGCTTTGCCGTTCATGACGCCGCCGCGGGACATGGCGACCACCGCCCCCTCCCACAGCAGTTCCACCTGCGCCTCCAGTGCGGAGCCCTCCCCCTCCGCCACGCGCAGATCAAAACGGGCGTTGCCGCGCTGATCGAATTCAAAGCGGCCAGATGCAAGATAGCTGTCGCCCGCATTCTCCAGCCAGACGGATTGCCAGATGCCGCTCGTGCGGGTGTAAAAGATACCCTGGGACTTCGGCTCCCAATACTGCTTGCCTCTGGGAATCGAACGGTCCGCCGGAGGGTCTTCGACACGAACGGTAATGCGGTTGGCCCCCTTCGTAACCAGACCGGTGATGTCCATTCGAAACGGAACGTTGCCGCCGTCATGCGCGCCGGCGAGAGTGCCATTGATCCAGACCTGCGCGCGATAGTCGACCGCGCCGAAATTCAGGAGCGTCCGTTTCGCCGGCCAGTTGGCGGGAAGTGTGAACTCCCGCTGATACCAGGCGCGCTCCCGGAACTCCGTAATGCCAATCCCGCTGAGTTTGGTCTCCCAGGCATAGGGCACGGTGATAACCTGCGTCCATTTCTGCGGGGTGGCAAACCATCGCTCTCGCAGTCCGGCATCCTCGGTGTCAAAGCGAAACTGCCAGGTTCCGTTGAGCGAAAGCCAATCGCCGCGCTCCCATTGGGGCTGTGGGTATTCCGGCCGGGGAATCTGTGCTTGGGCGGACAAAACCGCCAGCATAAGCGCGATACCGAATAGGAGGAGTCTGCGAATGGGTGCCATCGGGGAAGCCCTCTGTCTGCTTCGTGCCGCTAGCCGAAAGTGGTCTTAAACCGGCAAAGCGGTGGAAGGGTGAGCATACCGCGAGCGGGCATGCAATCTCAACCAATCTCGCAACTCCGGGCCATGTGGAAGCGGGTCACCCAGTCGCGGAGCAGCCGGGGAAATGCCACGTTCCGCGCGAACCGTCGCCATGCGTTGGCGGCGAATCGCGCGGAACTTCGGGTATGTAGCGTGTCTTCTTCCCTAATCGACGGCCAGCCTGCCCGCGAATTGCGTCGGCGCTCCATCGATGACCGCTAGAATCTCATGGTCCCCGTGCGGCAACTGCGGCACCACCACATTCAACTGGTTCAAGCCTCCGCCAGATTGGCCGGCAAACTCGACTTTCGCTTCCATGCCGCCGATATAGACATGAAGCGCGCCTTTCGCGATCAGGGGCGCCGCGCCCGCGTAGATCACGCCCGGCTCCACGCCGGGATCCGTCGGGCCGAAACCGGTTCCAAAGATGGCGATCGTGTCCCCGGCCTTGGCGGGAGTCCACTTCGCACCCACCTCCGGTTTCTCCGGAAGGCGGCCAACCGCTCTGCCATCGCTAAACAGCGCGGCAACCTGCCCGTCCGCATGGATCTGGAAGAATCCCGGGTTCTCCTTGGAGGCGTACGTATATGCCTTGTCCGTTCCGAAAGGAGTGAGAAGCTCCACCAACACCCAGCCCTTGGAGATTCCCGCTGGAGTTTGGAAGTTGATCTGATTGGGACTGACGAAGTGGATCGGAGCGATCTTCCCATCCACCTTCACCGTGACGCCGTCGAGCGTCCGGGGGAAGCGCGCACCGTCAAAATCGTCGAGCGTCCACTCTCTGGCCTTCTCCGTGAAGCCGGAGCCGAAAATGCTCATCCACGACCCCTCCGCTGTTCCCTGTTGGAAGCTCGCGGCATTGACGATGCCACCCGACGCAATCTTGACGGAACTGCCGGCAGTCTGCACGCCATCCGCCTGGCTGGGCGCGCTCACTTGCAGACGCACCGGAATGAGCATCGGTTGGCAGCTCGTCGAAATACAGGAGACCCCAACTTGCGCATCATATACGCCCGGCTTGAGCCCGCTGGGATTTGCCGATGCCTCCACGACCCAGGAGTTCCGAACAAACTCCACCGAGGCCGAAATCCAGTTCCCGCCTTCCACGAATGCGCGCACCGGAGTGCTGGAGCCCGAGACTTTCACCCGGATGTACTGAGACAACGGAAGCGTGCTTCCGCCGGATGCGCTGAACGAGAGGGAGCGCGGGCTGGAACGAATCACAACGTCGCTCTCCACAATGTAGGTCACACCGATTGAAACGCTGGGGTTCGCCGTTCCCGCCGACGAAATGGGCACTGCGGCGGTATAGCTGCCCGGGGTTAGCCCGGAAGGATTCGCCGAAATCATCAGCGTGGCGGGCGTGGATCCGGCAGAGGCCGTCACCGTCAGCCAGGATGGAAGTCCGTTGCCCACCGTAAAGGCCGCCCCGGACTCATTGGTCTGCACGGATACCGAAGTTGACGCGGCGGCACGAGAACCCTCCCGGCTCGAAAGCACGATCTGGCTGGGGGAGACTGTCAGCACCGGGAGTGCGGGTTGCCCTGCTTGCGTGACGCTTACGGACTGTCCGGCAATCGTCAGAGTTCCCGTGCGAGACGAGGCTGAAGAATTGGCCTGCACGGCGATGGCCACCGAGCCGCCGCCGGCGTTGGATGCGGGCGTGGTGACCGTCATCCAGCCCGCCTGAGAGGCTGCCGTCCAGGAACATGCCGCGCCCGTCGAGACCGAAACCTGTAACGAGCCGCTCTGCTGGCCGAGCGAGAAGCTGCTGGAACTCAGCGTGTAATCGCAAGGGACCGGGATCGGCGCTGCAGCTGCCTGCTGCACTAGGAATGTCTGTCCCGCTACAGTAACGCTGCCCGTGCGCGACGTGGTCGAAGGGTTCTCGCTAACCGAAATACTCACCATACCGTTGCCCGAACCGCTCGCTCCACCCGTCACCGTGATCCACACAGCGTTCGATGTCGCCGTCCAGGAGCAGTTCGAAGCGCTGAGGACATTAAACCCGCTGCTTCCGCCCGCGTTCCCAAGGGAAGCGGACGTGCTGCTGAGCGAATAGGTGCAGGGGGCCGCCGATTGCTGCACCGTGAACGTCTGCCCGGCAATCGTAACGCTGCCCGTGCGCGACGTGGTCGATGGGTTCTCGGCAACCGAGATGCTCACTGTGCCATTGCCCGTCCCGCTCGCCCCTCCCGTCACCGTGATCCACGCGGCGTTGGACGTCGCTGTCCAGGAACAGTTCGAAGCGCTGACGACATTCACACCCGTCGTTCCGCCCGAGTTCCCAAGAGACGAAGAAACGCTGCTCAGCGTATAGGTGCAAGGTGCCGCCGACTGCTGCACCGTGAACGTCTGCCCCGCGATGGTCACCGTGCCCGTCCGCGAACTAGTCGAAGGGTTTTCGGCAACCGAGATGCTCACTGTGCCGTTGCCTGAGCCACTCGCTCCGCCCGAAACCGTGATCCACGCGGCATTCGAAGTTGCCGTCCAGGAACAGTTCGAAGCGCTGACGACATTCACACCCGTCGTTCCGCCTGAGTTCCCAAGAGACGAAGAAACGCTGCTCAGCGTATAGGTGCAAGGTGCCGCCGACTGCTGCACCGTGAACGTCTGCCCGGCGATGGTCACCGTGCCCGTGCGCGAAGACGTCGACGTATTCTGCGCAATCGAGATG
>JACTMJ010000029.1 GCA_014584705.1 Acidobacteriota bacterium | reverse complement strand
ATGGGCAGTGCTCGCCCGTCAAGGCCAAGCCCTTCGGGAGCGCGTTGCGCTGCCTTGACCGGCTCCGCGATGCCAGGGAAGCCAGACCGCTTGAGCCACCAAAATCGCGGAAGAGTAAACATAAGAGTGCGCATTCCCGAAAGGTGTGTCGGAGTCACATGGGCAAAATGAGGATGCGTTCTGACTCTCTCGACCGAAGTAGGAGTAGTATGGGCGAGAATAGCGATCAGTTACGCATAGCCAGTGGGCACTGGCATAACGGGCGTAGATCACATGGGATGCGAATTCATTCTTCCATGCCACGTGTGGCCTTGCTGAGAACTCTGATGGTCTTGCTATTCTGCGCTGCAACTTCCCACGCGGAACTTACGCTTTCGGAACGAGCTGACCTAACGAACGATCTCAGAGTTGTTTCTTCTGGATGGGTGCAAAGTTCCGTCGACAGAGCCACCAATATACTAGTGGACGCTAACCACACGGATTCCGATTGGAACAGCTTCTTTCGAGATTATTTTCAGTCGAACCCCTTCACGGATGATCTTCGGAACTACCTCGGTTATCCAGTCTTTTACTGGGGAAGCAGCACGACGCAGCTCAATTTGCAACTTGCACTCAATAGTGTGCTTTTTGAAACTTGCACTTCTATCATCGCAAACAATCGCATGGAGCTGGGAAAGCGGCTTTGGACACAGCACGATTTGCGCGAAACGCTTTTTAATAGCCTTTGGTTTTTTGGTGTCCTTCCAAGTGCAGGGAGGCTCCCTACTGACTTGCAGACGGCTAACAGCAATAGGTTCAAAGATCTTATTCAAAACTATCCGGAGTTTTTCGCCGCTTCACACGAATTAGACCCCACCACGGATTCCTTCGTCGGCCTTCTCCGAGCTCAGGTCCAGATCATCCTGGTAGAATCCGAACCGCTTACACCTAGCCGGAAGGATCATATTTCCCAGACGCTAGGCCTTTCTGACGGGGCTCTCGATATTTGGAAGGAAGCATCCGTACTCGTAGTCGATAACGGCGGGCTTGATGCGTCACAATTCAAGCTCTTGCAGAAGATATTCAATGGAATTCCGCAAGGATTACACAACCTTCGTTCTATGACTGTCAGAGATAATCTTCAGAAGAGTAGCTATGGGACTGTCCTCCGTAAAGGTGCAGATGGAAACCTCAACTTTCGAATCTCGATATCGACTGGAAATGACTTGACTTTTGACTTCGACCGAGTAAATGACGATGGGGTATATCTCTCAGCGAAGATCCCGTCTGATAAGTGGACCCATGTTGCGACAACGTTCGATGGGGCCTCCGCCCGAGTCTATGTCGCCGGCCAGGAAGTCGCGTCGACTCCTGCCACAGGCAAGGCTCGTTCTAATCCGACTGATCCCCTCTTCTTATGCCGTGACACTCACCTACAGCGGGGTGATTATTTCAAGGGATATATGGATGAGGCGAGGATCTACAATCGAGCGCTGTCCGCTCAGGAGATAGCCCTAGCTGCGAACACGCAGGAGATCTCCGACACGGGTCTGGTTGGCTATTATCACATGGACGGTGGTGCCACATCGCAGCTTCTCGATTCCTCAGGCCAGAACAACCACGGTGTCATCACAGACGGAGCAACGGTACCGGGACGAATTGGCAATGCTCTTTCTTGCAATGGAAGATCCAGCTATATCTCCGTCAACAGCAATCTGACACAGGCACTCCCCAACGCGTTCACGGTGGACGTCTGGATCTACGCCGTCAGCGAATCACGCAGACTCTTCACATCCGAGTCATCAGTCAATATTTTTGACGCCGAATTAGGTGTTGTTCGGGAAAACGGATTTCCGTCTGACGTACCCCCCTACTTCTCTGATGTATTCGGCCTTGTTGCTGCTCATGAGATCAACCACGTGGTAGATGCGTCCTCTATAGAAGGGTGTTCTCGCCCAAATGTCACATGCTCCCCGACCCCGTACAGCGCGCGAAAGAGAGTCCTATTGGACCAGGCGGGCAGCAACGATTCCAAATACCTCCGCAGCATGGTCGGCGGTCAGTTCTTTCAAAACGCTCCTCAGGAGTTCTTCGCTTCCATCTCGAATCAGTACTTCGCAAATACTCAGCGTACGTTGGACCTGGCAATCCAACGACTCAACGTTGGTGTAGCTGGACAAACCTACTCCGAACCCCTAAACCAGTTCCTTTTCTTTGCGGACGTCTACTCACGGGGCTCCAACAGCGTTCCCTTCTACACAATGGATTCGAATGGCTTCTTCACGGTAGAAAGCGCAAAAGCAACTCGCGATCTCAATGGGTTTCTAGACTCGCTGGAAGTCGGCGATCGACGCTGGACTTTCGCGATTGGGACCGATGGCAATGCGTCGAGTGTCGTGGCCGGCCCCGCGGGTATTCCTGTATTCGTACCGCAGGTGGGGAAAGGCGGAATCGTGAACGCCGCAAGCTACGATTTCGGTGTTTCTCCTGGATCGCTCATCTCCATTTTCGGTGCGAACCTCGCTGCTGGTGTTGAGTCCGCCGGAGCCGTGCCGCTACCGACTGAACTCGCCAAGGCAACGCTCACAATTAACTCCGTCCCCGTCCCTCTGCTTTACGCGTCCGGCGGCCAGATGAACGCGCAACTCCCAAGCACGATTGCCCCAGGTAAGGCTACTGGTATCCTAAGCGCCGACGGAGTGTCAAGCGCCCCGTTCACAATCGACGTCGTTCCCGCCGCGCCCGGAATCTTCCAGTGGTCCGGCTCCCGCGCCGCCGCTCAGAATCAGGACTATACTCCGAACACAGAGACGAATCCCGCTGAAGCCGGAAGCGTAATCATCGTCTATCTCACGGGAATTGGATCCGTGGATAACCCGGTACCTGACGGACAGGGAGCTCTCGCGAACCCGCTCTCTCGCGCAACCCTTTCTGCCGCCGCTACTATCGGTGGGCGCGCTGCAATTATAGAATTCATCGGATTGAGCCCTGGATTCGTTGGACTCGCGCAGGCAAACATCCGAGTGCCTGCAGATCTTGATTCTGGTGACTATCCCGTGGTCATCTCTGTAAATGGAACGAATAGCAAGGCTGCGACGGTTAGCGTTCGATGACTATGAGAAAATGCACGTCGCGTTAGGGATGCGGGTCGTCCCTCTCCTGACTCAGACAGAAACAGTGCAGGGGAAGGAATAGAGAAGCATTGACGAATGCCGATCACTTCTCCACCATGAAGAATGCCAGCGTCGCCTCGCTCCGATAGTGATCGCCAACATCCCGGAATACTGATCGGTTTGAACGGAATGCGCACATCTCTCGCTAGTAAGCGTCATTTTCAGGTCGTCTTGTTGGCGCTTGTTTTTGGTGTATCGATCACGGAAGTGTCCACGATATTTTCGTGGACACTTGCTTGGTTGAATGTGTGACCTTGTGGGAGTCTCAGTCCGCAGCGCGGGCGGGGTCCTGCGTTGTCGTATCGGTTGCTGAAGCCTCTTCGGTTTCTTCCGCGTCGGGCGCTTCCGCTTCCAGCTTCACGTTCCAGGGCAGCAGTTCGCCGATGCGGTTGACGGGGTGATCGGCGATCCTGGCGAGCATCTCGCGCAGGTAGCCTGCGGGTTGATGCCGTTCCGCTTCGCCGTTCCGATCATGCTGCAGATCGCCGCAGCCCTCTGACCTCCCGTGTGCAAGCCGCTCCTCGGGAGGGTGTCCGCGGATCTCCTCCTCATTGGCGTAGAGCGCGCCAATGCGCTCCAGCGCTTCCCTCAGGGCTGGCCTCTGCCGCCCGTTGGGCTCTCGGGGCGGGTGGCGGAGAGGCTACACGGTGAGAATGACGGTTGCGAAGTGGGCCAGGGGCTGAACCGCTCGTAGTGTGCCATCGAATGGACCGGAGCTTGGCGGCTGGGTTTTCCGAACAGGGCGGAATCCGAAACGATGGGTGGGCCCCGGCGGATCTACTGAGGGGATGTGGCAAGTCTTAGGGTGAGCGGATCCAAGCGAAATGGAACTCTCCAGACAATGACTGCGAGCCGCTGACGCGGCGGCTCGCTGTCATGGGCTGGGGCGACGGATTGAAGAGGGAAAGCGGCGCCTGTCGCCGAAATCACAAGACCTTGATCCGGCTCGCGATCACTCCGCGTACTGTTGTCTACTCACGCGATACTCTTGGAGAAAAGGAACTCCCGTGGCCGTATCGTTGCATGACCTGAACTCGCTACTCAGTGAACCTGAAGGCGAAAGACTTGAGTTCAAGTCTGCCCAGAAGAGCTACCCGTTTGACCGGCTAGTCGAGTACTGCGCTGCCATTGCCAATGAGGGCGGCGGAAAGTTCATTCTCGGAGTCACTGACAAGCGACCGCGTGAAGTCGTAGGAACCGAGGCATTCGATGAGCCGGGACGGACGGTTGCTGGCCTGATGGAAAAGCTTCGAATTCGAGTAACGCCGTCAGAACTGAACTGGCACGGCAAGCGCATTCTGATTTTTGAGGTTGCCAGTAGGCCGGTCGGTCAGCCGGTACACGTCGACGGCAAGTATTTTGCCCGCTCTGGCGATGCTCTTCGGGCAATGACACAGGAGGAGCTGAAACGGATATTTGAAGAGGGCGGCCCGGATTACTCCGCTCAGATCGAGCCGGAAGCAACTCTGGACCATCTTGATCCCGGCACCGTGGAGCTTTTCCGGCAGCAGTGGCGGAAGAAGTCCCAGAACCCGAAGCTAGACTCACTCTCCGTCGAAAGGCTGCTCACCGATTCCGAACTCCTGATCGATCGCAAGCTCACTCGTGCCGCACTTATATTCCTGGGAACAAAAGTCGCCCTGGGCCGGTTCATTCCGCAGGCCGAGGTGGTTTTTGAGTATCGCAGTTCTGAAACTCACATCTCGCACCAGCAGAGGATTGAACTTCGTCAGGGATTCCTTGGGATCCTCGACCAACTGTGGAATACCATCAACCTCCGAAACGACGTGATCCAGTACCAGGACGGCCTCTTTCGCCGGGACCTGCCCGTATTCAATGAACTAGTTGTAAGAGAGGCTGTGTTGAACGCTCTCACCCACCGGGATTACCGTCTACCTTCGTCTGTTTTCATTCGGCAGTTCCCCCGCAAGCTCGAAATCATAAGTCCCGGAGGGCTACCAGCAGGGGTGACAATCGAGAACCTGCTCTATCGTCAATCCCCGCGAAACCGCCGAATCGCTGAGTCCTGCGCCCGATGCGGATTGGTGGAACGCTCAGGACAAGGCGTCGACCGCATCTATGAAGAGTCGCTTCGCGAGGGGAAACCGAAGCCGGATTTCTTCGGCACTGACGAGTATCAAGTTTCTCTGACCATCTCAGGAGAAGTGCAGAACCCTGATTTCGTCCGATTCCTCGAAAAGGTCTCCTCTCAGCAGTCGGTCCCCTTCTCTGTCGAAGACCTTCTGGTTCTGGACAGCCTCATGCACGGAACGCCGGTGGAGCCCAATCTCCGCCGCAATCTCGACAAGCTTGTTGACCGGGGAATCGTGGAAAGAGTCGGACGCGGCAGAGGGTCAAAGCAAGTGCTCTCTCGGAAGTTCTACAGCTTCCTTGGCAAGAAAGGCGTCTACACACGGCATCGTGGCCTTGACCGGGAAACCAACAAGCATCTTCTTCTGAAGCACATGGAGGACTCAGCAACCACGGGTGCCAGGCTAGGAGATCTTTTGGAGGTGCTTAAGGATCTCTCGAAGGACCAAGTTCAGACCTTGCTTAGGGAGCTAAAAAGAGAGGGCCGAGTCCACGTGGTCGGGAGCCGTCGAGCCGGCAGGTGGTACATCGGACCCGGTCAGCAAGACGAATAGCTTCCTAAAACGCAAATCAAACGCAAATCAAACGCAAAGAGCCTTCCTAACGTACTGACAAATATGAACTTGTATTGCGTTCAGGAAATTTCTTTTCTTGACTGTGGACGCATAGCGCGCGAACCAACTGGTCAATTAGATAAGGGGTCCCGTTCATTGCCGAATTGGTTCAGCCAGTCTGAACGGGATGTTGTGTTTCAGAAGGGATTTCAATAGGCTCTCGGTGTGCAGCGGAAGCCAAGCAATGCAGTTCCTCGTTCAGCGGGCCTGAACATCCGCGCGGTGGCGCGGGGGAGCGATTCGTACCAGGTTGCCTCCGTGAGCAAGGCGCTGGAGTTGCTCTCTTGCTTCTCGATTGGAACTCCGGTTTGGTCTCTGTCCGACCTGGCTCGGCGCGCGGATGTGCCCAAGAGCACGGCGCATAATCTTCTGCGCACTTTGAAGCGGTTTGACCTGGTAAGGCAAAATTCAGAGACAAAGCAATACGAGGTGGGTCCGCGGGCGCTAGAGCTCGGTCTCTCGTTCGTGAGGAATTCCGGAGTGGTGGCCCAGGTGAGGCCGACGTTGCGCCGGCTGATGGAAGCTACCGGGGAGACCTGCAAGTTCGGGATGCTCTCCAATGACCAGGTAGTGATCGTCGCGGCCTCGGAATCTTCCTTTCAACTGCATACAAGAGGCGATGTGGGTACCCGCTGGGATCTGCATTCGACCAGCCTCGGCAAAGCAATTCTTGCAGCGCTCTCCGATGACGAAGCTCGGGAGATCATGGGCAGGAGAGGGATGCCCGCGCATACGAGGAATACGATCTCCGCCTGGGAACCCATGCAGGCGGAACTGGCGGCGATCCGCCAACGAGGCTATGCGCTGGACCTCGAGGAGAATGAGCCGGGAGTGCGATGTGTGGCCGTGGCGGTTGCGGACCCACTCCGGGATTCGGTGATTTCGTGCAGCGCCTCCGGGCCTCGGGAGCGGATGCCCGACGAGAGGATTCCGGAGATCGCCCGCTGCATTCAAAGCGCCGTGCAGAAGCTCAACCACTTCGGCCGGGAGGATCGGGCATGAGGACAGAGCACATCCAAGGGATTATTCCGCCCATCGTGACGCCCTTCCGCGCGGATGGTTCCATCGATGAGGAACTGCACCGCCGCGAGGTGCGGTACATGGTGGAAACCGCCGGCGTGCATGGCCTGGCGGTTGGCGGAAGTACGGGAGAGGGCCACACGCTCTCGACGGAGGAATGCAGAGACCTGGTGGCCTGGACGATGGAGGAGGTGGACGGCCGCATTCCGGTGATCGCCGGTGTGATTGCCGATAGTACTCGCGAGGCGGTGGAGCGCGGCAACGCTCTCAAGGATCTTCGGCCGGCCGCCCTGCAAGTGACGCCGGTGCACTATCTCTTTCGTCCGGACGACGAATCCATGCTCCGCTTCTTCGGAGAGATTGCCGGTCGTGTGGGCCTTCCGCTGATTGTCTACAACGTCGTTCCCTGGGCCTATCTCTCCGTACCGCTGCTCGTGCGTCTCTTCCGTGAAGTGGATGGAGCGATCGGCGTCAAGCAAAGCGCGAGCGACGTCAAGGCCCTGGCGGATCTTCTTCACTACGCCGGTGATGCCGGGATTGGCGATCGCGTACGCATCATCACGGCCGTCGACGCTCTCCTGTATCCGTCCTTTCAACTGGGCGCCCACGCCGCCATCGCGGCGATTCTATCCGCCATCCCCGAGGCTTGTGTCGCGCTATGGGAAGCCGTGCAAGCGGGCGACGACGATACCGCCCGGAAACTTCATGATCAACTCCTGGAGGTCTGGAACGCGCTCGAAGGGCCAAACCTGCCAGCAAATGTTCGGACCGCAATGCGCATTCTGGGGCGGGAAGGGGGATACCCCCGCGCGCCGATGCCAACGAGTTCACCGGAACAGGCGGAGCGGATTCGGCTGGCAATCGAGGCAATGAAGACCGCCACAAGGGCGGTATTGGCGGACTGAACATTCGGGATCAATGAAGGATCAGCGGAAGCGGGAAGTCTATGTCAGCGGTGCGCAACGATATTGGCGGAACTTTGGCCGCGGTTTGGGCCAATGGATGCGTGCAACACTACTTCCAAGCCCAGTTATGGACGGATCGCCGGCTTCCAGGTGCAGCCGAGCGATCCGCGCCAGATTGGATTCGCGGGAAGGAGCCGTTTTGAGGCTCACGGAAGCAGCTATCGGAAAGGAAACCGTTCGAATCATGAAGAGTCTGCGAAACCTCGGTCTTTGTCTTGTGCTGCTGTGTACGGCGGCACTGGCTCAGACCGTTTCCACTGGGGTGCTCAACGCGCGCTGGCACGATTCCGGCTTTACGGGCGATGACAACTACAATGCCGTGACCGCCGCCAGCGACGGAAAGATTTACTACGTCATTTCGGCGCACGGCATCGATCTGGGCGCGCAGATGTTTTCTTACGACCCCGCGACCGATACCGTCCGGCACATTGCCGATCTCACCGAGGCAAGCGGAGAGAAGGGGAAGAAATCCATCCCGCAAGGCAAAAGTCACGTGAGTTTTTATGAGCACAAGGGCAAGCTCTATTTCGCCACGCACATGGGCTACTACCAGGTGATCGACGGCAAGGAGATGGTCGGCGTCCCGCCGGCGGGCTACAAACCCTACCCCGGCGGGCATTTTCTCGCCTACGACATGAAGAGCGGAAAGATCGAGAAGTTGGCGACGGCGCCGGGCGGAGAGGGAATCATCACCCTGTCGATGGATCAGAAGAAGGAACGTCTCTACGCGCTCACGTGGCCATCCGGACGCTTTCTTCGATACGACCTAACGACGCGGCAGTTGCACGATCTCGGCCTTACCGCCGGACAGGGCGAGAAGGGTGTGGGGGACCAGTTTCGCGTCGTGTCGCGCGCGATCGCCGTCAATCCGGCGCTAGGCGGGGTGATGTTCAGCGACGCCACGGGCAGTATTTGGCGCTATGACTGGAAACGCCAGGACAAGGATCTCGCAATCATTTCCGGCCTGACGCTCAAGATGCCGATTCTTGGCGAGTGGGACCCGAACAAACCGGGCAGCATGGGGTACAACTGGCGGCAGATCGTCTGGTATCCCCGCGAGCGGATGTTCTATGGAATTCACGGAAACACCGGCGAACTTTTCCGATTCGACTCCGACGGAGGCTTTGTCGAGGCCGTAGGCAGGCTCGCTTCTCAGCAGACGATTTCCTCCGGCCAGTACGACAAGTTTCCCTACGGATACCTCGGCCTTACGCTCGGCCCCGATGGCGATACCCTCTACTATCTGACGGGGACCCCGCTCGACCACGAAATCCATTTCGTCACCTATCACATCCCAACGAAGAAACAGACAGACCATGGGGCGCTGGTGCTTCCGGATGGCACACGCCCAACGTGGGCGCAGGCCATCGCGGTGGGCAAGGATAAGCGTATCTACACGGTCTCCAAGACCAACAAAGGCGGAAAGCTGAAGGTCGATCTGCTCAGCTTCCCGGACCCTTTGCAAACTACACCGGAACCTCTGCCCGAGTATGAAATGATTCGTTCCTGGCTGAACCCGACGGGTATGCCGCATCCGTTACAGGAAGCGCACTCGATTTGCTTCGACCGGGATGGCAACGTGATTGTGGTGGACAGTATCGGATCGCGGGTCCATCGCTTTACGCCGGAAGGCAAATGGCTTTCGGAGATCGGGCTTGGGCCTGGAAGCGCTCCGGGACAGTTTCGAGGAGCACGGGATGCGCGCGTGAACCGGGCGGGGGAAATCTTCGTCTCCGATGCAGATAACTACCGCATCCAGGTGTTCAACCACGAAGGCAAGTTCCTCCGCATGTTCGGAGAGAAGGGGCGCGGCCCGGGGCAGTTCCTTCGCGGACACGGGCTCGAATTCTCGCCGGATCAGAAACGCCTCTACATCGTCGATGTCGATAACAACCGGGTCGCCGTCTTCGATCCGTCGGGGAAGTTTCTCTTCAACTTCGGGAAGAAAGGCCCGGGTCCGGGAGAATTCCGCGAAGCCCACGGCATCGGCGTGACGCCGGAAGGAGATGTCGTCGTTTCCAACTATTACGGCCCCACGCAGCGCTTCACCGCCGACGGCAAATATCTCTACGACTTCGGGGCGGGCGGTTTCCGGGGTTGGGTCTATTTCCACAGTATGACGACCGACAACCGGGGGTACACCTATGTCGCCGCGCGTGACCAGCAGCGCCACAACGCGATTGTGATTTACGACAATCGAGGCGCTTACGTGGGGAACTTCATTGCGAGGAGTGGCGAGGGTGAGCAGGGTGTGAAGACCGCGGCCGTTGATCCCCAGGGCAACATCTACGTTGCGGTAGAAGGCCGTGGCGTTCACGGCGTGCAGGTGTTCCGGAGAAAGCCATAGGCAGCCATGCATGACGCCGTGACGATTTCAGAGACACCCGCGGACGCGAGCGCGGGAGGAGGACGCGCCACGCCGCAAGTTCGCCGCATCCTGTTCTTTGCGATCTCGCTTTCGCTGGTCACTTATATCGACCGGGTAGCGATGTCTCAGGCGGCGCCTTTTGTGGCGCGGGAGTTCTCGCTGGACCGTATCGAGGTGGGCTGGATCTTCAGCGCCTTTGCGTTGGCGTATGCTCTGTTTGAAGTTCCGGGGGGGTGGCTGGGGGATCGCTTTGGGCCGCGGCCGATGCTGCTGCGCATTGTGTCCTGGTGGTCCCTTTTCACGGCGGCCACGGGGTGGGCCTGGAATTATCATTCGATGCTGGCATTCCGCTTCGCTTTCGGCGCGGGCGAGGCGGGCTGCTATCCGACGCTGGCAAAGCTCTTTCAATCCTGGCTCACCCCTACGCAGCGGGCGCGAGCCCAGGGTTACATGTGGCTCTCCGCCCGGTGGGCGGGCGCTTTCACCCCACTGCTCGCACTGTGGCTCATCCACCTCGTCTCCTGGCGTTTCGCCTTCCAAGTGTTCGCCTTGTTCGGCGTCATTTGGGTGATTGTGTTCTGGTTTGGATACCGGCCCTCTCGGGACGTCTCGACGAGCCATGCCGCAAGAATCTCTTCGAGCGAATGGGGAGCGCTATTTCGCAAACCGACCGCGCTGTTGCTATTCGCCCAATACTTTTGCGTGTCCTGGGGATGGTCCTTCTACATCACGTGGCTGCCCACTTATGTGCTCGAGGGACGTGGCGCGGGAGAATGGCTCTCGTCTATGCTCAGCACGCTGCCACTCTTCTTCGGAGGCTTCGGCTGCGTTGCGGGAGGATTGCTCATCCCTATACTGGCGCGCCGCAACAATAGAGCCGTCGCCAGAGGGATTCTCGGAGCCACGGGCTGTCTCTTCGCGGGGATCCTTCTCGCGGCGTCGCTATTTGTTTCCGATGTCCGCATGGCACTCGTTGTCATCGCGCTCGCCAGCTTCGCGAATGATCTGGCGCTGGCGCCCGCCTGGGATGCCTGCAGCGACTCGGGCGGTCCGTGGACCGGGAGCATTTCCGGAGCCATGAATATGATTGGAAATTTCGCCGGCTTTCTCGCTCCGGCCGTCATCGGCTATGCCCTTGCCTGGAGCGGGCAGAACTGGGCATGGCCGTTCGCAATCTCCGCCGTCTTCTATGTGCTCGGAGCGCTCGCGTGGCTCGGCATCCGCGCGCGCGGGACAAGGGACTTCTTTACCGCCAACTGATATCAACAAGGAAAGGACTTATTCTTATGCCTCCATTTCGCGGACTATTTCCCCCGCTAATCACGCCTTTTGACGAACAACTCCGCGTGAACGAGAAGGCGCTGCGGGATCACGTCGATTTCGTGATCGAAAGCGGTGTCGACGGTATGTGCGCCGGTTCGAGCACGGGCGAGTTCATGAATCTCACGCGCGAGGAATGGGAAGCGGTACTCGACATCACAAAGAGCCAAGCCAAGGGCCGCGTGCCCATCATCGCCGGTGGGGCGGACATGTCCACGCCGGCTACGGTCGAGCGCTGCCGCTATGCCGAAAAGATGGGCTTCGATGGCGTACTCGTCATCAGCCCCTGGTATCAGGTGCATACCCAGAGGGAACTGTATGCCCACTTCAAGGCGATCCGGGATGCCATTTCCATCCCGATCATGATTTACAACAACCCGCCCGTTACCGGAGTGCAACTGAGTGTCGATCTGCTGGTTCGCCTGACAAACGATGGCATCATTCAATACCTGAAGGATGCGGATTCCGATCCGTACAATATCTCCCGCCTCAGAATGCGTCTTGGCGACAAGCTGCAACTATTCTATGGGCACGATAACAATGCGATCGGGGCCTTTGCTTTCGGAGCGACGGGGTGGGTGAGCGGTTCGGCAAATTTCGATCCCAAGCGGTGGAGTGAGTTCCTGCACGCCTGCATAGACGATAACGATTTCGTCAAGGGCCGGAACATCTGGTATGAGATGCTGCCCTTCGTTGAACTGGTCACCGTGGGAGAGAACGGAGAGCGCCCGGACTGGATCGCGGTCATTAAGCGCGGCCTTGAAGTGCGCGGGCACAACGTGGGGACCGTGAGGCCGCCAATGCTTCCGCTTACTCCGGAACTCAACCGGAAAGTGGAAGCAGCCGTAGCTGGAATGAAATTCTAGCGACAGCACCGGACCCATCGCGGTTGATCCGCATACCAGGGTGCGGCAGAAAGCCGAAAGTATGCTGCGGTTCTGATTCGCCGCCTGTCTGCTTCCTCCTATTCGGGGGCAGACAGGCGCGGATTCTCTGGCGCACGGCCAGTGGCATGTGTTTCTACAGGATTTCGCTGGGGGGGTGGATGCCGTTGCCGTGGCCCCAGTATTTCATGAGTTCGTGGGAGAGGAGATCGAAGGCGGTTTTGGGGTCGTCGGCCCAGTGGAAGAGCTTTAGATCGTCTTCGGCGATGACGCCGTGTTTGGCCAGGGCTTCGAAGTTGATGACCTCACGCCAGAATTCGGTTCCGTAGATCAACACCGTCATGGGCTTCTTCAGTTTGTGGGTTTGGACGAGGGTGAGGACTTCAAACATTTCGTCCATGGTTCCGAAGCCGCCGGGGAAAACAACGAGGGCCTTGGCCAGATAGGCAAACCAGAGTTTGCGCATGAAGAAGTAGTGGAACTCGAAGTTCAGGGCGTCGGTGATGTAGGGGTTGGGGTGCTGCTCAAAGGGCAGGCTGATGTTGAGTCCGATGCTCTTGCCGCCGGCCTCGGTCGCGCCGCGGTTGGCGGCTTCCATGATGCCGGGTCCGCCGCCGCTGCAAATGACGTAGTGCCGTTCATCGGCGGGGAGCGATGCGCTCCATTCGGTGAGCATCCGCGCGAGCGCGCGGGCGTCGTGGTAGTAGCGCGATAAGGGTCCGGATTCGTGGATGCGGGCGGAGCCGAAGAAGACGACGGTATCTCGGATCTTCTCTTTGCGGAAGCGCGCTTGCGGCTCCAGATATTCCGCGAGAATGCGGATGGTGCGCGCCTCCGAGCTATTGAGGAAGGCCGGGTCCGTATACGACTTGGGCCTGCGTGTACCAGTGGACGAGTCCGCGGACCCGTGAGATCCGGAAAATTCGGTGGATTCGGGCAATTCGTTTACAGCCATCTCAAATGCACTACTTTCTTCGGCGGTAAGGCGTGGATTCTTTATTCTGACGTAGCCGTTCGTTCCGGTTGCGCCTCCCCGGAGGGAGCGGCGACTCCTTCCAGATGATCGAGCCGCTTCTTCAGATCGCGGAGGGTTTTCAGCATCTCCGGAAGCTGGGGGAAGGCGGCGACGGCGCGCCGCCAGACTTTGGCGTCGAAGGCGGGACTCCCGGCCATGAGCGCCCCGGCGGCGACATCGCCGCCGATTCCGGCTTGCGCGTAGACGGTGGCATTGTCGTGAATGGTGAGGTGCCCGGAGATGCCCGCCTGCCCGGCGAGCAGCACGTTCCTGCCGAGTTTCGAGGTTCCCGCCAAGCCGGCCTGCGAGCAGATGATATTATCCTCGCCCACCTCGCACGCGTGGCCCACCTGCACCAGATTATCGATTTTCGCACCGCGCCGGACGCGGGTTTCGCCGACGCTGGCTCGATCGACGGCGCTGATGCACTGGATCTCGACATCATCTTCGAGGACGGCGATGCCGCTCTGGGGAATCTTGAAATGCGAGCCGTCTTTCTGTTTGGCGAAGCCGAAGCCATCGCCGCCGACGACGACGCCATTCTGCAGGACGACGCGGTGACCAAGGATGCAGAATTCGCGGACCGTTGCGTGCGCGTGCGCCAGAAAGTCGTCGCCGATTTGAGCGCCCTCGTAAATCACGACGTGCGGATGAATCACGGCTCGCGCGCCGATGCGGACGCCTCGACCGACGACGACGTAAGGCCCGATGGAGGCGTCTTCACCGATGGAAGCGGTTTCGTCAATGACCGCCGTGGGGTGGATGCCGGGCGCGGGGCGGGGGGGCGTGTAGAAGAGGGCAAGGGCGCGGGCGAAATCGAGATAAGGGTCGCGGGAGATCAGAAAGGGAATGGCAAGACCCTCGATGGGTTCGCGCACCAGAATCGCACCGGCGCGGGTGCCTTTCGCTTTGGGGGCGTAGCGAGGGTTCGCGAGAAAGGTGAGTTCCTCCGGGGTGGCGGTCTCCATTCCGGCTACGCCGCGGATTTCGAGGGAACCGTCTCCCACGACCGTGCAGTCTAATAATTTCGAAATGTCCTGCAATTTCATGTGCAATACCAAGGGTACAATTTAATCATTCATGCGTTTCGGCCGTTTCATTGCGATTTTTCTGTTTATGCTGCCCGCGATTGCGATTTGCGGCCAGCAGAATGCGGAAAAGCCAGCGGCGGAGAGCGCGGCGAGTGCGGAGAGCGGAGGCCCTGTCGCATCGGCGATCGAAGAATTCAGGACGATTACGCGGGCGAGAGGGTTGCGCAAGGACAGCCCGAAACCTTTCCAGGCCGGGGGCGGCAAGCTGCCGCAATATCATGGCCGGCTGACTTATAACCTCCGCAACGACGTGTTCGATGCGATTCCCCACCAGATCCGGCAGCGCGGGGGCGAGGCGTCCATTTTGCGGCGGAATCAGTTCGGATTCAACGTCAGCGGCCCGGTGTTTCTGCCGAAACTGTACAACGGAGGAACTCGCACGTTCTTTACGCTTTCGTACGAGGGTGTGCGCGAGAGCATTGCCCGCTCCCGGTTGGAGAGCCTTCCCATCCTGCCGGAACGGAGCGGAGACTTTTCCCAGACGGTGGACCAGGCGGGACAGCCGCTTCCGATCTACGATCCCGCGACAACGTCGCTGAATCCGCTTTACAACTCGACCCAGCCGGTGTCCGAGAGCAACCTGCAATACAACCGGATGCGTTTCGCGAACAACCAGATTCCGGTGGCGCGGCTGGACCCGGTAGCGATGGCGGCGGCGCGGTATTTTCCCGAGCCGAATGCGAATGCGGGGCCGTTTTTTCGAAACAATTACTTCGTGGTGTCGCCAGAGCGGAACGTGGTGGACGGATTTACCGGCCGCCTCGATCACATCTTCAACGATAAGCACCGGGTGAGCTTCAATCTCACGTCGTCCCATGCGTTCGCGGGCGCGGCCAAATGGTTTGACAACGCCGCGAACCCCGGGCTTGTGGACCGCGATGAAACATCGCGGGATTACGGGATCCAGCACATTTTCACGATCTCTCCCGAGACCATCAACACGTTCTCCTTCAGCGCTTCGAGTTCCGGGATGGAGAACGTGACCGACGAGGAAACCGATTATCCCGCGCAGTTGGGGCTCCGGGGCCGGTTGGGAACGGTGTTCCCGGCCTTTCATATACTCGACGGTTACCTGGATCTCGGGCGCGCGAACGTGATTCGCCGCAACCGCAGCCACACGTTCCAGGCATCCAACACCTTCTCCACGCGGTTCCGGAACCACAACATCCGGATCATCGGGCGCACGGTGCGGTATCAACTGAACACGTATCAGCCGACGTACCCGAGCGGGCACTACCAGTTCCAATCCGGGTACACGTCGCTGCCGGGGATCGTCAATACGGGCCATGCCTTCGCGACGTTTCTGCTGGGGCAGGCGGATTTCGCCGAGTTGAGCGTGATCGACAGCCCGTCCTACTGGCGGCGCTCCCTGACGGCGGGCAGGATCATTGATCAACTGGAAGTGCGCAAAGGACTGAACGTGACCTTCGACCTGAATCTGGAACACAGCCTGCCGCGGGTGGAGAAGTACGACCGGCAGAGCACGGTGGACCTCTCCGCCGTCAATCCAGAGACCGGGAAGAAGGGCGCGTTGGTTTTTGCGAACCGGGGCGGCTACGGCCGCGCGTTTCAGCCGGCGATCACGGTGCTTGAGCCGCGCGTTTCCCTGGCGTGGAACCCGACGAGCGAGGCGGGCATGGTGGTGCGCAGCCACTATGCGCGCTCCTATCAGGGATGGCCGCTGCAGTGGGGACATTGGGGCACGCAGGGCTTCAATCTCTACCCCACATTCCTCTCCCAGAATCGCCTCACCGAACCCGCGCTGATCCTGCGGGACGGCATGCCGGCCGACACGGCCGTAGGCCCGAATCTCGACCCTTCCGCGGCGGACGACACCAACGCGAACCTGATGAACCGGGACGGCACCGTCTCCATGTACACGAGTTTTGGAATGAGCTTTGAGCGCGAACTGCCCGGCCACCTGCTGGTGGTGGTTTCCGCCTCACGCGATTCCGGACGCAACCTGTTCACGGGGAACAGCGTGACGAATCCGAACGCGGTGCCGCTCGATTATCTCTCGTTCCGCGATGCGCTGAACGACGAGGCCTTTGTCAGAAACCTGCGCCCGTACAGCCAATACCAATTGTTCAGCCTGGGCGGCATGTGGCCGGTGGCGCGGTACAACCGCGATGCGACGGCGATCCGCGTCGAGCGCCGGGCGACGGGAGGCTTGACGCTGCGCGGATCGTACAGCTTCTCCAAGCAGATGGACAATTACTCGGGACCGACCGCGCTGCAGGATATGTACAACCTGCAGAAAGAGTGGGCGGTGACGGCGTGGAACAATCCGCACGTGGTCTCTTTCAACTACGTCTATGAGCTTCCGTTCGGCCCGAATAAGGCGATGTTCAGTTACTCCGACTGGCGGCGGTACGTGGTGGCGGGATGGTCCTTGAACGGGACTTCGACGGTAGTGAGCGGGACGCCGCTGAGTTTGCGCGCGAGTTTCAACAACACGGGCGGGGTGGTGCAGGCGGTGTATGTGAATACCGTGCCGGGCGTTTCGCCGCACGTGGAAAACCCTTCGGCCGAGCTTTGGTTCAACCCGAATGCATTCTCTCACCCGGAGGACTTCACGATTGGGAACGCGTCGCGGTCGCTCTCAAACCTCTATGGTCCCAGCCGGCAGAATCATGATCTTTCGGTCAGCAAGCGGTTCAACCTGAGCACCAGCCAAAGCCTGGAATTTACGGCCGTGGGGCTGAACTTTCTGAACCACGCGAACCTCGACGATCCCGATACGCAGATTGGCACGGCGGCGGCGCCCAACGTCAACGCGGGAAGAATCAGCCAATCCGTTGGAGGGCGCATCATCCAGGTGGGCATGCGGCTCAATTTCTGATGCGAGTTTCCATGCGATTCCTTTCCCTGCTGTTGATTGGCATGCTTGCGGCGGGTGCGTTGTCGGGAGGAACGGAAGGGCAAGCGCCCGGGCCGGCCGGCAAACGCAAGCCACGCGCGAGTGAGGAAGGCTCGCACCGGAAGGAGAAGCGCCGGTACTCCAGCGTGTTGACGCCAGTGTGGGCCGGCAACGCTCCCGCGGCCGATCTCCGCCCGGATTCGTTCGCGGCCAAGTTCGGGACGGCACAAGCGAAGGTGATCTCGGTGCGGGACAGCGCAACGCCCATATTGCTGTTTGTGGCGATTGATTTTTCCGAGGCGCTGATCCTGACGGAAGCCGCGAAGACGGCGCTCTCGCAGGCGGTGCGCGAAGTGAAGCCGCAGGTGTACACTTCGCTGCTTCGCATTCCCGAGCAGCCGATGGTGCTGCTCGACCCCTCGACGGATCGCGAAGTCTTCGCCGAGACGCTGGCAACCTTGCCGATGAGCGGCAGAGCCGGTTTCTTTGAGATGGTGGATGTGATCGCCGGAGTGACCGACCCGGTGATGCGCCAGAACCCGGTGCGCGCCGCGGTGCTCTATGTCACCGACAGCGAGATCCACAATTACCGTCAGGATTACACGAACCCGGTGATCAATAGCGCCGACAGCCGGGACCTGAGCCGACGTTTTCCGGATTCGCTGATTCGGGAGAAGGTGAACACGCTCACCAACGAACTCCTGCGTACGAGCGTGCCGATCTTCGTGGTTCACCTGAACTACAGGAACGATACGCTCAACGAGGCCTACCAGACCGGGATCAAACGGCTGGCACAGGCCACGGGGGGGCGGAGCGTGTTCTGCCGTTCCATCGCGGAGATCCCGGTGGCGATTGGTGATATGGTGAATGCAATTCAGGCCATGGACATCGTTGAGGTGGCGGTGCCGGAAGGCGTTTCCGGTTCGGTTTCGCTGACCCTGGAGCATCCATCCGGGCCGATCGAATACCGCGGCGCGTTCGATATTCCAAGATAGTTTCGGGACACCGCCCTCGCCACGCCGCCACCGGGAAGAGCGGGGAGAGACGATTCACAAGGAGCAATGCCATGACCGCATCGCCAAACGCCGCGCGAAAGTCCGCCAAATGGCTGTGGGTTCTGATCGTCGTGCTGGCCGCATTGGCCGGGGGGCTGGGAATCGGCATGCTGGTGAACGCCCGCAATCTGGAGCACGAGCAAGCGCGTGCGACGGCAATCGACGCGGAGAAGAAGGAACTGCTCGACCAAGCCGCACAATTGCGCGAGAGGCTGTCTACCATGGAGCATTCCATGGAGGAACTGGCGGCGGGCGGGAACAAGGAAGTGGAAGCAGCGCTGCGGAAGCAGAGGGAAACCGAGCGCGCGCGTTCCAGGGATGCGGTTACCGCCGCCCAATACCAGCAGGCGCTGGGAGAGGCCCGGGCATCGAGCGAAGAGCTTTCGAAGAAGGTGGTGACGCTCGAACAGAACCTTGCGACGATTCAGCAGGAGAACGAGAAACTGCGGAAGGATGGGAGCGACCTGGAGAGCCAGCGCGAGAGTTCACGACGCCTGATCGCGGCGCTGCAGGAGCAGGTGAAGACCAAGGAGAAGACGCTCGCTTCGCTGGAAGCGGCCTACCAGCGCTACAAGGATTCGAACCAGGAATCGAGCCGGCAATTGGACGTGGTTTCGAAGACCATTGCCGATCTGGAGGACGTGAACCGCCGGCGTCTGCGCGTGCTGGAGCAGGCCAGCCGGCGCATGAGGGAGTTGAGCGATAACCTGCGTACAATGGCCGTCCGCATCGACACGGACGCGCGCGGACAGAGCGGCATGGGGGCGGAGATTACGCGGATGCAATCGGCCGCGACGAACCTCGACGATCAGGTGGCCCAGATCAACAACCTGAATGCGCAGGCGGCGGGGTTGGAGAGAAGATTGGAGCAGGCGCGCGGTTCAAACTAACCGCGTGATGCGCCGGACGCGGGCGCAGCTTACACCAGCCGAGGGTTGTTGCCGGCCATGACGCGAACCGGACATCGACGGTCAATCCCGATCTTCATCAGCATGGGCATCCTGGTGGTTGCCCTCACGGTGGCACTGAACATCGGGTGGATCGTGATCAGCTGGCGGGAGGGCTTGCTGCTGGCGTTGGGCGTGATCGTGAGCCTTCTGGTAATCGCGGGGGTGGTGCTGAACACGATCTTTCTAGTGCGGGAGATCCGCAGGAATGAGCAGCAGGACGGCTTTCTCAACGCGGTCACGCACGAACTGAAAACGCCAATTGCCTCCATTCGCCTCTATTTAGAAACGCTGCAATCGCGAGAAGTGGACCCCGCAACGCGGGAAGAGTTCTACGAAACGATGCTGCGGGACACGGAGCGCCTGCAGGGCACCATTGAAATGGTGCTTCGCGCCGGAGCGGTGAGCGCTTCCCGCAATCAACGCAGCCCGATCCGGGTGAATCTGGCGGAACTGGCCGCCGAAGCGACCGAAATTTGTCTGCGGCGTTACCACATCACGGAAGAGCAACTGAAGCTCACCAATCGCTGCGCGATGCCCGCGCAGTGCGAGGTGCTGGGAGATCCGGACGATCTGCAGGCGGCGATGGTGAACCTGGTCGACAATGCGGTGAAGTATTCGGGGAAGAACATCCGCGTTGTGGCGACGGTACAGACGGGCGAAGCGGGGCGGGTGCAGTTTCGGGTGAGCGACGAAGGAGTGGGAATTTCGCGATCCGAACTGGGCCGGATTTTCAAACGGTTTTATCGGGGCCACGCGGCGGGTGGCCTGCGGGTGAAGGGGACGGGCCTGGGTTTATACATCGTGCGCAACGTCGCCAAAAGGCACTCCGGCAAAGTCTTCGCCGAGAGTGAAGGGCCGGGGCATGGAAGCATCTTTACGCTTGACTTGCCGGCCGCGCCGCGCGGGGCGCTCCCGCCGCCGGCGGGTATCAGCCCAACCAGCATGGATACGCATCGGAAGGTGGAGCCATGAACCCGTTTGCCGGGCAGTTCGCGGGGCCGGAGCGGGCCGACGCCGGGAAGAACACGCGGCGTTTGCTGGTGGTGGAAGACGAAAACCACATCGCCGTGGGCTTGCGATTCAACCTGGAGGCGGAGGGCTACATCGTGACGCTGGCGGAGGACGGCGAAAGCGCGCTGCGAAGCTGCGAGAGAGCGCGGGAGCCGTTCGATCTGATCGTTCTCGACGTCATGCTGCCAGGGATTTCCGGTTTCGAGGTGGCCGAAACTCTCCGGGCGGCGGGAAACTACGTGCCGGTGCTGATGCTGACGGCACGCGGGCGTCCGGAGGATGTCGTGAACGGATTCGCCGCCGGGGCGGACGACTACCTGGCAAAGCCGTTTGAACTGGCCGTGCTGCTCGCTCGCATCCAGGCTCTGTTGCGCCGCACCTTCTGGGCAAGACAGGCCGAGAAGCCCGGGAAAGCCAGCCCGCTGAACGGGCTCCCCGTCTGCTTCGAACTGGGTGAGAAGGTGATTCTGTTCGACGACCTCAAGATCCTAGACGGAGAGCGGGAAGTGCCGCTGACGCTGATGGAATCGAATCTGCTGAAGTATCTGATTGAGCATGAAGGCCGGGCGGTGAGCCGAAAGAGCCTGCTCGAAGACGTGTGGGGGCTGCATGAGGACACCGATACGCGGGCGATCGACAATTTCATTGTGAGGCTGCGACGGTATCTCGAAACCGATCCCCAGAATCCAAAGCATTTGCTTACGGTGCGTGGGGTGGGGTACCGTTTTGAATCCGGCGCCGGGGAGTAGCGGCGGATGGAGCGGAGCGGCGTTTGCGGAGGGAATTGTCCTGCTACCCTGAGAGTGTAGGCACTCGTCGAATGAGCGTTTTTTATTCCCGCGAAGACCTGGTTGCAAGACGTGCCGAATGGAAGGCGGCCGGAAAGACGGTGGTGTTCACCAACGGCTGCTATGACATTCTTCATCCGGGCCACGTGCGGCTGCTGGAACGTGCGCGCGCGCTCGGGGATCTGCTGATTCTGGCACTCAATACGGACGACAGCGTGCAGCGGCTGAAGGGCCTCTCGCGGCCGATACTGGACGAGCGGACGAGAGCAAGGCTCGCCCTGCAACTCGAAGCGGTGGATGCCGTTGTCCTGTTCGACGAAGATACGCCGCGCGAGTTGATTGCCGCGGTGCTCCCGGACGTTCTGGTGAAGGGGGCGGATTGGGCCCATTTCATTGCGGGCAGGGAAGAAGTGGAGGCCGCGGGGGGGCGCGTGGAAGCGCTGCCCCTGGAGCCGGGGTATTCGACGACGAATTTGGTGGAAGTGGCTCTCGGCCGTTAGGCGGCGGGAGGGCCTGGTCGCTGCATTTTGCTGGAGAATCGGATTGCGCAGTTGCTGGTGGCGCTTGCCGCGGAGGAACCCTTCGCGGAAGGAATCCGTGCGTTTGAAGCCGCCCTCGCGGGCCCGCCCGTCCAGCGGATTCTCACCGGACTGAATGCCGAAGCGAAGGCACTGTACCTTACCCTTTCCGCCTTCCGGCTTCAGCGCCCGGTGCTGGCGATTACGGCGAGCAACAAGGAAGCGGAAGCGCTGCACCGCTGCGCGCTGGCGTTCTCCCGATTCCTGCCGGAATCTGACCGGTGCAAGCCGCCGCTCCTGCTGCCGGCTCTCGATGTGTTGCCCTTCCAGCGGCTATCGCCGCACGGCGCGATCCTCAAACAGCGCGCCATCGCATTGCACCGCATGGCGACGGCGCAGACATCGCTGGTGGTCACGCCGATCGCCTCCGCGATGATGCGCACGGAAGACCGGGCGTTCTACGAACGGCTTTTGCTGCGGCTCAGCGCGGGGGAGGAGGTGTTGCTCGAAGACGTGGTGGCGTACCTCGACTCGTTGGGCTACCGGCGCAGCGAACCGGTTGAGATGGTGGGCGACTACTCCGTGCGCGGCGGCATTCTCGATGTGTTTCCGGCCGAAGAAGAGAACCCGGTGCGGGTGGAGTTTTTCGGGGATGAGATCGAATCCATACGCTACTTCGACGCGGGCACGCAGCGCTCTCTGCGGTCGATGCGGGAGTGCGGGATTCCGCCCTTGCTCGAACATCCCCAATCGCATGGGCTCTTCGTGGAACTGCAGGCGGCGCTCGGCGAGAGCCTCGTCCCCACGGCTGCGCCCTTTGAGGGCTGGCCGCAAGCGGTGGCCGCGGTCCGCGAGCGGACGCACAGCGTGATGGACCTGATGCCCAACGGTCTGCTGGCCGTGGACGAACCCGCGCAGGCAGAGGCGGCGGCGAAGAGACTGTGGCAGCGCCTGACGGACGCCGAATCGTGTTTTATCCCTCCCGAGCGGGCGTATTTCCGTTACGAGGAATGGGCCGCGTTGGCCAAGGCGCGGCCAAACCTGCTGCTGGAACAGCTTGAATTGCTGGGGCAAAGCGAGGATAGCCGCTCCCACGCGCATATCGCGACGCGCCCGGGATTCCGCTTCCACGGCCATGTGGCGAAGGCGATCGAGGAAGCGCGGCATTTGCGGGACCAGGAATTTACGACCGTCGTCTTTGCCGCGAACGGGGGGGAACTCGAACGGATTGCGGACGTATTCGAGGAATACGATTGCCCGTTCGACATCGATCTCGCGGCGGACGATCCCGCGCGGGAGGCGCTCGGCAAGCGGAACTACCGCACGGTGTCGCAGGCGCGGATTCTGCTCACGCGCGGCGATCTCGCCAACGGCTTTCTGCTGCCCGAATCGAAGCTCGCCTTTATTGGCAATGAGGACCTCTTCGAGCGCTCCGCGCTGGCGGATGAACGCGGTTCCCGTCCGGGGCAGCATCTGACCTCGTTTACGCTGGACGTATCCGATCTGAAGCCCGGGGATTTCGTCGTCCACGCGGAGCACGGGATCGGGCGCTTCCTCGGGTTGAAAGAAGTGCATCAGGATGGCGCGAAGACGGACTTCATGCTCATCGAGTATGCCAACGAAAGCAAGCTCTATGTCCCGCTGACGCGCATGGATCTGGTTCAGAAGTATCGCGGGGGCGGGGAGGCGAAGCCGCAGATCGACCGGCTGGGCGGCGCGACATGGCAGCGCACAAAATCTCGCGTCAAGGCCCGCATGCGCGACATGGCGGACGAACTCCTGAAGCTTTACGCGCAACGCAAGCTTGCCCGGGGCTATTCGTTTTCCGCCGACTCCAATTGGCAGCGCGAGTTTGAGGATTCCTTCGAATACACGGAGACCCAGGATCAGGCCCGCGCCATCGCCGAGATCAAGCGCGACATGGAGAGCGAACTGCCGATGGACCGTCTGCTATGCGGAGACGTGGGCTACGGCAAGACTGAAGTGGCCATGCGCGCCGCGTTCAAGGCGCTCGGCGACGGCAAGCAGGTGGCAGTGCTGGCGCCCACCACGGTGCTGGCCTTTCAGCACTTCGAGACCTTCAAGCGCCGATTCGCGGCTTTTCCCGTGCGCATCGATTCGGTAAGCCGCTTCCGCAGCGCGAAAGAGATCAAGCAATCCCTCGAAGACCTTGCCGCGGGCCGGACGGACATTCTGATCGGCACCCATCGTTTGCTCTCGAAAGACGTGCAGTTTCACGATCTGGGCCTGCTGGTGGTGGATGAGGAGCAGCGCTTCGGGGTGCGGCACAAGGAGAGGCTCAAACAGTTGCGGCACAACGTGGATTCGATCGCGATGTCCGCGACGCCCATCCCGAGGACGCTGCACATGTCCCTGCTCGGGCTCCGCGATCTGTCGGTAATCGAGACGCCGCCGAAGGACCGGCTTTCGATTCACACGGTGGTGGCGCACAACGAGGACGACATCGTGCGCGCCGCGCTCGAGCAGGAGCTGGCAAGGGGCGGGCAGGTTTACGTCATCCACAACCGGGTGGAGACCGTCTTCGCGCAGGCCGCCCGCATCCGCGGATTGATGCCGGGGGCGCGTGTGGGCGTCGGGCATGGGCAGATGGCGGACGCGGAACTCGAAAAGGTGATTCTCGGCTTTATGCGGCACGAGTTCGACGTGCTGGTTTCGACGAGTATTGTGGAGAACGGCCTGGACATCCCGGCCGCCAACACGATCGTGATCGAAAATGCGGACCGCTTCGGGCTATCGGAGCTTTACCAGTTGCGCGGCCGCGTGGGCCGTTCGAACCGGCGTGCCTATGCCTATTTGCTGGTGCCACCGAACGGCACTCTATCCGATATTGCCAGGAAGCGGCTGGCCGCGCTGAAAGAGTTTTCCGACCTGGGCGCGGGCTTCAAGATCGCCGCGCTCGATCTCGAGCTTCGCGGCGCGGGAAACCTGCTGGGGGGAGAGCAGCACGGACATATCGACGCGATCGGCTACGACGCCTTCATGTCGATGCTGGAAGAGACGGTGCGCGAGATGCGGGGAGAAGACGTGCCTCCTGAGATTCACTCCGCCATCAACCTGGGGCTTGAAGCGCGCATCCCGGCAAGTTATGTGGAGGATGAGCAGCAGCGCCTGCGCGCCTACAAGAAGATCGCCGATATTCGGCATCCGGCGGACGCGCAGCGGGTGATGGACGAGTTGCGCGACCGCTATGGCGCGCCGCCCGAGGAACTGGAACAGCTCGCGGAATTTTCGCTGTGCAAGAGCATCGCGAAGGAACTGGGCGTTGAAACCCTGGAAAAGCGGGGTCAGTTTCTGCAAGTGAAGTTTCATCCGCAGACCCGGATGAACCCGGAGAATCTGATGCGCATGGTGCAGCGGGTGGAGGATGTGCAATTTACACCGGCCGGCGTGCTGCGGCTCCCGCTGAAACCCTGGGACACGCCGGGCCATCTACTTTCCCAGGTAAAAAGCTACCTATTGGATCTCCAATAATTTCTTCGAGATAATGGAATGAATATGCGATTTTCCCTTGGATACGCTCTCTTGCTCCTCGTTTCGGCCTTGCCCGCCGGCGAACCCGTCGTGCTTGAACAAATCGTCGCCAAGGTGAATGCGGATATCATCACGCTGGGCGATCTGGACGAATCGCGCAAAATGATGGCGCAGGAACTCGCCACCCAGTGTCGCAACGACAAGGCCTGTATCGCCGAGCAGACGGAGAAGCGCAAGAACGACGTCCTGCGAGACCAGATCGATCAGACGCTGCTGGTGCAAAAAGCGAAAGACCTGAGCATCAGCGTCGATTCGCAGGTAAGCAAGCAGATGGCGGATATGCAGGTGAAGGTGGGGATCAAGGATCCAGAGGAGTTTCGCCAGTTCATTCAGACGCAAACGGGCATGCCGATCGAGGATTACCGCGAGAAGATGAAGCAGGGAATGCTGCAGCAGGAAGTGATCGGCCAGGAAGTTAGCTCCAAGATCATCATTCCCCGGAGCGAAGTGGAGAAGTTCTACGAAGAGCACAAGAGCGAGTTCTACCGCGATAAGGAATCGGTGGGATTGCAGGAGATCCTGATCGGCAAGAAGTCGAAGGACGGCCTGGAGCGTACCGACGCGGAATTGAAGGCCAAGGCCGATGAGGTTTACGCGAAGGCGAAGGGCGGCGCGAAGTTCAATGAACTGGCGGTGGAGAATTCCGACGCCATGTCGGCCCCCGAGGGGGGCAACCTCGGGTACCTCGCGAAGGGAGAATTAAACCCCGAGATCGAGAAGGCGGTCTTCGGAGAAGCGAAGGGTTTCGTGACGGCACCCATCCAGGTGCCCAACGGCTTCCTGATCCTGCGCGTGGCCGACAAGGTTTCCCCCGGCTTGCAGCCCCTGCCGGTGGTGGAAAACGAGATCATGAACAGGCTGTTCGGGCCGCGCTTTCAGCCGGCCATCCGGACTTACCTCACGAAGCTGCGCACCGATGCGTTCCTTGAAATTCGCGAAGGCTTCCACGACAGCGGGGAAGTTCCCGGCAAGGACACATCCTGGAAAGATCCGGCGGAACTGAAGCCGGAGACGATCTCGAAAGAAGAAGTCGCCCAGCAGACCCGTCGCAAGCGGCTGCTTTGGGTGATCCCGATTCCAGGGACCACGACTGCGCCCAAGAGCAGCAACTAGACGCGCGGCCCCTGGGATGAATCGCGGAAAATCGCACATGAAAATTCTCGTCAAAGATCTTCAGCAGAACCAGATTGCGCGCAGCTGCTTCCTGGTGCAGCACAAGGAGGTTCGCCAGAAGAAGAGCGGGGAGCCCTTTCTTTCTCTGACGATCGGGGATAAGAGCGGCGATATCGACGCCAAGATGTGGGACAACGTGGGCGAGGTCGTCGAACTTTTCGCGGTGGGCGATTTCGTGAGGGTGAAAGGGGTAATGAGCGTCTATAACGGACGGCCCCAGTTCACGATTCATTCGCTGGAGCGGGTGGACGAGCGGGAGATTCAGCTGGCCGATTTCTTCGCCGCTTCCGCGCGCGACCCCGAAGAGATGTTCGCGGAACTGAAGGGCATCATCGACGGCATGCGGGATCCGCACCTGAAAGCCCTGCTGCTCACGTTCTTCAACGACGCCTCGATACGGGAGCGGTACAAGAAGGCACCGGCGGCAAAGCAGATTCACCACGCATATCTCGGTGGTTTGATCGAGCACGTGCTTTCGCTTTGCGCGCTGGCGAAGATGGTGGGTCCGCATTACCCCGCCGTGAACCTCGATCTGCTACTCACCGGCGTGATCCTTCACGACATCGGGAAGATCGACGAACTCACGTATGAGCGGGCGCTGGGATATTCCGACGTGGGCCAGTTGCTGGGCCATATCGCGATCGGAGTGCGGTATCTGCACGACAAGCTGCGGGAGACGCCGGATTTTCCGCCGGCGCTCGCGGCGCTGGTGGAGCATCTGATCCTGAGCCATCATGGCAAGCTGGAGTTTGGTTCACCGAAAGTGCCGGTTTTCCCCGAAGCCCTGCTGCTCTCGTATCTCGACGATCTGGACTCCAAGATGGAGTGCATGCGGGCGCAACTGGAGCGCGACGAGCGCAGCGAAGGCACGTTTTCCGGATACAACTACGCAATGGAGCGCACGTTTCTGAAGAAGGACCTGTTTCTGACCGGTCCGCATTCCGTGACGGAGCCGGGAACCGGCAAGAGCGCCGCGGAAAGCCCTGTTCGCGGCGCCCCAGTAGCGACGGCGGGAAAGCGCGAGGCCCCGGCGACGCGCCGAAGCGGCGGCGCGTTCCCCAGCAATTCCCTGTTTGGCGATAAACTCCAGGGTGCGCTCGGAGATGAGCCGTAAGCCCGCCCGGGCAAGATTGGAATCGCGGCAACCGCGAGCGGCGTTGAAAGCGAGAGTGGATGGCTAGTCGTACGGCAAAGGGTGGCGCGACCGCGGCGGGCGAGATTCCTCCGCCACTGGAACTGGCTTGCCTCACCGTGCTTTGGAAGAGGGGCGAGGCGGATGCCGGAGAAGTGCGGGAAGCGATGCGCGACACCCGGCCCCTGGCCTACACGACGGTAATGACCGTGCTTGAGCGCTTGGCGGCGAAGGGCATGGCGACCCGGCAGAAATCCGGCCGCTCTTTCCGTTATGCCCCGGCGCGGGAGCGCGACGAGATCCGCGCGCTCGCGGTGGCGCAACTCGTGGAACAGTTTTTCGACGGTTCCGTCGCCGAGTTTGAACGTTACTACCGCGCGATAACGGGCGGAGACGGAGCTTCGCAAACGGAAGCGCGAAGGGCAGACCCCTCTCACTCCGCCCCCAAAGCTCCGGAAGCGACCGCGCCCCCCGTGCCCACGGCCACCCTGGACGAAACCCTGCTATAGCCCGCCCGATTCCCTCCCCCCTCCGGTTCCTCTCAAAGCGAGCGATTCATCGCCGATATGGGTAACTGACGTTCGTGCGCGCGGTTCCGGCATTCGCGCGGCGTGGCGTTCAGGACGGGAAGGGTCTGGGAAATGTTTGTCATCATCGGCATTCTGGTAGTGTTCGGCTCCGTGATCGGCGGATTTCTGATGGAGCACGGGGAACTGATGGTTCTGGTGCAGCCCGCGGAGTACGTGATCATCCTTGGCGCGGCCATCGGAACCGTTCTGATTGCCAACCCCCCGGCGGTCTTGATGGGGATGATCCGATCCGCACTTGGCGTCCTGAAAGGGTCGCCTTACAGCAAGAAGCTTTACCTGGAGGCGCTGAAAGCGCTCTATGAGGTGTTTCAGTATGTGCGGAAGAATGGCCTAGCCAAGCTGGAAGCGGATATTGAGAAGCCGGCGGAATCCGAGCTGTTCAAGTCGTATGCCTGGCTGATGAAGGACCACTACACCCTGGATTTTGTCTGCGATACGTTTCGCATGACGATGACGGGCCATGTGCAGCCGTTTGAACTGGACCAAATGCTGGAGCACGATCTCGAAGTGCATCACCACGAGAACGAGGAGCCTGCGCACTCGCTGCAGACGGTGGCGGACGCGTTGCCGGGGCTGGGGATCGTTGCGGCGGTTCTGGGCGTGGTGATCACGATGGGATCGTTGGGCGGGCCGCCGGAAGAGATTGGCCACAAAGTGGCGGCGGCGCTGGTGGGAACCTTTCTCGGCATTCTGTTTTGCTACGGTCTGGTTTCTCCGCTGGCGTCTTCGATCCAGAAGGGCAATAAGCAGCGCCTGGAGTTTCTGACGTGCCTGAAGGGCGCGCTGGTGGCCTCGGTGAAAGGGGCCGCGCCCATCCTGGCCGTGGAGCACGCTCGCCGGCTGGCTCCGCCGCATGTTCGCCCCAGCTTCGCGGAGTTGGAAGCGGCCTGCAAGGGCGCCGGTGCCGCGCCGAAGCAAGAGGCGGCATAGGCCCGCCGCGAAGCCGGACGAGAGAGGGAGTTACCGTGAGCAACCGCAACGCCACCAATAACCAGCCCATCGTGATCGTGAAGAAAGTGGTGGCCGGCGGGCACCACGGAGGGGCCTGGAAGGTGGCGTACGCCGATTTCGTCACCGCGATGATGGCGCTCTTCATCGTGCTGTGGCTGATGAATGCGAGCCCGGAGATCCAGAAAGCGGTGTCGATGTACTTCAATGATCCCAAGGGCTTTCAGAACCAGGACGGCACGGGGAATATCGGCGCGAAAGATGCGCAGGAGGCGCTTCTCCTTGAAAAGAAAGACATGCCGGCCCTAAAGGAGAAGCTCAGCGAGACGCTCAAGGCGATGCCGGAACTGGGTGCCCTTAAGGACCAGGTGGATATGACCGTGACGGGAGACGGGCTGCGCATTGAACTGGTGGACAAGGAGGGGAACAGCTTCTTCCAATCGGGTGCCAAGGAGATGACGCCCTCGGCCAAGGCGATTGTTTCGGCGCTGGCGGTGGAGATCGGGAAGCTGGAGAACCGGGTGGTTCTTGAAGGGCACACCGATGCGCGGCCGTACTCGACCTCCGGCTTCTATAGCAACTGGGATCTTTCGACCGACCGCGCGAACGCCGCGCGACGTTTTATGGCAGAGCACGGGCTGCGAACCGGGCAGGTGAGTCAACTTCGGGGATTTGCCGACCAGCACCTGCGCAATCCCAAAGATCCGCTCGACTTTTCGAACCGGCGCGTCTCGATTATCGTAGGGTTCGCGGAGGCCGGGGAGCCAGAACCGGCGGCCGCCGAGGATACGAAAGCGGAGGCGCACGACGCCTCCCGGAAACAGGAGGCGGATTCAGCGGGCGCGGCGGAAGAATTGGGGTGGGGCGAGGGCGCTCACGCGCCCGCGGCCAAGCCGGCTCCAGCGGGCCATTAGCGAGACCAACTCAGCACAAAGTGGTAACGGTCGCTGCCGCTCTGGGGGTCGGTAACCCGGATGATTGCGGTGAAATCGTTTGTGCTGTCCGGGCGCTGCACCAACTCGACGGTGCCGCGCCCGTCCTTCTTCGCCACGCCGATCGAACTCAGCGCCACGGCAGGCAAGGGCTGGGTGAAGCGGAACCTCTCTACTTTGACCAGCTGTCCGCTCTTGACGAGAGCGTTGATCTGGTCTCCGCGCACATACAAGTCGACGGCATCGTCGATGCGGCCGCGGAACTCCAACTGTCCGGCGCGGCTGGAGTCATAGCGTAAGGGATCGTTATCAAACGAGCTCAGGCGACCGCCAGGGAGGGCCGCGGACCCGCCGACGCCGCTGCCGGTGGCCCAGACCGCGGGGGTTCCGCGCGGGCGCAGGACGAGTTCATCCGGCAGGCTTCCCGGACCTTCGTGCGGGCCTTCGTCGAGTTGCCAGGTGATTCGCAGTTCGTAGAGATCGGCCCCGGCCGGGTTGTCGTCCACGCGGATCCAGGCCTGAAATCCGTTGCGGCCCGAGGGGTTTTCCACGAGGAGCGCTCTCCCGCGGCCGCGAACGGGCTCCATGCGAAACGAGCCCAAGGGCGACTCCGGCAGCACGGCGCTGCAAACGCTTCCCTCGTCGAGGGGGTTCTCTCCATGCACGGCGCGCAGGGCGAGGGTGTCGGACCGGACCATCAGGTCCGCCGAGCCATCCACGCGCACGCGCAGGATGCAGACGCCGCCCTCCTCGCCAGCGGCAATCCCGGCATCGATTGGAATGGCCCGGGTTTCTCCAAGGCCGGCCGGAGCGAGAAGCGCGATTCCGGCCGAGAGGCAACAAGCCAGCCTCAGGAGGGGCAGGAAAGCGGGCAGCGGCCGGGCAGCCCTCCGGGGCGTTTGCGAGCCGTACGGGACATCGGAATTCTCAACGCGATCACGAATTGCCGCCACACTAGAATTTTGTCATAGTCCGCGAGACGCCCCTTCCGTCCGGGGTGAGAAGGGCTTCACGCTACACTGGATGATTTACACGGGTCCGCCGGACCGCCGTCTTCTATGCACGTTCCATCGCAAACCCTGGGAGAAGTCCTGCTGGACTGGTTTCGCCGGGTGGCGCGTCGCCTGCCATGGCGAGAGACGAAGGATCCTTACGCGATTTGGATCTCCGAGATCATGCTGCAGCAAACGCGCGTGGAGGCTGTGATCCCCTATTTCGAGCGGTTTCTGGAGCGATTCCCCAGCGCCGCCGTGCTGGCCGCGGCCCCCGAGGAAGAGGTGCTGACGATGTGGGGCGGCCTGGGCTACTACAGCCGGGCACGGAATCTGCAGCAGGCGGCGCGGATGGTGGCGGAGCGGGGGCGCTTCCCGGAAACGTACGAGGAAATTCTGGCGCTGCCCGGCGTGGGAGAGTATACGGCGGCAGCGGTCGCCAGCATTGCGTTCGGGCTGCCATATGCGGTGCTCGACGGCAATGTGATGCGGGTAATGTCCCGCGTGACGTGCGATTTCAGCGACATCGGTTCGCTGGCCACGCGGAACCGCCTTCGGGATGCCGCCCAGCGGTGCCTTCCGCCGGGGGAGGCGGGGGATACGAACCAGGCGCTCATGGAACTGGGCGCGACGCTCTGCTTGCCGCGCGACCCCCATTGCCTGCTTTGCCCGCTCGCCGCTCACTGCCGCGCGCGGGCGGAAGGAGTGCAGAACGAACTCCCGACAAAGCTTCGCCGCCCCGCCACCGTCGCGGTCGAGACCGCGCTTCTGCTGATCGAGGAGGAGGGCCGGATCCTGATGAGACAGAGCGCATCCGGCGGCCGCATGGCCGGTTTCTGGGAAC
Organism: Acidobacteriota bacterium; assembly: GCA_014584705.1. Lineage (GTDB taxonomy): Bacteria > Acidobacteriota > Terriglobia > Bryobacterales > Bryobacteraceae > JACTMJ01. Next base: position 37,044 of record JACTMJ010000029.1, on the reverse strand, counting down.
TGCCCGAAGCCGATGCAATGCCGGGGGTGACGGCGACGGAGGAAGCGCACCGCTTTCGTCATTCGATCATGAACCGGGCTTATCGGTGTACGGTATACCGCGCGAAGCTGCCGGAGCCGGCCGAACCGCCACCCGCGGGCTACTGCTGGATTGAACGCTCCCGTTTGCCGAACCTGCCCATCAGTACGATGGCGAAGAAAGCGCTGCAAACGGGTTCCCGCGATCGTTAGCACCGGCGCTCGCGATCGGGGACGCATGCCCCGCGCCGATTCGGCAACGCATTTTCCGTGAGAATTTTTCCCCCGAACGGGCACTACATTCCCAGGAGAGCGTTGCGGTGCGGATTCCCAAGGAACAGGGCAGATCTCGCGGCGGACAAGCCAAGGCGGTCTGGCGGGCAATTCTTGCGGCTGCGGTGGCGGCGTTTGCGTTCCCGGCACTCGTCGCTGGCCAGATGCCGGGGCCGCCGGTATTTTCGACCGAATCTGTGGTTCACGGGGCGACTTTTGAGCGAAGCGCATTCGCCCCGAATACGTTCCTCTCTATCTTCGGAGAGAATCTCGCGTGGAGCACGCGATCCGTGAGCGCGGCGAACCTCGATGCCAACACACTGCCGACCGCTCTCGGCGGCGTGCAGGTGCTGATCGGACCCACGCTCGGCTTTCTGACGTATGTCTCCCCGACCCAGATCAACGTCCTGACGGATAACCGGCTCACCCCCGGCACCTATACGGTTCGGGTGCTGCGCGACAGTCTGGCCGGCCCGCACAAAGGGCAAATCACCATCGCGGAGACGGCCCCCGGCCTGTTCGCGATCACGGATGGCGTTCCGGTGGTTACCCGGCCGGATGGGAGCCTCGTGACCGCGGAATCGCCGGCGCGCCCTGGGCAAATCGTCGTCCTATGGGCCACCGGCCTGGGGCCAACGCTGCCCTCATCCCGGCCCGGCGAACTACCGCGCGGCGCAGCCCCCCTGGACCAGAAAGTTCCATTCGAAGTGAGGCTGAACGACGAGCCGATCCCGAACGGGCACATCCTCTATGCCGGGGTAGCGCCGGGCTTTGCAGGCCTCTACCAGGTCAACATTCTGCTGCCGGAAAATACGCCTCGGAACCCTGCCATTCGCGTTGGCTATCCGAACGCGCTGAGCCCCGTAAGCCAAACCATCTACGTATCGCCGTGAGGCCGTCGCGACCCGCCGCCGTTCCGTCAGGCGGGCCTCGGGATTGCGGGCAGGCTGGCTGCCGCCACGGCCTGGCCATGGCGCTTATCCGCTTCGTTCGGCGTATGCACCTGAACGCGCTCCGCGAGGGCAGGGAATTCGTCGGCCAGAACCTCCTGCGCGACTTCGATGATGCGGTTTCCGCCCCGGCCGGAGAGCACGCGGCCCAGCAGGAGGAGATGGCGAATTTCATAGAAATCCGCATAGTGGGCGATGGCGTATCCGAAGTAGGTGCCGATGGTATTGTAGATTTCCAGCGCGCGGGGGTCGCCCTTCGCCATCAATTCCTGCACGGCCACCAGCTTTTCCGGAAGGGGCAAGTCCGCGGGAAGGTCAATTCCGGCCGGAGCGACGAGCCGGCCCACGGCCTGCTGGGAAAAGTATTGCGCGCCCACGCCGCCGTCCCTGGACCATTCATCCACATGGGCCTGCGGCGCATAGTCAATGGGGGCAAATGCAAGTTCGTTCAGCCAGTTGGTGATGGTCCCCTCTGGAGTGACGTATCCGCCAGCCTGGCTTGTGCCCATGGAGATGCCCAGGACAGCCCCATCGCCGAGGGACATTGAGCCCGCGAGCGCCGTCACTTCACCGTCATTGGCCACCTCAAACGGAACATTGCCCCATTCTTTCTTCAGGTCGAAGAACATCCGGCGCACGCGGCGGTCAAAATCCTCCTTGGAGACGCCGCGGAACAGGGATGCCACGCGGACCTCATTGCCCACATAGACACCGGCGGAACTGCCACCGATAGCATCCACTCTGGGCATTTTTTCGGCGGCTCTTCGCAGTGAATCCAGGACACCGTCGTAGTGATACTGGGGATCTTTCTGGAAATAGGGGTCCCACGGGATCTCCTCGGAATGCACCACCCGGCCATCGATCACGGCGGCGCACTTGCGGTCACTTCCGCCGAGGTCAAAACCGATGCGGCAGCCGTCTAAATGCCTGCCCAGGGAGAGTGTGGTTTCCGCCGCGCCGGGGGCGTCGCGGAGCGGCACGGACTCCACTTGAAACTCCAGCCCGTACACGGTTTCACCCATGAAGTGGAAATCAAAAGCGCGGGCCCCGGACGGGGCGTAGACGGAGCGCAAATACGCGGCCAGAGCCGGATTTCCCGCCACCGTGAGCCGGTAACCGCCCCGCTGCCAGAGCAGGAACTTCACCACCCGTTCGAGATAGGTCTGGTTCAGAGCGGCCGCTTCGCCTTCGTGAGGAAGTATGCGGGCGGCGAACTCGGAGCGGGAGCCGTCCTGCCGCTCCAGCGTCAGCACCAGATCCTCGGCCCGGTCCGATTCCGCCACCAATTTGCGGTAGGCGCGGTTCCAGAGCGAAGCCGGCAGGAAGCCTGGATCGAGAGACGGGCGATGTCGAACATTCACGGACAGCATGGGAAGTGTTTGCGACTCCTTCGGTTTGGAAAACAGGGTCCATAAACGGATGGCCACGGGAGGCACGGCCTCCGGCTAGTTTGCGGCGAACATCCGCTTGCCGTCAGTCCAGGTTTCAAGCACCCGGATCTCGTGAGTCTCGGGGTGGCAATGGAACTTGACGAAGTCCGCCCGGTCTCCGGCCGCCAGGCCGTTCTTTCGGCCCTCGACATTGCAGCATCGGGCCGGGTTCAGCGTGCTCAAACGAACGGCGTCGGCCAGGCTCAAGCCGCCAATGGTCATCAGCTTCTCGACACCCTTATGCATGAACAACGCGGAGCCGGCGAGGCGGTCCGTTCCATGCACGACGACGCGGTCACCGGGAGGGAGCAAATCCACCACCACCTCGCCGAGGCGATACTCTCCTGGAGCGCAGCCCGCCGGGGGCGCCGCGTCGGTCACCAGCACAGCACGATCCATTCCCTTGGCGCGGAGGGCCACGCGCAGGAAGTCCTGCCCGATATGAATGCCGTCAACGATCAGGCCGGCGTAGAGCCGGTCGTCCGCCATCTGCTGCCAAAGGTAGTTGGGGTGCCGCACGAGGACCTTATCCGCTCCGTTTCCTAGGTGGGTGGACATGGTTGCGCCGGCGCTGACCGCGGCGGAAATCTGCTCCGAAGTTGCGCAGGTGTGGCCGATGCTGACGGTGACGCCCGTAGCCGCCACTTTCTCAATGAATGCCGGCGCCTCGGGCCACTCCGGGCTGAGCGTAAAGAGCTTGATCAAGCCCCGTGCGGCTTCCTGCATGCGGTAGAAGAGTTCGATATCCGGCGCGATGACCCACTGGCGCGGATGCGCTCCGCGAGGGCCGTCGTTCGGCGAAATGAACGGACCTTCGACGTGATAGCCTTCCATGACGGCGCTGTTCGGAAGTTGCTCTTTGGCGTTTGCGAGATTGCCCAGAGCCCCCACCATCTCCTGCGGGGAGTTGGTGATCACCGTGGGAAAGATGCGGCTGGACCCGCTTGAATAGATGACGTCGAGCGACCGCCCAATCTCTTCAATAGGGGTTCCGGACTGGCAATAATCGGCCCCGGCGAAGCCATTCACCTGGACATCGATAAATCCCGGCGCCAGATAGACGTGCGCCTCGCCGCCGGATGCCGCGGGGTTCACGCTTTCAATCTTCGAGTCATAAGTAACCGTGACGGGTTGGCCCGTGAGGGGATCGATTCCGGAAATCTGCATTGCGCTAACCTCAACAATAGAAAAGGAGCGGCCCCGCTCCGGAACCGCTCCCCTATTCTATCGAAACTTGCCGCGATATCCGGAGAACTCTTCGGACCCGGTTCTCTTTAATCGCGTCAGCCCTTCTTCCAGTACGAGTAATCGACGGCGGTATCGCCGGCCCAGAGCAGGTATCCGAGACGCCGGGGTTTGTGCTGCCCGATGTCGTATTCGTTCAGATCCCCCCAACCATGCACTTCGTCCGCCGTGGGCTTGGCCACCACGAGGATGCGGTAGTCGCACTCTTCCGGAGCCTGCCCTTCCCGCTCGATCATCTGCCGGATCGGGTTCATGTCGGCATGCATGGTGCCATCGCCCCCGTAACCGTAAATAATCTCCATGTCCCAGCGGCCCACCAGGCGGTTGCGGCGGGGGTGGAAGATCTCCACCGAAACGCGCATGAGGTCCTGCGTGTGCAGCCAGCGCGAAATGCCGTGTTCGAGCGTGTTCCACTGCTGCGAGAGTTTCACCGGATCGAGCCCGCTGCCGCGGATGATCTCCTTGACGGAATACATCAGCTTGTCGGCCAGAAAGGCGACGCTGTAGGCTTTCGTGTCGATATAGGTTCGGGTGCTCATGGTCGGAAAAACGCTCCCATCTTCAAGACATTCGCCAGCCGCAGCCGGGGTTTGGGTTCCTGGGTTTCAAACTCGTGGGGCGCGCCGAATCGGGGAGCTTCCCCCACGGAACGAAAGATAGCGTTCGGGGACATTGAGGCGAGCTCGCGGTTCAGCCAGCGCAGGTCGGAGGCCTCGCAGGGAATGGACATCGCCCACTCCTCCTCCGTCGGGCACCAGGCGAACTCGTGCAAATCGTAGCCGGGCGTCATGATGGCGTCTTCGCCGTGCAGGCAATAAATCCTGACGGTGAGGCCGCGAGACTGCAACTCCAGGGGGTCGTGCCGCATGGCTTCGGAGCTGATCGCCACACAGGCGAGGCCGCTCATACGGTTCAACTCCCGTCGCGCAAGGGACGTGGGGTCCGGCGCAAGAAGGGCGGATATGGCCGTCCAGGTATCGGTGGCGGATCTCACCGGAGTGGAGATCACACGGCGCACAATGGCGTCCGCTCGGGAAGGGATCTGCTGGAACTGCACCTCGCTCATCGGAATCGTTTCCTTTCTTCCGGTTCTCCCGGTGAAAAATCCTGAACTTGTGCCTGTCAGCCCGCCGAATGGCGGAGCGCGCGAACCGCCGCCAGCAAATGTGCCGCCGTGAGTTTCCCCGGTGCGATGGCGACGTGTTTGTCCTGGGTACATGCGCTCACCAGCACTTTTCGAATGCGCCGGCCATCCATGCCCCGGCACTGCCGGCAAGCTTCGTCAAACACGGGATCGTCGAGGATGCCCGCGACTTCGGGATAGAGCGCCGCCAAGGCCAGCACGGTATCGGCGAGGATCCGGCGGCAGCCGTCATCGTCCGGCAGCGGTACCACCTCAATCGAATCCGCGCGGGACAGGAAGGCTTCGTCAATCGCATCCGGGAAATTGCTGGTGGCAATGAAGAGCAGATTCGGGTAGCGAGCCGCCAGGTGGTCAAGTTGCGCCAGAACGGCGTCTGTGGCGCGATGGACATCAATCGGGTTGGTTTCCATCGAGAGTTTTGTACGGTCCGCCGCCAGGGTTTCGACTTCGTCGAGCACCACGATCAACGGCGCCGCGGCCGCCTGTTCCGCGATCACGCTTCCCAGCAATTGCCGGACCGCCTGCTGGCTGCGCCCCAGTGCGGCGCTGGCGAGGGCGTGTGGCTCCACCTCGATGTAGCGGAAGGGCCGTTCGCTTTCGACGGACTCCGCCGTGCGGGAGGCCAAGCCCCGCGCGAGCGAAGTCTTCCCGGTGCCCGGCGGGCCGACGAGCAGGATGACGCCGTGCAGCGGAACGGTGGCGCGATCAAGACGTCCTCGGAGAGTGAAATTCAGAATCGCTTGGGAGATCAGCCGGTCCTTGAGATCTCGCGGAACCAGCACCGCTTCCCAGAGAGCGCTGAATTCGGGAGAGGGGAGTTCCCGCGCGTCGAGCACGCCCTGTGCGTCGGTCAACGTCCCCGGTTGGTTTGCACTTGTCACGAATGGAGTACCTGTCGCAAAAACTGATCTGGAATTCTCGGACGCCTTAGATTTCAGATCGTGGCCTGAACTTATTCTAGGGGTGTTTTTCAAAAATTCCACCAAAATTTCGTAACTGTACAGGATGGAGAGGTACCAAGCATAAGTACTAGTTCCACATAGAACTTACGAGGGAAAATCGGCGATGCAAGCGCGGAATTAGGAAGAGTTTTCGGGGTGTTGCACCGAGCCTTCCAGCGGATTGTAACTGTCTCCGGAGGTTCATCAGGGTACTAGATAGCCAATCCAGGGTCTAATCAGGTTGATTTTTCTTGGAGTGTCGTGGAATCGGCGATACGATGAGCTAGGACTTTGTTGGGCTAGTCAACAATTTTTATGGGGCATGACGCAGGAGTGTTACATCGCATCCCGCGTGTAAACGGGGTGCCATCGGCGGGCCCGGGTGCGCAATTGCTGGGGGCGGCGCGCATGCTGAGCCTTGCAATTCAGGAAGCGGTGGAAGCGCGGCTGCATGCGGAACTGGCCGGTGACCGCCTCAGCCGCTCTCAATGGAAATTGCTGGAGATCTTCGCGACGACTCCGGTTGCAAACGTAACCGAGGTGGCTGCGTATCTGGGGGTGAGTACGGCGGCCGCGAGCAAGGCGGTTGACCGTTTGGCCCGGCAGAACTTGCTGGAGCGGAGCATCGATACGCAGGACCGCCGTCACGTTCGCCTGGCCCTGAGCCCGGAAGGAGGCGCCTTGGCGAGCACCTTCTTAGAGCGCCTCCAGTTGAGGCTCAATGAAATCTGGGATGACGCCGAGGGGGAAGAATTGGCTGGCATGGGCAGCGCACTCGACCGACTCACCGCAAGCGTGATGAGAGCGGCCGGCAATCCTTCGGAGACATGCATTCAGTGCGAGCTGAACCGCCGGGCAGCCTGCCTTGTGAAAGAGAGCCTCCATCGCGACTGTTTCTTTCACACGCTTCACCGGGACTCTCCGGCAGCGGAAGCGACGCCAGCGGCCCGTCTCTAATTTGGCCACCCCGTGACCCCGTTATTCCGCGGGATTTTCAAGCAGACAAAGCAGGGCTCCGGCTGCAACCACGGCGCCCTCCGAGACGGCCAGCTGCCGAACGACTCCGGCGCGTGGCGCATTGATTTCGTTCTGCATTTTCATCGCCTCGAGCACGACGAGGCCCTGCCCGGCGGAGACGCTTTGCCCTTCTGCGGCGAGCACGCGGATGACCCTGCCGGGCATGGCCGCCTTGACCGGCGCGGGGCCCGAGACGCCGCCAGTCTCCCCGCGCCCGCGGCCCCGGTTCACGGGCTCGAGCAACACGCGGCTCGAACGATGCTGGGCCATGGTCCCGTAGTGCGCGTGTTCCAGGCGCACGTCAAAGCTACGCAAACCGCAGATCAGCGAGAATACGCCGGGTTCCGCCTCCACATGGCTGGCGGTCTGAAACGGGGGAGCGTCGCGACCCTCATGAATCACCCGGTACACGACGTCGCTGCCGGAAACGCGGAACTCCACGCTCACGACTTCCCCATCCAACTGATGTTTCACGATCATCGCAAACCTCTATCCCGTCCCGAGGAGCGCCAGCGGCTTACGGCGGGCAAGGCCGCGACGCCGGAGGACTGGAGGACGCCGTGGTCGCGCGTCGCCGCAAGCGCTCCAGCGAGGGCCGCCATCTCCACCACCTTTTCGTCGGGTGCCTCTTCGCTTCGCCTCGCCATATATTCCTCAATGAAGCCCGTGTGCAGATGCCCGGCGCGGAATTCGGGATCGTTGAGAATCTGGTGGAAAAACGAAATGGTGGTTTTCACCCCGTTTACCGAATACTCTTCAAGTGCGCCACGGAGGCGGGCGATGGCCAGGTGGCGCGTTTCCGCGTGAACGGAGAGCTTTGCCACGAGGGGGTCGTACTCCATCGGAATCGTCCAGCCGAGGTAGACGCCCGCGTCGAGGCGAACTCCGGGTCCGGTAGGCCGATGAAGACGAGTGATCGTGCCGGGTGAAGGAAGGAAGCCGTTTTCTGGATCCTCGGCATAGATGCGGCATTCCATGGCGGAGCCTCGCCAGCGCACGTCCCGCTGAGAAATCTCCAGGCGTTCGCCCGCGGCAATTCGCAATTGCTGGTGTACCAGGTCAAGCCCGGTGACCAGCTCCGTCACCGGATGCTCCACCTGGAGGCGGGTGTTCATCTCCAGAAAGTAGAAGTTGAGGGAGGCATCCACCAGAAATTCGACCGTGCCGGCGTTATAGTATCCGGCGGCGCGCGCGGCACGACAAGCGGCCTCGCCCATCCGATCTCGCAATTCCGGGTGAATTGCCATCAGCGGGGAAGGACACTCTTCGATTACCTTCTGGTGGCGGCGCTGGAGGGAACATTCACGCTCGCCCAAATGGATGAGATTGCCATGCTGATCGCCCAGGACTTGAATTTCAATATGGCGCGGACGCACAACGGCCTTTTCTATGTAGACCCGGGCGTCGTGGAAGGCGCGTTCGGCTTCGCTTGACGCGTCGCGGATGGCGGCTTCCATCTCGGAAGGGGAAGAGACGAGCCGCATCCCCTTACCTCCGCCTCCCGCGGCGGCCTTGAGGAGCACCGGGTAGCCCACTTCAGCTGCAACGGAAAGGGCTTCGCCGAGATCGCTTACGGTTCCAGCGGCACCTGGGACCGTGGGCACGCCAGCCTCCCGCGCGATGGCGCGAGCGGCCGTTTTCGAGCCCATCCGGCGAATGGTATCGGGAGACGGGCCGATGAATGTGAGGCCGGCATCGATGCAGGCCTGCGCAAAGGCGGCGTTCTCACTCAGAAATCCATAGCCGGGATGCACGGCTTCCGCGCCTGTGCGCAGCGCCGCGCTCACGACGCGCTCAATGTTGAGATAACTTTCCCTGGAATCCGCCGCGCCGAGGCAGACGGCTTCGTCGGCCATGCGAACATGCAGAGCGGCACGGTCCACGTCGGAATAGACGGCCACAGACTCGATCTCAAACTCGCGCAACGCCCGGATAATTCGAACGGCGATTTCGCCGCGATTTGCGACCAGCACCTTGCGGAACATCGTCCGGATTGTAGCAGGCCGGGACCTGTCTTCGCCTCGGCGCGCGACCGGCGGAGAAGATGCGCTGCATGTATCCCGCCAAGAGAACGGCGCGTCCTGATATTCTAGGTACGATAAAATCCCGATTCCCGAGGAGAGATCTTCCATGAGCGATGTGACGCGTCGAAGCTTCGTCCAGACCTCCGCCGGAGTGGCTGCGGCCGCGGCACCGGCATTTCTTCAAGCACAGAACACCAATAACCAGGTTCGCGTTGGTTGGATCGGAGTGGGCGGCCGTGGCTCCTACTGTCTGAAGGCCATGCTCGAAGCGAATAAGGGTAGTGTGGTGGCGACCGCCGTGTGCGATACCTATGAAGGCGCACTGAGCAAGGGCAAGGACATCATCCAGACGGTGGGTGGGAATACGCCCAAGACCATCCACGACTACAATGATCTGCTCGCGGACCCGAACGTCGATGCCGTCGTCATCATGACGCCCGAGCACCTGCACTACCCGATGACGATGGCGGCTCTTCGCGCGAAGAAGCACATCTATGTGGAGAAGCCGCTTTCGCACCTGATCGAAGAAGGGTTCGAGATCGTCGATCTGGCCGCCAAGACGAACGTTGTGACCCAGGTGGGCACGCAGAATCGCAGCAACAAGCTTTATCAAACCGCCAAGGAAATGATTGGCGAAGGCAAGATTGGCGATGTTCATTACGTGCGCGCTTTCTGGTACCGCAACTTCACCGAGAAACAATTGGGCGCTCCGCGTCCCTGGCGCTACACCATTCCGGCAGACACGACGCCCGCCAACACCGATTTCAACCGTTTTCTCGGCGACGCTCCGAAGCGACCCTACAGCAAGGAGCGCTACTTCCAGTGGCGGAACTATTGGGATTACTCCAGCGGTATCTCGACGGACCTGCTGGTTCACCAGACCGACATCAGCAATTTCATTCTTTCGAACCCGCTGCCAACCCAATGCCAGGCTTCAGGTGGTATTTACCGCTGGCCCGACGACCGCGAGGTGCCGGATTGCCTTTCCGCGATTTACGAATACCCGAACAAGTTCCACCTCAACTATTCGAGCTACTTCGGCAATAAGTACTTCGACTATGGCGAACAGTTCCTGGGCGATTTCGGCATGATCGAGGTGATTGGCCGCAAGAAGCTCCGCTATTTTCCGGAAGACTTTGGTGCGGCTCTGAACCCGGAACGGCTGAAGGGACTCAAGCCACTGGAACTCGACTACATCAAGGACTTCCAGCAGCCCGATGCCACGCACGCCCATTTTGTGAACTGGGTGCGGGCGATTCAGGGCAAGGAAAAGGCCATTGCCCCGCTATCGGTTGGGCAGGAAGCCGCCATCCCCGGGCACATGGCTACGCAGAGCTACCGCCGCGGAACAAAGGTAACCTGGGACGCCAAGAACCGCAAATTCATTTACGGGTAGTTATCGAACCCCGTGATCTTGTGGTGAATCCGGCCGGAGCGAGCGTCATGCCGCTCCGGCCGTTCGCTTTGTGCGGGAGACCTGGTTTCTCCGGTTCGGGAGAAGGGGTGGTGATTCCCGTAGGCGGTGTGTTGCGCTAAGCCTTACGGTTTGGCGGCTACCGTCTTGCCGGCGCTAAGCATGTTGGCGAAAATGCGAAACGCACCGGGTACTCCCGCCGGCAATTCGCGGAACCAGGAATAGGTCGTATAGATGAAGACGCCCTTGCCGAATTTCGTATAGAGGATGCCGCTGGCAAGCGGTTTCTCGCCGGGGTCGTGGGAGGCGACAACCGTTTCATACCGGGCGTCGAACTTCGAGGGGAAGTAGAGCCCGCGTTCCTGCACCCATCCGGAAAAATCCCGCGGACGAATCTTATTGGGGAGGTTCAGGAGCGGGTGGGCAGGTTTGAGAATGGCGACGGGCGCATCTTCGACACTCACGCGGTCTCGCCCAATCTCGAGCGGGTAGGGACCGATCTGCAGTCCCGCGGCAGGATCCGTCGCACCGGCTCCCAGATTCTGGGTGGTGTTGTACTGCACCACGAAGGTGCCTCCCTGTGCGACGTAGTTCAACAGCCGTTGGTGGCTGGCGACGAGGTCCGGCCGGGTGTTGTAGGCGCGGACGCCGGCGACGATGGCATCGAAGCGGGAGAGATCGCCGCGGGTGAGATCCGCTTCGCTGAGCAGGGTAACGTGAGCGCCGATCTGTTTGAGCGCTTGGGGGATGTCGTCTCCCGCGCCCATGACGTAACCGATATCGCGGGAGAGCAGCTGGATTGGTTCACGGACAATACGTGCGGTTTCCGGAAAGAAAACGGTCTGCGGCGGGATATGGGGGTAGTTGACCACGGTCATTCCCCGCCGATACGGAACGCCATCGACGGTGGCAACCGCCCGGAGTTCTTCTTCCTGCTCCGTCTTGGGAGGAGTGACTTCAAAAACGACCGTCACCATTTCATGGGCATTCGCTATCTGGAAGGGTGCATGGGCGGGCTTCACGTTCCAACCAGCGGGGAGGTGAAGCGCGGACTCACCCTGCAGTTTGGCTCGATGGCTGGTGAGGGTGAGGCTTACCTGTTTGGGCGAGGCGGTGGGGAAAATCAGGCTTCCTTGCGCCAGGTGGAGGGTGACCGCGGGCGTTACGACGAGGGGGCGCGTGAGTTCGCCGTAGAGAGGATCCACGTATCGATGCCACACCGGGCGACGGTATTCGATGTCCTGAGCCGAAGCGCCTTCCCCGACGCGCACGCGGATCCGCGCCCGTAAGGCCGCGGGCGCTTCCGGTTGTCCGATCAGCAAGTCATCTTGTGGCTCTACCTGATAACGATCATGCCGAGGAGGCTCTTTTAACCAATATGGCTGGGTGATGGGAAAATCCAAGGGCATCGGGATGCGAAGCTGCTTTACTTCGCGCCGATTTGCGGGGAGGAGTACGGCCTCCGACAGAGCAGCGGCTTCCCCCTTCATTCCGTCAATCACAACCGATTCAACGGTCATGGGGACGTTCGAGCGATTGACCATTTCCAGGTTCACGTTGAGCGTTTCGCCGGGGACGATTTCGTAGACCGAGGAGGAGGCGTCCAGCCAGAGACCGGTGCAAAGGGCGATGGTTTCTTCGAGATCCTTGAGCTTTCGTTCGACGAGCGGAGTGCGATCAAGCGCGAGCATGGCGGCACGGGCGGCCAGCAGGGTGGGAACGTCCTTCGCGGGGTTTGTGAAATCAAACTGATCGAGTGCCTGGCGGAGCAATGTCCCGACGCGCTCCGCGCCGGGGACGCGCCCCCAACTGAGATCGATTCCTTCAAACGGGTCCTTTGCGGCCGGCTCCCCGTCGAGCAGCACGAGATAATCGCGCGCTTCCCCTTTGCGCTGGGGCGATCCCATAGTTTGGCTGCGGTGCTGGCTGCGGCTCATTCCCGCAATTTCCTGGTAAGAGAAGCCGAGCACGGGGTTGAACTCGCCGGTGGGCAGCGTCAGGCGCGGATCGGAGGCCTTGAGTTGCTCTTCCACACGCCGCCAGGAATAGGTATTCCAGAAGAGCCGCTTCGCCTGCCAGGGTTGCACCCATTTCAGTTGATCGGGGAAACGCGCGGGGTCCGCCGCCGCACGGAAGGCTTCCTTCGACAAAATGGCCGAGGCCTGGTGATTACCGTGTCCATCGCTGGGGGTGCCGGAGAATCGATTGACGATGATATCGGGTTGGAACTTTCGGATCACCCAAACGACATCGCTCAGAGCGTTCTCTCGTCCCCACTTTGTAAAAGTTTCCTCGGCCGTCTTTGAGTACCCGAAGTCGATCACGCGGGTAAAGAACTGCACGCCGCCATCGATTTCCCGCGCACGAAGCAACTCCTGGGTGCGGATCACCCCGACCAGCGTCCCCTGTTCGGGACCCAGAAGGTTCTGCCCACCTTCGCCGCGATTGAGAGAGAGGTAGCCCATCCGCACATGGCGGCCTCTGGAGAAATAAGCGATGACGGCCGTATTCTCGTCGTCCGGGTGGGCGGCAATCATCAAGGCGCTGCCGGTAACCTGAAGTTCTTCCAACGCGGAATAGATTCGATCCGCGCCAGCGAGGTTCTTCTGCCCGGGCAGCGACGGAACAGGGGAAAGAAGCAGGGACAAACAGAAAATGGAAGCTGCGTATTGCCGCACGAGGCGGCAAAAGTGGTTGGAGGACATAGAAATCGCTTTAGGCCGAAGAAATCCCCGCTGGGCGCAAAGTACCGCTGGAGTTTCAGAAGGTCGGTTTCGCGATCTTATTCTATCGCTACTTTTCCGCCTGCTCCCACCCCGGTGAGCGCGAATTCGAGGACTGCGGGAAACATGACGGATACGTAACGATTACCAAAAAACTCCTAGGACTCGGTAAATTCTGCGGGTCGCGGCAGGGAATGCGCTGCCTGTTTCCAATAAGTCCGGACGCAAAGAGTGCGGAATTTCTTAAGGAACAATGCGGGATCGGCCCGAAGATCGCCCTTCGGGATTGTCCGGGCATGCGATTGGCCACCTATTTGCAGGGTGGAGGTTGAAGATCGTAAGCGGCTTAGGAACAACAGGGTTGATCCTCCATCAGATCATCCAATCACCACCCGTCAGCTTCCGCACTGGTTCAAGCCTCCAGACCATCCTGCCCAACCAAGTTTCTTAAGCCCTTTTCTTCCCTCAGACAAGAGGGACGCCGCGGGGCGTCCTTGCGGGTTTTGTCGGGTCGCCCGGCGACGGAAGAATGGACGTAGGTGATTTTTCCGACGCCGTTTCCGAAGAAATTCCGGTGAAGGGGAACTCAACCGTCCCGCGAAACGGATGAACACGATGGTCCGATTTTCAGGCGATCCAGTACAATGATAAACAAGGAGAAACGTACGTATGAGAGAAGATTCGGGCGTCAGTGTGATCTGGTTCCTGGCTGGTATGACGATCGGCGCCGGTGCCGCACTGCTGTTTGCTCCTCAATCGGGGCGGGTAACGCGGAGGATGATTCGACGCCGTACGCAGTATGGGCGGGACGTGATCGCTGAAAGAGGCCGCGGAGCCGTCGAATATGGCCGTTCCCTCTATGAGAAGGGGAAGGAACTCGTGGACGAAGCATCGGGACTCGTGAACAAGGGCCGCCAGATGGCGCAGGGCGAAGATTCCTAGCGCATAGGAAGCGGGCGATTGCTTCGCTTCGCATCGAGCGCTGCATCCACCCGGCGCGGAGTTTCCGATGGGGTTGGCCAGCGTATGGATTCCATATAAGGACGGCATGAGCGGGATTCCGGCATGCCGTTTTTGCTTTTCCGGCTAAGGAGATTGCAATGTCCGCGAACACCCATGCTTCCGGTTCCAGCCCGGCCCCCTTTTCCAACGAGCCTTACGCCAATTTTCTGGATCCGGCGGTGGCGTCCGAGGCGGCGGCATCGTATGCGAGGGTGTCCTCCGGACTCGGAGCCACCCATTCTCTCTTTCTGGATGGCCAGTGGGTCGATCGCGATGAGCATTTCGAGAGCGTGAACCCATCCCGGCCCGCTCAGGTCGTCAGCCGCCACGCCAAAGCGACTGTGGAAGACGCACGGGAAGCAGTGGCGGCCGCCGATGCAGCGTTTCCGGACTGGAGCCAGACGGGGCAAACAGAGAGGGCGGCCCTCGCCTTCAAGGCGGCTGCGCTGATGCGGCAGCGAAAAATGGACCTTGACGCCCTTCTGGTGCTTGAAGCAGGGAAAAGCTGGGTGGAAGCCGAGGCCGACGTCGCGGAAGCGATCGATTTCTGCGAGTACTACGGGCGGGACCTGCTTCGCATTTCCGGCATGCATTCGACGGCTCCTCAACCCAATGAGAAATCGGAGTTGCAATATATCCCCCTTGGCGTGGGCGTAATCATTCCGCCATGGAATTTTCCACTCGCCATCCTTTGCGGGATGACCATTGCCGCGCTCATCACGGGAAACACGGTGGTGCTGAAGCCCTCGTCCGACACGCCACTGATTGCGGTGACGTTCGTCAAGCTCCTTCTGGAAGCCGGTCTGCCTCCGAGGGCGATCCAACTGCTGACGGGGCCCGGCGTGGCGATCGGCGATGCCCTGGTTGAGAACCCGCGGACGCGCTTTATTTCCTTCACGGGATCAAAAGCAGTGGGATTGAGGGTGAACGAACTGGCAGCCAAACCGCAACCAGGCCAGATCTGGATCAAGCGGGTGGTGGCCGAGATGGGCGGCAAGGATGCGATTGTCGTCGATGCGACGGCCGATCTTGAGGACGCGGTGAAGGGGATTCTGGCTTCGGCATTCGGTTACAGCGGCCAGAAATGCTCCGCGTGTTCGAGGGCGATTGTCGAAGCGCCGGTTTATGACGAGGTGGTGGCGATGCTGAAGGAGGGGGCAGAGCGGCTGCGTGTCGGGGCGGCCGAGACGCCGGGTATCCACCTCGGCCCGGTGATCAACGAACGGGCGCGAAAGAACATCCTGAATTACATCGAGGCCGGCAGGGCGGAGGCCCGCCTCCTTTCCGGGGGAAGCGCCGGGGCAGGGGAGGGCTATCTGGTTGAGCCGACAATTTTTGCGGACGTGCCATCCAGCGCGCGGCTTTTCCAGGAGGAGATCTTCGGCCCCGTCCTCGCCGTGACAAGAGCCGCCAATTTTGGCGATGCCCTTCGTCTAGCAAACGACACGGAGTACGGCCTGACCGGCGCGGTTTATTCGCGTGACCCGGAGAACATCGAGCGGGCCCGGCGCGAATTCCATGTGGGCAATCTCTATGTGAACCGCAAGTGCACGGGCGCGATGGTAGGCTCGCATCCGTTTGGCGGGTTTAACATGTCCGGTACGGATTCAAAAGCGGGTGGGCCGGAATACCTGCTGCTGTTTATGCAAGCAAAATCGATCGCCACCCGCGTTTAGGTGTCCGGAGAGGACAGACCTCCGCGATTGAGAAAGCGAGTACGAATAGCGGCTTGAGTCTACCCGATGATTTACCCCGCAAGGCGTTAGGAAAGGATGGATATCCCGCGCAATGGGGCATATCCCGCGGTAGTACTTCCGTCGCTTTCATTCTTCAAAAATTCACGTTTGTGAAACGCAAACACAACTTATGATCAAGTGTCGGGTTCTAACATAGGCTTCGCCAGTTGAGGGTGATGGGAGACCGCGTCATGGATTCAAATTTTGAACATCGCCGGGTACGGCGAGCCTTACAATTCCTGTTACTGGCCTGCCTGCTTTCCGCGGTCGCCACGGCGGCGGTAACGCGAGAAGAAGCGGCGCTCTTTCTCGAAGAAGCCACATGGGGACCAACTCCGGAGCTGATTGAAAGGGTTTCGCTGGAGGGGAAAGAGAAGTTTCTGGATGAGCAATTCGCCGCTCCGGCGACGCTCTTTCCGCTGCCCGGGGATACCCAGACGTCCATGGCACCGTATCAGCGGCTCTTTTATCAGTACGGGGTGCATCAACCCGATCAACTGCGGCAGCGCGTGGCGTTTGCCCTGGGGCAGATTCTGGTGGTATCCGCGAATACTCTTGGAAAGCCGCAGCAGATGGTGCCCTACCTCAATCTGCTGCGGTCGCATGCATTCGGCAATTACCGCGATCTTCTGATGAACGTTTCGCTGAGCCCCGCAATGGGCGACTACCTCGACAACGTCAACAACCAGAAGCCGAACCCGGCGACGAACTCATCGGCGAACGAGAATTATGCCCGGGAGTTTCTGCAACTCTTCACCATTGGCACGGAATTGCTGAACGAGGACGGAAGTGTGCGAACGGACGCGACGGGCCAGCCGATCCCGGCGTATACGGAGACAACGGTGAAGCAGTTGGCGCTGGCGTTCACAGGATGGGTGTACGCGCCGGCGCCGGGGCAGCCGATCAAGCAGAGGAATCCGGCCAACTATTCCGTGCCAATGGTGGCCTATGAGAAGAGCCACGACCAAACACAGAAGACGTTGCTCGACGGCTACGTGCTCCCGGCGGGAAGAACCGCTTACCAGGACCTGGAAGACGCAGTGAATCACATTTTCAACCACCCGAATACCGGACCTTTCGTGTGCGTGCGGTTGATTCGCAATCTGGTGACCAGCAATCCGAGCCCTGCCTACGTGCAGCGCGTCACTGCGGTGTTCAATAACAACGGGCAGGGCGTACGGGGCGATTTGGCCGCGGTAGTTCGGGCAATTCTGCTCGATCCGGAAGCATCGAGCGTGTATGGAACTTCCGAGATGAACCGGGCCAATTCCGGCCATTTGAAAGAGCCCGTTCTCTACGTGCTTGGCGTGCTGCGCGCTCTCGGCGCGACTGTTGCGGATAACAACAATCTCAACCGGTTTGCCAGCGCAATGGGGCAAAGTGTGTTCTATCCATCGAGCGTGTTCAATTACTATCATCTGGACTATCAGATTGGGGATACCGGGGTTTATGGCCCTGAGTTGGAGTTGCACACGTCCTCCGCCGCTATTCAACGCGCGAATTTTATTGCATCCGTGGTGGACAGGGGCTTGGGAGCGGGGACGACGGTCAGTTTCGATGCGCTCGCCGCGCTCGCGGCCGACCCCGACGCATTGATCGACACGCTGAGCTTACGGCTTACTCACGGTAGTCTTCCGGGGGAGGCTAAGGCCGCAATACGGACTTTCGTGAACCGCACGTCGAACCCGACGCAACGCGCCACGCGGGCATTCTACCTGGTTGCCGCGTCTCCTTACGGTGCGGTTTCCGGGGAACGATCCGCGCCGCCCGGTAGGCGAGGCGGAGACCGCCAGAGGGCGACGCGCATGGGACGTTAGCAGGAAATCCGAGGAGTCGAGACATGGCGATTTTATCCAGGAGATCGTTTCTTGCGGCGAGCGCGCAACTCACCGCCGCCGGAATGGGATTCGGACGCTTCGGACTGATGAATGCGTCCGCGCAAGGCAGCGGCGACTACCGTGCGTTGGTGTGCATTTTCCTGTTCGGGGGAATCGACGCGTATAACCTGTTTGTGCCCCGGGGAAACGGCTACGCGCAATACGCTTCGCTGCGGCAGGGGCTGGCCATTGCGCAAGACACGCTGCTGCCGGTAACGGCGAAAGCGGGTGCCGAGTTTGGATTGCACCCCAATCTGAGCGCGATTCACCCACTCTTCAGCGCGGGCAGAATGGGGATCTTGGCCAATGTGGGGGTTCTGTTCCGGCCAACGACGCGCGAGGAATACCGGAACCGCGCAACTCCGATTCCCACGAATCTCTTTTCTCATTCCGACCAACAGCAACAGTGGCAGACCGGCGACTTCGATCACTTCCGCGGGACGGGGTGGGGAGGGAGGACGGCGGATGAGATTGCTTACATGAACGCACCGTCGAAGTTTCCGACGTCCGTCTCCCTATCGGGAAACCCCATTTTGTTGGCCGGTTCGGAAACCAAGCCCGCCACCCTGCAGGCGGGGTCCACGGTGACGCTGACGGGGAGTGGCGGAACCGCGTTTCGGGCGGAGCGGGACGCAGCCTTGCAGGAAATCATCCAGATTGACTCTGGATTGACGATGATTCAACGGGCGGGCGAATCCTTGCAGGACGGGATCGACATCGGGAAACTGATCCAGACCGCTACGGCGGCGGCTCCCCCGTTGGCGACGGTATTTCCGAATACGGGTTTGGGCAGGCAGTTGAGCGACATCGCGAAACTGATCGGGGTGCGAAGCGGCCTGGGCATGCGGCGGCAGATTTTCTTTGCAAGTTTGGGGGGCTGGGACACCCACGCCAACCAGTTGGCCACCCATGTCGGATTGCTGCCGCAACTGGCGGAAGCCATCGCGGCGTTTTATCAGGCGACCGAGGAGTTGGGCGTCGCAAATTCCGTGACGACGTTTACGGAATCGGAGTTCGGGAGGACGATGCAGCCGAGCGCCGGAGGCGGAACCGACCATGCCTGGGGCAGCCATCATTTTCTGTTCGGTGGCGCGGTGAAAGGCGCGGACGTTTATGGCGTCTACCCCAATTTGGCTTTGGGCGGGCCGGACGACGCGGGTTCTCGCGGCAGCTACATCCCTACGACGTCGCTGGACCAGTATGGGGCGACGCTGGCCCGCTGGTTTGGCGTACCGCCCGCGAGCCTGGATTCGATTTTCCCGAATCTGGCGAACTTCGCGGTTCGAGATTTAGGCTTCCTGGGTTAGGGCGGCCGGTGCGGGCGGCAGCGCCATCTGATCTTCCGGCGTGCGGCCAAGATGCAGGAGCGTGGATAGAATGGTCTCCGCCTCGGCGCGCCGGAGTTCCGGAACCGGCGTGTTTCGGAAGGCCGCAAGTTTGCCCGCGAGCCCCACCGTCGATAGAGCGGTGTAGAGGGCCTCTTTCCCATAGCTGCGCAGCAGCAGCGACCAAAAGGAGAGCGGATTTCTAACCAGGTGCCGGTAGTGGCGGAAAACGATCCGATGGTCTCTTATGGATCGGCGATACTTCCCGACGTCAAATGCCGGATCTTCGCGAATGAAGTGGAGCGGCTCATCGAGCTGGAGTATCCGCGATTCAGAGACGGATCGAACCCAGAGGTCGAGGTCTTCGCTTCGTTTCAGATGTGTCCGATAGGGGAATTTCAGGAACCAATACCGTTTCGCGGTGACAGTGGGATGTGACGGGCCGTTGCGCCGCATCACATCGACTGGCGTGGTGGCGAGGGGAGGGACGCGTCGAACGCCCAGTATACGGTTCCGGTTATCGATGGTGTACGTGCCGGTGGCGCAGACATCCAGCATGGGGTCTGTGTCAAAGCAGGCGATCTGGCGAGCTAGTCGATCCGGATGCATCAGATCGTCGGCGTCGGTGCGGGCAATAAGTTGCGTTTGCGCCAGTTCGCTAATCTGATTGAGCCTTGCCCCGAGGCCCAGATTCTCCTTGCCGAGAACCACTCGAATGCGGGGACTTCGAAGGGATTGAAGGATATCCGCCGTACTGTCGGAAGAGGCGTCATCAATCGCGATCGCTTCCCAGGACTGGAATTTCTGGTTTTCGAGAGAAGACAGGAGCGCGGGCAGATAGGGCGCGCAGTTGAAGCAGGGAATTCCGATAGTAATGCGAGGTGCAGGCATCGTGTTAACCTCCATGGGAGCGCGGGACGGCGACTGCAAGGGGCAGTGCGGCATAGGACGTTTCCGCCTGAGGCTTGAAGTCGGGTGAGTGAGACGCCGAATCGATCGACGGGCGACGCGTAAAGCAGCTTTCGAGCAGAATTGCGAATGTTGTCATGGAGCCGAAATAGAGCACGACGGAGGGCAGAACATAGCCACTCATCCAGATTGCCCCGAGACTGATGCCTACAACTGTGCTATTGAAAGTCCGGCACAACCGCTGCAGCAGACCCAACCCCATCCCGTAGAAGATCACGCCGGGGATGATCGCGAGGAAGCCGAAATTGAGGAGAATCTCCTCGAGAAAACCTAAGCCGAGGCCCCAGGCGATATACTCCGCATCCTCTCCATTCGCGAAGGCCGTGAAATAGGCTGCGGTGGAGTAACCTTTCTGGGGAACCCAGGAACGCGGGACATAGAATAGGGCGGTATAGAGATAGCCTTGCCCGGCCACCGGAAGCAATTTCGCGCCGATGATTTCCGACTCCTCGATTGCACGTGCGAGAACATTGGCGCGAACGAGGTCACTACCGATCACCATCTCCATTCGTTCTTCCATGTCGAGATCCTGCTTTACCGCATGCCCCTTATAGAAATCGAGAGCGACGCTGGCGAAGGCGAGCAGAGCAACAATAGAGATACTCAGCCGCATGGCGCTCAAGCGGGGCCGAAAGAGGACCAGCATGAGGAAGGGCAGCAGGGTCATTGTTCTCTGTCCGAGGAAGAGGGTTGCCGCGACGCTTAAAGCAAGGAGGAGAAATAGTACAAGACTTCCGACGCGGGAGCGGCAGTCGCGCATGCGCAGGTAGAACGCAAGCACAAACATGGGTACTAGAAAGACGATGTATCCTCCGCCGAGTATCCCCAGCCACATTCTCTTGACTTCGGCAGCGGAAGCGGCCCCATGGATTGCGAAGTAACCAACAAGGCCAAGTGCCAGGGAGATGGGCAGGAAAAGTGCAAAGAACAGCGGTTTCAAGCGAGCTGCAAACTCGAGGTTGGGTAGCGCGGGGATCGGTTCCGAGCGGCCTGCAATTGCGTGATATCCAATTGCCAGCAAGTAAGGGGCAGCGAGAATCACGAGTCCGGTTACGACGAAGTTCTCCAATGTGTGAGATGCCATCGAAGCGAAGAAGGGAGAGTCGAACGTCCATCCGAACGATTCGAGGACGAACCCCAGATCGTAGTAAAACAGGATGCCAATCGCGGCGAAGCTCAACACCTCTGGTATCCGCCGGCAACGGATCGAGCGCAGAAACATAGCCGCGAACGGGGCATGGGAGACGAGGAGAAGGAGCGCGAAACCAATCCGAATCGCTACTTCCACGGTGCGGCCTCCCCTCCGTTCGCCCGATGGTTGGCGGGGTTGATTGAAGAACTCCTGCACGTACGGAACAACGCCTTCTCCGATAGCGCTTGTGCATAGGCCAGCCTGAGCGAGCGGGCATTGTCCGAGATGGAGTAGAGGAAGCGATGGGGGTCCGGGAGCGTGCTCTGTGAGAGCGCAGAACAATTGAGTAACTCGAGAAGAATCGTTGCGGTCTCGGCCGGACTCGACGAAAGGGGGAACGTGCGATTACGAAGCGGTAGACGATTCGCTTCCGGGGGGACAGCGTCGGAGAGAAGGCACGGAAGGCCGAGGGCCTGCGCTTCGAGCGCCACGATGCCGAGTCCTTCCCATCGGGAGGGCAGGAAGAAGCAATCCATCGCGTGCCGCATCAAGGAAGGCACATCCAGGCGGTTGCCGGTAAAGCATACCTTCTCCCCGATGCCTAACGTGGCCGCCAACAGCTCCATTTCTTCACGAAGCGGTCCCTCGCCGATGAGCAGAAAGTGCAGACGGGGATCCTTGCGAATGGCTTCCGCGGCGACGCGCAGAAGGAATTCGTGATTCTTCTGGGGCATAAACCGTCCGACGTGTCCGATTACCGTCGCTCCAGCAGGTATGCCGAGAGAACCACGCGAGACCGGGGGCTCTGAGGAACGCAAGAAGTCCTCAATATCCATGCCGCAGGGCATGCACAACAATTCCTGGTCATTGAGGGCGCTCTTTTGGAACAGGGAGACGGCGGCATCACGGCTGCAAGCGATCCGCACGTCGGAGACCGCGTTGATCCAGATGGTAGCCAACCAGGCTAGAATTCCGCGCAAGGGATTCCGGCTTGCCGTTTCCTGCCCGCGTGTATTGTGACTATGGGTGACACGCAGCGGAACCCGGGCGAGCATCGAAGCCAGATGAACCAGGGCGCTGCGCCGATACACATGGCTGTGCACGATATCCCACGGGCCGGTTCGCCGAAGCGCGTGCGCAAGGTTCAGGACGAAACGCAGCGAATTCCTCGACGTCGGTACACAGTGGATGGAGACTCCCCGCTCTCTGAATTGGGGAGCAAGCAATCCTTCACGAGGCGACAGGACAACCACCCCGCCGAGCAGAGGGCGGCCTTCGGGAATCGAGAGCAGACGACCGAGCCATGTTTCGATTCCACCCGGATCGAGTGCGGAAGTGACGTGAAGGATTCTGGGCCGGTGCGGAGCGGTTGGCAGGTTACTCATTCTGGTTCCCTCCTCTTCAACGGGCTAATCCACGACGATCCCACATGGAACTTTTGATAGCGAACGGGAGACCCTCCCGCGCGACGCGAACCAAAGGTTGCGGAACGCGCAGAGGTAAGCGGAGAGCAGGACAATTGCGGAAATCAGCAGGCTTGCTGAAGCGCCTACGACACCAAGAGCAGGGATCAGGAGCGCTCCCGCGGCCGCTCCTGAAGTAAGGGCCAGGCTGAACGCCCACAACTGAAGGCCGATTCGACGAGTTGCCGTGGCGGCAGTCCCGAATACGGCTGCGAGTCCCCAGATCGTCGCGAAGAGCGCGGTCAACACGATGGCCCAATACGGGAATTCGATTCCCGGCCCGTAGAGCAACCGCAGTAGCGGTTTGCCACCGATAGCCAGGATGCCAAGCAATGGCAAGGCACTCAGGCAGACATTGCGTGAGGCCCGCAGCAAGAGATGGCCGGCTCGATCGGTAGCGGAACTGCGGACGCAGGAATGCGGGTCTTCGCGGATACTCATGCCCGAAGGAGACTGGTTGTGGAAGGCTTCCGCGAGATCTGGTGCAAGGCTGGCCGTATAGGCGCTGGCGAGCAGGCTTGCGACGCCCAGGGCCGAGGCGAGACAGGTAAAGGCGGCAACCGCTTCGAGCGACGAGAAAACGCCGAGCAGCAACCGTGGCAGAGCGATTACGCCCAGATTCAAGAAATGAACTATGGCGAGAGGGGCTGCAAGTACGAGGATGCTCCGCTCGACGGAAATCGCGGTTGCCGGTTCCGGCGCGGTGTCCCATTTGCACCAGGTGATCTCGGAAGAGCGGGACAAGGAGCGCCGAAGAGCGGGAAGGTCCATCAGCAGTGCGGAACAGAACGCCGCCGCCGTCGCGGCCATAATCGCCGGGACCAGACGATGCATCGACAGCCACACCAGACAAAAAGCGACAAACCCCGCCATGGACCGGCAGCATTGCGAGACGCCGAGATCGAAGTAGCTGCGATCACGGTGGCGAAGTGCGTCCACGAAATCGCTCGCAAGTTCCACGAGCCGGGAAACTCCGAGCGCACACAGCAACGCGCCCGTCCCAACGCCGGGGAATTCGATCCAAAAGAGCGGAACGAGAAGCAGGACGAAGCTCCCCATCGCAACGAGACGAAGCCGCAGGTAGGCGTGCAGCCGCTGATCCAGGTGTGGTTCCGTCGCCATCAATGGGCGGAGTTGCAGGGCGACGAGCGCGCATGCCGGAAGCAGCCATCCCAGCGCCAGACCGTATTGTCCGACGATGCCGGGCGGGGCCGTACGAGCCAGCAGCCACAGCGTCAGCCACTGGCTGGCTGCCAACGACAGGCTTCCGAGCATGAGGAACGCCCATTGATTGCGACGGCTCATCGGCCGCTCCGCACACTTTCGACGGGGTATTCGGTGAGGGATGACGACGCGCGCCCCTGGTCTCCGGATTGCGATTCCGCGCCCTTGGCGGTGAAATGGACGCTTGCACTTTCCTCTCGAGGTTTGCCGGATGTCGACTTCTGAGAATCCGAGCGGTACTTCGCGTAGTCGCTGGTGTAGTAGTGGTGATAGGCGCCCCCGGCTTGATTTTCACGGGTGGCGGCGTTGATGACGACCCCTAGGATCGCCGCGCCAACACGCCGCAACTGGCCGGCGCACGTCTGCAGAGCTCGCCGGTTGGTGGAACCCGCCAGAGCGACAAGCAGCACGCCATCGACGAGCGTGGCCAGGTGAAGCGGTTCCGAAAAGCCGAGCAGAGGAGGCGTGTCGACGACGATGAAATCGAACTCGTCGGCCGCTTCCGCCAATAGATCGGCGAAGACGCGTCCGAAGTGGTCGATCGCGCGCCGGTTGCTCTGGCCGGCGGTGATGACCGACAGGCCGGCTGCGCCCGGCACCGGATAAACCGCTTCCTGCCAGGGCAGATTCTTCAGACAGACTTCCGAGAGGCCGGTCGTGCGAGTGATGCCCAGTTTGTCGCCGATGCTGGGTCTACGCAGGTCGGCGTCGATGAGCAGCACCCGGTCTCCCTTGGAGGCGTGAGCGATGGCAATCGCCGTGGCAACGGTGCTCTTGCCTTCCGACGGCGAGGCGCTGGTGACCATGATGGTCTTGATGCGCTGATCGAAATCCGCGAGCATCATCGAGGTGCTCAGCGTCTTGATCGATTCCTGATACCCGACGATCGACCGCTGAGAGGCATCGCCCGCCCGGACGAGAGCCATTTCCGGCTGGGCCGATTCTTCGATCATGGCCGGGATCAACCGGGACGGGTTTCTTACGCGCGGCAAGGCGCCAAGGACTTCCGAACCGACCGCCACGGAGACCAGCGCGGGATCCCGAACGCTGAAATCGAGCGTATCGGAAAGGATGGCCGCGCCAATCGCCAGAATCAGCGCAAAGAGTCCGGCCAGCAGCATGTTCATCTTCACATTGGGAGAGACGGGCGCATAGGCAGGCCGGGCGTGATCCGCCACGCGGATGGCACTGCTTGGGAAACCGGAATTGATCGTTGCCTGCTTGGTCTTTGAAACGAGTTCTTCGTAAAGTTTTCGGTCCGCGTCGGCTTCCCGTTTCAGCGTTTTGTACTGGAATGAGTTTGCATTCAGGCGGTCGAATTCTGCCTTCGTTTGCCGCAGTTCGTTCGCCAGGATGGTTTCGCGCTGGCGTCCTTCGTTGTACTCGAGCCCGATCTGGCGCTGCACGGTGGCGGTGCTTGACGCCAGCAGTTTCTCAATCTGATCAAGTTCCGCTTTGGCCACAGCATACGAGGGGTGGTTGGGTCCGTAGTGCTGCTTCACCTTGGCGAAAGCCTCCAGAGCCTCATTGCGGCGCTGCTCAATCTTGCGTACCTGCTCGCCCTGCGAGGAGATGGTGGCGGCGTCGAGAGATCCGTTGCCGAGTGCGCGGAAGGCCGCTTCCCGCCGCACGCGGTCCGCCTGCGCGGCCGTGAACTCGGTATTCAGTTGCAGCAGGCGCGAAGAGATGATGGAGGTTCGTTCCTCGGGATCAATCATGTTCAGTTCCCGCTCGAACGCGACCAGGGCGGAGTTGGAGGCTTCCATCTTTGCGCGAAGCTCATCCAACTGCTTTTCCATAAATCGGGAGAGATTGCGGGAACTCTCATGGCGGATGCGGAAGACGTGATCGATATAGGACTGCGCGATCGCGTTTGCCACCTCGGCGGCGAGCTCCGGATCTTCAGACCGGTAGCGAATGTAGATGAGAAAAGTCTGCGGCGGGTGGGTGACCTTCAGGTTTCCAAGCTCCGCGGGTGCGTCCAGGCGCGCCGCCGCATCGTTCGAACGGGACGGGGCGAACCAGGCCTCCTTCCGTTCGAGTGGCAATTTGTATCGAAGCGCGACGGGCCGGAGCACGGCGTCACTCTCAATGAGACGGATCTGCGTGCTCATGAACTGCTCCATGTTCAAGGGCGACGTTCTGCTCGATTCCGAGCCGACGGCGTCAACTTCCCCGTTGCGGTCCACGTCGAGGATAGCCGTAGCCTCGTAGAGAGGTGTCATGCGAAGCGACAGCAGCAGGGCCGCGATAACGCACAGCACCGTGAACGGCAGGATCCGCCAGCGATTGCGATAGATCGCGTAGAAGTATTGGGATACCGGGATGCGATCCAGCGTCTCGCCCGGGAGCGACTGCGGCGGCCGCAGGGCGTGCGCGGGGACATTTCCGGAACCTAGGATTAGATCTTTGCCGCCGGGGCGTTCTTGCTTCACTGATTACCTCGCGATTCGAAGCGATTGCACTGGTTGGTTTCGGTTGAACTTGGGCGCGCGCACATTCGCGTCGACCCTCGTCCGTGCGGATCCGCGGCCGTTAGCGGGCCACTCCCCAGACGAGGACGCCCGAGAGAGTCGCCGACCCGAAGGCGATGGCCTTGTCGATGGCGCTGAAGGTGGCCTTCTTCTTCCCGCTCTCGGGTACATAGAAAACGTCATTGCGCAGCAGAGTGACGTCGGGCGACTTGCGGGCCAGAATTTTCTTGAGATCCACGGGAATTTCCGTCTTCGAGCCGTCGGGTCCTTCCCGGTAGATGAACGCGTCGTTCATCGCGTTGGGCGCCAGGCCCTCGCTGAGCGCCAGCGCCTTGAGGATCGAGGTTTGGTGGTCATTCGGAATGCGATAGGTGCCGGGCTTCTTGACGTTGCCCACCACGTAGATCTTCCCCGCTTCCGGCACGCGGACTTCCTCGCCGCCCCGGAGACGAACATTCTCCAGCGCGGAGGCTGATTCGAGGACGTCGACGATAGCGATGCGTTGCGTGATCACCCCTTCGTCGTCCTCGCCGCGAGGATGCCGGGAGAGCAGGAGGTAGGAGCCAGCTTCTTCCGTCAACCCCCCTGCGCGAGTCAGAGCCTCGAGCAGAGTAACGGGCTGGTCGGCATTGAATGTCACCGGTGTGCGAACGGCGCCGATGACACTCACCGGTTTGCTCGAATACTCGATGACCGCCACGGTAACCGTTGGATTCACGAGAATCCCCGCGTCGATGTAGGCCTGGCGTATGGATCGCTCCAGGCCGGATGGCAGGATTCCAACCGCCGGTACCGGCTTTGAAAGCATCGGCAGTCGCACGACTCCCCGACCGTCCACGCGCACCTTGAGGCTAAGTTCCTCGGCATTGTAAATAGTCACTGAGATGAGATCGTTCACTCCAAGCGGCTGGGGCGGGAGCGCGTCGGCGTTGGGTGTTGTCTGGGGGCCAGCGGCCAGCCCCGCGATCAGAATCAGAATCAGACTCGCGATGCGCCGGCAATCCCGGAACATACGGCAGTCTGAATGCAGAATGGAACGAACCCAGTGAACGCGCATATAACCCTCCCGAACTCGAGCGGAATGCGACAAGGACCGGATTGGCAAGGCGTCGAATGCGTGAGCATTGAGCGCCAGCCTTCCTGACCGGATGTCGAGGGTCTCCCCTTCGTTGTTGGTGCGGCGGTCATCGACTGTGCGGTTCCACCATTGCCATCCAGGTCACCTTGTGCGTTGCCGACACGGGATTGATCGGACTCTGCGGCGTTCAGCATTACACTTCCGAGAGAATTCCCATCAAGAATTCGTGCTACCGTGCCGACGATTGCGGTCTTCCGGCCGTCGAGGGCTCATGTAACTGGCCGTTCTGCCGATAGAGGAGTGTGTCCGCAGGGAAGAACCTTGGCAAACGAACGGCCGCGATCCGCGGTCGAGCGAAACCAGGTTTCGCGTTGCGCCAGACTACGCTTTTCGTGATCTTTGCCGTACTCGTCACTTCGATATGGCTGCTGGCCGTGGATAGTGCGGGAGCCCTGGTTTCCAAACGTTGGAAGGAGGCCGAGCATGGCATGGGCGCAAGCTGGTTGACGGATCTGGCGTTCCATGACCCGCGCCTAGCCCTCATGGCGGGCGAGAGGTGCATGGCTATTGCTTCCAATCCGCAGACTTGCCGGGAGCATTTCGAACGTGCGCTTGCGGGAAACGGCCGGCTCTCCGGAGCGGAGTTCGCGCTCATTCTCCTTGCGGAGAAGCGGAAGGAGTCTCACACCGCGGAGCGTATGCTTGAGCGGCTAAAGGCGCACGACAGAAGTTTTGCGGCGCGCTGGCTCGAATGGAATTTCTATCTGAGGAACGGTCCGCCGGAACGGTTCCGGGAGGGGGCGGAGGGGATCCTTCGGCACGCTCCGGCCAATTTTCGCGGAGACTTCCCGCTCTTGCGTCTGACCGGGATGCCGAGCGATGCCATTGTTCAAACAATGCTCGATTCAGGGGGCGCACGGCGCGCGTTGGAGTATGCGGCTCGCCTTGCGGAGAATGGCGATTCCGGGTCCGCAGACCTGCTCGTGGGCCTGTTGGGGCGCGCGGATCGTGACTTGGCGAGAGAGACGGCGCTCGGCTTCGTGGCGGAACAACTGGGGCAGCGTCGCGGATTCGAAGCCGCGGCGAGGGTGTGGGCGGAAGCAATGAAACGTGGGTTGATCCCGGACCGTCGTCGATCGCGAGACGCCGATGCCCTATTGAATCCGAATCCGCGCTTGCGTTTGCCCTTCATTCCGCGAAGTTTTGACTGGTCCGCGGCGGAGAATCAATGGGCGACGGTTTCGAGCCTCGGTGAGGATGGTCTTCAATTTGAGTTTTCCGCTGACGCTCCAGAAGGGTTGCCACTCCTTTCCAAGTTCGTCCTGCTGCGGGAGGGGACAAAGTTCGTGCGGATCCGCATGCGCACAGGGGGGATGGATCGCGACGAACCGATGCGGGAGATGCGGAATCGCCAAGTTGTCTGGCAAATCTACGATGCTGTACTGAATCGGGTCATTGTAAAATCTCACACCGAGAAGGAGGCGTGCGGAGAGGGCTGCCGGGTATTCGATCTGCCAACGGGGGGCATAGAGAACTCCGGCGCTGTTTTTGTCACCCTGGCCGTAGGAAAAGCAGGGGAGGCGGAGGGTGAGTTGGGAACGATCGGGGTGTCCGAAGTCGAACTGGAAATACTCCCATGAAGCGGCAACGGAATCGGATAGAACTCACCGGTATAGCGCACGTGCGGAACAGGGTCGCGGGGAAGGCCGCTTTTCGAGTTCCTGGCGCCGATTCGCAAGGTGATCGACACGACGAGCGCGGTGGAGAGTCTGAACATCAGCTTGCGCAGAGAGATCAAGACGCGCGGCGCCTCCCCGAGCGAGGAAGAGGCGATTAAGTTGCGCTATCCGGCACTTCTGGAGGAGGCCAGGAAGATCGCAACACATCGAGAGCCGGTGCGAGGCGCTCAACCACTTCACGCCGCCGCGGGGAGAACGTATTGACGAGTTCCTGGTGGGAGGCCGGTAGCAAGGCAGCCTCCGCGTTTCTGGGGCTCTGTCCGCCTTGCTGCGCTCAAGAGCACTTCCTATCGAGGAGGAAGAATCGAGAATATTTCGCGGAGAACGAAGACTTACAGAAGAATCAGGGCACTACCAACAGGTCTGGTGTTTTCACGCAACGCTGGCGCCCGCCCCAAATGAAGGCCAAGGGTACAGACCAACG
The DNA here is from genome assembly GCA_014584705.1 of Acidobacteriota bacterium. Taxonomy (GTDB): domain Bacteria; phylum Acidobacteriota; class Terriglobia; order Bryobacterales; family Bryobacteraceae; genus JACTMJ01. Next base: position 7,423 of record JACTMJ010000029.1, on the reverse strand, counting down.
CTTCCATCGGTTATGCCAGCATTTCCGTGGCCCGCCAGGCTGAAGTTCGTTGCTTGGGGAACCGGTAGCACAGCAATGGGGAGGAGCGTGGCGGAATGAACGAATATAGCTACGAAAAATCTACAGCTTGCGACGATGTGCGTGTCTGTGAGTTGTTGATTCGACGTTCGGCAAGTTTTCACTCCGGCGGGTTCGGAAGGTTTCTTCTTTCAAGACCTACTCCCGATTGTCGCGAGGGATCCTTCCCGCTCGTCGCGAGGAAATCCTCCCGCTCGTCGCGAGGCGGGGAAGCCGGCTCATCAAGCTCCGCTCGGTGGACACCGCTAACGTGGAGGCAGTGCTCGATTGGAAAGGCGAAGCCAAATGGAAGGGTGTTGGGCTGCCTGGACGGGTATCGTACCGCTAGTGGCAAAGGAGATTCGAGCCACATTGAGGCCGGAGGAGACCTTCCGTTCGGGAACGAAGCATCGCGAACGGAGAGAGTGGGCGGCCGGAAACAAGCGATGTTCGTCGGCGGACTTCACGTGAAATGGAATTATTTCGTGATTTTCTCCAAGAATTGGGAGATTCTGGAGCTTGACCCGAGGCTTTTCGTTGAGTACAGTCAAAGGGTTTGAAATTCCAGAGATCGTTCCGCCGACGGGGAGGCCCTAATGGCCGGACGATCGCCGCACAGAGGACTGATGACAGGCACTCCTACGGCAATCGCAAACAAGAGCATGTGGCGTCTGCTGGCGATAGCGGCGGTTTTCAGCGCAATTGCTTCTGGACAATGGTTTGACGCGGTTCCAGAACCGACCGGGCCGCTGCCCTCCGAGATTCTATTGGCGCAGAACATTCGCCCGGCGCATCTTCCGAATCGGCCTGCCGATGCCCGTTCCGAAGCGTTTCGCCGAAGTGCCGAGCACATGCGCGCCGGGCGGCAGGCATTGGACTCGGGGCGTTTTCTGGATGCCAGGGTGGAATTCGATGCCGCCGTCGAAGATCTGATTGGGGAAAGCTCGATCAATTTTTCAGCGGACACCGCCGCGCGCGAATCGTTGGAGCGCCTGATTCAGGACATACACCGCCTGGAAGCGACTCGGATGGATCTTGCGGATCCATCGGAATCTCCGGTTTATCAGCAATCCCCGCTCGACCAGATTCCGGAACTGACTTTCCCGATCGACCCGAAGCTCAAGGCGACCGCGCTCGAGCAGATCCTTTCGCGGAGCGGTGAGTTTCCCCTGGAATTGAACGACACCGTGCTCTCCTATATCCGCTACTTCACTTCCGAGCGCGGGTCGAGGACTTTTGTGGCCGGATACCGCCGAAGCGGCCGGTACCGCGACATGATCCTGCGAATTCTGGACGAAGAGGGGCTCCCACGGGAACTTCTCCATCTGGCGCAGGCGGAAAGCGGCTTCATGCCGCGCGCGGTATCCTGGGCGGCTGCTGGGGGGCTTTGGCAGTTCATCGGATCTCGCGGCCAGGAATACGGGTTGCTGCAAACGGCTCTTACCGATGACCGTTTCGACCCGGAGAAGGCAACGCGTGCGGCGACGCGGCACTTGCACGACCTTTATCGCCAGTTTGGGGACTGGAACCTTGCGATGGCGGCATACAATTGCGGCCCGGCCTGCGTGGAGCGCGCCATTGAGCGGACCGGGTATGCGGACTTTTGGGAACTGCGTCGTCTAAACGTGATTCCGAAGGAAACCACAAACTACGTTCCAATTGTGCAGGCTCTCGCGATCATCGCCCTAAATCCCGCGGCTTACGGAATCGAACTGCCGGAAATGGATCCGCCGCAGCGTTTCGATACCCACACGTTGGGAGCAAAGACGAACCTGAATCTGGTGGCCGATCTCCTGGGGATCACGAAAGCGGAGATCCGAGAAATGAATCCGGCTGTAAAGGGCGATGTAGCCCCCGCGGGGTATCCGCTCCGAGTACCCAAGCAGAGCGTTCCTGAGTTGCTTGCCGGACTCAACCAGGTTCCAGAAGAGAAGCGGGTGGCCTGGCGGGCGCACCGGGTGAGCGCCGGCGAGACACTCCCTGCAATTGCGCAGCAGTATAAGGTAACCTCCTCGCGCATCGCCGAGGCAAACGAACTCATCACGGATGGCATCCCGAATGGCACCGCTAGTGCCGCACCCGTGAACCCCGGCGATGTACTCTTGATTCCAGCAACGTACACCGAACCCGCCGTGAAGAACCGGACGGCCAGGCAGAAGGCTTCGAGGAAGAAGGCCGCGCATACTCGTACTACGGCGAAGAAAGCACGCTCCTCCGCCAAGCCAGGGGTTTCGAAAACGAGTTCCAAGTCTGCCGCGCGGAAGAAGAGCACCTCGACGGCTAAGTCTCGCAGCGTCACTCGCCGGGCCGTAAGCGCAAGAAAAACAAGGGTATCCAAGTCAGCGAGCGCCTCTCAATCGTCTCGATAGCCGCAATTCGGGCTTTGAATTTCGCGGTCGAATGGTACCCACCAAACTGCGTGGCGGTGCGTTCACCGCGCCGCAAGAATCCTCGCCGCCAAATCACAGAAAAACCTCTTTATTTTGTTACGACTGCGTTATGCTATTTGGTGACGGCGAACAAAACAGGAGACCTCGGCAATGTTCCGCTATAGCGCGCTGGCTCTCGAGTCCGATTGGGACGAATTCGGTTACACCGACGCCAGCGATATCGAGATCGAGTCCGACATCCTGGAACTTGGTGACGAGTATGAGCCTGAGGAGCCAAGAATCGCTCCCCAAGCGCGGAAGGATTCTGTCGCAGTTGCCGTTTCCGCCAGTCCGGTGATGCGGCCAACGAGCAGCGATGCCGTCATGTCTCCGGCGCCCGCGACGAGCATGGCAACGGTGCTTGATTCGCGGGATCAGGAGATTCCGCGCCGGACTCCAACTCCCACAGCCGGAAATTCGGCATCCGAAGCCGTTAAGGCGGACGCCACCCGGAAGAAAGACAAAGTGGCGAGCACTCGGGCGAAGGCGACCGCAGTCTCCTCTGCAAGCAAGTCCCCGAAGAGCCAAGTCGAGCCGGCGAAGGCGAGGAGCGCGGTAACGGATGCGCCACCACCGCGGAAGTCGCCCGGTAATGAGCATACGCTGCCAAAGAACTCCGTGAAACGTGAGGGCAAGTCCGTCGCGAAAGCCGCCTCCACGAAGAGTACGGTTTCCAACGGTCCATCCAGAGCCGTGGCCAAGCCGCCGGTGAAGCCTGCCGTGAGGAAGTCCGCCGACACGAAATCCGCATCCAGGGCGCAAGCCTCAAAGGCAACTCGTTCGCAAGACGGGCGCGCAAGAAGTGCGAACTCGGCGGGAAATGCTAAGCCAGCACCCGCTGCCACGAAATCTGCATCAAAAGAGGCTTCGAAGAGACCGGCATCAAGAGCGGAAGGCACTCCAAAGCGTTCGGTTGCCAGCAAGGCTGCACCGCCGAAGAGAGCGAGCGCAAAACTCCCGAAGACGCCGGCTCGAAGTTCGAAAGCGACGCCCCCGGTTCGCAAGGCCGTAGCGAAGGCAGTGCCATCCAAGCAGGCTGCTTCCGCGAAACCGGCGGCCAAGAAAGCGGCTCCCGCGAAGCGAAAGCGCTAGCCTACCCCCGCCAGGCGAGAGACGTTAGTTTTCCGTCGTTCGCCTGGTTGCCGCCAAACGCGTGCAGACGGAAATCCGCGCCATCCGCGCCAAATTCCGCGTGAACCCATCCAACGGGTTCAGAGTCGTTGAAATTGTAACCGATTGCCGGAATGTTGATGAGGTGCATCCCCTTCACCTGATCGTAGGCATAGCGATGCGAATGCCCATAAATGAGGGCCTTCACATTCCGGTTCGCGGTAAGAATGCCCAGGAGCCGGTCTGTGTCGAGAAGGTCGCCGTCCCGGTCTCCCGGCGTGTGATGCATGAATACCAGGATGGGCGTGCTTCCGGCCGAAGGGAGGTATTGTTCCAGCCAGACGCGCTGCTCCTTGCCGAGGAGTCCTGAGACGAGATTCGTGCGCAGCATGGAATCGAGGATTACAAGCCGAACGGGGCCAGCTTGCGTCACCACGACGTGCTTGTCGTGGATCGCCTGCTCCTCTCCCGGCGATTCGGCAAACGTGGCGGCAAAATTCTTGCGATGGTCATGATTGCCCAGCGACATGGCGAGGGGAATCTTTGCGAGAACCGGGGCGAGCAGCGTCTTCACATTCGAATAGTCTCCCGGCAGACCTTCGAGACGCGCGATATCGCCGTTCACGAGTGCGCCATCCACGCCGGACTCCGCAACAACAGGTGCGATCCGCTTGAGGTTCTCATAGGGGCGGAAGCCACGATACTCGTTCAGTGGGTCGGTGGGGATGTGAATGTCGGAAAGAAGGGCCCAGCGAGCGCGCGGCGCTTGCGCCCGGGCTTGCCCAGCCATTGCAGCGAGGCCCGCCGCCGCCGCGGCCGACCCGATGGATTGACGCAGAAACCCGCGTCTGGTGGGTAGACGGTACAGTGCCATTTGTTCCTCCGAAGCTAATAGCGTACTAGAATCGCTCCTCAATCAGGAACAGCCGACGCGACAAGGAACCATTCTGTTTGGAAGCCGGGCGATGCATTTTCCGGCTCATGGAATCCGGCCTGGACGCGCGGAAACGTCTCGACTGCTCCGAACACCGGATATCCCCGGTCTCTGGATATCTCTGATCCCTGGGGCAATCGAGGCATGTTGCAATCGCAGCGATACCGTTCGGATCTCACGCCTCCGTTCGATCATCCTCCCGGATTTGGATGCGCCTCCTTTCCCGGCTCCAGCAAGGAAGCCATAGAAGTTGTGGAACATACCAAGCATGTGCGATGTTTTCCCCTTGTGTTCGCCGTTGGTAGTTTAGCCGATCTGCCCCCGTAAACCTCCCATGGCAAGAAAGTATCGACAATGTAACCACTTCGAGATTCGCTCTCAGGCGAAGGGTATGTAAGTATATCCTTATCATCGAAATAAATTGTTTCACCTGGTTTCAAGAGTACTATGTAAGCTCAGTTGCCAGTCCAATGCGGATCAGCGAGAAGTGCCTCAATTTCAGCTAGTTGATCCCGAAATTTAATTCGGAAAATACCAGAAAGTGCAACTCGCCGGGTCTCACAGGTCATTGCTCGATAATGAGAGATGTCGCTCAATAGACGTATTGACGGCTAACGAGATACTTCCATAAAATGTTTACATTTTCTAAAATTGTATCCAACAGGATAGTTTTGGTTACAACTCAAAACAAATTTGGTCAGAGATGTAATGGTACTGCCAGTACCCGCAAGGCTTCTATGTGAGCATTTTGGATAAGAATGGAGAAGGTTTTTGGCGAGCGTTTCAGGTACTTCTGGAGCGGTCCGATGAGAACTCAAAGACCATCGGAGAAGATTCTCAATGCAGGTTGCCGACTTCATTCTCTCTCGATTTCCAAGGGAATCGGGAAATTTAACGATTGCACTTTCTCATGTTAGACGCAGTTTTGCTCTATTTCTTTTCCTGGTCCTGATCTGTGGAGCCAGCCTCGCTCAAGCCAATTCCCGATCGCTGTTCCAGTCTCCGTTGTCCGCAACGGCCACGGCCGACGTCATTTCGTCTCCGTTTGATCCGGTGGAGAGATTGCGGAGCCGCCCCATTGGCCTCGACGCGGCATCCTTGAAGGAACTGATTGCGTCGGCCCGCACGAAGGCCGATGTTCGCAGCATCGCACTGCCATCAACCGAACTCAACCTGTTCGAGGACACGGCGCTTCCGTTTTTCGTGGAATCGGCGCGCCCCACGGACGATGGCGTGGGCCAAGTGCTTGCGGGCCCTGTCGGCTACAACCACGATGGGCAGGCGATCCTCACGATTTACCGGGGGGCGATGGCCGGGTCTGTGCGGTTGGCCAGCGGGGAGTTCTATCAGATCTTTGTTCCCGAGAGTGGCGTCGGAGATGTGGAGCAATGCCGCTTTCGTGGGTACTCGCACGGTGAACCCGACTTCCTGATTCCCGAAGAATCCGAGCAACCGCTTCAACCTGAGAGTTTCCGGTCCGCGAAAGGCACGGATCTGTCTCAATATGCCAATCTCGCGGGCGGCAGTTCCGTTGTCGACGTGATGGTGGCTTACACCGCGAGAGCGCGGGAGGCGCGTGGCGGAGCATCGGGGATGCTGGCGCACATCAATCAGGTTTTCGCGGAGAGCAACGCGGGCCTAGCGAACAGCCAGGTTGCGATGACTTTCCGGCTTGTTCATGCGGTGGAAGTGAGTTTCGACGATACCCAGAGCACGATGAGCTACAGTTCCACACTCTCGGCGCTTCAGAAAACCGATGATGGCTTCATCGACGAAGTACATAATCTCCGTGACCAATACGGTGCGGATATGGTGTCCCTGTTCGTTAACCCGCCACTGCCCAATTCGGGCAGCTTCACCGTGGGCATGGCGTACATGCTGGGAAACAGCCCGTCAAATTTCGGACCATATGCGTTTTCGGTGGTGCATCAAGGCTATGCGGGCGGAAGCTCCCTCACCTTTCCTCACGAAGCCGGACACAACTTGGGGTTGAACCATGATGTGGACCACGGTGGGAAGTACGGCGGCCTGTACATTCACTCGGTGGGCTATCAGCAAAAGACGCTCGATCCGAAGTTCTTCACGATCATGGCGTACTCGTCGGATTGCGGCGGATGCACGCCGATCAACTATTTCTCTAACCCGCGAGTGACCTATTCCGGAATTCCCGTGGGAATCACCGACGTCAGCGATGCCGCTCGCACCCTGGAAGAAGTTCGGACCGCGGCGGCTGCATGGAGAAGTGCGCCCACGGGAACCTGTTCCTATGCGCTAAGCAGCGGTTCTTCTTCCTTTGGCAGCGCGGGCGGCACGACGGGCATTGGGGTCACTTCCGGATCCGGTTGTTCGTGGTCCGCTACATCGAACGCCGCATGGATCACGGTGACGGGCGGAGCGAGCGGATCTGGAAATGGCACGGTGAGCCTCTTGATTGCGGAGAACACGTCGACGTCTTCGCGCACGGGAACGGTGACGATTGCCGGGCAGACGTTCACGGTGCAGCAAGCGGCGGCGCCCTGCACGTATTCGATCAGCGGCACGTCCGCGTCGCTCGGGAATTCGGGCGGGACGACGGCGGTGAACGTGTTCAGCGCTTCGAACTGTTCCTGGACGGCGACGTCCAATGCCGCGTGGATCACGGTGACTGGCGGAGCGAGTGGATCTGGAAATGGCACGGTGAGCCTCTCGATTGCGCAGAATACGTCGACGTCTTCGCGCACGGGAACGGTGACCATCGCCGGGCAGACGTTCACGGTGCAGCAGTCGGCGGCACCTTGCACGTATTCGTTGAGCAGCACGTCCGCGTCGCTTGGGAACTCGGGCGGAACGACGGGTGTGAATGTCGTCAGCGCTTCGAACTGTTCCTGGACGGCGACGTCCAACGCCGCGTGGA
>JACTMJ010000005.1 GCA_014584705.1 Acidobacteriota bacterium | reverse complement strand
CGCCTGCCTTGCTATGCTCAAGAACACTTCCTCTTGGAGAGGAAGAACCAAAAACCCTTAGCGGAGAACGAAGACTTACACAAAAATCAGGACACTACCCGTTGCGAAGGAACTCGTAGAGCGACCCTCGCAATTCGTTCGTCCCGCCTCTGGTGACGACGTTCACCACGCCGCCGCTGGTTTGCCCGTACTCCGCTTTCAGGGAACTGGTTTCCACCTTGAACTCTTCCACGGCGTCGGCCATCGGCACGACGGCAATCTCATTGTGAACGGGCGCGCTGTTCACGCCGCCATCCAGGAAGAACTGGTTCCCGAATGCGGGGCCGCCGTTGATGCGGATCTGGGAAAACACCTGATTGCTAATTTCGGCGAAACCGTCGGTGCCGTTTTCACGGGGCTGCACGCCGGGAACGATTTTCACCAGATTAAAGACGTGACGCCCGTTGAGCGGGAGTTCGGCGATGCGCTTACTCTCGACCACGGTACCGAGGTTTGAATCCTCGGTTTGGACACGCGCAATCTCGGCCTTCACCTCGACCACTTCCGAGACCTGGCCCAGTTCGAGAGGGATGTCGAGCCGCAGCCGCTGCGAGACTTCAAGGCGAATGCCGGTACGGACGAAGGTCTTGAAGCCAGTGAAATTGGCCGTTACCTCGTAGTCGCCGATGGGCAGGATGGGGAGAGCGTAAGAACCATTCGGTCCGGTGGTGGCTTTGAACGAAAGGTTGGTGCCCAGGTTGCGGGCAACGACATCCGCGCCCGGCACCGCGCTCCCCTGGCCGTCAGTGACCGTGCCGGAGATGGCACCCTGGGGGGATTGGCCGGAGAGCGTTGCAACCAGAGCAAGCAGACAGAAGCAAATAAGAGGAAAGACCCGTGATGAGCGAATTCGCATGAAACTCTGTACTCCCAACAAACGGAAATGGAACATTCTGAAGCAGAAGGTAAATTGCTTATCCAGATGATTGCGCTACAATCGGGGGAAGCAGGGAGTTAGAGAGGGTCTCTTAACGGTTATCCCTGCTGTGTTATCAGTGGGTTACCCCGGAATGACCGAGCACGCGGCAGACGACGGCGAACGTATCCAAGCCGAGATTTCCAGGCCGAATCCCGAGGAGATTTCCGCGCATTTGGGTCGAATCCTCGAAAGTCCTCCCTTCGTCAACGCACATCAACTGCGCCAGTTCTTGACCCATTTGGTGACATCCGTACTGGAAGGCCGGGAGGACAACCTGAAGGAGTATTCCCTCGGACGAGACGTGTTCCGGCGAGGAGAATCCTACGATCCGCGAACGGACGCCATCGTCCGCGTGCAGGCCTCCATCCTGCGTAAGCGGTTGGCTACATATTATGCAAAGAGTGGCGAAGGGGAGCCGATTCGAATCGATTTGCCCAAGGGCGGATATGTGCCCCGATTTCTGCCCGCTCCTCTGTCGGAACCGGAACCTCCATCCGTTGAGGATCTCCCCGCTCCACCCTTGGAACGGCCTCCGGCACGGCGCGGCTGGCTGAAGGCCGGCGGCGGGTTCGTGGCCGGCGTCGCGATGGCAGGCGTCACTCAACTCATTCGGAAGTCACCGCCCAAGCCCGCCACGACTCTTGACGGAGAGCCGTTTTCGTTCGCGGCCAGGAGGGCGAGCCCCTTGATCTGGGGGCCCTTGCTCGAAGGCGAGCGGCCGATCCAATTGGCTTTCGGGTGCCCGCAGTTCTTCCGCGGCGGCGGATTGTATCTTCGCGATATCGACATCAACAGCGCGGAGGATCCGGCCGCGAGGGAGAGAATCCAGAAGCATACGCATGCCTTAGGCCAGTACCTTACACCCGCGCCCAACACTTACACCGGAGTCGGCGAGATTCTGGGAATCTACCGGATGACGCAGTTCGTCACGTTTCAAGGCGCTTCCTCCGCCCTTGAGAATGTGCAAGTTCTCTCGCCAGATTCGATTCGCGACCGGAATCTGATTCTCGTGTCGTCGTTTCGCTTCCAGACCGTCCTCGATCTTCTCTCCCTCCCACGGGCGTTCGTACCGAGATACCAGGGTGGTGGCGCCTTCGTACCCGTGGAGCGCCAGGATGGAGAAGCGGATGCCTATCTCCCCGCCACTTCCGGCGGAGTAAGCCGTTCTTACGGCCTGGTCTCCTACTGGACCAAACCGGAAACGGGAGGGCGGGTATTACTGATAAGCGGCATCGAATCCTGGGCAACCCAGGGAGCCGTTATGTACATCACCTCGGAGGCTTCCCTGCGCGATCTCGAAGGGCGTCTGGCCGGCAAACTCCGGGACGATTCGAAGGGAGTGCAGGTACTGGTGGAGATACAAGGACGCGAAGACCGGGCAGTGAATGTCCACTATGTCACGCATCGCGTGTTGTAGCGCCAGACTCCGCCGGGTGACCCGATCCAGCGTCAAGGGGGACCGATTCCGGCATACGTCGATTGACAGCGAGGGTGGCGAGAGATTATGGTCAAGATTGGACCGACCGACTGGACGGTTGGCCACTCGGAAGAAGAATGAGTCTGGAGAGAGGCGAGGATCCGCGCACCCGTACCGGCACCGCGGCGAGGCAAGCGGAAGCGACGAAAGAGGCGATCCTCCAATCGGTGGCCCGCATCGTTTCCGAAGAAGGCGCGGGTGCGTTGACGATCGATGAGGTCGCGAAATCCGCCGCGCTCAGCAAGGGCGGAGTGCTGCATCATTTCCCGAGCAAGGAGGCGCTTCTGCTCGCGGCGTTCGCCCACGATCTCGATTCCTTTGAGGAGGAGGTTGCGCGGCTCCAGCAGGAAGACCCCGCCACTCCCGGCGCCTACACGCGAGCCTATCTCCGCGCCTGCGTTGAAAGCTTTGGTCCAACCGGCGACGACTGCCTTACATTTCTGCATCAGTTTCGAGCCATTCCCTCCACGGTGCGTTTGGTGAGGAGCTACAAGGAGCGCTGGATGCACCGCGTGGAGCAGGATGGCCTGAACCCGGCCATCGCCAATCTGGTGCGGTATGTGGGAGATGGCATCTGGCTTGCGTCGACGGCGGCCGAAGCGAAGCCGGCAAGTTTTGACGAGATGGTGGAGTTGCTGCTCCGCTTGGCCGGGACCGACGATGGCGGCGGGCGGCCCGAAACAGCCGGCGGATTCTCGACGCGGGAACAGCCGGAGCAGGGAGTTCAGGACGATGATCTCAGAACAGATGGCCGTTAGAATGCGAGATTCGGCAGGAGGCCGGCGAATGCAACTCCGACACGAAGAGGAAACTGGAGCGCACGTTTCAGACCGCGCAATGGGGGGCGGGTTTCTCCGCGGCGGACGCGGGCCACTGTTTGCGAGCGTGGTTTTGCTCTCGGCTCTGGCTGCTGGATGCGGATCGAGTTCCGCCCCGGCGGGCCAGCAAGGCATGCCCCTTCCGACCGTGGAAGTGACGCCGGTAGCAAAGGAAAGCGTCGAATTGCACACCGAGTGGGTCGCCACGGTGGACGGCAGCGTCAACGCTCAGATTCAGCCGCAAGTGACCGGCTATTTGGTGAGGCAGACGTATCGCGAGGGGTCGTTTGTTCGTAAGGGTCAGACGCTATTTGAGATCGATCCGCGGCCATTGCGGGCGGCTCTCGACCAGGCTCGGGCCGTGCAGGCGCAATCCGAAAGCGAAGTGGCGCAGGCCGAGAGCGCGGTTCTGCAGGCGGAGAGCGAACTGACGCAGATCGCGGCGCAGTTGCGCAAGGCGGAAATCGACGTCAAGCGCGACGAACCGCTGGTGGCGGCACGCGCGGTCTCGCAAAGCCAGCTTGACACGGAACTTCAGGCGCTGGCGGCGGCACAAGCCGCTCATCAGGCGGGGAGAGCGAAGGTGGCAACCAGCCGGGCGGCCGTAAAGACGGCGCAAGCGGCGGTGAAAGCGGCCGCGGCGAACGCGGAGCAAGCCGAACTGAATCTGGGTTTCACCAATGTCGAATCGCTTATCGACGGCGTGGCCGGAGTGGCGCGGACACAAGTCGGGAACCTGGTCAAGACGGATACCGTGCTGACGACGGTTTCCAGCGTAAACCCCATCCGGGTCTACTTCCCCATCAGCGAAAGGGAATACCTTGAGCTCACCGGTCTTTCCGGTGCGGAGAAGGGCTTGAATTTGCTCCAGGGCGGCAAAGGCTCGCTCGAGCTGATCCTGACCAACGGAACGGTGTACCCGCATCGCGGCCGGGTGATCTTCGCGGATCGCGAAGTGGATGCGAATACCGGGACCATCCGGATTGCCGCCGAGTTCCCCAACCCCGGCAACATCCTGCGGCCGGGACAGTTCGGCCGAATCCGGACGGTATCGGCGGAAGTCCGCGACGCATTGCTGATCCCGCAGCGCGCCGTCACGGAAGTCCAGGGCAAGCCGCAGGTGGCCGTCGTCGGGGCGGACCGGAAGGTGCAGATCCGCATGGTGACGCTTGGGCCGGCAATCGGAACGCGCTACATCGTTGAGAAGGGCCTGCAAGCCGGAGAGAACGTCGTGGTGGAAGGCGTCGGAAAAGCGTTCAACGGCTCCACGGTTGTCGCCAAGCCCGCGGCATCCGGCGACTCCGCCGGAAGGAAGGCGAACTAAGCGTGTCCAGATTTTTTATTGACCGGCCAATCGTCGCGATGGTGATTTCCATCGTGATGGTGATCGTGGGGATTGTCGTATTGCAAAGGCTCCCCGTTGCGCTGTTTCCCGATATCACGCCGCCGCAAATTATGATTTCGGCGATGTTTCCCGGCGGCGACGCCAAGACCATCGAGGAATCGGTGACCGCACCGATTGAACAGCAGGTCACGGGCGTCGATCACATGCAGTACATGACGTCGACGTCGGCGAACAATGGCATGGCCAGCATCACGGTGACCTTCGACATCGAGACGGATCCGGACGTCAACCAGATCCTCACTCAGCTGCGCACATCCCAGGCCGCTCCGCAGCTTCCCGCCGAAGTGAACATGACGGGGCTGGTGGTGCAGAAGTCTCTAAGCTCTCCGCTGATGTTCATCAACTTGATTTCACCGGATGACTCGCGGGACCCCATCTTCCTGACGAACTACGCCAATATCAGCATGGTGGATGAACTGACACGGGTGGCCGGAGTGGGCCGCGTGCAGGTTTTCGGCGCCGGCCAATATGCCATGCGCGTCTGGGTGAAGCCGGACCAACTCGCGAAGCTCGGCGTCACCGTTTCCGACGTCATCAACGCAATCCAGGAACAGAACCGCGTGAATCCCGCGGGAAAGATCGGCGCGGAACCGGGCCCGCCGGGGAAGCAATTCACGTTGACGGTGATGGCCCAGGGGCGGTTCACCACTCCGGAAGAGTTTGAGAGGATCATTCTGCGCTCCGAGCGCGATGGCTCCACGCTGCGTCTTGGGGATGTGGCGCGCGTGGAGATGGGCTCGCAGAGCTACGACACGGTGACCCGGTCGAACGGCCGCGCCTCGACCGCGCTGGCGATTTACCAGTTGCCTGGCTCCAATGCCGTCGATACCGCGCTTGGAGTGAAGGCGAAGCTGAAGGAACTCGAAGCGCGTTTCCCGAAAGGCGTGGCGCTAATACTGACCCTGGATACGACAAAGAACATTACCCAGGGCATCTACGAGATCGTGGAAACGCTCGGGATCGCGCTTCTGCTGGTGGTGCTGGTCGTCTACCTGTTCCTGCAAAGCTGGAGGGCGACGCTGATTCCAATGCTGGCGGTTCCGGTATCGCTGGTGGGAACTTTTATTGTGTTTCCGCTGCTGGGCTTTTCCGTGAATACGCTCTCCCTTTTCGGCATGGTGCTGGCCATCGGCCTCGTGGTGGACGACGCGATTGTAGTGGTGGAGGCTGTGGAGCACCACATCGAGAAAGGCCTTTCGCCGCGGGAAGCGTCGCTGCAAGCGATGAGGGAAGTATCCGGACCGGTGGTTGCAATCGCATTGATTCTGGCCGCGGTCTTCGTGCCCACGGCATTTATCCCCGGCATCACCGGGCGCCTCTATCAGCAGTTCGCGATTACCATTGCGATTTCCGTGGCGATCTCCGCGTTCAACGCGCTCTCTCTGAGCCCCGCGATGTGTACGCTGCTGCTGAGCCGCAATAAGGCTTCGCATGGCCGCTTTGAATGGTTTTTTGAGTGGTTCAATCGTTCGTTCAAGGCAGGAACGGACCGCTACATCGCAATCAGCCGCGGCATGATCCGGAAGATGGCACTTAGTCTTGGCCTGCTTGCGGCGGTGACGGTGCTGGGCGTCGGCGTCGGGGCGAGCCTGCCAACCTCATTCCTTCCCGATGAAGACCAGGGCTATTTGCTGTTGGTGATGCAGATGCCACATGCCTCCTCACTCGAGCGAACCAGCGAGGCGGCGCAGAAGATCGGGGATCGCATTAAGGGCATTCCCGGCATTGCCAACATCGTGAGCGTTTCGGGATTCGACCTGCTTGGCGGCGTGATGAATACGTATAACGGCGTGTTCTGGATCACGCTCGACGACTGGAGCGAACGCAAGGCGCCACACCTTCAGTTCAAGGCCATCCAGGGCGCCGTAATGGGCGCCATCTCGCAGGTGCCCGACGCGATCGCCTTTCCGCTGGCGCCGCCGCCGATTCCCGGAGTGGGAAACACGGGCGGCTTCACCTTCATTCTCGAGGATCGTTCCGGGGGCGATCCGGCGGAGTTTACCGCGAACGTAAATACCTTCATGAACGCAATCCGGCAGCGGAAGGAACTGGCGGGAGTCAGCTCTTCCTATCTGCCCGATATCCCGCAGCTTTACGTGAATGTGGACCGCGAAAAGGCCGCGCGCCAGGGCGTCGATATCGGCAGCATTTACAACACGCTGCAAACCTTTATGGGTGGCTCCCTCGTCAACTATTTCAACCGCTTCGGCCGGCAGTGGCAGGTTTATGTAGCGGCCGAGGGCGAGTACCGAATGAGGGCGGAGGACGTGTCACAGTTCTATGTGCGGAATTCCGCCGGCGGCATGGTGCCGCTGAGCGCCTTCGCCGAGGTCAGTCAGCGCACCGGCCCGGAGTACAACTTCCGCTTCAACGAATACCGGGCTACGCAGATCTACGGATCGGCTGCCCCCGGCTACAGTTCCGGACAGGCGATGGAGGCCCTGGAGGAGACATTCGCGCGGACGATGCCCGCGCAGATGGGCTTCGATTATAGCGGCATGTCGTACCAGGAGAAGCGGGCCGCCGAGGGGATCTCGCCGGTTACGATTTACGGCCTCTCGATTCTCTTCGTCTTCCTGATTCTCGCAGCGCAATACGAAAGCTGGTCACTGCCGTTCAGCGTGCTGCTGGTGACGCCGGTGGCGGTGCTGGGCGCGTTTCTTGCGCTCTGGGTACGCGGCTTCGAGAATGACGTCTACGCGCAGATCGGGCTTGTGATGCTTATCGGCCTTTCCGCGAAGAACGCGATTCTGATTGTGGAGTATGCCAAGAGAGACTATGAGAGCGGCGACAGCAGCATTGTGGATGCGGCACTTCGAGCGGCACGGCTGCGGTTGCGCCCGATTCTGATGACGGCGTTCGCCTTCATTCTTGGCTGCGTGCCGCTGGCGATCGCAAGCGGCTCCGGCGCGGTCTCACGGCAGGTGCTGGGTTCAGCCGTCATCGGCGGCATGCTTGCGGCAACGATCATTGCGATCTTTCTGATCCCGGTGTGCTTTGTGTTCGTCGAACGGCTGATGGCGCGTTTTTCGAGGAAGAAGAAGGCGGCCACCTTGCTCGAGGAAGGAGACCCGGCATGAGCGGCGCGATTCTTCGGCGACGCGGCGTGCTTCTGCTAGCCGGTGCGTGCGCGTTCAGTGTGGGTTGCACGATGGGGCCGAAATATCAACGGCCCGCGATCGCGACGCCGGACCAGTACCGAGGAAGCGCGGCGACCGCGGCCTCGCCGGAATCGCTGGGCGACACCGAATGGTGGAAGCTGTTCCAGGATGAAGCCCTGCAAAAGCTGATCCGCGCGGCACTCGACGGCAGCCCCAGTATGGAGATCGCGGCCGCTCGCGTGGCGCAAGCGCAGGCGCAAGCGGGCATCACGCGGGCGGACCAGTTCCCCTCCATCGGCGCGAGCGCGACCGTCGCGAGGCAGAAAAGCGCTGGATTGAGTGTATTCCCCGGGTTTGAATCGACCAGCGCCGGATTGACGCTCTCCGCGGTTTGGCAGCTCGATTTCTGGGGACGCTACCGGAAGGCGACCGAAGCGGCGCGGGCCGAGTTGACGGCAACGCAATGGGGACAGAAGGCGGTGGTAGCGACGCTGGTCGCCAACGTAGCAGCCGCGTATTTCTCCCTCCGCGAACTGGATCTGGAACTGGAGATCTCGCAGCGGACTCTATCCGCGCGAAGAGAGTCTCTCGCCTTGAACCGCACCCTCGAAAAGGGGGGCGCGATCTCTCTCATGGATGTGCATCAGGCGGAGATTCTGGTGGAGCAAGCCGCCACGCGGATCCCCGACCTCGAAAAGCGGGTTGCGCAACAGGAGAATCTGCTGAGCATTCTGCTGGGGCGGAATCCGGGCGAGATTGAACGGGGATTCCGGCTGACGGAGCAACTGCCGCCACCCGCCGTACCCGCCGGCCTGCCTTCCTCGCTGCTGGAGCGCCGTCCGGATATTCAGGCGGCGGAATGGCAACTGATTGCCGCGAACGCCCGCATCGGCGTGGCCAAGGCGGCATGGTTCCCTCAGATTTCCTTGACCGGAAGCGGAGGCTACCAGGCCTATGGGATCGACAACCTCTTCGATTCGAAGGTGTACAACGCCGGAGTGAACCTGGCGCAGCCGGTGTTCGAGTTCGGTCGGATTCGCTCCGGCGTGCGCTTGAGCGAGGCCCGGAAGGAGGAGCTCGCGGCGACGTATCGGCAGAGCATCCAGGAGGCATTCCGCGAGGTTTCCGACGCCCTGGTGGCGACGGTGAAAAATCGGGAGTTTCGAGAACGGCAGGAAGCGCTGCAGCAGGCGGCATCGCGTGCGGCTTCGCTATCCGAGATCCGCTATAAGGGCGGTGCCACGACGTATCTCGAAGTGCTTCAAAGCCAGACGAATCTCTTCGACGCCGAGATCGGGCTGGCCCAAGCGGAGCTGGGCGAGCGGCTGGCGGCGGTGCAACTTTATAACGCGCTGGGCGGCGGCTGGAAGCAATAGACGGCAACGGTGGGGTGTACCGGGCGGCTACTCTTCGCGCCCTTGTGGGGAACGCAGAACGGGCGGCATCCTCCTGAGGAAGATGCCGCCCGTTTTCTTTTGAGCCGCGCCCAGACCGATGCCGGCGTTTAACCGTTCATGGCGTTCAGGAATTCCGCGTTGCTCTTGGTCTTGGCCAGTTTGTCGAGCAGCAATTCCATACTTTCGACTGCCGAGAGCGGATTGAGCACCTTCCGCAGAATCCAGACGCGATTGAGTTCGTCCTTCGGCATGAGGAGTTCTTCCTTGCGGGTACCGCTCTTGTTGATATCGATAGCGGGGAAGACACGCTTATCGACGAGTTTGCGGTCAAGGTGAATTTCCATATTGCCCGTGCCCTTGAACTCTTCGAAGATCACGTCGTCCATGCGGCTACCGGTATCGATCAGCGCGGTGGCGATGATGGTGAGCGAGCCGCCTTCCTCGATATTGCGCGCCGCACCGAAGAAACGCTTGGGGCGCTGGAGCGCATTCGAATCCACGCCGCCCGAGAGGACCTTGCCCGACGGGGGGACGATGGTGTTGTAGGCGCGTGCCAAACGGGTAACTGAATCGAGCACGATCACGACATCACGCTTATGCTCGACGAGGCGCTTGGCCTTCTCGATCACCATCTCGGCAACCTGCACGTGGCGCGTGGCCGGCTCATCGAAGGTGGAACTGATCACCTCGCCGCGCACGGAGCGCTGCATGTCGGTAACTTCTTCCGGCCGTTCGTCGATGAGCAGGACGATGAGCGCCACTTCCGGGTGGTTGGTTGTGATCGAATTGGCGATGCTTTGCAGCAGCATCGTCTTACCGGTTCGCGGCGGGGCGACGATCAGGCCGCGCTGCCCCTTGCCGATGGGGGTGAGCAGGTCCATGATGCGGCCCGAATAGTTTTCTTTTCCGGTTTCGAGACGCAGACGCTCTTCGGGGTAAAGCGGCGTCAGGTTATCGAAGAAGATTTTGTTACGAGCTTCCTCAGGCGGTTCAAAGTTGATTGCGTCCACCTTGATGAGGGCGAAATAGCGCTCGCCTTCCTTGGGCGGACGGATCTGTCCGGAAATGGTATCGCCGGTACGCAGATCGAAGCGACGGATCTGCGAGGGCGAAACGTAGACGTCGTCGGGCCCCGGCAGATAGTTGTACTCGGGCGCGCGCAAGAAGCCGAAACCGTCCGGAAGGCATTCGAGCACGCCTTCGGAGAAGATCAGCCCGCTCTTCTCCGCCTGCGTCTGCAGAATCTTGAAGATCAATTCCTGCTTGCGCATGCCGGCGGCGCCCGCCACACCCAGATCCTTGGCGATCTGGTTGAGGTTCTGGATACTCATGTCCTTGAGTTCCACGAGGTCGAGCGTGGGGGGGCCGCTCTGATCTTTCGCGGCCTGCTCACGCTCGGCACGCCCGCGGGGGGGCGGCCCATCGCCCCCGTCGCGCCGCCCGTGGGAACCGGCGCGACGGCGGGGTGCGCCATTTGACACTTCAGGCATGGCGGAAACGGCCTCCTTCGAGGGTTTCGGAGTACTCTCGTCTTCCGCCTCGATCCCAGCCCTTACCGGTTGCTCTTGGTTTTCCAGATCGCTTGCCAAAGTTCCTTCACTCCTTGCCCTTTGCGGGCGGAAAATGCGATGACGTCCCTGCCGGGAACCTCATCCTGGATCAACTTGATCCCGCGCTTCACCTCATTGACGGTGCGAAGCTTGTCGATTTTGGTGGCTACCACCAGATAGGGCCGCCGTTTGAAATCCAACCACTCCCTCAAGGTGCGGTCCGATTCCATCCAGCCTCTGCGAACGTCGAGAATGCAAATGCAAAGCCGCAGGCATTCGCGTTCGTCAAGGTACGTTTCGATCAGCGTCGACCAATCCGCCTGCAGGGCCTTGGGCGCTTTCGCGTACCCATAGCCGGGCAGGTCAACCAGGCGGATCTGGCCTTCCGCGTCGAAGAAGTTAATCTGCTGCGTGCATCCCGGGCGGCTGCTGGTGAAAGCAACCTTCTGGTTCCCCGCCAGCGCGTTCAACAGGCTGGACTTGCCCACATTGCTTCGCCCAAGGAACGCAAACTCCGGTTTGGCGTCCCGCGGGAATTGCGAGGGGCTGGTTGCACCAACAATGAATTCCGTTTTCAATATCAAATTCAGGAATCGGCTCCCGGGCAGGTTCCGGAGAATTGCGAACCGCAAGACTCCGGCGACGCCGCCCGGCCTAGTGCATGAGCTTCTCTTCGATGTGTCCCGTCACCGTCTCGACGGCACCGGCAACGGCCGGCAACGGCATCGGCTCCAAATCCCGTTCCAGCGCCAGCTTCAGCACTTCGTCCATGGAGTCCACAAAGTGAAGACGCATTTCCTTGCTAATGTATTCCGGCACTTCGGGCAGATCTTTTTCGTTGTCCTTGGGCAGAATCACTTCCGTGATCCCGTACCGGTGCGCCGCCAGGAGTTTTTCTTTCATGCCGCCGATAGGGAGAACCCGTCCGCGCAGCGTGATTTCGCCCGTCATGGCAACGTCTCCGCGCACGGGAATCCTGGTGAGCGCGCTGCAAAGCGTTGTGGCGATCGTGATTCCCGCCGAAGGGCCGTCCTTGGGAATTGCCCCCTCCGGCACATGGATGTGGATATCGAGGTGCCGGTAAAAATCCTTGGGGATTCCCAGCGATTGGGCCCGTGAGCGGATATAACTCATGGCCGCCTGCGCGGATTCCTGCATGACGTCGCCCAGTTTCCCGGTGGTCGTCAGCTTACCGCGCCCATCCATCACCGTCGCTTCCGTGGTGAGGATCTGCCCTCCCACTTCCGTCCACGCCAAGCCGGTGGTGGAGCCGACCTCGTTCTTGCGCTCCGCTCCGAGATCGCGGAACTTGGCCGGACCGAGCAACTTGCTCACGCGCGCGGCATCGACAATCACCTTGGGGTGTTTCGCCGATTTGCTCTTCACGCCGTCTTTCGCCGCCGTTTGCGCATTCACGACTTCGCGAGCAACCTTCCGGCAGACATTACCGATTTCCCGCTCCAGGTTACGCACACCGGATTCCCGCGTATAGTCGCGAACGATCAGGTTCAGCCCTTCGCTTCGGAATTCGATCTGCTCCTTCTTGAGCCCGGTTTCAAGCGTCTGCTTGGGCACCAGAAAGCGCTTGGCAATCTCCATCTTCTCGAGCTCGGTATAGCCCGAGAGGCGAATGACTTCCATGCGGTCCTGCAGTGCCGGGGGGATGGTGTGCAGCACGTTGGCGGTCGCAATGAAGAACACGTTGCTGAGATCGTACTCGACGTCGAGGTAGTGATCCATGAAGGAGGTGTTCTGTTCCGGATCGAGCACCTCAAGAAGCGCCGCCGACGGATCGCCCCGGAAGTCCGTCGACATCTTGTCGATTTCGTCCAGCATGAACACCGGGTTCACGGTGCCCGCCTTCTTCATCATCTGGAGAACCTGGCCGGGCAAGGCTCCGATATACGTACGGCGATGGCCGCGAATCTCGGCTTCGTCGCGAACGCCGCCGAGCGAAAGCCGTACGAACTGGCGTCCCGTCGCCTTGGCCACGGACATGCCGAGCGAGGTCTTGCCGACGCCGGGAGGGCCGACAAAACAGAGGATCGAACCCTTCGGGTTCTTCACGAGGTGACGCACGGCGAGGAACTCGAGGATGCGTTCCTTGATCTTTTCGAGGCCGTAGTGGTCGCTTTCGAGCACTTTCTGCGCGTGGTTGAGGTCGCGGATCTCCTTGCTCTTCTTCTCCCACGGCACCGCCAGCATCCAATCGAGGTAATTCCTCGAAACGGTGGATTCGGCGGACATCGGCGGCATGTTTTCGAGGCGTTTCAGCTCCGCCAGGGACTTGCTTTTCGCGTCCTTGGTCATGCCGGCCGCTTCGATCTTGGCCTTCAACTCGTCGATTTCGCTCTTCTCGCCCCGGCCAAGTTCCTTCTGGATCGCCTTGATCTTCTCGTTGAGGTAGTATTCCTTTTGCGCGCGCTCCATCTGGCGCTTGACGCGGCCCTGGATGGTTCGATCGACATTCAGCTTTTCGATCTCGATATCCAGCATTTCCGCGACGCGGTTCAGTCGCTCGAGCGGATCGAAGATTTCGAGCAATTCCTGTTTCTCTTCGATGGTCAGTTGCAGATTCGCACCGATGG
Organism: Acidobacteriota bacterium; assembly: GCA_014584705.1. Lineage (GTDB taxonomy): Bacteria > Acidobacteriota > Terriglobia > Bryobacterales > Bryobacteraceae > JACTMJ01. The sequence continues at coordinate 56,545 of JACTMJ010000005.1, read as the reverse complement.
TGTCGGCCAGTTTGTTAGGCTCGTCCACGCGGATGGCGGCGATCATCGACTCGTAATTCAGGTTCTGGCTGAGCTTGACGTACTGTTCGAAGAGGCCCGTGACGCGGCTTACGAGCGCCGTCAGCGCCGTGCTCGTTTCCACTTTGGACGCAGCCGTCCGCACCACCGCGCGGTAGTAGCCATCCTCGTCGGACACGCTCACAATCCGGGCCCGCTCGATGCCTTCCACAAGCACCTTGATGTTGCCGTCGGGAAGACGCAGGCTCTGGACGATGCTCACGACGGTGCCCACTTTGTAGATTTCATCCGGATTGGGCTCGTCGATCGAGGCATCGTGCTGGGTGGCCAGAAAGAGCTTTTTCTCCCCCGCCAGGGCATCTTCGAGGGCGCGAACGCTGGATTCACGTCCCACGACGAAGGGCGTCATCATGAACGGAAAGATCACGACGTCGCGAACGGGCATCATGGGGAGCCGTTTGGTATCTGGTTTTTCTTTTGGACCTGCCATGTTATTCCACAGACGAATTGGGATTGCGCCAGAATCGGGATGCTATCCGCCGAATCGAGACGGTTGTCGAGGAGAGGAGCCTGGGATGCTTGTCTTCGATTGTATCGCTAACCGGCCTTTTCCAAAAGGCCGAGGTTGATATTCCGTGAGACCACCATTTCCTTCGTCACGACAAACTCTTTGATTTTCTTGTACGAAGGCACGTAGTACATCAGATCCAGCATCAGATCTTCAAGAATCATCCGAAGGCCGCGAGCGCCCAATTTCCGCTCCAGCGCCATTTGCGCGATCGCCTCCAGCGCATCCTCGCTGAACTTCAGTTTGACGTTCTCAAACTCGAACAACTTCTGATATTGACGCATCAGCGCATTCTTTGGCTTCGTCAGGATCTGCACCATGGCAGCCTTGTCGAGGTCGTCGAGAACCGCGGCAACCGGCAACCGGCCAATCAACTCCGGGATAAACCCGAAGCGAATCAGATCCTGCGGCTGCATTTCCGCCAGCAAGCGAGTGTCGCGCGCAGCCGCTACGGGGGCCTTGCCGGCGGCATCCGCGGGGTCAATAAACCCGATGGTCTTCTTTCCCAGCCGCTGGCCGACGATCTTCTCGAGGCCAACAAACGCCCCGCCGCAAATGAAAAGAATATTGGTCGTATCGACGGGAGTAAACTCCTGATGCGGATGCTTCCGTCCGCCCTGCGGGGGAACGTTGGCAATGGTCCCTTCGAGGATCTTCAGGAGCGCCTGCTGCACGCCCTCGCCCGAAACATCACGGGTAATCGAGGGATTTTCGTCCTTCCGGCTGATCTTGTCGATCTCGTCAATGTAGATGATGCCCTGCTGGCAGCGCTGCACATCCCAATCGGAATTCTGTAGCAGACGCAGGATGATATTCTCTACATCTTCGCCCACGTAGCCTGCTTCGGTGAGCGTGGTGGCATCCACGATCGCGAACGGAACATCGAGGATCCGGGCCAGGGTCTGCGCCAGCAAGGTTTTGCCGGAACCGGTGGGGCCAACTAACACGATGTTCGACTTGGCAATCTCCACGTCGTTCGAACGCTGGCGGTTCATCTGGATCCGTTTGTAGTGGTTGTAAACCGCTACCGCCAGCTTCTTCTTGGTGGCATGCTGGCCGATCACGTACTGGTCAAGGTATTCCTTGATTTCGAGCGGTTTGGGAAGCTTCCCGAGACTGACCTGAGTGGATTCCACCTGATCGTCTTCGAGAATCGAGTTGCAGACTCCCACGCATTCGTCGCAGATATACGCCCTGGGGTAATCGCTGGGGGAAGAAATGAGCTTGCCAACCTGGTCCTGGGTCTTGCCGCAAAAAGAGCAGCGCAATGTGTCCATTGGTCCCGTCCGTTTCAAGCCATACCCCCATCAATTACGGTCTCGTGGCCGCTCATCCACTTGCGGCGGGTCGAGCCTCTGGCAACAGTGCCTTCCGCTCTCCGGAGTCGAACCAAAACTATTCCTCTCACAAGCGAATCGCGAGACGCGCAGGTCATGGGGCCTGCCGGGCAAAGGCTCAACCGGGGGTCTCCCCTTCGCCTGCCTCCATTCTAATCGCTTTATGAAATCTGCGTTAGCGCAAAACTGTCCGGCTGTGCGATTCGCGACCAGGCGGTACCGGGACTGGAATGCGTAACCGCCTTCAATGCAACATCTTAGCCAAAGTCTCACGTCTCAATCTGTACATTATTCGCCCGATATTCTCCCCCGGGTGAGCGAGGTTCTACCTGGCTAGGCCTCCGCTTCGGGTGCCGTGGACTCGGGTGAAGGCGGCACTTTCGTGGCCCTCTCCAGGAGCAGGTTCAACGTCTTGTCCGTTTGCATCTGATGCGCGATGCGGCCTAAACTGCCATCCTTTTCCAGGCGCTCTCGCAGCGCCGCCGGAGCGACATTCTCTCTCCTGGCAATCCGCGCAACCTCATCATTCACTTCCTTTTGAGTGACTTCGACTGATTCCGCGGCCGCAATCTTTTCGAGCACGATGCCGGCCCGTACGGACTTGGCCGCCGGTTCCTTCTGCTCGGCGATTACCTTTTCCCAATCGATCTGTACGTTATTCATATCGGCACCTTGCGCCGCAAGATTACGGATCTGGCGCCGAACCTGGGTTTCCACCTGCTGATTCACGTACGCATCGGGCACGGGGAATGTATAGGCATTGCTCAGTAAATCTACAATCGCCTCTTTGGCGCGCTCGCGGGCCACATACTCGCGCTCCGCGAGGATGGAGCGCCGCACATTGTCCCTGAGGTCGTCGAACGTCTTGTAGTCGCCCATGTCCCGGGCGAACTCGTCGTTCAGCTCGGGCAGTTCGCGCTTGCGGATGCCGTTCACGGTCACGCGGTAAGTCACCGTGCGGCCAGCGAGGTTGCGGCCGCCGTAGTCTTCCGGGTAAGCGACGTCAAACTCTTTGGAATCTCCCACTTCCATGCCCTTGACGTTCTCGGTGAACTCGGGCAGGGTGTACTCGCCGCCTACTTCGAGATTCATTTCGTCCTGCTTGATGGGCTCTTCGGTCCCAACGCTCGAAAGGCTTTCGAGAGCGATCACCGCGAAATCGCCGTCTTCGATGGGGCGCGGATCCACATTCACAAATTCGGCACGCTGCTCGCGGAGGGCGTTCAGACGTGCTTCGACATCCTCCTCGCTTGCCTGCTGCTCTTCGTAGGGAACCGTCAAGTTGTTGTAATCCTGCAATTCGAATTCCGGCTGCACTTCAAATTCGGCGGTAAACTCCACCGGCTGGCCCTCTTCGAATTTCAAGTCCTTCACGGTTGGCGTTCCCACTACCTGAAGAGAGAGTTCGCTTGCTTTCCGATTGAACGCAGGGCCTAGCAAGTGATCGAGGACATTCTGACGCACCTGGTCCTTAAACCGCGCAAGAATCACGTTGGCCGGCACCTTGCCCGGCCGGAAACCGGGAAGTTTCGCTTTTGCGCCGAGTTCCTCCACCACGTGGCGGGTCGTCTTTTCCACCTCCTCGACCGGGATGGTGATATCTAAAGTGCGCTTGCAATCGTCTGACAAGGTAGTGTCCTCTTTAGGGAGAGATTCGCTCTTGGGGCTTGTGGCGGCTCTCGGGGAAGGCCGCATTCATCGTTGCGCGTGATTCCCGGGGGGCCTGTTTCCGGGTGAACCTTCGTGGAACCGGGCGCTCTTGATCGAGCGCCCGGCGTTTCCACACAGTGCAAATTCGGCCCGCGGGAGCACGTGCCGGTGCGTCCCGTTCCGGCTTAGGCGGTCGCCGCGGCGCCGGCGGCGGAGCGCAGGTCTTCCGCTTTCGCCGTCGATTCCCACGGGAAGGTATCGCCGCTGCGCCCGAAGTGGCCGTAAGCCGCCGTGGCGCGATAGATCGGCCGGCGAAGGTTCAGGTAATCGATGATGCCCTTGGGCGTCAGCGGGAAGATTTCGCGGACGAGATCGGAAATCCGATCGTCGCCAATCTGCCCGGTACCGAAGGTATCCACCATCACGGAGACGGGTTCGGCAACGCCGATGGCATAGGCCAACTGCACTTCCGCCCTGGACGCGAGGCCGGAAGCGACGATGTTCTTCGCCACGTGACGCGCCATGTAGCAGGCCGAACGGTCCACCTTTGTCGGATCCTTGCCGGAGAAGGCACCGCCGCCATGGCGACCCATGCCGCCATAGGAATCCACGATGATCTTACGCCCGGTGAGGCCGGTGTCGCCGTGGGGTCCGCCGATGACAAACCGCCCGGTGGGGTTGATGTGGAACTTCGTGTTCGCATCCACCATCGCGCCAGGGACGATCGGGTCAATAATCTCGGCTTTCACCGCCGCGCGCAGGTCTTCGGTGGAAACTTCGTCGTCGTGCTGGGTGGAGATCACCACCGCTTCCAGACGAACCGGCTTATCGCCGTCGTACTCCACGCTCACCTGGCTCTTCGAATCCGGCCGCAGGAACTTCAGTTTGCCGGCGCGGCGCACGTCCGTATTCTGCTTTACCAACTGATGAGCGAGCATAATCGGCAGCGGCATCAGTTCGGGGGTTTCGTCGCAGGCATAGCCGAACATGAGGCCCTGGTCTCCGGCACCGCCGGTATCCACGCCCATGGCGATATCCGGCGATTGCGCCTGGATGGCATTGAGGACGCTGCAGGTCTTGCCGTCAAAACCCATACGCGCATCGTTATAGCCGACATCGAGAACCACCTCGCGGACGAGGGTGGGGATATCGATGTAGCTGGTGGTTGTAATTTCGCCGGCTACCAGAACGAGTCCGGTAGTCACGAGGACTTCACAGGCAACACGGCCCCGGGGGTCGTCGCGAAGGACGGCGTCGAGGACGGAGTCGGAAAGTTGATCGGCCAGTTTATCCGGATGGCCTTCAGAAACCGACTCTGAGGTGAAAATATGGCGAACTCCTGCCACGATAGTAAATCCTCCTCAATCAGGTGCTTGCCAGGCCGATCCTCAGGCTGTCACGTAAATCCTTCGAATACAATGAATTACGAGAATAACGGCGGGACGAAGGAGCGCTGGCCTAACCTTCTAAGTGTACGGAGGAACTGGAGTCGCGTCAATCCCGGACCTTATTGGTCGCTCAAAACCGGGCGGACCGCTATAATGAGGGCACGACGCCCATCGTTGAACGCTTCGAATCGTGAAACAACCGATCATCGTCATTGGCGCCGGGCTGGCTGGATGTGAAGCAGCCTGGCAGGCAGCGAACGCCGGCATCCCAGTGCTTCTTTACGAAATGCGACCGGCGAAGCGGACCCCCGCTCACCAGACGGGCGACTTCGGCGAACTGGTTTGCAGCAATTCCCTGAAGAGCGACTCTCCAAACACCGCACCCTGGCAACTCAAACAGGAGATGCGGCGGATGGGCAGCCTGCTGATGCGTGCCGCGGAATGTGCGCGGGTGCCCGGCGGCAACGCCCTGACGGTGGACCGGGAACGCTTTAGCACCGGGATTACCGAGGCACTCGAAGCCCACCCACTTGTGGAGATCCGCCGGGAAGAAGTTGCGGCCGTCCCCGGCGAGGGGCTGGTGGTGATTGCTTCCGGCCCGCTCACGAGCGACCCCCTGGCCGAATCCATCGCCCTGCTTACCGGGAGCGAGCGCCTCTTTTTCTACGATTCGATCAGTCCGATTGTGTGGGCGGATTCGATCAATATGGAGATCGCCTTCCGCGCCAATCGCTACGATAAGGGCCTCGACGACAGCGCCGATTATGTCAACTGCCCCTTTGATCGCCTGGAATACGAAGCGTTTCTCGATGCGCTGGCCGCGGCCCAGCAGTACAGCGCGCACATCCCCGAGGATGTTCCTTATTTCGAATCCTGTCTGCCGATCGAGGAACTGGCGCGGCGGGGCAGGGATACCTTACGTTTCGGTCCGATGAAGCCGGTGGGCCTTACGGATCCGCGAACCGGGCGCTGGCCCTATGCCGCCGTACAACTCCGGCAGGAGAATGCGCGCGCCGACAGCTACAATCTGGTGGGCTTTCAGAACTATCTTCGCTTCGCGGAACAGCAACGCGTCTTTCGCATGATTCCGGGCCTGGAGAACGCGGAGTTCGTGCGCTACGGCCAGATCCATCGCAACACCTACATCAATGCGCCGGCTCTGTTGAACGAAACGCTCCAATTGCGAAACGAACCCAGAATCTTCTTCGCCGGGCAGATCTGCGGAGTGGAAGGCTACGTGGAATCGATTGCCACCGGGCTGATGGCGGGAATCCATGCAGCGGCACTTGCACGCGGCGCGGAACCCCGGCCCTTTCCGCGCGCGACGGCGCTTGGATCGCTCTGCCATTACATGACGCATGCCGATGCCGGACACTACCAACCCGCCAACATTACGTTCGATCTTCTGCCCCCTCTCGACGAAGAGCGCCGGTTGCGATTTCGCCGGGATCGCAAAGCCCGGCACGCCGAGATCTGCAGAGACGCAGCCTACGAACTGGAACGGCACCTTAACGAAGGGCATGCCGGGGTGCCGAAGAGCCAGGAAACAGCCGAGGCCGGTGTATGAGTGACGTTCGCTCCGCCCCTTTTCGCCGGATCGCATACGAAGAGCGCCCGGACTACACGAAGGAACTGCAACAAATCCCTCCCGAATCGCGCGAGCGGTTACTCAGCGCTCTGGAGATCCTCTATGGAGAGGAGGGGGCCGCCCGCTTCTACCCGGAAGTGGAACGGATTCTTCAGGTGCATGCCGCGCACAAACCCGAGGAGCTCCGGAAACGGGATCGAGACTTCCAGGAACTTGACCGCTTCACGGAACGTGACATCGTCGCGATCACTTATGGGGATCTGATCCACAGCCCGAACACGCCTCCGCTGGCCACCCTTCGGCAGATTTTCGACGAGGTTTTTGCGGGAACCTTCAACGTGGTTCATCTGCTGCCGTTTTTCCCGTATTCCTCCGACCGCGGGTTCAGTGTTATCGACTACACGGAGGTGGACCCGCACCTGGGCACCTGGGACGACATCCGCCTGCTGGGGGAGACACGTCGCCTGATGTTCGATGGGGTGGTGAACCACGTCTCCGCGCAAAGTCTCTGGTTTCGGGAGTTTCTGAATGGCAATCCGGAGTATGAGAATTTCTTTATCAGCTTTTCGACGAAAGAAGCGATCAGCCCCGATCACCTCCGCCTGATACTTCGCCCCCGGACCTCCAGCCTGCTGACCGCCTTCCCTACATTGCGCGGCGTCAAGCACGTGTGGACCACGTTCAGCGCCGATCAGATCGACCTCAACTATCACAACGAGAAGGTGCTATTCCGCGTACTGGAGGTGCTGCTCTACTACGTGCGGCAAGGTGCCGATATCCTGCGGCTCGATGCCGCCACCTATCTCTGGCGCGAACTGGGCACCACTTGCGCCCATCTCAGGCAAACACACGCGTTGATCCAGCTTTTCCGCGCCGCGATGGACGTGGTGGCGCCCACGGTGGGCCTGATCACCGAAACCAACGTTCCGCACGAAGACAACATCAGCTATTTCGGGGACGGCCACAACGAGGCGCACATGGTGTACAACTTTGCGCTGCCGCCTCTGGTGCTTTGGACGCTCCATTCCGGGGACTGCACGTATCTTGCCCACTGGGCTGCTTCCTTGAGCACGCCTTCGCTGACCACGACATTTTTCAATTTCCTCGATTCGCACGACGGAATCGGGCTGCTACCCGTCCGCAACATTCTTTCCCCGAACGAGGTGCAGCAGTTGGTGGACCGCACCTACGCCCATGGCGGACTGGTTTCGATGCGAACCAATTCGGACGGCACAACAACACCCTACGAATTGAACATCCCCTGGTTCAACGCCATCAATTCGGATAACGACGGCGAAAACCCGGACATCAAGATCGACCGCTTCCTGGCTTCACGGGCAATCGCGCTCACGATGAAAGGGGTGGCGGCTGTGTACCTGCCGAGCATTATCGGCGCGCACGTCACAGCCGACACGCCCATCGACTCCAAGGACCCCCGCAGTATCAACCGGAACACGATCAATGCTCCGGCGCTTTTCGAGCAATTACAGGATTCGAGTTCCGCCGCCGCACGTATCGCGCACCGCTTCAGCAACATGATTTCCGTTCGCGTGGCCTCCTCGGCATTTCATCCCGCGGCCGCGCAACGGGTGCTCTTCGTCACACCAGCGATCTTCTCTGTCTACCGCGAGAGCCTGGACGGAAAAGAGTTGGTGCTCTGCCTGACCAACATCACGAACGCATATCAGGATTTTTGTGCCACGGCGGAACAGCTACACTACCCGGTGCAAACCTGGGTGGGCCTGCTTACGGGCGAAACAATTCCGGGCGCTGGAGGAGGCCTGCGCCTGAAGCTCAAGCCGTATGAGGTGCGCTGGCTGAGAGCGATCGTGCCGTTACCTTAGCCCGGCGGGAACCGGATGCTCCGTTGTTTTTTCGAGCTTCTACCCGCCTTCGGCTCACGTACGCTCCCGATTTTGCTATCCTACGTTCGGATGGTAATTTTCCGCACAGCAGCGCATCACCACGGGCATCATCATCCACCGTGTGCGCGGGCGTGTTGGTAATCGCCAACTTTTCTGACTTTGCCGCCCGCCTTTTTCAGGCGGGCTTTTCTATTGGTGGCTACTGCGATGAATCTTGACTTCACCAAACTCGATGGCCTTGTGCCTGCCGTCATCCAGGATTCCGAAACGAATCGTGTGCTCATGGTGGGCTTTATGAACGAAGAAGCCTGGCGGAAGACGCTCGAAACCGGCTTTGCGACTTTTTATAGCCGCACTCGCAACAAGTTATGGATGAAGGGAGAATCTTCCGGACATCGCCTGGAGGTGAAGGAGATCCGCACGGATTGCGACCAGGATACCGTGCTGCTCAAGGTGGTGGCCCATGGACCGGGCGTTTGCCACGAGGGCTACGAAAGCTGCTTCTTCCGGGAGTGGCGAGAGGGCGAATGGGCAGTGACCGATGAGAAAGTGTACGACGAAGCCAGCGTTTACGGAGGCAAGAAATGAACGTGCTTAAGCTGGGAATCCCAAAAGGCAGCCTGCAGGACGCCACGATCGATCTTTTCCGCCGCGCGGGCTTCAACATCAACGTCAACAGCCGCTCCTATTACCCCGGCATCGACGATCCTGAAATCCAGTGCATGCTGATCCGCGCCCAGGAGATGGCCCGTTACGTGGAGAACGGCATCCTGGACGCCGGACTCACGGGGCGCGACTGGATTCAAGAGAACGGCGCGCACGTCGAGGTGCTCAGCAACCTGGTGTATTCGAAGCAGAGTTTTCGCAGCGTCCGCTGGGTGCTCGCCGTACCGGAATCTTCCTCCATCCAGGGAGTGAAGGATCTTGCGGGAAAGACTATCGCAACCGAACTCGTCAACACAACGAAGAAGTGGCTTGCCGATAACGGCGTTGAGGCGCGGGTGGAGTTCAGTTGGGGCGCCACCGAAGTGAAACCACCGGAACTTGCCGACGCGATCGTGGAAGTGACGGAGACCGGCTCTTCTCTGCGCGCGAACAAGCTGCGGATTGTCGAGACGATTCTCGAATCGAACACCCAGTTCATCGCCAACCTGGGCTCCTGGGGAGACGCGTGGAAACACCACAAGCTCCAGGATCTGGTGCTGCTGCTCGAAGGCGCGATGAACGCGCTGAGCAAAGTGGGCCTGATGATGAACGTGGAGCGGACGAATCTCCCGAACGTGCTTGCGGCCCTGCCGGCGCTGAAGCGGCCCACCATTTCCAGCCTGAGCGACGAGGATTGGGTAGCCCTCAATACCATCGTCGAAGAGGTCACGGTGCGGACCATCATTCCCCGTCTGAAGGAAGCGGGCGCGCAGGGGATCGTCGAATATCCGCTCAACAAAATTGTTCTCTAGCTGGCACACACCCATGATTCGGATTCTCGAAGCAAAGCAAGCGAAGAACCTTCTTAAGCGAAAGTCCGCGCGCCTGGACGAAGCGGAGGGCATCGTCCGCCCGATCCTGGAAGCGGTACGCAAGGGCGGCGACAAGGCGCTCATGGAGTACGCGCGCAAGTTCGATGGACTCAAGCGCAAGACGGTGCGCGTGCCGGAAGCGGAACTGGATGCGGCGGCGAAACGGCTCTCACCCGCTTTCCGCGATGCAATCAAGACGGCCTCCGCGAACATTCGGGCATACGCCAAGACGCAGTTGCCGGCGGAGCGCCACGCGGAAGTGAGCGCGGGCATTCGCCTCGGCCAGATTGTGCGACCGCTGGATACGGTGGCGGCATACATTCCGTCCGGCCGTTACCCGCTGCCTTCCACCTTGCTGATGACGGTGATTCCAGCGCAGGTGGCGGGTGTGCCGAACGTCTGTGTGGCGACGCCGCGCGGCGTGGATGAGATCTTCGGCACTGCGTCCGTGCTGAGGGCATCAAACGTCTTTGAAATGGGCGGCGCTCACGCCATCGCCGCATTCGCCTACGGTACGCGCACCGTCCCCAGGGCGGACCGGATCGTGGGCCCCGGCAGCATCTACGTTGCTGCCGCGAAGAAACTGCTTGCCGGAGAAGTGGGCATTGACTTCATCGCCGGCCCCACGGAAATTCTGCTCATCGCCGCCGAGGGAAAACCCGCTCATCTGGCTGCGGACATGCTTGCCCAGGCCGAGCACGATACGGACGCCAGCGCGATTCTGCTCACGACCTCGCGCACGTTAGCGGAGGCGGTCTCCGCGGAGATTGAGCGGCAATTGGAAACACTGCCCACGGCGCCCATCGCGCGGGTTGCCATCCGCAAGAACAGCGCGATCCTGCTGGTGGACTCCCTCGATCAGGCTGTGGAGTTGTCGAATCTGTTCGCGCCGGAACATTTGAGCATCCCGTCGCGCAGCCTGCTTTCCAAGGTGCGGCACGCGGGCAGCGTTTTTGTTGGTCCGCACAGCCCCGAAGCCGCCGGCGATTACGCATCCGGACCCAATCATGTGCTGCCGACGAATGGCGCCGCCCGCCTGCGAGGCGGGCTCTCCGCGGCCGACTACCTGAAGGTGATTTCCGTGCAGGAGCTTTCCCGCAAGGGGCTGCAAGGCATCCTGCCTGCCGTCACCACGCTGGCGCGAGCGGAGGGCCTGGAAGCGCATGCGCGATCCGTGGAGGTTCGCCAGAATGGCTGAGACTATTCGCAACAACGGCGATGCACGCCCGAAAGCAAGGCGCGCAATCGACAGCATGGCGCCTTACCGCCCTCCCACGGGGGGACGTCAGGAACTGCTTCGGCTCGATTTCAATGAGAACACTCTTGGCTGCTCGCCCAAGGTGCGCGAGTTTTTGGCCACCAGCTTGAACGTGTGCAGTCTGCCCGCTTATCCGGAGTATTCGGAGACCCGCCGGGATCTGGCCGCTTTCTTCGGCGTCGAAGAAGAATCGCTAGTGCTCACGAACGGCACCGACGAGGCGATCCAGGTATTGGTGAACACTTACCTCGACGACGGCCAGGAATGCCTCATTCTGCAGCCCGCGTATGCGATGTACCGCTTCTATGCGGAGGTGGCGGGAGCTGAAGTATTCGCTCTCGACTACAATCCGGACACACTCGCATTCCCGCTGGAGCAGGTGCTGGAATCGATCTCCGCGAGCACGCGCCTCATCATGATCGCGAACCCCAACAATCCGACGGGCGGGGCGATCTCTCTGAAGGCGATCGAGCAGATTCTCCAACGCGCCGGGAACGCGGCTGTACTGATCGACGAAGCGTATTACGAGTTCTGCGGCGTGACGGCGCTCCCGCTGATCAAGGACTATTCCAATCTGTTCGTCTCCCGCACGTTCTCGAAAGTCTACGGGCTTGCCGGATTGCGCATCGGCTGCCTCTTCACCCAACCGGCCAACGCCGCCCTTCTGCGCAAAGGACAATCGCCCTACAGCGTGAATGCGGTGGCCGCGGCCACGGCGCGCATCGCCATCCAGGATCAGGAATTCATCACGGGTTACGTCACGGAAGTGCTGGCCGCAAGGCAGCTAACCGAAGTGGGTCTCGAGAAGCTGAAGATCCGCTATTTCCCGAGCGACGGCAACTTCATTCTGATGGATCTCGGGGATCGGGCGGAACGCGTGGTGAAAGGCATGCGCGAACGCGGCATCCTGGTCCGCGATCGAGGTCACGAGATCCCCGGTGCTGTTCGCGTCACCATTGGCACCAGAGATCAGATGGACCGTTTTCTCGTGGCGCTTCGAGAGGTGCTGGCGTGAGCCGCGGCCTTCTGGTGTTCGACATGGACGGGGTGCTCGTCGATGTGGGCGCATCGTACCGCGAAGCAATCCGCCAGACGGTGGAACATTTCACCGCAGCCCCGCTCCCCTTCGAGGAGATTCAGGCGTACAAGAACGCCGGCGGTTGGAACAACGACTGGGCGCTTTCCCACCGCATCAGCCAGGACCGGGGCATCACGGTGAGTTACGAGGCCGTCGTCGAAGAGTTCCAGCGCCGCTTTCTGGGCGAGAGCTACGATGGCCTCATTCTTCGCGAAACCTGGATCGCGCGCGACGGTCTGCTCGAAAAGCTAGCAGCGCAATTCCGCCTTGCGGTTTTCACCGGCCGCGAACGCGCCGAAGCCCGGCACACGCTCAAACGCTTCGCTCCGGATCTCGTGTTTGAACCGATGATCTGCGACGAGGATGTCGCGGAGAAGAAGCCTCATCCCGAGGGGCTCCAGCGCATTGCGGCGATGTACCCCGGCGAGCCCCTGATCTACGTGGGCGACACGGTGGACGATGCCCGTTCCGCGCGCCGGGCTGGCGTCCCATTCATCGGAATCGCCGCCGCGGGCAGCCCTCGCGCGGAGGAGCTTCGTTCCCTGCTCTCGGCCGAGGGCGCGATCGCGGTGATCGACAATATCAACGAAATGGAACCGGTGGTCAACGCATGAGAACAGCCTCCATTGAACGCATCACAAAGGAAACGCAGATTCGCGGTGCACTCACGATCGATGGCACGGGCGTCTACGAGATTTCGACGGGCGTCCGCTTCTTCGATCACATGCTCGAGCTGTTCACGAAACACGGCGGATTTGACCTGACGCTGACGGCTACGGGCGATCTCGACGTCGATCAGCATCACACTGTTGAGGACGTGGGCATCGCGCTTGGACAGCTCTTCGCGAAAGCGCTGGGAGACCGGAAGGGCATCAATCGCGCGGGCTACTTCGTGCAGACGATGGACGAAACGCTCGCCGTGGTTGCCGTCGACCTGGGGGGGCGGCCTTACCACGTGGTAGACGCGAAAGTGAGAACGCGCCTGGTGGGCGATCTGCAATCAGAGCTGCTCGAAGACTTCTTCCACGGCTTCTCCGTGCACGCCCTGGCGAACGTACACGTAAAGACGCTCTATGGCCGCTCCAACCATCACAAGGTGGAGGCCATCTTCAAAGGCTTTGCCCGCGCGATGCGCTACGCGTGTTCCACGGACGAGCGCCTCAAGGATCAGCTCCCTTCCACGAAAGGACTCCTGTGATTCGCATCGTCGATTATGGCGCCGGGAACTTGCGGAGCGTCGAGAACACGCTCGCGGCGATGGGCGCTCCGTATGAGATCGTCACCCGCCCGGAGCAACTGGATGGGGCCTCGAAGGTGCTTCTTCCCGGCGTGGGCCACTACGGCCAGATCATGCGTTCCCTCTCAACCTCGGGATTGCGCAATGGCCTTCTCGAACTCATCCGGCGCGGCACTCCCTTCCTCGGAATCTGCATCGGGCTTCAAAGCCTGTTCGAAGGCAGCGAGGAAGACACCGCCGTCGAGGGACTGGGTGTGTTCAAGGGCGTCATACGGCGTTTCGATGATCGCTTGCGCGTACCGCACATGGGCTGGAACCAGATTGCCGCGCGCAAGGAGTGCGCGTTGTTGCGGAGCATCCCTGCCAACCCTTACGTCTACTTCGCGCATAGCTATTACGCGCCCGTCGTCTCCGCCACCGGTGCGGTATGCGACTACGGCATGGCATACACCGCTCTGATCGAAGATGGGAACGTGTATGGCGTGCAGTTTCATCCCGAGAAATCCGGAGAGGTGGGCATGCAAGTAATCAAGAACTTTGTGGAGTTGGACTGATGCTCGCGAAACGGATTATCCCCTGTTTGGATGTCACGGACGGCCGCGTCGTGAAGGGTGTCAACTTCGTGAACCTTCGCGATGCCGGCGATCCGGTGGAATTGGCGGACCGTTACAATCAGCAGGGCGCCGACGAGCTCGTTTTTCTCGATATTACGGCATCCTCCGACGCGCGGGACACCATGGTGGACGTGGTTGCCCGCACGGCCCGGCAGGTATTCATCCCGCTCACGGTGGGTGGCGGCATCCGCAGCGTCGAGGATGCTCGCAAGATTCTTCACGCCGGGGCGGACAAGGTAAGCGTCAACACGGCCGCTATTCGACGACCGGAATTGATTCGGGAGTTGAGCGATGCCTTCGGATCTCAGGCCGTCGTGCTTGCGATTGACGCCCGGCGGCGACGGGACTCCGATGGCTGGACAATCTACGTCCGCGGCGGCCGCGACGACACCGGCATCGACTGTATCGAATGGGCGCAGCGCGGCGAAGCGTTTGGCGCAGGGGAGATTCTGCTGACCTCCATGGACCGGGATGGTGTGCAGGATGGCTTTGACTGCGCGCTGACCGCCGCGGTCTCCGGCGCAACGAACATCCCGGTGATCGCTTCGGGCGGCGCGGGCAAACCGGAGGACTTCGCCAAGGTACTCACCAGCGGCAAGGCAGACGCCGCTCTCGCCGCCTCGATTTTCCACTACGGAACCTACACGGTGGCGGACCTCAAGACGTTTCTGACGGAAGCAGGAGTTCCGGTTCGCCCGTCCGTGCCCATGGCTCCGCGCTAGATAACCATTATGCCTATCCAAACTTCGGCTTTCGTGATCCCGTGCATTGACCTGATGGGCGGGAAGGTTGTGCAGCTTGTGCAGGGCCGCGATAAGGCGCTTGAAGGCGATCACCCGCACCGGATGCTGGAACGCTTCGCCGGCTTCCCGGTGATCCAGGTGATTGACCTCGATGCCGCGCTCGGCAAGGGTGAGAACGACGCCATCGTGGAAGACCTGGCTACACGGGCAAGGATCCGCGTTGGGGGCGGGGTTCGAAGCGAAGAACGTGCGCGCGCGCTGGTGGCGCTCGGTGTAGACAAGGTGATCGTGGGGACTGCCGCCTTCGATGCAAGCGGCGTTCGGGAGGAGTTTCTGCGCGGCCTCGCGGGTGCGGTGGGGGCGGAACGCATTCAGATCGCTCTCGATTCCAAGGAGGGCCGCATTGTCGTCCGCGGCTGGCAGGAATCCACTTCGCTCACCGCGGTGGAAGTGCTTCGGCAACTGGAGCCATATTGCTCGAGCTTCCTTTGCACCTACGTGGATAAGGAAGGAATGCTACAGGGCACCGATCTCGATTGGTTCGCCGCCTTACGGGCCGGTACTCGACACGAGATTACCGCCGCCGGCGGAGTGACGACACTCGAAGATGTCCGCGCGCTGCTCGACATGAATGTGAATGCCGCCTTGGGCATGGCGATTTACACCGGCCGCATCGCGCTCGATGATTTGCGCGAACTGCTGCCCCGTTAGTGCCTACAGGGATTTTTCGGCCAAGTCTCCCAGGACGGGCAGGGACAGCTTTTCCTGTTCGGTGGCCTTTACCATCATGTAAACGCCGGCGATGATAATCAGGATCTCGGCGAGCTTGAAGGCCACGCGCAGCATCCAGTCGGGCGCGTCGTGGAAAGAGCCCAGCATCGACAGGTGCAGGATCGGGGAAATCACGCGGTCCGCCAGAAGCCAGGCCACGAAGAGGTAGAGCCCCTGGAACGCGTGAAACCGGACTACCAGATTGTTGCGGAAGCGGGTAGTTGCAAGCACGATAATGGCGGCGATCCACCCGACCAGCGGGATGTAGCAGAGGACGACCGAAGTCCGGTCAGAGATCGCGGCGGAGGCGTCGTCGAGCACATTGGGCGTCGTCACCGGTTGCCGTGCGCCGCACCGGGTGCAGTAAGCGTCGGCGTCGCATACCTGATTTCCGCAATGGCTGCAATACGGCATCGGCTTGCCCTCCACACCAGAATACGTAATCATCACCCAAGAAGTTCAATATGCCACCGGGGCCGGGAGCACGCGCACGGACTGCAACGAGACCGGCGTCAATCGGCAGTTTGCTACGATACGGCCATGGTCTTCGCGCGTCTCGCCATCCTGACATCGGTTTTCCTGGGCCTGATTGCGGGCAGTTTCGCCCAGGAGCTCAAGATCTACTTCATCGATGTGGATGGAGGCCAGGCCACACTCTTCGTTTCCGACAAGGGAGAGACGTTGCTGGTGGACGCCGGTTGGGCGGGCCACGAGAACCGCGATGCCAGGAAGATTCTGGCCGCGGCCAAGGATGCGGGCGCCTCTCGCATCGACTGGATGCTGACAACGCACTACCACGCGGACCACGTTGGCGGCGTTGCGCAACTCGCCGGCACGATGCCCATTCGCACCTATCTTGACCATGGCGAGAATGCGGAGACTTCCGCCAATTCGGTCAAGACCTATGAAGGCTATCTGGCCGTTCGCGCGAAGGGTAACCATCGGGTTCTCAATGCGGGCGACACACTCGCTTTCGGCAGCGGCGTCATACACGTGCTCACCGCGCGCAAGGAGTTGATTGCAAAGCCGCTGAAAGCCCCTGGCGCCGGGACGAAGACGGCGGGTTGCACGGACGCCGAGGTCCGGAAGGGCGATGGCAGCGAGAACGAGATGTCGATCGGCATTGCGCTCGACTTCGGCCGATTCCGCGCGCTCGACCTGGGGGATTTGCTCTGGAACGAAGAGGGTTCTCTGGTGTGCCCGGTGAATAAGATTGGATACATCGACGTATATCTCACGACGCATCACGGCTCGAAGCCTTCGGGAAATCCCGTGATGGTGAACGCGATTCGCCCGCGCGTGGCTATCATGAACAATGGCGCGAGAAAGGGCGGCGACCCCGGCCATTGGAACGCCGTGAAGGCTGCTCCGGGCATCGAAGACCGCTGGCAATTGCAAAAGAGCATCCTCGATGGGGGTGCTCACAATGTCGCCGACGAGAAGATTGCGAGCCTCTCCCCGCAAACAGAACCTTCGTGGATCAAAGTGGTGGCGCGCAAGGACGGTTCGTTCACCGTCACGAACAGCCGCAACGGTGTCTCCGCATCTTACGGACCTCGCCGCTAGAATGAGCAAGAGCCCGGCAATTCCGTCCGCGAACCCTGCATGACCATACCCGGCGTTCCGTATTTTCTCTTTCTGGGGCTGGTGTTTTTCGCCTACTGGCCACTTTCCCGCTGGAAAGCGCTCTCGCTCGGCGTGGTGCTCTTCGCGAACTACCTGTTCTATTCCCGCTACGATCTTGCGTATCTTTTTCTGATCCCCACCGCGTCCACGATTGATTTTCTGCTGGGGCTTGGCCTGGAACGCTCGACGACGCCGTGGCTTCGGCGCCTGATGGTGACTCTCAGCATCGTGATGAATATCGGGCTGCTCGCCAGCGTACGCTATATCGGCCAGGCCATTCCCGCCCTGCAACCGGTAGCCGCATCCGTATTCCCCGGCTGGACGGTGGTGCTGCCGCTGGGGCTTTCGTTCTACGCATTCCAGGCCCTAACCTATACGCTCGACATTTACCGGCGTGACGCCCGCGCCAGCACCAGCTATCTCTCGTATCTGACCTCGGTTTCCTTCTTCCCGACCATCCTCGCCGGACCCATCACGCGCGTGAGTTCCCTCATCACGCAGTTCTCCCGAGAGAACATCGCTTTCGCTGAGCGCCAGGCGGGCAAGGCGTTCTTCCTGATTGGCCTCGGGGTCATCAAGAAGTTGCTGATTGCGGACTATCTTGGCGAAAACCTCGTCAACCGCACTTTCGATTTTCCCGCGCTCTACAGCGCCTTCGAGGTTGCGCTGGGTATCGTAGGGTACGCCTTTCAGCTCTACTACGACTTCTCCGGCTATACCGACATCGCAATCGGCTCCGCATTGCTGCTGGGTATCCAGCTTCCCGCGAATTTCAAGAAGCCTTATGCGGCCACGGATATCGCCGATTTCTGGCGACGGTGGCACATCAGCTTTTCCAATTGGCTGCGAGATTATCTCTACTTCTCTCTCCCCGGCCTACGCTCAAAGTGGAAGGGATTTACCTACATCAACCTGGTAATCACGATGACACTGGGCGGCATCTGGCATGGCCCGAACTGGAACTTCGCGATCTGGGGCGTCCTGCATGGCATTGCCCTGGCGGTGGCCCGCGCATGGCAGATCTGGCGGGGCGAACGAGCGCCCGCGGCCACGGATTCCTGGCGGCGCCTGCTCCCCGGCCGGGTGCTCACATTCGTGTTCGTCTGCTTTGCCTGGGTGTTCTTCCGGGCTGAGACTCTCGATGGCGCGCTGGCCGTCTTGGCCCATCTCGGCACTCTAACCGTGGGGACCGCGAACATCACACCGGGGCTGTGGGTAACTTTGTTGGTTGCGGTGATGGCGCATTTTGTGCCAGACCAGTGGTATGGGCAAGCGCTCAAAAACTGGGAAACCCTTCCGGCCGTCATCCAGGCGGCTGCCCTCGCGGCGCTCGTCTTCACCGTCCAATACGTTGCCTCCACAGGCTCCGCCCCCTTCATTTACCAGAAGTTTTGACACGGCCGGCGAGGGACTGACCAAGCAGGTTTCGGGTAGCCTCCCGGAAGCGGAGCAAGCAGCCGGGAAGCACGCTTCCGGGCTATCGAGAGTCATGCGCGCCATCCGGATGCTCCATCTCCCCCGTATTGCGGGAGTTCCTGGTTCGGCCGCCACCGTACTGCTGGCGACACTTCTCTTCGTGCAGCTGCTGCCATTCACCGGCGGCCCCAACGCACAGGCGCTTTCCCTTTCCGAGTTTCGGCGCGTTTTCGACGTGCTGGAGGACCGGGAGTTCCATTTCGGCACGGAAGTGGCGGACCCCCTTTCCCCGCTTGCCGCGCTCCTTGCCCGAGAACAGCGCTTCCCGCTCATTGACCCGAGCGGAAGCCTGGACCCGTTTTTCGCGGCGCTCCAACGGGCGGAATCGGGACAACTGAAGAAACGAATTCACATTCTGCACTATGGAGATTCGCCAACAACCGCCGATCTAATCACCGCGGACATCAGGGAGAGGCTACAGTCGCGGTTCGGCAACGGGGGTTATGGCTTCAACCTGATTGCACCGCCCTGGGGTTGGTATCATCACCGCGGCATTCATATTCGCGCTTCGGGCTGGAATGTGGTGTCGCCCACCTTGGGAATGAAGGGAGACGGCAAGTATGGTCTTGGTGGCGTGAGCTTTGAAGGGCATCCCGGTGCGTACTCGGTGGTTACCTTACAGGACCACAGCCAAACCCATGTACGGGTCTATTTTCAAAGGCAGCCGGGGGGCGGCAGTTTCGCATTGGCCGCGAATGGGCAGCGAATCGCGGAGACGGCGACGGACGCCGAGCAAAGCACGCCCAGCGCGGAGAGCTACGCCATTCCACCGGGAACGGGAGAAGTCTCTCTCCGGGTGAGTTCCGGGAATGTACGCGTGTTTGGGATGGAGTTCTCGCGCAGCCGCCCAGGGATCATCTATTCCAGCCTCGGATTAAATGGCGCCAACACGACGACGTTGTCTCGCAATATGGATGCGGCGCATTGGAGCCAGCAGTTGCGCGCCGCGGACCCCCAACTGGTGGTGATCAACTACGGCACCAATGAGAGTGTCTATGGATCCTTCGTCACCAAATACCTGGAAGCGGAGTTGCGCCGCCTCATTGGGCGGGTGCGCGATGCCGTACCGAACAGCGCGATTCTCATCATGAGCCCGATGGACCGCGGCATCCGCGGCGAATCCGGCGAAATTGTCACGCCGGAAACGATTCCCGACATTGTCCGCATCCAGGAGAAGGTGGCGGGCGAGATGAAGGTAGCGTTTTTCAACACGTATGAAGCCATGGGCGGCGCGGGTACAATGGCGAAATGGTACAAGAAGACGCCGCGTCTGGTAGGAGGGGATTACATTCACCCGATGCCCGCCGGAGCGAAGCTGGTTGGGGATCTGCTCTTTGAGGGACTGAACGAACAGTATCAGCGCTATAAACTCGAAGAGATCCAGAAATCGCTTGCGGCCAAACCCCGCACGAAAGCGGACGGGGCAGGAAGGAGAAAGCGGGTTTGAGAATGCTGCTCATTCCGGTAGTCGCCATGCTGTTGCTTGGCGTGCTGCCCGCCGCGGCGTTTCCATTTCCGCCGATCCCGCCGAGCATTTTGACCGCCGCTTCCCCGATATTTGCAGCAACTGCAAAGAAACGAACGGTGGCAAAGAAACCCGTCACCCGGAAGAAGCGCAAGGCGCGCGTTACCCGAAAGCGACGCCCGAGCGCCGCCGCATTGGCCGCTGCCGCTCGCGCGAAAGCTGCCGCGACGGTGAAGGTCGCCGAGGAAATTGGGGAGCCCACGAACGCCTACCTTGAGCAGCCCGGAGCACTGGTTCCTTTCTTTGAGCAGCTATACCGGCAGGAAAATCACCTGCAACCAGGTCCGGTTCGCGTGTTGCAGTTCGGGGACTCCCACACGGCCGCCCATTACTGGACCAGCGCCATTCGGGATGCGCTGCAATCCAGATTCGGAAATGGCGGGAGCGGCTTCATCCACGCGGGCAAGCCCTGGGTGGGCTACAAGCGTTTCGACGTGACGACTGCGGCCAGCCCCGGATGGAGCAGTGAGGGCCTGGTGGGCAATCCCAGCCAGCGCGGCGACGAGTTTCAAGGCCTGGGAGGCGTTAGCGTCCATACCGCTCGCCCCGGCGCATGGATTACGCTCGAAACCTCTACGAGCGCTCTTGAGGTCCAGTATCTGCGGCAACCCGGCGGAGGTTCCTTCCGGCTTTACGACAATGAGGAACTGGTGGCGGAGCAATCCACCGACGGTGAACTGGGGCCCGGCATTCTGCAATTCTCGACAACCGAGGGAATGCACGTCTTCAAGATTGTCACCACCAGTTCCGCACCCGTGAAACTTTATGGTTGGGTGAGCGAGGAACCGCTGGGCGTTACCTATGAACCCCTCGGCATCTCCGGCGCGAACGCCTCAATCAGCGCGCGCTGGAATCTTCCTTTGTTTCAGCACTTTCTGGCCCGCCGGGACCCCGCGTTAATCGTCGTGGCCTACGGCAGCAACGAAGCGGGCCAATTGGCGTGGACATACGAGAAGTACTACGAGGAGTTCGACGGACTGCTCAAGAAGATCCGTACCGCCTCGCCCACCGCTTCGGTACTGGTAGTGGGGCCACCGGATCGCCTCTGGTATCAGCGCCGTGGCGGATGGAAACCGGCTCCACGAATGGAGGTCGTGGTTCGCGCGCAACGGGATGCGGCAAAGGCGAACCGGGCTGCGTACTGGGATACGCAATCACGCATGGGCGGCGACGGCTCCATCCGCGATTGGGTGCACGCCGGGCTGGCCGCCCGCGATTACGTTCATTTTTCCGCTGACGGCTATCGCCGCCTGGGCGATGTACTGTATCAGGACCTCATGGTCCAGTACAATGAGTTCAAGACATTGCGGAACGATTGGAGCGCTTCCAGCCAATATGACCGACCGGCAACAGAAGATTCTCAGCCTGATCAACAAGGTCACCAAGAAGAGTGAGACGCCATCGCCGGACGAATCGCTGTTCGAATCGGGCTACCTCGATTCCTTCGCGCTTCCGGACTTGGTGGCCGAGCTCGAAGAAGCTTTCTCCATTCGGATTCCCGATTCCGATCTCAATCCGCGAAAGTTTGACAGCATTGAACGGATAGAATCCTACCTGGATCAGCGTGGTTGATCTTTGCCTTCCCTGAATAGTTTTGGCTATTGGCTCCCCGAGCGCGTAGTATCGAATGCCGAAATGAGTGCCGTTCTCGGGTGCGAGCCGGAATGGATTCGGTCCGTCTCCGGTATTGAAGAGCGGCGGTTTGGCGGCGAGGAGGATACGGTCGCCTCGATGGGAGCAAATGCGGCGCGGAATTGCCTGAGCGCCGCCGGAGTAGAACCGGGCGACGTTGGCTATCTGATTTGCTCGTCCGGTTCGGCGGAGCGGCGCTTCCCCGGCCCGGGCTTTGAGATCTCGCACGCCCTGGGCTGCGCGGAGATTCCGGTGCTCGATTTGCCGCTGGCAAGCGCGGGCGCGCTGGTGGCGCTTGATCTTGCCCGCGATCTGGTGCGGCGTTATCAGCGAGTGCTCGTCGTAGCAAGCGAGAAGATGTCCACCATCGCCATGATGGAACCGGTGGAACGCGGAGTCTCCATGCTCTTCGGCGACGGTGCGGGTGCCTGTCTGGTGAGCGAAGAACCAGGGCCGCTCGAAATGGTGGATTCGCTGATCGCCGCGGACGGCAAGTTCGCCAACGATCTCCAACTCCCGTTTGGTGCGCCCCTCGGCATGAACGGGCGTACGGTTATCCTGCAAGCCTCGCGGAAGGTCCCGCGCAGCATCGAAGATCTGCTCTCACGCAATCATCTCAAGCCATCCGATGTTGCGAGTTTCGTGATGCACCAGGCGAATCTCAACCTGATCGCCAAGGTTGCCAGCGCCCTCGGAGTCGACAGCGAGCGCTTTTTCGCCAACATCGCCCGCTACGGGAACACATCGAGCGCCTCCCTGCTGATTGCCGCCAGCGAGTGGCTCCAGACTTCCGGCATTCGAAAGAACGAGCATGCCGTTTTCACCGTGTTCGGGGCCGGCTTCCAATGGGGCGCGATGCTTTTGCGGGGAACCTGACCGAGGCCGATAGAATACGCACATGAGCCAGACCGTGAGCCCGGTGGGACGCCTTGAGACGATCGCGTTCCTGAGCGGTGCCGCCGTGATGGTACTTGAAATCACCGGCTCTCGCGTGATGGCCCCGTTCCTCGGCACATCGATCTTCGTTTGGACGACACTCATTGGCGTCATCATGGCGAGCCTGAGCGCGGGCTATTGGTGGGGAGGCCGGCTGGCCGACCGGAACCCCAGTTACACGCGGCTGGCCGCCATCCTGTTCCTGGCCTGTCTCGGCGTTGCGTTTACCGCTGTGAGCCAGCACACGTTTCTCACCTGGCTACAGGAAATGTCGTTTGAATTGCGGCTCAGCGCCCTCGCCACCACCCTTCTGCTGTTCGCGCCCGCGAGCGTCCTGCTAGGAATGGTGACGCCTTACGTCGTCCGCCTCAAGCTGACGACCATCGAAAGCTCCGGCGCGCAGGTAGGCAGGCTCTATGCGATTTCGACGGCGGGAAGCATTCTCGGCACCTTTCTCTGCGGATACTTCCTGCTCTCGTGGATGGGGAGTTCCCGGATTCTCTATGCGATCGCCGTCCTGCTGCTGGCGCTTTCATTCGTCGCCGCCAGTGAGTTCCGGGTGGGGCAGCGCGTGGCCGCCGCCGTGTTTCTCCTGCTGGCGGGAAGCATGGCTGAGTTCGAAACGAGGTTGCAAGCCGCATCCGGATTCCACGATCTCGATACGGCGTACCAACGGTTGCAAGTGATCGACGCCCAGGACCCGGAGAACGCACGACCGGTCCGCATGCTGATGTCGGAGGAAGCGAATACACAGTCCGCGATCTACCTCGATAGCGACGAGTTGCTGAGTGAATATCTCCGCTATTTTGACCTGGCGCGATTCACCGGCCGCCCCTTACGGCGGGTATTGATGATCGGCGCGGCGGGGTTTGTGTATCCGATGCACCTTCTGCGCGAGATGCCGGATCTCTCGATTGACGTCGTGGAGATTGATCCAGCCATGACCGGAATCGCGAGGCAATACTTCGGCCTTAGAGAATCTCCTCAACTGCGCATCTTTCACGAAGACGGGCGTACATTTGTGAACCGCGTCGCCCGGCAATCACGCGGCGTCTACGACGCCATTTTCCTTGATGCCTTCCAGACCCGAGTGCCACCGTTCCAACTGTTGACGGTGGAGTTTGTACGAAGTCTGGAGCGGTTGCTTTCTCCCGAGGGAATTGTGGCATTGAACTTCATTGCGCGAGCGGATACGGCCGAATCCGGCCTGGCCCCGTCCGTGTTACACACCTTCTCGGAAGCGCTGCCCGCGCTGGAAGTGTTTGTCGTTCACCCTGAGCAAAAAGGAAGTCGAGTGCAGAACCTCGTGCTGCTGGCGAGCCGCACGCCAATCGTTATTCAGGAAGCGGCCTGGAGTGACGGATCAAGGCTGCGATCCGCACGACGGCAGGAACTGACGAAAACCGGAGGGCTTCTGCTCACCGATGACTTTGCTCCCGTGGAATATCTGGTGTCTGACTGATGATTCTCGCTCGCGGCCCTGCGAAGAAGTGCCGCCGGGAGTATAACGGTAGCAGAGCCTCCTGACGCCGCCAGTTCGCAAGGGCCGCGGCAACGCTGGCTGTCGTGCCGGCGAGGCTTACCTCGAAGGCGATTCGTGCAAGCGCTTCACAACATCCTCCAAGACCCCGGGAGCCTGGCATCACTCGATCTCGCCGCCCTGGAGATGGCTCGCATTGAGTATCCCGGCCTCGATTGCGGCAGCTACCTGAATGTCGTTGATGGCTGGGCCGTGGAATTGCGTGATGAAGCGATTGACCGGTTTCGCGGAGAGAGTTTTGTCCACGAGTTCCACAGTTTTTTCTTTGACCGCCTCGGCATTCACGGTAATACCAGCGACTACTACAGCCCGCTGAACAGTTGTCTGAACGAGGTGATCGACCGCCGCACGGGAATCCCGATCACTCTGGCGGTGCTCTACCTGGAACTGGCACGAAGGATCGGGCGGGACGTGCGGGGAATCAACTTCCCCGGACATTTTCTGGCGGAAGTCCGGGACGGCGTCTTTCGTTGCTATGTGGACGTCTTCAACCGTGGCCGGCTGATGACCAAAGACGACTGCTTGCGGATGGGCCGGGAGTTGACCGGTATCGACTACTCGGACCGCCCGGGGTTGCTGGAACCGGTGGGACCTCGCAGCATCCTGATTCGGATGCTGAGCAATCTGCGCGGCATCTACCTCACCCGCCGGGCGAACCGGAAGTTGCTCGCCGTGCTCGATCTGCTGCTGATTGCCGCTCCCGGTGATGCGGACGAACTGTTCTCTCGCGCGATGGTGAAAATGAACCTGCACATGCACGCAAGCGCGGAGAGAGACCTGCAGCAGTATCTGCGGCTGCGGCCGGAGGCCGACAACAAGGGCGAGATCGAGCACCAGCTGCAAGTGGCCCGCGTGCTTCGATCGCAAATGAACTGATGCGAATGACGCGGCCTGCGCGGTTATTTCTTCGCCGAGATCACACGCAATGCCGTGCGAATGCCCCCCACCTTCTGCAATCCCGGAATGAAGCAGTACTCAGCCAGCCAATCGTCGTAGGTCCAGTGCGCGTTGGCGCTGAGCGGTTCCGCTACGAGTTCGACGGGCGTCTCGGAAACCGCCGCGGCCAGAATGGCCCACGGCGCGGCATCCCCGACGGCCTGGAGCCGGATCTTGCGGGCACCTTGCGAGCGGACGTAAGCAATGGTGGTGAGAATATCCTGCACGCGATACGCATCATCCGTGGGGTGGAAGGTCGCGTGATGAACGTGCCGAGGCACCACTTCCGTTTTGGCGCTTCCGGTGAGGTAGAGGTCCGGCGCATAAACTGTCCCCTGTGCGGCAATTCCCTGGGTGGCAAGCGCGGCCTCCGCGCCGTCGCGGTGCACCAGCACCGTCGCCATATCGGAGGGAGCGCCGGGTCGGACGCGCACTGGCACGCGATCACCTTCCCCACGGCTGAGGACGACGCCACCCTGGGCCTTCTCGGCAAGCACGTTGGCCACCGGGTGCGCTTCCACCGTCATTGCCAGGCGGTCGCGAAGCACCTTGAGATCCATCTCCGCCGCGGACTGTTGGTCTGACAGTTGCCTCCAAGCCGCGAACAGTTCCTGAAACGACTTCGCGCGGGCGGGCATCTTCTCATTCCACAGGACCAGCAGATCGCGGGCATCAGGTACCGTCACGTTCACTTCTTTGACGGCCTTGCCATCATGGATGCCAAGCAACGTTTTGCGAAAGAAGCTATACACCGCTTCGCGGCTGGGCTGGTGGAAGTTATGCGGGGCGTCAAACTGAACGGTCTCGACCTTATCGGTTGCGTCGTAGAGCGCGTAGATTTTCTGGAGCGCGGGGAACTCTTCTTTGGGCACATTGCGGGTCCAATCTCCGGTAGCCGCCACCACGAGCATCGGTCGGGGGGCCATAAGGGCAGCGATCTCCACCGTGTTCGTGCCGATCCGCAGATGCGGGGCATTCTCGCAGATACAGCCGCCCTGCATGATCAGGGAGACCATGTTCACCGGCGCCGCCGCCGTAATCCGGTCGTCGACCGCATCGAGAAAGAAGGTTTGCGTGGCTCCTCCCGAAGCGCCTGTGACTCCGATGCGCTTCGGATCCACGTCCGGAAGGGATTCGAGGAAATCCACGACGCGGATGGAGTTCCATAGCTGTAGCCCGAGGGGAGTGAACTGCCATAGCTGCTCTCTCTTCCCGGTAAAGCGGTGCTCCACCTGCGAGGTATCGTTGTAGCCAACCATGTCGTAGGCAAACACGACATAGCCTTGCTTGGCCAGGTTGATCCCGAGGGTGGGAGCGGAGAAATTCGGTTGATTCTCCAGGCGGCCATAGGTCCAGTGGCCATGAGGATTCACGATGGCGGGTACTCTCTTGCCCGCGACGCCTTTGGGGCGATAGAGATTGCCGCCAAGGAAGAATCCCGGCGCGGTTTCGAGCAGCACTTTTTCCACCGTGTAGTCGCTGCCCTCCAGCCGTCCAGTGAACTGGGGTCTCAAAGCGGTCTTCTCCGGCATGGTCGCGAGACCGGCGGCAAAGAGGATACGCCGCTTCAATTCCACACGGCGGGCATCCCATTCCGGGCGTGAATATGTGCGGGCCACGAAGTGGGTGTCCGTGTCGGTCACTTTGCCACTGCGGGTGTCGGTCTGCGGAACCTGGGCTATCAGTGGGATCATCGTAAGGAGAGCTAGAAAAAGAATCCGCATAGCAGTTACTATACGCGGATAGGCGCCGCTTCGAAAGTTGGCGTGCCTGATGCGGGGCGTTCAGTGCCCCATGGAAGGAGAATCGATCGGAATGCGCACGGTGAAATGTGTGAAGTTGGGCAAGGAATTGCCCGGGTTGGCGGAGGTTCCGTTTGAAGGGCACCCTCTGGGCCAGCGAATCTACGAAAACGTCAGCCAGGAAGGCTGGAACCAGTGGAAAGAGTACATGAAAATCCTCATGAACGAATACCGGCTGAATCTGGCAACGCCCGAAGCGCAGGAATTTCTAATCCAGCAGATGGAGGAGTACTTCTTCGGCCAGGGCAACGTGGACCGGCCGCCGGATTACGTTGAACCCACAAAATAGAAAGGGTGGACTTGCGCGGAGCCCGGGCCGGCCGATGAAGTCGAATGGCCCAGGGCGCGCTCCACCCCGTACAATGGAAGGATCTATATGCCTCTGCCAGACGGAGAATTTTACCGAATCAGCAAGTTGCCGCCTTATGTATTCGCGGTTATCAACGAGATGAAAGCGAAATTGCGGGCGGACGGCCAGGACGTCGTCGACTTTGGGATGGGGAATCCCGATGGCGCGTCCCCGGAACCCGTGGTGCAGAAGGCAATCGAGGCAGTTCAGAATTCGCGCAATCACCGCTATTCGATGTCGCGCGGCATTCCGCGGCTACGCCAGGAGATCATCGCGCACTACAAGCGCGAGTACGGGGTGGCGCTCGATTCGGAACGCGAAGCCATCGTCACGATGGGCGCGAAAGACGCGCTGGCTCACCTGCTGTTCGCGGTGATCGGGCCGGGCGATCTGGTGATCAGCCCCAACCCCTGCTATCCCATTCATCAGTACGGCGTGCTGATGGCCGAAGGGCATAATTATATGCTGCCGGTCGGAAATCCGGATGAGTTTCTCAATCAACTGGAGGATGCTTTCCAGTCGATCTCACCCAAACCCAAGATGGTGCTGGTTTCGTTCCCGCACAATCCGACGGGAAGTTGCGTGGATCTCAACTTCTTCCGCCACCTCGTCTGGCTCGCCAATAAGCACGGGGCGATGGTGGTACACGATTTTGCCTACGCCGACATCTATTTCGACGGCTACAAGCCGCCCAGCATTCTCGAGGTGGAGGGCGCCAAGGACGTGGCGGTCGAGATCTATTCGATGACGAAGAGCTTCAATATGGCGGGCTGGCGAGTGGCGTTCTGCCTTGGCAATCCGAAGATGATTCACGCGCTTTCGCGGATCAAGAGCTATCTCGACTACGGCATTTTCCAGCCGCTGCAGATTGCTTCGATCATCGGCTTGCGGGAGTGCGGCGACTACCGGGCGGAAATTCGCGAAACATATCGGAAACGCCGGGACGTGCTGGTGAAGGGCCTGCAGGAAGCGGGCTGGAATGTGGATTCGCCGAAAGCGTCCATGTTTCTCTGGGCGAAGATTCCGGAGATGTATGAGCACCTGGGTTCGCTCGAGTTTGCCAAGCTGCTGATGAGCGATGCCCTCACGGCCGTTTCTCCCGGTATCGGTTTTGGACCGCTGGGGGAGAACCATGTGCGCTTCGCCCTGATTGAGAACGAACACCGCACACGGCAGGCCATTCGCGGCATTAAGCAGGTGCTGAAGCCGCAAAAGAGAGTCGCCGTTTAGACTCCGGAATGTCGCCGCCGGCGTGATTGCGCGGTTAGATCCAGGCTTAGAACGAACGAGAGGCCCCCGCAAGGAGCGGGGGCCTCTCGTGTTTCCACGGCAACCGAAGCGTGTTATGCCGCTGTGCGACGCCGAAGGACGCCGACGGCCAGAAGGCCGAGGCCCATCAGCGCGAATGTGGCGGGCTCGGGGACGTCTTCCGTCGCACCCGCTACGTAAGTGACGCTCTTGAGAGCGTAATCCGAGTTGTTCGTGCCATTCGGATTGTTTTCGGCCGTGTATCTGAGCTTGGTGACGTTCAGAGCGCCGAATGGGTTATCGAAGCGGAACCAGCCCGCATTGTCCGCCGTCATCGGCGAAATGTTGGTGTAGGTACCGCCCAAGTCGGTGGTGAGCACGGTATTGACAATTGGATCCGCCTCGAAATAGTACGTCGTCGGCCCACCGCCGCTCGCGAACCAAACATCGAGATAGCCCTTCTCGGCCGGGTCTCCAAATTCGGGACCATTGTAGAACACAATGATCTCGAAGGACTCGAGGTTCACGCTTCCGCCAAAGTCGAGCGTTATCGTCTCGCCATTGTCAATTTCCCCGCTCGTTTTTCCGCTTACGCCGAGACCGGAGACATCACCCCCTGGAATCACGGAGGATTGCGTCTTGCATTCCGGGCCACCAGGTGCGCTCGAAACCAAGATACCACCCGTTGTCCAGCTGGTACCGGATACATAGCCGTTCACGGTCGACCCGGTACAAAATTCGACGGGGCTCGCGCTAACCACAAGTGTCAATGCGAAAACCGCCAACAGAATAGAGAAAAATCTAACCTTGGACATGGTTTCTCCCCTTACCTCCAAACTAAGCTAATTACTCAGACATAGTGCTTACATTTACTATATCGGAAATTGCGTCAAAAACAGCACACCAGATTGATAAGAAGAACTAATTTGAACCTCGTAGTACATAGTCCCTTCTTGGTTATGTTACGGTGCGCCTTGGACAGGTAGTCACGACTAACGTCTTTTGTTTCAGCGCAATGGAAGGTGAGAAATTTTCTACGATACCCCCAAACGGGGGTAAATTCGTCGTAGTACTGATTGCTGATCTGCTGGTTGATACCGAGACAAGTCAAGTTACTAATGACTCCCCAATATCGGCTGGCACGAGGAGTTCGGAAATCGGACGCCGGTGCACGAACAGAGTACGGTCTAACGATTCCGACCGTAGTAAGCCCTAGGCCCCGTTTGCGAAGGAAGTGCTGGTTGCGGAGAGAATCCGGAAACGGGAGGGCAACCAAGCGTGGATGCGCTTGAGCCTCGAACGCCAGCGTGGCGCCTTCTTCGAGCACGACGGCGTTGCGGACGGCTTCGGCGGGAGCCATTCTCCAGATGGAAGGAGCATGTCCGCAATCGACGCAGCGGGAATGGCCATTCGGTCCAACGCCGGGAAGCGCCACACTCCCGCGAGATTGGCGTCGAAAACCGCCTTCTTCAGGGTGCTAAGCGGGGGCGCTCCGCTTTCGGGCGGATTCCGCGATCAGGCGCAGCTCCGGCAGCACTTCGCCCAGCTGGATCGCAGTGGATTCCCGCTGGCCGAATGCGAAATAGAGTTTCCGGTAGAGAGCGTAGATGCGCTCATAGGTGGCGGCGGCCTCCGGATCCGGTTCAACCACACGGAAGCGCGGGCAAAGCGCGTCCTGAGCTGCCTCGACGCTCTGGAACGTACCAGCCGCCAGGAATGCAAAGATTGCCGATCCAAGGCTCGTCACTTCGCTTTCCGGCACGAGCACGGGCTTATTGAGGACATTCGCGTAGACGCGATTGAGCGCTTCGTTACGCTGCGGGATGCCCCCGCCATTGATCACGCGGTGAATGGGGGTGCCATATTCCGCCATCCGCTCAAGGATGACGCGCGTATGGAAGGCGGTGCCCTCGATTGCCGCGAAGAGTTCGTCCTGCGCGGTGTGGGTGAGATTCCAGCCCAGCGTCACGCCGCCCAGTTCCGGGTTCACCAGTACGGTGCGGTCGCCGTTGTCCCAAGTAAGCCGCAGAAGGCCGGTCTGCCCGGCGGCGTATCCGTCCAGACCTTTCGAAAGTTCCGCCACCGAGGTGTTGGCGCGCCTGGCAATCGCATCAAAGATGTCGCCGGAGGCGGAGAGGCCGGCCTCAATCCCAGTCTTGCCTGGATGGACCGAGCCAGGCACCACGCCGCAGACGCCCGGAACGAGATTCGGCTCGTCGCTCATGGCGATGATGCAGGTAGAGGTGCCGATCACATTGACGACATCACCCAGGCGGCACCCGGCACCGATCGCGTCCCAATGGGCGTCAAGAGCCCCAACGGGAATGGGAATGCCCGCGCGCAAGCCGAGCTTGCCCGCCCATTCCCCTGACAGACGCCCCGCCAGCGCGTTCGACGCGGCATAGCGCCCGGCACCGATCTTTTCGCGGACCCCGGCCATCACCGGGTCCACCGCGACGAGAAACTCCTCGGGAGGCAACCCGCCGAGGCTCTCGTTCCATAGCCACTTATGGCCCATTGCACAGACGCTGCGGGGAAGGTCTTCCACCCTGGCGACACCGCAAAGGACGGCCGCGATGTAGTCGCAATGTTCGAGTGCGGTTGCGAACCTGGCCCGCTTCTCCGGGCGATGCCGCAGCCAATGCAGCAGCTTAGAGAAACCCCATTCGCTCGAATAAGTACCGCCGCACCATTCGATAGCCGGCAGATTGAGCTCGCGCGCCTTGGCCGTGATTTCCAATGCCTCCCGCCAAGCGCGGTGGTCGCACCAAAGATAGTAATCATCGAGCGGCTCGAGGTTCGCATCCACCGGAATGACGCTCGAGCCGGTGGTGTCGATCGCGATCGCCTCAATCCGATCTCCGCTTACGCCGGCGGCACCGAGCGCGCCGCGCATCGCTTCGGCCAGCGCGGCGAGATGGTCCGTGTGGCTCTGTGTGGCGTAGTCCGGATCCTCCGCCTTGCGATGCAAGGGATACTTCGCCACTCCACTGCCCAGACGCCCACGCTGATCGTCGAAGATAGACACGCGCACATTCAGCGTGCCGAAATCCACACCGGCCACCACACTCATCGCTTACGAACCTCCCTTGAACTCACTCCATGACACGCGGTATTCGCGGATTACGCTCGTTGCCGGCGGACATCGCTACCGAGGCGGCGAGCCCCGGCAATACCGGCGACCCCGGCGCTACGCAAGCGAGGCGCGGATCCGAGGCGCTCACGCCGGAGGGGCCTCGCCGTGCACCCGTCCTTACTCCGTCCGTGTCTACACGGCCGTGAATCCAGAATCGTATCATTGCCGCGAAACGGCGGACGAGGAGAGATGCGGACGGCGAGCTAGGTTGGCCGCGTTTCGGCGCATCGCCGCAGTCGGGTTCGCGCGCGGTCAGCGGGTGTCCGTTTCCTCCGAAACCGCTTGCGCAAGGTCCATCGAAACCTGATCCAGGCGGAGAAATTCCTGCACGTGAGGGTGGTCGAATTTGTACAAGTCCTTCACTGGGCCGTTAAAGATGGCTCCGCCGCCGTGAAGAAACACGACGCGGTCCGCCACCTTGTTCATCAGATCGAGATCGTGGGTGACAACCACGGAGGTGAGCTTCAATTGGGTCTTGAGACGCAGCATCAGATTGCTGAGGTGGTTCGACATGATGGGATCCACCATGGTGGTGGGCTCGTCATAAAGGATACAGGCCGGCTGCGCCGCCAAGGCCCGCGCGATGGCCACCGCGCGCTTGTATCCGGTGGAAATGTCGGCTGGATACATATCCATGGCATCATCGAGATCCACCATGCGCAGCAATCCTTCGACAACGTCCATCTTGTTGGATTCGTCATAATCCTCGCGCAGTTCAAGAGAAAAGAGGATGTTCTCACCGATCGTGAGCGAATCGAACAGCGCGCCGGACTGGAAAACCATCGTGACCTTCTTCCGCACCTCCCGCCATTGGGACTCCGTGTAATGCGTGACGTCCCGGTATCCCACGATCACCTGGCCTTTGTCCGGCTTGAGAAAACCCATGATGGTTTGGAGCGACACGGACTTGCCCACGCCGGAGCGCCCGATGATGGCCACCGTCTCTCCGTTATCGACATGAAAGCTGACATCGACCAAAATGGGCCGATCAAACGTCTTGTATACGTGCCGGAACTCCAGATAGTGCGAATACGGTTCGATGAGACCATTCGAAGACCCCGGCGACACGGCTTCGCCATGGACCGGCGGATTGGGCGGAATCAAGCGGTTTGACGAGGACATGGGCAATTGCGAACGGCGCGGCCAATCCCTTTCATTGTGCACTGCCGGTGCCTGGGTTCGCAGTTCCCCTTCCGCAAACGCGTTCGGGAGCCGCTTGTCATTCGGGACTGCGGCGTTGGGCCAGCGCGGCGAGGTAATCCCGCATCGTGTTGATATTGCGTACACTTTCGACGTTATGGAAATGGAACGGAAGCAAATTGAGGGAATGGGCAAACCGCTGGACAGCCAGTTGAGAGCGCGGAGATTGCGGGTTGACGGCGATCCGCCCCAGGTGATTCTCGAGCAGGACGCCCACTCGGCGATGCCAGAGAGCGCACAGGGGCTGAAGACGGCCATCGGGGGATTGGGGAAGGACGATGTCCACATTGCCCACATTCGTCCCTATGGCATCGCGCGCAGCCGCAACCAATTCCCGGATCGGCGCATCATCCACCAGGGGAGTATCGCAGGAAAGCAGCAACCGCCAGTCCTCGCCTGGCTCACGGAGGGCGCTCAGAATACCCGCGAGGGGACCCATTTCGGGGAAGGCATCGGCGATCACGCGATACCCTTGGAACTCCGGGCGATCCGCGCCGAGCAGAGCGACGTCTCCGCAGTGGGGCCGAAGCAAGCCGACGAGATGCTCGAAAAGACGCCGGTGGTACCACGGCAACAACGCCTTATCCCGCCGCATCCGGGTGCTTTTGCCACCCACCAAAACGTAGCCAAGAGGCATGCCAATCGCATGGTAGCATTGCAGTTGCAGCAAATGTGCTTGGGAATAGGCCGGCACGCTGTTAAAGTGGAAACAAACAAATTCTTGAGAATCTGTTTGCTTTTTCTGTTTATGGCCGTCCTCTCGCAATCCTATCTGTTGGCTTCGGAGCGGTTGGCTACGGACGCAACCAGCGTGGCTGGAAGCTCCGGCAAGGCCGTCGCTGTATCGCCGGCGGATGCGCTACAGCCGTCCCAAACCCGGAAGGCGGTGCGCCGGGAATCCACGGTGCTTGTCGATGAGGAAACCGGCCGTCTGGTGCGGGTGCGAACGGGCACTGGCGTTCGCCGCGGTAGCGCGACGGAACGGGAAGCGATTCGCAACGCCAAGCGCGCCGCGAAAGAAACTCCGGCGATCGAACCCGGGAAAATTCGGGAACTGATCGACAAGACCGCGCGCAAACACGGCTTGGACCCCAAACTCGTGCATTCCGTCGTCCGCGCGGAAAGCAACTATGAGCAGAAGGCAATTTCGCCCAAGGGCGCATTAGGATTGATGCAGTTGATTCCCGCAACCGCGCGGCGCTACGGCGTGGAGAACCCATTCGATGCCAGCCAGAATCTCGACGGAGGCGTTCGCTATCTGAAATTTCTCACGGAGCGCTTCCAAGGCGACCTGCATTTGGCGCTTGCCGCGTACAATGCGGGAGAAGGTGCCGTCGACCGGCATGGCGGTATTCCGCCGTACCGGGAAACGCGTGCGTATGTCACCAAAGTCACCCGGAATCTGGAAGGGGCTACGAAAGGCAGCGCCGGGATGGCTCTTCATCCCGAGCCCTCGGATCCGGCGGGGAGCGAGGGTTTTGGCGTGGGGCGCACGGGAGCGGATTCAACGCTGGAAAGCAAGGTTGCGGCGTCGCGGGAAGCGACGGTGCGAATGTACACGGACAGCGAAGGGCGGCTTCATTTGGAGATGGCTCAATAGCCCCTTTCGCCTTACGGGCGGTGGCATGGTATTTCGAGCAGAAGGGGTCGGGCGAATTCCGGCATGGCCGGCGCAGGCGCTGGCAATCGTGTTTTGCCTGATCTTTGCGGCACCTCTGGCGCGCGCGTTGACCCTCGACGAGATCCGATTTTGGAGCCTCGGCGACGTCACCCGCGTGGTGATTCAGTTCGACGGCGAATTCCGGTACAAGTGGGCCCGTCTCGAGAACCCGCCGCGGGTTTTCTTTGACCTGCCCGAAGCGGCGCTTGCGGTGGATGCGGCAAAAGAGAAGGGCCGCATGCGCATCGTTGAGGTGAATGACCGCGTCCTCAAGCGGATCCGCTATGCCGAAAATACGCCCGGAAGTTCGCGCGTGGTGCTGGATCTCGCGGGAGACTTCGAGTTCACGGCTTCGCAGCTTGCCAACCCGCCGCGGTTGATTATTGAAGTTCGGAACCCGGCCGGCCAGGACGGCCAGGTCGAGGTAAGCCGGACAGGCGGAGTGACCCGAGGTAACCCGCCATCCCCCCAAGCCACTCCACCGGATTCGCCAACAAAATCGCAGGCTGTTGCGCCGGCAAACACGACGAAAGCAGATCGCGAGGTGGAGGCTAGCCGTCAGGCCACACCGAGCACGAGGCGCGAACCGGTCCGTTCCGTGGATCTCCCCCCGATTGCAACGCCCAATGCCACGGCATCGGCCGCCCCCACTGAGAAACCAAAGAAGACCACCTCTCCCGCAGTGACCGCAGCCTCCGCCCCTGCGGCGGCTGCGGAGCCCGCTGCCACACCGACACCCGCACCAACAGCCACGGCGAGCCCCGCAGCTTCGGCGAGGCCCGGCCCGGCGAGCGATTCGCACGCGGAAGCGCTCGAAGTGGCCTCGCTTGGCAAACCGGCGGCCCGGACCGCCACCGGGCAGCAAAGCCTCACCCGGGCGCTCGGTTTGAAGATCGGCAGAGTGGTGATCGACCCCGGACACGGCGGAAAGGACCAGGGAACGATGGGAGCGAACGGGCTTCTGGAAAAGGATCTGGTTCTGGACATCGCCAAGCGCGTAAAGGCGCTAGTGGAGGAGAAACTGGGGAACGAAGTGTTGCTCACCAGGGAAACGGACGAATTCATTGCGCTTGAAGAGCGGGCTGCCTTCGCGAACCGGCATCGAGCGGATTTATTTGTATCCCTTCACGCAAACTCGTCCCCGTTCCGGCTCGCCAGCGGACCGGAAACCTTCTACCTGGATTTCACGACTTCCCGGGAATCGATGGACATCGCCGCCAGGGAGAACGCTTCTTCCACGAAATCCGTCGCCGACCTTCAGGACATCGTGAAGAAGATCGCCTCCAAGGACAAGCGGGATGAATCTCGCGATTTCGCGGTGAGGATGCAGGGATCGCTTTTCAAGGCACAGCGCGCGACTGGGACGGCAAAGAAGAATCGAGGCGTAAAGTCGGCACCATTTATTGTGCTGGTGGGCGCGGAGATGCCCTCCATTCTGGTGGAGATCGGGTTCTTGAGCAACAAGCGGGAAGAGAACTCGCTGAAGTCTTCCGATTACCGGCAAGCGGTGGCTAAGGCGGTTTTTGACGGCCTCAGCAACTATCTGGCCTCGCTTAGCCACTTCGATTCGAAAGAGAGAGCGGCAAAGGAATAGACGAGTGGCGGGAGGTTCCCGCCCAGGGGGAGCCGGCTTCTTCGTCTTGGCTTATTCCTCGGGCCGTGTTCCGCGGTGAGCCGCCCCGCGTCTTGACGCCGGGTTATTGCCGGATCTCCCAATCGATTTCGCGAAGGCTGGCCGCATAGAGGTCGACCGGAAGCGCGGAGACGCGATTGCGCCCTTCCCGCTTGGACTCGTAGAGGGCCTCGTCGGAGGTGCGCAAGAGCATCTCCAGACTATCGTCTCTGGATGGGATCGAAGCGGTGCAGCCGAGGCTGATCGTCACCCGGATTGATTCCGCCCCGCGGGAGACCTGCATGGACTCCACCGCGGCGCGAATCCGATCCGCGGCGCCGATGGTCTCATCAAACCCACAGCCTGGAACGACCATCAGGAACTCTTCGCCACCGAAGCGCCCAATCGAATCCGTTGGGCGCATGGCGCTTTGCATCGCCTTCACCGTTTCGAGCAGCACGTGATCCCCGAAGAGGTGCCCCTTGGTATCGTTGATCTGCTTGAAGTGGTCCAGATCCGCCAGAATGACACCGACCGGTTTCCCGCTGGACTTGCTCACCTTCAGTTCGGCTTCCAGGCGATTGAAAATCGTGCGCCGATTCCAGAGGTGGGTCAACGGATCCCGCATCGCCTCTTCCCGGAGTGCTTCCTGCGCTTTCACCAGTTCTTCCTGCAGATGCAGAATCCGCTTGCCCGCGCGGATCCGGGCCGCCAGTTCATCGAGGATGTAGGGCTTGGCCAGGTAATCGTCCGCTCCCGCGTCCATCCCTTCGATGATGCTTTCTTTGTCTTTCCGGGCGGTCAACAGAATGATGTACGTGTAAAGCTTGGAACTTTGGTCCCGGATGAGACGGGAGAGTTGCGGACCGGAATAGCCCGGCATCATCCAGTCCAGGATGGCTAGTATGGGGCCATCCTCCTTCTGCAGCAACTGCCAGGCCATCTCGCCGTCACGGGCGGAGAGCACCTGATAGCCCCACTTCGAAAGAGTCACCTCCAGCAATCGAAGTTGAACGATGTCGTCTTCTGCAACCAAAACCTTCATCAGTCACCACATTCAGCGAGTTTCCCGGCGCAAACGGCTCGGCACGAATCGCTGAATCCGCGCAAATCGAAAAACTTAGGTGTTGTCCTATCGTAAACGGAAGCTTCCGGCGGCGGAAGACCTTTCAAGTACTCAGACCCTCGTGTCGCGGTACATCGAGCGGTTTATTCGCCCTGTCTTCAGGCGATCTTCGGCCAACCGCTGCTGCTCATATCGGTATGAAGCCCGGGAATCATTAGGGGCGACGTACCGACATACGGTGCCGCACTGTCGATTGGACATGATCAATAAGTGAGGTATCAGACAGCACCCCTCGCCTCCGGAGGTGGTATCGTCTTACAATGGACAAGCAAAGATTAAGATTTGGAAACCCTAAACGGCCATTTCCCATCTAACCGGCAGGGGTTGGTGTGATTTTGCGGAACAAACAGCGGCATGGAAAATTTTCAGTACCGGAAACTTTCTTGGACGCGACTCCGAAATTTACTTTCCCTATCTCCTTGGCGGTGTTACGCTTTTAGGATATCAGAGTGTTTTATCCAGTTCGACTCAGAGGAACCCCCGCATGATCTATAGCCGCTCGTCAGAATACGCAATCCGCGCCTTCGTCCATCTCGCCCAGGTCACCGACGCGAAGTACGTCATGGTGAAGCATATCGCCGAACAAGAGGGGATCCCCGCGCACTTTCTCGCCAAGATACTTCAGCAACTTGCACGCAAGGGGCTGCTGAGATCGAGCAAGGGTCCGACGGGTGGATTCTGCCTTCGGCAACCGGCGGAGGATATCACCCTCTTCTCGATCGTGGAAGCACTCGACGGCATGACAGACTACGAAAAGTGCATTAGCGGCCTCTCCGAGTGCAGCGATGAAGCACCGTGCGGGATGCACGATTCGTGGAAAGAACTGCGATTGCGTATATTGGATTATTTGGAGGGAACTTCGATTGCGGACCTCGCCCGGGCTCTCGACGACAAGCGAAAGCTGCTGGCCAAGGCGAAGAAACCCCGCAAATCAGCGGTTGCCCGAAAGAACTAGGTACCCCGGCGCCGATGCGCCGCGGGAAGTCCGCGGCACTACGTCGCAGGAGGTATATGCATGAGCAGTTCCGTACTCGTCCCAATGGTGGTCGAGCAGAGTTCCCGCGGGGAACGGGCGTACGATATTTACTCCCGTCTCCTCAAGGAAAACATCATTTTCCTGGGGACTCCGATTGACGATCAGGTTGCGAATCTGATCATCGCCCAGATGCTGTTTCTGGCGGCTGAAGATCCGCAGCGGGATATTTCGCTTTACATCAATTCTCCCGGCGGCAGCATCACGGCCGGCCTCGCTATTCTCGACACGATGCGATTTGTCGAGCCGGATATCGTGACGATCTGCGTGGGACAAGCGGCATCCATGGGAGCGGTACTCCTGGCCGCGGGCACCAAGGGGAAACGCTACAGCCTGCCACACTCACGCATCCTGATCCACCAGCCATCCATGAGCGGCCTGGCGGGACAAGCGGCGGACATTGACATCTACGCCAAGGAAATCCTGCGGATGCGCGAGATCCTCAATCAGGAATTGGCCCAGGCGACCGGGCAACCGGTGGAGAAGATCGCCCAGGACGTGGATCGTGACTACATCATGGAAGCCGACCAGGCCCAGGCCTACGGTATGATCGACCGGGTCATCGTTTCGCGCGAAGGCACGGCGCTGCCCCGGTAAGAAGGCGATCCGTCCCCTCAGCTATCGGACACCCGACGCGAATGTGCGCCGGGTGTCCTTGTTCGTTGTTCCAACTCTCTTTCACTCTACCGGGACGTCAGGTCCAGGAACCGGCCGTACACAGCCTCCCAACTGGCGGAATTTTCCGGCTCAAAGCGCCGCACCTCGAAAGAATTCCTCACTACTTCGCGGGCGGATTCGAGATTTGCCAGCTCCCCGCTGCCCATCGCCTGCACGAGCACATTTCCGATCGCCGTCGCTTCCGCCGGACCGGCCACCACAAGCCTCCCCGTTGCATCCGCGACGAACTGATTCAGCAGTGCGTTTTGCGAGCCGCCACCCACGATGTGCACGACGTTCATGCGGCGGCCCAGCGTCGCTTCGAGGTCCTCAAGAACTTTTCGGTAACAGACCGCAAGGCTTTCAAGGATGACCCGGCTAATCTGCCCGGGACCTTCCGGAACCCGTTGTCCGGAATCGGTGCAATACTTGCGAATCTTGTCGGGCATTCCCCCCGGGGCAAGGAATGCGTCGGGGTCAACCACGGCGAGAAACGGTTGCGCATCTCTGGCGGCGCTCACCAGTTCCTCATAGCTGTATTCGGCGCCGTCATGCGCCCACGCGCGGCGGCATTCCTGCAGCAGCCACAAGCCCATGATGTTCTTGAGAAAGCGGATTCTTCCGTCGGCCCCCATCTCGTTGGTGAAGCCGTGAGCAAGGGCGCCGGCATTCATTACCGGCGCATCCATCTCCGCTCCAAGTAAGGACCAGGTGCCGGAGCTGATGTAGCACCAGCCGTCGCGGCCAGTGGCCGGCACCGCCGCCACGGCGCAGGCGGTATCGTGGCCGGCCGTGGCGTAGACGGGCGTCTGGGCGCTGACGCGGGCTGCCTCCGCCAGATGGGGAAGCAAGGAACCCAAGCGCGCACCCGGGGCCACGAGGTTCCGCAGGATGGAGGAAGACAATCCGAACGATTCGAGCAATCCTCGATCCCACTCCGCGGACCTGGGATCGAGAATCTGGGACGTACTGGCGATGGTGAT
This sequence comes from Acidobacteriota bacterium, assembly GCA_014584705.1. Classification (GTDB taxonomy): domain Bacteria; phylum Acidobacteriota; class Terriglobia; order Bryobacterales; family Bryobacteraceae; genus JACTMJ01. Next base: position 16,436 of record JACTMJ010000005.1, on the reverse strand, counting down.
TTCGGAGGCGGCCTTGCCGCAGAGCCAGTAATTCAGCAGATCGGGCATCATCAACAGGGAATGGGCCGCCGGCAACGACGATGCGTTGCTCCGCTGCATAGCGAACAATTGGAACAGCGTGTTGAACTGGAGGAACTGAATTCCGGTTCGAGCGTAAATTTCCTCTTTTGGCATCCGCGCGAAGGCGGCTTCCAGAATCCCGTTCGTCCTCGCATCCCGGTAGCAGCGCGGGTTTTCAATGAGGGATCCGTCACTGCCCAGAAGCCCGAAATCCACGCCCCAGGTATCCACCCCGATCCCGTCGAGCGCGACGCCCTCCTTGCCTATTCGCCGAATCCCCTGCTCGATTTCGTGAAAGAGCCGGAAGCTGTCCCAATACAGACCTTGCGGCAGATGCACGGGCGTGTTGGCAAAGCGATGAATCTCTCGCAGCGAGAGGTTCCGGCCCGAGAGAATCCCGAGAATGCCCCGCCCACTTTCCGCACCGAGATCGAACGCCAGAAATCGTTTCATCGGACACAATTATATGGAATCCCGATGCGTTCCTGATTGCACTATCCAGATACGCGCTTGCCGGTCCGCGCCACGCCCGGATCTGGATCGGATTCGAGCGGAGCGGCCGCAAATGGTATCCTGTAGACGCGCGGGCGGTTAGCTCAGTTGGTTAGAGCGCCTGCCTTACAAGCAGGAAGTCGGGGGTTCAAGTCCCTCACCGCCCACCACTTTCATTCCCTTCCCGAAGGGCCTCTCCCCCTCGGTCAGCACAACACGTGGGGCGCGGCTGCCCGGATGAGCGACGGTCCGCCGGCTCCCGATTCGATTCCCGCTTCGAGGAGAATCTATTTCAACGCCCATCCGCAGAGGTGAGGGGAAATGGGCCCCAGGGGCAGCTCAAATTCATCCAGGCGGACTTCGCGAAAGCCGCCCGATTCGATAGTCAATCGCGTATTTCGGTTCGGCCTGCATCCGTCGCCCAGGAAGCGGAAGACCGGAACCAGGCAGTGCTGGCAGGCGCCGAGCGCGGAACCCGGATGCGCGCGCACATGCTCCAGCAGAAGCAGGCGGCCTCCAGGGCGCAAGACACGCACGATGCGCGCAACCAGCGCACTCGGATCGTCCACGGAGCAGAGGACAAGGGTGCTGATCACGGTGTCGACGGAGCCTTCCGGGATTTCGGCGAGCGCCGCTTCAGCGGGCATGGAAAGCAACGTTCCATCGACATGCCGCGCTTCCATCTCGGCCCGCAGATAGGGATGCATGAACGGATTCGGTTCCACGGCGCGGTACGAACGCAGCTTTTCGAGATAGCGGAGATTCGGGCCGGTGCCTGCACCAATCTCAATCGTGTCGCCAAGGTCGCCACGGAACAGGGTTCGTTTGCGCGGAGCCACCATTCGTTCATACCGGGCGGCGCCCTTGGCCATCAGCCAAGCCAGGCCGCGTTTTCGAAGACCTTGCATATCGAGAAAGAGACGCCCCAATCGGTTGGACTGCGGGCGGCCTCTAAAGATTCTTGCAACTTGCACCGATATAGGCCAGGAGCACGGGTTTCCGTTGAAGCCACGGAACCAGACCAAAGACTGGAGCCCGCGGGAAGTTCGAGGGCCATTGCATGCAGCATCAAGACCAGTGTGCGAACTCGCAGCCGACGGTCGTGCTTCCCGAAGCGCTCGATTCCCTGGCACGCTTCCTACAGGTAGCGACCGCCTTGGGAACCCAGATCGCCTTCTGGCGGAGCAATGGCCGCCTGGAGAAGCTTCATCAGGCGTCGGCGGAACTCCATTCCATTCTGCTAAGTCCCGGCGTTTTTGAAATGCCGGAGTTGGCCCGCTCCGCGGCTCTGGCCACGTTTGAATCTCTGCTTGAGCGCCTCGCCGCATTGAAGCAGGCGGTCCCATTTGAATCGAAAGTAGGCGTCGTTCGCCGATCTCTTGTTCCCTGCTTTCAGGAAATCTTCATCCTCCATCAGCTCACGCTTTCGGTGATTGCCCGTCTTCGGCTTCATGACGAGACCGGCGGCCTCCGACCGTCAAACCTGGAGAACCTCATTAGCGAGGACGAGAAGCGGGGACTCCAACAGACTTTGGCTGCGGCGATGCCGTTTTGGCGCAAGGAGGAGTGGAATGTCTACGATCACCTGTGAACGCGGAGACATCCTTCTGATCTCGGTTCCAATTGGAGAGGAACTGCGGATGCGGTTGCGCCCCGTACTCACGATGCGGGAAAGCCGCGCGCCCGATTCCTTCGTATCCGTCGTTCCGATTACGCCGGATCCGATGGTAGACTGCAATTCCATCCTGGTGCCGCTTGGTTCCTTCGAATCGGCGCGCATGGGCCTGGTTACGAGCGCGTATCTGAACACGGTTGAAGAAGTCCCGGTCGCGCGAAGGTATCTCGTGGATCGGATCGGGAAATGCCCGCATCGCTTGCTCAGACAGTTCCTGGGCATGTACCGGAGCGGCGAGGGCTTCGGCGAACGAACCCCCTTATTTCGCGTCGAGCGTGCCGGATATTCGAACGCCCGGTCTGCGCCCGATCGCCAATCCATCAAGAGCCCGGCGTGACCGCATACCGTCCAGGGGCGGAGATGCCAGACGCTCAGCTTTCCCCGGGGATTCTCGCGCCATCGGGCGGTTTCGCCGTGGCAATGCCTCCCCGGCGTACCCGGCTCCATCCCTCGGTGTCCTGGATGGCCCGAAACAAGGCGCCCATCTCGTAGAGCCCCACCTGTTCGGCGCGCAGCTTGGCTTCGCTGCGTGTCGACAGGAAATCTCCGGATACGTGAGCGCGGAGATTGTTTCGCAAGGTCTTTCGTTTCTGGGCGAAACACCAGCCGAGGAACTCTTCGAAGAGGGCCCGTTCCTCAGAAGCAACAGCGGTCAGCGAGTCCGCCGCAGGCTTTAATCGCACAACGGCGCTTTCCACTTTGGGAGGTACATGGAAGGCCCCGGGTGGAACGCGGAAAAGCAATTCGGGAACCGTACGCCACTGCGTGAGCGCGGAAAGGAAGCCGTAGTCTCTGCTTCCCGGCGTTGCCACTAAGCGGTCCGCCACTTCGCGTTGCATCAGCAGAACCGCGGAACGCATCTGACCGCCAAGCGCGAACAGTCTTCGCAAGATCGGTGACGTGATGTAGTACGGAAGATTCCCGGCAATCCATACCGGCCCCCATTGGGCGAGATCCGCTTCCAGGACGTCGGCCTCATGCACCCGTAACTTGCTGGTCTCCGGCGGCCATTGGCCGCGGAGGTACTCCACCAGTTCAGGATCAAGTTCGACCGCTTCCACCCGCAGGCCACGATCCAACAGCACTTTCGTAAGCGCACCCTTACCCGGGCCGATCTCTAAGACCAGATCTTCGGGTGTAGCCTCCAACGAGGCCGCGATTCGATCAAGAACCGGCTGGGACCGCAGAAAGTGCTGCCCCAATTTCTGCCGGCTCACGGTTGAAACGCTCCTGGGGATGGGGAAGCAGGCCTCGATGACACGATTAGCCCTGGACCAGAACGACGTTGCGGTCCACGGAGATGCGTACTTCTCCGGCACAGGGCAGGCCAAAGTTGGTGGCGGGCGTGAATACGGTAAACAGCAGGATCTGCTCGATCCGCCGCCGCACGGCCTCGTTCTGCATCGCAACCTGGCCTTCTTCGATCAGGTAACCGACCGCGCGCCCCTCATTGTTCACTTGCACCAGCAGCGTCACTGGCCGCTCAACCGATGTGTACGCCGCCATAGTCTTCACAGACGCGGTGGTGGAAAGGCGAGTAGGAACGTCGAAGGAAGCCGCATTTACGGTACGCAAAGGGTAGACCGGCGACAGCAGCAGGAAGAGCGCCAGGGCGACCATCAAGCCACCAACCGCGGGCACCGCAATCGGCTTCATTACGTTCTCAAGGTGCAGGGAAAACCTCCCGCTTAAATAGCGAAAGGTGGATGGCCAATCCGCAAAACGGGCAGCGCGCACGCGTTCCTTGGATGCCAGAATACGCAGTTGCAGCGATTGCTGCTTCGTCGGCTGCAACCGCGGCATGGCACGGAGTTGATTGCGTAAATGATTCAGTTCAGGGGACAAGTTCTTTTCTTCTCGATCTGCGCTGCCACTCTTTCCGCTCCGCGGGTCTCCCCGCCGGAACGCTTCCAGCCAGCGCCGCCACGAATGAACATCACTGCCCATTGCACTCACTCTGCATGCCGCGGAGAGAGCGTCATCACCGGACTCTCCACACTCACCTGGAGATACTCGGCTCGTAATGCCTCTCTTCCCCGCAGAATTCTTGATTTCACGGTGCCGAGTGCTATCTGAAGCACATCCGCGATCTCTTCGTAACTGAGTTCCTCAATGTCCCGGAGGATCACCGCCGCCCGGTAAACCGGATTGATGCGGGACAACGCATACTGCAACAATTCATGCTGTTCGCGGCCCAGAACCTCGTCGAAAGGCGAACGTCCTTCCGCGGCAAGGGTATCCTCCGGGTTCCAGCCCTCCGTGCTTCCCGCGTCCAGAGCCAGTTCCTGCCGGATATGGCGCTGAAAATATCTTCGCCGGTTACACGCTTCGTTCACCGCAATGCGGTAGATCCAGGTCTTGAGGCTGCTCTCGCCCCGGAAGGCGTGAATCCGGCGAAAAACCTTGAAGAACACATCCTGAACAACATCGTTCGCATCGTTCGGATCATTCAGCATGCGATAGACCGTGTTATAGACCGGCTGCTGATATCGCAGAATTAATTCTTCGTATGCGTCTTCCCGAGCGGTCCTAAGGCCATCGATCAGCGCCTTCTCGTCATTCGCCCATACTTCGGCGGCGTCTCCGCTCCCCTTGAAGGGCGGAGTCGAGAGTCCGAGTTGCACGAAGGATTCCGACATACCTTCTATTCGCTTCCAGTGCCGCAACCTGCCATCTTGGCGAACGCGGATAGAATGGCAACCGCGTCTCGGTCGAACCGGCTAAGCTCCTGTTCCCTCTCAACGTAACAGGGATAACCGGTAGATTCAATCATTGAGACTCCGGAACTGCCCTTCGGGTTCCCAATGGGCCTGAAGCCACCCGCCAACGAGCTTGCGTTCGCGCTAATTGCCGTCCTGGGCACTTGCCAATCGCACCACGCGTCTGCCATCCAAACGGTATTGCCCGCTGAGCACGAACGCGATCGCTTCCGAATAAATGCGATGCTCTTCCGCCAGAATGCGGTTGGAAAGGGTTTCGGCGGTATCGGAGTCAAAGACCGGAACAATGGATTGCGCGAGGATAGGCCCGGAATCCATCTTTTCGTCTACAAAGTGGACCGTGCAGCCCGAGTAACGCACGCCGTATTCCCAAGCCTGGTGTTGCGCATCCAAGCCCGGGAAGGCGGGCAGCAGGGCCGGGTGGATATTCACGATACGCTGGGGAAACTGCTCAATGAACCACGCGGTGAGGATTCTCATGTAACCGGCCAGCACGATGAGGTCCACCTTGGCCGCGATGAGGGCCTCAACCACCTGCCGGTCATGCTCTTCCCGGGTCAGCCCTTTCGACGGCAACAGAACCGTAGCCAACCCCATCTCCCTCGCGGTTCTAAGGCCCTGTGCATCCGCGCGGTTGGAGATAACCACCGCGATGCTTGCGGCGAGTTTCCCGCTGGCGCAATTCTTCGCGATGGCTTCGAAATTGGAGCCCCGCCCTGAAATCAAGATCCCCAGGCGCTTCATTGATAGCGGACCACCCTCGCGTTCTCCCCTTGGCCTTCGGTGACTTCACCGATGACAATTGCCTTCTGCTTCACTTCCGCCAACAGGGCCACCGCCGACTCCAGGTGGCGGCGGGAAATGGCGACGATCATCCCGATTCCCAGATTGAATGTGCGCCGATAATCGTCTTCCGGCACGTTTCCGATGGTACGCAGGAGTTCAAACACGGGGGGAACTCGCCAACTCCCGGTGTCAATTGCCGCAGCGCAGCGCGGAGGCAGGATGCGCGGCAGATTCTCCGTGATTCCGCCTCCGGTGATATGGGCCGCGCCCTTCAGGTAGCGCTTCCGATGCAAGACGCGCAGGGGCTCCAGATAGCTTCGATGCACCTTCAGCAATTCGTCCCCCACGGTGGAACTCAGTTCGTCCACATGAGAATCCACCTTGTATTTCGCCACATCGAAGAGCAAGCGCCGCGCTAGGGAGTACCCGTTGGTGTGCAAGCCGTTCGAAGGGAACCCCAGCAGCACATCTCCGGCAACGATAGTCTTGCCCGTAATCAGTTGCGGCTCTTCCACCACGCCGGTAATAAACCCGGCGATATCGTATTCCCCGTCTTTGTAAAGGCCGGGCATCTCCGCGGTCTCCCCGCCAATCAAGGCGCATCCGTTGCGTTTGCAACCCCTTGCCAGGCCTTTCACGACTTCCACGGTGACGTCCGCGCTCAGTTTTCCGGTGGCGAAGTAGTCCAGGAAGTAGAGCGGCACCGCACCCTGAACGGCGATATCGTTGACGCAATGGTTTACGAGATCTTCGCCGATGGTATCGTGGCGGTTCGCGAGAATCGCCACCTTCAGCTTGGTGCCAACGCCATCCGCCGAGGTGATCAGGATCGGTTTCTTCACGCCTGCCAGACGGTATCCCGCTCCGAAACTGCCGATTTCCGTGCAGACGGCGGCATTGAAGGTCGCCTTTGCCAGCTTCTTGATCCGCGATACCGCGCGATTTGCCTCGTCGATATTCACGCCCGCATCCTGATACCGAATCGTCCGTTTTGTTGCCATGACTCTCCTACCCGCCTGCCGAGGGGACTTCCCCCGAATCCCGCCGTAGCGCAAAAAACCGCTGCACCATCGCCGTGGATTGTGCGCCAAGCACGCCTTCAGCCACCTCCACGCGGTGGTTCAGGAGCGGCGAATCCGCCAGCCGGAACTTGCTTCTCACTCCGCCGAACCGCAGATCTCGCGAACCGAAAACCAGCCGGGAGATGCGCGCGTTCACGATGAGGCCGGCGCACATGACGCACGGCTCCATCGTCACAAACAAGACGGCTCCCGGCAGCCGATAATTTCCGATGCGCGCCGCCGCTTCACGGATCGCCAGCATTTCCGCATGGGCGCTCGGATCCTTCATCGCAATGGGCCGGTTATACCCGGTGCCGACGACTTCGCCCCCTAGAACTACAACCGCACCCACCGGAACCTCGCCCTCGGATTCCGCCATGCGCGCTTGTTCGAGCGCCCGCGCCATGAAGAATTCGTCCTGTACCTGCGTGCACACGCTCCGAACTCCTCAAACTGCAATTGCGGCAAACTTAACGCCGTCCGCTCAATGAACGAAATGCCTAATGACGGAAGTGGCGAATTCCAGTGAATACCATCGCCAGCCCCAATCGATTGGCCGCGTCGATCACTTCCTGATCTTTCACGGAGCCACCGGGTTGGATGACCGCCGTCGCCCCGTGCTTCGCGGCTTCCTCCACGCCGTCCGGGAAGGGGAAGAAGGCATCCGAGGCCACCGCGGTTCCGGCCAAGGGAAGCACGGCCTTCATCGCCGCCAGCTTCACCGAATCCACGCGGCTCATCTGTCCGGCGCCCACGGCAACGCCTTGATTGGCGGTGGCGAATACGATCGCGTTCGACTTGACATGCTTTACGATCTTCCAGCCAAACTCGAGGGCCGTCCACTCCGCTTCAGTGGGTTCACGCGCCGTCACTACGCGGGCGTTCTCGCGGCGAAAGCTCTCGCGGTCAGCCGACTGCACAAGAATGCCGCCCGTGATTGACTTGACGGAATACTTTTCGTCCTGGTTGACGACCGTCAGGAGGCGCAGGTTCTTCTTGCCGCCCAGGACGGTCCGCGCCTTTGCGGAGAAGCCCGGAGCGGCAATCGCCTCCACGAAGGTCTTACTGATCTCGAGGGCCGTTTCTTCATCCACATCACGGTTAAACGCCAGCACACCGCCGAAGGCCGATACCGGATCGCATGCGAATGCCATGCGGTAACTCTCGGCAAGCGTTCCCGCCTGGCCGGAGCCGCACGGATTCGTATGCTTGATGATGACGCTTGTCGGGCGGTCGCGAAATTCCTGCACTAGTTGCCAGGCGGCGTCGAGATCCACAAGGTTGTTGAAAGAGAGCTCCTTGCCCTGGAGCTGCTTGGCGCCCGCAATGCCGGCCGCATCCGGAAGCGCATAGAGCGCGGCTGCTTGATGGGGGTTCTCCCCATAGCGAAGCTCCTGCTTCCTCGGGAGGATGACACTGAACATTCCGGGCGTCGTTTGCGCTTCGTCGGCAAACTCGCCGTCGCGCACGGTGATGGCGCTAATGCGCGCGCTGATGGCAGCGTCGTAAGCGGCCGTGCGCGCGAACGCCTTCTTCGCGAGTTCCCAATGCGTCGATAGCGAGAGCGCTCCGCCATTGCCGCGGAGTTCCTCCGCAATGCCCGCATAGTCCTCCGCGGACGTTACCACGGCAACATCCTGGAAGTTCTTCGCGGCGGCGCGAATCATCGTCGGCCCGCCAATGTCGATATTCTCAATGAGCTCCTCGTGAGAAATCCCCTCTCTCGCCGCGGCTTTCTCAAACGCGTAGAGGTTTACCACCACCATGTCGATGGCCGGAATCCCATGGGTTTCGAGCGCTTCGAGGTGGGCCGGATTGGCGCGCACCGCCAGGATTCCCCCGGCCACTTTGGGATGCAGCGTCTTTACCCGACCATCCAGCATCTCCGGGAAGCCTGTCAGCTCGGCCACTTCCGTCACCGGCAAACCGTTCTCCCTCAGCAATTTCGCCGTCCCCCCGGTGGAGACGAGTTCCACGCCATGCTCATGAAGCGCCCGCGAGAATGCAACAACGCCGGCCTTGTCGGTGACACTCAAAATTGCTCTACGGATCTTGGCCATAACCCGTTATTCTCCCACACGCGCACAATGCCGGATCCAGCTACAATTAGAGGGTGCAATATCAGGTCACCCTTATCGCCGGAGATGGAATCGGACCCGAAGTAACCGAAGCCGCCAAGCGCGTCATGGAAGCGACCGGCGTTCCGATTGTCTGGGACCCCGTGGAGCTGAATGCCAGCATCATTGAACGCGAAAAGAAATCGCTCCCGGATGCGGTTGTCGATTCGCTACTCCACACTCGTCTTGGCTTGAAGGGGCCCGTGAGCACCCCGGTAGCCGGCGGCTACCAGAGCGTCAACGTGGCATTGCGCAAGCGCTTCAATCTGTTTGCAAATTTTCGTCCGGTTGTCACGATCCCGGGAATTCATTCCCGTTTCGAAGACCTGAATCTGAACATCGCCATTTTCCGTGAAAACACGGAAGACCTTTATGCCGGCCTGGAGCAGGAGATCGTGCCGGGCGTGGTGACCGGGATTAAGGTGATCACGCGAGTCGCCTCTGAGCGCATCGCCCGTAAGGCGTTTGAATTCGCGCAGCGCGAGGGCCGCAAAAAGGTGACCGCCATCCACAAGGCGAATATCATGAAGCAGGCGGATGGCCTCTTCCTCACCTGCTGCCGCGAAGTTGCAAAAGAATTCCCGGCCATTACGTACGGAGAGCTAATCGTCGATAACGCTAGCATGCAGCTCGTGATGAATCCGTCCCAATTCGATGTATTGATTCTTCCAAACCTGTATGGCGATATCGTCTCTGACATCTGTGCGGGGCTGGTGGGCGGCTTGGGAATCGTTCCGGGTGCAAACTTCGGGGAGAACTTTGCGATTTTCGAATCCGTGCATGGCTCTGCTCCCGATATCGCCGGGAAGGGGATCGCTAACCCCACGGCGATTCTGCAATGCTGCGTATTGCTGCTCAGCTACATCGGGGAACGGGAAGCTTCCCGGCGCCTGCAGCGGGCCATTGCCGCTACCTACAAAGAGGGCAAGCATCTGACGAGCGACGTTGGCGGCAGCGCGACCACCAGCGAGTTCACGAGCGCCATCGTCGAAGCCATGCGCTAGACACGGGGCGTGCTACCGCGCAGTGCGCACGTCTTTTAGATAGGCGTCCAGAGCCTCGCCGTCGGGCTGGCTACCGGTGCCGCCCATCGCTTCCGTGGATTTCCCTCCAGCAAAGACCCCTGCGTGCAGGCAGGTGCGGATGTCTTCGCCGCGAACCCAGCAATGCAGGAATCCGGCGTTGAAACTATCGCCGGCCCCGGTCGTATCCACCGGCTTCACGGGCATCGGCGGGCACTCCACCAACCTTCCATCCGCCAGCGCCGCCGCCCCGTTCGCTCCTAATTTCGCAGCGGTGACCGTCAGTCCGTTGTCGAGCGACTGCAAGGCTTCCAGGATTGCGTCAGAGCCGCTGATCGCGGCTAACTCCACCTCATTGGGTAGGAAGACGTCCGTTACGGAAAGCACTTCCGCCAAGCCGGGTCCCCACTCCTCCGCGGGATCAAAGCCCGTGTCGAGCGATGTGGTCAATCCCAGGGCCTTTGCACGGGTGAAGAGCCTTTCCAAGCCCGGGCGCAAACCTTCCTGCAAGAAAAAAGACGACACGTGCAGATGGCCGAACCGCGCAAGCATGGCATCCGAGATGTCGCTCTCCCGCAGTTCCCGGATCGCGCCGAGATACGTGACGAGGGCCCGATCCGCTTCCGAGGAAATGGAAATGGTGAGGCCGGTTTGCAGCGCGGGATCTCTCACGATCAGCGACGTATCCACGCCGAAACGCGCGAGAAACTCCGTGCAATAGTCGCCCCAAAGGTCGGCCCCGACCTTTCCCACGAACGAAACGGCACTGCCCAATCGAGCCAACCCCACGGAGCAGATCGCGGAGGCGCTCCCGAGCGTCATGGCAAACTGATCGACGAGAATTTCTCTGCCGGGACGTGGAAATTCGCGGTACCCCTGGCAGATCAAATCAGCATTGATCTCGCCCGCTACCAGAATTCCAGAATGTGCGCGCGTTGCGTTGGTGCTCATAAGATGGCGGTGCTCCATGGCGAAGAACGGTATCGACCGGGTTGGCGCACCGCTCAGCCTCAACTATCGTACGCAACCGGAGGCGCGTTTCACCAGAGTCAGTTCGACAGAAATTTGTTCACGGCAGCCGCGATGGTGTAGTGATCGCACTTGAAGGCGGAGTGCCCACACTTGCTGTCGAGGACGAGATAAGGAAGGTTGAGTTCCTTGGAGAACTCAATGGGGGTATCTGGAGAAACCGCGGTATCGGTTGAGGCAATCACGGCAAAAAACGGGGCCTTGAATTTCCTCCCCACTTCGAGCAGCGAATTTCCCTTGGCCACGATGCTGTGCGTTCGGATGGCTTCAAACTGCTTGAGCGGATTGAAGGGGTTCATGAAGCGCTTGTATTGGCTTGCGCCAGCCTGCGCCATTCCCAGGATCTGCTCCATCATGGTTTTCTTCGGTGCGCCCGCGTCTTCCGCCGAATCGCCTTCTTCACCGGAACTGACATCCACGCCGCCGCCAGCGCGGGCAAAGATCTTGAAGTGCGAGGTCCAGAGGCGAATGTCTTTCTCAGACATCTGGGGTGTTCCCACAATGGGCACTCCCTTATCCATGAAATCCGGGTATGCCGCCAGCCATTCGTAGGTCTGCATGCCGCCCATGGAGATGCCCAGGACGGCTTTCACGTGGCGAATGCCGAGATGCTTTGTGAGGAGCAGGTATTGCGTCTCCACCATGTCGCGGATGCTAATTCCGGGAAAACTATTGCCGCGCTGCTCACGTTGATTTGAGGGCGAACTGGAACTGCCATTGCCGAGAGCGTCAACCACGACGATGTAATACTTCGTGTCGTCGAGCAGACGACCCGCGCCGATGTAGCGCTCCATGTCCTCTGACCGGCCGTTATACCAAGTCGGCACCAGAATCACGTTCGACTTGTCGCGATTGAGTTCGCCGTATGTCCGGTAGGTGACCCGACAGTCATTGAGCACCTGGCCATTGGTCAATTTGAGGTCGCCCAGGTTGGCCGCAAGGAGGAACGAAGCCAGCAGCATCCACATGCTATCTATGATGTGCTATCGGGGAATCGGTTGCGACGGCAAAGAGAACACGCGATGAAAAAGGGGAGCCCGAAGGCTCCCCTTTTTCGCGATGCGTGACGTGCCTTCCGGTTAGAAGGAGTAGCGCAGACTGAGTTGCACGTTGCGTTCGCTGCTCTTGCCGGTAACCATGCCAAAGGAAGTGGACGTCGCGTTTGTGTCGACGCCACCCCAGTTCGGATGGTTCGGGAAGTTGAAGGCCTCGAAGCGGAACTGTACGTTCTGGCTTTCGGTGATTTGGAAAGACTTGAACATAGCGATGTTCCAGTTTTGGAAGCCGGTATTGTTGAACGGAATCGAGTTGCGATTCTGGTTCGGCAGCGTGCCGTTGGCCGGTTTGTAAGCCCAGAGCGTGCCACCCGGTCTTGGGTTAAACCAATAGTCGGTAACCCCAACGTAGTTCCCCGCGGCCGTTTCGTTGGCGAACTTCATCGGACGGTCCGTGTCGCCGGTCAGGCTCCACGGCTTGTCGTTCGAAGAACCGATACCGAGGTAATCGTCGGTTCGCGCGATCGTGATGGGCGTGCCGGTCTGGAATTGCACGACGCCCGACAACTGCCAGCCACCGGCCAGTGTTTTCACGATTCTGGACTGATTGCTATTGAAGAACGGCATCTCCCAAACGTAGTTGATAACCACCGTATGGCGGTTGTCGTTCGACGACTTGCCCCAGTTCAACTGCGGATTGAACGAGTCAATGAACAGATCCCGGAGACCGGAGTTGTTGTCCATCGTCTTGCTCAGCGTGTAAGCGAATCCGTACATGAAACCCTTCGTGAATCGCTTGTTCACTTCCACCTGCAGGCCGTTGTAGGTGCTGCGGCCGGAGTGCTCGGTCATGGTGATATCCGCGAAGCCCAGATAGGGGCGGAGGAAGTTCACGTTGGCACCGGCATTTTCCGGTTTGAACGTCGTGCCGGTCGGCAACTGGTTCAGGTTGCGCGTGCGCGCCAGATACAGCCCGGTTGTGCCGACGTATCCCACCTCAACCGTGGTGTCGTGGGAGAGCTGCCGCTGATAGGTGGCATTCCAGTTGTAGCTGACCGGGATCTTGTAGACCGGGTCCACGGTCTGGAAGAACTGTGGGAAGGCGTTGTTCGAGCCGCCGCCCGGATTATCGGCGAGGCCATCGTTGATCGATACCATCGGCTGGAATGGAGGATTTCCGCCAAGGAAGGCGTTATCGTAAACGCCGGGGCGCGAGGTGAACCCGCCGCCACCGATGCGCAAGACATCCTTGTCGGTGATGGAGTAGGCCAGGCCGAGGCGTGGCATCCAGTTCCACTGATTCTTGGAGGGATAGGCGCTGCCGCCACTCAGCAGACCGTCGTAAAGACCGGAATCGATCGCCGGTACGCGACCTTTGCCGGCGTCCGGGAACGAGCCGCCCGGAATGACGACGCCGTTGTATCGATCACCGGAAAGAACAAAGCCAGTGGTGCGATTGATCACCGCCGCCTTCGATGGATCGTACTTCTTAGCGTCGAAGATGGCGATATTACCCCACAACGACTTGTAGTAGCCGTTCTGCCAGGTTGTACGGAAGCCAAGTTCCAACTTGAGTTTCGCGTTCACACGCCAGGAATCCTGCCCGAAAAACTCAAACATGTGGCTCCGGTACGGCGTATAGGCTCTCGGACCGATCTCGGCATAGGTCGTGAACCGCCCGATAGCCGCGTTCGCCAAACCGGTACCCGTGAAAACGCCATCGTTGAACTGAAAACGTCCGTTCTGGTTGTTGGTTCCGCCGGGAACGCCGGAGACGTTGATTTGATCGAAGTCGTTCTGGCCGGAGCGTTCGAATAAAGCGCCAAATTTGAAGGTGTGATTCCCTTGGATTTTGGTGAAGTTGTCCGAGAGCTGGTAGATCGGACCAGCCGACGAGGACGGATATGGGCCGCCGTCGACCGTGCCGACGTTGGGGATCACGATCGTCGGAACCTTGTCGTAGATCTCCTTTTTCTCCGGAAAGATGTAAGGGTAGTCGATTCCCGGTCGCGAACGCAGATACCGTTCGCCGGTCTTGTCGATGCCGATACGGACGCGATCCACCGACGCCGAGACCAGAAACTCGTTGACCGTGGTCGGGGATACCGTCCAGGTGTAACCGAGGCTGCCGGTACGGTTCGGGCGGCTCCAATCCGTGATGGCGTAGTCGAAGCCTCCGCGGCTGGTGTCGAGACCCGTGAAAGAGTAGTTGGCCAAGCGGAACTTGAAAAATTGATTCATCGATGGGTTGTAATCAATCGAGACCGTGTCCTTCCGCTGGTTCTGGCGGCCCGGACGGACCAGCAACCAGTTGTTACTGCCGAAGCTTCCATTGGGCGCGTAATAGGTATTTAGAAACGCCATTCCGTTCTTGCTCAACTGGGCTGTCGGGATCACATTGTTCACGTAAGCCTGGTTCGTGGCCGGGTCCCGGATAATGCGCGCGCTGCTGTAGTAAATGTTGGAATTCAATAATTCACTGAAGTTCCCCTGGCGCATGGCCATGCTCGGCACACGCTGCTGCAGCGTATCTTCCCAACGGCGTCGTACGTATTCTTGTGCCCACAGGAAGAACAGCTTCTCACGGTTGGTGTTGAACTTTCCCGGGATCGTGACTGGTCCGCTTACGTTGTAACCGAACTGGTTGAACTTCATCGGCGCCACGAAATTGGTAGACTCGCGGCGATTGCGGTTCCAGCTATTGGCGTCCAGCTTGTTGTTCCGGAAGTACTCGTAAGCCGAGCCATGAAAATCCTTACCGCCCGATTTCGTAACCATGCGGATCTGGCCCGCCGCCGACCGGCCGTACTCCGCCGAGTAGTTGGCTGTCAGGACTTGTATTTCCTGGACGGTATCAGCGTCGGCCGTGCCAATCGACGTACCGTTAGCGCGCGTTCGGGTGCCGACCGCACCGTCGAACGTGATCAGCGAATCCTGCGAACGGCCGCCGTTGATCGTCAGACCGCCCGAATCCAGGCCGTAGCTGAAGCCGTTCATGGGCGAACCCCGGCGCACGCCGGGCTTCAAGATTGCCAGAAACAGCGGATTGCGGCCGTTCAAGGCGATGTTCTGAATCTGCGTCTCTTCGACGGTCTTGCCGACCGCGGCCGATTCCGTATTGAGCTGGGCGGCGCTCGCCTCAACCGTAACCGATTCGGAAACCTGGCCGACGGCCATATCCACGTTTACCTGGGCGGGTATCGCCGCTTCGAGCCTGTTCCGGGTTCCTTCGTACTTCTTAAAGCCAGCCGCTTCGACTGTGACCTTATAGAAGCCCGGCGGGATATTCGGAACGGTGTAGAAGCCGGATTCGTTTGTGGTCGTCCTGCGCTCGAATCCGGTGCCTTCGTTCGTGACTGTCACGTTTGCACCGGCTACAACGGCACCGCTCGGATCTCGCACGAGGCCCGAGATGTTGGTACTGTCAGACTGCGAGAAAGCGGGAGAGGGTATCAGGCAAAGCATTGCCAGTAGCATCACCGCTACACCAATCATCCTATTCATCGATTCCTCCAGACACAAAGTAGATGTTTCTCGACTAATAATGGAGAAAGGTCACCAAACTCCTCTTTCCGAAGCCGCTTGAGGAGCGCTCAGCGAAATATAGTGAAGAATACTTAATGACCCTTGTGCAACCAGATGGAATGAAGTATACACAGGAGCAATCCAAATCTCAAGTCATTTGTTGAAGTAAGTGTTCTTCCCGCATTTTAGTAGCTAAGGATTAAGATCGGGCGATCCGCGACGGAAGCAGATCGCACTAGTGAAGTGCTGTCGGTCGCGGTAGCCTCTGGCTGGCAACCTGCAACCAGTTGATCACGAGCCGCGCAAACACATCGAGAAGCAGCTGGAAGGCCCGGTCCACGGCAGTTTCACAACCCTCAGCCCATGCTCGATGAAGTTCGCACGAGGCATCTTGATTTGCAGGATTGTCTGATACGGGCATGTGTCCACGTGCCGCCCGCGCCTCTCCAGCTGATGGAAGTACAGCACGAACTCGCGGTCTCACTCCAGGGTATTCAAAGTGAACGCTTGCATCGTGCTCCAGATATAGAAAAGATTAATGAATTAATGTATTTTATGTTACCCGTACATTTTCAATCATGCTCGCTTCACATTCCACTGGGAGCAGGTCACCAAAACCTCTGCGTGCGGAGGCTGATCTCGTATGTCTTGGAATTGCTCCGATTGCCAGTATGCTGGAGTTGGCCTGGACGGAGGATAGCGCCCTCCAGCGATGCAGCACGAGCGCCGCGGCAAGGGCCAACTCCGAGACGGGAGCGGAAACAATAGTTTGGCTCCCTCTTCAGGATGGAACCGCTCTGCGCTTGAATGGAAACGGAGCGAGATCAGCAGCTCTGGAATGGAAGGAATGTGAATAGTAAGCGTCCGCCCACTACCGTCTTCCCTGCGCCGCGTTTCTTCCCCACACTGGGGTGAGGCGCGTGCTGCGCCTGGGGAGGAATCGTTTGGAGATGC
>JACTMJ010000008.1 GCA_014584705.1 Acidobacteriota bacterium | reverse complement strand
CCGCACCTATTGGGAACGCAAGCACACCCGCGCCCTCGCCGAATTCGACCGCGCCCAGCGAGCCCGCCGCGCGGAAGCAGCCGAACACCGTGCGGAAGCCGCCCATCAACGCGCCGAAGCGCAAGCCCGGCGGCAGGCCGAAGCCCACACCCTCAAAGAGGAACTCGCCCTCGCCCGCGAATCCCGCCAGCGCGAACTCCACGATTTCCGCCTAGAGCAGGCACGCGAGAAACTCCGGCGCCAGCCGACCGCCCAGCCCAATTCCGCCCATTCCGAGTCCACCGAAGACGCCGCCCTCCGCGCCCTCGAATCCCTCATGAACGCGCCCACGCCCGTCACCGAAGCAGACTTCCTCCGCTCCAAACTCTCCCAAGCCCCAAACGGCTTCGTTTCGCAAAATCCGCCTGTGACCCATTCCGCCGCGGCGGATAGGCTCTCGCAAATCCCGGCATCGCGCTGATTCGCGCCCATGCGCCTCCTTCGTTTCGCAATCGCCGCAAGCAGAGCGCTGCCCTGTTCCGCGCAAGGCCCCGGCAGCACCCGGCACAGCTTGGAGCCCCAATCTGGGCTACCCTAGACTCAGTGCTTGACCTGAACTATTTCCGAAGGAATCTCGGCGCGGTTGCCACCCGGCTGGAGGACCGCGGGTTCCACCTCGATACAGACGCTTTCCTCGCGCTGGACGCCCGACGCCGCGACGCTCTCAGCGTGATTGAACAGCTTCGCAACGATCGCAATACGCAAAGCAAGGAGATCGGCAACCTTCGCAAGCAGGGTGTCGATACCGGCGAGGCGCAAGCGAAGGTGCGCGAGATCGGCGACCGCATCGCGGCTCTCGAAGAGGGAGTGAATGCGGCGGAGGAAGAATTCCGGCAGTTGATGGCGGGCGTGCCGAACCTGCCGCATGAATCCGTGCCCGCGGGGAAGTCCGCCGAAGAGAACGCGGAGATCAAGCGGTGGGGCGAGCTTCGGCAATTCGATTTCACGCCGAAGCCGCATTGGGACCTGGGACCCGCGCTTGGCGGCATGGACTTTGACCGCGCCGCTAAGATCACCGGCGCGCGCTTTGTCGTCTACACCGGTGCCATCGCCCGCCTGGAGCGCGCGCTCTTCAATTTCATGCTGGACACGCATACCGGCGAGCATGGCTACACCGAGTGTTTTCCCCCGTTCCTGGTGAATTCGGACAGCCTCTTTGGCACCGGGCAACTGCCAAAGTTCGCCGAGGATCTGTTCCATGTGGAAGGCACGGATTTCTGGCTGATCCCCACCGCCGAGGTGCCGGTTACCAACCTCTTCCGCGAGGAAACGCTGGCGGCCGAAGCGCTCCCCATCAGTTATTGCGCGTTCAGCGCGTGCTTCCGCAGCGAGGCCGGCTCCTACGGCCGGGACGTCCGCGGCATCATCCGGCAACATCAGTTCCAGAAGGTAGAACTGGTCAAGTTCACCACTCCCGAGCAAAGCTATGAGCAGCTCGAGCGCCTGACCGCCGACGCCGAACGCATTCTGGAACTGCTCGGCCTGCCCTATCGCCGGATGCTTCTCTGCACGGGCGACATGGGATTCTCGTCCGCGAAGACCTACGATCTCGAAGTCTGGCTTCCGGGCCTGGGCGAGTATAAAGAGATATCCTCGTGCAGCAACTTTGAAGACTTTCAAGCACGCCGCGCGGGCATCCGCGTCAAGTCCGGCGGAAACAAGGCCGTGTTCGCGCACACGCTGAACGGCAGCGGTCTGGCCGTGGGGAGAACGCTGGTGGCGGTGCTCGAAAACTATCAGCAGGCCGACGGCAGCATTACGGTGCCGGAAGTGCTGCGTCCCTACATGAGGACGGAGACGATCCGGCCCTGATCGACACCGGAGCGGGAGTGTCACGGACTCAGTGAACAGGAGGCCCGGGAAGCCCGGCCAGCCGCCGAACGCGGCACGAACGAAACGGCATGTGGACTCGACGCGACATTAGCGGACGCATTCTCGCTGGCATTGCGGCTTCACTGTGGCCCGTTCGCCGTTTGCGCGGAAGCGAGGCGCGTCCGCTCTCGATCGAGTTGCTCCTCGACCGTTTCTCCGCCCCCCTCGTGGACATCCAGAGTTGCTACCGCGCGGATATCACGATTCAGATTTTTCGCGTTCCTCTCTACCGCAAGCGCGGCGTGGGCGGGGCCGTTGCCAACCTCCGCCAGTATCAAGGCGAACGGGAATCCGCCATTGGCATCTCGTTTCTGGCCGGGTCGAACCCGGAAAAGGCCGGGGGCGTGAACCGCTTTGGCTACATCGAGGAAGTGGTGCTCGAAGAAAGCAGCGTCCCGGCGGAGGCTGCCTATTTCGGCATGATGACTTCGTCACCGGAGAGCAGTTTTGAGAGCGCCCGTTCGGCGCTGGGCGAAGCGAACCGCAAACAGGCATACTACGCCGGGATCGACGGCAGCCTCAAAGCGTCTCGAAGCGTCAGCACCGCGGCCGCGTTTGCCGCATCCGGCCAGTACACCTGGTTCGGACATCCGCCGCTCACCAGCCTGATGAAGCGGGCGCTGCTCGATGAAAGCAGCAAAGTCACGAAGGAATCGCGTACAAATCCGCGCTGGAGCGTCCCCGTTACTTTTCTGTATGCTGTCTCGGAAGCGATGCGGCAGCCGGAGAGCAAGCGCCGGGCTCGCTACATTTACCATGGGCGCGAGTTTGAACTCGAAACCTCACGCGAGCCGGATGCGAAGAAGGGCGCGGTGTTTCAGGAATCCGGCCTGGTGAAAAACTGGGCCAGTGTACTGCGGCTGGAGGGGCGCTCAAAGCAGATTGCCACGGGCGAGACAACCAGTTTTACGATCTGGCAGGATTCAGCCGATAGGAACGCCCTGCCGCTGCGCTTCGAGTTCCAACCGAAATCGTTCCTGAAGCTCACATTTGAGCGCGACCCTCACGTGAAACCGCCGAGCCTCACCTGACGCCGACAGCCGGCCCGGAAGCGCGCCTCAGGAGCGAAGCGCATAGATGGCGTCTACGGGACCTCCCGTTACCACGCCCCGCACCTCCCGGAAACCTTCCCTCTCGAGCAAGGCGCGATACTCAGTGAGATTGCGCTCCTTGCCCTCCGTGCAGGCCAGCATGTTGAGGGATTGGAGCAGCCCGGAGAGCGGCGCGGTCTTCTCTTCGTTCAGGAGCACTTCCGCCAGCAGCACCGCGCCGCCATCGGGAAGGGCTGCATGAATTTTGCGGAGCAGAGCGCGAACCATGGTGTCGTTCCAGTCGTGCAGAATGCGCCCGAGACAGTAAAGGTCCGCGGCGGGGAGCGGATCTCGAAAGAAATCACCCTCCGCCACACGCACCCGTCCCGCGAGACCGGCGGCGGCCAACCGGGTGCGGGCAATGGGAGCAACGCCGGGAAGGTCAAACACGATGCCCTCCATCTCCGGGTAGCGATTGCAGATGGCGGCCACGAGGTGGCCGGTGCCTCCCCCAAGATCCGCCACCCTGCGGTGCGCGCTCAGGTCAAATGCGGCGGCCACGCGCGGCGAACTCAGCAGGCCCAGGCCGTGCATGCCGGAGAGGAAGGTTTCCTTCGCCGAGTCGGTCGCGAAGAAATGGTCGAAGATGCCCTCTTTCGCTCCAAAGGTCTGTTCCCAGCGGGGCGTTCCCTCACGGACAGCATCCTCCAGGTGTTCCCAAAGCCTCCAGGTGATGCGATTCGCGTACAGCATATAGCCGGAGAGCGTGGCGGGGGAGGACGCGCGAATGTAGACCGAAGCGAGCTCCGTGTTCCGGTAGCGTCCATCCGATTTCGTGAGCGCGCCAGCGGCGACGCAGGCATCGAGCAGACGCCCGAGCGCGTCCTCGTTCACACGGAACCGTGCGGCGCATTCCGCCGCATCGAGGTGGACACCTTCGAGAGCCTCAAACACGCCGAGTTCTAGCGCCGCAAACACGGCTTTCGAAAGCCGCATCCCGTCGATGATCTCCAGCACGCGGGTGGGATCAGGAAGCGCGGGAGGCTGCGAGGGGTGCGAATCGGGGTTCGATGCCATACCGTTCAGAGTAGCGGACTCACGGCCGCATGGAGACATCCTCGGTGCTTCGCTCGCACCCTCCCGTTTCGCATTTCGCGCAAGGAGGGCATACAATCGTCAGCGGGTTCGGGCGTGGACACATCGCGTCTCACCCAAGCGTGGGATTTCGTTTCGGGTAAACGTGCAGATGACGGACAATGCTTCGCGACGCCAGTTTCTGGCTCTGGGTGGAATGAGTGTAGCGGCCGCCTCCGGCCAAGC
The DNA here is from genome assembly GCA_014584705.1 of Acidobacteriota bacterium. Taxonomy (GTDB): domain Bacteria; phylum Acidobacteriota; class Terriglobia; order Bryobacterales; family Bryobacteraceae; genus JACTMJ01. The sequence continues at coordinate 219,344 of JACTMJ010000008.1, read as the reverse complement.
GCCATCGAAAGGGAATGCAGGAGTATCGAGCACGGGGCGCACTCCGCCCAATGTGCTTTGGATCTGCACGGATCAGCAGCGCTGGGACACCATCCATTCGCTCGGCAATCCGCATATCCGAACACCGCATATTGACCGGCTTGCGAGCGAAGGCGTGGCGTTCACGCACGCCTACTGCCAGAACCCGATCTGCACGCCCAGCCGCGCCTCGTTCCTGACGGGCTGCATTCCAAGCCGGATTCATCAGCACCGGAATGGGAATGCGGAGTTTCCCGCGAACCTGGCGCCAAGGCTGGTGACGCATCGCCTGGCGGCGGCGGGTTACGACGGAGCGCTCTGCGGGAAACTCCACCTCGCCAGCCCCTTCGAGCGGGAGGAGCCGAGGGTCGACGACGGCTATCGCATTTTCGATTGGAGCCATCAGCCAACACCCGAACCCGGCTGGCCGGACCGCGTCCACGCCTATAACCGCTGGCTGCACGAGCATGGGGTCACCTGGAAGGATCTTTATCGCAAGAGAAAGATCGCGGGCTACCCGGACCAATACAACGCGGGAATGCCCGCCGAGTTTCACGAACTGGCGTGGGAGGCGGAACGTACCCTGCGCTACATCGAGGGCGGTTTGAAAGGGCCGTGGTTTGCAAGTATCAACATTTTCGCGCCGCACAACCCCTTCGATCCCGCCCCGGAATACCTCGAAAAGATGAAGCCCGAATCGCTCCCTATGCCGCTCTACCGGGCGGGGGAGGAACGGAAGCAAATGCGATTCTGCTCAAAGGTGGCGCACCAGACGAAGACGCCCGCGCCCCCCGCCAGCTATCCGGCGCGGCACATGAAGGCCTGCTACTACGCCATGATCGAACACATTGACTGGTATGTGGGCCGGGTGATCGAGGCCTTGGAACGTACGGGTCAGCGCGAGAACACGCTGGTGGTCTTCATGAGCGACCACGGCGAGATGATGGGGGACCATTGCCTGCGGCTGAAGGGCTGCCGTTTCTTTGAGGGGGCGGTGCGGGTACCGCTGATTCTCTCCTGGCCCGCGGGCGGGCTGCAAACGGGGCTGCGGAGCGATGCTCTGGTGGAGCTTACCGATATGGCGCCGACGCTGCTCGAAGCGGCGGGGCTTCCGAACCCCGGCGACATGGATGGCAAGAGCCTCCTCGGCCTGGCGCGCGGTACCGCGGCCGCGCAATCTCACCGGGAGTTCGTCTGGAGCGAATACCGGGATTCGCAGACGAACGAACTGCAATCTCACGCGTCCATGATCCGCGACCGCCGCCACAAGCTGACCCTCTACCACGGCACCGGCCTCGGCGAGTTGTTTGACCTCGATGCCGACCCGCAAGAGTTTGAGAATCTCTTCGAGAGGCCGGAGCACGCCCGCCTGCGCCAGCGAATGACTGACCGTCTCATCGATACTCTTGCCCTGCATGCCGACCTCGGCAGCCCCCGCATCGCCCGCTACTAGCGGGCGTCAGTTGGCGGCGCTTTGCCGTGCAGCCGGAATCACGGGGAGAATGATGCTCGATGGGTGCGCCGCATCGTGATACACCGTGTTCATCGCAACACGCGTGCTCCGGTTCCCGTTGAGCGCCTCACCGGTATTGGGGTTGATATCGAAGCGCGGAAAATTGCTGCTTGAAATGTCCAGCCGGATCCGATGCCCGCGGCGGAAGACGAGCGAGGTTGGATACATCTCGATGGTGAATTCCGCCGGACGTCCGGGAACCAGCGGCTTCGAGGTCTTGAGCGATTCGCGATAGCGGGCGCGAACGATGCTATCGCCCACGTTCAGGTCCACACCGGCGGGAAAGTCCCGGTTCGGCGGATACACATCGATGAGTTTGGCGGTGAAGTCGGTATCCGGACCGTCGGAACTCGCCCAGAGTTTCACCACCAGCCGGCCTGTGACTTCGATGTCCCGTTCGAGGGGCGGAGTTTCGAAAACCAGTACGTCTTTGCGCGCGGAAAGCGGCAGCGTGTCTTTGCAGAGCCAATGTTCCGGGTAGCAGCGCTGGTCCATGGCCCCGCGTGGCATCAGGTCCCCTTCAGAGGACACGTTGCCTCCAATCGTGGGAACCGGATTCTTCGGGTCAAAGGCATAGCGCGTGAAAGCCTGGGGCTCCGTGGGCTTGCTCGCCGAGAGCGTGCCATTCGCATGAAGGTAGTAGGGCGTGTAGACCGTACGGGCAAGCGGCCATTCGCGCTCCTCGCGCCATGCGCCGCCCACGAACAGCCGCCCTTCCGGTGTCTTGTGCGGTTCCCCGCTGCCCATCACGAAGATGCGCACCGGCGCTTCGCGCTCAATGCCGTTCTCGCGGCCGAGCAGCCAGTGGTCAAACCAGCGCAGACGCAGCGCGTTCAAATCGACGGCGGCCTCTTTGCCGAATTCCGCAATGCCGGAGAACGTTTGCGCCTGGCCGCCGTGCGTCCATGGGCCGATCAGCAGGCGCTGCGGGCTCTTCTTCGCCTTGGAGAGTGCCACGTAGTTCAGATTCGCCACCTGCGTGCCCCAGGAATCGTACCAGCCGGTGACGTGAAGCGCGGGAACATCCTGGTAGGTCTTCACGTGGTCCACGACATCCGCGCCCATCCCGGTCCAGAAGGTGTCGTTGTCGCCGTGGCTCATCGCCTCAACAAGCCATTGTTCATACTCGGGCGCGAATTGGAGCGGGGTTGTGCCGGGCCGGAGGGGTAGGGCGCGGACGTACTCGCGGATATGGTCGCCCATCGCGATCAAAGCCGGAGCCGCTTCCTTGGGATGCGCCGCGCGCGCCGCCGCCGCTTCGCCATTGCGGCCTTTCTCGAGGCCGGTTGGCGAGGCCGTCTTGCCGGTGGCGATGCCAAGCGTCAGAATCCAGTTCAGCCAGCGCAGCTCAAACGCTCCGTTGTGACGAACGCCATACCGCCCGGCATTGCTCATCGCATCCACGGGAACCATCGCGGTGAGCGCGGGAGCATTCTCGATTGCCAACGCGTGCTGCGTAGCGCCCCCGTACGACATGCCGACGGTGCCCACCTTGCCGTTCGACCAAGGCTGCGCGGCGATCCACTTCAAGAGGTCCGCGCCATCCGGGCCGTCGTCGCGAAGCGGCCGCCATGTCCCCTCGGAGTTGTACCGGCCGCGCACATCCTGCACCACCACGGCGTAACCGCGTGGCACGAAGAAGGCCGTCAACCCGGCGGCATTCCCGTCCTTGTTGTAGGGCGTTCGCTCGACGATTGTGGGAAATCGCCCGTCCACCGCGCCAGCCTTCGCCGGAAGATAGACGTCCGTAGCAAGCCGCACGCCATCACGGGCCGTCACCATCACGTTGCGGATCGGATGGATTTCGTAGGTGCCACCCGCGGGAGCAGCGGTCTGGGCAAGGCACACGCCGATTGCCAAATTCATCACGAGGAGAGCCTGCCCGAGGCTCCGGATTGTTCGATTGCGCAGAATCATCGCATTACCTCCTCCGCAAGGCATACGGCCATCCGCCGGCTCCTAGCTATCCTATCCGAAGGGTGGCTCGCGATGCGACGCGTCGCGCCGGGTGAGGTGATTCTCGATCGTCTGGGCGCAGTAGAGCAGGGCGCGAGGGACGTGGAAACATCCCTTGTAGTGGTTGCCCTTCAGCGTATGGGTGAGATTGCCTTGCCGGTCACAGTAAGCGAACCACTCCCCGCGCCGCGGGTCGTCGGCGAAGTGCTGGAACGAGTACTCGTGAATCCTCTCCAGCCAGGGCAGCCAGCGGCACTCGCCAGTTCGCGTATACGCGAGGACCACCGCGTAAAGCGCCTCGGCGTGCGGCCACCACAGCTTCATCGAAGCTTCGAGTTGGAGCGTCGGTCGGCCTTCGATATCCATGAAGTAGTAGAGCCCGCCAAACTCCCGGTCCCATCCGGTCTCCAGGCTGCCTTCGAGAATCTCCGCGATCCTTGGGATCCGCGTATGCTCTCCGAGACGCTCCGCAAGCAGCCATAGGAGCCACGTTGCTTCAATGGAGTGCCCAGGATTGAAGAGCCGCCCTTCCGGGTACAAACGCGCATCCTCTCCGCCGCCCCGGTTCTCCAGCAGGATGCGGCGGGAACGCTCCTCGTGCAGAAGCGCCTCTTCCAGGCAATTTCGCATCAGGCGTTCATAGCGAGGGTCATCGTCAATAGCGCTCACTTCGAGGGCCATCTTCGCGATCACGATCGAATCGGCGAGACTCTGGAACGGCGGCTGGCCGGGCATGGGAACGCGCCCCAGTAACTCGGGGTTCGCGATCCATTCGAGCACCCGCCAGAAGAGATCAATGGCCGCGCTTCGATATTGGCTTCCCGCTCCGGTCCTGGAAAACTCCGCGAGCGCCATCACCGCGAATACGGCCGAATAGGGCTTGCGCTGAAAAAAAGAGGGCGCTCCCTCGCGGGAGAGGCGGAAGAAATAGCGGCCTTGCGAATCGCGGGCGTGGCGAGTGAGGAACTCCACGCCCAGCGCGGCGATGTCAAGCCATTCCTGCCTTCGCTCCACCTGGTTGTAGAGCCGGCTGTACATCCAGATCTGGCGCCCCTGCAGCCAGACGTACTTGCGCGGATCGTAGACCGCGCCATCGCGGTCAAGGCAACTGAAATAGCCGCCATGCTTCCAATCCACCGAATGCCGGGTCCAGAAAGGAATAACAGACTCAAGAAGGTTAGACCGGTATTGCCGGGCGAGATCAGCGAGATTCAAAGGCTACTCACACCGCCGTTTATGGGTTGATGATATCATCGCGTTTACGTCCGCGGCAGGTGTGGCGTCGGTTCCCGGCGTCACAGGTTTCGCGGTGCGATTGCCAAAGAAGATGTCGAACATTGGCGGGATTTTACCGGCGCTTGTAACTCCGCTCGACGGGCAGGGTAAGCTCAACACGAGAAGCTACGAACTTCTGCTGGAGCGCGTCTATCGCGCGGGCAGCCACGGTGTCTACGTTTGCGGACAGACGGGTGAAGGTCTTCAATTGCCTCTGGACGTGCGGGAACGAGCGGTAGAAGTAGCAGTGGCCAACACGCCGGAAGGCGGCAATGTGATCGCGCACGTCGGCGCGCACAGCACGGCCGACGCGCTTCGGTTGGCGCGTCATGCCTCCGCCGCGGGAGCCCACGCAATCAGTAGTCTCCCTCCCGGTTCGGGCTACACCTTCCAGGAGGCCTTGCGGTATTACCAGGCCATTGCCTCCGCCTCTTCCGTGCCGCTACTGGTTTACTATTTCCCAGGCCATTCCACGGCAATCCAGACTACGGAAGAGTTGCTCAAACTCTGCGAACTCCCAAACGTGATCGGCCTCAAGTACACATCTTTCGATCTCTACAAACTCTCTCTGCTGCAGCGGGCTGGCTACACGGTCTTTAACGGGCATGACGAAGTGCTGGCCGCGGGATTGCTGATGGGCGCCCACGGCGGGATTGGCAGTTTCTACAACCTGATTCCGGAACTGTTCGTCAATCTCTACGCGGATTGCCGCGAAGGCCGTTGGCGGGAGGCACGAGAAAAGCAGGACCGCATCAATGACCTGATTCGGGCCGTGCTGGATTTTCCGATGCTGCCGTCGCTCAAGCGAATCCTCTCATGGTCCGGCATCGACTGCGGTTACGCCGTCCCCCCGCGCGGACGCCTGACGAGCCTGGAGGAAGAGGCCCTGCGCCAGGCGGTGGTCTCCGCGGGATTTGCCCCGGAAGAACTGGGCCGGGGCCACGCACAGTGAATCGAAGACAGGCTTTGGGGTGGATGACCTCATTGGCGCTTACCGCCAGCGCCGCCAGCCGCGAGCCGCGATGGATCTCTCTGCCTGTGCTGCCCGAAGGATTGGCGGGCCAATTCGCGGGCGTTCATCAGGACCAACTGATCGTAGCGGGCGGCAGTCTCTTCCGGGTCCCCTCCTGGAGCGGCGGGCAGCGGGAATGGTCAGCGAAGGCATATCTTCTTGCGCAGCCAGATGGGGCATGGCGAGAGCACGGCTTGCCGTTCGCCCTTGCCCACGGAGCCACGGTAAGCCACCCGCGAGGCATGCTCCTGATTGGCGGAAGCGATCCCAGTGGCCATCAGAAGCGATGCTGGTGGCTGCGCGCGAAGGGCGGAAGTTTGCGCGTGGAACCGGCTCCGGAGTTGCCCGTGCCTTTGGCCTATTGCGGTGCCGCTCTGGTGGGAGAAACGGCCTACGTCTTCGGCGGCCAGAGCTCTCCCGCGGCCACCCGCGCGGAGAGCGTCTTGTATTCCGTGAACCCTGGGCAGCAAGGCGCGAGTTGGAAAGCCGAACGCGCGTTTCCTGGTGCCGGGCGCATCTATGCGGCGGTAGCATCGGCGGGCGGAAAGCTGTACGTCGCCGGAGGTGCCTCCCTCTCGGCGAATGCGGACGGCAAACCTCAAAGGACCTATCTCCGCGATGCCTGGTGCTACGAACCACACCTGGGTTGGCGGGCGCTGCCCGGACTCCCGCTGCTAAGCTGCGCGGCTCCTTCGCTCGGCGTTGGGGACCGCTTCGCGGTGTTCGGCGGGAGCGACGGCAGCCTCGATGCGCGGGTTGGCGAATTGCGAGAGCGTCACCCCGGCTTCCCGCGCACGATTCAAGTTTTTTCACCCGGCCGGAACGCCTGGGATACACCAGGCAAAGTTCCATTCAGCCTGGTAGCCGCCACCGCCACCGAGTGGCGAGGTCTGGCGGTGATCCCGGGTGGCGAGGACCGCCCTTCGCACCGCTCCCGCGCGGTCTGGGCTACGGCAATCAAGGAGTTCCCCGATGCAAGAGAGTAGAAGCGTTTCCGGATACGCATGGCTGGTAGTGGCGCTGTTGGTGCCCGTAGCCATGCTGAACTATCTTGACCGGCAAATGCTGGCTTCGATGAAGTTTTCCCTGATGCACGATATCCCGGATATCGGCAGCGAGGCCAATTGGGGCGCTATCCTGGCCTTCTTCAAGTGGACCTACGCTTTCCTCAGCCCGTTTGGAGGCTATGTGGCGGACCGGACGAACCGGCGCTACGTTGTCGCCGGAAGCTTGATCGTCTGGTCCGTGATCACCTGGCTAACCGCGCATGTCACCACCTACGAACAACTGCTGCTAACCCGCACGGCCATGGGGATCAGCGAAGCGTTCTACATTCCGGCCGCGCTCGCGCTGATTTCCGACTACCACGTGGGGCCGACTCGTTCCCGCGCCATCGGCCTCCACCAAATGGGCATCTATGCCGGTGTCATCCTGGGCGGGTTTAGCGGCTATGCGGCCGACCATCCGGACCTTGGCTGGCGCTGGATGTTCGACATCTGCGGCTTCGTCGGCGTGTTGTACGCGGTTCCTCTGTTCCTGATGATCAAGGATCCCTTCCAGAAGGCGGAGTCGCTCAAGCAGGACCAGATCTCGCCCTTGAAGGCGGTGCGGGAGCTTGCCAGCAACCGGTCCTTCCAACTGCTGGTGGTCTACTTCACGCTGCCGGCGATGGCGGGCTGGATCATCCGGGATTGGATGCCGGCCATCCTGAAGACGGAGTTCGGGATCGGGCAAGGGGAAGCGGGCGTTTCCGCCACGCTGTACTGGATGCTGGCTGCCGCGGGTGCGGCGGTTTTGGGCGGCTGGCTGGCGGACCGCTGGATGAAGACGAACGAACGGGGGCGCATCTACACAAGCGCAATCGGCATGGGCCTGATCGTGATCTCGCTCGCGGGAGTGGGCCTCTCGCCGCAGACGGGCCTTCTTAGCGTGGCCGTGGCTTCGCTGATCGTTTTTGGCGTCGGCTACGGCTTTTTCGATATCAACAACATGCCGATCCTTTGCCAAATCGTGCGCCCTCATCTGCGGGCTTCGGGCTATGGCTGCATGAATTTTGTCAGCATCAGTTTCGGGGGCATTGCCGACTGGGGATTCGGCATCTCGCGCGACGCGGGGGTCCCGCTGGTAGTGACATTCACCGTGGTCGCCGCGCTTTCGTTGCTCTCGTTATGGCTGGTGCTGCTGATACGCCCGAAATACAGTGACCAGGGGCCGGCACCCGCCACGCATTAGTGCGCGCCGGGCACCAAGCCGTTCCAAATGGACGGAGCCGGATGCACGAGCAATTCTGTACTATAGGCGTATAGAATCACGGGATGGCTTGACGGTGCCGCGCACGGCAAGCTCCATCGTAGGATCCGAAACAGGGGGAAGTATGGGTTGGGATGATTCGAGAGCAGCAGGGATGATCAGCCGTCGGACAGCATTGGGTGCGCTAGGCGCGGTGGGTGCAGCGCTGACCGGCTGTGCGCGTAAGGAGCCCGACGTTTCGGAAACGGAATCGATCCAGCGGGTGGTGAGCTTTCCGGGCAAGGACCCCCTTTATCTGCTCACGGATCGCCCGCCACAACTCGAAACGCCCATCCGCTATTTCAAGGAGGATCTGACCCCCAACAGTGCCTTCTATGTACGCTGGCATCTTCCGCCACCCTCCGCGGCTCCCGATTTGAAGGAATTTCGGTTGCGCGTCGGAGGCCACGTCGCAAGTCCCCTGTCGCTCTCGGTAGACGAACTTCGCACGAAGTTCGAACCCGTCAGCTATGTTGCGCTCAACCAGTGCTCCGGAAATTCAAGGGGCCTCTTCGAACCGCAGATTCCAGGGAGCCAGTGGGGGCATGGGGCGATGGGTAATGCACGCTGGACTGGCGTGCGTCTTCGCGACCTGCTCGACGCGGCGAAGATCCGTGCCGGGGCGGTGGACGTCACCATGCGGGGACTCGACACGCCGACGATGCCGGGCACACCGCCATTCGTAAAATCGCTTGATGTCGAGCGCGCGCGCGACGGCGAAGTTATGGTGGCCTACGAGATGAACGGAGCTCCTCTGCCGCTGCTGAACGGATTCCCGCTGCGCCTGGTAGCTCCGGGCTGGTACGCCACGTATTGGGTCAAATCCCTGAGCGACATTGAGGTACTCGCGACGCGGTTCGACGGCTTCTGGATGAAGAAGTCGTACCTGATTCCGAATAACGCGCGCGGCGAGGAATCCCCTGATGCGCTGGTTGCGGACCGGGTCCCCATCAATAAGATGGCTGTGCATTCGATCTTCGTCCGCCCCGATCTGGGCGAGGAGTTGAAGCGGGGAATCGCCTATCCATTGGAAGGCCTCGCGATGGACGGCGGCTCCGGGATCAAACAGGTGGAAGTCTCCACCGACGGGGGCCAGCAATGGCAAACAGCAAAACTGGACCCGAGCCTTGGCCGCTATTCCTGGCGAAGGTGGAAGCTCGATTGGACGCCCGCAAACGCAGGTCTGCACCGGCTGATGGTAAGGGCAACCAATGAAAACGGCGAGACACAGGTGCCGAAATACTGGAACCGGAGCGGCTACATGCGCCAGGTGATCGAATCGCTCGAAGTGAAGGTGGTCTGAGATGCGATATTCCCACTTCTTCCGGCTCTCGCTGGCCGCTTTGATTGCCCTGGCGGCGGTTTCATGCAAAGAGGAGAAGGGTCCGTCGGCGGTGGTAACGAGGGAAGTCGCCTATTCGTCCCTGCCGCTGGCCGCGGAGGAATTGCCGCCGGGACCCGGCCGCGCGGAAACGCTGATGGCGTGTATGAGCTGCCATTCGCCCGCCTACATCACGGCGCAACCGAGATTTTCCCGTGCCATCTGGGAAAGCGAAGTGAAAAAGATGGTGGACGCCTATGGTGCGCAAGTGCGTCCGTACGACCAGAAATTGATTACGGACTACCTGGTTTCGATCCGCGGGCTGGAAAAAGCGAAAAAGTAGAACCGGTGCGCCGGAATTGGAGCCACCACCCGCGATGGGATGGCTCCCGTTTCGCCCCCTCAAGCCGAGGCCGCGAAATGGCGCAACTTGGTCATCGGGATCAGTTCCCGCTGAACGGGGCGGCGCGTTTCAAACTGATCGAGTGCGTAGCCGTGCGCGGCCACCAGCGCTTCCGGCGCTACCAGCCCCTCTTCGCCCATGAGCGCGCGCAGCATCAGAGCGTTCACGGCGGACGCGGCATCGGCATCGTTGGTGAAAGCGACATAGCATGCATCCGCATACGGGGAGACCCGCTCAATGCGAGACTGCCACTCTTCCAGCTTCTTCGTCGTATAGAGGTACGGCTCCTCCGCGAAGCGCGCCTCGCGCAGGCTCCACTCCTTCTCCCACAGGCTCCGGTTCCGTCCGTGAAAGCGGAAGTAACCAATGGGCGATGTCAGTTCGGATGCAGGGGCAGCGCCACGGATATGCTCGGGGAGGTCCGCGTTCACACAACCCACTTTGTAATCCACCAGCACTCCCAGGGCCTCAGGGTATTGCCAACTCGAGTGGCGGAACTCAGCAACGAGGGGAAACTGGCCGAAGGCGCGGCGAAGCGCCAAGAACGCCTGCTTATTTTCTTCCGTGAACTTGAAACTCCACGGGAATTGCATCACGAGAGCGCCAATCCTGCCGGCTGCAAGCAGCGGACGGAGCCCCTCGCAAAACCGCTTCACCTCCGCCGCTTCGAGCGTGCGCTCGTGCGTGAACCGGCGATGCAGTAGCGGATTGAAGCGGAATCGAGGGTTGGCCGATACCCGGCGCGCCCACACCGCCATCACCTCCGGATGGGGGAACTCCCAATGCGTACAACGAAGCTCCGTTGCGTCGAAGTGGCCGCTGAGAAATTCAAGTGCCGCCCCGGAGGAAAGGGATTTTCCGTAAAAGGCCGAGTTCCAATCCGGGTGCTGCCAGTCCGACGGAAAAACAAGGGTCTGGGGGGAGATGGAATTCGACATTCGCTTCGTCTTCTCCTGTAAATAGTTTCACCTATTTTGCAGGGAAACTCAAGAGGAAAGTGCAGCCAAAGCGAAGTTTGCCTTGAGGCGGGCTCTCAGAGGATTGGAATCTGGTCCTCAGGTCTTGCCTCTACCCCTCCCGGCAATGGCAGCGGATCCTCGCACAAAACCGGCCCCTCCTCCACGTTTTCACGGGGCAGCATGTCGAGCACCACGGCTTCCAGCGTTTCCAGCCGGAACGGCTTGGCGAGGAATCGATCCATTCCTGCATCCGCGCAGCGGCGACGGTCCGCCTCTGTAGCGGACGCCGTCAGTGCAAGGATCGGGGTGCGCTTCGAGGAGCGTTCCCTTTGCCGAATCCACACGGTTGCCTCAAAACCGTCCATCACGGGCATCTGGCAATCCATGAGAATCAGGTCGAATTGGCCGCGTTTCCATTGCTCCACGGCCTCCCATCCATTCGTGGCCAGTTCGACGATACACCCGAGCTTTTCAAGGGTCTTCGCCGCCACCTTCTGGTTCACCGGGTTGTCTTCCACGATAAGGACACGGCGGTTTTCGGACAGCGGGAGCGCGGGGCGAGGCACGGCTCCCGAAACATCGATGCGAGGCGGGGTTCCCGCGGACTCGCCGTGAGCGGTGAAGATCTCCGCCAATTCCGCTCGCAGAGACCGGTAACGAAGGGGTTTGGAAAAGCGGTCAACGGGCGTTGGGTCTCCCCAGGCATCGGGAATCCAATACAGGGGCGCGATTGCCACGGCCTTGGGTCGGCTCCGCTTGGGAAGAGTCCGCGGAAGACGGAGCAACTCGCCGGCGACCTCGGAAGCCACGGAGTAGTCCACCAGAAGGAGGTGATACGGTTCTCCGTTGCGTTGCTTTGCGAGCATCGCGCGGTTGGCGTCGTCCACGGTCTCCGCCACATCCACGGCCAGGCCCAGAGCGGTTAGCATTTCCATCGTAATTTCCCGGGATAGCGCGCCCGTATCGGCGAGAAGCGCGCGGATGCCGAAGAACACGTCTCCATCCTTCCGCCCCGAGCCTTGGCCTCGGTGGGTCGCGAGGTCCGCCGCTCCGCTCGCCCGAGCCGGGCCGGAGGCATGGGGCAGCGGCAGTGAAACCCGGAACGAGGAACCTTGCCCCGGCTCGCTGACGGCATCCACGGAGCCGCCCATCAATTCGGCCAATTGGCGAGTAATGGCAAGGCCCAAACCCGTTCCCCCGTGGCGGCGCGTAGTGGACGCATCCATCTGCGTGAATCGCTCGAACAGCATGGGGATTCGGTCCGCGGGGATGCCGATGCCAGTATCGTGAACCTGAATGCGAAGCCCCTTCCCGGGCTCATAGCCCCCGGCATCCACCTCGATACACACGTGACCCTTCTCAACAAATTTCACCGCGTTTCCGACGAGGTTGAGTACAATTTGCCGCACCCGGCCGGGATCGCCCACGACGCCGGTTACCCAATCCGGCGGATATCGCAAGAGCAGATCAATGCCCTTCTCCCTGGCCGCGGGCAGCACAACCTCGAACGCGGAGGCGAGCAATTCTTCGAGGTCGAAGGGGATTTCCTCCAGATGCAACTTGCCGGATTCGATTCGGGAAAAGTCCAGGATGTCATTGAGCAGCGTCAGCAGCGCTTCGGCCGATTGCTGCACGGCAGTGGCGTAAGCGCGCTGTTCCGCGGCAAGCGGCGTGCCCAGCAGGAGTTCATTCATGCCGATCACTCCGTTCATGGGAGTGCGGATCTCGTGGCTCATGGTGGCCAGGAATTCCGTTTTCGCCCGGGCGGCATCCTCGGCCTTCGCGCGCGCAAACGAGAGTTCATCCACCAGCACCTCCAGCCGGTCCTGGGCGCGTTCCTGTTCCTCGCGTGCCACCTGCAGATCAGCGGCCTTGGCGAGGAGGCGCTCCTCCACCAAGGCTCGCCGCGCAATCTCGGTCTCGAGTCGTTCATTCGCGGCCCGGAGTTCCTGATTGCGAACATGCAAGGCGTCTTCGACGGCGCGCTGCCGCGTCATCTCATGCAAGAGCACGGCCCGCCCCATCGGCCGGCCTCGTCCGTCGAAAAGCGGCAGTTCATTCCGCTCGAAACTGCGCGTCTTGCCGGAGACACTTACGCGGATATCTTCTTCAAAGGAATCGTCCTCACGCGGCAATCCGGAGGGCCAGGTCTTTTGGAGGATGGCCGGAGAGGCAAGAACGGATCTCCACGGCTCCGGCACGTCGCCGAGCGGAAGCCCTTCGCGCCCTTTCAGAACGATACCGGTTGCCGATTGGGCGCTTGCGTTGCAGTAGGCGAGGCAACCCGCACGATCAAAGACGAACAGGAGATCCCTCATGGTGTCCGCCACCAGATTGCGGGCAAAGGGGCTTACGTTGAACATTCGCTCCCACAGCAGCGCCCAGGCACTGATGATTCCCGCCACCAGCAGCGAGTAGCCGGTAAGGTTCACGCTGGCGGGAACATGGGCGAAACGCGAGATCAGGTCCGCCGCCGCCGGAGCAAACCAGCCCGAGGCAGCGATCAAGGTAGCGCGTTTGTGCCGGTCATCGGTCTGCCGCCCGCTCCTCCAGAACAGGATCAGAGCCACAAAGACCAGCAGATAAATGTAGAACAAAACCACATAGTGCCAAGGCCCCCCGGACCAGGTAAGCGATTGCAGATCGCCGTGCGGGCGAAGTCGATAATTAAATCGGTATAGCCGGTGGGCTTCGGGATTGATGCTAAGCAACAGCGTGATCACCGGGACAATGGGCAGAAGTTGGAGCCATCGCTTCCGGAGCGCGGGCAATGCGCCTGTGTGCTCCACGGCGAGCATCATCAGGATGAACGCCGCGCCCTGCACCGAAACAGACTTGACCACGGAAAGGGCGAATTTCCACTCCAGGTTATGGCTGTACAGCTCGGCCACGGCGCTCAGCGCCCAAGTGCCGAGAAAGAGGGAACCGCGGCTTAGCGTCAGGAAGAACGGCTGACTCCGCCCCAGCCAAAGCCGAAGTGCCAGCGCGACGTAGAGCACGCCGGCTAACGACATGGCAAGGATATCCGGTTGCGGCATGCGCGGGGAGTTGCCTTCCTCCCTCGACTATATCGGACAATCCTCAGATAACATTAGCCAATAATCCAAGAGGCGCAAGTTTGGTACTAGTCGGAGGCTACTCGGCAAGCAGGCGACGCTGAAACAGGCTAATTCCGGCCACGCTGGGGACCCCGGCCTGCGCGCATACGGCCATTGTCTCCGGAGTAATGCCCCCCAGGGCGAAGGAGGGGATCTGGAGCCCGGCCGCGGCGACCCTCAATCCCTCGATGCCCAGCGGTTCGCGGCTGTCCTCTTTCGACAGGGGGCGAAATACCGGGCCGATGAAGGTGTAATCGGCGTCTTCTTCCTGTGCCCGGAACAATTCCTCCCTGGTGTGACAGGAGACACCCAGGATAAAACGCTCCGGCAGTATCGGGCGCAATTGCGCCGGGGCAACGCGATTGCCGGGCAGGTGCGCTCCGTGCGCGCCGCACGCTAGCGCGACGTCCACGCGTTCATTGAGAACGACGAGCGACCGATGCGGGTTAGGCAGGGCAAGCACCCGGCGGGTGAACGCGGCAAGTTCCCGCGCGGAGAGGTCCTTCTCCCGGATCTGGATGAGCTCTACGCCAATTTCGAGCGCACGGGCAATGAACCCGAACAGCGGTTCAAGGCCGCCAACCTGGCGACGATCCGTGATGTAGCATCGCAACATGGATTGCGTCTCTACGATAAGGCGCGCATTGCGCTTGGCGCAATCTCCGCCTGCCAGAACTTGCTTTGCGGAAGCGCGGCAAACTCCGCGACGCCCATATCTCCGGCAAGCCCCTCGGCGAAGTGCAGACGCACGGTTCGCGGCCGCTCCACCACGCGCACCAGCGTGAGCGGGATCTGGCCCGGCAGCGCCCGGTCTCCGCCGCGAAGGCTGAGCCTCAAATCGGAAGGCTGCAAACACAGGCGAATGCGATCCCCCTTGAAGTGCCCCGCGAAGTACGGCCCCGGAATCTCCGCGCCAAAAATGCGGATGACGCTTGCCTTGTTGTGCGGATCAAGAGATGCGATTTCCGCGGGCGCCAGAAAGTAGTCGCCAAGGAGCGCCGCCACCTCGCTCGACGCCGGCTGTCTGTAAACGGAAAGCGGACTCCCCGTCTGGATCAGGATGCCATTGTGAATCACCACCATGTGGGTGGCCAATTCGAAGCACTCTTCGATCGCATGGGTCACAAGCAGGATGGGCAGGTGCAGGGAATCGCGGATCTCCCGCAGGATCGCATAGAACTCTTCACGCAAGGGCGCATCAAGGCCCTGCGCGGGCTCGTCAAGCAAGAGGGCACGGGGCTCGCGCAGCAACGCGCGCGCGATGGAGCCGCGCTGCCGCTGGCCGCCGGACAACTCGTGAGGACACCGCCCCGCCATCTCGGAAAGCTGGAAACGTTCGAGCATTTCCCCGACGCGGCGCGCTCCTTCGATGCGCGGAAGACCAGCCGCCGCGAACTCCAGGTTGGCGCGCAGCGTCTTGTGCGGAAAGAGCGAATTAGACTGAAACACATAGCCGCAAGGGCGCTGGCGCGGAGGCAGGTTCACGCGAGCCTCCGCATCGAAAACGATCCGGTCGTCCACGAGTATGCGGCCCTTATCCGGTGTGGCAAATCCGGCGATGCACTCGAGGGTGAGCGTCTTCCCGCTACCCGACGGCCCGAACAGCACAGTGATCCCCGGTTCCACGCGCAAATGGACATCCAGGGCAAACGCCGCCGACTCCGGACCGGCCGCAAAGCGCTTCGCTATACGCGCTTCCGTCATCGAAGAGCCTTCCCTTCGTTCCAGCGATTCGCCACATAAACCGAAACCAGCGCGATGGCGGAAATCGCGAGCACCAGGACCAGCGCCGTCGTCTCGTTGCCCGCTTCCACAGCGTCGTAAATGGCCACGGAGACGGTTTGCGTGCGGTTGGGAATGTTGCCGGCCAGCATGATCGTGATGCCGAAATCGCCCAGGGAGCGCGCAAAGGCCAGCACCGCCGCCGCGAAGACCGGACGCCGCGCCAGGGGAAGCGAAACCCGCCAGAACACGCGCCACTCGTTCGCGCCCAAATTGCGCGCGGCCTTCTCGTAGGTTCGGTCCACGGTTTCGAGAGCGGCCCGCACCAGTTTCACGAGCAGCGGCGTGGAATGAACCATGGCGGCCAGAACGGCGGCCTTCCAGGTGAACACGAGCGGACCGCCGGTGAGCGATTCAAACAACCGGCCCAGCACACTCTCCCGGCTGAGCAATACGAGGAGATAGTAGCCCAGCACCGTGGGCGGCAGCACCAGCGGAAGCGTGACCGCCGCGTCCACCAGTTCCTTCCCGCGAAACTGCCGGTTGGCCAGCAGATAGGCGATCCAAACCCCCACGGCGAGGGAGAACGCCGTGGCGAGCAGGGCCACCCGCAAGCTGAGCCAAAGCGGGAACCAGTTGATCTCCATGCGATTCCCAATTATAGCGATTGGGAACATTCCCGGTGTGCCGTGTTTCAACGCATTCCGTCGCGGATGGGCAGGAACATGGCGCCACCCACGGCTCTGAAACCGGCATCCGAAATCACAGCCAGAATGCGCGATCTTGCCTTCTCTAGGCAGCTGCACCGCGCCACTCACGATCCGGTCTCCCATTCAGAAACGGTATGGTAAGATCCGTCGCATGCGGACAGTATTCTCTCGTCTGATTTTGATCGGCATGGTCATCCTGGGATCTGCCTTTGCGCAGCCCGCCCGGCAATCGGGACCGCAGCCCGAATGGCAGCGGCAGGCCCAGACCCTGCTCCGTGAAGGCAAGCCGGATGAAGCACTCGCAGTCTACCAGGAGCAGTTGAAGAGCTCCCCCAATTCACCGCAACTGAATAACGCGGCGGGCGTCGTCCTTGACCTGATGGGAAAGGGAGTCGAAGCCCGGCGGCATTTCGAGAAAGCCATCACCAACGCACCCGACGCCCGCGCCCGCGCCAACGCCGAACGCGCGATAGCGATGTCTTATGCATTCGATAGCGATTGCGCAAACACGGTGAAGTATGAAGAGAAGGTGATCGCCTATTGGAAAACCCGTGAGACGGCCGAGCCCGGAAATGCCTACTATCAGCAGGGCGAGATGGCGAACGAGGCCGCGCGCGTTTGCATCGAAGCGGGCGATTTCAAAGCTGCCGAAAAGTGGTATCGCGCGGGGCGCGAACTTGGATTAAAGGAACCAAATATCCCGACCGGCCGCAAAGCTCTCTGGGAGTTTCGTACGGAGCACGCCCTTGCCCGCGTGGCCGCGCGCCGCGGCGACAAGACGGAGGCCGCCCGGCATGTCTCCGCCGCGGAGATCCAGCTCAAGGCAATCGAGTCCGCCGATCCGCAGCTCGGCCGCCAGCAAAGGGCTTTCTTCCCGTATCTCTCCGGATATGTGGCCTATTACACCGGAGACTATCCGAAGGCGCTCGCGGATCTCGGGCAGGCGAATACGAACGATCCGTTCATCCAGTGCCTTCTCGGCATGACGTACGAGAAACTCGGCGAGAAAGCGAAGGCGACGGAAGAGTACGAGAAAGCGTATAGGACCACCGGCCATAATCCTCCCGCGGCCTTCGCCAAGCCGTTCACACGCAAGAAGCTCGGCAGGTAGTTTGGCAAGCTCACCGTTTCCAGCGGACGGCTACCTCCTATGCTGGAACGCGGAACTGCATCCTGATAGACTTCTCCCCACGTTAGCGGCACGGCTCCCTCGCGAACCGTGCCGGGCTTTGAGGTTACTGGGACTCAAGCGACCAAGACTGAGGGGGGAAGGATGCCTTTTCAACAATGGTGCAATGCAAACGGTTATCGGCCGGCAAGCGTCAATCAGATTAAGGAGGCCGTCGAAAAATACCTGGAATCCAGCCCGGAGGTGATGGCAACATGCCGGCCTCCGCATACCTCGAATTCTCGGGCCAATGCCATTTACCAGGGCCACGCGGGGCCGAACCCAATGCCTCCGGTGCAGATTGCCGGCCCGGGAGGGGCAATGATTCCCAACCCGGCGCTGGGCCTCTGGAAAACGCAACTCATCCAGAGGATTGACCAGCAGTTCACTCAGCTTGCCCAACAGGGTGCGCAGCAAATCACGCAGGATGTGACCACGGCCAACAACGCCCGTCGCCTTGCCGACGCAACGGTGGCGATCCCGAGCGGCGTCGAATACTTCGACGCTCTCCTGCGCAACAATTATCCCTTGGCGAAAGCGCATGTGGTGGGGTACATCGATTACCTGATCGCGGCAATCAACGATTACATCAATGACGCCGTGAACCATTCCAATCGGCGCAAGCGAATCCGCGATGGCGTTCTGAATACGCTGAATGCCGCCAAGGCGAATGTGAATTATCTTCCGGCGGATAGGACGCTCGACGCAGGGATCTTCAACAAGAATATTCCCGGCGCGGCCGGAGGCGCTCAAACGCTGGCGGATATTGCGGAGTACTGGTCCGACCAGCGGACGAAAACGGCGGCCCGGGTGCAGAACTTCTCCAATGCGTGCGCCGGGGTGGCTGGCGGAGTCGTCGCGGAATTCGCGTTGCGCCGTTATGGCAGTACGGCGGAGGGGGAAGACATCCGGCAGCGCCTGGGCTTCTACCAGAAGCAAGGCGTCTCTTTCGAACAGTACAAGTGGTTCCTGGATCTGGGCATCCGCAACGCCACGACCAGCGTATCCGATACCGACCGCGCCTTCTTCGTGCGGCTCAAGACCGGCGTGCTGAATGCCCTGCGCGGCCTGGAACAGGTCTATAACCGCGACACGGAACCACCCGTGATTCACAAGCCCGATATCGGCGGGGAGGTGGGCTGTTTCGGGGTGCATGAGGACTGTCTGGTGGCCTTCAACACCCGTATGGTCGGAACGATTCAGATCAAGAACCAGAGAACGAACAGCGTGATGCCGCCGGATGTGGTGGCGGGTTAACGCAACCTGGATTCGCCCGCATGGGAGAGCGCCCGGAGGATCGTCCAGCAAGTGAAGCCGGACGATCCTCACTGGGCCGGGCAGGGCTCCGTTGTCGCGCGGAGAGGCGGGAATCGCCGATAATGAGGTATTGGCCGCCCCCAAGACACAATCCGACACGCAGACTATGGAGAATCGCGCGCGCATCCGCCTGTGGCTCTACTTCACGGCGTGCACGGTTTATCTTCTCGACCGGTTATCCAAGATCTGGGTGATGGGCGCGCTGGGAGACTACGACCAGATCGTGGTGATTCCGAACTTCTTCAACCTCATTCACATCCGCAATCAAGGCGCCGCATTTGGCGTGCTCAGCGAAGCTGATCCCTGGGTGCGGATGACCGTACTGGTGGGCGCGGCGCTGCTGGCGGTGTGCGCGCTCGCGTATTTCGTTTGGCAGACGGCGGGAAACCCCCACTACGGCGGCTGGAAACTGCGCGCGGGGCTGGCGCTGATTCTGGGCGGCGCGGCGGGCAACATCCATGACCGCATCGTTTACGGAAACGTAGTCGATTTCCTTGATTTTTATGCCGGCTCCTGGCATTGGTACACCTTCAACATCGCGGATACCGCCATTTCGGTGGGTACCGGTCTGCTGCTGCTGGATCTCTGGCAGAGCGCCTCCCGCGAGAGAACCGCGCATGCATCCGAAACTGCTTGAGTTTGGCAATTTCTTCATCCCCGCATACGGCGTGTTTGTCGCCCTGGGCTTTCTCGCTGGAATTCTGGTAACGCAGCGGCTGGCGAAGCGCCGGGGCCTCGACCCGGAACTTCTGGTAAGCGCCGCGCTCTACACCGCGATCGTGGGCCTGGCGGGCGCAAAGCTCGCGCTGATCCTCCAGGACTTTCGCTACTATTCGCAGAATCCCGGCGAGTTGTTCTCCATGAACATGCTGCAATCGGCCGGCATCTTCTATGGCGGCGTGCTGGCCGGGCTTGTGTTTTTCGTATGGTATATGCGGAAGAAGGCCCTGCCTTTCGCGAAGTCCGCCGATTGCCTCGCGCCGGGACTCGCGATCGGCCATGCGTTCGGCAGGATCGGCTGCTTCATGGGCGGATGCTGCTTCGGCGAATCCTGCACGCGGCCCTGGGCCGTGACCTATACCAACGCGAGCGTGCGCGAGTTCTCGAATGTCCCTCTCTTCGTACCGCTGCATCCGACGCAGATTTACGAATCGGTCACCGAGTTCGCCATCTTCTTCCTGCTGATCGCGGTGTTTGACAAGCTGCGCACGCCGGGCCGCATCCTGGGCCTGTTCCTGGTGCTTTCGTCACTGGGCCGCTTTATCGTGGAGTTCTTCCGCGCCCATGACGTGGCGAATCCGGCCGGCACGGCACTCTCCACGGCGCAGTGGACGGCGCTCGCGCTCATCGCACTGGGTGCCTGGTTTCTCAGGCGGCGGGCCTGAGTTCGGCAGCAACGGGCACCCCCGCGCCAAACCTAACGAAGAACTCGTCTGCGATCCAGCAAGTACGCGGCCGCGGTATAGAGCCAGCCTGCCAATGTCACCGTCAATGCAATCAGCCAGATGAGATCCAGAGAGTCCCAATAAACGTAGCCGAGACAGGCCACAACGGGAATCTCCGCATACAGCATTCGAAGATAGAGCGATTCCGCACCCTTCTCGATCACGCCTGAAACGACGATGCCCAGCGCCAGCATGAGCGCCCCCAGCAAGCGCAACGTGACGCTGCTGTAGATCCCCTCCGCGAAGAGGACATCCAGCATCAGGCCGGGCGCCAACAGAAAGCCTGTTCCTCCGAAGAAGAGATATCCCGCCGCGAAGTACAGGCTACGCCGTGTTCGTTCCATCCACGCCCCCAATCCAGATTCCTTCCCAGTTTCTCTCATCGCGGACATTCCCTCATCGCGGAGAGGCCTTCGGGGCTGCAATCTGATATAAAGCGAACTCGGAGGGAATTGTCGAAATGGCAACGATCAGCAGGCGAGCGATCCTGGGCGGGATCACGGGGCTGGCGGCGGGGGCGGTTGCGCCCTACATCCAGGCGCAGCGGGCGAAGAAGCGCAATGTGCTATTTATCGCCACCGACGATATGAACAACAGCCTCGGCTGCTACGGGCACCCGCTCGCGAAAACTCCCCACCTCGACGGGCTCGCCGCAAGGGGCGTCCGCTTTGATCGCGCCTACTGCCAATTCCCGCTGTGCAGCCCCTCGCGCACTTCGATCATGACGGGTCTGTCACCGGACGCCACCCGGGTATACGACCTCAAGCTCCGCTTTCGGGAGACGGTGCCTCGCGTAACCACTCTCCCGCAGCACTTCCAACAAAACGGCTACTACGCGGCGCGCGTGGGCAAAATCTATCACTATGGCGTACCCAGCGAGATCGGCACCGACGGTTTGGACGACAAAGCCTCCTGGAACCACGTGGTAAACCCGAAGGGCGTGGACAAAATCGAGGAGCCGAAGATCACCAACTACACGCCGAAACGGGGTCTGGGGTCCTCCGCCTCCTACTACGTCTCGCCCGCGCCCGACGAGCAGCATACCGACGGCATCACCGTGGACGCCACCCTCGATCTGATGGCGAAACATCGCAACGATCCCTTTTTTCTCGCGGCGGGGTTTTACCGTCCGCACGTACCCCTGATCGCCCCCTCAAAGTACTTCGACAAAGTGCCGCTGAGCAGCGTGGACGCCGTTCCCTTTTCCCCCTCGGAGATGGAGATCGCGCCTAAGTGGGCGTACTTTACGAACCCGCCCAACTGGAACATGACGGAGCAGCAGGTGCGCGAGATCCGCCGGGCCTATTTCGCCTCGATCATGTTCGTTGATTCGAACGTCGGCAAGCTCCTCGCCGGTCTCAAGAAGCTCGGGCTGGACGGGAATACGACGATCGTCTTCTGGAGCGATCACGGCTACGCGCTGGGCGAACACGGGCAATGGATGAAGCAGGCCCTCTGGGAAACGGTGGCGCGGGTACCCTTCATCATGGCCGGCGCGGGTGTGGAAGGGCGCGGCAGACCCTGCGGGCGCACCGTGGAACTGCTGGGCCTATACCCGACGCTCTCCGAGATTTGCGGCCTTGCGAACCGCCCCGCGCACTTGCAGGGAACCTCGTTCCTGCCGCTGCTTCGGAACCCGAACGCGGCCTGGGATCATCCCGCGATCACGCAGGTGCGGCGGCGCGCGGAAGATCCGCTTATGGGCTATTCCATCCGCAATGAGCGCTATCGCTATTCCATGTGGGACGACGCGCGGGAGGGCGAGGAATTCTACGACTACCGCAACGACCCGCGTGAAATGAAGAACCTCGCGGGCATTGAGGGCGCGCACACGGCCATCCAGCACGAACTTGCCGCGCGGCTGCGCAAGACCATTGCCGCGCGACGCGTGGCGACAGGGCTCGGATAACGAAATCTTCTTCCGCTCCGCCGAATCGAATTCTCAGAGGGTACGGCTGCCTCGGTGACGATCCTGGCCGAGTTCGAAGGAACGTCACGGAACCGCGCCCGTCGATTGCGGTTAGGATATTGCTATGCGCCTTCGGTTTCTTCCCCTGGGGTGGCTTTTCGCCGCATGCCTCGTGATGATTGCGCTCGGGGCCGTGCGCACGGCGGCGGCGCAGACGTTTATCGATGAGGTACGCGTGCGGATGATCGAACCGGCATCCGGCAAGGTTCGGCCGCTCGAAGAAGCCATCCTCAAGGTGGAGATCTACGGCACGATTCGTTCCAAGGACGGTAGCGAACAGAAGGGGTTACTCCCGCTGGACGCCGCCTATATGAGCTTTGCCGCGGAGAATTCGGGGTGGATTTCCAAGGCCTACCAATGCCCGGACTTCAAACAGAGCGACTACATCCGGGAGCGCACGGGCGGCTGGAGAGACATTCTGGGGACGGTGCAGAACTTCACGCTGAAGAGTTGCTTCCTCTATACGGCCCCGGCGCGCGCGGGCCGCTATCGCCTGCAAGCCAGCAAAGACGGCATGTTCGGAGAGACTTCGATCGAGGTAAGCGCCAACGCCCCCTCCACGCGGAAGCCGGAGCTCTACACCTTCCCTGACGAGCCGCGCTCGAACGACCCCTACTTCCCGCTTGTCGAACACTACGCACCATTCATCGCGCAGGAGACCTGGTTCAATGTGACGGCGGACTCTCTGGCCCGCTTCGATTACGACGGCGATTTTCACGGCGACAACAATTGGGAGAACCTGGGCACGGGATCCTCTCAGGCTTATGTTTATTACGCCGTCATGGAGACCGGCACCCACTGGTTCCTGCATTACAACTTCTTCCATCCGCGCGATTACTCCGATGTCTGCGTGGTGGGCACTTGCCATGAGAACGACAACGAGGGGCTGATTCTGGCCGTGCGCAAGGACGGCACGAAGTTCGGAAAGCTCGAAGTGATGGAATCGCTTGCCCACAATCTGCTTTTCAGCTACGTAGCCGACGATCGCATCGGGGAGCGCGCGCAGAATCTGGACGGCACGCTCGCTCTTTACGAGGGCTCCCACCCGATGATCTTCATTGAGGCCGGCGGCCATGGAGTGGCGGGCGCGGCGGATGGCAAGCTCTCGCTTTACGACTACGTAGTCGGGCGCTGGCTGCCCGGCTCCACGGGCGTCACCTATGTCTACAAGGGCAAGGCGGAACGCCCGATGCACGCGGGCGCTGAGAAAGTGGGCTATGCGCTTCTCCCCATCTACGAACATTGGTGGCTGCGCGCCATCGACGATTCAGGCCGGACGGAACGCATGTTCGCGGATTACTATACATACGCGCCGTTGGGAGACCGGCCTCTGACACCCGTGAACATGATTCCCGGAGCCTTTCTCGGCCAGGCGAAATCCGCCAACAAGGCGCGTCCCTTCTGGGGCTGGTTCGACGACCGCACGCTCAAGCAGGGGATTCTCGCAAAAGGCCAGTGGGCGCTCGACCCCGCTTACAGCTTTACGCGCAATCTCCGCTTCCCGGACGAACTGCCGGTCTCGCTCGACTATACATTCAACCCCTATCTGGGCATCGGCACGGTGGCGGGTGCAAGGAAGGCCGAATCGAACCCGGTGAAGGGCGATGCGCCCGTAACGTCAGCAGCGACACCAGAAACGACGCAGGGCTGGGGAACGCCCAGTTCCCCTTCTCCCTCGAACGAGCAGACGCCGCCGTCGCTTGACGGCTGGGGACAGCCCGCGAACAACCCCGCGCCGCAAGCCCCCGCCGGATGGGGAGATCCTCCGGCGTCGCAGCAGCCGCAGCAGCAGCCCGAAGGGTGGGGCACGCCCGAACAGCCCAAACAGAAGGCTCCACAGGGCTGGTGATCGATTCGCACCGGCATCTCCTCGCGCGATGGCGCTCTCCGGCGGGCGGAGCGCGCCTGCCTTAGAACAGGAATCCCCGCCATTCCGCGTTACCCTCAAAGCAGGGATGAATTTAGCAGTGCGAGCGCCCAACTGGCTGGGCGATGCAATCATGGCCCTTCCGGCGTTGGAGGCGCTCCGGCAGGCACATCCGGAGGCCAACCTGGTCGTCCTCGCGCGCGCCAGCGTGGCGGACCTTTATCGCTTGTCCGGGCTCTGCGACGACGTCGTCGCCCTCCCTTCCCCGAAGAGTGCGGGCGGCTGGAAGTCCGCGTGGCGCGCGGCATGGGCTCTCCGGGATCGCCGCTTCGACGCGGGGCTGCTTCTCCCCAATTCCTTCGAATCCGCACTGACGTTTCGGCTGGCCGGGATTCGGGATTCCTGGGGCTATGCGCGCGACGGGCGGCGGATGCTGTTGCGGCGGGCGGCGGAGCCTCCCCGCCAGGGCGAAATTCCCCGGCATGAAGTTTTTTACTATCTCGAGCTGCTGCGGCGTCTTGGGATCATCCCGGCGTTGCCCGTCGAAGCAATTCCGCGCCTGCGATTGAGCGAAGAGACCCGGGCGCGCGGGCGCGAAGTGCTTGCCGAAGCGGGTTTGAGCGGCAGAATCGTCGCGATTGCCCCCGGCTCCGCCAACAGCCGCGCCAAGCAATGGGCGCCCGAGCGCTTTGTGGCCGCCGCGCGAGAGACGGCGGAAACGCTGGGCGCGGCGGTAGCGATCTTCGGCACGCCCCAGGAACGAGAGCTTGCCGCCGGCATTGAAGCCAGCCTGGCGGCCGAGGGCGTCAAGGTATGCAACCTCGCTGGCCGCACGCCTCTGCGGGACTTCATCTGCGCCATCGCGAACGTGAGCGTGCTCATTACGAACGACTCCGGCGGGATGCACGTGGCCTACGCAGCGGGGGTGCCGACCGTGGCCATTTTTGGCCCCACGATTCCCGAAGCCACCGGCCCCCTCGGCCCGCATACGCGCATCGTGCGCGAGCCCGTCGAGTGCAGCCCGTGTATGCTAAAAGATTGTCCGATCGACCACCGCTGCATGACCGCGATCTCCCCGGAACGGGTGGCGCGCGTGGCTAGCGATCTCGTCCGATTGCAATGAGCGCTCAACCAGAGTCCGCGCCCGCGCCGATGGATCTTTCGCAATTTCGCGTGCTCTTCGCGGGCAGTTTCGCGGGCGGCGTTAAGGAACTGGCGGCGCTCGCGGGGACAGGGGTAACCGTGCGCGTCGTGGCCCAGGCGACGGAGGCGGCGAAGAAACGCATTGCGGCACTGCCCCTCGATGAGGCGGTTTTCGTGGAAACCTCCGACGAGCTGCTCACGGAAGCTTTCCGGCGCGCCTCCGCCGCAAACCTGGTGGTGCTTGCGGGAGAGAAAGCGGATATGCTGGAACGCACGCTGCTCCCGCTCTTGCAGGAGTGCGCGGTGGCAAGCCTCGACGATTTGCTGCCCCTGGAGCGGCTCGACGACCCGAAGCTGCGCTCTCTGCGGACGGCGCAACGCTGGGGCTATTATCTGGCTGGCCGGGCTCTGGGGCTTCCTCCGGAAACGGCCCGTGAGTACATGAAAGATTGCTGTGGATACGAGAACCAAAATCAAGACGGTCAATGACGCGCTCGCCGCGGGAATGGAAGCGAAGGAGAGCGGCAAGCGGCTCGTGATCTCTTACGGCGAATACGATCCGATGCTCGCCGGCCACGCCGATCGCCTCGCGGCGCGTCGCACGGAGGATGCCTGGCACGTGGTGGCGGTGTTGCCGGGGAAGGATCCGCTGCTTCCACTTCCCGCCCGCTGCGAGATGGCCGCTGCCCTGCGCGCCGTCGATTGCGTCGTCGCCTTCGAGCAATCGCCCTCCCTGCTTGGCATGGTGGCGGGCAAGGCGGAGTTGCACGACGATCGCAAGGCGGACGAGGATGCCCGCCACGATCTCATCGCGCATATCCACGCGAAGCAGAAACTGGCCGGGCCACCGGAATAGCGGCGCATGAAAGAGGCTCTTTCATTGAACGGCACGGAACGGGTACTCGTCGTTCGCCTCGGCGCGATGGGCGACATTCTCCATGCGTTGCCCGCCGTCGAAAATCTCAAGCGGCGCTACCCCGCGATGGCGATTGATTGGATCGTCAAGCCGCGCTGGACGCCTCTGCTCGAAGGGAATCCGGCCTTGCGGCGCGTGATTGCGTTCGACCGAGAAGGCGGGAGCGTATGGGCGACGGCGCGGCGGCTCCGCGATGCAGGCTATCACCTGGCAATCGATTTGCAAGGCCTCATCCAAAGCGCTCTGGTGGCAAGATTCTCCGCCGCGAGATCCACAATCGGCTACACGCGCGCGGCCTGCCGCGAGCCGCTCGCTTCCGTTTTCTATGGCCACCGCGTTCAGCCCGAGTCCCGGCACATCGCGGAGATGCACCTTGATCTCATGCGCGCACTGGGCGTCCACGAATCCGGCCTCGATTGCACTCTGCCCGCCGGGGAACCGGAGGGCGTGCTTCCGGACGGCCCCTTCGTTCTGGCCAACCCCTTCGCCGGTTGGAAGAGCAAGCAGTGGCCGCTGCCGCATTACCAGCGCCTAGCCGCGCTGCTCGCCAAGAAGGAAGGCCTCCCGCTGGTGATGAACGTCGCGGAAGCGGACCGTTCGCGCTTGGGGGAAATGGCGCATGTCCTGCCGCACGTTTCCTCGCTCCCGGGGTTGATCCACGCCACGCGCCGCGCGACGGCGGTGGTCGGCGTCGATAGCGGTCCGCTGCACTTGGCGGCAGCCCTCGGCCGGCCCGGCGTCGCGCTCTTTGGCCCGACGGATCCCACCCGCAACGGCCCCCTTTCCCGCGGCATCACCGTGCTGCGCGACCCCGCCGCTCCCGTCAGTTATAAGCGCGCGGATGCGGAGAGCGACTGGATGCAACGCCTTTCGCCGGAGACCGTTTTCGAAGCGCTGCGCTCCGCGATGGAGACGAGCCGGTCCGCGCAAGCCAGCAAGGAGCATGCCCCATGAGCGCCAGCGCGCCCTCCACGTTTTTCCCGAAGCCCTACGCCGATTTCGTGGCCAAGCTCCGCGTGCCCGCCGGATTCCTCTTGCTGGTCGCCTTCGCCTGGTTCTCCGCTCCCACCAGGGAGAGCGCGCTCCTCGGCACGTTGCTCTCCCTGCCGGGCTTGCTGCTGCGCGGCTGGGCGGCCGGCCATCTGCGCAAGGATTCCACGCTCACCACCAGCGGTCCCTACGCGTTCATCCGCAATCCGCTTTATGCGGGCACGCTGCTGGTGGCGGCCGGGATGGCCTATGCGGCACAGCAGTGGCCGTTGGCGATCTTGTTCGGCGCGGTGTTCCTGCTGGTTTATCTGCCGGCCATTTCGCTCGAAGAGCAGCACCTGCGCGACCTCTTCCCCAACTTTCCGGACTATGCGCGTCGCGTTCCTTTGCTGATTCCGTACCGGGGCCGCATCCCCGGCACACGGCGCTTTTCCTTCTCGCAATATCTCTACAACCGGGAGTATGAGGCGACAATCGGTTTTCTGATCGGCATCGCTTTTCTTTTCACAAAGGCCCACTTTTTCTCGGGATCGTGACGGGACGCCCCACGGCCGCCGCGGCGGAATCGCGGCAGCCGCCCTCAATTTCGGCGTGCAACGGCCAGGAACAGACCCTTGATCTGGGCAAATCCGCATGCCACAATCGGCAGGCGTCATTGATCGCCGGAGGGTTGGCCATGGTGTTCGGACCAGATCTGACCGCCCGCCGGCCCTCTTGCCCCCTTGGTTTACACTCGTATCCGCATTCGCACTGGCGGGAGCAAAATGCAGTATGATAATCCCACCTGGGGCACTCCTGGGAGCCGGCAGGATTCACCCATAGGCTGAGCGTGGAAGCTTCACATGAGCACATCTATCCGACGTAACATTCCGGCCCCGGCCTTCGGCATCGCCGCATCTCTCGCCGTGATCGTCATGGCGTGCAGCCCCGGCGCGAGAGCGGCGGAACCCCAGACGACGAAGCCGCTCCCGTCCTATCTCACGTCCGGCGCAAGCGAGGCTCCGGTAGCCGTTGCCATGGCGGAGCCGTCGCCCGAACCCTTTCTCCCCGTGGCTGCTCCATCCGAGGACGGCAAGGTTCACCGAAGCGTTTCGCCCGGAGTTCCCTACCGCCCGCTCAGCACCAGAGAAAAGGCGAAACTGCAACTGCTCAGCACCTTCCAGCCGGAAACCCTGGCGCGCATCAGCATCACGGCGGGTCTTGCCACGTTTCGCGATAGCCCGAACGAATGGCCGCGCACCATCGAAACCTACAACTGGAGATTCGCGGACCGCGTGGGCCAGCGCCTGGTCTTCAAGAGCACAGAGTTTCTGGTAGGTTCGGTGCTTCTGCACGAAGATCCGCGCTACTTTCGGGCGGAGCAGCCCGGCGTGAATGCGAAGTTGCGTAACGCACTGAAGCAAACCTGGATGACACGCCGCGATAACGGATCCTGGGCGCCCGCCTGGGGCGCAATCGCCGGCGCGTACACCACCGGCGTGGTGGGTGCGCAGTGGATGCCGGACAGCCGGCAGACGGCAGAGAGTATCCTTATCCGGAGCAGCACCCAACTTGGCTTCCGCTTCTGCAACAACCTGCTTCGGGAATTCGGACCCACTCTCCGAAAGAAATTTCTTCGCTAGAGGCGGTCGCCCGCTTCCGAAGGCAGGTCCTCGTTCTGCAATTCCTTCGGCGTCCAGCCCAACTCCAGCATCCGCTTATACACGAGAGAAACCGGCAAGCCCACCACATTGAAGTAGTCGCCTTCGATGCCGGTCACATAGCGCGAGGCAAGCCCCTGGATGCCGTAAGCGCCGGCCTTATCGAGCGGTTCGCCGCTGCGCGCATATTCCTCAATCTCGTCGTCCGTCATCGTGGCAAAAGTGACGCGCGTGGTAGATGCATCGGTCAGCGTGCGGCCGCCATAGCGAAGGCAAATCCCGGAATGGACTTCGTGCGTCTTGCCGCTGAGCACCTTCAGCATCATCTTGGCTTCACCCACGGACGCGGGTTTGCCGAGAATCGCGCCATTGAGGCAGACCGTCGTGTCGGCGGCCAGAGCAATCTCGTCCGGTCCGATCGAAACCGCCCACGCTTTCCGCTCCGCCATCCGGCGTACATAGTCGATGGCATTTTCGCCGGGCAGCACGGTCTCGTCCACATCCGGTACGCGAACCGCGAAAGGGATGCCCGCGTTCAGCAGCAGTTCCCGGCGTCGGGGAGACGCCGATGCAAGTATCAGCATGAGCCTTCCTTGAACTAAAGGTGTATTCCCTATTGTGGAGCAGAATTGCCGCCGTTGGAGGGCGCTCTTCGCGCTACGGCCGGATTATTTGCCGCGCGCGGCTTCCACACCCGCGAGGATGGCGCTCGGGCGTGCGTTTGTTTCGGCGGGTCGCCTTATCGGTCGTGAGGCTTGGCGGCGGGTTGGTAGGTACAAAGCGGGTCTGTTCCCAGCGGGTTCCCGGTGGCCGCGAACGCCCGCGCGCGGGAGCCTCCGCATAGCGCGCTGTACTCGCAGTAGCCGCACTTGCCCTCGAAATGGTGAGGTTCGTGCAGCTTCTTGAAGAGCGGCGCATTGCGATAAATATCGGCCACATTGTCCCTGCGCACATTGCCCGCCGTCACCGGAAGGAAGCCCGCCGGGCAGATGTCGCCGGTGTTCGAAACGAACATGATGCCATGCCCGTCCCGGATGCCGAATGCGCGCGCGGAGCCGCTGCGCTTGATCTGGTCGCCGGTCATGCCCTCTTCCCGCATCCGCTCCAGTGCCACGCGGCGGTAGGAAGGCGCTTCGGTGGTGGCGACAATAAACGGCGCAGACTTCGAGGTATCGTAAATCCAGCGCATCAACTCTTCGGCTTCTTCCGCCTCCAGTGCCCGCAGCACCTTGCCGCGCCCCACGGAGATCAGGAAGAAAAGGCTCCACCGGGAGATGCGGTGCGGCTTGAGCAGTTCATACACGGCGGGAATATCCGCCGCCGTTTCCGCGGAAACCAGCGTATTGATCTGCATGGGCATTTCGAGTTCTTCGCCCCATGCGATGGCCTGCATGGTTCGATCGAACGTGCCTTCCACGCCGCGGATAGCGTCGTGATGCGCCGGGTTCGAACCGTCGAGGCTCAGCCCCAGGCCCTCCACACCGTGCGCTTTCAGCTTCTCCAGCACCGTCCGCGTGAGCACGGCCGTCGCCGCCGGAGTGATGGACACGCCGATCCCCCGGGCCTGCGCCTCGTCGATGATCATAAATAGATCAGGACGGTTCAGAGGGTCCCCGCCCGTTAGAATCAGGTGCGGCAGCGGGTCTCCGAAATCTTTGATCTGATCAAGGAAACGTAGCCCCTCCGCGTAGCTGAGTTCATTGGGATGCGGCAGCGGCATCGCCTCCGCCCGGCAATGGCGGCAGGCAAGCGCGCAGGCCTGCGTCATTTCCCAATAGATATTCAGCGGGGTGAGGGCATAGTCGCGCGGCGTCATGTGGCCATGGCCGCCTTTGGCCCCTGGGTGCCCATGCGGACGGGGGTGTCCGTGCGGGTTTCCGTGCGAGCCGGGATGCCGGGCGAGCGACGGAGCTTCGCGCCCGCCCGGATGACCTTGCCTTGGCAACTCCACCTCGCGGGCATCCGAAACAGTCGAATGCGCTTTGCCGTCAAAGTGGATGAGTCCCCGCATGCTTCCAGCCTACACCTCGCGGGCATGCCTAACCGTGACTCCGGTCACAGCGCCCCGGCACGGACTGCCTGGCCCGGGCGGCGGGGCAGCGTCTGATAGCGATAGGATATTGAGGAACATAGGAGGTTCAGGTGTCAGCCAGGTTTAACAGACGGCATTTCTTCATCGGATCCCTTTTCGCGGGGGCCGTCCCGGTCGCCGGATTCGGCAGTTCCGCTTCCCTCAAGCGCTTGGGCTATCGCTCTCCCAACGAGAAATTGAATATCGCCGCGATTGGCTCCGGTGGCAAGGGCAGAAGCGACATTTACGGGTGCCGCGAAGAGAATATCGTGGCCCTTTGCGACGCCGACGAAGCGCGCGCGGCGGACACATACAAGCGCTACGAGAAGGCTCCGAAATATCGCGATTTCCGCAAGATGCTCGACAAGGAAGGCAACGGAATCGACGCCGTGATCGTCAGCACGCCGGACCACATGCACGCCATGGCGGCCAACTGGGCCATGACCCGGGGCAAGCACGTCTACGTGCAAAAGCCCCTCACGCGCACCGTCTGGGAAGCGCGCCTGCTGCGCGAAACCGCCAACAAGTACGGCGTAGCCACCCAGATGGGCAACCAGGGCTACTCGAACGAAGGCACCCGGCAGGCCGCCGAGATGATCTGGGACGGCGAGATCGGCAACGTGACGGAAGTGCATGCCTGGACGAACCGCCCGGTTTGGCCGCAGGGCGTCACCGAGATTCCCGCGCCCACCGCCATCCCCGC
This sequence comes from Acidobacteriota bacterium, assembly GCA_014584705.1. Classification (GTDB taxonomy): domain Bacteria; phylum Acidobacteriota; class Terriglobia; order Bryobacterales; family Bryobacteraceae; genus JACTMJ01. The sequence goes on along the minus strand of JACTMJ010000008.1, from coordinate 187,839 downwards.
CACGCTCGATTGGGACGTCTGGCTGGGCCTCGCGGAAAACCGCCCCTTTACCGCCGGGCCGGACACCGGCAAGCCCGGCGCTTTCGGCTTCTACCTCCCCTTCAACTGGCGCGGGTTCTTTGACTTCGGTTGCGGCGCGCTGGGCGATATGGCCTGCCACATTCTGGGCGCTCCGAATCTGGCGCTGCAATTGGGCTCGCCCACCAGCGTCGAGTGCATCAAACGCGAAGGCGTCAGCAGCTTCCAGTTCCCCCTCCAATCCGTCACCCGCTTCGACTTTCCCGCGCGCGGCTCCATGCCGGCCGTGAAGCTCTTCTGGTATGACGGAATGAAGCAGCAGCCGGAGATTCCGGGCGTTCCGGCGGGCGAACTGATCGGAGATCTGCCGTCCGTGCCGGTTCCGCGCGGCAGCGCCCCTCCGGCCGAGACCAGCCCCTACGTCGGCGACGTCTTCAATTACGAGAAATTCCTGGAGGTCCAGAAGAACCCGAATGCCCGCACGCCCAGCCCCAACGGCAGCCTGTTCATCGGCGACAAGGGAATGCTGACCACCGGCACCTACGGCGAGGATACGCGCCTGATTCCCGTATCGAGAATGGCGGATTACAAGTTCCCGGACAAGGTCCTCACGCGTTCTCCCGGCCATTACAACGATTGGATTCGCGCCTGCAAAGGCGGCGAGCAGGCCTGCTCGAATTTCAACGTGGCATCGCCCTTCGTCGAGTGGATGCTGTTGGGCGTAGCCGCAATCCGCAGCGAGGGCAAACTCGAATACGATCCCGCAAAGATGCGCTTCACCAACAACGAGAGCGCGAACAAGTACCTCAAACCCGTCGTTCGCAAGGGCTGGACCTGGGCCTAGAAGATACTTCCGAAGATGCAACCATCATCGCGCCGGGCGGTCTCCGCGAAGGAGAACTCCCGGCGCGATTCGTCTGTCGGAGAATGTGCGATCCTAAATGCTGTTGCGGAGCTTCGCTCTCCGCAATTCGATCTTTCGATTTCGTGAGGTAGGCTGGCCGCGGATGAACGCACGCATGGGGTTCCGTATGCAGTGGCCGCCTCGCGCGCTTGCCGCCCGTCTGCGGCTCTGGGGAGATTCGCTTCCCAAGTCGTTCCAAATCTTCTCAAACTACAATCTCCCCACGTTCTTGCATGATCTGTCCGCCGGACTCACGGTCGGCCTGGTCGCGCTCCCTCTCGCCCTCGCGTTCGCCATCGCCTCCGGCGTTCCACCGGCTTCGGGCCTCTACTGCGCCGTACTGGCAGGCTTCCTGATTTCCGCGTTCGGTGGGTCAAGAGTGCAGATTGGCGGCCCGACGGGGGCCTTTGTGGTTGTCGTATCCGGGATCGTGGCCGCTCATGGTCTGGACGGCCTCTATATGTGCACGCTGATGGCTGGAGTGATTCTCCTTCTGCTCGGCCTTACCGGTTTGGGCTCCGCGATTGCCTACATCCCGCGCCCCGTTGTCATCGGGTTCACGAATGGAATTGCCGTCCTCATCGCCAGCACCCAGATCAAGGACTTCTTCGGGCTGCACCCCGCCCCGTCCGCCGACCGTTTTCTGGATCGCATGTGGGCGCTGGCTCAGGCATGGCATACGGTGAATCCATGGGCCGCCGGTACCGCTGCCATCGCCCTGGTGGCCATCCTTCTGATAAGAAGATTCTCTCCGCGAATACCCGGCGCGGTGGTGGTGCTGTTCATAGGAACACTCGCCAGCTTTACTTTTGGGATGCCCCTCGAAACGATCGGCAGCCGGTTTGGGGAATTTCCTTCAGGCCTCCCCGAGTTCCATTTGCCAAAGTTTCGTCCGGAACTGATGTTTGGCCTGCTTTCACCCGCGCTCACCGTAGCGATGCTCGGTGCGATTGAGAGCCTGCTCTCCGCGGTGGTAGCCGACCGAATGAGCGGAGACCGACACAACCCCAATGTCGAACTCGTCGCGCAAGGTCTCGCCAACATGGTTTCGCCACTGGCCGGTGGCTTACCCGCCACAGGAGCCATTGCCCGCACCGCAACGAACGTCCGCGCCGGCGCGCGGACGCCAATGGCGGGCATGATTCACGCTCTTGTGATCCTCGCGATCCTGCTCTTCGCCGCCCCCCTTGCGAAACACATTCCGCTCGCCCTGCTTGCCGCGATTCTGTTCACGGTTGCCTACAACATGGGTGAGTGGAAAGAGATCGGAGCGATCCTTCGTCTCAGTTGGACGGATATCGCCGTCTGGGCCGTCACCTTCGCCCTCACCGTGCTCGCGGACCTCACGGTTGCCGTCGAAGCCGGCATGGTTCTGGCGGTGCTGCTCTTCATCCGCGGCGTTACCCAGACGACAACCGTTTCGAGAATCACTCCTGAAGACGTGTCCGAAGGGGAACAACACAGCCTTCAACTGAATGAGATTCCGGCGGAGGTGGCGCTCTACCGGATACACGGTCCATTTCTGTTTGGCTCCACCGCGAAGCTCGCAATCGTTGAGAGAGATCTCCCCAGCCTGCCCTACGTTGTCATCATTCGCCTTCGCAACATGACGGCTCTCGACGCCACCGGCATCCACGCCATCGCGAATCTGTCGCAGGCGCTGCGACGTTCCGGAAGGGTGATGCTCCTTTGCGGGATGCGCCCGCAACCGCTGGAACTGATGAGCAATGCGGATTTCCAGGCCATTGTAGGGGCGGAGAATCTTTGCGCAAACGTCCGCGTGGCAATTGTACGCGCACGTCAGATTCTGGACGACCGAGAAAACGCATCCGTCCAGGCGGAAACGCGGAGAAGCGCGCCGGCGCACGGGGAGTGAGCCGCGTGTGCGGATTGTCCCCGATCATCGTCTCTCCGTGGTAGAGAAGGAACATGCGCTTTCGGAAAAAATCTGAAGATCCCGTCTGGAAAAAAGCGAAGCGCGGCTTTCGCGGCTACCCGATTCTCACCGTCGCCTACTACGGACCGGACGATACCCATGCCACCAAGGTCGCCATCGGCCTACAACGCGCGGAAGGCGTCGAAGCGGTGATCCTTGAGCGGATCTTCACGGCCGGCGGCGATATTCGGGACGATCTCTCCGTCCGTAAGCGCGTTCTCGCTCTCATGGAAGAACATGCCGCGGCCAGCGTGGCCATGTTGAAGGCCATTGCCGGCTGCCCTCACGAAGAAGGCATTGACTATGCCGAGGGGACTTCCTGCCCGCAATGCCCGGCTTGGGACCGGGTGAACCCGGTCGCGGCTACCCGCGCCCAACTCCTGGCGGAAGGTTTGATGCGCGGACTACCTTGGAAAGAGGAAGACGAATAGGTCGCATTTCCGCCCAAGCGCGCCGCAATGATTAGTGCCCTTCGTCCGGCATCCCGCCGGGCCCGGAACCCGCTCAAACCCGTCTCGGGATGGGACCCCACGCATCGCGGATTTCCGCGCTTGGCGTCGGTTTCCAAAACCCGCCCGAGGGGCGAATCGGCTCTTCACCGGCCTCCGCTCGCCGCGCCGGCGACACCACCACGTGGCCTCCATCAGCGCTCACGGAACAGACCGACGTCGCATCCACCAGGGAGAGGCCGCCCCGGCGGAGAGTTGTGCCATCTCCCAGAAGGTAGGCCGTGGGCTGGCCACCGATGGGGCCTCGTACAACCGTCATGAGCCCGTCCGATTCCCACTCGCCGCAGCGAATGAGTCTGCCCGTTGCTCCCGGTTGCCAGACGATCAGGTCTTCAAATCCGTCCCCTTTCACAAGCAGGCTCTTCGCCCCGGACGCGCCGGAAACAGCCGGGCCAGGCTCCACCGAGGGCTCCGCCGCGCCGTCGTCCCAGGCGATTCCGATAGCAAAATAGTGCGCGGAGACCGAGCGCAGGTGGACGCGAAGCAGACCCCAGCGGTCCGTTCGCCGCGGCTCTTTGTTCGGCACTACCTGGAACTCAAAGCGGGGTTGCTCCGGCGCGAGAAACGCAATCTTGCAACGCGCCGCTTTCCCTCGGATGCGGAACGGCTTCGCCACGGTGCCTTCGCCCGCGATCTCGTGCGCCATGGTGTACCACTGCCAGCGGTAGTCGTGCTCCGCGTCATCCTTTCGGATATCGTCCGCCAGCACCACGTAGGGGTTCGGCCCCGCCTTCACGAAGACGGCGGCGCGATCGGCTTGGATCGCGGGCTTGTCCGTACGGACGGAACGGTCCGCATAGGAGCGGCGCGCATCGCCGCGAACATAGTCGGCGAACTCCCCCGTGCCGCAGCCCGTGAGATAGCCAAGAATGGAACCGTCGTCGCCCGCCGAGCCGGGGTTATCGGCCACGGCCATGCCGCCTTCGTCGATGATGACGATGTTGTGTTCGAGGTCGGCCCCGTGCAGCGGGTCCTGGTATGGGTAGATGTTCGTGTGCGCCGCGAACTCTTCGCCGAACGCCGTGAACGCGAAGCTGTTCATGTCGTAGTGGGCGTGGTTGGCATTTTCGTAGCGTGTCGAGAAAGCGAACCAATGCGCCCGCTCGCTCCCCCATTCGCTGCGCGCGAACAGGTAGCCCGCGCGATTCCTGTCGAACTCGAAGTAGTGCGAGGTCGGCAACCGGAGTTCGGCTGGCGAGACGGGTTTCAGGTCGTCGGGACAGTAGAGGAATTGCAGGAACGCTTCGGTGCGGCGGCGATCCGCGTACTTCTCAAAGGTCCACAATCCCGCCGCGTCCCGCATTTCGCGGATGCCCAGCAAATAGATCGCCTGAAACACGCGGCGGCCATACTCCGTGTTATCGCCCACCGTCGCGCAGCGGCCTTGCGGCATCCATTGATGGCGCAGATAGTGCATCGCATTCACCGCGCCCGAGGTTGCGAGCCAATCCGGCCCGCCCGTGCGGCGGAGCGCATCCGCGAACTGCGTGCAATTCTTGTGATAGTGCGCGTACCCCGGGCCCTCATTGCACAGGCCGTTGTCGCGCCAGGTGAGCGGAAAATAGTTCCGGCTCATCTTCCGCAGCGCCTCCGCGAACCAGTGTTCCCATTGCGGATGCTTGCTCTCGCCCCGAATCGCGGTCAATAGCAGGCCGTGCGCACCCACGGGAATCGCTCCGCAGTTGTAGGTGGCTTCTTTCCACCACCACGCATTCGTGTGCTGGTAGAGTGCGGCGGACCAGCCTTCCAGCCCCGCCAGCAAGGGCGCGCGCCGCACTTTGGGGATCGCGGAGTAGAGCCAGTCCCATGCGAAGGCCAGGGCTTTCGGCCAATGCTCGGTCGCGAAGAAGTCGCTATCAACCTGCTTGAAGAATGCGGCGGAGTCCACACCCAGGGCGATCTTCTCGAAGAGCGCGATCGCCCTTTCGGCGGCGCTCCGGTCCTCTTCGATCTGGTACACCAGCGCCGTCGCTTCGAGGGCGGCGGCGAGTGCGACACCGCGCCTCCCCACGAGGTCTTTCAATTCCAAATTCGCGTCTATCGGTTCGTTCGCCATTGCGCGGACGCGCTGATAGGCCTCGGCCGCCAGCCCCGTCCCCTGGGCGCGCCTGCGCAGAGCCGGAAGTTCGGCGGCGCTAAAGATGATGCCGGGGTGGGTGCCGGGTGTCACCACCGTGTAGGTGCTTCTGTCGTTCGTTTCCGCCCTTGCGGATGCCGGATTCGGTGCAAGAAGCCCGGCGGCGGGCACACTCAGAGTGGAGGCCAGAATGTTTCTCCGGCTCAGCGGCGTGGAGTTCATGTTTTCCTCAGCGTGGATCCGCGCGGTAACGCGGAACTCCGAGTGTATCGAACTCGCGAGAGGATTATCCCGCGGCGGAACCCGGCGCGCTGGCATCAAGGCGCCCGCTCAGCGCAGCCATGGCGTCGCACACCATCCCCGTCCACTCGGTAGCGTCGCACTCGCTCCATAGAATGTGCTCCCAGCCGGTGACAATCCCGTTGGCCCAGAGCACGGCGATCCGCACGGTGTCGTCTTCCGCCTGGCGAAAGAGCAGCCGATAGCTTCCTGTCGCCATCGGCCATTCGCACTCACCCCGGCCGAACTGGAGCAAATCGTCGGTTGCGGCTCTTAGCGAAGACAGTGCGGCATGGCCGTCATAGGCACTGAAGCTGGTGGTCTGCTCCCGCTGCGTAAAGTGGCAATGCAGACGTCCGGTCGATTCCATTTCCAGCCGCAATTCCATGCTGTCAGTATAAAAAAGATACGGGCATCCCTGTTAAGGAAGACATCTGCAAGGGGAATCGGGCTGTCCGCCACGTCAGGAAAGCCGCAGGGAGCGTTACCGCAGGAACACCCGCCACACCGTCACCACCAGCGCGTGCGTCACCATCGCCGCACGCACGCCTTTCCCTTTCTGGAAGGCGATCCCGTATCCCAAATGCGCCACCGCCGCCAGCGCGGCGAATTTCCAGTTGGGGAATTGTCCGCCGAACGGCAGATGCACCGCCCCGCTCACCAGGGTTGCGATGGCCAATCCCCGCCATGCGGATCCCGTCCACACGGAGGCCCATTGCTGCAGTAAACCGCGCAGAAAGAATTCCTCGGAAAGCGCCACCACCCAGAGAAAGCCCAGAAAACTCCCGGCGGCGATCAGGCCCATCTGCCAGGCGGGCCGTGTCCACTCGCGGATCGTAAAGAAGTCGAGCGCCCACCCCAGCCCCAGCAGCAGCGGCATCAGCAGCACGAAGGCGAGCACGCCCACCCGCCACTCCCGCGCGGAGGGCCAGAATCCGAAGCCCGTTCCTTCCATCCGCCGCAGGAGCAATGCCGCCAGAACGCCCAGGCGAATCCACATCACCCGTCCCAGGAACTGCGCCTGCAGGCGCTCCGCGGCATCCGGGTAAATCCAGGTGAACACGCCGCCCAGCATCACCGCGCCCATCAGGGTGAGAAAACCCAGATCCGCGAACAGCCCCGCCGGCCCCTGGCGCGCGCGCAGCAGGGCATACCAGCCCGCCGCCGCACCGGTGAGCGCGAGCAGCGCGAGTGCGCCGGCAAAGCTGCCCGTCCCGGTACCCACGCTGTAGATCGCGTACGGGACGATTGCCGAGAGCCACAGCAACCCCGCCAGTTGCCATGGCGGGAAGCGCCGCACCAGGCTGTTCCGCAGCGCCTCCCATCCCGGTGCGAGATAGAAGGCAATCTCCACGCATGCCGCCAACAGGAATGGCAATCGCACGCCAAGGGAGATATTCTTGGGCAAAAGGAGCCATGCCGCCGCGGCGGCCGCCAGCCAGACAACCGCCAGCGTCACGCGCAGGCTTGCCGGAATCGCAATGGGAACTTGCATGCGGAAATACGCGCCTATCTTAGCATTGGTGCTCGCGTGCGCCTCCGTTTCCGCACCGGGTTCTGATCGTCTGGGTTCTGATCGGCCGGGCTCCGATCAGCCGGGCGTTGGCGCGCCAAGCCAAGCCGTCCCGCGAGACCTGGCGCGCCGCGTCGCCCGCAAGGAGACGCTGATCCGTGAATTGCGGGATCAATACACTTTCCGCCAGGACTTCCGCTTTGAGGAAATCGCCCCGAACGGCCGCCGCGCCGGTCTCTATCGGGAGGTTCGCGACGTCATCTTCTCGCAAAGCGGGGAACGCAGCGAAGTCCTCGTCTCGCCGCCCGTGAATGCCCTCACCCGCATCCGCCTTACCGAGGAGGATTTCCACGACGTCCGCGAGATTCAGAACTTTCTCTTCACGGAGGACGTGCTCTGGCTCTATCGAATCCGCTCTCGCGGCGCGGACCGGATCGACAGCGAAGATTGCTGGGTGCTCGACGTGAGCCCGCGGAACGAGCTCGAAGGAATGCGCTTCTTTGAGGGGCTACTCTGGGTGAGCAAGCGGGACGAAGAAATCGTGCGGGCGAGCGGCAAGGCGGTCCCGGAAATCCGTGCGGCCAAGTCGGAGAATCTCTTCCCGCACTTCACCACGCAGCGGGAAAAAATCGACGGTCATTGGATGCCGGCCATCACCTACGCCGACGACGAACTCCCGTTCCGCTCCGGTCGCCAGCGGGTGCGCCTCACGGTGGCGTTCACGAACTACAAGCGGTTCGGTGCGGAGACCAGCATTCGGTTCGGCGGTCCGGAGCCAGCGCCTTAGCCGGCCGCGCGGCCAGGCTCCCCGCTAATCGATATTCAAAACGCGCTTTATGGTTCCGCGCTCGCTCTGGATCTTCTTTTGCAGCATCATGATCCCGTAGATCAACTGTTCCGGGCGCGGCGGGCAGCCGGGTACATAGACATCCACGGGGATGATCTGGTTCACGGGCACCAGGGCATAGTTGCTGAACACGCCCGTGGACGTGGCGCACGCGCCCATCGAAATCACCCACTTCGGCTCCGGCATCTGCTGGTAGAGTTGCCGGATCACGGGTGCCATCTTGTTCGAAACGCGCCCGGCGATGATCATCAGATCCGCTTGGCGCGGCGAACCGCGAAACACCTCCGCACCGAAACGCGCAATATCGAAGCGGGAAGCCGACATCGCCATCATCTCGATCGCGCAACAGGCAAGCCCGAAGAGCATCGGCCAGATGCTATTGCTTCTCGCCCAGTTGACGGCCATGTCCAGCGTGGTGGTGAGCACACTGTCTTTCAGAAGGTCCGTATTGTCCTGGTCGATCCTCTCGAACAGATTTACATCCGCGCGCAGTACTGCAAGTTCGTTCGTCATGTGGAGCCCTTGACTATCCTCAGATTACCAGATGCCGGTTGGCGCGCTTCACTCGGCGTCGGCGGCCAGCGGAGTGAAAAGTTTACAAGTTGGACGCGGCGGATCCCGCTTCCGCCCGCAAATTTCCTTCTTTGACTGCGCTTCTACCATTAGAAGGATGGAGTTGCCGCACAAGCGAGCCTCAATGGGCCTCCGTCCTAAGAGAGGGACTTTCCAATGGGCTGCAATCACACCGAAACAGTTGGTCTCACCTCCCCAACGCGCCCCCGCGCCGTAACCGGCACGTCCTGTGGCTGCGTCATCACTATCGAAAACTGCCAGCACGTGCATATCTACACGTGCTGTCCGCCCGCCGAATGCACTTGTCCGCCCGCGGAAACAGAGGGAGACGCGTGCATCCCCGTTGTAGCCGGCGCGAAACCCAAACTGCGCCGGAAAGAGAAGCTGGCTCAGCTTGCCGAGACCGTGCGCGTTCCAAGCGCCATGGCTACATCCATCGTTCACATGGCCCGGCGCTTCACCCTGGGGAAGGCGCCGGCCAACGCGATCGAATCAGCCGCCTTCCCTGTGCTGGAACGAATCTCCAGGGACATCGTTTCCTGCACGGTGGACGCGGTTGACAAGCTCCCCGAGCGGCAACGGAACCGCCTGTTCGTCGATACGCTGCCGAGCGACCCCGACACGCCAATCAGTGAATCGGTGCTCGTGAATGCCCTCACGGAAGAGATCAAGCAACGCGCCGCTGCGGAGATCTTCGGCGATCCGCGCGCCGCCGACGAGGAGCGGCCCGGGAAGATCCGTGTATTCCCGCCGTCGGGAGAGATCTCCCCTTCCCAGGTTCGCATCTGCCGCGTGAACGGCATTCGTACGGCGAACTTCATTCCCCTGCCGTCGCTTGGCGAATACCTGCCAAGCGAATTGCATCAGGATTGCACAACGAAGATCGTGAACGGCCAGCCTCAGGTGGTGTGCCAGGTGCGCACCACAAACTGCCCCGGCAGCGTCATCCAGGGTACGGTCTGCGCGCGCGTGGTGGAGGTTGCCGCCGGCGACAGCATGACGCTGGAGGGCGTGAACTATTTCAGCACCGACACCACCATCCGAATCACGAACCGCGAGACCGGCCAGGTTTTCGCGGACGTCCCCACGCACGTCTTTGGCGACGTGGATACGCCCGTCACCGAGGAGGTGAACGGCGAGAACGTGCTGGTGAAGGATTGCCGCGTCAAGGACCGGCTTACGTTCCGGGTGCCTCCGGATATGCTCCCCGGACTCTGTGAGATTCAGGTCTTTGTGCCGAACATAACCGGCAATCCGGCCTTCGGACCGTTCCTGAATTCCGACGGCGAGTTCATTCAAGTGCTGCAGCCGCCCTCGGCGCGATTCCAGATTGTGACGGAGCGCATCCGGGCGCGCAAGGAAACCTCGCCGGCCTCGTTCGGTTCGGATGAAGTCGGTCTCCAGGCCCTTGCATTCGCGCTCTTCGCCGATGGCACGTTTGGCGAGGCGCAGGACGAGCGCTTCAAGGACATTCGCGATGCGGAATTCGACTCAGGAACTTCGCGCGACATCACGCGTCTCGTCTTCCGGCATGACCAGCCCATCCTCGGGATGGCGCTCTCGATGGCCGGTTACGAGATTGACAGCGACCGCGCATTCAATGAACTCATTACGTCCCGGTCCGACTTCTTTGTCGATCTCATCAAGCAACAGGCCAAGTTCATCGGAGCGGCGATCACGGCGGCCGGAGGCATCGCAAAGCTGACAAGCCTGGGCGCCATCGCGGGATGGGTGGCTGGAATTGCGGTGGCCATCACGCTGGTCGTTGATATCGTCGTCGCGCTATGGGCGCCCGCGGACCCCATCATTCGGGACTCGTTCGGCCTCTCGGCGATTGACCTCGACCGCCTGACCAACGCGAATTTCCCGGCGCCACCCGCAAGTTCCTTCAAAACGGAAGGCGACGGCGGCATCTCCGTCAACGTCAACAGCGGGATCCCGCCGGAGAAACTGCCGCTGCAATACCGGGAAACCCGCGAATACGTCAGCTCCTCGGAAGACAGCCGCTACGAGATTGCGTACCGGTACAACCGAATTGCGTGATCGATTCGAGGAATCCCCGCCCGCGGAATCCCGGAAATCTTCGGATTGCCGGGATTCCCACTCCTTCCACCCTCATCGAAGCCTCTTCGCCTCCCGGCCTACATACCGGCTTTTCGCCACAGCGCGTCCACCCGCTCTTTCACGGAAGCATCCATCTTGAGGACGTCCGGCCAGCGGCGCGTAAAGCCCTCCTGAGGCCATTTCTTCGTGGCGTCCACGCCCATCTTGGAGCCATAGTTTGCAAGACGGCTGGCATGGTCCAGCGAATCGATGGGGCCCATCACCATTTCGATATCGCGCTCGGGATCGATATTGTTCAGCGCCTTCCACGCCACCTCGCTCACGTCCTGCACGTTCACGTCCTCATCGACGACGACAATGCACTTCGAAAACATCGCCTGGCCCGTGCCCCAGATCGAGTGCATCACCTTGCGCGCATGGCCGGGATAGGCCTTGCGGATCGACACCAGAATCAGGTTATGGAAGACGCCCTCCGCGGGCATGCAGATATCCACCACTTCCGGCAGTTGCAGCTTCATCAGCGGCAGAAAAATCCGCTCCACCGCCTTGCCCATCCAGAAATCTTCCATCGGCGGCGGACCGACAATGGTAGTCCCGTAAATCGGCTTCTTCCGGTGAGTGACGCAGGTAATATGGAACACCGGGTAATCGTCTTCGAGCGAATAGAAGCCGGTGTGGTCTCCAAACGGACCCTCCACGCGCAACTCGCTCAGATCCACGTAGCCTTCAAGGACGATCTCCGCATCGGCGGGCACCAGCAGATCGTTCGTCTCGCTCTTCACCATGCGGACAGGGCTGTTGCGGAGAAAGCCCGCGAACATCATCTCGTCGATCTCCGGTGGCAGCGGTGCGATGGCGGAAAACGTCACGGCGGGGTCCGCTCCGATCGCGACGGAGATGGGCATAGTTGTCTCTTTGCCCTCCGCCTTGAGCTGTCGGTAATGATCCGCGCCCTGCTTGTGCGTCTGCCAGTGCATGCCGCAGGTACGCTCGTCGAAGACCTGCATGCGATACATCCCGCAGTTCGGTTTTCCCGTGCGGCGGCTCACGGAGAAAACAAGCGGCAGCGTGATAAACCGGCCTCCATCCTGCGGCCAGCAATGTAGAATCGGGAACTCGTTCAGAGAGAAGTCTTCGTGGCGCACCACTTCCTTGCATGCCCCGTCGGAGACCGTTTTCGGAAAGATGTTGCTGAGCTCGCCGAGCTTGGGCAGCATCTTCACCGCACCCAGCAGACCCTGCGGTTTCTTGAGCTCCTTCAGTTCCGTGATGCGGTCCGCAATCTCCTGAATGTTGCCGACACCAAGCGCCATCGCCATCCGCTTGTCGCTGGCGAAGGCGTTGATCAGCAGCGGCACATTCGAGCCTTTGGGTCTCTCAAACAGCAGCGCCGGTCCATTCGACTTCACGGCGCGATCCGCAAACTCGGTGATCTCCAGATAGGGGTCCACTTCCGCCGAAATTCGTTTGAGTTCCTTCTTCCGGTCGAGCGCGCTCACAAAATCCTGCAGATCGTCAAACGCCATGCGTTTCGCCTCCGTACGTTCCCCGCCTGAAGATGCATACGGCCGGGGTCATCGTTTACTATGATGATTCATTTGGGGCCTTTGCGCTCTTGAGCGCCGGGGCACGGAAGGAATCGCCATGAGCCAACGAATTGCCCTCGTCACCGGAGCCAGCCGCGGAATCGGCAGGGCCTGCGCGCTCTCGCTCGCCGAAGCCGGACATCACGTCGTGCTGGCTGCCCGGCAGATGGAGAAGCTGGAAGAAGCCGCCGCGGAAATTCGCGCCAAGGGTGGCGCGGCGACGGTGATTTCGCTCGATATCGGCAGCGCGGAGAACATCCGGGAGAGCTGCAAGGCGTTGCTCGCGGAAACGGGCAGGGTGGATATCCTCGTGAACAATGCCGGCATCACCAAGGATATGCTGGCCATGCGGATGAAGGCGGAGGATTGGGACGAAGTCCTGCGCGTGAACCTGACGGGCGCGTTCCTGGTGACGCAGGCCGTCATGCAGGGCATGATCAAAGAGCGCTGGGGCCGTATCATCAACCTCAGTTCCGTGGTGGGCCAGATGGGCAACGCGGGGCAGGCCAATTACGCGGCCTCAAAAGCGGGGATGATCGGCTTGACGAAAACGCTGGCGCAGGAACTGGCCGGCCGCAACATCACGGTAAATGCCATCGCCCCCGGCTTCATCGCCACGGATATGACCGCCGTGCTGAACGATCAGGTGAAGGAAAAGATGCTCGCGCTCATCCCCGCCAAGCGCTTCGGCGAAGCGGCGGAAGTCGCGGGTCTCGTGAATTTTCTCGCGAGCGACGCCGCCGCCTACATCACCGGCCAGGTGATTGCGGTGAACGGCGGAATGTATATGTAGCGCGCGGCGCGCTCCCGCCCTGCGCCCTACCTCTTCTCCGCCGCCGCCAGATAGAGCGCGTTCAGCACCAGCTTGAACGTCGCGAAGGTCTGCCCGCGGAACTGTGGCCGAATTCCAAAGAGCAGCACACGCCCCTTGCCGAGCGTCACTTCCGTCACCGCGTCCTTGCCTTTCACGGCATTCTCGCCGCTCATCCATCCGCTCGCAAGCAGGTCCTTTGCCGCGTAGGAAGCAACGGTGCGCACCGTAGGCGTTGCCCCTTTCGCATCATGGAGAGTCCGGCTCTCAAAGGCGTAGCCGCCGTCCATAAAGGCGTTCGTTTGCTCCGGCATTCCCGCGCTCAGCAGGCTTCCCTTGGCTACCTGGATGCGCACCACAGCGCCAGGAGCTTTGAAGGAGCCGCGCGCGGCCACGTTGCTCACGGGCAGCGGGAACATCTCGATCGGCAGATTCACCGCTTCGCCGAATGCCAGCAGCGTGCCGCCCTTCTCCACGAAATCGCGCAGGGCGAGCGTTCCTTCCATGCCAATACCGCCCGTATACTCCGGGCGTTGCAGGCTCCTGGCCGCCATCGCCTCGCTCGAAGCGCCACCTCTCGGAAGTGTAGGCAGCCCCGCGGGATATCCATGCAGAATCGAACTCACCGGTTGCGAAGCGATGATGATGGCATCGAAGCGCTCCCGCAGGTTGCCCGCGCGCGCGTCTTCGTTTTTGAGCGGCTGGTAGCCGACGCGATAGGAATCGAGCAGCCACTGCGTCCAACCGCCGTCCATGTCGCTGCGATAGGGCTCGTAGACGCCCACGCGCGGGGCGCGGACGCGGTAGGCCGCGCCATTGGCGGCGCTTTCCGTGAGCCATGCGCCATCGGCGGCCATGCCGAGCGGCTTCCCCTGCTTGAGCGCATCGGCGGCGGACCGGAAACTGGCGTTCTGTTTGCGATCCCACGTGGGGCCGGGCATTGCCAGGCGGGGCAGCGCTTCGCTCCTCGCCTGAAAGCGATCGTTCACGCGCGCCACATCGAGCCCCATTTGCATGGAGAGTGTATAACCGGATGAGTCGTACGGCTCCTTCACCGGCCCTCCGTTCAGGCGAATCTCGGGATACTTGTGCGCTTCGAGCAGGTCCATCAAATAGCCCCGGAACGGCTGCGCGGCGCGGATGATGTAGCTTCCGGCGGGGAACGGATTGCCGTCCGCGGTGAACGCCGCAGTGGCTTGCTCCACCGCGATCCCGTTCATCTGCAAGCGGCGAACAAACTCCTCCGCGCTCGACGGGTCCCACTGCGTGGCCGGAATGATATACGCGTAAGGCGATCCCTTCTCCCCCTCCGCAATCTGCTCTTTCGCCAGCTTCCAGGCTTTCAGGCTCCAGTGCTCCGGCATGCCGGCGGCGAGGCCGAGCACGGCCAGGCTCGTGCTTAGGTTGTAGGCGACGCCATCGGAATTGCTCCAGCGCCCGCCCTTCCACGGCCCTGTATAGAAGATGCTGGGCTTGTCGGTGGGCACGCCATTCGGAAACGTCTTCGGCAACTGAGAGGGGCTGTAATCGAACGGAGTCGCATAGAGAAAGCCCGCCGTCTCCGTAAGAATGCCGTGCATATTGTGGAAGGCGGGAGTACTGCGCAAACCGCCGTTCCACCATCCGTCGAAGCCCACATAAGAGATCGCGCCCGTCTTCCCCTCCTCCGCCAGGCGCTCCCGCATTGCGAAGCCGATCCGGCTGATGCCTTCCATCACCGCCGGCGGGATATTCGGATTCATCGGTTCGGCATAAGGCGGGATGAAAATCCGCGCGGGAAAGGGCGGCGCCTGATGCTGGTTATAGACGATGTGGGGGAACCACTCCTCGAACAGCACCTTTGCCGCATTCCGCGTTTCCCGCAGATTCAGCATGTACCAGTCGCGATTATTGTCGTGGCCGGCATAGCGCTGATAAAGGCCGGGATAGGGCGCCAGTTCATACTCCGTACCGGCATTCCTGCGATACCACTCGTTCATGTGCTGCATCCCATCGGGGTTCATCGTGGGCACAAGCAGAAATACCACGTGATCGAGAATGCGCTGCGTCTCGCGGCTCTCGTCGGAAAGCAGCCGGTAAGCAAGCAGCGGCGTCACCTGCCCCGGCATGGTTTCGCTCGAATGCATCGCGGTATCGATCCACACCACGGCGGGCGCGCTCGCGGCAATCGTTCGCGCTTCGGCCTCCTCCGCTTCGCCCAGCGCCATGCGCTTCTGGTTGGCCTGAATCGTATCGAGCTTGGCGAGATTCGCCGCGCTGGAGATGTATGCCATCAGCACGGGCCGCCCTTCGCTCGACGTGCCAATCTCCGTCACGCGAATGCGGTCGCTCTCCGTGCCGAGCTTTCGAAAGTACGAAGCTATCTCCTCATACGTGGCCAGCTTGTAATCGGCCCCCGGCGAAAATCCGAAAAAATCCTCGGGTTTGGTTACCTGGGCGGGCAACAGGCTCGCGACAAAAGCACACACCAGGAGCGCGCGAAGCAGGGATCGGCGAAGCATATAGGACAATACTAATATGACTGTTGATCGCGCTTCGTCTTTCACCATCGGCCTCGTCCAGATGACCTGCTCGAAAGACCCATCGCAGAACCTTGCCAAAGCCGTCGGAAGGATCCGGGATGCCGCCAATCTCGGGGCTCAGGTTGTCTGTCTGCAGGAATTGTTCAAGTCGCAGTATTTCTGCCGCAGCGAAGATGCCGCGACGTTTGACCTCGCCGAACCCATCCCCGGCGAAAGCACCGAAGCGATCCAGCGCGTAGCGAAGGAGTGCGGCGTGGCCGTGGTGGCATCGCTGTTTGAGCGCCGCGCCGCCGGGCTCTATCACAACACCGCCGCGGTGATCGACGCCGACGGATCGCTCCTCGGTCTCTACCGCAAGATGCATATTCCGGACGACCCGCTCTATTACGAAAAGTTTTATTTCACGCCGGGCGATCTTGGCTTCCGCCATTTCGACACCCGGTATGGCCGCATCGCGGTGCTCGTCTGCTGGGACCAGTGGTATCCCGAAGCAGCCCGCCTCGCCTCGCTCTCCGGCGCGAGCATCCTGTTCTATCCCACCGCCATCGGCTGGCACCCGCATGAGAAAGCCGTGTTCGGCCAGGCGCAGCGCGATGCCTGGGCCACCATTCAGCGCGGGCATGCCATCGCCAACGGAATCTATGTCGCTGCCGTGAACCGTACCGGCTTCGAAGGTTCTCCCTCCGACGGCCTGGAGTTCTGGGGATCGTCCTTCGTATCGGACCCCTTCGGCCGCGTACTCGCCGAAGCGCCGGTCGATCAGGAGCACATCCTGATCGCTACCGTGGATCCGCGTCTGCAGGAAGACGTGCGCCGCAACTGGCCCTTCCTCCGCGATCGCCGCATCGACGCGTATGCGCCCATCCTTGGCCGGTGGATCGACTAAGGATGATTTCCATGGCCATCGACACAACCGCTACCCCTGCCTCGCAGGGCTTTCGCATGCCCGCCGAATGGGAGCGCCACCGGGCAACCTGGCTTTCCTGGCCGCACGAACGGACGGACTGGCCGGGGAAGTTCGCGCCGATCCCCTGGATCTACGGCGATATCGTCCGCCATCTCTCGCAGGTGGAAGTGGTTTGCATCCTCGTCCGCGACGAGAAACTGCGGCGGGAAGCCGAGCGCTGCTGTGAGAAATCCGGCGCCAACATGGAGAACGTGGAGTTCTTCCCCGCTCCCACGGACCGCAGTTGGACTCGCGACTTCTGCCCGATCTTCCTCCGCCGCGCCCAGGGCGATACGGGCATTCTCGATTTCCGCTTCAACGGCTGGGCGAAGTATCCTAACTGGCACAACGACGATGCCATCCCCGCCATCGTCGCGAAAAAGTTGCTCATGAAGCGCTGGCAGCCGAAGTTTGCCCGAAAGCGGATCGTGCTCGAGGGCGGCAGCATCGACGTGAATGGCGCGGGGCTGCTATTGACCACCGAAGAATGCCTGCTCAGTTCCGTACAGCAGCGCAACCCGGGGCTCGCGCGCGAAGACTACGAAGCCGTGTTCCGCGACTATCTGGCGATTGAAAAGACGCTCTGGCTGCGCAACGGCATTGCGGGAGACGACACCCACGGCCATGTGGACGATCTCGCCCGTTTCGTGGACGAAAACACGGTGGTCGTGGCTGCCGAAACGAATCCGGAAGACCCGAACTTCGTCCCGCTGCGCGAGAATTTCCAACTCCTGCGAAGGATGACGAACCTCAAAGGCGAGGCGCTGCGCGTCGTCAAATTGCCGATGCCCGCGCCCGTTTACTTCGATGGCTTCCGCCTCCCCGCGAGTTACGCCAATTTCTACATTGCGAATGGCATCGTGCTGGTTCCTGTGTTCAACGATCCCGCGGATCGCGAGGCGTTGAATACACTCGCTCGCCTGATGCCGGACCGCCGCGTCATCCCCATCTACTGCCGCGATCTTGTGCTGGGCTTGGGCACGCTGCATTGCATGACCCAGCAACAGCCGGAGTAACGAAGCACCTAACGCGCGCCCAGCCACGCATCCAGGGAATCGCGCTGGGCGTTGCTCGGGTTCGGCAACACCTCCAACTGCCACAAGAGGCGAGGCTCTTCCCGCAGCCGGATCGGAAGCCGGATCAGTTGCCCCATGCGCGACACCAGCATATCCACGGTCTCGCCCGCGTGGTAATACTCGCCGAGCTTTGGCCAGAGCGAAGCGTTGATTCGGCGGTCTCCGACAGCAAGGATCTCATCATCCGCGCTCAGCCCCGCCTCGAAAGCCGGCGTGCCGCGCAGGACGCCGGTCACAAACACGCTCGCCCCGTTCACGCGCGTCTCCGCGCCCGTCCAGCCTCGCACCGCCCTCTCGCGCCCGCTCTCGCGGGTCGGTATCGGCGTGGGAACCCGGAAGCGCAAACCGAGATGACCGAGCGCTTCGGAGTAGTCGAGATCGGCGGTCTGCCGCTCCGCCTTCTCCACCCAAGCCTCCACCGCCGCGCCGGCAACCTCCTGAACGCAGCCGCGAAACTCCTCCGCGCTGTAACCGGACGCGCCGGAATAGCGTTGATAGGCAAGCCGCATCACGTCGTCCAGGTTCTTTGTGTTGCCGGTCGCCTGCCGAATGCGCACATCGAGCAGGAAGCCCATCACGTTGCCTTTCGTGTAGTAGCTGATGCCGGAGTTGGGCGAATTCTCGTCGGGCCGGTAGCCCTTGATCCAGGCATCGTAGGAGGATTCGGCCGCCGATTGCACCAGGCGTCCGGGTTGCGTCTGCAACTCGGCGATCGCGCCGGAAAGCCTTGCCAGATAGTTGTCGCGATCAATCAGGCCCGCCCGAAGGAGAGCGAGATCGGCGTAGTAGGAAGTGAGCCCCTCCGCCACCCACAGGCTCTCCGTATAGTTTTCGCCCTCATAGTCAAACGGGCCAAGCTCCCGCGGACGCAGGCGCTTCACGTTCCAGACGTGGAAATACTCGTGGCTCACCAGGGAGAGCCATCCGCTCTGCGGCGGCTTCGCATTCGGATTCCCGTAAAAGGCGTCGTCGCTTCGCGAAGCTAGCGCGCTCGTCATCAGTACGGTGGAGTTCTTGTGCTCAAGCCCGCCGCTCGCCTCCACCAGCATGTTGAAGAAGACATACTTCTCGTAAGGAAGCTCTCCCCACATTGCGGCGAATTGCTCGACAATCCTCTTCACCGCCGCGACGCTCTTCGGGCCGTCCCACTGGTCGCTGGCCGGTAGGTTCACGATCTGGTGCTTCCTGCCCTTCACGTCGAACTCGAAGATATCCGGATTTCCAGCCACAATCGGGCTATCCACCAGGGTGTCGTAGTCGGCGGCCAGATACGTATTCGCGCCCGCTCCGGCGGGCGTCGGAAGCGCGGAGACGCTCTGTTTCCAGTTCGGCGGCAGTTCCAGCCTCACGAGGTGCGGCCGCTGATTCTCACCCACCGGAGAGAGGTATGTGGCGGCCCCTTGCAGCATCGCGAACGCATCGTCGACGAAGTTCGTGCGCACCGTCATCTCACGGCAATAAATCGTGTAGCGCAGCGTGACAGAGGGCGCGCCGCCCGTCCTCACCAGCCAGCGATTCTTGCGGCTCTTCACCGCCGTGAGCGGATTGCCAGCCGGGTCCGCCGCTTCCACCCGGTCAATGTTCCGCGCATACTCGCGCACGAGGTACGAGCCCGGCGTCCACACCGCCATGAACACTTCCATCTCCGCCGCGCCCCCGGTGGGGAACACGCTCTCGACCTGAACATAGTGGTTCTTTGCATCGGGAAAGCGCAGCGTATGCCGGACGGGTTCGGCGCTCTGCGCGTTGATGGTGGCATGGGCGGATAGAAGCATCGCGGTAATCAGAAAGAGGCGGTGAAGGAATGTGTGCATGTCAAAACAACGAAAACTGGCATTCTAACGTGATCCGCGGAGGCGTGGCGGAACTGGCCGGGAGACGAAACGCGCACGGGCTGTCAATATCCCAACTCGCGCAGCTTCGCTTCCGTCAGGCCGGGCGCTCCCTTGAGATCCCGCGCGGCCAGCATTTTCTCGACGTACTTTGCAATGATGTCGATCTCAAGATTCACCGCGCCGCCCTTTCGATAGCCCCGCATGGTGGTGTTCGCCCAGGTATGAGGGATCACGGCCACGGAAAGCACATTGCCTTCCAGCTTGGCGATGGTAAGGCTGACGCCATCGATTGAGATAGAGCCTTTGAAGACGCAAAAGCGCTCGATGTCTGCCGGAATCTCCACGCTCAGCCACCAGTTCCCGTCTCCGAGTTCCTTCAATTCGTGGATGCGGCCCAGCCCGTCCACGTGGCCTTGCACGATGTGCCCGCCCATACGGGAACTGGGAAGCAGAGAGCGCTCCAGATTCACAAGCGAGCCGGCGCGAAGCTGGCCGAGGCTGGTGCGCTCCAGAGTTTCGGGCGAAACATCCGCGCTGAATCCGTTTGCTCCCACGTTCTTCGCCGTGAGGCAAACGCCGCTTGCCGAGATGGAATCGCCCTCGTGGGTTCCCTCCGTCACCTTCGCGGCCCGAATGCGGATCTCCGATCCCGTAGCGCGCGGCACCAGGCGCTCCACACTGCCCACTTCTTCAATGATGCCGGTGAACATGCGCCTAGCCTTTCACCACGTACGCTTCGACGGCGAACTCGTCCGGCGGAATCGCATGGATCCGGACCCGCTCGAACAGAATCGCCTCCGCCCGGCTCAGCTTTCCGGTGCCCCCGGCTACCGGCAGGCTGTTCAGCCCGCCGAGAATCTTCGGTGCGTAGTAAAAGAAAATCTTGTCGACGATCTCTTCTTCGAGCGCCGCCCAGTTAATCTTGCTGCCCGCCTCGATCATCAACGAGAGATAGCGCTGCGCGGCGAGATACTCCACCAGTTTGCGCAGACTCACGCGCCCCCGGGAGCCGTCGAACGGCACCACCTTTACGCCCGCGTTCTCCAGTGCCTGCCGCTTCGCGTCCGGGGCGGCGGAGGTCGTGGCGATGAGCACGTCGTCCCGGCAACTGCGCACCATTTTCGAATCGATGGGCGTGCGCAGCAGCGAATCCACCACAATCCGAAGCAGCGGCCGGGATCGTTCGACGCCGGAGCGGTCGGTGAGCAGGCAGTCGTCCGCCAGCAGCGTGCCGATGCCCGTCAAAATGGCGTCGCACCCATGGCGAAGTTCCTGGACGTGGGCGCGGGCGCGCTCGCTCGTGATCCAGCCGGAATTGTCCCAGGGGGCGGCGATTTTTCCGTCCAGCGTTACCGCGGATTTCAGCATCACCAGAGGGCGCCCCGTGCGCATGAAGTGGACGAACGATTCGTTCAGCTTGGCCGCTTCTTCCGCGAACTCGGGCAGCAGGTCCACGGTGATCCCGGCCTCGCGCAGCGCGGCAAACCCTTTCCCGCTCACGAGGGGGTTGGGGTCCTTCATCGCGCAAACCACGCGCGCGATGCCGGCCGCAATCAGCGCCTCGCAGCAGGGTGGTGTCCGGCCAGTATGGGAGCACGGCTCCAGCGTGACGTACATCGTTGCGCCGCGCGCGTCCCCGGCCTCTTCAAGGGCAATCGTCTCCGCATGGCGCACGCCATTCCAGGTGTAGTAGCCGCACCCGGTCACCTTGCCGTCGCGTACCACCAACGCGCCCACGGCCGGATTCGGGCTGGTCATCGTCCGACCCTTGGCCGCGAGGTCAAGCGCCTCGCGAAGAAATATTGCGTCCTGGTTCATGGCGTCGGCTCTCGCGAATCAGTTCTTGAAAATCGAATGGATGAACTCCGTTGCATCGAAGGGTAACAGGTCGTCGGCCTTTTCGCCGACCCCGATATAGCGAATCGGCAGATTGAGTTCCCTTGCAATGGGCACCACAACGCCACCCTTGGCCGTGCCGTCGAGCTTCGTAAGAATGATGCCGGTGGCCCCCGCCGTTTCGGTGAAGCGCTTCGCCTGTTCGAGTCCGTTCTGCCCGGTAGTCCCATCGAGCACCAGCAGCACTTCGTGCGGCGCGTCCGGAATCAGCTTCCTCGTCGTGCGGGTGATCTTCTCGAGTTCCGCCATCAGGTTGTCTTTCGTGTGCAGGCGTCCGGCGGTGTCCACGATGATGTAGTCCACCTTGCGGGCGATGGCGGCCTGAATGGCGTCGTACACTACGGCGCTCGGGTCCGCGCCCTGCTTCTGCCGGATGACGTCGCAACCGGTGCGCTGGCCCCAAACCTCAAGCTGCTCAATCGCCGCGGCGCGGAACGTGTCGGCGGCCGCAAGCAGCACGGAATGGCCTTCCAGCTTGTATCGCGCGGCCAGCTTGCCGATGGAGGTCGTCTTGCCCGCGCCGTTCACGCCGATCACCATCACCACGGCGGGCGGCTGCTTCACCTGTGGCAGCGGCCGTTCCGGCTGGCGCAGCGCTTCGAGCAGGTGCTCCCGGATCACCGCCCGCAATTCGTCGATCTCCTTCAACTGCTTGCGGTCCAGCTTCTGCTTCACGGATTCGAGAATCTCGCCCGTGGTCCGCACGCCGATGTCCGCGCCAATCAGCACGTATTCGAGTTCATCGAGCAGGTCCGCGTCAATGACTTTCTTGCCGGCAAAAAGGTCTTCGAGCTTGCCCGTGAGCCCTTCGCGGGTCTTGCGAATCCCCTGCTGGAGTTTCTCGAAGAAAGTGGGCTCCTGCGGAACGGACCCAAAAAGAGTTTGAATCATGCGCTTCCATTGTAGCAATGAGCCATTTCAGGCCCGTTTTGCGCCCTTTTTTTTCAGGCGTTTGGCGCATTTGATGCGTTACAATGGCAACGCGTATGCAGCGGATCGGGCGTTACGAAATTGAGCGGGAGTTGGGGCGCGGCGCGATGGGCGTTGTCTATCTGGCCCGCGATACCCGCATCGGTCGCTCGGTCGCATTGAAGACCATCCGGCTCAGCGATTTCGCGGACGCGGAAAAGCTCCAGCGTCTCCGGGAACGGCTGGTGCGGGAAGCGCAATCGGCGGGCATCCTTTCCCACGAGAATATCGTCACCATCTACGACGTTGACGAACAGGACGGGCTCTCCTACATCTCCATGGAATACGTGGAAGGCGACAGCCTCGAGCGTTTGCTGGAGAACCGCAAGGAGCTTTCCAGGGAGACTCTGCTTTCGCTGCTGCGCCAGATGGCCGAAGCGCTCGACTTCGCTCACAGCCGGGGCATCGTCCACCGCGATATCAAGCCCCCCAACATCATGGTGACGCCCAATGGGCGCGTCCGAATCACGGACTTCGGCATCGCCAAGATCGCCCATGCCTCCAGCGTCACCCAGGGCGGCGGCATGCTCGGCACGCCGGACTACATGTCCCCGGAACAGATCGCCGGAACCGCCGTCGACGGTCGCGCGGACCAGTTCTCCCTCGGCGTCATCGCGTTCGAATTGCTCACCGGCGAGAAGCCCTTCGTGGCCGAGACCCTACCCGCCCTGTTCTATCGGATCGCCCATCAGCCCTCGCCCGATGCCACGCTGCTCAATCGGTCTCTGAGCCCCGAGATCGGTAAGGTACTGGAGCGGGCGATGGCAAAGGAGGCGTCGGATCGCTTTTCGTCCTGCCTGGCCTTCGTTGATGCCCTCTCCGAAGCCTGTGCGGCTACGCCCGGCTGGTACGCGCTTCCGCGCGGAATGAGCCAGACCTTGCCCACGCTCGGGGACACGCCGCCAGCGACGAAACTGCCACCGGCGGCGACACTGCCAGTGGAGACGGAGCACCCGCGTGAGCTGCATCCGCCCGCGCCAGCGGCACCTTCATCCTCCGTCCAACGCGCCGAGGAACCCGTCTGGGTGCCAACGCTTCCGCCGCCCAGAGAAGAGGCCGCACCTTCACAGCCTGCCGCTGCTGCCGAGCGCCCGTATCTGGGTTCTGGTCAGGGCGGTTTCATCACAGGGGCGGATCCCTCTCAGTCGGATACGCTCGAATTGCCGGGATCGTCGCAACCGGCCTGGCTCCGGGATGTGCAGGAAGAGGAACGGCGAGAGAAGCAGGCCCGGCGGCGCGGCGTCTGGGTGGCCTTGTTGAGCTTCATGGCGGTGGCAGGGTTCCTCGCGGCGGCCTTCTTCGGCTTGGGCGGCCTTACGGTCCCTGGAATTACGCGGCAGCCCTCCGCGGTGACACCGGGTGTGGAGGCGGGGAACAGACCTTCGTCCACGGAAGGCGTGGCGGCCAACCCGGAAGCCGCGGAGCCCCCGGATTCATCCCCGGCTGGAGAAACGGATCAGGCAGCGAATCCGGCTACCGGAGCAGCTTCGCCAGAGGCGTCCAGCACGGAAGCCGCGCTTCCCGCCACCCCGCCCGCCTCGGAGTCCGTGGCCCCGCCCGCATCGCACGTCCCCGCTGAGCGCTCCAAGCCCAAGGGTCCCGAACTGCCCGCCGCCCGCCTGGCCAGCATCCGTTTCATGAGCGACCCACCCGGCGCTTCGGTCACCGTGGATGCCGAAGCCAGGTACAGTTGTGAAACCCCGTGTTCGCTCGATCTTCCGCTCGGCCGCCATACATATTCAATGCGCCTCAACGGCTATCGCAATGAGATCAAGCTGATCGATCTCACGGAGATGGGAGCGACCGTCAGCGTCCGGCTGGATCGCCGTGTGGGCATGGTGCGCGTGACGTCCAACCCCGCCGGTGCCGCCATCTCGGTTAACGGGGAGCGCCAGACCGGCGTAACGCCGTTTACCCTGCGTCTGCTTCCCGGCGATTACCGCATCAGCATCGAAAAGGACGGCCGCCGCGTGGAGAGAAACGTGCGCGTGAGCGAAGATTCGGCGGTGCAGATCAACGCCGACCTGCAATAGAGTGAGACCGATGACCCCAAAAGAGATTCTCCGCCGCTACCGGAAGATCGCCGTCGTGGGCATTTCGAATGACCGTACCCGGGCGAGCAACGGCGTCTCCCGCTACATGCTCGGGCAAGGGTACGAGATCGTGCCCGTCAATCCCCTGATTACGGAGTTCGAGGGCATCCCGGCGGTGCCGGACCTCGCTTCCGTTCCCGGCGAACTCGAAATTGTAGACATCTTCCGCCGTCCGGAGCACGTACCGGCCATTGTCGATGCGGCCATCGCCAGAGGCGCGAAAGTCATTTGGATGCAGCAAGGCATCGCGCACGAGGAAGCGGCGGAACGTGCGCGGAAGGCCGGGCTGGACGTTGTCGAGGACCGCTGTATTCTGATCGAGCACATGGCGCAAAAACACGACGTCTAGCCGCTCGTACGCCCTCTGCGACGCACGGTGCAATGCATTCCTGCTCCGCCATCCCGCCGGAAGTTCATCCCGCACGGCATTTCCCAAGGCACCGGCGGTTTCCGGCTGATAGAATAACGGATTGGTAAGCGGAAGATCAGGAACCCACAGCCTGAATTCCGGTTTTCCGATTGGTGCCGTGAAAAACCGGGAGTTCCGCCGCGTGCTCTCTCCAGGTTCGACACCATTTCTTCCGTGGGAGTATCTGATAGGCGGCAATTTTTTGTTCCGGATAGGAACACGGGGCGCGTCGTCCAGCCAAGACTGGCCCATCGGCCCATTTCTTACACTCTAATTAGTTCAGGCAGGCGATTCATGGGAAAAGACACACTCAGCATCACCGATAACCGGACCGGAAAGAACTACGAGATCCCGATTGAACACGAGACCATTCACGCGATGGAATTTCGCCAGATGAAGGTGAACGAGCACGATTTCGGGATCATGTGCTACGACCCGGCATACAGCAACACGGCCGCCTGCAAGAGCAGCATCACTTACATCGACGGCGACGCCGGCGTTCTTCTCTACCGCGGCTATCCCATTGAGCAATTGGCCGAAGAGTGTTCGTTTCTGGAGTGTGCGTACCTAGTCCTCTATGGCGAACTGCCCACGGAAAGCGAGCTGAACGGTTTCCGCGAGGAAGTGATGTCGGAGACGATGATCCATGAAAATCTCAAGAAGTTCATGGAAGGCTTCCTCTACGATGCCCACCCGATGAGCATGCTGGCCAGCACCATGGCCGCGCTCTCCACCTTCTATCCCGAATCCATTGATATCAAGAACCCGGACAATCGGCGTTTGCAGATGATGCGGATTATCGGGCACGTCCCCACTCTGGCCGCCTACTGCTATCGCCGCCGCCGCGGTCTGCCCTACAACTACCCTGTCGATGACCTCAGCTACGTCGAAAATCTGATGCAGATGCTCTGGCGGAAAACCGAGCGCCGGTACAAGCCGAACCCGGTTCTCTCCCGCGCGCTGGAGGTGCTCTTCATCCTGCATCTGGACCACGAACAGAACTGCTCCTCCACCACCATGCGAACCGTTGGCAGTTCGCAGGCGGACCCCTACCTCACCACGTCAGCCGCCATCTCCGCGCTTTCCGGGCCGCTCCACGGCGGTGCGAACGAGGCCGTTCTGCGGATGCTCGACGAAATCCACGACATCAAGAACATCCCGGCGTTCATCGACGATGTGAAGGCCGGACATCGCCGCCTCATGGGCTTCGGCCACCGCGTCTATAAGAATTACGACCCGCGCGCGAAAATCATCAAGCGGATCGCCGACGAGGTCTTCTCCGTCACCGGGCGCAATCCGAAGCTGGAGATCGCGCTCGAACTCGAAAAGATCGCCCTGCAGGACGAGTACTTCGTTTCCCGCAAGCTCTACCCCAACGTCGATTTTTACTCCGGCATCATCTATCAGGCGATGGGCTTCAACCCCGCTTACTTCACGGTGCTCTTCGCCATTCCCCGTACGCCGGGCTGGCTCGCCCAGTGGGAAGAACTGGTGGTGGATAAGGAACAGAAGATCGCCCGTCCGCGCCAGGTGTATCTCGGCCACGGGCCGCGCGATTTCGTACCGATGTCGGAGCGCAAGGCCGGCGCGCTAACGGTCTAGCGCCCGCCCGGTTCCGCTCTTTCAGCCGCTATTTCAGGGAAAGGACTGTTTTGATGTCGCTTCGTCTGCCTATCGCCGCCATTACCGATGAATTCGCCGTGGATCTCGACAAGACCCTGGACTCCATGCAGAGCCTCGGCATGACCGGCGCGGAACTGCGTATGGTCTTCGGGAAAAACGTGATGCTGCTGAGCGACGACGAGGTGAAGGCGTTCACGAACGCGTGCAAGAGCCGCGGCATCACCGTGATCGGCCTCTCCACCCCGATCCTCAAGTGCGTCCTTCCCGACGGACCTCCGCTCGACGAGCGCTTCCACCAGGACATCTTTGGCTCAAAGAACACCATCGAAGATCAGCCCCGGTTGCTTGACCGCGCCGTCGAGGTGGCCCATTTGAGCGGAGCGAAGATCCTTCGTGTGTTTTCTTACTGGCGAACGATCCGCCCCGCCGAAACCTACGGCCGCGTCGCGGATGCGCTCGTCAAAATGGCGGACCGCGCCCAGCGCGAAGGGCTCATCATCGGGCTCGAGAACGAGCACGCCTGCAACGTCGCCACCGGCGAGGAAGCGGCCGTGATGCTCGGCAAGATCGATCATCCCAATTTGAAGCTGGTCTGGGACCCGGCCAACGCCGTTTGCGCCGGCGGCAAGGGCTATCCCGAAGGGTACTCGGCACTCCCGAAGGATCGCATCGTCCACGTTCACGCCAAGGATTGCACGATGGTCGGCGACGGTTTCACGCCCGAATGGGGGCCGCTCGGCAGCAAGGACACCAACTGGAAAGCGCAAATCGACGACCTGATCCGCGACGGCTACCGCGGCTACATCAGCATCGAAACCCACTGGCCCGGCCCCGGCGGAGACAAGTATCAGGCCAGCATGATCGTCGGCCAGAACCTGCGCGATCTCGTCTCGGCATAGCGCCGCGCGCCCCTCGCGTGCGCGGTCTGGAAACACACGCGAATTCCGTCAGCCACAACTATCCTAGCCGCCGTTTCGCCCGTAGTCTGGCCAGGTACGCTTCTCCCTGCGCGAGAGCCCGTTTCCGCAGCGGTGGCGTGAGGATTACCAGGAACACCGCGAGTGAGAGAGCGGAAGCGCTCCGCGTGAGATCGCTCTCCGTTCCGCCGGTAAACGCCAATCGGATCGCATGCCGCCCCGACCCGGGCCGCAGCACGATCTGCCCGAGGCCGTCTTCCTCCACGCGCAGCGCCCGCCCGTCCGCCCAGGCTTCCCAGCCCGGGTGGTAGGAAGCCTGTACGGAAACCACCTGCCCCGCATCCAGGGCGGCGGTGATGGCGGCCTCTCCCGCCCCTTGCCATTCGAATTGCGCCGCTGGCATGGCGGGGTCTTCGAGCGCCGCTACGTAGCGCCGCGCTTCGCCCGTATCCAAACCGTCTCGCGGCCGCACCCGCGGCGTTGCGTTTTCCGGAACCACAAACGCCAGTCCTGGGTGCCTCGCGGGCACCCGGTACATCCGCATCGCGCGGTGCTCCCAAATTAAGTCGAGCAGACCATCAAACTTACCGGGATTCCGGAAGTCGTGGAAATGCTCCGGGCTGTCCGGTAGGCTGACCTGCACGGCCCGGACGCCATAAGCCTTCAGCCAGGTGACGGCGATCTCCCCGTCCCGCTCGCCCGCGCCCTCGCTTGAATAGATCTGATAGCGGACGCCCAAATTCGAAGGGTTCGCAATTCCGTTATCGAATCCGCCGCCGAACTGCGTCACCGTGCCAAACGCATCAGCCCACTGGCTCACGCTGCCGGGCAGGAAGACCCTCTCGCCGGGCAGGTTCGCTTCCACCCAGCGCGCCGTTTGCGCCTCGATCGATTGCGTGGCGTCCCCAGGGCGCACAAGGGAGCGTACGTACTCCCAGGTCACGGGAAGTTGAACCGCACCCACCACAAGCAACGCTCCCAGGAAGACCCGCGAGAGTTGCGGACGGCTCATCGCCTCGCGCAGAAACCAGTAGCCGCCAATGACGATCAGCAGGGCGAGCGCAAGCTCCATCGCGATGTGATAACGCATCGCCTGGGGCAGCAGTTGCAGATCGCGCTTGGCGGCCATCAGCACGATCCCGCCCAGGAAATAGCTCCAAAGCGCGGCAAAGCGGAGCGCCCGGCTCGCGCCCGTCACCCGCAGCGCCCAGAGCAGCGCCAGCGTCAGCAGGATTCCGGCCAACACGGAAACATACACCAACGGCGTACTCTCGAAGCGTCCGCCGACGTACGGCGCATTGCGACGGATCGCGGCAATGGTGCTGGGCGGCAGCCACGGGGCGGCGGCGCCATACGCAAGCAAGGCGATCAGCATCGCCAGCGCCCATCGTTTCGGCTGGAAGAGGTCTTCCTGGCTCAGCAACAGCGAGAGCGCGCCCAGGGCCAGAACCAGCGCGCCCAGCCAATTGCTGAGCGCCGTCGCCGCGCACGCGAGACTCGCCAGCACGATCCAGACAGGCCTCCGCGAGCGGAATGAGAGTGCGAGAAGCGAAAGCGCGATGAGGCAGAACAGAACCGAAGTGAGGTTTGGGAACTCTCCAAACGTGGCCAGCACCTGGAAGCGGCGTGCATGCCGCCATCCCCCCATCTCCGTCGCGATCGGGTGAATCAGCCATGCCGAGGGAGAGGCAAGCGTGGCAAAGAGCCCCACCATCCACGCGGGCCAACGCGGCGCGCGCAAGCTCAGCGCAAGACACGATAGCGCCGGCGGGATCAGGCTATAAACCACTGCCGAAACCTGATGGTAGCTTAGCGCCACCGAATGCCCCGAAACCCAGGACCACCATGCCGTGAGCACATGGGGCAGCGGTGGATAGGTGTTCGGAAACGGGATGCCCCCGTACCAGTAAGGGAACCAGCCGGTGAGGGAAAAATGATGGCGCAGATGCGTCGCGATCCCGATGAACGCGCCCTCAATGGAGGAGTACTCCGCGGGAAATCCGAGCGAAAGCAAGGGCCAGACGATGGCCAGGTTCAGAAGGAAGAGCGCCACACCGGGGGCGGCAAGAAGAAACCAATCGGGCAAGCGGCGCACAAGGCAATTGTAAGGCTTCGCGGCGGCAGGGGCCGTGAGAGCATCGGCTCATCTGCGCGAAAAGCTCGTCTGCCGTATTGGCAGGCGAGCTTTTCGTAGTTTTCCGCCCTCTATTGGCTTCCGCTTAGACAGAAGCCAGGTGCAGCAGTTCCTTCATGGCCGGGATCGCTTCCGCAATCACATCGTCGATGCGCTTCACGAAAACGAACTCCGTATCCTCTCTGACGTGCGGCGGTAGATCGTGGAGATCTTTCCGGTTCCCTTCCGGAAGGATGATCCGCTTGATCCCACCGCGGCGCGCCGCCAGCACCTTTTCCTTGACGCCGCCAATCGGAGTCACGAGACCCGTAAGGGTGAGTTCCCCGGTCATGGCGGTATCCGCGCGCATGGAGTTTCCGGTGTAAACCGAGACCATGGAGACGGCCATCGTGATGCCCGCTGACGGCCCGTCCTTCGGCGTCGCGCCCGCCGGCACATGGATGTGCAGTCCGTTCTTCTTGAACGCCTCCGGATCAATACCGAAAGCGGCCGCATGGCTCCAGATGTAGCTCTGGGCCGCTTGCGCGCTTTCCTTCATCACGTCGCCAAGCTGGCCCGTGAGCGTGAGGCCCTTCCCATCGGGCAGCACCGTGCTCTCGATATAGAGCACGTCGCCGCCGCTGGGCGTATAGGCAAGCCCGGTAGCCACCCCCGCGTGCAGTTCATGGCGGATCTCCTCCGGCACCACGGCTTCCGGTCCCAGCAGATCGAACAGGGCGCTTGGCGTCACCACCAGCTTCTGCCTCGGCGTCGCCTCCGCGCCCTCTGCCGCTTCCGCCTCGCCCTCGGCGAACTTCAGCGCCACCTTGCGCATCAGTTGTCCCAGCCTTCGGGTGAGCTGGCGCACGCCCGCTTCGCGCGTGTAATTCTCGATCAGCCGTTCCACGGTAACGTCCGGAATCTCGCACTCCTCCGGGCTGACGCCGGTCTCCTTGAACTGGCGCGGCAGCAGGTAGCGCTTGGCGATCTCCAGCTTTTCGAGCGCGCTGTATCCGCTCAAGCTGATGATCTCCATGCGGTCCCGCAGCGGACCCGGGATCGTGTCGAGCGTGTTCGCGGTCGTGATGAAGAACACCTTCGAAAGATCGAAAGGCATGTCGAGATAGTTGTCCCGGAACGTCTTGTTCTGTTCCGGATCCAGAATCTCTAGCAGCGCCGATGAGGGATCTCCCCGGTAATCCCGGCCCACCTTGTCCACTTCATCGAGCAGAATCACCGGATTCTTCTCGCCCGCCCTCCGCATCGCCTGCAAAATGCGGCCCGGCATCGCCCCGATGTACGTGCGCCGGTGTCCGCGAAGCTCCGATTCATCATGCAGCCCGCCCAATGCCAGCCGCTCGAACTTGCGGCCCACCGCACGCGCGATCGATTGCCCCAGCGAGGTCTTCCCCACGCCAGGAGGCCCAACAAAGCAGAGAATCGGCGCCTTGGCATCCGGGTTGAGTTTCAGCACCGCCAGGTGTTCCAGAATCCGCTCCTTTACCTCTTTCAGCTCGTAATGATCTTCATCGAGAATCTTGCGTGCGTTCTTGAGGTCGAGGTTATCCTCGGTCACCTTGTTCCAGGGCAGCTCGATCACGTACTCCAGATACGTGCGGACGATGTTGTTCTCAGGTGAGCCCGAAGGCATGCGCTCCAGGCGCGTCAGTTCCCGGTCCGCTTCCTTGCGGACCTCCTCCGGCAAATCGGCGGCTTCGAGTTTCTTGCGCAGTTCCTCGCTTTCCGCCTTTTCCGGATTCTTCTCGCCCAACTCATCCTGAATGGCCCGCAACTGCTGGCGCAGATAGTACTCCCGCTGCTCCTTGCCAATTTCGGATTGCGCCTTGTTCTGGATGTTCGTGCGCAGTTCGAGGATCTGCACTTCGTAGCTCAGAAAATCGTGAACCGTCTGCAGAAGCGTGCCGACGTTCTCCGCCTCCAGGATGCGCTGCTCCTTCTCGGTTTCGATCGAGAGCATCGAGCCGATAAAGTAGGCCAGACGCACCGGGTCTTCGGTGCTCACCAGGAACTGGGTGAGCTCGCGCGGCGCGTTCGTGTTGGCCATCTGCAGCACCTTCTTGGCAAGCTCCAGAATGGCGCGCTGCAGCGCTTCCACTTCGGGGCCGGCGTCGGGCGAAAGCTCGTGCAGGACGAAGCTGGCGATCATGTAGGGGTCGGAGACCGGCGCGCCCACCAGGCGCACCCGGTCGACCCCAAGCACGAGCAGTTCCATCAGCCCGTCGCCCGTGCGGGCCATCTTCTTCACCACAGCGCGGACGCCGACGTTATACAGGTCTTCGAGGGTGGGATTCTCCACGTTCGGGTCGCGCTGCGCGACGATGAGAATCTCCTTCTCTTCCGTGCCAAGAGCCGCTTCCACAGCCGCCACCGACGCGGGCCGCCCTACCGAAAGCGGCAGCATCAGGTTGGGATACAGCACGCTGCTCTTCAGCGGCAGCACGGGCAAACGGCGAACGCTTTGTTCTTTCTGGGGAGTCTGTTGGGTTTGTTCGCTCATCTTGATTCCTCATCTCTTTGGACGCGCACCAGCAGCATGCCGTCCCTGAAATCCAACGAAACCTGGGAAGCCGCCACGCGCTCGGGCAGTTCCACGACGCGAGAAAACCGCTGGTAGGCGATCTCCATGTTGTGATGGCCAGTGATCTCGTCGCAGGTCGTATCCCGGCGGGAGCCGTGAATCTCCAGCAGGTTCCCCCGGATGTCGATCGCCACATCCTCCGGCCGAACACCGGCCAGTTCCATCTTGATCAGCCAGCCCGCCCGCGTGGAATAAAGATCCGTGGGCGGCCGCAGGACGCTGTCGCGCGGGCTCGGCGCAACCTGCGCGTAGAACCGCAGGCTGCCCGTCGTGAGCCGCGGGCTCATTGAGCTTCCCTCGCGCCTGCCGCGCGGCGGCGTTCCCGTCCTTGCTCGAAGTGCATACTTTTCCTTTCACCTAACGCTCAATTCACACCCGCCGGTCGCTTTCGCGCGGTCGGCTCGCGGGGTTCCGGCGGGGTGGCGGTGAACGTCAACCCGCCCCCCTCCACCGGCGCGTCAATATAGATCCGGCGGCCGTCGTGAATCTCTCCCGCAAGCAGACGCTTGGCAAGAGGCGTTTCAATCTCCCGCTGAATCGCCCGCTTCAGCGGCCTCGCCCCGTAGCTCGGATCAAAGCCCTCGCGGCTCAGAAACTCGAGCGCCTCCGGCGTGATCTCGATCTCAAGGTGCCGCTCCGCAAGGCGCGCCCGCAGCCGCTGCAACTGGATGTGGACGATCTTCTTGAGATCCTCGATGCCGAGCGAATGGAACACCACCGTCTCATCCACGCGGTTCAAGAACTCCGGCCGGAAGAAGTTGCGCATTTCCTGCAGCACACCTTCCTTCATCCGTTCGTAGTCCCTCCCATCGGTGGATCCCTTGAAATCCAGAATCCGCGCACTGCCGATGTTCGACGTCATGATGATCAGCGTATTGCGGAAATCCACCGTGCGGCCCTGGCCGTCGGTCAGCCGCCCGTCGTCGAGCACCTGCAGAAGCACATTGAAAACGTCGTGATGCGCCTTCTCGATCTCATCGAAAAGGATCACCGAATATGGTCTCCGGCGCACCGCTTCCGTCAACTGGCCGCCCTCGTCGTAGCCCACATAGCCCGGAGGCGCGCCCACGAGCCGGGCCACCGTGTGCCGCTCCTGATACTCGCTCATATCGATGCGGATCATCGCCCGCTCATCGTCGAAGAGCGATTGCGCCAGTGCGCGGGCCAGTTCGGTCTTCCCCACGCCCGTCGGTCCCAGAAAGATGAAGGAACCGATCGGCCGGTTCGGGTCGTTGAGCCCCGAGCGCGCGCGCATCACCGCTTCCGCCACGGCGCTGACCGCTTCATCCTGCCCCACCACGCGCTGGTGCAATTCGAAGTCGAGGTGCAGCAGTTTGTCCGCCTCGCCCTGCATCAACTTGTTGATCGGGATTCCCGTCCAGCGGCTCACCACCTTGGCGATATCCTCCTCGGAGACTTCTTCCTTCAGCAGCGAGCTTTCCCCCTGCAAACGGGCGAGCGCCTCGGAGGCTTCCGTCATCTCCCGATCCAGTTGCGTGAGGCGTCCGTACTTAAGCTCGGCCGCGCGGTTGAGATCATACTCCCGCTCGGCCCGCGCGATCTCGATCTTCGTCTGTTCCACCTGCTCCCGAAGATCCCGCAGCTTTTGCACGGATTTCTTCTCGTTCTGCCAGCGGGCTTGCAGCGCATCGCCTTTCGCTTTCAGGTTCGCCAGTTCGCGCTCGAGCTTCTCCAGGCGGTCCCGCGAAGCCTCGTCGCTTTCCTTGCGCAGCGCCTCCCGCTCGATCTCGAGCTGCATCACCCGGCGGTGAATCTCATCGAGTTCGCTCGGCATGGAATCGATCTCGGTGCGCAGCTTCGCGCCCGCCTCGTCCACCAGGTCGATCGCCTTATCCGGCAGGAAACGGTCCGCGATGTAGCGGTTTGAGAGCACCGCCGCCGCCACCAGCGCCGTATCCTTGATGCGCACGCCGTGGTGGAGTTCATAGCGCTCGCGAAGCCCTCGGAGAATGGAAATCGTATCCTCCACGCTCGGCTGCTCCACCATCACTGGCTGAAAACGGCGTTCGAGCGCGGCATCCTTCTCGATGTACTTACGGTATTCGTTCAGCGTCGTGGCGCCGATGCAGTGGAGTTCGCCGCGCGCCAGCATCGGCTTCAGCAGGTTGCCGGCATCCATGGCCCCTTCGGCCTTGCCCGCGCCCACCACCGTATGGAGTTCGTCGATGAAGAGGATAATCTCCCCCTGCGAATCCTGCACTTCCTTGAGAACCGCTTTCAGCCGCTCCTCGAATTCGCCGCGAAACTTCGCGCCCGCGATCAGCGCGCCCATATCGAGCGCCACTACCTTCTTGTCCTTCAGTCCGTCCGGCACGTCGCCGCGCACAATCCGCTGCGCCAGCCCCTCGGCGATCGCCGTTTTGCCCACGCCCGGCTCGCCAATCAACACGGGGTTGTTCTTGGTCCGGCGCGATAGCACCTGCATCACGCGGCGGATCTCCTCGTCCCGGCCGATTACCGGATCCAGTTTGCCCGCCCGTGCCTGCTCGGTCAGATCGCGGCCGTATTTCTCGAGCGATTGATAGGTGCCCTCCGGGTTCTGCGTCGTCACGCGCTGCGAGCCGCGCACCTCCCGGATCGCCTGCATCAGCTTCTCCCGGTCAAGCCCCGCCTCGCGCAGAATCTTGCCCGTGGCGCCGTTTTCCCCAACGGCGGCAAGCAGAAGATGCTCGACGGAAATGTACTCATCCTTGAGCTTCCGCGCTTCCTCCTCGGCCTGCGCAATCAGCGTGTTGAGGCGTCCCGTAATGTAAATCTGGTTTGCCGCGCCGGAACTCGAAGTCACCTTCGGCAGCTTTCGAAGCTCCCCATCCAGCCGCTCCGCCACCCGGTCCAGCGCAATACCGGTCTTGAGCAGGATGGCCGGAGCCAGCCCCTCGGGCTGTTCCAGGAGGGCCATCATCAGATGTTCCACGTCCAGTTGCTGGTGCCCTTCCCTGGTTGCGGAAGACTGCGCAGCCTGAAACGCTGATTGGACTTTTTCCGTAAACCGATTGATATCCATAGACTTCACCACTTATTGCCACTGCCGTGCCGACGGCAGGACCGCCATCGTACGCCACATTTCACCGGGAGCTTGCAGTGGCGCGCGCACGCTCCGCCGTCAGACGGCGGCGTACATTGGTTAGGATGAGGCCAAAGACTGACTGGTTTCAACTAATTTATGTTGAGTGCTATATACTCATATCACTCCGCCCCATCCAACTTCACCGGGTTCCGCAATACCCCCACATTCTCTAAGAACACCTCCACCACGTCATCGTGTCGCAGGGGTTCCGTATTTCCAGGGGTCCCAGTGTAAATCAAATCGCCCGGCTCCAGCGTCAGATACCGCGAGGCAAAGGCAATTGAACGCGCGGCGGAAAATATCAAGTCGGCCGTGGATTCAGACTGCTTCAATTCTCCGTTTACTCTCGTCTCCAGCAGCAACCGTGTCGGATCCAGCCCGGTGACGATCGCCGGCCCGCAGGGGGAGAAGGTGTCGCAGCCTTTGGCCCGCCACCACTGCAGATCCTTCTTTTCTCCCCGCTGCCACATCCGGTCACTGATGTCGTTGCCAATGGT
Organism: Acidobacteriota bacterium; assembly: GCA_014584705.1. Lineage (GTDB taxonomy): Bacteria > Acidobacteriota > Terriglobia > Bryobacterales > Bryobacteraceae > JACTMJ01. Next base: position 152,139 of record JACTMJ010000008.1, on the reverse strand, counting down.
GATGCCCAGCATATAGTCGAGTGCCACCCATTCGGAAACATTGCGGCAGCGCTCCCCGATCACCAGCACCATCTCCCCCTCGAAATGGGTCTCCTCGGCGTCAAGCGGCAGGATCACCGGCTTGTCCGGATGCTGCAGCGAACTCGGCGGCTTATAGAAGAACTCGGGCACCTCCGGTTGCGGCCGCCCGTGCAGATGGCTCTTGAAGTTGCGCCCGATCGCCAGAATCTTGGTGGGCTGGCAGGGCACCAGGAAATCCACGTCGTCGGGCTGGTACCACTCCTCGGTCGGTCGCCAGTCCATGAATGGCGTTCCGGCAATCGCCTGAATCCCTTCCTTGTGCCAGATACCGTAGGAGGATCCGATCCCCGTGGAGAAGCGAACGAATTTGATCGAGCGTGCGGGCATACCGACTAGATTATCCGCATCTTCGGTCTCCCCGCCGGTGCCCCGCGCTTCTCCTCGCAGTTCCCTGGAAATCCGGATGCGGGCAGGCGTGAGGGAGGATGCGATGCCACCGCCTGGCGGTTCGAACTTGCGAACTTCCGGCGGCCCGGCCCGCGCCTTATCGAGGTTCCTGTGGCAAACTTGTGGAGCACCCCGGTCGGGGCATGCCACCCCGCGCGGTTGCCGTGAGTTCGCCGGAGCCTGGCCAGCGCCCGGTTACAGATTGGCGGAGAGAGCGGAAAATCAGGAATGAGACAGGAATTTCACACCATTCACATTCGCACCAGCGGACCTAAGCTCTATGAGTTCACCAGCCAGATGCTTCGCTGGCTGAAAGAGACGGGCATCGAGCGCGGATTGCTGACGCTGTTTGTACGTCACACTTCGGCGTCGCTGGTGATCCAGGAGAATGCCGACCCCGATGTGCAGCGCGACCTCACGGCCTTCTTTCGCCGTCTGGTGCCGGACGGCGACCCTCTGTTCGTTCACACCGTGGAAGGCCCGGACGATATGCCCGCGCACGTGAAGGCGGCGCTGACGCAGGTGACACTTTCGATTCCGGTTCAGGGAGGAGTTCCTGTGCTGGGTACGTGGCAGGGAATCTATCTTTTCGAGCACCGGCGTGCCCCGCATACACGCAGCGTCGCGCTGCACGTCATCGGGGAGTGAGGGTGGCGGTCGTTCCACGCTCCGGGAACTCAAAAATGGCTGTCATCCGACAGTCTGTGAATATAATCAGAGCATGTTGCCCGCCGGTCGCGAGAGCGGCTTGGAGATCTTTGACCTGCCGCAGTTTCGCCTCCGCGAAATGAAGCCGCTTCTCGAAGAAGAAGTGGCGGCCTGGCAAAGCACCCTCTATTGGAATTACGAAACCTCTTCGGCGCTGGTGGGCCAGTTTATTGACTCCCAGGCGCTGAATGGCATGGTGCTTTGCGACGCGGACGCCGCGGTGGGGTACACCTACTACATTTGCGAAGAGCACAAGGCGCTGCTTGGATGCCTGTTTATCAGCGAGCCCTACCGCAACGAAGAGAGCGAATACCGGCTGCTTGAAGCCACGCTCGACGCCGCGCGCCAGCGGCCGGGTATTCGTCGAATCGAGGCACAGTTCATGCTGCACCCGTTCCCGTCGGCGGCCCCGCCCCTCGCGGAACACGTCGAAATGCATGAGCGCCTCTTTATGGGAGCGCCGCTGCCCCTACCCGGCCGCCCGCCCGCCTCCTCCGCGGACGGCGAATCCTTGAGGGTGGAACCGTGGCACGAGCGATATCAGGATCGCGCCGCGTATCTGATTGAAGAAGCCTATCGCGGCCATCTCGATTCGCGGATCAACGACCAGTACCGAACGGTCGAAGGGGGGCGTCGCTTCCTCTATAACATCATTCAGTATCCCGGCTGCGGCCGCTTCGCCCCCGAATCGAGCTTCGTCGCCGTGGAAGCGGGAACTGGCACGCTGCTGGCCGCCTGCCTCGCGAGCGTCGTGAGCGAGGGTGTGGGGCACATTACCCAGGTCTGCACTCTTCCAAGAGCGCGCGGCCGGCGGCTGGGCAGACGGCTGATGGAGCGCAGTATGGAGCAGCTTGCCGCCGGCGGGTGCCGTTACGTCACGCTCACCGTAACCGGCGCGAACCAGAACGCGGTGCGACTTTATTCCGAGCTGGGCTTCGGCGTCATGCGGCGTTTCCCGGCTTACGTGTGGGAAGACCTGTAGATACTGGCCGCGCCCGCATCCGGGCGTGCGGAGATCCGTTCTCCGCGCAATGCGATAGACTTCCCGCAGAGGAGATCTTCGTGATGAACCTCCCCTTCGAAAAGAGGCATCTCCCGTTCGGGGTTCTGTTCCTGACGGCGGCGCTGCTCGCGCTGCTTCCGGGCTGCGGGCGCTACATGAAGCTGGACGGCTTAATCAGCCGCGTCCGCGTGGTGGAAACCGGCTCCCCGCGAAACGTGCTGGTGGTGGAATTCGACGTCAGGAACACAGCCAGCGTCCCGTATGTGGTGAAGGAGGCTTCGCTCGAGTTTACCGGGCGAAACGGCCTGCAAACGGGCGATACGATCGCCGTTCAAGACGCGCAAACCCTCTGTAAGCACATGGCTTCACTGAACCACGATTGCGCGCAGCCCCTGACAACCCGCGAACAGATCGCTCCCGGCGCCACTGTCCGCCGTTTGGTGGCGGCGTCCTTCCCGGTAACCGCCGCGGAGCTCAGAGAACGCACCGGACTGCTGGTGCGAATCCGCGAGTTGGACCGCATGGAAACGGAGCTTCGCGAGAAGCGATAAGCGCCCGCCGCGTCTACCCCTTTCCTTTCTTGAGGAACTTCGACTGGTTGGCATCCACGTACACCGAGTAGACGGCGGTGCTGACCGAAGCGCCCCAATAGACCCGCCACGTTGGCAACTGGTAAGCGTCCGTCAGCTCACAGATGAAATTCACGGGCAGCTTGGAATTCTTATCGAGAAACTCTTTGGCTTCCTTGGCGGCAATTTCATACGCCGTGGTGGAATCGCAGCGGAGGGCGGCCACCGGAAACGGCCTCGCCCGCATTCCGCGCGCGTCGTAGCCCTGGCTGCCGCTGTCCCAGGCGCCTTCCCGAAAACTAGGGAGCTCATCCGCCACCGCGTAGCGGACGTTGTAGACCATCTTTTCGGCCGGCGAGACGAACTGGAACTGCCACACCCCCGACTTGCCATCCTTTGACTCGACGGTTTGCAGGTTCAGGTTGGAGATCGAAAGGATCTCAAGTTCCCCGCCCCGTCCGCGCACCCGTCCGTAAGCCGACGTAAAGGCTTTGAGGGCCGAAACCGGCTCCGGCGGCGGCTCGGGTTCCGCCGGCTGCTTCGGCGCGGAGCCGCAACCGCCCAGAGCCAACAACAGCGCCGCGGAGGCCGCCCCCCCCAGAAATCCGGCCGACTCACGCAGCCAGCGGCGGCGGGGGAGGATGCGGGGGAGGTCGTTCGTCATATCGTTCACCCTAACAGAACTATCAAACATCGCGCGCCCTGTCGATACCGTAGCGTGCCCGGTGGTTTCCCCTGGCTTGCACCCGGCGGGAGCGGAGGAATCGGTCGCCCCGAGCGCCGTGGTACATCCCCCGCCAGCCAGGGGCGGGCCTCTCGCAAAACATGGTACTAATCGCGGCCGCCATCGCTGCGAATCCCGGGAAATTCGGATATAGTCCAATCTAAATCCGCCAAGAGTTGTGGCCGTGGGCCGTACTGTGTAAAGAAAAGGATCGGAGGCGCGCATGGAAGTGGCAATGGCGATGGGATGGTGGATCTGGCTGGTGCTTGGCCTGATGCTGATCGCCGGCGAGATGCTGATGCCAACGGATTTCTTTCTGATGTTCTTTGGCGTCGGCGCTCTGGCCGCCTCGATAACGACGGCGCTCGGCCTGACGCCGGGAGCCGTTTCGCAATCCGTCGTGTTCGTGCTGGTCGCGGTGGTCTCTCTGTTGACGCTCCGGGACCGGCTGCGCAATCTTTTGCACCGGGACATGCCGAACCGGGGCGTCGACAGCCTGGTGGGCGAGATTGCCACCGCCGTGGACGAAATTCCGGCTCACGGCACGGGAAAAGTGATTCTGCGCGGCAGCCCCTGGAACGCCCGCAATGCCCGTTCCGAAGCCATCGGCAAGGAGGCGCGGGTGCGCGTGGAGAAGGTGGAGGGAATCACGCTGGTGGTGCGGGCGCTCGGCCCTTCGGATATGATCGGAGACTCGGTCTGACGCTCCCGCCGCGCCTCATGCGCTTTGTTGGGAGACATCTTTAGAGCAGGAGACGAACATGGAACTGTTGCTACTGATCGTGGCGTTCATGGTGGTGCTGGTGGGCGTCGTCGTGATTGCCAAGAGCGTCGTGGTGGTGCCGCAGCAGAGCGCCTACGTGGTGGAACGATTGGGTAAGTACGCGGGAACGCTGCAAGCCGGTTTTCACACACTGACCCCGTTTATCGACGCCATCCGCTACCGGCACACGCTCAAGGAAGCGGCCTTCGATATTCCCGAACAGATCTGCATCACCAACGATAACGTGCAAGTGGGCGTCGACGGAGTGATCTACCTGAAAGTGGTGGATGCCGAGCGCGCGAGCTATGGCATTGCGAACTATGTGTTCGCGATTACACAGCTTGCGCAGACGGCGCTCCGCAGCGAGATCGGCAAGATCCCGCTCGACAAGACCTTCGAGGAACGCACATCGATCAACGCCGCCGTGGTCAGTGAACTCGATCTGGCCTCGGAACCCTGGGGCGTGAAAGTGCTCCGCTACGAGATCAAGAACATCACGCCTCCCTCCGACGTCCTGGCGGCCATGGAAAAGCAGATGCGGGCCGAACGGGAAAAGCGCGCCGCCATTCTGCAATCGGAAGGCGTCCGGGATTCCAAGATCAACACCGCCGAAGGCGTGAAGCAGGAAACGATCAAGAATTCGGAGGCCAAGCGGCAGCAGCAGATCAACGAAGCCGAAGGCCAGGGGCAGGCCATCCTCACGATCGCCAACGCCACGGCGGAAGGCATTCGGCGCATCGCGGAGGCGATCCAATCTCCCGGCGGCCACGACGCGGTGAACCTGCGCGTGGCGGAACAGTACATCACGCAGTTGGGAAATATCGCCAAGACCACCAATACCGTCGTGCTGCCCGCCAACCTCGCGGATGCGGGCTCTCTGGTGGCCACCGCGCTCACCGTACTCAATCAGATGGGCGAGAGGTCATCCGCCCCACCGCCTCCGCCGAAAACGCTGCGATAGCGCTCGATTGGCGGAACTCCATCCAATAGCCAAGCAACGGAAAGGCTGGGATCTTCGGGTTCCGGCCTTTCCCTTTACGAGCCGCGCCGGGCCGCTCGGAAGGCAGGACTTCCTTGCCATGACGCGGACGGCTCCGCCGGCCGGGGGCCGCCGCCGAACAGGCCCGGATTCAAGACCGCGGCATCCCGGACGAAGAGAGGGGAGTGGGCGGCGGACTGCACGAGGGCCTCTTCGCGCGCGGCTCAGATAGGAAAGCGGTTGCGAACGGAATGCCTTTGGACAAGACCCGGATGGACGCCGATGGCGCCTCCGCCCCTCAACCGGATACCCCTGCGAGCGGCGCTGAAATTCGTGTTGCGGACGCGCAGAGGGATGCTTTGCAACGGAGATCCGCCGCACCGCTCGCTCTCCCTGCCGGCCGGGTGCCCACCGGTATTCCGCAAAGCACGAAGATACCCGGCCACGCGTTCGCATCCGGCCCGATGGCCGGCGGGCAGCGGGCAACCCCGGGCACGACAATCGAGAACGAAATCGGCCCGGCCCTCGAAAACGGCCAGTTTGAACTGTTTCTTCAGCCGCAGATCGACTTGCAGCATTTCACCATCGCGGGCGCGGAGGCGCTTCTGCGTTGGAGACACCCGAAACGCGGTTTGATCACTCCCGCGCTGTTCCTGCCCGCGGCCGAGGCGAGCAATCAGATCCGCGATCTCGGGCGCTGGGTGCGCCGCACGGCGTGCGAAAACTTTCGGACGTGGCGGGGCTGGATGGGCGAAAATAGCCGAATCGCGTTGAACGTCTCTCCGTCTGAGTTGCTCGATCCCCGCTTCCTGCCGGAGACCCTTTCCGCCCTGGCGGCGCACGGAATCCCGGATTCCGCGATCGAATTCGAATTGCTTGAGACCGCGGTGCTGGCCAACCCGGAAGCGGCAAGGGAAACGATCCATCATCTGCGCCGCCATGGAGTCCGCATGGCGCTCGACGATTTCGGTGTGGGCTATTCGTCGCTGTCGAGCTTGCGCGATTACCCGTTCACCAAGCTGAAGATCGACCGCAGCTTTATCCAGAACCTGACGGCGAGCCACCGCAGCCGCACGATTGTCCAATCCATGATCGAGCTGGGCAAGAGCCTGCAAACCAGGGTGAACGCCGAAGGCGTCGAGACGCCAGAGCAACTCCAATGCCTGTATGAACATGGCTGCCACGAAGTGCAAGGCTATCTTTTCGCACGGCCCATGCCCGTGGCGCGGTTCCGGGATTGGTGCTCCGGGTTCCAGGGAAAACACCCGGCAAACCGCAACACCGCAATCGCCCAGGACACTTCCGGGACGAGACCGGGTAATGTGCTGGACTTCCCGAAAGGGCGCGGACCGGCCCAGTTGGCATCCCCTCGTCAGCTAGCCTGACCGCGTTCCGACGCCGAGCCTCCCCCTTCGAACGCAGCCTCGCCCAACTCCAGCGGTGTGGCGGCCGCTCCGCGGGCGATCGTTCCCCAAGCTACCGGTAATCCGGTGGGTCAAGTAAAATCGATAGGAGCGTACCTCCGATGCCCTACCGAGCCCTCAGACACACGAACGGCGCCATTTTGCGAACCCATCTCGGGGAAATCCCCCTGGTGGCTCGAGGAAAGGTCCGGGACATTTACGATCTGGACGATCACCTGCTGCTCGTCACCACGGACCGCCTTTCCGCCTTTGATTGCGTCCTGCCCACCCCCATCCCCGACAAGGGTCGCGTTCTCAATCAAATGTCCGTCTTTTGGTTTGAACGCTTTGCGGGCGTCGTCCCGAATCATCTCGTGAGCGCGGATTTCTCTGACTTTCCGCGCATCCTCCACCCGTACCGCGATCAGATCGAGGGCCGCAGCATGCTGGTCCGCAAGGCCGCTATGTTCTCCGTGGAATGTGTGGCGCGCGGCTATCTCTCGGGTTCCGGCTGGAAGGAGTACCGTACCAGCCGGAGCGTTTGCGGCATTGCGCTGCCGGCCGGTCTTGAAGAAAGCGGTCGGCTGCCGGAAGCCATTTTCACCCCCGCCACCAAGGCGCAAAGCGGACACGATATCAACGTGAGCTTTGAGGAAGCCACGCAACTGGTGCCCGCCGGTTATCTGCGGCAACTTCGGGATTTGACGCTGCGCATCTATAAGGACGCAGCCGCGCACGCGGAGCAGCGTGGCATTCTGATTGCGGATACCAAGTTCGAGTTCGGCCTGATCGACGGCGAGATCGCTCTGGCGGACGAAGTGCTGACGCCCGATTCCTCCCGGTTCTGGCCAAAGGACCAATGGCGTCCGGGCGGGCCGCAAGCGTCCTACGACAAGCAGTACGTCCGGGATTATCTCGAAACGCTCAGTTGGGATAAGACGGACCCCGCACCACCTTTGCCCGAAGAGGTGGCCCGAAAGACTAGCGAGAAATACCAGGAAGCGTTCCGCCTCCTGACAGGGGCGGCGCTTTAGCGCGAAGTGGCGATGGAGTGGATGGAACGCCTGACATACCTGGATTTCGTGCTCCTGGCGATTCTCTGCGCCAGCGTGACCGCCAGCCTTGTGCGCGGATTCATGCGGGAGTTGGCCGGCCTCCTCGCGCTCGTGGTGGGCGTGCTGCTGGGCTTGTGGTTCCACGGCGCGCTCGCCTCCGCGGTGAGGCAATACGTTCCCTCGCCGGAGATCGCCCGGATGGTGGCGTTCGGCTTGATCTTCTTTGGTGTGGTGATCCTCGGCGGTTTCGTGGGAAGCGTGGCGGCAAAGGCGCTGCAAGTAACCGGGTTAAGCGTATTTGACCGCGTGGCGGGCGCATTCTTTGGTCTTGTGAAGGGATGTCTGTTTTGCGCGGTGATCCTGCTCGCGCTGCTGGCCTTCAGCCCCGGAGGGCCACCGGCCGCGTTGGGCAAGTCCGCCGTGGCTCCGTACGTAATGTGGAGCGCCGATCTTCTGGCGGCCCTGGCGCCCGCCGAGGTGAAGGAATCGGTGTCGCGCAACGCGCGGGCCATCGAAACCGCCTGGGGAGAGCACGTTCCGGACCTCGTCTGGCCGGAGAGCGAAACGCCCAACTCCACCGGCGAAGCACCCGCCGCGCCACGCAAACGCCCGGCCCGAAAGCCATGATCCGAACGGCGGCCCCCACCGAACCGAAGGATAGAAAGGATCAACCCCGATCGTGAACGGCAATTTGAACCCTTGCAAACTCGTTGTGTTCGATCTGGACGGAACACTGATCGATTCCACGATGGATCTCGTGGTATCCGTAAACGCGACGCGACGCCACTTCTCGCTCGGAGACCTGGACACCCGAACGGTGGAATCCTACGTCGGCAACGGAGTGGCCCCGCTAATTCGGCGGGCCATGGGGGACGGGTTCGCGGAAGACGACCTGGCGCGCGCCGTCGACTATTTCATTCACTACTATCACGAGCACTCGCTGGACTACACGAAGCTCTACCCCGGCGTCCGGGACGTCATTCGCGCAATCGCGGACGCCGGCATCCCGCAAGCCGTCCTCACAAATAAGCCGGTTCGGATCAGCAACCGGATTCTCGACGGCCTGGACCTTGGCGACGCCTTCCTTCGCGTGTATGGCGGAAACTCCTTTGAGACGAAGAAGCCCGATCCGGAAGGGCTGTTGCGTCTGATGGACGAGGCGGAAGCCACCCCATCCGGCACACTGATGGTGGGCGACAGCACGGTGGATATCCAGACCGCCCGCAATGCGGGTTGCCCAAGCTGCGGAGTCACTTACGGCTTTCAGCCCGAGTCCCTGGCCGACCCCGCGCCGGACTTTCTGATCGACCATCTCGCCGCCCTCCTGCCCATCGTCATGGCGAATTCGGCGCCCCACTGACGGCCGGCAAGAGCCTTCGGCTGGGGCGCGATTCATGTATCCGTTGCGCTTTGACAATGTGAAGCCGGATGGAGGGAATTGACGCCGCTCGGTGGTATATTGAAAAAATCCGTGAGGAACTGGGACTCCATCATGGCGAAGGAACTGGGGCCCGGCGTACTGACAAGACATTCCGTTTGAGGGTCCCGAAAGCCCCTGCGTCACGCGATGCGCCTGCTTCCTTCGTAGCTCGCCACAGGCATCGGAACCGTGGCTCAAGAACCGAATTCTATGTCGACACTGGATGTTACAACCCTTCTGGCCCGGTGGAGTTCCGGTGATGCCGGGGCGCTGGAACAACTTACCCCGATCGTCTACGACGAACTGCGCCGCATCGCGCGGCGGCATCTGGCGCGCGAACGCAAAGATCATACTCTGCAGAGCACCGCTCTGGTGCATGAAGCCTACCTGCGCCTGATCGGCGGGTCCGCCAGTGAATACCACAACCGGCAGCACTTCTTCGCGGTGGCCGCTCAGGTGATCCGAAGGGTTCTGGTGGACCATGCGCGGGCGGTAAACGCGGCCAAGCGCGGCGGCGGCGCGCAGAAAATCCTGCTCGAGGATCAGCCGGAAGCCTCCTCGCCCCCGGAGAATGTAGCCGAAGTGCTGGCGCTGCATGAGGCGCTCGAACGGCTCGCGGCCTTCGACCAGCAGCAGGAGCGCATCGTGGAACTCCGCTATTTCGCGGGCCTCTCGATTGAGGAGACCGCCGAGGTTCTCGGCATCTCCGCCGCCACCGTCAAGAGAGACTGGGTGATGGCACGGGCATGGCTCGCGAGGGAACTCAAGGGAGGCGGATCCGGATGAACGCCGAACGCTGGGCACGGGTAAAACACCTCTTTCAGGAAGCCCTGGCGGTGGAACCCGAGTCTCGCATCGCGCTCCTGGACCGCGAATGCGGCGAAGACGTTGCGCTGCGCGAAGAAGTGGATGGCCTGCTGGCGTCGCACGACCACATCTCCGAATCTCCAGACTCGTTGGACGCCCCCACGCACGTGCCACTGTTTGGTTCCGTACTGCGCCAGGTGCGCGAGGAAGTGTCCCGCGGCGAAGCGCTCATCGGCCGGATCATCGGCCAATACCGCATTGAATCCCTCATCGGCGAGGGGGGCATGGGCTCCGTGTATCTGGGCATCCGCGACGACGCGGAGTTCAAGATGCACGTGGCCATCAAGGTGCTCAACCGCAGTTCGAGCAGCGGCGATATCGTCAATCGCTTCCGCCTGGAACGGCGCATCCTGGCCCGGCTCAACCATCCCTTCATCGCCCGGCTATTCGACGGCGGAGTGAGCGACGACGGATTGCTCTATTTCGTCATGGAGTATATCCCCGGCGTGCCGCTCGATGAATATCTGCGCAGGACGAATCCCAATCTCGAAACGCGCCTGCAACTCTTCCGCGAGATCTGTTCGGCGGTGAGCTTCGCCCATCAGAACCTCGTCGTTCACAGCGACATCAAGTCCAGCAACATTCTCATCATGGAAGGCGGCATTCCGAAGCTGCTTGATTTCGGGATTTCGCAGGTGCTCGACCTGGACCACCGGGAACCGGCCACCGCGACCGAAGGCAAAGTGGCCGCGCTCACGCCGGCCTACGCGAGCCCGGAACAGTTGCGCGGGCTTCCGCTCAGCACGGCGAGCGACATCTATTCCATGGGCGTGCTGCTCTATGAAATGATCTGCGGGCGGCAGCCTTACCAGGTGAATCGCGCCAATCCGTTCGCGATCCTGACCAAAATCGAAGACGGCGACCCGCCAAAGCTGGTGGACGTCAGTTCCCTAGCCGGCGTCGAGGCCGACCTTGACGCGATCGTCCTGAAGGCCATTCAGCCGGAGCCGAAGGACCGCTACATTACCGCCAACCAGTTCTCGCGCGACGTCGAACGCTACATCAAACATCAGCCCGTGGGGGCATGGCCGGACAGCACCGGCTACCGATTGAGAAAGTTTATCCGCCGCAACCGGGTTTCCGTGGCGGTGGGCGCGTTCGCAATCCTCAGCCTGGTGGGCGGTATTCTCCTCTCGGGCTATATGGCGAACCGCGCCCATGAACAACGGCAACTGGCGGAGGCGCGCTTTCAGGATGTGCGGCAACTCGCCAACTCCCTGATCTTCGATCTCGATGCCGATCTGGCGCAGATTCCCGGCGCTACCGGAGTCCGCCGCAAGCTGGTGGAGCGAGCGCTCGAGTATCTGGACCGGCTTGACCAGGAATCGAGAGAAGACCTTGAGTTGCAGCGCGAACTGGCTTCCGCCTACGAGAAACTGGGCGACGTGCAAGGCCGGCCGAACGTCGCGAACATTGGAAATTCCGCGCTGGCACTTGAGTGCTATCGCAAGGCGCTTTCGATCCGCGAACAAGTGCGCGCGCAAAGAAACGACGTCACGGCGCGGCAGGACATCGCATCCACATACTCCCGGTTGAGCGCGCTGGCCAAACTGATGGGCGACTACGAGGGCGGCCTCAAGTACGACCGGGAAGCGCTCAAAATGTATCGTGAGATGCTGGCGATGGAGCCGGCTAATCTTGCTTACCGCCGCAAGGTGGCATCGGCCTACACTTCCCTTGGCGGCGGACTTTCGCAGGTGGGCGATTGGGACGGCGTGCTCGAAACGCGGCGTCAGGCCCTGCGGATGTTCGAAGAAATCCAAACCGCCGGCTCCGACGATCCGGAAGACGTTCGCGGCCTGTGCCTGGCGCACCGGCGGCTGGGCGGCATTTTCCTCATGCTGAAGAATCGTCCCCAGGCGGAGAACCATTTCCGCAAGGCGCTTTCCATCGCCCACGAGATGATGCGGGAGCACCCGGAGGATTCCCGAAACGTGCAGGATCTGGCCGCATCCGCCACCGCCCTGGGCGGCTTGCTCTATGAAACCGGTCAGTTCGGGGAAGCCATGGACCGCTACCGGGAAGCCATCGAGATCCACGAACAGATCGCCGCTTCAGATCCTTTGGATGCGCGCAATCGCAGTCTGCTGGCATCGAACCTGCACCGTCTTGCACGGACGATGATTCGCACGAAAGACCCGCGGCCCGCGCTGCCTTACCTGGTCCGGGGCCTGACAATCCGGCAGGATCTGGCCGCGGAGAACCCCCTGAACGCCGGCGGGCAGGGGGAGGTCGGCGAGTCACACATGTTGATGGGCGACTACTTCGACGTCATCAGCGAGCGGCCGCGCGCGCTGGCCGCTTATCGTCGCGCGCTGGCGATCTTCCAACAGATCCAGGCTCAAGGCAAAGAGAACGCGATCCTCGAAATCGAACGGCGGGAAACGATGCAGAAGATTCAGACGCTCGAAGCCCGCGCCCAAAGGGGTTCGTAAAGCGAACGCCCGGTTCACTCCCCGCTTGCCCGACGCCCGTCGGCATCCGCTTCCTGGAACGAGACCTTCAACGCCCCGGGCCTCGGCAGGCGCTTTCGCCAGAAGGAAGCCAGCACGGACCCGGAAATGTTCATCCACGGCCCGAAAATAGCCGAGGCAAGCGCGGCGTCCGAACTCTTCAGCACATTGATCGCGAGCGCCGAGCCCATACCCCCGTTTTGCATGCCGACTTCGAAAGAGACGACGCGCGCATCGCGTTCGGCCAGCCCCAGCAGGCGCGCGGCCCAATAGCCCAGCAAGTAGCCGAACCCATTGTGGAGTATGGCCGCCAGGATCAGCAGCGGCCCCACCTGCAACAGTTTGTCTCTCGAATTGGCCGTGATGATCGCAATGATGAAACAGATGCAAGCCATCGAAACAACGGGAAGCGCGTGGTCAAGCCATTCGGCCTTTCCGCGCGACAGCCTGTTCACAATCAAGCCGGCCACTACCGGCGTAATGATCATCCAGAGAATGTCGAGTGCCATTGCGCTGAACTGGATGGTGACGTACTGGTCCGCGAGCGTTTTCATCAGGAGCGGGGTCATCACGGGAGCCAGCAAGGTGGTGAGCGAGGTGATGGTGACCGAGAGCGCGACATTGGCGCCCGATATATAGGCCATCACGTTCGAGGCGATCCCGCTAGGGCACGAACCAATCAGCACGACACCGGCGGCAACCTCCCCTTGAAAACCAAAGAGCTTCGCAAGGGCAAAACCGAGCGAGGGCATGATGGCGAACTGCGCGACGATCCCGATCGAGACGGCCTTGGGCATCTGAAAAGCGCGCTTGAAATCGGCGAGGCTCAATTGGGTACCCACGCCGAACATGATGATCTGAATTAGAGGAGAAATGAGCCTGGTGAGCTGGTAGCCGTGCCAGGAACCGAACAGGTCCGGGTAGAACATGGAGAGGGCGACGGCGGAGAACACCCAGAGCGAGAACGCGTACGTGCGGATGTCTTTCCCAAGGTTCACCCAAATCGCCGCCACGGCCAGCGCCGCGATCACCCAAACGGACGCCGCCAACGGCGAGGCGAGCATCCAGATGGCCGCACCGACGCCCCCGAGAAGAATCGCGCCAAATCCAAGTGCCTGCCGGAAACGCTTCATCGTGGTTCACTTCTTTCGCACGCGGCCCCGGGCGGCTGTGGCAGCCGGGCGCGGGCATCGTTCTTTCTCGGGCATGCTTGCCGAACTCGCTCAACTCCAGAGGCGGTCGTGAGAGCGCGCCTCGTTCCACTCGTCGGTTGGCTCGAAGAGCCCCGGCTCGCGAAGATGCTCTTTCACCACATCGAGCACAACGTCGAAGCCAAGGCCGGGGCCGGTGGGGATATTCGCGAATCCATTTGTGTAGAGCGGTTTGGGCACACCGGTGACCATGTCTTCCCACCAGGGAACATCCACGGAATGGTGTTCGAGCGCAACGAAGTTCTCCGTGGCGGCCGCGCAGTGAAGATTCGCCATGAAACAGATGGGCGTGCCCGCGAAGTGCATCGCCATCGCCACGCCATGCTCCTGCGCCATGTCCCCGATTTTCTTGGTTTCGAGGATGCCGCCGGAACTGGCCAGATCGGGATGGATCATATCCACGGCGTGCTTCCGGCACAGCTCCATGAATGGCTCCTTGAGATAGATATCCTCGCCCGTGAGAGTAGGGATATCGACCGCGTCCGTGATCTCTTTCCAGAGGTCGGCATACTGCCAGGGGATCATGTCTTCAAGCCAGGCCAGGTTATGCTTCTCGAGCGCCTTGCCGAGACGAATGCAGGAGTTGAGGCCGATGTGGCCGAAATGATCGGCCGCAAGCGGAACCTCCATGCCCACCACGGAGCGCACCCTGCCCACATACTCCGCCATCAGTTCGATGCCCTTGTCCGTCAACTCCATGCCGGTGAACATGTGCTGCGTCTGGTTCAACTCGCGGCTGGTGATGCCGAGCGGGCGGCTTAACGTACCCGGAATATCCTCCACCAGCCGGACGCCCACATCCATCTTGAGAAAGGTGAAGCCATGATCCATACGCCGTTTGAGCCGCTCCGCGAAAACCGCGGGGTCTGGACTCTCCGGGGTGTCGGCATAGAGGCGGATCTTCTCGCGGAACTTGCCGCCGAGCATCTGATAGACAGGCACGTTGTAGGCCTTGCCCGCGAGATCCCAAAGCGCCATCTCCACGCCGCAGACGCCGCCCGCCTGCCGGGCCGGGCCACCGAACTGTTTGATCTTGCGGAAGAGCTTGTCGACGTTGCAGGGATTCTCCCCCAACAGGCGGCTCTTGAGCATCAAGGCATATCGCTTGTCCGCGCCGTCCCGCACTTCGCCCCAGCCGGAAATGCCCTGGTTGGTGTCGAGGCGGAGGATAGGCACCTGCATGGGCGCATCCTTGATCCAGGCCATGCGCATGTCGGTGATTTTCAGCTCCGACGGTCTGGAATTCGTGTTCGTGTTCTGCGGATAGGCTTCGAGGTCCGCGGTGCCCATGAGGGCAGCCGTCGCCGCGCCGGCACCCGCCTTGAACAGGTCGCGCCGCCCAACGAGTCTCTCGATCGCTTTCTTCATTGCCCGTCTCCCGTGCAAACAAGGTATCGGTCGCTTCGCATCGAATCTAACGCCGGCGCTTCGCCTTCTCCTGCGCGGCGAAGGCTTCAAACTCTTTGGTCATCGCCTCGCTCCACTGAGTGTCGACCTGTCCGGGCGTATACCTGCCTTCGCGCAGCATCAGATGGCTCCATTTGTCGCGCAACTGCACATTCTCCGAAGTAGTGGCCACCTTTTCGGCAAGGTGCGGGGGAATGAACGTAAGACCTTCGGGATCGCTCACCACGACATCCCCGGGAAGGATAGTTGTTTCCCCGATGCGGATGGGCACGTTGATTCCCACCAGCATCACGCCCTTGATCACGGACGGATCCACGCCCTTCACGAAGGCGCGAAAGCCCTGTATCTCCTGCATGCCGGACACGTCCCGGACGGATCCGTTGACGACGAGTCCGTTCTTCGATTTGGTGAAAATCGCCGTGGCCAGATTATCGCCCGCGAAGGTGCCGTCGCGAATCTTCCCAAACATGTCCACCACCAGCACGTCGCCGGGCTGCAGGGTATCGATCACCCAGGAATTCTGCCCCTTGCTCACGCGGCCTTCCTCCGCGCCTTTGCGGTTGATCAACTCGTTCATATCGGGGCGCACCGGCAGGAACTGCGCCGTAACCACACGGCCCACCATGCGCTCCGCGCCCGGGTTCACCAGTTGCCAATTGCCTTCAAATTGATAGTGGTAGCCCTCGCCACGCAGCACACCCCAGGCTTCTTCGGCGGTTGCGGTCTTGAGACGGTCGAGGATCTCGTCCGGCACGAGGGGCCGGCCGTCGTCCGCGCGCGCGCCGGTCCACTTGTGCGTGACCGCAATGCGTTTTTCTTTATCGTAAGTTCCCAACTGCGCGAACGCGGCGTTCGCTCCGAGGCTAAGCAAAGCCAGTACGATCGCAAACCGGCATCGCGGATTTCGGGAAGACAGTTCTCGCATACGGGTTCTTCCTCCAGGGCAGAGCTTGGCGACAACTCACGATGATTCTATACCACCGTTCGCCGCCGCGGATGCGGAATCGTGAGGGTTTCCGCGGAGGCGGGAGATTAGTCGTCCTCGTCGGTCCAATCCCTCTTCTTCTTGCGTTTGCGGTCCCCGTCGATAAGGTCCGAGATAAAGGTGGGAGGAGCAAGCAGGAGCGCCGTTATCACAAGCAGAAATGTGAACCAGACAATCATCCAGATTGTGGCGCTATCCATCGGATCTTCCCTAACCTCGCTTCTTCATTCCCTCTGGCGGGTTCTCGCCAGTTCCCTCGTAGCCGGGGCGAGGAGGCGCGGCGGCCAGAACGGCGCGCGTTCGGGGATCGAAGGCAAAGGCCTTACCTTGCCGGTAGGAATCGACCCCCAAGCGGATTGCCGTCATGATCTCAAGAGCGAGATCTTCGTTCAACACCGCGGGCTTGCGGCTGCGCATGCAATCGAAGAAGTTGTTGTGATGCAGCACCGCCATCCCAGGGCCGTCATCGACTGGGTACAGTTTTCCGGCAGTGGCCGCAACGCTCTCGGCACCCGCGTAGAGGGGCTCCGCGAGCACGCGCACGCCCTCCCTTTCGAACGTGATCGTTCCCTTGTTGCCGTAAATTGCCGGCGGCAGGTAGCGGTTGCCCGCTTCATTCGCCATCGACGAGGCCGCGGTGATGTAGAAGTCCGGGTATTCGATGGTGGTGGCGTAGGTGTCCGGAACCTCGCGGTCCTTGAACCGATAGATACCGCCCGACGCATTCACGCGCGTAGGATACTGTGGACCCATGATGAACAGCAGCGGACCGACCCGATGGTAGAACAAGTCCGTCGCGATTCCGCCCGAGTAATCCCAATACTTCCTCCAGCGGAAAAAGCGCTCCGCGCTAAAGGGCCGCCGCGGAGCGGAACCGAGCCAGCGCTGCCAATCGATCGTCCGCGGGCTGGCCTCTTCTTCGATGTAGTAGTTCCATTCGCCGGTGAGGCTGTTGCGGCAATAGGTGGTCTGCGCCCAGAGCAGCGTTCCAATTTCTCCCGCGTTCACCAGATCCCTCGCCGCGTGATAGCGGCGGTCGGAAAGATGCTGGCTGCCCACCTGAAGGACCCGCTTGTACTGCTTGGCCGCGGCCGTGACGTCCCGCGCTTCCTCGATGGTGAGGGTGTAGGGCTTCTCGAGGTAGACGTCGCGGCCGGTGGCCATGCAATCGATCGTCATCTGCGCGTGCCAATGGTCCGGCGTTGCGATCAAGACGGCATCGATATCGCCGCGTTCGAGCATTTTGCGGTAATCGACATAACCGTCCGATTCCTTGAGTGAGCAGAGCGAGAGCGCGCGGCTCCGATAGCGGGAATACACGTCCACCATCGCCACCAATTCGATGTCCTTGACGGATGCCGCCCTGGGAGCCAGCATTTTCAGGTGGGAAGTGCCCTTCCCTCCCGTCCCGATAGCGGCGACACGGATACGGTCGTTCGCTCCCAGAACTCGGGAGGCGCTTCGGGCGCTGACAGCCGGTTTCAGCGACGGCGCGGCGTGGGCGCCAGCGGCCGCCAAGCCGGCGGAAGCCGACAGAAAGACGCGTCGCGTGGCACCGCCTTCCGGTACCGTGCGGGGTCGCCGGGCTCCGATGGAAAGACCTCGTGCATCAGACATGTCAGCCTCCGCGCCGCGGTGCGACCGGGCGTAGGCCAATCGTATCAAGTTTTCGGAGCGGATCTCGCGGTTGGCAGCCTCGACCCTCGCCTCTCCGGCCGCGCCCCGCCTCGATGCCGCGATCGACAGTTCCGCGTACGGCTGTGAGCGAAAACGGCACCGGAACGGCTACGCCGCGGGTTTGATGCGGCACCCTTGTTCAACGGGCGTTGGCTGCGCGTACGGGGTGTCCATGGTGTGCGGAGCGGCCGGAAAGGGAGGGGCTTCTGACGCCGGCGAGAACTCGTGGCCGCTGCGGGCCGCGGAGGTGGGGGCGGGTGCCGTCTGCGTGTTGGATGTCCACAGTGTCCACAGTGTCTTCGGGGACGGGAATGGACGCGGGGAGCCAGTGGTCGCCTTTACGGTTGAGGATAGCGAGGGCGGCGCGGAGGCTGTGGCTGGCGGGGATCAAGGGGGGATTGGGTCCGGTTGGCTTGGCTACTGAAGTATGGGGCGGGTGCTCTGGCTGACGGCAGGAGGAACGGCCACTCGTTCTGCGTCAGAGGGGTAGCACTCAGCGAAAGTCGCGCCTTCCTTGAGACGGCTGCCTGTGGTCAACCGAAATCCGAAATCTGCTTCCGAGATTTTCGTGGCCTTTGGCACGGGCGGAAGGAACGCCTCGATGAATTCCGTTCCGATGGGTTCCCCCCCCCGGATGGGGCGAATCTCTGATACCCATCACAAACCCCCGAATGGCGGTCAACCCGGTATTTCCGGTTGCATGGAGTTGCGACGGCCTTGATAACGAAAGCGGGTGATTCGCACGGGGATCCTGTCCACATCCACTGCGTGCGGCGTCGCCACACCCGTCAAGTCAATCTTGCTATTCCCGGGTATATTTGCGGCGTTCCTCTATATCGACGCGACCCCGGCCTGTCACTATATTTATTTTCATTTATCGCCGAAACGCATCGCTTTCGCCAGAATTCCTCATCACTCCTGTTAATTATTCTTAAGCTATTCACCCGGCCACGATATTTCTCTTGAATCTCCACATTCTCAGTGATACAAAACTTGAAACCTCTCCACAGAGACATTAGGAAACCTTCGACAACATAGCGAACTTTCGGAGACACCATGAATTTGAGGACGCTCCTCTTCGTCTTTCTCGCCTGCTGCGTTAGCGCCGTGAATCTGGCAGCGCAGGGGCTCACCGGTCAGATCGCCGGTACGGTTACGGATCCGACGGGAAGCGCCATCGCTGGCGCTACAGTGACGGTGGTGAGCGTCGAAACCGCCACCAGCCGGGAAACCACGTCCAATAGCAGTGGAGATTTCGTGGTGCCGCAGCTCCTCCGCGGCGCCTACCGAATCACCGTCACGGCCACCGGTTTCAAGCGCTACGAGCGCGAACTGGCCGTCACCGCGAATGACCGCCTTACTTTGCCCGCAATCCGGCTGGAGATCGGGGACGTCACGGAGACCGTCTCCGTCACCGCCGAGGCCGTTCGCATTCAGACGCAAAGCGCGGAGCGCATGGGCCTGATCGACAGCTCGCAGACCGAAAACATCCCGCTCAAGGGCCGCGATTACCTCGGGCTCGTCAAGCTCCTGCCCGGAGTTGTCGACACCCAGAACCGGAATGCGCCAGGATGGAATAATTTCTCAAGCATCAGCATCAACGGCAACCGCACCGGCACCGTGAACCTGACCCTCGACGGCATCTCCTCGCTCGACACCGGCTCGATGACCGGGCCCTACCTCGCGCCCTCCATCGATGCCGTGGCGGAAGTCAAAGTCCTGCTCACCAATTACCAGGCCGAGTACGGGCGTTCCTCCGGCGGCACCATCAATACCGTCATCAAGGGCGGCACTCAGGAGTTTCGCGGCGGTGCGTATTATTTCCTCCGCAACGAAGCACTCAATGCCAACGAATTCTTCCGCAACCGGGGCAAACTGGAGCGCCCGCTTTACCGCTTCAACTATCCCGGCTACTTCCTCGGCGGGCCCATTTATTGGCCCGGCAAATTCAATCGGCAGAAGGACAAGCTGTTCTTCTTCTGGTCCCAGGAGTTTCTGCCCCGCAACTATCCCACTGCCCTCGTGCAGCGCACGTTCCCCACGGCCGCCGAACGCCAGGGAGATTTCTCCGCTTCCCGCGATCAGGGCGGTGTGCCCATCGTCGTCCGGGATCCGCTCGCCAATCGCACGCCGTTTGCGGGCAATATCGTTCCATCGGGCAGAATCGATAAGAACGGCCAGACGCTGCTGAATATCCTGCCGTTGCCTAACGCCCCCGGCGTCTCTACCTCGTACAACTCGCTCATCCAGGCGTCGGTGGATCAGCCGCGCCGGGATTCCATCCTGCGCGTCGATTGGAACATCGGCCCCAACACCCGCTTCTACGCCAGAGGTATTCAGGATTACGAGGCGTACAAGGGCGAATTCAACTTCGTGCTCGCCAGTTCCAGTTGGCCGCAACTGCCTATCAAGTACCAGATCCGTTCCGCCGGTCTGGTCAGCACGCTCATCCACACCTTCAGCCCAACCGTCATCAACGAATTCACCTTCGGCGTCAACCGGGCCAAGCAAACCGTGGATCCACTCAACCAATCCGGACTTGACCGCAACGTCCGCACCAAAGTCGGTCTCAATTTGCCGCAGTTTTACCCCGAAGCCAACCCCTTCGGCCTGATCCCGAACGCGAACTTCGGCGGCGTTCCGAATGCCGGCGTCCTGAGCATTGAGGCGCGTTTCCCGTTCTTCGGCACCAACAACATCTGGAACTGGTCCGACAATCTCTCCGTGATCCGCGGAGCCCACAACATGAAGTTTGGCGTCTACCTGGAGCACACCACCCGCAACGCCCAGCGTTCCTCCTCCTTCAACGGAACCTTCAATTTCAACCGGGATACCAACAACCCGCTCGATTCGAACTACGCATACTCGAACGCCCTGCTCGGCAGCGTGCAGAGCTACACCGAATCGAATGGCCATCCCCACGCCCACGCCCGCTACACGAACTTTGAATGGTTCGCCCAGGATACCTGGAAGGTTTCCCGCCGCTTCACCGTGGACGCCGGCCTTCGCTTCTATTTCATCCAGCCCACCTGGAGCGCGGGAGACCGTCTCTCCGCGTTTGATCTCGAGTCCTACGACGCCGCAAGCCAGCCCAAATTGATCCAGCCCTACCGCGAAACGGCAAGCAGCCCGCGCGTCGGCCGCGACCCCGTCTCGGGCCAGATCCTTCCCGGCGCCACTATCGGCATGTTCGCGTCCGGCGGCAATCCATTCCAGGGAATGACGCAGTATGAAGAACGGATCATGAAAACACCCAGCATCAAGCTGGCGCCCCGCATCGGCTTTGCCTGGGATGTCTTCGGAACGGGAAAGACCGCCGTCCGGGGCGGCGCGGGAATCTTCTACGACCGCTTCAACGACGATCAGATTCTGCAGTTGGTCGAGATGCCGCCGCTCCTGATGACCCAAACTGCCATCTACACCACCATCGCCGATCTGCTCAACAGCACCGCCCGCCGAAGCCCCACCGGCGTCTTCGGCATCGAGCGCGGCTACGCGCCGCCCTCCGTCTACAACTGGAGCTTCGGCGTCCAGCAGAGTCTCGGAGCTGGCGTCGTGCTTGACACCGCTTACGTGGGCAGCGTTGGCCGCCACCTCCTGCAGCGCCGCAGCCTGAATGCCGTCCGATATGGCACCCGCTTCCTGCCCTCAAGCATGGACCCGACCACCGGAAACACGCCTCTGCCGGACAATTTCCTCCGGCCGCTGCAGGGCTACGCCGACATTCAGTACATCGAGATGGCTTCCTCGTCGAACTATCACTCCCTCCAGACCCAGATCAACAAGCGCTTCTCCGCGGGGTTCCAGTTCGGCGTTTCGTGGACCTGGTCCAAGTCCATGAATCTGGTGAACGGAAACAACGACGCCATCAACCCGTTCCTCGATTACCGCATGCGCAATTACGGCAAAGGCAACTTTGACCGCACCCACAATTTCACCCTCAATTACCTCTACCCGATCCCCCGTCTCAGCAAGAAACTCGACAACCCCGTCGTGAAATGGGTCTTCGACGGCTGGGATCTCGCCGGCGTCACCACTTTCACCTCCGGCGCGCCGCTCGGCATCGGTTACTCGCTCGTCTCCGGCACCGACATCGTCGGCGGCGGCGGCGCGGGCGTCGACAGCCGCGTCGTTCTCACCGGGAACCCGAACCTCCCCAAGAGCGAGCGCACCGAATACCGGCACTTCAACGTCGATGTGGTAAGGCCGCCCACCAAAGCGGACTTCGGCATCGGCAATGCACCCAAGGATCCAATCCGCGGGCCGGGTATCAACGTCTTTGACGTCTCCCTCTACAAGAACATCCCGCTCTCCCACGACGAAAAGCGGAGATTGCAATTCCGCTTCGAGTTCTACAACTTCTTCAACCACGCCAGCTTCCAGGGCGTGGATACAGGCACGCGTTTTGACGCCGCCGGAAAGCAGGTGAGCGCTACCGTGGGCAACTACACCTCAACTCTGGATGCCCGCCGCATCGTCATCGGGGCAAAGCTGTACTTCTAACCGCGCGAGACCGCGCACGCCCAGGAAACCCAGCCTCGCGGAGAACCGGCCGACCCGCCGGGTTCTCCGCACCCCCGCGCAAGAACGCTCCCGCTCCGGCCTATTCACGGTGATCGCGAGAATGCCTGAGACTACGGAGATGCCACTGGCGTCCACCCTGTCCACGGTGTCCACAGTCTCTACGTGGCGGGAATGGGCACGGGGAATGAGGTTGCGGCGGACATGGAAAGAACTCCTTCGAGTAGGGATGAAGTCGGATGGGGCGGGTTTGGCTCCCTCCCCGCAACGAGCATCGCGGCGGCGAGGGCAAGAGTCTGCAATCGCGAGCGCGAAGCGCTTGATTCGAGGAGGAATAGAAATCGCAAAGTACGGAGCCGGGCGCGGTAGTGCAGGGCGGAGTGTGCGGAAAGAGGCGCTCGGATGACGAGGGCGGTGCGGTGACGTCCGGTTAGGGGGCGGGATGATTCAACCGGGATTGCGGGGAGTTTTCTGTTGGCATTGACAATCCGCGAGGGTGGGCGGATGCTGGCGGCATCGCTGACATGGTGCGGCGGTCTGGCGATACGCGGATTCAGGCGTGTGGAACGCCGGGACAGTGGGCTGCCTGTCGCTGACGCGACGGTTTGTTGCCGGTTGCCGGCTTAGCGGCTCGCGAGAAGCGAGAGCAGTGTGTGTCCGCGTAACTTATGTGCTGCCGAAGTTCAATCTGGCGGGAGGGCTCTAGGATGCGCGGTCGCCATGCGCGTTACGGTTCTTGGGCTGGCTCCCGCGGGCGGACGCCCAGGGGGAAAGTGCCCGAAAAATGGGCGCGGCGTCTGAATGAATATGCGCAAATTGAGGCAAAAAGGCTCGATTATTTGCACTTGTGAAATCTCCTTCCAGACCGTCTGAAAAGCCTTGAGAACAGGAGCCTTCAGGCGCAGAATCCTCGTAGTGGCGGGTATGACGAACCACGGCTCCCGAGGGGCCGGGATTCGTTCCTTGGATACCCCAGCCTATTCCGCCCGCGACCGAACTTTCGAATCACTCGCATGGCGATGCGTTTGCGCGTCGCCGCGCGTTGTCGCCTCCGCTGTGCGTGTGCCCGCTCACAACCGACAGGAAGAAAGGACCTGATTCCTATGGCACCCAAAGGAGTACCCGACAAGCCCGCGGAACGCGCGGGCAATTTCACTATCGACGGTCTCGTCAAGCTTCAGCCTGGGGAAGACCAGGCGGCGCTTGAGTTGAAAGCAATCGCGGTAGGGCGCGACGGCCAGGTGATTGGCGAATCTCCCGTTTCAGAGAAGGGAGAGTTTCGAATCCCCGTTGCGATCCATCAACCACAGGACGTGCAACTTCTCGTTGGGCCGGGGGATGACGCCGAGTCGATCCGAAACTCGTCCGCTGCTTCGCGCCAGTTCCAAGCGAGCGATTGGAAGACGAGCGGGGAAATGTCCCAGATCCGGACGGAGCTATTCATCCCGCGCCTGGAGTGGTTACCCTGGCTGCCCAGGAAAATCTGCGTGTTCGGGCGTGTTCGGAAGATCCACGTCGAGAACGGAGTGGTTGATCTCTGCTCTGTACCGTTCGCCAAAGTGGAGATCTTCGATGTGGATCGCGAAGGCTGCTTCTGGCCGTTCCTTGTGCGGAGGCTGCCGGATCTGCTCGATCGCAAAGTGGTCCGCGTCCCGGATCTGATCGGCCCGCGCATTCGTCTGCCGAAACCGCCGCTTCCCGATCCGCCCCCGTTCCGTCTGGAAAGGGAAGGCGTCCTGAATCCGGGCTTGTTGGCCGGATTCGATCCGCAGCCCGAGCCTCCGGGGCTCAGGGGCGTGGGGCACCTCGCCGACCTGGTTGCGCTGAATCCGCAGCCGCTGCCCCCGCGCGAATCGCTGAAGCTGGCGTTCTCGCACGTGGGGGAAGTGGCTCGGCTGGCTCCGGCGCTGGCGGACCGAGTGGCCGACCTGACGCTGAGTTCGCGGATAGCGCCCTGGGTGTTCTTTCCGCGATGCTTCTATAGCCGGCGCCTGGTATGCACCACGTTCACCGACAGTTGCGGCCGTTTCCGGTGCTGCTTCAAGTGGTGGCCGTTCCACTTCCGCAATGGCCGGCTTCGCTTTGACTCGCGGCCCGACATCATCATCCGCGTCACGCAGACGATCAATGGCGTGGAGCGCGTGCTCTATCTGGACCCATACACGAGCACCCGCTGGAATGTCTCCAGCGCCTACATCAACGTGTTTGTCGACGACGAAGACGTGCGCTGCGGTTCCTGCGATCCGCAGCCTCGGCCCGACGGCACGCAGGTGTTCTTCACCCGGATCGGCAACGACGAAGTCTACCGGATCAACCAGGGCGACGGGCTGTATAGCGGCGGGGGCGTCACGGATATGGCCTATGGAAGCACGCTGCGCGTGCATGCGCAGTTTGGAGACGGGCTAAGCAACGGCGCGCCTGCCCGCTATTACCGGCTCTCCTACCGGAAGGGCGCGAATCCGTGGACGGTGGTGGACGCATCGCTCTCCGACACCCGGGTGAATAAGGCGACGCTGTTCAGCGAGTCCCACACTTTGGGCCCGGTCACGGTGAACGGAGTACCCGGACTCTATGAGGTTCGAAACTTCCTGAACTACTATTGGTACAACCCGGATTGGATCGGCACGTGGAGCACGGCCGATTTCGAGCCGGATACGGGCCTTTACACACTGCGTCTGGAGGTCTTCGACCAGAACGGGGTGAAGCTCACATCGGCCACGGTGGACTATCGCGACGGCACGGTTGCTCCGCCCGCGGTGCTACCGCCGATGGGAGACCAATGCGACCTGCGGATCACGCTCGACAACAAAGCGCCGG
Organism: Acidobacteriota bacterium; assembly: GCA_014584705.1. Lineage (GTDB taxonomy): Bacteria > Acidobacteriota > Terriglobia > Bryobacterales > Bryobacteraceae > JACTMJ01. The sequence goes on along the minus strand of JACTMJ010000008.1, from coordinate 127,109 downwards.
TCGTGAACATCAGCATCCCCGCCGCGATCAACGAATGCGGCGTGGTGCCCTGGAGCCCCATGCTCAATCTGGAGTTCCCGATCAGCGTTTCCCAGGAGAACGGCAGACTGAACGAGTGGTACTTCCTCTACCGCAAGGGCGTGAACCCGACGACGCATACGCTCGCCAGCGGTTCCTCCGCGAACGGCACGCCGTCGAGTGTCAATCAGACGGTTTCCGGTGCGCCGCTGCTTGTGGGTCTGACAACAACCTGTGCCTTTGACCTGGAGTTGGGTGCCTGGGCGCACATTCGCAACGGCTACAGCAGAGTCTACTTCACGCGTGAGAACAAGGCGATCGCCGTGGAGAAATGCGACTGCCCGGACTGCCAATAGGTGCTAACAAGTGGCGCGGCCGGCGCGAGCGCTTCCCGCTTTGCGCAGACCGCGCCTCTCCCTAGTAGACGGATTTCTTGAAGGGCGTCGGGTTCGCAGAATTCCGCGTTTTCCGCCGCACATCGAATACGATTGAGCGCATCATGGATGAAGTTCCGCGATGCCAGGAGCTGGGTTGGGGTGAGAATCACGCTGCATTGGGGAGAGCTCTTCGTGGCGAGGGCGGTACGGGGGGTCATCGAGCAGGCCGTGGTTGTGGAAACGGATCAGACAAAGCGGAACTACCTGCACCCCGTAGCCGGGTCGGATGCGGCAAGAATCGACGCCGGGCAGTTTCTCAAGCGGGATACCTAGCGAGAGCTCGCGAGACGGATCCCACCCTGCAACAAGAGACCGGGTTCGATACGAATGCGGCTGAATCGCAGCTGGCACGCATAACCGCCATCAAAGGCGGAGACAGGAATCGGGCACCTGATTCAGGAGCTACTTCGCCTCGGTTGTGCCGTCCGGATTCTTCATCCGCGCCAGCACCTCCTTGAACCGCTTGACGACATCGGTGGCTTCGGGAGGAATTATCTCCAGAGGGTGCTTCTCCTCCGGATCCCGCCGCAAGTCATGGAAAGCGCCGTCTTCATAGAGCTTCCATCGATGGTCCATCACCCAGCGGCGGTGGGGGCGGCCGCCCCACTTCGGAGCGTAGTGACAAAAGATCCACTCGCGCGGATTTCCGGCCTTGCCTTGAATCTGTGGCAGAAAACTGCGCCCGTCCAAAGGATGATCCTTGGGCATGGGAACGCCTGCCGCTTCCGACAGTGTGGGGAAGACATCCGTGAAGTCGATAAGGTCCCTGCAGGTCGCCCCTTTGGCGGACTTCCCCGGCCACTTCGCAATCAGCGGAACGTGCGTACCGCCAGCCGTTGTAAGCCCCTTGGCACCAGTCACGGGTCCGTCCACGGTTTGGCTTGTTACCCCCAAGCGCGTGCCATTGTCGCCCGTGAAAATGACGAGCGTATTCCCGGCAATCCCGTTGCGTTCGATGCACGCGAGCAGGCGTCCCACGATCGTATCGGTGTACTCGACCATGTCCCCGAACCACTTGGTGTCGTCTTTGGATTTTTCCTCGGCGGTGGTTTCGCCGCTTGATGGCGCGGGCACGTAGGGGTCATGCGTCAATACCAAGGGGTAATACAGAAAGAAGGGCCGTTCGCGATTGCGGCGAATGAACCCTTCGGCATACTCCAGGAACACATCCGGACCATACCGGCCGGTAAGTTTCTTTTCGGTCGCCCCGTTGGTCTGAACGAGCGGGTCCCAGTAACGGGAACCCCTCGCTCTCACATGCCACAGGCAATGCTCGTCAAAGCCCGCCTGGTCCGGCGAGGTCCCCACCCCGCGCTGTTTGGTTCCGGGAACGCTGCCTTGCAACTGCCACTTCCCGACTACGCAGGTCTGGTATCCCGCATCTTTCAGGTGATGCCCGAAGGTGCGTTCGCCGGGGCGGAGGGCGCCAAATTCCGTGTAGTTCCGGAAGCCGTATTTGCCGGTCATGATCTGCACACGCGACGGTGTGCAGAGAGGCGTGGAGTGCGCATCAGTAAACCGGACGCCGGCGGAGGCCATCTTATCGAGGTTCGGTGTCTTGTATTGCCTGGATCCGTTGCAGGAGAGGCACTCATAGCCGAAATCGTCGGCCATGACGAGGATGAGGTTCGGCTTGCGGCTCGCATTCCCGGAGGCGTAACCCATCGGAACTCCGGCCGCGATCCCGGCTGATACGGAAGTGAACAGAATCGAACGCCTGGAAACTCGCATTTCGTTCCTCATTTGAAAGTCAACCTCCGGCTGAACTGCAGGGCACAGGATCGGTTGGCACCGATGATACGCGCACAGTTGCCATTAAGCAACTGCCACTCCAACACCGGTTCAGCTGGTTCTGAAATCCAAGTGCTTCCCCAGGAACCTGAGGAACACCGGGCGAGGCGCGCAATCCAAGAGCGACCATTGGAACATCGGGCATCGTTTTGGCTGGCCGCTCCGCCGAGGGCCAATCTCGGAGAAACTCTCGCGGTGAGCGGACGGCTTCAACTGCTATCCTGATAGCTTCACTGGAACTGGGTTCAAACAACGCATGAGTACGCAGAGCACGGCCGCGGGAGCGGGGTTGGAAGGTGTGGTTGCCGCCGATAGCGAGATTTGTTTTATCGACGGCGTCAAGGGGATTCTCAGCTATCGCGGGTACAACATCCATGTGCTGGCCGAGTGCGCTTCGTTCGAGGAAGTTGTGTTCCTTTTGTGGCACGGCTATCTGCCGACACGCAAGGATCTGGCCGCGTTTCAGGCATCTTTGATCGAACAGCGGAGCCTGCCCCGGGGGATTCGCGAGTACCTGGCAAGCGTGCCGCTGGCCCCGCCGATGGACGTGATGCGGACGGCGGTTTCCATGCTGGCGCAATATGATCCGGAGTCGGCATCGATGAGCCCGGAGGCGAACCAGCGGAAGGCGTTCCGCCTGATGGCCAAAACGGCGGCAATCGTGGCGGATTTCGAGAGGCTGCGCGGGGGCGGTAGCGTGGTGGATAGCCGCCCGGAGCTTGGCTTCGCGGCCAATTTCCTTTACACCCTGACCGGAAAGATGCCTCTGCCCGAGGCGGTGCGCGCGCTGGACGTGGCACTCATCCTGCATGCCGATCACGAGTTCAACGCCTCCACCTTCGCGGCGCGAGTTTGCGCGGCCACGCTGAGCGATCTCTACGCGGCGGCCACGGCGGGGCTGGCTACGCTGAAAGGCCCGCTGCACGGGGGCGCGAACGAGCAGGTGATCCGGCTGCTGCTGAAGCTGAAGTCCCCGGAAGAAGGGGAGGGGTGGGTGAAAGACGCATTCGCCCGCAAGGACAAAATGCCGGGCTTCGGGCACCGCGTCTATCGCACGGAAGACCCCCGGGCGACCCATCTGCGGGCGCTGGCGGAAAAGCTGACGCGCGCCTCCGGGCACGAGGACTTGTTCGCCATTTCCACCCGCATCGAAAGCACGGTGAAGGCACTGAAGCCGATCTATCCGAATGTCGATTTCTATTCCGCGACAGCTTACTACGCAATGGGGATTCCCGTGGACATCTACACACCGATCTTCGGAATCAGCCGGATGTCCGGATACGTTGCGCACGTGCTGGAGCAATACGCCAACAACCGCCTGATTCGCCCGCGCGCCGAATACAAGGGTAACGCCGACGGCCGTGCGTGGGTTCCGCTCGAAGCGCGGTAGCGGCCACGGCCAGCGCGAACGGCGCTCAGTTGAGGCCCAGCTTGCGATCCGCTTCCGCGACCCCTTTTTCGGCTTCCTCGCGCCTCCGCCGGGTGTCCTCGGTCTCGGGTTTCCAGTTGCGCCAGCGCACGGCGTTGGTCATATAGATCTGCCTGGCCCAGGCGGTATGCCCTTTCGAGAGCAGCACGGCCGCGTATAGCTGGTCAAAATCCGAGACGGATTCGAACGCCTCTCTGGGCGGCCGCCTCGAATCGAGCAGTTCCTTCGCGAGAGGCTGCGCCTGTTTGAGAGCGGCGGCGGCGAGATCTTTCTCTCCCTTTTGCCAGTGCGCCGCCGCTTCCGCATTCCAGTTCCGGAGTTGGCTGAGCGCTTCCCGGTAGGACTCCTGCTGCATGGGATCGGCCGGCGGGACCAGCGCCGGATTGTCGCGCTTCGTGCAGGCGGAGAGCACGAGAAGCAGCAGCGCCGCGGCGATCGCGGGGAGTTTCGGCCAGGCCGTCGGCATTCGGCCGGCTCCGGACGAGATGCGGTGCGTTCGACTCATGGCCGAAGTATCCCATAGTTCCTATTGCCGCGCTCCGCTCGCACGGGGGAGAATCGGTAACATGCCAGGAACCCATCGAAGCTCGTTCTCCCGGCGCGGTCTACTGGGCGCGGCCGCACTCCCGCTGTTGGCTCAGGAAGGGGGAACTCCCGCTGCGTCCTGGCCCCGGTTCGGCCGCAAGATCCGTGTGGGGATGGTGGGGCTGGAGGGACATCCGTCGATTGTCTACGACGTCGCGGAGAAGCACCCGGACCTGACGCTCACCGCGATCGCGAAAGACTCGATGCCCGTGGCCGGTCTCACGCGGCGGAAGGCGTTCCAGGAGACGCGGGTCTACGACGATTTCGAGACGATGTTCCAAAAGGAAACCTTCGATGTGGTGGGTGTCTGTAATACGAACGGACACCGCGCCAGGGTGATCGTGGAGGCGGCGCGGCGGGGCTGGCACGTAGCCGCGGAGAAGCCGGTGGCGCTGAACGGGGAAGAGTTGCGAGCGGTACGCGACGCCGTTTCCAAATCGGGCGTGGGATTCACTTCCCTGCTCCCGATGCGCTACGAACCTCCTCTCTATACGATGGCGCGCCTGGTGCATGAGGGCGCCATCGGAGACGTCCTGCTGATGAACGCCCAAAAATCCTACAAGCTCGGCAGCCGGGCTGACTGGTACAACAATCCCGCGCTGTTCGGCAGCACGATGCAATGGATTGGCGTACACATGATGGACCTGATGCATTGGGTGAGCGGACAGCCCTTCCGCACCGCCTATTCTTACGAGAAGAGCGTGGAGCAACCGGCCGGCAGCACGATGGAGAATGTGGCGGGAGCGGTGTTCCAGTTGAAGAACAACGGCGTGGCGACGCTGAACATGGACTATCTGCGGCCGGACGCCGCATCCACGCATGGCGACGACCGGCTGCGCGTAGCCGGGACGAAGGGGATTCTCGAATACCGGTTGCGGGATGGGCTACTCTCCCTCACCGGCGGGCAGCGCGACCTGGTGAAGCCCCGGCTCGAAGCGCCCGCATACCCGCTCTTCCTTGAGTTCCTGTTGAACATTTACGAGCAACGGCCGATGCTGATCCACCCGAACGAGATTTTCCACGTAGTAGAAGCGTTGAACGCGGCCCGGAAATCAAGCGCAAGCGGTTGCGCGGAGCCGGTTTTGACGCCGGGCGTCGCGTGAGACACTTCTCGCGACAACTGTTTTATAAATTAGAATAAGATACGGATATCGATATATCCGCTCCGATCGGACGCGGCGGGGGTACCGAAAACGTGACGGCCGCGCGACGGATGCCGTGCGATATCGCTAAGGTATTGCACTTATTGCCATTCCGGGCGGGACATTCGGCCCTTACACGCCGCGGAGAGCTTGGAAACGCCGCCCCCGCGGGTATCCGCTCATCAGCGGTACCCCTCGATGAGAAACATTTGTAAAGCGGGTTCAAAACGGGATTCAGTTTGCTAACATTCCCCTTAGCAGGGAACTGAGGCCCCTCGTTCTCTCGGGTGATCGCCGCTCGCCCTGTTCGTAGCCCGGGTCCATACGAGGCTGCACCAGGTTCCCATCTCCCGTCCGCGAGATCCGTCAAATTCATGTGAGGCCGGGTGCCGCTCCGGATTCCTCCGACATGGTGCAAACTCGAGCACGCAAGAATGCGTTCCGGTTGCCGGGAAAGCTGCCGCTCGGCTTTAGACGCGAGCAAGAGTCGCGCGTTCGACGGCCCCGACGCCGCAGAGGTTGTATCGACGAGGAGTGCCTTCCATGCTGAGATTCCGCAGTGCTGTTTCCGCATCCCCCGAGGGTTTGGCGGATCGCGGCCAAGACAGCACCAACTGGGTACCGATGACGCCGTCCGCCGGCGCGGGGAGCGACGATGCACGCGTGCAAGGCGAGTTTGCGCTCCCGCAACCAGAAGTGGTTCGCGATCTGGTGGAACGCGTCGAAAACGGCGACCCCACGGCCAAGTACGGTCTCTACGAAATCTTCAATCGGGGCATCCGGTTCCAACTTGTACGCCATCTGGGGACGGCGGATCTTGACGATAAGGTACACGATACGTTTCTGATCGTCCTGCAGGCCATTGTCCGCAAGGACCTTCGGGATCCGGACCGGCTGCTAGCGTATATCCGCACCATCGTGAAGAGGCAGATCGCCTCCTACATCGACCGGGCGATGACGAAGCGGAGAGAGCATCCGGAAAGCGCGGGCCTCGAGTTTCACGACCCCTGCTTCAACCCCGAGCAGGCTCTGATCAACCACGAACGCAAGCGAGTGATGCGTGCGGCTCTGAGCGAACTGAACGCGCGCGACCGGGAGATTCTCATCCGTTTTTATCTTGACGAAATGCCGATGGAAGAGATCTGCGAGGAGATGGGGCTGACCGCGAACCAATTCCGGCTATTGAAATCGAGAGCGAAGACGCGCTTCAGCGAGGCCGGCCGGCGGCAGTTGAGACCGAAAGTACTTGCGCGATACCAGACGGTCGCAGCACAATAGGGAGGCATTGTACGGATTCATCGCATACCGACGGCGCGGCCCTGATTGGATTGGCCGCGGGAGCCTGAGCAGGCGGATTCCGGATTGATGCCGGATCCGCCTTATTTCTTATATAAATTGAAAATTCCAGCGCCTATTCCCCGCTGGAGCGCATCTCCATCCATTGTGGCCGAGCAGGAATTTTCGGCCATCCAGTAACGTTTTGAAACACCCGGTAGATTCCGGGAGAGTTTCATCCCTGATCGTGACTATATTGACGGGTACCGAGTTGCGTGCCGCCGTTTGACCAACTCGCAGAAAGGATGACGCGGATGACTGGAAGTCCGTGGGAAGCGCACGTGGACGAAGAAGCGTTGGAGCAGTATGCCATGGGCGCGCTCGGCGATGAGGACGCCGCTCCGATCGAGGAGCATCTGCTGCTGTGCGCGGGCTGCCAGAACCGGTTGGCGGAGCTGGACAGCTTCCTCAACGCCCTGCGGAACCCCGCGGCTGGGACGCCGGCGGCGATCAAAACGGACGTCCGGCGGGGGGACGCCGCGGCCCGAAGCACCTGGGCTAGAAGACCCGTCGAGTAAGCCGGTCAATACGAAACTTCGCGGTATCGGCGATCGCCATCACGGCCATGACGCCCGCCTGCACGGGATCTGTCACCACAAGGTCCGCTGCTTCGGGCACGCTGCCGGCCATATTCAGGCTGATGACAATGAGGCCCTTCTCCCGGACCTCGCGCACCGCGTGCTCAATTTCGCCACCCATCAAGGCCCCCGCCAGCACCAGCACCTTGGCCCGCGGGAGACGCGGAACGGCGCGAACCGCATCCGCCAGCGGCGCTTCGCCCACGAGCGGCATGGTATCGACAGAGATGTGCTCTCCGCGGATGTTGTGGCGGTCCGCTTCCGAGATCGCGCCGATGGCGACCTGACCCACTTGAGCGCCACCACCCATGATGATGATGCGCTTCCCGTAAATCTGAAGGAGCGTCTTGACGGATTCGAGGGCATGCACGACGGGCAGCGCTTCGATATCGGTGCGGAGCGCCTCGATATCGCCCGGAAGTTCTACTTCGAGGTAGGTGCGTTCGATCTCCGGCTGGCGGTCCACGATCTCAACCAGCGTGATGTTGCCCGCATGCCGGGCGATGACGCCAGTCACCTGGTGAAGCGCGCCGACCTCGGAGCGAATCTGGATGGTGAAGCCCGTCTTGGTTGACATAACAAAGCGCGGCCAAAGGCATGGGCGCCCTGGAAGCCACTGGCTCTATTTTCGCGCAAACGGAGTAGTTCCGCGCTCTACCAGCCGTTGCCTTTCGTGGAAGTCCGCACGCGGCAAACGTACATGTCGGAAGTGATGTAGAGCATGCTGCCGTCGCCGCCCCATGCGATATTCGAGGTGCGCTCGCCGGTCTCCAGCCGCCCGAGCAGCTTGCCCTCCGGCGTGAAGACGTAGACGCCGCCGGGCCCGGTGGCCCACAGGTTCCCGTGGCGATCCAGCTTAAAGCCGTCGGGCGCGCCCGGCAGTTTGCCCATGGAAGCGGTGGCGTCGTAGAACAGCTTCCCCTCGCCAATCGTGCCGTCGTCTTTCACGAGGTAGCTCATCCATACGGCGTGAGCATCGTCCGAGTTCGATACGTAGAGGGTCTTTTCATCCGGCGAGAAGGCGAGGCCGTTGGGGCGGCTCAGTTCGCGGTTGAGCAGCGTGAGTTCCCCGTTCCGGGCCAGCCGGAAGACCCCGCAAAAATCGAGTTCGCGCGTAGGGTCGTCCTGCCGCTTGGGAAGCCCGTAAATAGGATCCGTGAAGTAGAGGGAACCATCAGACTTGTGCACAAGGTCATTCGGGCTATTGAGCCGCTTGCCCTCGTAGTTGTCAACGAGAGTCCGTTTGCCGCCGTTCTTTTCGAGCCGTGAGATACGGCGGTCTCCGTGCTCGCAGAGCACAAGGCGCCCTTCCCTATCTAGCGTCAACCCGTTCGAGCCCGGCTCCGCTCCATAGTCCGCCACACCCGTATAGCCGGAAGGTTTCATCCATAGGCGAACGCCCTCGCCTTCCTTCCACTGATAGATGGAGTTTCGCGGAATGTCTGAAAACAGCAGATAGCCGCCGTCCTCCTTCACCCAGAGCGGGCCTTCCGTCCAATCGAAGCCGGAGGCGATGACCTCAATCCGCGCATCCTTGGGGAGCAACGCGTCGAGTGCGGGATCCAGCCGGTGGACAGTGCCAATGGCGGGGAAATTCGTCGAATCCTGCGAGGGAGCGGAATGGATAACGGCAAACATGGCGACTCCTAGAATAGCGAACACAGAACCGATCTGAAGCAACTTCATTCCGCCCTCCGCGTTACCGAAGTCCATCCTGCCGATTGCGGCCTGGTTACGCACAACTCTATCAGGATCCGCTCGCTTGCCATTCGAGCATGCGCAACCGTCGAGCACTCCGAATGCGACGGATTGACGGCCAGCGGGGGGATACGGAGAGAACGCCGATGGGTATTTGAGACTGCGCGGCCGGGAGCAACCGTGATAAAACCGAGAGGTACCCCTATTCCAGGAGACTCGCGGTGCCGCCCCAGTCAGCCGCTCTCCTCCGACCTCGCGAAGCCAATGATGATTGCAACCCTTGCGCTAGCTCCATTTGTTCTTATCCCCTTCGCCGCGCGAATGGGGAAGGACTCCCGCTGGGCTGCAATTCTCGCCATTTTCCCCGCGATTCTTACACTCTGTTTCTGCATCACGATGGGGGAAGTCTTGGAAGCGGGCCCCATCACTGTCAATCTGCCATGGGCGCCATCGCTGGGGCTGATGCTTTCCTTTTACGCCGATGGCCTCAGTCTCCTGTTCGCGATCCTGATTGCCGGAATCGGGTCGTTGGTAGTTCTCTTCGCGAGCCAGGACTTGAAGGGGGACCCGCGCAGCGGGCAGTTCCAGGCAACGCTGTTCGCCTTCATGGGCAGTATGCTGGGCGTTGTTTTGGCCGACAATCTGTTCGCGCTCTTCGTCTTCTGGGAACTCACCGGTTTCACAAGCTTTCTGCTGATCGGCTATTACAATAACCGCGCGGAGGCGAGGGCGTCCGCGATCCAGGCGTTTATCGTCACGGGAACGGGCGGCATGGCGTTGCTGGCGGCCGCGGCGCTTCTCGAAATTGGCGCGGGTTCGCACAGCTTCTCCGAACTCCTCTCCGGAAACGCGGACATCCGGAGTGCTTCCGCGTATCCCTGGATCGCGCTGCTCGTGCTGCTGGCAGCGTTCACGAAATCCGCCCAAACGCCGTTTCACTTCTGGCTGCCGAACGCCATGACGGCCCCGACACCCGTGAGCGCATACCTGCATTCGGCAACGATGGTGAAAGCGGGGCTGTACCTGGTGGCGAGAAGCACCGCGATTCTCGGCGGCACGGATCTGTGGACGGGGACGATTGTCACCGCGGGAACGGTGACCATGGCGGTTGGCGCGTGGCGCGCGCTGGCGGAGACGGATCTGAAGAAGGTGCTCGCCTTTACGACGGTGAGCGCGCTCGGATTGATCATGATGCTGCTCGGATTCGGCACGGATACAGCCGTGACGGCGGCTTTGGTATTTCTGGTGGCGCATGCCTGCTACAAGGGCGCGCTCTTTCTGATTGCCGGTACGCTGGAACACGAAGCCGGCTCGCGGGACATCCGGGAGTTGGGAGGGCTCCGCCACGCGATGCCCCTGACTGCGTTAGGCGGCCTACTGGCGGCGCTCTCGATGGCGGGGCTTCCCTTCTTCACCGGATTTATCGGTAAGGAATTGGCCTATGATGCGCTGCTCGGGCAGGCGCCTCCCGGACCGGCGCTCTTGCCGCTCACGGTGGGAGCGAGCATGCTGCTCGGTGCCGCGGCGCTGGTGGCGGGCGTCGCACCGTTCATCGGGCGGATGGGGAAAGCCGCGCCGACACGCCCCGTTCCGCTCGCGCTTTCGCTGCCGCCGATTGTGCTTGCAGTGGCCGGCGCAGCGGTGGGCGTCTATCCCTCGTTGCTCGACGGCCCCGTCAGCCTGATGGCTGCAAATGTGACTGGAAAAACCGTGCCGGTTCATCTCGCGCTCTGGCATGGCTTTACGCCCGTGCTGCTCCTCAGCGTGCTCACGCTTGCAGGCGCCGCCTCTCTGTACGCCTTCCGTGAAGCGATCCGTCGCCGGATCTGGCCGCGCACGTTCGGCTTCGAGCGCCTTTACACCGGCGGACTGGGCGCACTGGACAAGGTGAGCGCATGGAGCGTTCCCGCGATGCAGGACGGATCTCTTCGATCGTATGTTCTGATTCTGATTCTTGCGGCGACCTCGCTGATCGCCGGTGTGATCGCGTGGGCGGGGCTGCCCCCCATGCCGCCCATGACGGAGATCCGTCCGGCGGAAGCGGCCGTGGCGATCATGATCATCGCCGGAGCGATTTCCGCGGCTCGGGCGCGCGCAACCATGACGGCCGTCCTGTCACTGGGTGTAACCGGCTATGGGGTTGCGCTCACGTTTCTGTTTTTTGGCGCACCGGATCTGGCGATGACCCAGTTTTCGGTGGAGACGCTCACGGTGATCATCTTCACGCTGGTCTTCTATCACTTCCGCCGATTTCGTTCGCACTCGAATCGGATGACGCGGCTGCGGGATCTCTCCGTCTCCATCCTATTTGGCGGCTCACTGGCCACGGTGCTGTTCTTTGTGGGCGCGGCGCATACGCCCTTCGGGCTCGGGAGCTACTTCGCCGGGAACAGCGCGGCGCTGGCGCACGGCCGGAACATCGTGAACGTCATTCTGGTGGATTTCCGCGCACTCGATACGCTGGGAGAGATTACGGTGCTGGCGACGGCCGCGCTTGGGGTGCGCGCGCTGCTTCGAATGAGCAAACGGGACGAGAAGAAGCCATGACGTCTCTGATCTTACGAACGGCCACCCGCGTGCTGATGCCGCTGCTCCTGCTCTACGGCTTGTTCCTCCTGCTGCGCGGCCACAATGCGCCCGGCGGGGGATTCGCCGGCGGCCTGGTGGTGGCGGCCGCATACTCCTTGAACGCGTTCGCATTCGGGATCCCCGCCGCGCGACGCGCCTTGCTGGTGGATCCAACCCGGCTGATCGGCACGGGGCTGCTGCTGGCGCTCTTGAGCGGAGCGTTGCCGGTGCTTTTCGGGAAGGCGTTTCTCACGGCATTGTGGCCGGCTCCGGCCCTCGGGCTCGGCAGCCCGCTCATCTTCGATGTTGGCGTGTTCTGCGTGGTGATTGGCGTGGTGCTCACGATGACGTTCACACTGGGGGAGGAGTAAGTTTGGAACTGATACTTGCGATTACGTCGGGGGCGCTCTACGCGGCTGGGTTTTATCTGATGCTGCGCCGGCGCCTTGCGCAACTGATCGTCGGATTAGGGCTGCTGAGCAACGGCACCAACCTTCTGATCTTCACGGCCGGGAGCCTGACGCGGGCCAAGGCGCCGATTATCCCGGAAGGCCAAACGGCCATGACCGGGCCGTTCGCCGACCCGGTTCCGCAGGCACTCGTTCTCACGGCCATCGTGATCGGATTCGGCGTGCTTGCGTTCGCCCTGGTGCTGGCGCACCGTGTCCATGCGATGACAGGCTCGGACGATATCGATGAGATGAGCAAGGTGAGCGGATGAACCTCTTGATTCTGCCGATTGCCGTTCCTTTGTTCACGGCGATCATACTGCTGCTCGCGCCCGTCAAGGCCGGATTCCAGCGATGGATCGGCCTTGCGGGGTCGCTGACGATGACCGCCTCGGCGGCGTTGGTGTTCGCGGAGACGCAGCGGCAAGGGATTCTCGTCCTGCAAGCGGGCGGCTGGCCGGCCCCGTTCGGCATCACGCTGGTGGCGGATCTTCTGGCCGCCATGCTGCTGGTGGCGACCGGCGTGGTGGGAGTTGCGATCACCGCCTCCGCGTTTACCGGACTGGATCCGCTGCGCGAATCCTCGGGCTATCACGGGCTGATCCAGGTGCTGCTGATGGGAGTATCGGGCGCGTTCCTTACGGGCGACCTGTTCAATCTCTACGTCTGGTTTGAGGTGATGCTGGTCTCGTCCTTCGTTCTGATGGCGATGCACCGGACGCGGGAGCAGATTGCCGCCGCCTTCAAGTACGTGACGCTGAACCTGGTTGCTTCATCGCTGTTTCTGACCGCGCTCGGGTTGCTTTACGGCGGGACGGGAACGCTGAACATGGCCGACCTGGCCACGGTATTCCAGCAGCGGGAAATGGGGCCGTACGAACTAACCCTGGCAATGATGCTGTTCACCGCGTTTGGCATCAAGGCGGCGCTTTTCCCGCTGTTCTTCTGGCTGCCGGCGTCGTACCACACGCCACCCGCGGCGGTGAGCGCGGTGTTCGCGGGCCTGCTCACCAAAGTGGGCGTCTATGCGCTGATTCGCGTGTTCACGCTGTTCTTTCCGCACGCTCCGCCGGAGTTCCATGCGCTTGTCCTTGCGCAGGCGGCCTGCACGATGGTGGCGGGACTGATTGGCGCGCTCACGCAGCGGGACTTCCGCAGGGTGCTCTCTTTCAACCTCGTCGGGCATCTTGGATACACGACGATCGGGCTAGGCCTGATGACGCAGACGGCGCTCGCAGCCTCCATGTTCTATATGTTTCATCACATATTCGTGATCACAAACCTCTACCTGGTTGGCGGAATGTTTCTGCGCCTGCGCCGTACCACAAGCTTCCCGGCGCTTGGTTCGATCTTGCGCGATTATCCCTATGCGGCCGCTCTCTCCATGATTCCGGTGTTTTCTCTGGCCGGGGTGCCGCCGTTATCCGGATTCGTGGGCAAGCTTGCGCTCATCCGGGCCACGTTCGGCGCGGGCGCCTGGTGGAGCGGCGGCATCATTCTGGCGGTGGGGATCCTTACCATGATTTCGATGGCCCGCCTTTGGGATGAATCGTTCTGGAAGCCGTCGGCGGAACCGGACAAGTCTCCCATGAGCCGCGTGATGCTGATTCCCATTGCGGGTCTTGCGGCCGTGACGCTCTTTATCTCGGTCGCCGCCCAGCCGCTCTTCGATCTGACATTGAGCGCTTCGGAACAGCTCTTGCATCCGCAAATCTACATCAACGCCGTGCTGCAAGGAGGGCAGCCATGATTCTGGCAAATCTTCTGCTGGCGCTGGCCTGGGTAGGGCTTACCGGCCGCGTCGCTCTCGACACGCTGCTGATGGGCGCGGTGCTCGGCCGGGTAGTGCTGGTGGTTCTCGCGAAGGGCGGCGTGCTGCCACGCGCCGAGGTGGGACGCCTGGAGCGCGCATTCGCGCTTCTCGCCGATCTGCTGTGGCAAATCGTGCTGGCCAATTTTCGTCTTGCAAAGGATGTTCTGAGCATCGAACACCGGATGCGGCCCGGCGTGATTCGGTTGCCGCTGACGATCTCGACCGACAGCGAGATTCTGCTGCTGGCCGCGATGATCAATATCACCCCCGGAAGCGTGGCGCTCGATGTGTCGAAGGACCGGAAAATCATGTACGTACACGTCATGCACATCACGACCCCGGAGGAAGCGAAGCGGGAGATCAAACAGGGCTTCGAGCGCCGGATTCTGGATTTGCGGGGTGAAGAGGCGGGGGTGGCGGATGCAGCCTGAGATGCTGACACGGGCGGCCATGGCAATGATCGCCGCGGCGCTGTTCATCTCCCTGTTTCGGGTGGTGCGCGGCCCCACCCTGGTGGACCGGGTCGTAGGCGTGGACCTGATTGGGGTGTCCGCCGTTTGCATGATGGTGCTTGCGGCAAAAGCAAGCGCGGAGGCGGCCTTCCTGGACACCGCGGTGGTAATCGCGCTGCTCGGATTCCTCGCTACGGTGGCGTATGCCCGGTATGCGGAAAGGACGGGAGGGGAATGATGGAGTGGCTGAGCGCGATCCTGGCTCTTCTCGGGGCAACCCTGGTGCTGCTTGCCGCCATTGGTATTGTCCGGATGCCAGACCTGTTCACCCGAATGCAGGCGGCTACCAAGGCATCCACCCTTGGCCTGGGCTGTCTGCTGGCGGCCGGCGCGCTCGACTTCGCCGAGGTGGGCGTGACTGTGCGGATGATCAGCATCGCCGCGTTTATCATGCTGACGTCCCCGGTCTCTAACCACGTGATTGCGCGCGCGGCGTATCTGACGAAGACGCCGCTCTGGAAGGGCACGGTGGTTGATGAGTGGGACGCTTGATGGTTGATGAGTGGGACGCTTGACGAGTGGGAACGGTGAAGCGGCGGGAGTGCGCGACGAGGCCGCCCCGGCGGGCGGCCTCGTCGCAACGCGATAGCGGCTCTAAACTCTAGGCCTCCACTTGCGGGCGGCTGGGTTCCGGCCAATCGAGGTGGAAGAACTTGCCCCGGGGCTGGTCCACCCGCTCATAGGTGTGCGCGCCGAAGTAGTCGCGCTGCCCTTGGAGGAGATTGGCGGGAAGCCTCTCCGAGCGGTAGCTATCGTAATAGGCCAGGGCCGAGTAGAAGGTGGGCGCGGCGATGCCGTTCTCCGCGGCGGCGGCCACCACTTTGCGCCAGTTGGCCTGGGTCCGGTCAATCTCGCTCTTGAAGTACGAATCGAGCAGCAGGTTCCCCAAGCGCTCATCCCGAAGGTAGGCTTCGGTGATCTTCTGCAGGAAGCGGGCGCGAATGATGCATCCGCCGCGCCAGATGCGCGAAATCTCCGCGAAATTGAGCGTCCAGTTGTACTCGGCTTCCGCCGCCCGCATCAACTGGAAGCCTTGCGCGTAGCTGCAAATCTTCGAGCAATAGAGCGCATCGTGAATGGCGGAAATGAACGCCTCGCGGTCCCCTTCAAACTTCGGCGTGGGGCCGGTGAGAATCTTCGAGGCGGCGACTCTCTCTTCCTTGACGGCGCTGATGAAGCGGGCAAAGACGGCCTCCGCTACTGTGGGGGCGGGAACGCCCATGTCGAGCGCGCTCACGGAGGTCCACTTGCCGGTACCCTTCTGCCCGGCGGTATCGAGAACAACATCGACGAAGGGACGTCCGGTGACGGGATCCGCCTGTTGCAGAATGTCGGCGGTGATCTCGACCAGGAAGCTATCGAGGACGCCCTTGTTCCATTCGGCAAAAATCTTACCGGCTTCCGGAGCGGACAGGCCGAGCAGATTGGTGAGCAGCGAATAGGCTTCGCAGATCATCTGCATGTCGCCGTACTCGATGCCGTTGTGCACCATCTTGACGTAGTGGCCGGCGCCATTCGCGCCGATGTAGGCGGTGCAGGCGACGCCGCCCGTGACGGGTTTTCCCGGCTTGGCTCCGGTGAGGGGCTTGCCGGTTTCCGCGTCCACTTTGGCGGCAATCGCCGTCCAGACGGGTTCAATTTCTTCAAACGCGCTGAGCTGCCCGCCGGGCATGAGAGACGGCCCGAAGCGCGCGCCCTCTTCCCCGCCCGAGACGCCGGAGCCGATGAACCGAATGCCTTTCGCGGCGAGGTCCCGCTCCCGGCGGATGGTATCCATCCAGTGCGCATTGCCGCCGTCGATAATGATGTCGTTCGGCGAAAGCAGCGGGACGAGGGAATCAATGACGGCATCGGTGGGCTTGCCCGCCTTCACCAGCAGGATCACCTTGCGCGGCGTGGAAAGGGACTGCACGAAGTCGGCCAGTTCGGCCTGGCCGGTGAGGCCGCCGGGAGTGTTGGGATTCTCCGCCACGAACTTCTCCATCGTGGCCGTGGTGCGGTTATAAACCGAAATTCGAAATCCGTGATCCGCGATGTTCAGGGCCAGGTTCTGGCCCATCACGGCGAGGCCAATCAGGCCGATGTCGGAATGTGTTTTGCTCATCGTACTCTCTTCTTCCTGGGATCCTTCCTTCGATTCTCAGCGCGGCGGGTAGCGCTACGGCCGCTATGGAGTCATCTCCATCCAGCGGCCTTCGCGATTGCTCTCGCGCGCCAGTTCCAGCACCTTCATCAAGGTCACAATCTGCTCCGGCTTCACCAGCAACGCTTCGTCGCCGCGGATGGCGGCGGCGATATTGCGATAATACCCGGCGTAGTCGCCGGGCAACGTCTCTACCTTGCCCTTGAATACGAGCTGGTTGACGCTGGTGTGCAGTAATCCCCAATTCTCTTCCGGGTCGACGCCGAGCGTGCGGTTCCAACGGGGCGGATCCGACGCCAGCAAACGGGCTTCCTGCGGATCCATCCCATATTTGACGAAGGCGCCGAGGTCGCCGAACAACTGAAAGCGCGGCGGCTTCTCGCGAACGAGGGTCCCGCATTTGAGCGTCGCTTTCATCGCTCCGTAATCGAGAATTACTTCAAAATGATCGTCGATGCGGCTGCCAAGCCGCTGGCTGCGAAGGTCCGCGAATACGCGCTCCGGCAAGCCGAAGAGGGCCAGAGCCTGGTCAATCAGGTGGGAGCCCAGATCAAAAAGCATTCCCGTGCCGGGGCCGGGTTCTTCTTTCCAGGAACCCGCCTTCAACTGTAGCTTGTACCGGTCAAAGTGGGATTCGAATTCGTGAAGATTGCCGAGCAGCCCCTGGCGAACGATCTCGCAAACGGTACGATAATCGCCATCCCAGCGGCGGTTGTGGAACACGGAGAAGACCTTGCCGGAAGCCCGTGCCAAGTGAAGCAGGTCTTGCGCCTGAGCGGCGGTCTCGCACATCGGCTTATCGACAACGACATGCTTGCCAGCTTCGAGCGCCAACCTGGCCAGCGGGTAATGGGTGTCGTTCGGCGTCGTGATGACGACCAGATCCACTTCGGGCTGAGATACCAATTCTTCCACGGAGGGAACAATCCGGACTCCGGGATAGGCATCGGAGGCCGAAGAGGAGGAACGCTGGACAAAGTGGGTGATTTCAAATTCCGGCAGAGCCGCCAGGAAGGGAGCGTGGAAGATACGCGCGCCGAACCCAAAGCCCACGATGCCAGTGCGAATCGGCCTGTTCTTCAAACGAAGTTCCCTTCCCTCGCCGGAGTGATGGATCGCGGCGAATGCGCTGCCAAGCCCTATTCCATTGTTCCAGCGATGGGCTCTCGCGCGCAACGCGCGAAGGGGACCAGAATCTCCCGCGCTCTCCCGTTCGCGCTGGGACAATTCCCGGCCCACCCGCGGCGGGAAGCCCAAACGGTAACGGCGCCCGGCGGCGCTCCCCTTCCCGGATGCGGCGCGAATCGCACGGCTCAAGAAATTCCAAGTAGAACATTCAAGACTACTTAGGCACGGTAGATGCCGGGTACTGTAAGTTCTTGCCCGAAAAAACGAGATCCGCTATACTCCAGCTTCGGACTAAAAATTCTGAACCCTACAGTAGGTGATCGTGACCACTCACCCGTTTTCCGACGTTTCCCACGCTTTTGACGCTCCGCGGCGGATTGCCGGCACGCCAAGAGCGCCCCGCTCCGCGACCGGGACGTTCGCAGGATTCCGGCACTATGTTCTGGCGCTACTGGTGCTGTGTTTTGCCGGCTTTTCCGCGGCGCAGATCAGCGCGCCGATGAACCGCACCGTGGACTACCACGCGGGAGTGGCCGCCTTCACGGTATCCACCAGTCCGGCTGTGGGTCCGGAATGGCAACTGAAGGTAGAGGGCAGCGCGGATACGCCGGACCCAAGCACCTGGATTACGATCACGCACCCTGATACGTCGATCAACCCGGATCTCCTCTTTCAAGGTACGGTGCAGGTTACGTTCGCGTATTCGGAGAACACCTCCCCGTTCCCCAGGACGAATCGCTTCCGGGCAACACTGACGGGCACAGGCCAGTACGTCATTTTTGAGTTCATCCAGGAGCCGCCCGAATTGACGGCGACGGTGACGCCTTCCACGATCGAGATCGATGGTTTCGGCGGAACGCGGGATATCTCCGTGGTTACCAATCCGGCTGGCGCGCCTTGGACGGGTGTGACTCCGGCGAGCTGGATTCAGGTGCTTTCCGCCCCGATGAACGGGGACGGCACGCTGAAGATCCGGATTCTTTCGAACACGACGGGTTCTCAGCGGACGGCGGACGTGTTCGTCCTGAACCAGAAGGTAAAAGTGATCCAGACTTCGGTGGAGGCAACGTTTACCCTGAACCCGGCATCCACCACCGCACCCGCGGCGGGCAAGTCCGGCGCGGTGGGCGTAACGGCATCGGCCGGCAACCCGGCCTGGACGGCGGCATCCAATGCCGCGTGGATTACGGTGACGAACGGCCCGAATTACACCGGCAACGCCAGCGTGAATTACACGGTGGCCGCGAATGCGTCGAACGATCCGCGAACGGGTACGGTGACCATCGCCGGCCAGACCTTTACGGTGACCCAGGCGGGCGCGGACGACGAACCTCCGCCGCCGGCCGCGACGCTTTCGGCCTCCCCCACATCGCTGAGTTTCGTCCACAACCAGGGAGGAAGTTCCAACCTGACGCGTACGCTCAATCTGGCAAGTTCGGGAGATCCGCTCAACTACTCCATCCAGGTCAATTCGGTGACGGGCGGGAACTGGCTGAGCGCGGGATCTTCTTCGGGAACAACGCCTGGCACGGTACAGTTTTCCGCGAATCCGAGCGGCCTGGCTAATGGCATCTACACGGCCAACATCGTGATCACGCCCACGGGCGGGACCGCGGTGACCGTGCCGGCAACGCTAAGCGTCAATCCTCCGGGCGACCTGCCGACGCTGCCGGCCGTTCCCAAGAGCCTTTATTTCAGCCGTTTGTTCGGCGGCGCGGTACCTGGCGTGCAGCGGGTGCGACTGAGCGGCCCGGGCGCGCCGGTGGGGGCCAATCTCTCTATTCAATCGAACGCATGGCTGAACGTGGCACTGGCCTCGGATTCCACGGGCACTTACATCAACGCATCGATTCGCGACGTCAACCTCTCGCCGGGAATTTATGACTCGGCGATCACGGTGGAAAGCAATAGCTTCCAGTTCAAGACCTTCGATATTCCGGTCCGCTACGTGGTGAATCTGGCTGGCGGAACCGGCCCGAGAATCTCTTCGGGCGGCCTGACGAATGGCGCCACTTTCGCCGCCGGCGCCGCGCCGAATACGTGGATCAGCATTTTCGGCAGCGGCCTGGCAACGAGCACGCAGAACTGGAACCCGTCGACCGCCAACGGAGCGCTGCTACCCACGAATGTGGGCGGCACGGAAGTATACGTGGGCGGCGTCCGGGCGGCGATCTCCTATGTGAGCCCGACACAGGTGAACGCACTGGTCCCGGCCATTTCGGACCGGGGATGGGTACCTGTGGAAGTACGCGCGAACGGACAAACCTCCGAATCGGGCTACCTCTGGATTGCGGATCGTGCACCAGCATTCTTCACTTATGCGGGGCAGGGCGGCAAGTACCCGGCGGCGCAGCACGGTGACGCGAAGCCGGTGGGTCCGGCGGGCCTGCTGCCCGGCTCGCGCCCGGCCAAAGCTCTCGAAGCCATCGCGATCTACGGAACGGGATTCGGGGCCACTTCGCCCGAGGCGGACCCGTCGCGCTTCTTCAAGGGCGCGCTGGCCCTCGCGCAGCCCGACCGGGTGAGCGCGACGGTGGGCGGGCTGAACGCGGCGATCGAGTATGTGGGTCTGGTCGCCCCTGGGCTTTACCAGATGAATATCAAGCTTGCCGCGCTGCCGGTTGGCGAGCATCCGTTGCTGGTTAAGGTTGACGGCTTCACCACGCAGGTGGGCATCGTCGTCATCATCGGCCAGTGAGTTGGACGAATCGAACCATTTCGGACGGCGAATTCGAACCCAAGGGGCGGCTTTCATGGCCGCCCCTTGGTATTTTTCACCAAAACAAAACCGGGCAGACTTGAATTTTACACTCAGGTCGTTCACAATCCGGTCAAGGTGTGAAATAGGATAGTGATGTCAGCATTTTTTGCCGCGTGGAACTTTGGTTCGCGTGGCCTTTTCCCACTTCCAGGAACTTTCGGGAATAGGTGGTTACCGATGATGAAGAGAAATGCACAGGCCGTCCCGGCAATTCATACGGCTCGGCAGTCGGGATGGACTCGTTCGTTGCGGCTTTCGCTCCTCGTTACACTCGTGATGCTATTCGCGGCATTTCAGGCGATGGCGGAGGGGGAGTTCACGATCTCTCCCGGGAACGGCACGTTCACGGGTGTAGGAGGAACGATAACGGTGAATGTGTCCGCACCAGCAGGCACGGCCTGGACGTCCAGTTCCAATCAAGCCTGGCTCAGCGCGACAGGCTCTGGCAATGGAGCCGGAGCGGTGCAACTTCAGGCGGGAGCGAACGACACGAACGCAATCCGCACGGCCCAGGTTACGATCGGGCCTAAGACGTTCTACGCCGTCCAGGAGCCGCTGTTTGCGGTGATCCAGTTTCTGCCGGATCAGATCTCCGTGGTCGCGGCAGGAGGGTCCCGCAATATCACCGTCATCGTTCAGCCGGCCAACCTGAGCTGGCAAGCCAAATCGAACGCCTCCTGGATTACCGTGGTGACGCCTCCGGACGTGGGTTCCGGCACATTGGGAATCGCGGTTGCCACCAACACGAACGGAGCGACGCGGACCGGGACAGTGTCTATTCTCGATAAGTCCCTGACTGTCGTGCAGGCAGGGGGAACCCCCGCCACGTTCAGCCTTTCCTCCACCAGCGTCAATCTCCCGAAGGAAGGGGGCGCGGGGATGGTTGAGGTAACAGTAAACCCGGAGAGTACGGCCTGGACGGCCACCTCTGGCGCGCCGTGGATCGTCGCTTCCCCGCCACAGCTCACGGGCAGCGGTACCGTGAGCTACACCGTGGCCGCGAACCCCACGGCACACGCGCGGCAGGGCGTGATCCGGCTGGGGAACACCGTCTTCACCGTGAACCAGGAAGCCGACCCGGACGCGGGAGGAACGCCAACGCCCACTTCCACATTCTCTCTCTCCAGCGGGATTGTGAACTTCACCGTGAACGAAGGGAGCACAACGGAAATCTCCCAGAGCCTGGCCATCGGAAGCACTGGCGACCCGCTGAGCTTCGAGATCGAAGTGAGCGGTGCAAGCTGGCTGAGGGCACGAACCACGACCGGCACGACCCCGACCAATGTGCTGTTCACGGCAAACCCGACCGGACTGACGCGCGGGACGCTGCTTGGCACCATCCGCATCCGTTCGACCTCGAACAGCGCGGTGGTGGAACTGCCCGCGCGGATTCGTGTATTGCCGCCCGAGGGAACGCCGGCGCCCGCACCGGTGAGCCCGCGTTCGCTCTACTTCTCTCGCATCAGCGGGGAAGCACTGCCATCCGCGCAAGTGGTAACGTTGGGCCGCCCTGGCGACATGTTGACGGCTTCGCTCAGCATTCCTCCGTCGGCAACCTGGCTGCAGGCCGTGGCCCTTTCCGGACCGGAAGGCACCACGATCACGGCGTCCCTGCGAAATCTGAACTTCCTGCCGGGTCTTTATGAAACCGCGATCACGGTTTCCAGCCCGTCCAACCAGTTCCAGACTTTCGAAATTCCGGTGGCGTACCGGGTGCAACTCGCGCCGATGGGGAACCCCTACATCAGCTCCGGCGGCATCGTAAACGGCGCCAGTTTCGAGCAGGGCGGGGCCGTGAACACGTGGCTGAGCATTTTCGGAACGAATCTGGCCAAGACCTCGCGTTCCTGGCGCTCGTCGGACTTCCATGGCGGGTTGCTGCCCACGAATCTCGATGGCGTGGAAGTCACCATCGGCGGAAAGAAAGCGGCCATCGCGTACGTAAGTCCAGGGCAGATCAACCTGCTCCCGCAAGCCGGCGTGTCGCTGGGCGGCGCGGAGGTGGTGGTGAGCGTCAATGGGTCATTGTCCGAGTCGGCGATGGTGTATTTGACGCCGGTGTTGCCTGCGTTCTTCACGTTTGGCCCGATGAACGGCAAGTATGCCGCGGCTCTGCATCTTGACAGCAGTCCGGTTGGGCCGGCAGGCCTGATCACGACCGCCCCCGTGTCTCGTCCGGCGAAACCCGGAAATGTCATCCAGGTCTTCGGTACGGGCTTCGGGCCGACCAACCCGCCCGTCGATCCCGCCCGGCTGTTCCAGGGTGCCGCGCCGCTGGTGGACCGCGACCTGCTCAAGATCACCATCGGCGGCGTTCCCGCCACGGTGGGCTTCGCGGGGCTTTCGGGAGCGGGCCTTGACCAGTTCAACGTGACGGTGCCTTCGCTGCCGTTGGGCGACCACGAGATTGTGGCGGAACTGGACGGCGTCTTCACACGCACGGGCGTGTTTGTGCGCGTGGAACCGTAGTAGAGAAAAGGAAGCGGCGGCGGGTGAGGCTTCGCTCCCCCTCCGCCGGATTGCACGAAAGGGCAGCATGCCGAAACCGGCTATGCTGCCTTTTTTTCCTTGGCAATCGGAAATTGGTAACCGGGAAGGAGATGGAAAGCAGAGGAGCAGGCGTTCACACTAACGCCGCACCGGGAACCGCGTGCGAACCAGCGATCCTAGGTTTCATGCCAGAGCAGGTAGACGGTGGCAAATTGGCTGTCGCCGCGGTCCACACCGATATTCAGCACGCTGCCGTTTTCCAGGCGGGCTTGCGCGGTGGGCAGCGAAGCGGGTTTCGACGGGTCCCACCATTCTTCGTCCGGCCCAAGGAAGAAACGCCGCTTCTCCGTGAGGTCCTGTTCGTCGATGGGGGCGCTCTTCAGAAATTCGGGCCACGCCGCCGCCGGCATTCGCACCTTCAGGCGGACCAGGTCATCCCGCTCTTCGACTTTCATCAGCCCAAGCGCTTCCGTGCCGGGCGGAAACTTCACGTGCATTACGGTTTCCCAATCGGAAAGAACAATGTCGTTCTTGGCCACTTGCTCAGCTCCTCCACAGGACATTGACGCGAGCACGATCGCGCTCAGCAGGATTGATCTTACGCCCATCCTTCGGGTCTGCATCTTGGGGTTCCACCTCTCAGGAACGGCTTCCTGGCGCATCAAACTGCCCTAGTGGAATCAATCCGCCATGCTTCCAGCGGAAGGTGCGCCGCAACGAGCCTATTTCATCGTACTCGCGGGCAAGCCCCTGTTTGTGGAACTCCCCCATGAACGCATCGGTAACGGTGATTCCGGCGATGGTTACGGCCTTCCCATTGTCCCAGTTGTAGCGGTCAAAGAACTTGTACTCGAACGCCAGGACATACTCCTTGCCGGTTGGCGTATCCGTGACGGTCGCCGTGCCCTTGCCCCAAACCGAGTAGCCCCCTACCGCGAAGAACCAGTTCTTTGATTCCTTCTTATAGTTGTACGAACTCTCGGCGGTCCTGGAGGTAATCTGATGGACGCCCGGGGGCAGCGTTTCCACGAAAGCCTTGGCCTGATCCACCTCAAACTCCATCATCTTTTTCGCGGTGGGAACTTCATCCACCATTCCTTCGAGGTCGATGGTGTATGGACGACCGGAGTTGCCTAAGTATTGGAGCAGGTGCTTCACCGCGTCGTCGCCAATGGTGAGCGTGGCCGTACCGATAAATGTTGGGTCCAGCATGATCTGCTTTAGCGCGATGTAAGAGAGTTCGGCACTCTTGGCTCCCCATACGCCCGAACCAGGGTCCGGCGTGATGGTCGGGTCGTCCGTGCCAATCTTGTAGTCGCGACTGGGCGGAATCGCGGGAGGAGTGGGCGGAGCGACGGGGGGCGATGGCACGGGAATCTTCCCGGATTTCGCCACCATCAACTGATCCAGCTTATCAAGGGTCTTGTTTCCCGCGATTCCGTCGAATTTCAGCTTCTTATCCTTCTGAAACTGGAAGACGACGTTGTGGGTTTCGTCGCCATAGATGCCATCCGGTTTCCCCGTCTTGCGGGTGGAAATCGGCATCTTGTATCCGAGTTCAAGGAGAGCCATCTGCACCAGTACCACGCCGGGGCCGTCCTCGCGGCGTTTCATTGTCGGATTATTCCGGTATGCATCCTGGATGCGTGTGCTGGCCGCGAAGGGCGGATATTGAAGTGGCATGCGATGGATCCTTCGCCAGGCGTCACAATCGACGCCGGGCGGCGGGAATTCTCTAGCCAAGGAAGCGAATTCCCGCCCCGGTTCAGATCACCTTATTAAAAGTAGCAATCGGCTTCATGCGGGGACGCTCGCGGAGAGGCGGCACTGGCAAACGGCTGGTGCGGAGCGGTTCCGAAAAGCGTCTTCGAGGGTCGGCGAATATAACTTGTACTAAAAGGAATCGATCCCTTCCATTAGATTTTTTGAATATGCACGCATCCGGCTTCGGGCTAAAATTGGCATCACTAGTCAATTTCAGAGGAAGCGGAATTAAGCGCGATGACTACACAAAGTACCTTTCGAGCAGCCCTCCCGATGGCGATTTTGGGCCTGTATCCCCTGCTGAGCTTCGGCCAGCAGGCGGATACGCTGGACCAGCGATTAAAGGCAGTGGAAGCGGCCACCGCCGCGGCGCAATCTTCCGCCGATAACGCCTGGATCCTGGTGAGCGCCGCCCTGGTCCTGATGATGACGGGCCCCGGGCTTGCGCTTTTCTACGGCGGATTGGTGCGCCGGAAAAACGCGCTCAGCACGATGATGCACAGCTTCGCGCTGATGGCCGTGATGAGCGTTCTGTGGGCGGTGGTGGGCTACAGCATCGCCTTCGGCACCGGAACTTCGTTCTTTGGCGGTTTCGAATACGCAATGCTGCGCGGCGTGGGTATGGAACCGAACGCCACCTACTCCGCGACCTTGCCGCACCTGACCTTCATGGTGTTTCAGATGATGTTCGCGGTGATTACGCCGGCTCTGATCTCCGGAGCCTTCGCCGAACGCATGAAGTTCAGCGCGATGCTTCTCTTCACGGTGTTATGGGGCCTGCTGGTGTATTTCCCGCTGGCCCACATGGTGTGGGGAAGCGGCGGATTTCTGAACGCATTCGGCCCGGCGGGTATTCCCTGCCTCGACTTCGCGGGCGGGACGGTGGTGCATATCTCCTCCGGCGTATCGGCCCTGGTGTGCGCTCTCTATCTGGGGAAGCGCCGGGGCTACGGCGTTGAGCCGATGAAACCGCATAACCTGACGCTGAGCCTGATTGGCGCGTGCCTCCTGTGGGTAGGCTGGTTTGGCTTCAACGCCGGCAGCGCACTGGGGGCGTCCGGGCTGGCCGCCAACGCCTTCGTGACCACGCATCTGGGCGCGGCGGCGGCGACGCTGGGGTGGCTCCTCATGGAATGGTGGCGCGATGGAAGGCCGAGCGTTCTCGGCGGCATCTCCGGCGCGGTCGCCGGCCTGGTGGCCATCACTCCGGGCGCGGGGTTCGTGACTCCGGACGCGAGCATGATCATCGGCTTCGCGGCGGGGATCTTCTGCTACCTGATGGTGGTGGTGGTGAAAAAGAAGTTCGGTTACGACGATGCGCTCGACGCCTTCGGCATCCACGGCGCGGGCGGCTTCCTGGGCGCGCTGCTCACGGGCGTATTCGCGACAACCGCCGTGAACACGGTCTACAAGGATGCGGCCGGAAATGCGACGGCGCTTGGATTGCTTGAGGGGAACCCGATGCAGGCGGTGAACCAGTTGCTCGGGAGCCTTCTCGCCGCCATCCTGGCCGCCGTGGCGACGTTTGTGATTCTGAAGGTGTGCGACGCGCTTGTGGGTGTGCGCGTGGCGGAATCGCACGAAATCGACGGTCTCGACATCGCCCTCCACGGGGAAGAAGCATACAATCTGGAATCGTAGGCGGGCCACGCGGACCGGTCACGGCCCGAGCCCGGCACCCTTCCGCCCGGCGGCGGAGGTTCCACGGTAACGTAATTGAGGAGAATCATGAAGAAGATTGAAGCGATCATCCAGCCCTTCAAACTCGATGCCGTGAAGGAAGCGCTGAAAAGCCTCGGCGTCGCCGGAATGACGGTGACGGAGGTAAAAGGACACGGCAGACAGAAGGGACACACGGAGATTTACCGCGGCCAGGAATACGTCGTGGACCTGTTGCCGAAGATGAAGATAGAGGCGGTGCTTGCCGACGGCCAGATGGAAGACGCGATCCAGGCGATTGTCGGCGCCGCGCGGACGGGCCGGATCGGCGACGGCAAGATTTTCGTTTACGATGTCATGGAGGCCGTCCGCATCCGCAATGATGAACGTGGAGAAACTGCGCTCTAGCCCGGCATGGCTGGCGATTCGCGACCGCTTCTATGAAACGCTCGACGGAGAAGCCTGCATTCGGGAAGTCTCCGAACTCGTGGAGCGCGAGGTGCTGCGCGTTTTGTCCGATGCCGTCAAGGATCCCGCGTCCGCGACGGGGCAGGCCTTGTCGCGCGTGGCGCTGTATGCGTGCGGAGGATTTGGGCGCTCGGAACTCTACCCTTGCTCCGACATCGATCTGGTGTTCGTGCATGCGCCCGATGCCAGTTCGGAGGCGCTGCGGGCGGCGGTACGGCCCGTCACGCAGGCGCTCTGGGATCTGGGGCTGGAGCCTTCGCACTCCGTGCGAAGCATGCTGGAAGTATCGCAGTTCCAGGCCGGCAATACAGAGCTATACCTGAGCCTTCTCGATGCACGGCCACTGGCGGGCTCCGCCAGCCTGCTGCTCAGTTTCGAGAAAGCCCGCGCGCAACTGCTGCGGGAGAAGCGGGACCGGATCGCCGGACGCCTGTTCGATCTGATCGACGCCCGGTGGCACACGTTTCAGCACACCATCCATCACCTCGAACCCGACGTCAAGGACGGCCCGGGAGGGCTGCGGGATCTGCATTCGGTCCGCTGGCTCTCTCTGTTGAAACAAGAGAGCCCATTCTGGAACGAGCCGGGACGCTGGCTGCGCTTCGAGCAAAATGCCACCGCTCACATTGCCGCCGTACGCTGTTTTCTGCATTTTGAAGAGCGCCGCAACCAGAACGTGCTGCTGTTCGATCCGCAGGAGGAATGGCTGGAATTGCTTGCCCGCCGCGGCCAGAACGCCACACGCTGGGCACGGGAGCATTACCGCTTCGCTCGCGCGATCTACCGCGAGATTGAGCGCTGGGAGGAGCGCTTCCATTCCAATACGTCGGCTCTGATGACCGGGATTGAGCGATGGAGGAACCGCCTCGGCAACAACGACTTTTCCGTGAGCCGCAACCGGGTTTACGCAAGGAACGCCGCACTGCTCGAAACCGACGAAGCCCGCGTTTGGCGGCTGTTTGCGTTCGCGGGCCGGCATGGGCTGGAATTGGGTGGCGATACGGTGGAGCGGGTCGCGCGCTTTCTTGAGCAGCCGGATCTGGAACTGGGCAGACGCGTCTCCGTGCGAGACGCGCTGTGGGCGGTGCTCGAAACACCACATGCCGACGTGGCGATTCGCGCGATGGAGCGCACGGGATTTCTGGCAACGCTGTTCCCCGAATGGAACGACATCGATTCCCTGCTGGTACGCGACTACTATCACCGCTACACGGTGGATGAGCACACGCTTGTGTGCATCGACGCGCTGTGCGAGCTGGGGCGCGGCCAGCGCGATCTTGACCCGCGAATGCTCGATCTGGCCGAGCAGACGCAATCCCAGCCGCTGCTGATCCTGGCCCTTATTTTTCACGATATCGGCAAGAAGGACGGCGTTGAGGGGCATGCGGAGCGGAGCCGCGCGCTCGCAGAGAAAGCCTTGGAGCGAATCGGCGCGGATGCGCGGGACGCCGAAGCGATTCTGGCGTTGATCGGCCATCATTTACTGCTTTCGACGGCGATGCGAACGCGGGATCTCTCCGACCCCGGGACCGGCCGGGAGATCGCTCGCGCGATCGACACTCTTCCGCTGCTGCGCTGCCTCACCCTGCTCACTTACGCGGATATCCGGGGGGTCTACCCCGGCGCGCTCACCCCCTGGCGCATGGATCAACTGTGGAGCGCCTATCGCGTGACGCAGATCGTTCTCGAGAATCAGGTGGCGCGCGAACGCATCGGGGCGGACGGCGATTTCACGGCGCAGCAACTGGCGTTCCTTGAAGGCTTCTCGACGCGCTATCTGCGCATTTTCCTGCCCTCGCAAATCCGCGAGCAGCATGACCTTTATCTGGCCAAGCTGCGCGGGGAACCTGCCGTGCGGCTGTGGCCGCGGGAGCGTTCCTTCGAACTGATCGCCGTCAGCGGGGACGGCCCCGGGCTGTTCGCGGAAGCGACCGGCGTTCTAGCCGGGATGGGGCAGAACATCCTTCTCGCGGATGCTTTCCGCAATTCGCAGGACGTCGCCGTGCTGAGGTTCCAGTTTGAAGATCCAACACGTTCGCTGACGCTCAACCCCTCAGACCAGGATGCACTCGTGCGCCGCATGGATCGCGTTCTTCGCCATGGCGAGAAGGCCGCCGACGTGGTGCCCCGGCGCGGCGTGCCGCGAAGCCCGCGCGGCCCGCGCCGCATGGAGCCTTACGTCTACGCGCGGAACGGCGTTTCTCCCACGCTGACGATGGTGGAAATCGGCGCGCCGGACCGGCAGGGCCTGCTCTACGACATCGCCCGCACGATGGCGGAGCAGGACGTGGATATCGACGTACTGATTATCGAGACGCGCGCACACCGCGCGTTTGACACGCTTTATGTGCAGAAAGACGGCACGGAACTCACCGACGCCGAGCAGGCGGAACTGATTGCCGCGCTGCTCAGCGTTCTGCGCTCGTAGCCCCGGGGAGCACGTTCAGAACCGGAGCGAGTAACTCAGGGTGCCGGCCGCTTCCAACAAGAGGAGTTGCAGCTTGCGAGGGCCGTCGATTTCCCGGCTCTCGCCGAGGCTCGCCTTCGC
The DNA here is from genome assembly GCA_014584705.1 of Acidobacteriota bacterium. Lineage (GTDB taxonomy): Bacteria > Acidobacteriota > Terriglobia > Bryobacterales > Bryobacteraceae > JACTMJ01. The sequence continues at coordinate 97,793 of JACTMJ010000008.1, read as the reverse complement.
TCCCTTAAACTCGACCTTGAAGCGATCAAAGCCCGCGCTGGAGCCTTTCAAGTCCACGCTCTGCCCGCCCTTGGGCAGCAAGGGAAGCTGCTCAATAAATGCGCCGGGGTGGCGAATCTCCACGTCGATGCGGTCTCTCCGCAGCGTGATCGTTTTCGTCCCCGCGCCCAAGGGGTAGCTCAGGACGACATCGCCTTCCGCCATCGAATTGGGCCCGTCCTTGATGACCACGCCCACCTTGTCCGAGGTGAAAACGGGGGCCACTCGCGTCGATTCGTAGACGTCCTCCGAGCCCTTTGGCCGCGTGCCCCAGGCGAACGCGCCGGTGCCGGGCTGGCCCAGCATCACAGGGCCGTCGCGCTGCGAACGAAGCATCGTCAAGCCCAGGGTCTGCCGGGGGCGGATTGCCTCGCCAGCCGCGAAAGCAAAGTAATATGCCGTGGGGCGATTGGCGAAAAAGTAAAGCGCATTGCGGCCCGGTTCTTTCTTGATGTGGTTGAACGGGTGAGGATCCGTGCAGGGAAGCGTGGTGAGCGCGTCACGAAAGAGGGCTTCCTCCGCTCTCCAGTCGTAATGTCGCCGGTGCAGGAACGTGTAGGGGCTGTACGCTTCGGGCGACCCCACTTCGAGGTCCGGCACCTTGGGCCAGGCGCGCGCGAGCACCAGGCGTCGAGACTTGAGCCACTTGTCGTAGGCGGCCTTATCCAGTTCAAACGCCCGCGCCAGGCGAATCTGCTCGGCAAGAGGAGTGCCATTGCGATAGGGCATTCCTTCATCCAGCGCTAGCCAACTCTTCTCGGAAGTCGTGCTGATGGCGGCGTTCAAATAATAACCGCCGCGGTCGTTCTCCAGCGCGACGTTCCAAACCAGCCAGATGTAGTATTCCCGCAACGGCTCCAGGAAATACTTTTCGAGAGACGTGCCGCGCGCGTAGTTCCAGGCCATGCGGATGCTGCTAGATTGCACGCCGAGGTTGGACCCGAAGTCGGGGCCGCCCGCCTCGTAGAAGTAGCCAACGGGATTCTGGAAATCGCGCAGGCTCGATATGAGGCGGGTCTCCAGGGTCTTGCGAATCTCGTCGTCCGGATGCAGGTCCAGATAGGCGAGCGCACCGGCCCAAAGATCGGAGTAGGCACCGGTGAACTGCTTGCCTTCTTCGTAGAGTTCCGCCCCATAGAGCAGTGCCAGAATGGCCTTGCGGTCCGCTTGCGCAACCTGCTGCAAGAGGTCTTCGTTCAGGGCGGGACCGTCCTTGAGGTAGTGAAGGGTCTCCCCCATGAACTTGGTGGCGGATGCGGTGGCGCCTAGGCTCCATTGCTTCTCCCCATGCTCGCTGAACATCCCTTCCGGGCTCTGCCTGCTCAGCCAGAAGCTCAGTGCCGCCTCCAGCCGGAAGCGCAATTGCGGCGAGTTATAGAACGGGTTCCAGGGCCGGTTCTGCGTGTAGAAAAACGCTAGCGAGAGGATGTTCTCCATCACCCGCGCGTTGTACGGCTTGTTCTCCTCCAGCTTGCCCCAGACGGGCGCGACGATGAACCCGCGGTTCGGCCCATCCCGCTCAATGGAAGTGGCCAGTTCGTGGAAGTGCGCCACGTAGTAGGGAAGATCCAGTTCGTTGTCGGCAAACGCATCCAGGCCGATCTTGCCGAGATCGGCCGGAGGAATCACATCCCAGAATTGCGCCCGCAGCGGCTGAAGGCCCGGCCGCAACACGAGGAAAAACGCCAGCAGCATCAGCCATCTGCACCGAGCGGGAACACGAAAGCCCATGCCGACTATGGTGGCTGGTTTCGGGGCGGATTGGCAATTCGAGGATCTTCCTGCACGCCGCGAGGCCCGGGCGCGTCAATTCTAGAGTGGCTATGCGCGCGCTGATTCTGCTTTTCGTTCTGGCGGGCTGCTGCCTGGCCGGAGAGGCGGAACGCCTGGCGCGCGACGCGGCCAAGGCCGCCCGCGCCGGCGACTACGTGCGCGCATTCTCCCTCTACTCTCGCGCCGCGCAACTTTCGCCCTACAGCACCTACAGCCGGCAGAGCCGGGCGATGCTGGCCGCGGCAGCCAGCAATGAGCAGGTCCGCTTCGGCCCGTCCGCTTCCCGCACTCCGGAAGCGCCGCCGACGGAGGCCCGCGGTCAGGAGGAGGCTCTCCTCGGCAGCATCGACGCGGAGACGCTCGCTGCCACGCGCCGTCCGCTTCCCCCCATCCGCCTGGAGGCGACGGATGCCGTGCGGGACATCAACGAGGCCGCAACGGCCAGGAAGCTTTGGGAAACGGTGCTCAAGGGCTACGGGCTGGACGCCGTATTCGACGAGAGCGTGCAGGAAGCGGCCCCGGTGCGGCTGAATCTGGACGGGGCGAACTATCGTCAGGCGATCCACGCGCTCGAACTGGTTACGAACACCATCGCCATCCCCGTTTCCGGGAACCTGCTGCTGGTGGCGACGAACAGCGCCAATATGCAGACGCAATTCGAGCCCGCCGCGGCGATTGCGATTCCGCTGCCGCAGGCGATCGCGAACGAGGACGCTACCGAGATCGCGAATACCGTGCGGCAGGCTCTTGAGATCCGCACGGTGATGGTGGACGCCTCTCGCCGATTGCTGCTCATCCGGGACCGCTACGCCAAGGTGCTGGCCGCCCAGGCACTGTGCGAGGAACTGTTCGGATACCCGCAGGACGTGGTGCTGGAAGTGGAGTTCCGCGAGGTGACGCGGCGCGCCATGGACCGGTTCGGCCTGAACCTGCCCACTTCGTTTCCGGTGCGCGTCTTCACGACCTGGCTGAACAATCAGATATCGCCCGCCGAGGGGTTCCTGAACTACCTCAGCTTCGGCGGGGGCGCTTCGCTTGTGGGAATCGGTATCGCCTCATCGGAAGCGGTTGCCTTCATGAGCCGCAGCGATTCGAAGACCATCTACCGGGCGGAAGTGCGCGGGAGTTCCGGCAAGGAGAGCACGCTGAGCCTCGGGCAGGAGTATCCAATTCTGAAATCGAGTTTTCTATCCGGCCCGACGCAGCAACCGGGCTCATCCGTCTTCTTCCCGCAGGTGGATTTCAAGCAGATCGGTTTCCAGGTAAAGGCGAAGCCCGTCGTCTGGCGCGACACCGTGACGATGGACCTCACGGTCAGCGTCTCCCTGCTTACCGGCGAGAGTTCGAACGGCATCCCCGTGCTTTCCAATCGCGAAACCACGACGCGCTTGCGGATGGAGAACGGCCAGTTGATCGCCGTGGCCGGCCTGCTTCGGAAGGAGGAAGCGCGGAACCTGAGCGGCCTCGCGGGGCTCAGCCAAATGCCCGGCATTGGGGCGCTCTTCCGTCAGACCACGAACGTCAAGGAAGACTCGGAAGTTCTGATCCTCATCCAGCCGCGCGTGGTGCATAACCGCTCCGGGCGCATGGCGAGCGCCGGCTGGTGGACGGGCACGTCCACGCGCTTTCTCGCCCCGCTTTGAAGGCCGGACCGTCGACCGCTGCGTGGTTGGCGCATCCCTCCGAATGGCCGTCTGGTAGACTCTGAGATTCACGCGCATGGCGAAGCGGCACGCTCCCGGATGGACCCTGAATCTCGCTCTGCTGGCGGCATGCCTCGCGGGCGTGGCCTGGTTCTGGGGCCCCGCCGCCGGGGCGCTGATCTCAATTGATAGCGGCTCCGCCCAAGTGCTTTTCCGGAAGCGCCTGTGCGAGTTGCATCCGAGGGCGAATGTGCTGGTGTTCGGCAACTCGATTGCCGGCGAAGGCTTTCTCGTGAATGCTTTCAACGAGAAAGCCCGCTCGCATTTCGCACTCAACCTCGGAGTGCCTAGCGCGCACTGGTTTCTGCTGGAACGGATGGCAACGATGGCACGGGAGCAGGGCCTGCGTCCCGCGGTGGTCGTCCTGCTCACGGCTCCGGAACACTTCAGTGAGCGCAAGGATTTCGACTTTCTCGAAAATGATCTGGCACTGGCAAAGCCTATCCTCTCCGCCAAGGATCTGGAACGTCTTGGCGCTCACGTTTCCACGCCTCTCGATTACGTCAACTACGCGGGGCCGGTGCTGTTGCGCCCGATGCTCTACAGCGGTGAACTCCGCAGCGCGGCACTCTCACCCAACTTGCACCGGCGGCAAACGGAGGCTTTGCAGGCGCATCTTGCGGACATGCAGGCGGAAGGGCCGATGGCGGAAAACGGCAACACGTTCTCCGCGTGCGATGCAACGCCGCTTGCAACGCTGGCGGACCGAATGCCCGCGCTGCGCGCCGCCGCCGACCCCCGCCTGGGTGAGTTTGAGCGGGTGCTGGCCGGCCTCAACGCACGCGCGGGTGTCCCGATGGCCGTGGACGCCCGGGAACTCCGCCGCTTCCGCCATTTGCTCCTGCTTCTGCGCGAGATGACGCCGAAGGTGATCGTTGCACCGGCTTCTTATTACGACCCCGGCTTCACGCAGTATCCTCCGCCATTTCGCCGCGAGATGCGAGATGCCATCGCCGCGATTGTGAGCGAGACTCCCGGTACGGAACTTGCACCCGCTCTCAACACCGATTGCACGGACTTCATGGACACCGTGCACTTTAACCACAAGGGCGCAGGGCGCTTTACGGAATCGATTTTGGAAGCCATAGAAGGGGCGGGCCATTCCGATGGCGTTTGACTCCTTCGCCTATGTCGTGTTCCTTCTGGCCGCGTGGACGGTGGCCACACTGTTGCGCAAGCGCGGCGCTACGGCTGCTTTGATTCTAGCGAGCTATTTCTTTTATAGTTTGGCGGCATGGTGGTACCCGCTCCTGCTTCTGGGCGTAAGCGCGGCCGCCTGGTTCTGCGGCAACGCGGCGCGCAGCGCCAAGGGCAAGGGTTTGCGCAGGGTCGCAAGCGGGCTTGGAATCACCCTGGCCCTCGCCCCGCTGCTGCTTTTCAAGTACGGCAGCCAGTGGCTTTCGATAGGAGGCGCCAGCAGCAATTGGCAGGATCCCGCATCCTGGACAATGCCCGTGGGGCTCAGCTTCTATGCGCTGCAGGCCATCGCCTGGGTAGTGGATTGCGCCCGGGGTGACATCCCCGAGCGGCCACCGCTGCTTCGCTTTCTGCTGTTCTTTTCGTTCTTCCCGAAGCTGAGCGCGGGACCTATTCTGCGCTATGACGATTTCTTCCCAAAATCCCGGCACGTGAGGCCGGACGCAGGCGTTCTCTGGCAGGCGGCGCTGCTGTTTACGCATGGAGTGTTCAAGAAGGTGGTGATCGCGGATAACGCGGCATTGGTGGCGAACAGCCTTTATGCCGCTCCGGAGACTACGGGCACCCTGGCGCTATTCGGAGTGCTGGCTTATTCCGTCCAGATCTATTGCGACTTCGCCGGCTACACCGACATGGCGCTGGCCAGCGGACTTCTGCTGGGCATCCGGCTACCCCGGAACTTCCAATGGCCGTACCTGGCCACAAATCCGGCGGAGTTCTGGCGGCGCTGGCACATCACGCTCTCCCAATGGCTGCGGGACTACGTGTATCTGGCGCTGCCGGGCATCCGCCGCCGCGGTGCGCTGCCGGTTTATGGAGGATTGCTTCTTACGATGCTCGTCTGCGGCCTCTGGCATGGGAGCACTCTGCCGTTCGCCGTCTGGGGAATCTACTGGGGAGCGCTCGTGTTGGTCTACCGGCTGATGCAGGCGCACCTGGAACGATGGTGGAAGTCCTCACCAGTCCCTGGTTGGGCGATGACCGTGGCCGCCGTGGCGATGATGCAGGCGCTCACGGCCATCAGCTGGGTCTTCTTCCGGGCGGAAAGCCTCTCGCAAGCGGAACTGGTGTTCGCAAGCCTCGCGGACGGGGGCTGGGCGATGCCCGCGCTGGCCACGCTCAGCGAGCAGCAATTGCTGGTGGCAATCCTGTTGGCGGGATTCTGGCTCTTCCATTGGAAGGCCCTTCATGGGCCGCTGCTGCGAACGATGGAAGGGCGGCCTTGGCATCCGGCAGGGGTGGCGTGGCTGCTCCTGCTGCTCTCGCTGGCATCCGTCTTTCGAGTTCCGAATGCGGTGCCGTTCCTCTACTTCCGTTTCTGAGCGTCTGGCGGCTTTGGACCTATGCCTTGCCCGCGCCAGAGGTTCGACTCAGGTACGCATCCCAGCGTGCCCGCTGCCGGCTGGTTTCGCCCGCATCCCAGCCTAGTCTCGCCGCCATGAGGGAGACAACCGCTTCCAAGGCCTTCCGGCCCTGGTCCGGTGAAAACGCGAGCGCGGTGCGGCGCGCAAGGAAATCGTCGAGATTGCGGCAATGCTCCTGGTCAATCGCCAGACCTACTTGCCCGCGAATCTCCGGATAGTCCGGATGGATCTTTTCGGCGAGCGAAGCATCCCGGCGGCAGAAAGCGGTGAGTTCGGTGAGCCGGGCGCCATAGAGAGGCAGCAGCGCCGCGGCGGAATCCGCGGCTATTCCGGCCTCCATCGCTTCCTTCGCGCAGCGCCCGGCGGCTTCCCCGTTCACGGCCCCCGGCAGCGGCGAAGAGGCCGTATCGCATGCCCCGCCCTTGCCTAAACGCTTGACGATCAGATCCGTTGTTTCCTCTGCAATGGCCCGATATCCGGTGATCTTGCCGCCCACCACCGAAACCAACCCCGGCGCGCCCTGGCGCTCTCCATCAACCAGTTGGTGCGAACGGGAAACGGCGGATTCCTTACCGGGATGGGTAACGAGCGCGCGCACACCCGCATTCGTAAAACGAAGCGTCTGCTTGCGAACGGCGGGGAAATAATACTCGGCCGATTTCAGCAGGTACTCGACATCGGCGGGCGTCGCCGCGACGTCGGCGGGATCACCGTCGAAATCGGTATCGGTGGTTCCGAGCCAGCTCATTCCCATCCAGGGAATCATGAAGAAGAGTCGCCGGTCGACCGGCGAAAACAGCACCCAGGCCTCGTGGTTGAGCGGTTCAAGGGCCAGGTGAACCCCTTTCGTCATGCGCACCCGGCGCGGTGATTCCGGCTGCAAGCGCGCGGCCACGCCATCGAACCAGGGGCCGCTCGTGTTGCAGACCAGTCTGGCGCGAATCTCTTCGCTTTCGCCCGCTTCATTGCGGATGCATACTCCTGCCACTCGCCCGTTCTCGTGAAGCGCTCCCGTTACCTCCACGCCGTTTCTGACGGTGCAGCCGTGCTGCTCCGCATCGAGAACGTTCTCCAGACAAAGCCGCTCCGGCATGTTCACCTGGGCGTCATAGTAGGTGCTTGCTCCGCGCAATCCCTCGCGGCGCAAGGCAGGCTCACTGGAAGCGATTTCCGCGACCGGAACATATCGCCGATTGGGCAGGCTCTTGTCGTAGCTGAGCAGGTCATACAGACCCAAGCCGATCTTCATCTTGGTGCGATAGAACCAGCTTGCGTTGAAATAGGGCAGGTGAAAGCGAAGCGGCTTCACCAGGTGGGGAGCAATGTGAAGGAGTGTTTCCCGCTCCCGCAGGTCCATCCGCACAAGGCCAAAATCGAGCATTTCGAGATAGCGCAGACCGCCGTGAATCAGGCGCGTGGACCCGGCCGTCGTTCCCGAGCCGAAATCGTTCTTTTCAAGGAGGACGGCGCGCAAGCCGCGCCGGGCCGCGTCTCGAGCCACTCCGGCTCCGATAATGCCGCCACCCACGATCACAAGATCAAAAAATCCGTTGGTCGCCGCGCCTTTCGCCACAATCGTCCTCGAAGCTCCTGTTTTTCTACTATTTCAAAAAAGCGATTGCTCTTGCGAAGCCAACCCCGGCCCTGGCCTGGGTTCGCCTGGCCGCGAGTGCAAATTCGGCCGTGCCGCGATGGAAAAAGTTTCTGTTTACAATTGTTTGCGCGGGTGTGGTGGCGTTGGAGCCAGTATGCTACATTTGCAATTGGCTGGGAGTTCCGTGGATCCGCGCACAATCACGAGCCTTGAGATTCCCGCCGGCGTGGAACCGCCTCCTCTTTTCCCGCGCGCCGTTCTTTTGGAATTGGCAGGGCTAGCCGACGCTTTTCGCGAGGTTTCGGAGAACCGATATCGGGAATCTGATCCGCGGGAGCCCGAAATTGTTCAACCTAAGGTTTAGAACTTCCGCATGAACGCACGGTCACTGTTTAGTATTTTTTCCAACGATCTCGCGATCGACCTTGGCACGGCCAATACTCTCGTTTTCATGAAGAACCGGGGCATTGTCGTCAACGAACCGTCGATCGTCGCAATCAACAAGACCAATGGGGAGATAGAGGCGGTCGGCAAGGAAGCCAAGGAGATGCTGGGCCGCACGCCGGGAAACATTGTCGCCATTCGCCCGATGAAAGACGGCGTGATCGCCGATTTCAAAGTCACGGAGCGGATGCTGAACTACTTCATCCAGAAGGCGCACGGGCGCAAAATGCTGGTGCATCCGCGCATTGTGATCGGCGTGCCGAGCGAGATCACTCAGGTGGAGAAGCGGGCCGTGATGGATTCGGCCTACCGCGCAAAGGCGAGCGAAGTGATTCTGGTGGAGCAGGCGATGATGGCTGCCATCGGCGCGGGACTCCCGATCACCGAACCCTCCGGCAACATGGTGGTGGATATCGGCGGCGGCACTACCGACGTCGCTGTGATCTCGCTCTCCGGCATTGTCTATTCGAGATCGGTGCGGGTGGCCGGCAACGAGATTGACGACGCCATCATGCAGTTCATGAAGCGGAAATACAATCTGCTGATCGGCGAGCGGACGGCGGAGATGATCAAGATGGAAGTGGGTTCCGCCTACCCACTCGATAAGCCGCTCACGCTGGAGATCAAGGGGCGGAACCTGATCGAGGGCGTGCCCAAGACGGTGACGATTTGCGATTCCGAGATTCGCGAGGCGCTCTCGGAATGCGTGGATACTATCATGAACGCCATTCGCGTGGCGCTGGAGCGCACGCCGCCGGAACTCAGCGCCGATATCAGCGACCGCGGGATTGTACTCACGGGCGGCGGCGCGCGCATCAAAAACCTGGACCGGCGCATTCGGGAAGAAACGGGCTTGCCCGTCTCCGTTGCCGAGGATCCGCTGGCGTCGGTGGTTCTGGGGACCGGACGCATGCTGACCGATTTCAAGTTGCTGCGGCGCGTTGCCATCGACTAGGCGGGACATCTGGATTCGCCGGCGGCGGAGCGTGGTATCGCGAACCGCGCCGATAATATCGAAAGAGGAAACTGAGAAACCAATCCGCCGCCAGGCGGAAGCGGGACGACATGGAGACGCTGCTCACCCGGTACCGAGGCGTGCTTGTGCTGGTGCTGATCCTCGCGGCGCAACTGGTGATGCTCGGCGTACAGGTGCGCAACCAGCAGGATATCCGGCTTGTCCGGGTGTGGGCGATCTCCGCGGTGACCCCTTTGGCGATGATTCTCGATGGAGCGAAATCCGCCGTGACGGATGCGGTGGAGGGATACGTCGATCTGCGATCCGCCCGTAAGGACAACGTCGCGCTGAAATCGCAGGTGGATACGCTCCGGCGGCAGAACGAATTCCTCAAGGCGGAACTGGCCACCGCCGATCGCGCGGACCGGCTGCTCGAATTCAAGCAGAGAATTCCTTCCCGCACCATCGCCGCGCGGATCATCGGCACGAATGCCGCGCCCTCCTCGCAAGTGGTTTTCGTGGACCGCGGCGCGAGCGACGGTCTGGTGAGCGGAATGGCCGTGATCAACGGAACGGGCGTAGTGGGGCGCGTGCTGGACGCCTACCCCAATACGGCTCAGGTGATGTTGATTACAGACCCGAGTTTCGCGATGGGCGTGATCTCCCAAAAGGGGCGCGTGGTGGGAACGCTACGGGGCCTCGGGCAGCGGCGCTGCATGGTGGATTACGTCGAGAGCCATCTGGTGGTGGAAAAGGATGAGTGGTTTTACAGTTCCGGCGACGACCGCGTCTTCCCGAGAGGGCTGCCGATCGGGCCGGTAGTGTCGGTCGCCCAAGGCAATGCGTTCCAGGATATCTATGTGGAGCCAGCCGCTATGCAGCGGGGGCTGGATGAAGTTCTGATCGTGCTGGAAGCGGTACATCAAACGGTGCCGCCAGTGGCGACGGAAGCCATCCCGCCGCTGGCGCCCGCGCCCGAGAAGACTCTGGAAGAACTGCCCGAAGTGAGCATGGGAGAAACTTCCGCCACGCCGCCCGCCGAGGGGGCTGCCGGCGCGAATGCCGCGGGTGTTCCGCCCGGCTCGAACGCCACGGGCACGGCAACTCCCGCGCAGACGCACACGCCACCGGCGCGAAGCCCGCTGGCAACGGATGCGGACCGGCTGCTCGACCGCTACCGGCGGATCGGCCAATCGCAAAATCATCCCTTCGGCGGCGGTTCGGTAGGCACGCCGCCGCCTGATTTCAACCGCGCGCCCGCTCCGCCCGGGGCAGGCACGGCCGCGACGGACGCCACGACAACTGAACCTGCGGTGGCCGGGCCCGCGGTGACGGGAACTGCTGCGACGGGAACGGGGACGACGGGAGCCACACTTCCGGGTGTGCGCGGGACGGGTGCCCCAGCGGCGGCACCGGCCGGCGCGAGCGCGAACACCACCATCAGAAGCACGCCGGCGCCTTCGCCGGCCGCGCCCGTGAAAGCCGCGCCCGTCAAGACGGCAGCCCCGAACCAACGATGAGAGTCGATGCCGATCGTTTGTTAATCGATTCCCCGCATGAGCGGCAAATCATCCGTTTTCCGTGGTGGGTGCTGTTGCTTGCATCTTTATTGGCAGTGCTTTTTCAGATTTATGTGCCGGCGACGTTTCGTTTTTTGAATTTTCTCGAAATGCCATTGCTGTTGGTGGTGTATTTTCCGTTAATGTGGAGGCGTCAGATTCTGGGTACGACTTTCGGCTGCGCCCTCGGCCTCTTTCAGGACACGCTCTCCCACCACCCGATCGGTATGTTCGGTATTGCGAAAACGCTGGTGGGCTATTTCACCGCCACGGTCGGGATGCGCTTCGAAGTGGACCATTGGGCGGTGCGTTTTCTGCTAGTGCTGTTTTTCTTTTCGTTTCATCGCGTTTTCTACTGGGTTCTCTCGAACTCGGTATTGCACATTCCGCTCGAACTCGACCTCGGAAGAATGGCAATTTCGGGACTATTGAATGCGGTGGTGGGAATCTTTTTGTTTAACATATTAGACAGGACGCGCGAGTCCGCTTGAGTGAGGCTGGGGTGCGGGAATTCCCTCGAAATTTCGGGAAAGTCTTCGGGTCCGGCGCCGTTTTCGCACGGGAAGACCGGCGCGGCGTGGACTTCCGCCTCTCGCTGTTCCAGTACGCCGTCTTTGCCGTTTTCCTCTTCCTGATCGCCGGCTTCTGGCAGCTTCAGATCGTCCAGGCGGACGCCTACGCGGCGCGCGCGAACGACAACCACATCAAGAGCCTTCCCATTCTCGCTCCGCGCGGCAAGATCCTTGATCGCGAACGCCGCGTGATCGTGGATAACCGTTCGTCGTTCAGCGTGATTCTTTCGCGCGAAGGCGTGCAGGAAGGCGCGCTCCGCAGCATCGCCGAGGGGCTGGGAGTGGATGCCTCCGAGTTGCTGGCGCGCCTCAACCGCTTCAGCAAACGCGCCCGCTACGAGCCGATCATCGTCAAGGAGCAGCTTAATTCGGGCGAGGTGGCATTCGTGGAAGCGCACCGCCGCATGCCCAACTACCCCGATATGGAGCTCATCCGCGAACAGCGGCGGCTCTACCCTTCCACGGGCATCGCCGCGCACCTGATCGGCTATGTGGGCGAGGTGAGCGAGCGGGAACTCGACACGCTCGAGTTCGCCCGCTATTCGGAAGGCGACGTGATCGGGAAATCCGGTGTCGAGCGCACGCACAACGAGACGCTGATGGGCGTGGATGGCAAACGCCAGGTGGTGGTGGACAGCGCGGGCAATCATCGCTATCGCATCGGCGAGAAGCCGGCGGTGAACGGCAAGGATTTGATGCTCACCATCGACCTCGATCTTCAGGTGGTGGCGGAACTCGCCATGGACGGCAAGCGCGGCGCGGTGGTGGCGCTCGACCCTCGCAACGGCGAGGTGCTGGCGCTGGTGAGCCGCCCCACCTACGATGCGAACCGGCTTTCCGGCCGCATTCGCGCCGAGGACTGGCGGGAGATTGTCAACAACCCGTTCAATCCGCTCCTGAACCGGGGCATACAGGCGCAGCTTGCGCCCGGTTCGACGTTCAAGCCGATCATCGCGATCGCGGGTCTTGAAGAGGGGCTGATCGATGACAATTTCCGCGTTTCCTGCAGCGGCGGTGCTTCTTTCTACGGGCGCTATTTCAAGTGCCATAAGAAGGGCGGGCATGGCAGCGTGAATCTTCACACGGCGATGGCGCAATCCTGCGACGTGTTTTTCTACACGGTGGGAAATATGCTGGGAATCGATAAGATCGCCAAGTATGCAGAAATGGCCGGGTTTGGTTCGAAGACAGGGATTGACCTTCCCCATGAAGCCTCCGGCACCGTGCCGAGCACGCGCTGGAAGATGGAAAACTATCGGCAGAAGTGGTACGCGGGAGAGACCATCTCGGTCGCTATCGGCCAGGGCGCGCTGACGGTGAGCCCGATTCAGCTTGCGTACGCCATGGGCGGGCTGGCCAACGGAGGCGTCTGGGAAGAACCGCACGTCGTCAAATCCGACACCGGCAAACTGGAGCCGCACAAGGCCAACTGGAATCCCGATCACATCAAGAGCGTGGTGAGCGGACTTTACGCCGTGGTGAATGAGGGCGGCACGGGCATCCGGGCACGGATTCCCGGCATCCCCGTCTGCGGCAAGACCGGCACCGCGCAGGTGGCTTCCAACGATCTGGTGGCGGCGACGAAGGACCCGGATCTCTATAAGGACAACGCCTGGTTTTTCGGCTTTGCACCCTGCGACCATCCTGAGATTGTGGTGGCGACGCTATTTGAATCCGGCGAGCACGGCAATCTGGCCGCACCCATCGTGCGCGACGTGATCAAGGCATATTTCGACAAGAAGAATCGCGGAGAAATCTCCCGGAGGCAACCGGCCAGAGTGCAAACGGCGTCAAGCCACCCGGCTCCGGTAGCACTCCCCGCCGCGCCCGCGACGCCCGCGGAAGAGGTAGACGGACGCCCCGACGAGGCACAGCCATGATCGCGCGCAATTACAGTTTTCGGGACCTCGACTGGCTGCTGCTGTTTTCCGTGGTGTCCATTTGCCTGATTGGTATTGTTCAGATCTATAGCGCCACTGCCTCCACGTCGCTCGATAACTCCTGGGCGAAGCAATGCCTGTATCTCGCCGTCGGTCTCGTTCTGATGGCGATTCTGAGTACGGTGGATTACCACGTGATGGTCGAGCAGGTGCCGCTTTTCTATCTGCTGGTGACCGGGGGACTCGTGGCCGTGCTGCTTTTCGCACCCCGCATCAATGGCGCGAAGAGCTGGATTCCGATCTACGGAGGCTTTAATTTGCAGGTCTCCGAGTTCTCAAAAGTAGTGATACTATTGGTGGTAGCCAGGTACCTTTCGGAGGTAAGAACGGAGCACCTCTCCCTCAGCGATTTACTGCGCTTGGGTGCGGTGATCGGCGTTCCCTGGTTGCTCATCATGGCTGAACCCGATTTGGGAACCGCCCTGACGATAATCCCGATGGTAGCGGTTGGGGTGTTCCTCGGAGGGCTGCGATGGCAGCACCTCGTTGTGATCCTGTTAATCGTCGCGTTGGTGCTCCCCGCCGGATGGTTCTTTCTGAAGGATTATCAGAAGGCGCGCCTGATGACGTTCGTCGACCCGGCGGCAGACCCGCTGGGAAGCGGATATCAGGTGATTCAGTCTCTCATTGCAGTCGGTTCCGGCGGTGTATGGGGCAAGGGAATTGCCCAGGGAAGCCAAACACAGTTTCGGTTTCTGCCCGAGACACATACGGACTTTATTATGTCCACGTTCGCCGAAGAGCACGGCTTCGTGGGGGTCGTGATCGTACTTAGCTTATATTTCATGCTGCTCATGCAGATTATTCAGAACGCCCAGATGGCGCCAGACCGCGCTGGGATGTTCCTGTGCATGGGGGTGGCTGCTCTGATTCTGTTTCACCTTCTGGTGAACGTGGGGATGGTGATCGGGCGCATGCCCGTCACCGGGATTCCCTTGCCGTTGATGAGTTATGGCGGCTCGAGCTTACTGACCATGTTTCTCTTGCTGGGCCTCGTACAGAGCGTCCGCTTGAGAAGGCTGGTGATCTAGGTCTGGCGACAAAGGCAATTCAGGGAAAAGGAACACGAGAAGACCCGAACCGCCGAGGCGGAACAGGCATTTTCCGCGCCGCGAGGGAGCCCCGAACGAGGGAGGCCCCAAGACCGGCGCCGGGGTGAGCGTTCAGGAATTTCGAGACAGCGCCATAATGCGATTGCCCGCCGGGTTCGCGGCTTCCCTTCGAGGCATGGCTGTTTCCCCCTAAACGAAATCACGAGAGATTGCCGGTCTTCGTTGGGAGTGTGCCCGAATCCGCGGGAGCCGCCGTCGAGGGCGGAATCCCCTGGGCGAGGTCCATTCCGGCACTGTTCCCATCCCTGCACTGCCAAAGACTCAAGATGCCTGGCATCGGAGGAATGAATGGCCAAGGAATTGATAATTTCGTCCAATCGTCACGAAACGAAAGTGGCGCTCTTCGAGGACGAACAGCTCGTGGAAATCTACTTTCAGCGGGCCGACGAATACTCCCTCGCGGGGAGCATCCACAAGGGACGGGTGACGCGGGTATTGCCGGGCATGCAATCGGCCTTCGTCAACATCGGGCTCGACCGGGACGCCTTTCTCTACGTCTCGGATTTCTTCGAGGAATCCGAGGAGGACTTCGACAAGGTGGCGGTTCCGGTGAAGGAGCGCTCTCGCTCCCCCCGCGCGATTGACCAGGATACGGGAGAGCCGAGCGACGAATCGAACGAACGCTTTGCGACCGCCCAAACGGTGGCCACCCTGGTTGCGAAAGATCAGGAGGCAATCGAGAGCCAGAGCCTGCGGAACGCGGAACCCGATACCGAAGTGAGCGACGAAGAAGACGAGGAAGAATCGCCTGTCGCGGATAGCGAAGAGGCGCCCGTCCAGGCCCAAGTGGCTGCTCGCACCGCGAACGCCCCCGCCGCGCAGCCGCAGGGAAACGATCTCGCGGACGACCGCCGTGGACGCCGGAGACGCCGCAGGAAGAACCGGGGAGGCGCTGGCTTACCTGAATCCAAATTCTCGGAAGGGGGAAATCGCCCGGAAGGCGGTGCGCGGTCTGACCGAGGCCAGAGAGGCAACGCCGGCCCGCGTCACGAATCCCGTACCCCCCACAGGGAAGAAGATGAGGATGCGCGCTGGAACCGGAAGCCGGCCACGCCGGCAACCAGCCATTTTGAAGACGAAGATCCGCCGCAATCGGTGATGATCGCGAAGGTCTCGGACCCGAACCGGCTTCCGCCTTCCCCCCGCCGGGGCGATTATGCGAGCCCGGTGCTCCCAGGGGAATCTTTGGCAAAATATCGCCGGGGCAAGGGCTCTGATGCTCGCCAGGATTTCGGGGACCGCAAGCGGAGTGACCGCAATCTGGAGGCGCGCCATGAATCCGACGATAGCGCGGCGGGCGGGCGCTACTCTACCCCGAGAAAGAGCCGGCACGGCAGCCGGCCCGCCGGGTTCCTGGCACCGGCCGATGATGTGGACGGCCCCAGCGGCGGTTCGGAAGAGCCTGAATTCGACGTGCTGACGGACGGCGTCTTCGCTTCCCTGCTCGCGCCCTCGGAGCCGAAGGTTTATCTCGCCATGGACGCGGACAATGGCGACACGGAAGCCGGAGCAGCCGAAGAGCCCGTCACGGAAGGCGGAGAAACGGCCAACGCGGACACGGCGAAGAAAACCACCCGCAAGAGCGCCGCGAAAGCAACGAAGAAGGCTGCCCCGCGTAAGCGCGCCACGAAGGCGGCTGCCGCCTCGGCCGAGGCATCCGAAGACGCCCAGGCCAAGGATACCGCTGGCGGCAAGGAACCCGCGGCGAAGAAGACAGCGCGCAAGTCCGCCGGTCAAACCAAGGATAGGGCCAGTGAGGCCGCCGCCGCCAGTGACGACATCGCGGATGCGCCGCTCTTTGCCGCTGAAACGGTCGACACTCCAGTGGAAGCTCAGCCATCTGTTTCCCAGGCTCTCCCGGAGGCGGAGGCGCATTCCCGGAACGTCGAAGAGCCGGCAGGAGAGGGCGACGACGGCGCGGACGAAATGTCCGCCGGCGAAGACCTTCATGCCGGGGAAGATGTGCATTCCGGGGAAGACGATCAGGCGGGTGAAGAGGACCAGGCCGCGGAAGAATCGCACGAAGGGGATTCCGGAGACCGCCAGGGATCTCCACTTGCCGGCGATGGCCATCAGCGGCTGTCGCGCCGGGACCGGCGCCGCCTGCGCATGATCGAGAAACGGGATGAACGGCGGCGGGAGCGTTCTGACCGCCCAGCCGCTGACGCAGCGCCCCAAGCAGGGGAGCAAGGTGCGGAGAATGGAGAGGTTGCCGCAACGGAGACAACCCCGGTCATCTCCGCCCGGCGGGAGCGTGAACCGGGCATCGGGCGGGATGCGCGGCACGATCGCGACAGCCGTTCCGGAGGCTCCAACCGCGGCGATCGCGGCGGCCGCAATGATCGAGACAGCCGAACGGAACGCAACGGGAAATCCGATTCCGACAGCCGCTCTGACCGGTTCCGCGGGAAGAACTCGCAATCAACGACGCTCATTAGCGAGGTCCTCAAGGAGGGCCAGGAAGTGGTGGTCCAGATTGCCAAGGAACCCCTCGGCCAGAAAGGCGCGCGGATTACTTCTCACATCGCTCTGCCGGGCCGCTACGTCGTGTACATGCCCACGGTGGAGCACGTTGGCGTCTCCCGCAAAGTGGGTACAGACCAGGAACGTCTGCGTCTGCGCAAGATCCTCCAAAGCGGGCGCGAAGGCATGCCGGGCGGCTTTATCTGCCGTACTGCCGCCGAGGGCCGTTCCGAGGCGGATATCCACGCGGACATGCAGTTCCTCAACACGCTCTGGCAGGAGATCAAGGCGAAGGCGGACAAGAAGAATCCGCCGGCCCTGATCCATCACGATCTGGACATCGTGCAGCGCGTGCTGCGGGATCAGCTTACCGAAGAGTTCAAGACCATCTGGGTGGACAACGAAGATTTGTACGAGCGCATCCTGCGATTCGTGCAGAGCTTCCAGCCCAGCCTGGTTTCGCGCGTACGGCTTTACACAAAACCAGCTCCCATCTTCGATACGTTCAACGTCACCACGGAACTGGAGAAGGCGCTAAAGCCAAAGGTGTGGCTGAAGTCCGGCGGGTACATCGTCATCAACCAGACCGAAGCGCTGGTGGCGATCGACGTGAACACGGGCAAGTTCGTGGGCAAATCGAATCGACTCGAAGATACGATCGTGAAGACCAACCTGGAAGCGGTCAAGGAAGCAGTGCGGCAAATCAGGCTGCGCGACCTCGGCGGCATCATCGTGGTGGATTTCATCGATATGGACGAGCGCCGCAATCGCCAGAAGGTAATGCAGGCACTCGACGAGGAGATGAAGGAAGACCGCGCGCCATACAAGATTCTGCAGTTCAACGATTTCGGGCTCGTCGCCATCACGCGGAAGCGGGTGAAGCAGAGCCTGGAGCGGACGCTCTGCCAGCCTTGCCCGTACTGCGAAGGCAGCGGCTATATCAAGAACGTGCAGACGGTGATCGGCGAGATCCTCACCGAGGCGCAGAAGATCGCGTCCGCGGTCGAAGGCGAAGTCTCCCTCCGGGTGAATCCCGAGGTTGGCAAGGTGCTCAAGTCACACACCAACAACTACCTCGAAGAGCTGGAGGAAATCCTGAAGGTGCCCGTGATCGTCACCAGCGATCCACTGCTGCACCAGGAGAAATTCGACCTCGCATAAACAGCGAAACGGTACTATCCGGTCTAACGAACAGGGCACTTCGGGCAATCCTCGGAGTGCCCTGTTTGCAGTTGATCCGTTATCATCCATAGAAGAATGGCCGCAGATTCACCCCGCGATCCCGTGCAAGGCCGGCTGGATGCCCTGCGCGCGATGCGCCGGAATGACGGCAGTTACTCCCATCGGCCTGGCGGCCCCGGGCTTGCGGAATGCACCTGTTACGCGCTGCTCGCGCTGAAGGCCGCGGGAGAAGAGGCAGGCCCGGAGATTGCGCGAAGCCTCGACTGGCTGGGAGGGCTGGCGCGCGACGACGGCGGCTTTGCGCCGCAACCCTCCGTGACGACGAGCAACTGGGTCACCGGGCTGGTCTCCGTCACAATGGGCGTGTACGACCGCGCGGAGCCGCAGCAGAAATCTCTGGAGTGGCTGCTGGGGGTTTCTGGAAAGGAAACCGCCTGGCTGCCGCGCTTCCTGCGGGGCATTCTCGGCATTGAAACGTCTTATCCGCAGGACCACACGGGCTGGCCCTGGGCTGTTGGCGCCGCCGCCTGGGTGGAACCCACGGTTCTCGGGACGCTGGCAATGCTGCGGGCTCAGCGAGCCAACCGCTTCCCTGCCTTGCGGGCGCGCATCGACGAGCGCTTCAATGAGGCGAGGAAGATGTTGCTTGACCGGCGCTGCGCGGACGGCGGCTGGAACTATGGCGCACCGATCGCGCTCGAAGTGGACGCCGATTCCTACCCGGAAACTACAGGAATGGCGATCCTGGGCTTACATGGCACGCCTCCTCAGGCGCTTTCAAACTCCATAAAACTCGCGCGCAAGATGCTCGCGATGAGACCTCACGCGAATGCGACAAGCTGGCTGCAACTGGGGTTGAGCGCCGCGGGAGAGCCCGCGGACGCTGGCGAAGAAGAGGCGATACAGTGCCGGAACTGTCTGGATTATGCCCTGCGCGTGATCGCCCTTAGAGCGACCAATGGCGTTAACGTATTTCTAGCTTGAGGGACGGGATGTGATGAAGGCACGCATAGGAAGGCGCGAATGGCTGGCCGGGGCAATGGTCTCCGGCGCGCTCGTGGCTGGAAGCTCGACGGGCTGCAACCGCACCGGAACGCCCACCGAGAAACCACGCGTCACCGTGCTGAAGAGCGCCGCTTACAACCAGGACCTCTATTCCACCGTGCGGCAGCTGCTCACGGACCAGCAGCTCAACGTCAAGGGCAAGCACGTCGTGCTCAAGCCCAACCTCGTGGAGTTTGACCCAACACGGCCGATCAACACTCACCCTCTGTTTGTCCACGCGGCTTATGAAGGTTTTCGCGCTCTGGGAGCGGCAAGCGTCCGAATTGCGGAAGGTCCCGGACACCGGAGAGATTCGTTGGATTTGGCTGATGCCGCGGGCTACTTTTCTTCCATACCCGGATTCGAAGACCGTTTTCGCGACCTCAACTTCGATGCGGTGGAGCGCATCGCGCTTTCGAATCCGCACTCCCGCCTGACGGAACTTTATCTTCCAAAGACCCTGCTGGGCGCGGACCTTATCGTCTCTCTCGCGAAGATGAAGACGCACCACTGGGCCGGTGCGACACTGAGCATGAAGAATTTCTTCGGCACCGTCCCCGGCAGCATTTACGGGTGGCCAAAGAACGTGCTTCACTGGGCCGGGATCCCGGAGTGCATTTCCGATCTGCACAATGCGTTCCCGAAGCACTTTGGCCTGGTGGACGGCATCGTCGGCATGGAGGGCAATGGTCCCATCCAGGGCTCGGGCAAGTTCGCGGGAGTAATTGCCGGAAGCCGCGACATGGTGGCTCTCGACGCCACCTGCTGCCGCATCATGGGCATCGATCCGGCGCGTGTGAAGTATCTGCAGCTCAGTGCCCGGCAGGGTCAACTCGACGCCGCCAATGTGGCCCAAAGCGGCGAAACGCTGGCCAGCGTTCGGACCGATTTCGAACTCTTCGGCGAATTCAAGGATTGGCGGCTGGCGCGCGGAGCTTGAAACTCGTCCAGGAGATGCCCTGGGGGAGAGTGGGTGATCCATGGCGGCGGGCCGCTTGCGCGGCTCATTCCGCCATGAACCGATTGTTCAATTCGAAGGCTAGATGAACTGATACACGCCCGGCACCGGCAGGGGCGGAACGGGAATTTTCGCGGTGTCGCTCAAATCCTTGGGCATCAGATCTTGCTTCGAGGCCATAATTTCATCCCAGGTGATGGTCTTCCCGCAATAGGCCGACTCCCTCGCCATGATGCACGTGAGCGTCGATTCCGCCACGGCCATCCCGTCGTTAATGTAGGGACGCTCCCCGCGAATCGATCGCAGGAATTCCGTGTGCTCCTGCACATAAGGGCTCACCTTGGAGCGGGTGCCCATGTTCCGGCAATTGCTGATTCCCTTGCTGCCCACGACAAGTTCACTGATGTTGTTGTAGCCCAGCGCTCTCGGGTATTGGCGCGAATAGCTCAGCATCCGCACACCGTTCGGATAGTCGAACTGCGCGGCGTTGTGGTCGTAGATGTTGCCGTAGACTTCTTCCCGCGGACGCCAGGCGGCACCGCCCATCGCGGTTACTTTGATGGGGTGCATGCCCATCACCCAATTGATGACGTCGATGTTGTGCAGATGCTGCTCGACGATCTGGTCTCCGCAAATCCAAAGATGCGAATACCAGGCGCGGTGCTGCCATTCGGAGTCGCTCCACTTGGGATTGCGCGTGGTTTGCTGGATCACCGGTGTACCTTCCCAGTGGGCTTCGGTCGAAAGGATTTCACCGATCGCGCCATCCTTGATGCGGTCGATCGTCTCCTGATACTCCTGCTGGTAGCGCCGCTGCGCACCCGTCATGATCGTCAGATGCTTCGCCTCGGCTTCCTTGCAGGCCGCCATTACACGCCGGATTCCGGTGGCATCGACGGCGAATGGCTTCTCGGCAAACAGATGCTTTCCCGCCTTGATGGCCGCTTCGAAGTGGATCGCACGATAACCGGGAGGCGTGGCCAGCATCACGATGTCGATGTCGGAGGCAAGGACCTTCTTGTAAGAGTCCGGCCCCATGAAGCGATGGTCCGGCTCCA
Source organism: Acidobacteriota bacterium (assembly GCA_014584705.1). Lineage (GTDB taxonomy): Bacteria > Acidobacteriota > Terriglobia > Bryobacterales > Bryobacteraceae > JACTMJ01. The sequence continues at coordinate 76,836 of JACTMJ010000008.1, read as the reverse complement.
CCTTGATCCGATCGGCGGCATTGATCTTCGCGGCGCGCTCGCGCAGTTGTTTGAGTGAGCCTTCGAGGCGATCCTCAAACATATCCCCCATTGCCACGAGGTCAACGTTCTCCGTGCCGGAGAGCATATCGATCACCGCTCCGGTGCCGCGCCCGCCGCATCCCACAATGCCGGCTTTGAGACGCTCCTTACCCTGGCCACGCACCAGTTCCGGTTTAATGATCATGAATGCCGAGGCGGCCGCGCCTGCCTTTCCGGCAACGCTCAGAAAGCTGCGCCGGGAGGAAGAGGTCTCGTGAACGGGAGTTTGGGTATCCTGCATGTGATTCTCCTCAATCGCAGCCATTCTATCTCGGAATCACACGGGGGAATCAACCACACTGCCGGTCGGGACTAATCCAGCAACTTGGGCGTATACCCGGCTTCGTGGATCTTGCTGAGAATGTCGCCTAGTGAGGTCTTGTCCGTGCGGAAGTCGACGACGACCTCCTTGGACTGGAGGTTTACCGTAACCGCGTCCACACCCAAATTCTTGAGGGTGGATTTGATCGTGGCGGCACACCCCTCGCAGGTCATCCCCTCCACATGCACGGTGGCACGTACGATGGCGGGTCCGCCGGGTGTGCGCGCGGGTGTTAGCAATTGCAGAGACTTGGGTGTCGGGTGGGTGATCCCCCACCACATCGTTCCGGCGGTGATGAGTCCGATGGCCAGCGCCAACACAATCACGAGGCGCTTGGTTTGCGGGGCATTCAGCGTGGGGGTCACAGACATCGTACCGGCCTAGATCCAGTGTAGCGGGATTCGGACGGAGAGGCCCGCGTGAGGGATTCGCAGTCGCGAATTCGCGGCCGGGTATTCGCGGTCAGGTATTCGCGGTCAGGGGGTCGCCGGCTGGGCGAGCAAACGTTCCGCCAGCTTTCGCAGCTGATCGTCAAGTTCCCAATACATCCCTTTGGACATGGCTTCTCCGCCGGGATTCCCTTTGAGTGCGGCACGCTTCGCCCAGACGTAGGCACGCAGGAGATTTCGCTTAACTGACGCGCCATGGTAGTAATGAATCGCCAGTTCCAACTGAGCAGCCGCATCGCCCGATACCGCGCGTGCTTGCAGCGCCTGAAAAGCCGCCGCATCCAGGCGCTCGGGAACCTTCCGCCATCCGTTTCTTCGGGAAACAGGGGAGACCGCGGGGGAAGCCGGATGCTTGCTTTCGGGCTGGACGTTCGAAATTGGCGCTGGCCGAACCGCTTCCGCGGGGGAAGCAGGTTCTCCGAAGGTTTCAAGCGCGCGCCGGGCCTTCGCGTTCCCCTGCGAGGCCGCCTTGCCGAACCAGCGCGCCGCCTCCGCGTAATCTCGGGCAACGCCCTGGCCGTTCGCGTACATCGCACCCAGAGCCAGTTCCGAATCCGTCACCCCTTGAGCGGCCGCTTTCTCGTGCCAAAACCGGGCTCGCACCCAATCCCGCGCCACGCCGTCTCCGCGCGCATAGAGCACACCGAGGTTATACTGGGCGTCCGCCAAACCCTGCAATGCGGCCGATTCAAAGTAGTTCGCGGCTACCGCGGTGTTGCGCGGCACGCCTCTGCCCTCGTAGTAGGCGAGAGCCAGGCTATGCTGCGCGGGAGCGAGACCCTTCTCCGCGGCCAGTTCCAGCCAGTGCACGGCTTCCTTGTAGTTCACGGAGACGCCTTCCCCGTGGAGGTACAAGAAAGCGAGGCTGAGCATCGCCGGAGCCTCACCCGCTTCGGCCGATTCGCGAAATTCTTTGTGAGCCGTGGCGAAGTCGCGCGCTCGGTATGCAGCCAGCCCTTTCGCAAAATCCGCGCACAAGGCCGGTGCGCAGAGCGCCAGGCAGAACAGGCAGAGCGCGGCAGACCGGATCACCGGCGGCCAGTGACAGAACCGGGAGAACATGTTTACAGGAATTCTCTCAGCATCCGTCGCGAGGTTCAATGTCCGGGTGCCGCACCGGCGCATCGCGCGACCGGGAATGCAATGGAGGCGCTCCGCGAATCCGGTTCAGGCTTCGCGCTGGACTTCCCAGGCAAGGTGCCGCAATTCCGGAGCGATCAAGCGGTCCCAGGCCAGCTTCACAGCGGCATGCGAACCCGGCGTCGAGAAGAGAACACGGCCTCGGTAGACGCCCGCTATGGCGCGGGAGAGCATCGCGGCCGGTCCGATCTCCTGGTAACTCAGCATGCGGAAAATTTCGCCGAAGCCGGGCATCGTTTTCTCCAGACATGCGGCGATCGCATCGTAGGTATTGTCGCGAGGGGCGATTCCGGTGCCGCCGTTGAATAACAGAATCTGCGCGTCCGTGGAAAGCAGGGCCTTGAGGACCTCGTCGATACGCGCGGGATCGTCCTTGACGATCCGGTAATCCACCAGATGATGGCCACCCGCTTCGATCTGCTCCCGGAGCCAGGGCCCGTTCTTATCGGTTTCCGGCGTGCGGGTATCGGACACTGTAATCACGGCCAAGCGGATCGCGCCCTGGCGATCCGCTTGGCGGTGGTGCGCCGCAACACTGCTATCCGTGCGGCTCTCGATGTTGCTTTCGGGGAGTGCCATCTCCTGCTGAGCGTAACAGGTTCCCGCCACAACCACCCGATCAGGCGTGTGCGCTGGTGAACGAAGGAGGGTCACTGGCCGGGAAGGAATCTTCCGAACTGATCTCCACTTCGTCTTCCGCCTCCTCGGGCGGACAAGACGGAGCGATGCGATTTAGGGCCTGCTGGAACGGTTTGCGCAGGAGGCAAATCGATGCAAGTGCCATCGCGGCGAGGAACAGCTTCTTCATGATTCCTTCCTCCGTGAAACGATCCCCCGCGCCGTTCAATCGGCCGCTGTAATGATGCCGCAAGCGATGCGCGCTCCCGCATTCCCAGCAGGATCGGTCTTCTGATCGTCCGCGCTCGCATGCACCACCAGCGAAGTACCGCCGGGTTTCAAGAGGTAGTCTTGCGCGTCTTTCGTGAGGCTGGCCGTGACCTCGCGGTCTCGGATTTCCGCTTTGCCATCCGCGCCCACTTTGAAGTTATTCATGTCACCCGCATGCGCACCCTTCGGGTTCTCCAATCCGTGCTCGCGACCCATCGGGTTGAAATGGCCGCCCGCGGTCTTGAAGTCCGGCCCTTCGCACGTGCCGAACTCATGAATATGGATGGCGTGCTCACCCTCGGGCAGCCCGGTAAAGTCCGCGTCCAGGTAAAGGGTGAGCCCTTCCTGCCGAAATGTGGCATGGCCGACTACCTTGCCTTCAGCGTTCTTCAATTCCGCCGTGGCCTTGGCCGGGGAAGCAGCCGCCGGATTCGCGGAAGATGCGGCGGGCGCCTCGCCGGTGGCGGAAGGCGCGCTTGAGTTGCAGGAGATCAGGAGCAGCGGTAGCGGAAGAAGCATCGCCAGGAACGAGTGTCTTGGAAGATTCATATCCGTTGGATACTCCCGGGCGGAAGTTGTTTCGCGAAACACGCCGGGAGCGTGTATTTTGCACCTTCGCGCTTCCCCGCCCCGCTCATCGAACGAAAACAAGCAACAGGCAGAATATCAGCGGGTACAGCGCAACCGTCGCCAGCAGCGCGAGGGAGATCGACGGGTGCGGGCCTCGCCGCCGCCACCATTGAACGACGCGGGCAAGGAACAGCAGGCCCGGAATCATGCAAAGCGTGGCCGCCACGGCTCCGGTAACCATCTTTGACCGCACAGCCGCCGCGAAGTCAGGAGGTACGCGAACCGGGACCCACATAGCGTATGCGATCAATGCGCCACCCAGAGCGACCGTTGCAATCGCGGCCATGACCATGGATTCCCGGAGCGGCTTCTCCACGAGTTCGGCGGCAGTGGAAGTCATCGCATACCTCCGTTTGGAAGAAGCCTCAGCCACTGTGCTTGTTTCCGCTCAACGCAATGGAAGAGTTTGACCGTAGCTGCCGCCGCTGGTTGTGAAGCGCTCGCTGCGCGCAACTGGCTGGGCGCGCGGTGGCCACCACACTCACGCATCGAGTCCAGTCCTTTTCGGCCGCTCGTATGCAACACTTCGCGGCCCATGCGCCTCCTACGATTTCGGAGCCACCGGCCGCATGTGCAAGCGATGCAAGGCGTCTCGATGGATTCCGCCACATAACCGGGTCCAGAGGCGAATATGCGAACTACTCCGCATCCTCATTCTTCGATTCTTTCCACTGGTACGATTCGAGGCTCACTCGTCATTACACCCGACGGCATCCCCGTTGGAACCGTGCAGGAACTGATTATTGACCCCATTGATATGTCTGTTGCTTTCGCAATCGTGGACTTTGGGGTAGTGTCGCCAGGTTTCCCATCTCAGGCGCTCCCGGAACAGCAACTCCCGGAACAGCAACTCTCGGAACAGCGAATCGCACTCCCGATTGAACTGCTGGATGCGGACACGGAGAATCACCGCTTTGTGCTGCGTGTTCCGCCCTCCCCGTTTGCGGATTCCTTCACGTCAGAGGATCTCGACGACGCGCTTGAGCAGGAACCCGCGGAGGCCCTGAGTTTCCGGATTCGAAACCAATCTCAATGGAATTGATAGTGGGCGCGGGTGGCATGCGGCAACGCGCCTGATCCCCACAGGTTCGGATCGACGCCCTTTCCCGGCGAGTGGAGAGATTGCGCTCCCTGGTCCCTCCTGGCCAGTTTCGCAGTCCGCCGCGACGCCAATTTCGTTAGCGGTGGAAGGGTGGACTGTACGGCAATTCGCACCAAAAAAAACCCCGCCGGGGAGGCGGGGGTTTGTGCTGGAGGCAACGCCACCAGAAGCGACAAACTCAAGACCCACGTCTTATTGAGCAACTTCATTGCCAAAGCTAAGTGCTTGAGAATAGAAGGCCTCCTCACCCAGGAACTCTTGAATATGGAAGAAGGCGTTCCGCGCCTCCCATTCCCTGTAGAGAAGTGCTCACCGATTTGGACGCTTTCGCTTCGATTTCAGAGCGTCACTGATACAATACTCTCAGATTACGATCTTTAGCGCGTTTAACCAGTATTGGGAATAGCACTATGTCGGCAGCGGTACGAAACACGAAACAAAGGCGAGCTATCCGGGACGTTTTTCTCGAAGCAAAACGGCCCCTCTCCCCGGAAGAAGTGTGTACGATGGCCCAGACGAAAGTGGAGGGCCTCGGTATTGCAACGGTCTATCGCACCATCCGCACGCTCCTTGAAGAGGCTTGGTTGGCCCCTGTGGAACTTCCCGGCGAGGCCTCCCGCTATGAGGTGTCCGGCAAGGAGCACCACCACCATTTCCATTGCCGCAGTTGCGGTAAGGTCTTTGAAGTGTTCGGCTGCCTGGGCGGATACACGAATCTGGTGCCGGCGGGATTCCAGTTGGACAGCCACGAAGTGATTTTGTACGGCATTTGCCGCGATTGCGCCAGCCCTTCGGGGAACTAACATCCCTGCCGCGGCGACGGGCGTCTGAGTTTCAAAACGGGGAGAGAATGGGGAGATGAGAACGGACTGGGTTCAGAAAAGAGCAAACGACGAAGCGCCGACGCAGATTTACTACGCCCGCCACGGAATTGTAACCGAGGAGATGCTGCATGTTGCGAAGCGGGAGTCCCTCGAACCCGAACTGATCCGTTCGGAAGTGGCGCGGGGACGGATGATCATACCGGCGAACATTCGCCATACAAACCTGGAACCCATGGCCATCGGCGTGGCTGCCAAGTGCAAGATCAACGCCAATATCGGGAATTCGTCCACCACATCCGACATCGACGGCGAACTCGAGAAGCTCCGGTATTCGCTGAAATACTACGCGGACACGGTGATGGATCTCTCCACCGGCGGCGACATCCCCCGCATCCGCAAGGCGATTCTTGAAAACTCACCGGTGCCCATCGGCACCGTGCCCATCTATGAAGCGCTTTCCCGCGTGAAGCGCATCCAGGACTTGACCCCGGCAATCATGCTCGAAGTGATCGAAGAGCAGGCCGAGCAGGGCGTGGACTACATGACCATCCATGCCGGCGTGCTGATCCAGTACGTGCCCATGGCCGCGAAGCGGGTTACGGGCATCGTCAGCCGCGGCGGCAGCATTCTGGCGGAATGGATGGTGAAGAACCACCGGCAAAATTTCCTCTATGAACGCTTCGATGACATCTGCAAGATCCTGCGCAAGTACGACGTGAGCTTCTCGCTCGGCGACGGACTTCGGCCCGGCAGCGTGGCCGACGCCTCCGATGAAGCCCAGTTCGCCGAACTGAAGACGCTCGGCGAACTGACCCGCATCGCCTGGGACTACGACGTACAGGTAATGATCGAAGGTCCCGGCCACATCCCGATGGACCAGATCCAGATGCAGGTGGAGAAAGAGAACGAACTCTGCCATGAAGCGCCGTTCTATACGCTCGGCCCGCTGGTAACCGACGTCGCTCCAGGCTATGACCACATCACCTCCGCCATTGGCGCGGCGATGATCGGCTGGTACGGCGCATCCATGCTCTGCTACGTCACGCCCAAGGAACATCTCGGACTGCCGAACAAGGAAGACGTGAAGGCCGGGCTGATCGCCTACAAGATCGCCGCTCACGCCGCCGATGTGGCCCGCAAGCGGCCCGGCGCGCGGGACCGGGACGACGCGCTCTCCAGGGCTCGGTTTCGTTTCGATTGGAAGCAGCAGTTCGCGCTCTCGCTCGATCCGGAAACCGCCGAGGCGATGCACGACGAAACGCTGCCCGACGAGTCCTACAAGGATGCGCATTTCTGCAGCATGTGCGGGCCGAAATTCTGCTCCATGAACATCTCGGAAAAGGCCACCGTCATTGACGAGGAAACAGCCGCCCGGGTGGCGGATGCCTCCTCGAAACCGGGCAATCAGCTTGTGCAGATCGGCTAGATTCGACTTTTGCGAAGCGCGGGGCGTCTATCGAACGTATGCAGCGACTCCTACTGATTTTTTGGGCGGCGGCCCTCCTGTGCGCGGGCGCTCTCGCGCAACCTAGCGACGCCTATAACGCCGTGGGAACGATCGGCTTCGGATTCGGCGGCCGCTCCGACCGTGCTACCGATTTCGGAAAGCTGATGAGCTTTGCGGGAGCCGGGGAAGGTTACGTCTGGAAAGGGTTGGCGCTTGGGGGCGACGGGCAACTCGTGTGGAACCGGGACGATTCCGAATCCTACTTCGGGTTGCTTTCCCTTGGGCCGTCTTACCACTTCGACGACCGCACAAATCCACGCCGCTTCGTGCCCTTCGTTACGGGCGGATACGGGCTGGCGTTCCGGGACAGCACGGTGAGCCTCTATCAACTGGGCGGCGGCGTCACCTGGTGGCCCAAAGCGCGGGTGGGCTTGCGTTTTGAGTACCGCTATTTCGATAATTCCCGCGGCGAATTCCAGATGAACCAGTTACGCTTCTCCGTGGCCTTCCGGGATTAGGCCCGATTCCCCTCCCCCATCCCCGATCGCCGGCAGGATCCCCCATCCCACTGGCAGGTTCCCTCATGCCCCATTCCCCACCGTTGCCGGGAATGGAGTAGAATGAGAACCGCGCTTTGAACCACGGAATGCTTCCCCGCCGGAGGGCGGCCCGCGCGATTCCCCTCGCAAATTCACTTTCTATGAATTTTCATAGTTTGTGCGTAGCGCATATCCGGCGCATTGGAAATCGCCTGTATTTCCATCGCTGAAATACAAATATATCTTCCAATTCTCATAATTGGTAATTCCAATTTCTCCCAACAGATCATAGGCTTAGCTGCTTTCGGACAAATGGATCCGAATGGAAGTAGATGGATATTGCGGGTCATTAATCTAAATCGCCGATAACACCTTGAATTTTATTGATTTTTGACCCAGCTTGTGAATAAATTGCATGTGAGGCACCAGCCTTGCCCTACGCTTGACGCAGGGGTTCTGTCATTGACAAGAGAGGTTACAACATGACGAGATCTTTTCAGGATCGCGCCACGCCGTGGGCAATGCTGCTCATGGTGCTGGTCGTGCTCTCACTGATTTGCGTCCCGGCTTCCGCTCAGGTTCTCTACGGCTCCATCGTGGGAACGGTGGGTGACCCAACCGGCGCTGTGATTCCCGGCGCAACGGTGAAGGTGACCAATACCGCCACTGGATTGAGCCGCGAAACCACCACGGATGCTCAGGGACGATTCTCCATCCCCAGTCTGCTGCCCGGAACGTATGACATCAGCGCCAGCAGCACCGGATTCAGCACGATGACGCAGTCCGGCGTCTCGGTGACCATCAACACCGTTTCCCGCGCGGATCTGCGGATGCAGGTTGGCCAGGTGAGCGAGCAGGTAACGGTTTCCGGCACGGCGCTCGCGCTGCAGACCGAGAAATCCGACGTCCACTCCGAAATCTCCTCCCAGGAGATGACGAGTGTCCCGCTCCCCGGCTACCGCAACTACCAGACCCTGATGAATCTGGTTCCCGGCGCAACGCCGGCGGCGTTCCAGAACGCGGTGGTGGATACCCCCGGACGCGCTCTGACGACGAACATCAACGGCACCGCCCGTAACAACAACAACACGCTTACGGATGGCGCGGTCAACATCAACATCTGGCTGCCGCACCACACGGCGTACGTGCAGCCCGTCGAATCGATCGAGACCGTCAACATTTCGACGAACTCCTTCGACGCCGAGCAGGGCATGGCCGGCGGCGCCGCCATCACGGTGGTGACCAAGTCCGGCACCAACGATCTGCACGGTGTGGCCTTCTGGTTCCACAACAACAACCGTCTCAACACGGCACCCTACTTCCGCTCCGCGACGTACAAGGGTCTTCCGAAGACGACCTTGAATATCGCCGGCGGCACGCTGGGCGGCCCGATCATCAAAAACAAGCTGTTCTACTTCTTCAGCTATGAGCGGACCATGGAAGGCACGGGATATGAGGGCGATTACGGTGTGGCGCCGCAGGCCTTCCGCAATGGCGATTTCAGCGCCTGGAACAGTTACGCCAAAGTCTATGACCCGGCGACCGCTCCCCAGGACAAGCCGGAACTGAGGACTCAGTTTGCGGGCAACATCATCCCATCCGCCCGAATCAGCTCGATCGCGGGCAAGATCTATAACGGCATACCGATGCCAAACCAGATTTCCCCGACGGACCCGAACAATCTGGATAACAACTTTCACACGAGCGCGGTGCTTTCGCTCACGCGCAACCAGTACGACTTCAAGCCCAACTGGGTAGTGAACGAGAAGTTGAGCGTCTGGGGTAAGTACAGCCGCATGGATGCGCCGGTCTCCGGCGGATATGCGTTCGGCGACAAGGGCGGACCCGCTCTCGGAACGGACGGCAAAGGCGATACGACCACCCAACTGGTCACGGCCGGTTACAACGTCACGATGTCGCCTACCTTCCTGATGGACGGCGTGTTTGGCTACACCCGGATGGACCAGACGGTCAGCATTCCCGGCCAGGGCAAGAACGTCGGTCTGGATGAATGGGGCGTGCCCGGCACGAACGGCGGATCGCAGTTTGCGAACGACCCGCGTTACGGCGGACTTCCGAACGTGAGCGGCTTCGGTTTCGACAACGTGGGCGTTGCCGCCACCTGGGCGCCGCTTTTCCGCAAGGAACGCAGCTTCACCTACCAGGCAAACTTCACGAAGCTGGCCGGCGCGCATGAAATTCGTTTCGGCTTCGAGCCGCGGCGCCTGATTCTCGATCACTGGCAGCCGGAAACGGCGAATCCGCGCGGGCAAATCTCGTTCGATGGCGCAACCACGAACGTCCCAGGCCAGACAGCGCGCGAACCAAACGCATTCGCCGCATTCCTGCTTGGGTTGCCGTCTTCGTATGGCAAGTCTATCCAGAACCTGCTGATGACAAACCGGGAATGGCAGCTTGCCTGGTACCTCCGCGATCGCTGGCAGGCGTCGAAGAACCTCACCGTCAATCTGGGCTTGCGCTATGAGTACTACCCGCTGATCAGCCGCAAGGATCGCGGCCTCGAGCGCTGGGATCCGTACACCAACACCGTGTATCTGGGCGGCCTCGGCAGCGTGCCGCACAACGCCAACATCACGGTGAGCAAGAAGCTCTTCGCTCCCCGAATCGGTATTGCCTACCGCTTCGCGGGCGAGACGGTGCTTCGCGCCGGCTATGGGATCACCTATGACCCGGTCCCGTTCTCCCGTCCGTTGCGTGGTCTTTTCCCGGCCACCGTCACCGGCAGTTTTCCCAGGACCAATTCCTACGGCTGGTATAACAACCTGAGCCAGGGCATCCCGGCCATTCAGACCCCCGATATTAGTTCGGGTATTCTGCAACTGCCGTTGAACATCGATATGGGTCCGCGCAGCGCCTGGGGCGGCGAGCTTACTCGCGGCTATATCCAGAGCTGGAACCTGACTCTCGAGCGACGGCTGCCCTGGGGCATCCTCGGCTCGGTGGGTTACGTCGCTACCCGTACGATTGACCAGATGTTGGACCGCAACATCAACACCGTTGGGCCGGGCCTGGGCAAAGATCTCAACAATCTGCCCCTGGCCAAGATCAACGGGCGAAAGATCGGCGCCAACATGTGGGACGGCTGGGGCTATGGAGCCTACGACTCGCTGCAAGCCAACGCGCAGAAGCAGTTCGGTTCCGGCTTCTTCTTCACGACGTCTTACACGTTCAGCAAGGCGCTGAACATGGCCGACGACACCGGCTGGGCCGGACCGAAGGCGTTCAATTGGGAAGGCATGCTGGATCGGAACTATTCGCTCGCCGGATATGACCGGACCCACATGTTCACCGCGGCATTCAGCTACGACACGCCCTTCGGCGAAGGACGCCGTTACAACCTGACCGGAGTAGCCGATAAGGTTTTCGGTGGCTGGAAGTTGAGCGGCACGTTCTATGCCTATACGGGAACTCCCTTCACGGTTTCGGGAAGCGGATCGAGCTTGGAGTGCGCCGGCTGTACGCAAACGGCATTCCAAATCGGCGAAGTGAAAAAGCTGGACCGGAAAGGACCGCAACAGCCGTACTTTGAACCGTCGGCCTTCCGCGATCCTCTGTACTACTTCGACAAGAACAATCCGAACTATGTTCCGGGCTCCATGGGCATCAACCGGCTTCATGGCCCCGGCTTCTGGCAACTCAACCCCGGCCTCTTCAAGAACTTCAAGCTCACTGAAAAGTTGAACATGGAGTTCCGCGCGGAAGCCAACAACATCATGCACAACACCCGCTGGAGCAATCCGTCGGGCAGTTCCGCGAACATGCGGCTGAATGCCGACGGTTCGTTGAACACGTCGGTCTCGAATCCTCTCAACGGGTTCATGACCATCACGGGTGCGGATTCCTACCGCCAGTTCCGCTTCGGTCTGCGTTTGAGCTTCTAGGAGCCAGCGCGCAGCTTTCGAGCAAGAGAGGGGAGAGCCGCAAGGCTCTCCCCTCTTTTTTGCGCGTGCGGATGTTCTGGTTCCGGGTGTTTCGTCGTCCGGCGATGCTCGTTTCACCGTTCTTTTGAGACGAAGCCGCTCAGATGATAGAGGCCCGTCGGGAGATCTCCCAGCAATCGCCCCCCGGAAGCCTCACTTTCAGGAACGGCTCCTATTTCGCGAAGTGGTCCCAGCCTGCCGGGCGCAGCGGCTCCCCTTCGAAGAAGAGATGCCCGGGCGCGCCTTCGACGAGTTCGCCCACGGGGTGGACCGGAGCGCCGGCGATGCGGCTCGGGACGCGCACCGATGGCGGAGCGGCAAAGAGCAGTTCGTAGTCGTCCCCTCCGTGCAGCGCATCGGCTTCGCTCGCGCCGGGAAAGCCGGGCAACGGCCGCCATATTTGAGCGGCGAGGCCGGATGCGCGGGCGAGACGGGAAAGGTCGGTCGAAAGGCCGTCGCTCAGGTCCATGGCCGCCGAGGCAATCCCACGACGCCGCAGGGCGAGGCCCAGAGCGACGCGCGGTTCCGGGCGTAGATGGCGCTCCCTGGCGGCGCGGTTGCGGGGCGACCGAAGCCCCAGAATGCCGCCTCCAAGCGCACCGCTCACGTAAAGGCGATCCCCGGCACGCGCCGTGTCGCGGCGGAGGGCCGCACCCGCAGGCAGGCTGCCGCATACCATCACATCCATCGAGGTTTGCGCCGCGCGGCCGAGGTCGCCCCCGGCGAGCGGAACCCGATACTTCGCCGCAAGGGCCAGAAAGCCGTCGTAGAATGCATCGATCCAGGCCGTCTTCACCCATGGCGCTACAGCCAGGGAAAGCAGCGCGAACCGCGGCTGCGCGCCCATCGCGGCAATGTCGCTGAGGCTGCGGCACAGCGCTTTCCAACCGACGGAATCGGGCGGATAGCCGCGCAGGAAGTGGCGCTCCTCGTGCATCATGTCCGTAGTGAAGACGAGATCTTCTCCGGGAGCGGGGCGATAAATCGCGGCATCGTCGCCGATTCCCAGCACAAGGCCGCCCGCATGGGAACGGGCGCGGGCATACGCTGGTAGCCGTGCGACGATGCGGTCAATCCAGGCGTCTTCGTTCATCACGGTTTGCATCGCGGGCGGAGGCGGAATCTCGGCTTCACCGGGCGGGAGATCCTCCGGCCACCCCAAGCGCACCCGGCTTCGCGGGCCCGCCGGCGGGCTTCGGGCCGCCCCCGGTCACCACTGCGCTTTCAATCAGCCGCTTCAGTTCGCGCCGCGCAATCATCGCCCAGTCGCTCGAAGGGTCCAGCTTCAAGAACAGCTTCCAATGCCGGGCGGCCTCCATCAGGCGCCCCAGATTCTGGTAGAGCAGCGCCAGATTGTAGTGAGCGTCCACATAGCGGGGATCCAGTTCGAGCGTCTTCGAATAGCAGGCGAGTGCCTTCTCCACTTCGCCCTTTTCGTCGTGAAGACTCGCGAGATTGAAATGCGCAAGAACGTAGCCGGGATGGATTTCGATAGCGCGCCGGTAATGCGTTTCCGCCTGACGCAGTTTCTTCTGGTTGAAATAGATGGTGCCGAGGTTGAGATGCGCTCCGAAGCACTCCGCATCCAGTTCCAGAGCCTCTTTGTATAATGGCGTTACTTCCGCCGCGGGAGCGCCCTGGTTCTCGCGTTCGAGCGCCTGATAAAACAGGTCCGCCGCTCTGCTCTTGCGCGAGTCCTCCTTCTTCTTCTCCCGCTCTTTAGGGAAGGCGAGAATCTCCTTCAGTTCCGCCGGTTCGAGTTCGAGCAGCAATTGGCCGCTTTCCGCGTCCATCTGGCGGCCTTGCCAATGCAGGGCCAGCTTGCGGCCGCGCCGGCGGAGTCGCAAATCCCGCAACGGATCCTGTACCGCGCCGATGCGCTTGCGGAGCGAATCCAGCAGCAGGCCCATGCGCGCATAGGGCACCTTCGATTCGCGCAGCGTACGCAGATTGCGCATCAGCACGAGGTCGCTTTGCGTGTAGGCATCCTTGCTCGGCAGGAACCCCTGCTTCTCCCACGCCGCAAGTTGCTGCGAAGTTACGTGAGCCTGGCGAAGCGCCTGTTTTCGCGAAAGAGATGCGGGAAGGGGAAGTTCCGGCACGTTGGTATCGTAACATGACCAATCGAAGGGCGCTTCGAGCGGCTGGCGGCGGGTGCCGCGGGAGAGATCCCAGAGCGCGAATCTCCCATCTCGGACCATTCTTGACTTATATCTCCGGCGGGCGGATACTGAAATCGAGATGCAAGCTGCTTTCAACGGGAATGGCGCGCTGCCACTGGCGCTTTCGGAATTGAGGGAGGGGGAAAAGGGGGTTTTGGAGAGCCTGGATCTTCCCGAAGAGTTTGCATCCCGCCTGATGGAGCTTGGCTTTATCCCCGGCCATCCCGTGGCTGCCGGGAAGTCCGCGCCCGGCGGGGACCCGCGTATCTTCCGGGTGGACGGCAGTGAAATCGCGTTGCGCCGGGAGACCTGTTCGCATATCCTCATCCGCGCGCACGCCTGACGCCGCTCTTGCGGATACTCGTAACTTCTTGTAATGACTGTACTTACCGCAAGCCGCATGGACCCCTCGCCTAAGGATCCGCGATGAGTGAACTCCACTCTCTTCCCCATGGCCCGAAGCGGCCCGCGACTGCGGTGTTAGAGCCCTTGCGCGAACCGGTCGGTGCCGCCGGCCATCGCGTGATCGCTCTGGTAGGCCCCCCGAACTCCGGAAAGACCACGCTATTCAACCGCCTCACCGGTCTGCGCCAGAAGGTGGCGAATTACCCCGGCGTGACCGTGGATTATCACGTGGGGCAAATGATTCTCAATAGCAAGACGCTCGACGTGGTGGACTTGCCCGGCGTATACAGCCTCACGCCCCGCAGTGAGGACGAACAGGTTACGCACAACATTCTGCACGGCCTGACGGACGGGATGCGAAAGCCGGACGCCGTGCTGCTGGTGCTCGACGCCACGAATCTCAGCCGTCATCTGATGCTGGCCGCGCCGATCCTCGCGATGGGCATTCCGACGCTGATTCTCCTGAACATGGCCGACGAACTGCGGCGGCGCGGCGGCGACGTGGATACCGAAGCCCTGGCCAACCAGTTGGGCGCGCCGGTGGCCAGAATCAGCGCCGCCAGCGGGGAGGGCCTGGAAGTCATCCGCGGCTTTCTCGCCGGCACGGTGGCGCTGCCCCGGCCCGTGGAATTGCCGATCCTGGGGAGCGTTCCCGCGTGCCGCCAGTGGGCGGGCAGCATGTCCCGCGCCGCCGGATACCAGAGCCCCAACGCGCCCGTGTGGACGCGGCGGCTGGACGCGCTGTTTCTGCACCCCATCGCCGGGCCGCTGATTTTTCTGGTGGTGATGGTGCTGGTTTTCCAGAGCATCTTTGTGGTGGCACAGCCGCTGATGGATGGCGTGGAAGCCTTGATCGCCTCTTCGGGCGAATTCGTGCGCACGCTGCTGCCGGGCGAATGGCTAAAATCGCTAGTGGTGGACGGAGTCTGGAGTGGCGTGGGCAGCGTCGTCGTGTTTCTGCCCCAGATTCTGATTCTGTTCGCCTTCCTCGGGGTGCTGGAGGATTCCGGTTATCTGGCGCGCGCCGCCGTCATCTCGGACCGCACGATGGCCCGGGTTGGCTTACAGGGTAAGAGCTTTATTCCGCTGCTCTCGGCTTACGCCTGCGCGATTCCGGCCATCATGGCCACGCGCACGATCGAAAGCAAGCGGGACCGCTTCGCGACCATTCTGATTGCGCCCTTCATGACCTGCTCGGCGCGGCTGCCGGTCTATACGCTGATCATTGCCGCCTTCCTGCCAGATCGCGAGATTCTCGGCAAGTTCCTGGGGCTGCGCGCGCTAGCGCTGATGGGCCTCTACCTGCTTGGGTTCCTTGCGGCGGTCGCCACCGCCTGGGTACTGAACAGCTCGGTAATGAAAGCGAAGAAGCGCCTTTTCACGATGGAGCTGCCGCCCTACCGGTGGCCGACGTGGCAATCGATCGGCCTGCGGCTCCTTGACCGCTCCAAGGTATTCTTGCGGCGCGCGGGCACGGTGATCCTGGCCGTCTCTATCGGACTTTGGGCGCTGGCGAGCCTGCCGCTTGTGGACGGCCACGCGCCGCCGATCGAAGACAGCTTGGCTGGCACGCTGGGCCGCACGGTGGAACCGGTCATCCGTCCGCTGGGCTTCGACTGGCGCATCGGCATCGGCCTCGTGACTTCGCTCGCCGCTCGGGAAGTGATTGTCGGCACGCTCGGCACCATCTACGGCATCGAGGGGGGCGACGAATCCAGCATGGGCCTGCAGCAGGCGCTGCGTCAGAACCTCGACTTGCCGGGCGCGATCGCGCTACTCGTCTTTTTTGCCTTCGCGATGCAATGCCTGTCAACGCTGGCGGTAGTGCGCCGCGAGACTGGAGGCTGGAAATTTCCCGCTTATCAGTTCGCCTACATGACCGGGCTTGCGTTCGTATCCGCGTATTTCGCGAACCACATCACTCGGTTCCTGATGGGCTAGCACGGCACTAATACTTCAGGTCAATCACCACACGGTTGTCGGTAGCGTCCGAAAGATACACCGCCCAGTCTTCGTCGAGCTTTTCGAGGCGATCCAGCGCATCGGCCGTCTCGCCGGAGGCTTCAATCAGGATAAAGAGCTTCGCTTCGGCGCTGGTACCGTCGTCGCCCTCATCGTGATCCACGACAAGCCGCAGATTTTCATTCGGAAAATGTTTCAGGATTTGCCCTTCGCTCTGCTCCACGTACGGCAGCAGCTCCGGGTTGCCGCGCAGAAACGCCTCCACCGCCGGCGGATCTTCGCAGAGATAGACCCATCGCAGACTCGCCAGCCGCTCGCCGATGTCATCCGCCATGGCCTTATCCGTTCAACCCCGGAGTGCGAATGGCTTCATCAAGCGCTTCCACAAAGAAATACTCTCCCCAGATGACGCTCTCGCCCACGCCCAGCTTCTGGTGCATGTGGTAGACGCCATTCTTGAGGACGCCCTCTTCTCCGTCTTCAACGGCGAGGTGCTTCTCGCAGAGAGATCGAAGAATGCGGCGGGCAATCTGATCGTAGAACTGGCCCTTGGTGAGATCCGGCACCACGCGCGAGAGCTTGAAGAAGCCGGATGCGGCGATCGCGGCAGCGGACGTATCCACCTGGATGCCATTCGTCGTGGGCGCGTCGAAATCCCATGGCGGAACCCCATCCGCTGGCGAATGCTGGACGTAGAAATCCGCGGCGGCCTCTGCCGTGGAGAGAAGGCGGGCATCGCCGCAGAATTCGTAAGCATTCGTGAACCCGTAGAGCGTCCACGCGAGTCCCCGGCTCCAGCAGGAATCCTCGCGATAGCCTTGCTGCGTGCTCTGCCTCACAAAGGCGCCGGTTTCCACATCAAAGATTGCCCCCTGCCCGACTGATCCGTCGCCCCGCACGAGCGTGCGGCGAATGGTGAGACAGGTGTTCATCGCGATCTCCATCAACTCGGGGCTGCTCGCCTCGAGGGCAGCGTAGAAGATGAGGCCGACGTTCATCATCATGTCGATGAAGGTGCTGTCGTTCGCGATGAATGAGGCAAGAAATTTCCCTTCCGGCTGGTAGCGCCCCGCGAGCGTGCGTCCCGCTTCCACCAGGACGTCGCGAAGCGCGGGTTCCGCGGTGATCTCGTGCCAGCGATAGAACGTGGACATGAAGATCAAACCGAGATCGTGGACATCACCGTCGAACTTTCTCGGCTCCAGCGGCTTGGTGTAGTGAACCGCCTGCTCATGCCACCACGCGGCGTGACCGTCATCCGATTCGGAGGCGGCGAAGATCCACATCATGCCGGGGAGGAAGCCATCGCACCAGTAGGTCCACGGAGGGAGATCATGGCACCATTTGCCGTTCTCCGTGAACATCGGGTAGAAGCCGGGTTCCCGTTCGACGAGCGCGCGCACGCGGCGCTTGGCGAGGTGGAAGGCTTCCTGGAACATCTGCTGGTCGTGGGTGGAACTCAGGTCGATCATGGCCGAATCACAACTTTCCCGTTCGAACAGGCATACGGCGTTCGCCGATCGAGCCCGTGCTCTGGCGAGGCCGAATCCAGCGTATCATTAACCGGCGGCGACTCCGGAACACGCGCCCTGCGAAGCGGACATGGAACGCAATCGAAGGCGCGCCAACGGCGACTGTCGCGGCAACGCCGCCCGCTCGCGTATGCTGGTAACTTGATGCCGTTCGATTCCGCCCGCCAGCGCCGGGACTGGCCCCGCATCTATCTCGGCGTTTTCTTTACGACGCTGGCCACTTTGATTCTGGAACTGGCCCTCACCCGCCTGTTTTCGGTGGTTTTCTACTATCACTTCGCGTTCCTGGCCATTTCCATCGCGATGTTTGGCTTGGGCGCGGGCGGGCTGTTCTCATACACTCTGGCGCGATTCCCAGGCAGTTTTCAGGACAAGGCGGCCGCGCTGCTGCTCTCGAATGCCTTCGTGGTCCCGCTTGCTCTCCTTCTGCTGGTTTCCGTGAAAACGGAGCCAGGCGTCGCGATGCTGGCGGGCGTGTTCTTTCTCTCCGCGATCCCGTTTTTTCTGGCCGGCGCGGCCCTCTCCCTGGTGATCAGCGAGACCATCGAGAAGGTAGACCGCATCTACTTCCACGACCTGCTGGGCGCGGCGGCGGGATGTCTGCTGCTGGTGCCTTTCCTCAACAGTTTCGGCGGCCCGAATACGGTGATTGGCGCTGGAGTGATTTATGCCGTGGCCGCATCCTTGTGGTATTCCGCAAGGCATCGAACCCTGATGCGCGCGGTGGGCGTGGGCGTGGCGCTGCTGTTGGTGGGGCTGATGGTGGTGAACGGAAAATCCCGCTGGATGGACCTGCACTACGCAAAGGGCCACGACCTGCGCAATGAACTCTACGTGAAGTGGAACAGCCTCTCCCGCCTGGCGCTGCGGCAGGAACCGGGCCAGTGGCAGCCCGACATTGTGATCGACGGCGACGCGGCAACGGGCATTCCGCCGTATGACCTCGACCACCTGAGCGACAAAGACCGCCAGGACTTGCTGAGCATGGGTCCGGGCTTCGTCTATAACCTCCGGCCAGCGGCGAAGACGCTCGTGATCGGCGCGGGCGGCGGCTGGGATATGGCACGCGCAATTGCTTCCGGCAGCAAGGACGTGACCGGCGTCGAAATCAATCCCGGCATCGCCAACACGATCATGCGGGAGCGCTTTCCGGACCTCTCCCACCGCATCTATTTCCGGCCGGAAGTGAAGATCGAGGTGGAAGACGGGCGCGCGTTTGTGCGCCGCAACAACGATCTGTTCGGCGTCATCCAGCTCACCCTCGTCGACACCTGGGCCTCGACGGCGGCGGGCGCATTCGCACTCTCGGAAAACAATCTCTATACGACCGACGCCTTCGAAGACTACCTGCGTTCCCTCCGCCCGGACGGGCTGCTCTCCATCACCCGCTGGGGCTTTGAGAAACCCCGGGAAAGCCTGCGGCTGCTGGCCCTGGCGCGGGTGGCGCTCGAGCGTCTGGGCGGCGGCGATATCGCCCGCCACGTGCTGGTGCTGCGAGAGAATAGCCGGTTGATTACGGGATGGGGTGCGCTCGATACCGTGATTGTTTCGCGCGAACCGTTCAGCGACGCGCAGGTGGCCCACGCGGAAGAGATCGCGCGCGAGCGCGGGCTCGAAACGATCTATCTGCCCGGACGCCCCGGAAATACGGCCTTCCACCAATACCTCCAAACCAGCAACCCGCGCGAGTTCTACGCGAGCTATGCGTTCGATGTTTCCCCGGTGGGCGACAACCGGCCGTTCTTCTTCTACACGGTACAGCCGCGCGACTTGTGGAAACTCGTCAAGGCCATCGGCCGCGACAGCGCGGACTTCAACGTAAACCGCGCCGTGCCCACACTGGTGGGGCTCTTTGCCGTGAGTATTGTGGCGATGCTGCTGATTCTGCTCCTGCCGCCGCTCGTACTGAAGAATGCGCTACCGAGGGAATCCGGCCTGCGGCTGTTCCTTTGCTATTTTGTGCTGATCGGCATGGGCTACATTCTGATGCAAGTGGCCGCGATCCAGAATTTCGTTCTGCTGCTCGGGCATCCGGTCTACTCGCTCACGGTAATCATTTTCTCGATGCTCGTGTTTAGCGGGCTGGGAAGCTTCTTCAGCAAGCGCATAACGGGAGGGGAAGCGCGGAGATTGCGCCGCGTGGCACTGCTGGTCTCCGCGGAAATTGCCGCCCTGGCGCTGATTGCCACTCCTTTGAGCGCCGTGGCGGTATCGTGGCCTTTCGCACTGAAAGTGCTGCTGACGGTGATGCTGGTAGGGATTCCTGCATTCACAATGGGCATCCCGTTCCCGATGGGCCTGCAACTTCTCGAAGGCTGGAGCCCCGCCACGGTTCGCTGGGCGTGGGCTCTGAATGCCGCGGCCAGCGTGTTGGGTTCCGTGAGCGCCATCGTTCTGGCGATCTCCTTCGGCCTGCGGGAGACGCTTCTCGTGGGGGGGCTCTGCTATCTTCTTGCGGCGGCGCTGTTGAGCCTCGTGCCGCAACCAGCCTCCGCCAGGAGCACGGCGGAACTTACCGAACAGAGGGCGTGAGAGCGGCCTGCCGCATGACGGCCTCCACCACCCGCGCCACCAACTCCGGTTGCTGAATGGGAATCTCGTGACCGGATTGCGCGGCCAGATAGCGCGACGCCGGAGGATTGCTCAGGCTCCGCATCTTTTCCTGCAGCAGATTCCAGCGACGCAAGTATTCGGCACCCGTGTAATCGTCCGGCACCCACCGCGGTTTGCGCGCGAGGCCCGCGCTTAGAATCGCGATTGGCAGGGAGCCGAAACCGCCGGCGGCCCTTGCTTCTTCCATGCTCTTTTCGAACAGTAGCAATTCGTCCAATGCCGCCTTCACCTGCCGGGGCATCGTTCGAAAGGTACGGATGGTTTCCCACTGGGCATCGCTCAGTGCAGCGAACTCTTCGCCGCGCCGGTCCATCCCGAAAAAGCCGGGCGCGATGCGAAACACGCTTACATCGGCAAGGTAGGGCGCAATCTCCATCTGCGTCCGCCGCTCTTCCATGCGGGTCCGGACCATCGGGAGCGCGCGCAGCATGTCCTCCTGGACCGCATCCACAAGCACCATGCCCGCCACCCGCTCCGGAATTCGTTTGGCAAGCAGCCGGACACAGATGCCACCGAACGAATGGCCAACCAGGATGAGAGAACCTTTGATCTGGGCAGCCTCCAGGAGAGCTTCGGCCTCCGCGGCAATGTGTGCCGCATCGCGCGGGTCGGGGCCACTCTCGCTCCAGCCGTAACCCGCGCGGTCATAAACGCAGGTTTGGGTGCGCTGCGCCAGCAGGGGTTGTGTGCGCGCCCAGATCGCGGCGGGCATCCCCCATCCGCTTTCGAGCAGGACGACCGGCGAACCCTGGCCGGCACAGGAAAGGTGCAAACGGTGGGAACCCACGGAAACCATCCGGCCGGGCATGGCCAGCCGCGCCAAATCGCGCGAAGACGCCAGCCGCTCGATCGTATATCCAGCCACTACAGCCAGAAGCAGGGCCAGCAGAATCGCGCCCAGAAGCTTCCACACGATGGACCCGCGCGCTCTCCGTTCCCCTCTCATCGCTGCCTCTGCTTCGCCCGGCTACGATCCTATTTTCCCGCCGGATTCAGAATGCCGTCCACCGTGGCAACGGCCATCGGGTGATACCCCGGACGTGCTTTCGCGTAAATCGCCGCTGCGCGTTCCCGGCCTTCGGGAGTCTTCACCAATTCCTCGTATAGCGGCTTGATAAACTTGCGCCTTCCCACTTCGACGAGGAATCGTTCCAGGCGCGGATTTGCCGGAGCATAGCGGTTGCGTACCGCCATCAACAGCCACTCCGCGACCACTTCAGCGTTTCCGGAACGGGTCAACCCGAATGCCTCGTCGAGAGCCGCCATCTTCGCGGCGTCGAGACTCTTGGGAAGGGAGCGGAGGAAGTACAACTGCTCCTGCGTGCTCCAGGTCTTGAACGAAATCGAAGATGCCGAAGACTTGCCTTCAGCGAAGCTCTCGGCCGCGGCGGCGGCATGGTCCAGCAGAGCCGATTTCGGAATAGCCGCGCCCTCCGGAACTCCGGGTTGGGTGATCCACTGGAGCACCGGAACCTTCGATTCCAATGCGGGGTCCGGTCGGAACAGCGCCGTCTCCAGCTTCTCCAGAAAGTCCTGTGTGGTGATGCTTTGGAAGGCATTCTCCTCGAAATAGGCACGCAGGAAATGGTCGAACTTCTCGCGGCCGACGACGCTCTCCAACGTCCTCAGAAAGAGTGCGCCCTTCTCGTAGGGAACTTCCGTGAAGCCATCGTCGGGGTCGCGCCCCTTGAGATCGACATAGAGGATCTCGTCCTTCTCCGGAAGGCGGTTCAGTTCATCGAGCAGCGTGCGGTAGCCAAGCACGGCCTCCATGTCTGCCCGTTCCTTTCCGTAAATGTCTTCGAGGATGCGCCGCTCGATATAGGTGGTAAAGCCCTCGTTGAGCCAGAAGTCCCGCCACGTGGCATTCGTCACCAGGTTGCCGCTCCAGGAATGGGCGAGCTCATGAGCGACGAGGCTCACGAGGCTCTTGTCCCCGGCGATCACGGTAGGAGTGGCGAAGGTAAGGCAAGGGTTCTCCATTCCGCCGAAGGGGAAACTAGGCGGAAGAACCAGCAGGTCGTATCGGCCCCAGCGGTACGGCCCGAAGCGCGCTTCCACGGCCTCCACCATCTTCTCTGTGTCAGTGAATTCCTTCGAGGCGGCCGGCAGCACGGAGGGCTCCGCATAAACGCCAGTGCGGCCTTCCTTGCCGCCCCTGGGGTCGAGATTTGCAAAAACCAGATCTCCCACCGCCAGCGCGATCAGGTAGCTCGGGATCGGCTTAGGTTGTTCGAAATGAAACTCCCGCGTGGAAGCATCCAGCATGATTCCGCCCGCGTCTTCCGCGAACGGATTCGTATTCGCGCTCATCACCGCGCGCAACTGGCCGGGCACGCGAATCTTTGCGCCGTAGGTCACGCGGATGCCGGGCGAATCCTGCAGGGGGATCCAGCTTCGCGCCTGAATCGCCTGTGACTGCGAGAAAAGGAATGGCTGCTTCTTTCCGGTCGTCTGGGCAGGTTCCAGCCATTGCAACGCGACGGCACCGGGTGATGATTCGTAGGCAATGCGCACGGCGCGCGCTTCCGGCGGAATCTCCACGCGTAAGGGAGCGCCCAGAATGGGGTCGCTTGCTCCCACACTGAACTTCGCAACGTTCCACTTCCCCGCCGCGCTGTCCGCGCTCCATTCGGCCTTCTCAATCTTCAGGGCACGTGTATCGAGCACAACGGCGGGAGCGGGGCTTCCAGGGCCGCGGTCAAGGTCGAGCAGTGCCGTACCGCGAATTACCTTCCGGTTGAAATCGACATCCAGATCAAGGAAGACGCGAGTCGCCTTCCATTCAGCGGGATTCGCATACGAATGCACGTCGGCGCGGGGCGTGGGGTTGTCGAGCGGGAACATCGGGCCTTTCCGGGAACATCCGCAGATGCACACACATGCGATCGCGGCGAAGATCGCCAGCGGGAAGAGATGCAGTTTCCAACAAACGGAGCGCATGAGCTTCCTCTCTATCGTAAAAGACGCGCTTCCGCCCCGGGCGGTGACGCATCCGCAATCGCGATGCCAGGACACGGGTGTTCCGCGCACTCACGGCGCAGGGTCTCAGCGGCGATAGTCGCCGGACTTGCCACCGGATTTCGAGAGCAGAAAAATCTCGCGGATCTCGATCGCCTTCGATGCCGCCTTCGTCATGTCGTAGATCGTCAGCGCGGCAATGGCGGCCGCGGTGAGCGCTTCCATCTCGACGCCGGTTTCGCCCGAAGTACGCGCTTCCGTTTCAATGCGCAACCCGCCCTCCTCCGCGTCGATTTGCACATCGACGTAGCTGAGCGGCAGAGGGTGACAGAGCGGAATCAGGTCAGACGTGCGCTTCGCGCCCTGGATGCCGGCGATGCGCGCAACCTCGACGGGATTGCCCTTCTTGTTCGATGGCAGCGCCGCCAGCACCTCCGGCGGCATGGCAACGAACGCGTGCGCGCGGGCAACGCGGGCCGTGATGCCCTTGCCGGATACGTCCACCATGCGCGGTGTACCGGATTCATCAAAATGGGAGAGTTTGGTCATCGTGCTACGGCGAGTTCGATTTCAACAGCACGGAGATCCAGTCCCCCGCCTCGTAGCCATCCCGCTCCGCCTCCACGACCATAAAGCAGTCACAGCGGGCCATCGTAGCCACGTCCGAGGAACCTTTCCATGCCATCGGGGTAACACTCACTCCGTCGGCTTCCAGTTTCGCCGGAAGGAATCGCGTGAACCCCGGCTTTTCGTTGAGCGTCCGGGTGAGGCGTCCCTTGAGCATCGGCAGACAGGGGACGGGCACGCCGGAGAGCAGTTCCACGGCCGCGCGAGAGAAAATCTCGTACGTGACCATCGTGGAACCGGGATTGCCCGGATGCCCGCAGAAAAAGCGATCCTTCAAGCGCCCGAAGACATAGGGCTGGCCGGGACGAATGGCAACCCGGGTGATGTAGAACTCCGCGCCCATCTCCTCCAGCACGGTCTCCACGAGGTCGTACTTCCCGGCCGACACACCACCCGTAAACAGAATCAGGTCGAACTTGAGCGCCTCCCCGATCCGGGTCCGCAGTTCCGCCGGATCGTCCCGCACGATCGGAAAGATCCTGGGGTCGCCGCCGGACTTCTTCACCTGTACAGCAAGCGTCCAGGCGTTCGAATTGCGCACCTGATTCTCATTGGGAGTTTCCTCGACCGCCACCACCTCGTCCCCGGTGCTGAGGATTGCCACCGTGGGGCGGCGAAACACATGGACGTGCGCGCGGCCTACTGTGGCCAGCAGCGCCACTTCCGCAAAGCCAAGGCGGTGGCCGGGATGCAGGACGATCTCCCCGCGCTTGGTTTCAAACCCCTTTTCAACAATGTGCTGGCCGGGTGTGGCGCTTCGTTCAATGTGAACGATGCCGCCCTCGCGCCGGGTATGTTCCACCATCACGACGGCATTCGCTCCGGTCGGAATGGGAGCGCCGGTCATGATCTCAAGAGCCTGCCCCGGGCCCACTTCGGTCTCCGCCGCCGCGCCCGCGCGCGCCTCACCCACCACTTCGAGCGCACCGGGAAGATCTTCCGCGCGCACCGCGTACCCGTCCCGCAGGCTCTTATCGACCGGCGGATAGGGGCGGTCTCCCGCGACGGCCTCCGCCAGGATGCGGCCGGAGCAATCCGCGAGCGAAACCGATTCCACGCGCGGCACCGGCGAAGCCGCCAGAATGCGGTTCACGATCATCTGCCGTGCCTGAAAAAACGGTAGCGCCGCCACAGGCATCATTGTATGGCACTCCGCGTCGCCGCTGTTTGTTGCGGTCGATTGTGCTGGCGCAACTCTTGCTGTCCCGCGATGCTATGCACCGGTGCTCACGCGGAAATTCACCCAATCGCCCTTCGCGGAATGGTAGATCCGGGTGACGCCCGGCGCACGCTCGAGCTCCGCGCGAATCGCGGGGGCTTCTTCGATGAGAATCCCGCTGAGGATCAACGTGCCGCCCGGTTCGAGCGCGCTGAACAGCGGACCCAGGAGATTCAGTATCAGCGTGGCATTCAGGTTCGCGAGGACGACCGGAAATCGCTGTGGACGCACCGCGCCGATCGACCCCAGGAAGAGGTGTGCGGGAACTCCGGTTTCCGCGAGATAGCCGCGAGCGGCCTCGATGGCCACCGCGTCAAGGTCGCAGCCCACAAGGGTCGTTGCGCCCATCATTCTGGCCGCCGCCAGCAGGATGCCGCTGCCGGTGCCCACATCGAGCACGGCAATGCCTTCCACGGGCGCAATCTCGAGGGCGCTCAACGCCAGTTGCGTGGTTTCATGAAAGCCGCTTCCAAACCCCTGGCCCACCGGCATCCGCAACAGAATGCGGCCTTCCGGGGCGACGGATTCGTTGTCCCACTCGGGAACCAGAAAGAACCGGTCTCCCACCTCGATGGGCCTCCAAAGGCTGCGTGAGTGCGCCACCCAGTCCCTGGAATCCGCGTCGGCGATGGTCAAAGGAAACGAAGGGAAGCGCGCGGCAAGGTCTTCCGCCACGGACGGATCGGCAACAAACACGTCGAGCCGCACGAGAGAGCCGGGGAGATCGCTTTCGCGAATCCCTTCCAGAGCGTGTTCGCTCAACTCCCCGATTACCAGATCACTTTCCGCCGCGGGCACCGTGAGGGAGAGAACCACCATGCCTTCGAGTATGCGGCAACTCCGTCTCGCAAGGCCACTGCCGCTGCATCAAAAGCGCGCTCCGCTCCCGGATCCGGACCGTCCGCTAATTGATTTTTACGAGTGTACCGGTAATCGTGACGCCCATGGCGTTCAGAACGATCTTGCCGCTGCCCGCCTGAATCGTGATCTGCGTACCGGCCTTGATCGTCATGTTCATTCCGGCCTCGATCGTCATGTCGGTTCCCGCTTTCAGGTTGTACGTGGTGCCCGCCTCTTCCTTAATGGAACCGTCAGCCTTGGTATCGATATTCCCCTGTACCTTTAGCTTGTCGTCCTTCTTGATCTTCGTCTCGCGTCCGCCGGTCTGGATGTCGGAAGAACGATCGCCTTTCTCAATGGTGAGGCTGTCGTTGCCTTTCTGAATGGTCGTATTGCGGTCGTTCTCGACGATCGTGTTCATGTCCTTTTCGGCATGAATGTAGATTTCTTCGGAACCCTTCAGATCTTCGAAGCGAATCTCATTGAAATTGTCGCCGCCGCCGCCTTTGCTGCTCCGCGACTTCAGGCCGCTCTGCGTCATATTTCCTGGCAGCGAATAAGGCGGCATCTGTTCGGCGTTATAGACGCTGCCGATCACGAGCGGTCGGTCCGGATTGCCTTCGAGGAAATCCACGACGACTTCCTGCCCGATACGCGGAATCGAGATCATGCCCCAGTTCTTGCCTGCCCAGGCGGTGGAAAAGCGAATCCAGCAGGAACTGTCCTGATCCTTTTTCCCGACGCGGTCCCAGTGGAACTGCACCTTGATGCGGCCGTACTTATCGGTGTAAATCTCTTCGCCGCTCGGCCCCACAACCACGGCCGTCTGCACGCCCTTCACCTGCGGGCGGGGCGTCTTGCGAGGAGGCCGATAGGGGGCGGCGTTCGGCACGGAATTCACATGGTTCTCGTACTTGAAGACATCGAGCCCTTCCGGCGTACGCCCGCCCTGCGAGGAACGGTATCCTCCGAAACTGCATTCCTCCACGAAGCGCAGCACAATCACTTCCTTGTTCAGGTCGGAATTGAAGTGGTTCGCGATCTTCACCCGGCAGCCGCAAAACAGATCGCGGGCCATGCTCTTGAAGTTGATGCGCGTAACGTGCGAATCCTGATGGTCAATCAGCAGGTCGGCAAAATGGTCGCCCAGCCCCTTGGCGAAATACAGGCCGGGGTAATCGTAAATCTCTTCGCTGCCCCTGGTTTCGCCGCTGGATTGCGACGAAGTGAGGTCTAGGCTCGGGTCTTCAAAGAAGTAATCCCGGCGGGTTTCGATCTTCGTCCGGGCAAACTTCTCCATATCCATCTGGTGGATATCTTCGCTGAACTTGTGGCTCTTGGTGGTGTCGTAGTGCAGCGTCCCTTTGGGGCATTCGGCGAACTTGCTATTGGCGTTGCCGATGATCATCGTGTGCTTGCCGTCAACATGCTTGAACCAGTAGAAAATTCCTTCTTCCTGCAGAAGACGGTCAACAAACTGGCGGTGCGTTTCGCGATACTGGACGCAATACTCGCGCGTCTGGGTAGAACCCTGCAAATCGAACTGAAAATCAGTGAAGCCCGCGTCTTTGAAGACCTTTGAGACGATATCCTGGGTGGTCATGTTCTGGAAGATCCGGCACTCCTTGCGCAGGTCCAGCATCCAGAGCCAGGAAACCAGTTCGAGCTGGTATTCGGTCAGGTATTCGTCTTCTTCCAGGATTTGCGCGCGCCGCACGACACCGTTCAGATACTTCATGGAGGGGGAATCGGGGTCGTCGGTGAGGTTGATTCGGATGGTGGCGCTGGTGCGGATGAGGCTCATGATATCGAGGCTTTTGTCCTCGGAGAGCGCTCGGGCAATAATCCGAAATCCACTGGAAACTTCGGCTTCGTGCGTAAAAGCCGTGAGCAGAAGCTTGTCCTGTCCGAGGCTTGTGCCAATGGCGATCGGACTTTCATTTTGCGTGAATGGCATGGCCTAAATCCTCCCCGTCGGACGCACTTCGTTCGTAAACTTTCGCGAGAAATCTCCGCCCGCGGGATCATTCCCGGCCCGGGAACGCCCGTTTCCACGTCCCGCGCGCCCTTCGGGAAGCAAGAACCCGGGAACTCCGC
Organism: Acidobacteriota bacterium; assembly: GCA_014584705.1. GTDB lineage: Bacteria > Acidobacteriota > Terriglobia > Bryobacterales > Bryobacteraceae > JACTMJ01. Next base: position 49,055 of record JACTMJ010000008.1, on the reverse strand, counting down.
CTTCCGGCAAAGTCCCCGGGTTTCGCTTCCCGCGCGGCTCAGGCGCGGGGCCGCTTAGAGTTCCGTTAGAACTTGTATTCGAACACTCCCGCTTCATCCACGCCCACCTGGACATGGGAAATGTCCAAACCTTCCGCCATCCGGCTGAGCAACTCCCTGGAAATCTCGGGCAGCAGGGAATTGGTGAGAATGTTGTCGACGTTGCGGGCGCCGCTCTCGACTTCCGTACAGCGGTCCGCCACCGTATTCACCAGTTCCGGCGTGTATTCGAGCGTTACCCGGTGATTCTCGGCCATCCGCTTCTGGATCTTGCGAAGCTTCAGCACGATGATCTTCTTGAGCGCCTCATCCCGCACCGGATAGTAAGGTACGATCACCAGACGGCCAAGAAACGCGGGTTTGAAGACCTTGTCGAGTTCCGGCTTCATCGCCTTCACCAGCGCATCCGGGGAAGGCATGGTTTCAGGGTCCGCCGTCAGCTTCATCATCGTATCCGTCGCCGCGTTGCTCGTGAGCAGGATGATGGTGTTCTTGAAATCGATCTCGCGGCCCTCTCCATCCTCCATCTGGCCCTTGTCGAAGACCTGGAAGAAGAGTTCCAGCACGTCGGGATGCGCTTTCTCCACTTCGTCGAGCAGCACCACGGAGTACGGACGCCGCCGCACCGCCTCCGTCAGCACGCCGCCCTCTCCGTAGCCCACGTAGCCGGGAGGTGCCCCCTTCAGCGTGGAGACGGTGTGCGCTTCCTGGAACTCCGACATATTGATGGAGATCATGTTGCGCTCGCCGCCATACAGCAGATCCGATAGCGCGAGGGCGGTTTCCGTTTTCCCGACGCCCGAGGGTCCCACAAGCAGGAACACGCCCACGGGTTTCACCGGGTCGTCCATGCGGGCCCGGGAAGTGACGATGCGCTGCGCGATGATCTTGAGCGCGTGGTCCTGCCCGATCAGGCGCTGGCCCATCACTTCGTCCAGCGAGAGTACCGTGGAAATCTCATCCTTGAGCATCTTGCCCACGGGGATGCCGGTCCACGCGGAGAGCACTTCGCCCACGATCTGCGCGTCCACGCACACGCGCAAGAGCGGATTCTCGCCCTGCAGGGTCTCGAGATCCGATTCGAGCTTCTTCAGTTCGGCCAGAGACTCTTCGTCCTTGGGGTTGGCCTCCAGCTTCTCGCGCAATTCGCGCATCCGCAGCACCATGCCCGCCTCGGTCTCAAACCGGGCTTCAAGCGCCGCCAACTCGGACTGGGCCTTTTCGCGGCCGTCCTTAATCTCCTGCAACCGCTCGGCGTGGTCCGCGCCGGTCACCACTTCGCGGTTGAGTATCCTCTCCTGCACTTCGAGATCCTGCAAGCGCCGGCGCAGATCCTCAATCGCCGGGGGAGTAGCCGTCTGGGTGAGCGCGAGACGGGCGCAAGCGGTATCGAGAATGCTGACGGCCTTGTCGGGAAGCTGGCGGCCCGCCAGATAGCGGTGCGAAAGCCCCACCGCCGCGGATACCGCTTCATCGAGCACGCGCACGTTGTGGTGTTTCTCCATCGTGGCCACCACGCCCCGCATCATGATGCGGCAGACCTCCTCGCTGGGTTCATCCACCTTCACCACCTGGAAGCGCCGCGCCAGGGCCGGGTCTTTCTCAAAATACTTCTTGTACTCTGACCAGGTTGTGGCGGCGATGGTGCGCAGCTCGCCGCGCGCCAAGGCCGGCTTCAGCAGGTTTGCGGCATCGCCCTGGCCCGCCTGGCCGCCCGCGCCGATCATCGTGTGGGCTTCGTCGATGAACAGAATGATCGGCGTCTCGGAGCGCTTCACTTCCTCAATCAGGCCCTTCAGCCGGTTCTCAAACTCGCCCTTGATGCCCGCGCCCGCTTGCAGGAGCGCCAGATCAAGGGTACGAATCGTGACATTGCGAAGAGGCGGCGGCACATCTCCGTCCGCCACGCGCTGGGCAAAGCCCTCCACCACCGCCGTCTTGCCGACGCCCGCCTCGCCCGTGAGGATGGGATTGTTCTGCCGGCGACGCATCAGAATATCAACGATCTGCCGGACTTCCTTGTCGCGGCCAAGTACGGGATCGAGCTTGCCGGTTTTCGCGCGCTCCGTGAGGTCCACCGTAAACTGGTCCAGATTGGGCGTTTTTCCGCCCGCCTTGCCCGGCGCGCCCGGCGCTCCGCCCGCTTCCGCCGGCGCATCGGCATAGTCGTCTTCCGAAGAGCCCGTTACCAGCGAGAAGAACTCCTTTCGGAGCACCTCGGGCTCAATCTTTGCGAACTCACGCGAGGATTCGTTCACCATCCGCGACAACTCTTCGTTCGAGGCAATCGCGAGAAGAACAGCTCCGCTGCGAATACGCGGCTGTGCGAAATCGAGTGATCCGATTGTCCAGGCGTCCGTGAACATCTTCACCAGATGCGGGCTGAACGACGGTGTACGCGCATTGCCCGTCTTCAGCAGGTCGAGCGCCTTGGAAAGCTGGGTAGTCAACCGGGAAGGATCGATGCCGAAATGCTTCAGGATGCGCTGGGCATCCGTGTCGTTCTGGTCAAGCAGTTTCAACAGAAAATGCTCTATCTCAACGTCGTAATGAGTGCGGGAAAGGCACAATCCGGCCGACGCTTCCAGCGTGGACCGCATGGTATCGTTCAGCTTCCCCACCAGCGATTTCAAATTTACTGCCATCTCAGTTCGATCTCCTTTGCTTCTTCAATCCCGAACTTCTCTTTGTTTCCTCTGCCCGGCGTCACCGTCCCGAAAGCATCCATTTCGTTCCCGCAATCCGGCGCGTTCCCGCTTGCGGCCTCGGACGCCCCAATCGTTATAGGCGTAAAATCGTCTCGTCAGGGTCGCGCGCCTGTTCGCGGTTCTTGGCCCAGGAGAGCCAACCGAGTCGCGGCGGTTCCCCCGCGGGATCACCCAGGCGGCACAGCGGAACGCTTGCACGCTCCAGAACAAGCTGCACCTCAGACTCCAGGGCGTCTCCGGCCCAAAACCTTACCAGCGACTTCAGCGCCGGGTAAGCGCTGCCATCGGGAAGGAACTGCCTGTATTTTGCCAGCGAGAGCGGCCCGATCCTCAGCCGGATCTTGGATTGGTGACTGAAAATCTCATCGCCCACCAGCGCTCCCACGCTTAATTGCCGTGAAACCTGGTACCCCCAGTCTTCCAATTCACATTGGGTGTTGGCGTCGATCTTATACCATGCGCCGACGAATTGCTTGACCTTGACCGGCACTTCGAAATAATCGGAAATAATCTGCTCAAGGCCGCTGGCCGAACGGGGACGCTGCGCAAAGAGTCCGGAATAGAAAATGACGGACTCGTCACGCACGGCCAGCCTGTCCTGCAAGCCCCGCGTGCCCAGCCCAACCAGGTCCAGCAGATTTCGCGAAAACGGATCGAGGCCGCCCCGCTCGTAGACGATCCCGAAATGGTACTTTTCCCAGGCGCGGTAAAAGAGGGATATCAGGCGGTGATTGAAGAGATCGAGGAAATCCTTGAGCGTGCTGTCCTTCGCGCGCTGGCGGTCCATCAAAGTCACAGTGTAGAAGTGAGGAAGCACTCCCATCGTGCCCGTGAGCCCGAAAAAATTCACGATGAGGAAGGGCTGTTCGTCGTCCTTCCAGCGTGCCGCCTGAATATAGCTGGCCGGGAAACTCATGGAGGCGTAGCAGCCGAGGCGCGCGACTTCCTTGCGCGGATTGGTGAAGATCCCCAGCGGCTCCCGGCCCGGTTGCATGCGTTCGAGCACCCGGATCGCCTGGAAGAACTCGAAGGAGTAAGGCTCCCGCTCAAACATCCTCCGCAGAGGCTCTTCCTTGACCGTCGCTAGAGCAAAATCTCGTCGCCGGCTCTTGGGGGCCATTCGCGCATCACCTCCCTTCTCTGCTTGGTGGAAACCACCAATTGGGAGAAACTGTTCATCGCCGCGTAGAGTCCCAGGAAGCGCTCCAGCACGCTCGCGAACAGAAACACACCGCCGCCCACAAACTGCTCTTCGTCAAAATCCAGATGCACGCGTACACCGCGAACAAAACTAATGCCTGTCTCGCTAAGAATTCTTGCGAAATGCGGTTCGCTGCGCACCGCCTCAATTCCCAGGATCTGCTTTTCGAGATACGTGGAATTGGAAAAATTGTACAGCTTGAGAATCTCCTGCAACGCCTCCTTGCCATCGGAGACAAGGGAAAGGTAGTTCAAGGAGAGGTGTGAGATGAGGCGCCAGAGCAACCCGCGGCCCACCGGTGGCGCTACCGAATTGGTGGGCTTGCGCAGGGCAACGATCTTCTTGATGGTGGAAAATCCTTCGATCTCGAAATCCCCGCTTTCGAGCCCGAACGACAGCCGGGAGGGCAGATCCCGGTTGGTGCAAAGGCAGCGCACCGTGAGCGTATCCACATTGGGGACCAGCGGACGGCCGGAAAGATCGATGAGGGAAAGGAAGACGTCGGTGCCGGTATCGTTTACCCGCGCCGATTCCCGCCGCGTGGCCAGCCAGAAGGTCTTGGTGGCATCGCGAAGCGTGGCGTGCCGGTAAGAGTAGAACGGCTCAAATTGTACGACTTCCGTACTGTTCGGCCGGGTGCTCACCACATCCTCAATCGAGAAAACCTCCATGGCGGCCTGCCGCCGCATGTCGGCCACCACGGGATACTCGTGGCGCTGATGAGAGACGAGGATCGGTTCGGCGGTCTGCCGGAAGAGATTCACCACCGGCACGCAGTTCAGCCGCACCGTCTTCGTGCTCACGCCCACTTCGAGCGCCTGCTGGCGTTCCGGCTGGTCGAACTTCCCGATCTGGAAGACAACCTCGAAGCCCTCGTCGAAGCCCGCCCCTCTCATGTGTTCCAGGCCGCCCAGTTCCAGAAAGAAAAACTTCTCGGGGAAGCTGAAGTACTCCTGCAGAAGCCGGTATCCGAGAAAGGACCGGCGCGAAAAGGGCAGGAGCCCTTCGTTCTGTTCGAAGCCCACCTGGCGAAGAGCCGAGGGCGGCAGCGCGATCGGCCGCCCGGCGCGGTTCTTCGGGTTTCGCAGCAGAATCTCGAAGCAATTGTTGCAGAGCAGTTCATACAGCGAATGCACCAGATTGCTCTCGCCCTGCAGATAAAACCGCAGCGAATCCATACCCAGCTGCTCGATTTTCACATCGGGCATCAGCTGGAAATGCAGGCTGAACGCGGCGGCGCAATCCGGATTCTTGATCACCGGCGTCAGGCGGTCCGGGGTCTTCCATTCGGCGGATTTCAAACTCACCGGCCAGAGCGTGGTGTCGTAGCAGGTTTGGAACTTGCACGCCATGTTGTTGACGCGCCGCGAATAGAGGAGGGTATCGCGCGGCACCAGCATCCCCGCCGATTGCTTGCCCTGTTCCGGATCCACAAACATTTCCACGACCGTCATGCACGGAATGGGCCGGACGTAGTGCGGGTAGAGCGTGTTCAGAAGGCCCTGGGTGACCTCCGGGAACTCGTCATCCACCTTCAGGTGAATTCGCGCCGCGAGAAACGCGAACCCTTCGAGCAACCGCTCCACGTGGGGATCTTCGCAGCGATCCGGTTCCAGCATCAGCCGCGAGGCAATTTTCGGGTATTTCTCGGCGAACTCCGCGCCCATCTGGCGCATGTAGGAAAGCTCGCGCTCATAGTAGAGCAGGAGTTCGTCACGCACCGCCGTCGCCCCTCACCTCGATATCGCCGCTGGTGAGCTCGAGAAGCGTATCGAACCGAACCTGCTCCGGAGCCGGATCGATCATCAACATTCCTTCCATGCCGAAGCGAAGCGTCCTGGAGCCTTTCGTAACGGGATTCAGCGTGATGCGAACATTGCGCAAGCGCGGCTCGAACATCTCCACTGCCTCCTCCATCTGCCGGAGAATTCGGGTGTGATCCTTGCCCGATTGCACGCTCATGGAACTGATATCCGGCAGACCGTAATTTAACAGGCTCCGCTTCAGTTCCCCGGGATCCCCCTCCATTTCGTCCATCACCGGACAATGGCGCGTATTGAGCAGCCATTCCATATCTCGTTTGAGCGAGGCCTTCAAACGGCGCACGGATTCCAGGCGCGTGACAGGCGCATCGGCCTTCTCGTCCGGATTCAGATCGAAAAGGCGGTCGAGCAAGGGCTGCGTTACTACTTCTTCAGGCCGGTATCGGGACATCCACCACGCTTCCCAGAGGGCCACCGGCCGTCCGCGCGGCGCTTATCCGCCTCGGAACGAACCGGCGAGCCGTTCGACATCAATTCTACACACGACGCAAAATGCGGATCTCGCCCGCCGGCCCGTGCGCCCTAATCCATCGGGGCAAACGCCAGCGCTTGCGCGGGATCGAGGCGGCAGATCTTCGCGTAGAGTTCCCGCTTCCGCTGCTGATCTTCCTCGGAATCCCCCAGAGCCTGAAAATAGAGGGCCAGCGGTTGCGCCAGCGTTTCGAGGCTTTCCCATTCCTCCAGTTTGCGGCTCTCCACTTCCTTCACCACTTCATCCAGGATGTTTCGCGCCATCCCCGAACGCCCCACGCCCAGGCAGATTTGCGCCAACTGTACGCGGCGCAGGAATCGCCCGCGGCCGGACCTCTCGGTTGCGATGGTTCCCGACAGCAGAGAGATCGCCCCGGCCACGTTCCCGCGGGCCGCCATCACCTGCGCCTGCTCGAACAAATCCGGTTCTCCCGGCGGAGTATCCTCGTCCGTAGCCGCCATCGGGGAGGGCCGGTAGACGGGTTCGGGCTCCGGCTCCGGTTCCGGCGGCGGCTCGGGCTCGGGCGGGGGAGGGGGCGGAGGGAAGAGCGCATTCAGCCACGCCTGCGTTTCCGCATTGGCGGTGGGCGTATCGTCCATCATCGTCTGCGCAACCAGGTCGGGGAAGTCCGTAATCACACCGCGCAGCAGCGAGACTAGCGCTTCGGCCGGCGCGGAGTATCCGAGATTCTGAAGCGCCGTAATCGCGTAACGCTGCAAATCGATCCAGGCACGCCCGCAGGTCTGCCCCGCGGCCCCTTCCGCGGCTTCCAGCACCGCCATCCAGTCTCCGTCGAGCGAGGCTGTCTTGAGTTGCTGGCGGGTTTCCGTTTGCGGCGGATCGAACTGGCGCAGATCGGGATTGCCCGTGCCGTTCCGGCGCAGTTCGCCCCAGCGCAGCGCACGCAGCAGCAGAAACGGCACCGGGTCCGCCGGATTCGAGGCCCGCAGATACCGCGCTGCATTCACAACACGCCCGAACGCATCGGCCTCGTCCGTGGGGTCTGGCGAGAGCGCCGCGGCCGCCTTCTTCTTTTTCGCGGGCTTCTCTTCCTCCTCGATCTCCTCCGCGACGGCCTCGGCGGCCGCTTCCGCTTCCGGTTCGGCTTCCGGTACTTCCTCTTCTTCCTCTTCCACCGGCTCCGGCTCCTCCACCGGATCCGGTTCCAGTTCCCGCTTGCGGTTCAGGAAGATGCGAATCGTCTGGTTAAACTCTTCGAGATTCTGCTTGAGGGAATAGAAGCTGGGGCGATCGTCGGGATCGAGTTCCGTAAAGCGCTCTTCGCAAACCTCGTCAAGATGCTTGAGGGAAGCGAAAACCGTCTCCAGCACCTTGAAGCTTTCGGCATAGAAGGCCTTTGGAGACGATTCGTACTCGCGCTCGAAATCTTCGGGAAGCAGCTTCTTGTCGCGCTCCGCGGCCGTGCGGACCTTCGCCTTGTCGTCGCTGTTGTAAGCCTCGTCCTTGGTGGGAATTTTCTTGGCGAGATCATACTCAAACCACGAGATGCCGCTCGCGGTAACCGGCTGCAGCTTAATGGCGGTATTCAGCTTGTTGCCAATGAAATCCAGCTTCGAGGCCAGATCGATGGGATCGAATTCTTCCTCGTCAAAGCGCGGATAGAGCTTGTCCCAATACGTCTCAAGCAGCCCGGTGACAAGGTCCAGGCCCTCCGCCAGGCCGGAAAAGCCTTCGCGGTTGAGCAAGGCCTCCACCAGCCAGGTGGCCACTTCCAGGTCCTTGCTCTGCTCGGCCAGCACCTTCTGGCCGAGCTTCAGCACCTGCCCGTAGTCGGCAACCTTGCGCTCGTGCTTCCATTCGCCCTGGTTGAGGTCGTCTTCCTCCCGGCGGGCTTCCTTGAGCTGATCGTAGACGGGCTTCGCCCGGATCGATTCTCCGCAGGGCCGGTCCGCGGAGATCGGTTCGAGAAGGTTTCCTTTGAGCGGCATGGCCGTGAGATCCCGCGGCTAATCCGTTTGCCCGGATTCGGCTTCGCGAAAGACGATCTCGCGCACGTCGAGCAGTGGGATTTCTTCGCCATCGGCCAGCAGCATTTTTTGGCCCACCGGAATCTCGTTGCCGTCCTCGTCCACCGCGAAGTAGGTCTCGCGCCCCAGCTTCACGAGTTCGCTTTCATCGCGGGTCGCCTCCGGCGTGAGAACCGGCAGCAGCACGTCGCCAAGGTCGGTCTCGTGGAAACTCGGGCCGGTGATCAGCCGCGCGGGCAGCCAGAGCAACTCCCGCAGGCGCCGGGGCTTCTCGGTTTCGATCTTCTCGATGTGCTGGAAGGGAATCCACATGAACCCGCCGCCGGCATACACTTCGAGACGCGCGCCCACGCGGGGGTCGCAATCGCTCACGGACGTATACTGCTTGCCGTTGATCTTCGCGGAGACCGCCGGCGCCGTCTCCGCCGCGGAATTCTTGTATTCCTTGTTGGCAAAGAAGGATTCGCGAGTCTTCTGCGCGTGGATCGCGGCCTTGTAAAGGATGGCCCCGTGGATGGTCTCCGTCTTGTTCTCGATCAATGCATCGAGATGCTTCTCGGCGCGATCATACTCGCCGGAGAAGCACAGCAATTCAAAAAGGAAGGTGCGCGCCTTGTCGTCGGTGGGGTGCTCTTTGATCACCGCAATCACCGCCTGAATGGCCTCGCTCAGTTTGCCCGCCTTCAGCAGGTCTGTCGCTTGTTTCATCGTTCTTCCTGGGTAAACGAACTCAATCTCGGTCCCGCGCCCGTCAGGCCGCGGCAGCTCCGCGAATTGCGGGCCTCTTAGCCTTGGAACATGCGCGAAGTATGCACGATCCCGCCGCGCGTGATGCCGGTGTCCTTGTCCTGCGCGTCATATTGCATCTCAATTTCCTGGTAGCTGAAGGACACTTCCTCTTCGGCTACCTCTCCGCCAAACTGAAGATTGCCCTGCTTGATCGAGACGACCAGCGCGTCCTTGAGGAGAATCTTCATGTAGTTCTCGAGTTGGCCGCCCGTGCCGGTCTTGCGAAGCTGAAGAGTGACCTCGCACTGCTCGTTGTTGTCCAGCGCCTTGAACAGGAGGGGCGATGCGGCATCCGCCCGCTTGCGCAGGACAAGATTCGCGTAGGTCACGCGGCCCTGTCTCCCGGCTCCGCCATGGGTCAGCTGCGCGCGCTCTCCGCCCCAGTCGTAGGCCAGGACCTCAATCCAGCCTTCAAAGGCGCCCTCCATGGATTCGCCCTGCACGTGCTGGCCGTTGGCAATCACCTTCGCGACAAAATTAACCATAGCCCGATCCTTCTGTTTCAGCGTCTCGAAATAGTACGCGCGGGGAAGAGGCTCGCGCCATCTCCCCCGCGGTATTCCGCACCGTGCTTAACGCCGCAACCGGCTTAGGCGGCGGTCGCCTTCTGCTGATCCCACTTGCCGACGCCGGCCGAGGTGGTGATGCCCTTGTCGTCCTGCGTGAAGTACTCGAACTCGATCTTGGCGAAGTTCAGACTGATGCTCTCGATGGGCATGTCGTCGCCGCTGCCGCCGCTCTGGTAGGAGCTGACAACCACATCGGTGAGCTTGTAGGTCATGTACTTTTCCTGCTTGTCGCCCGCGGACTTCAGACAGGTGAGCAGCGCTTCATCCAGGTGCTTGCCGCCCGCGCAGTTCTGCATGAGCTTCGTGCTGGCCGCACACTGGCGGTAGCTCATCGAAAGATCCTGCAGGTTGGCTTTCGCCGTTCCGCCGCCGCCGCCGTAAGAGAAGCCGCCGGCATTCGAAACGCCCCAGGAGAACGACAGAATCTCGATCTGCCCTTCAAATCCGTCCTGCTTGGACTCGCCCTTCACCTCAGGGGTGAATTTCAGAAAATAATTTGCTGCCATGTTCGTTTACCCTCGATTGAATTTGTGTTCGCTTCGGTCTTCCCAAAGTGTTTTGTGCGCCGCTTCCCGCGCTCCAGAAGCGCCGGAGCGGCGCGGTTCTTTTTTCTCCGCCACCTCTCTTGGGAGGGCGGTTCCGAAGCTGACGGCACCCCGTACCCGGCGGTGCGCCAGCTTCCTGTCTGCCTAGCCCTTCGCGGGTGGCGGAAGGTCCGCTACCAGCCGGAGCGAAACAGTAAGCTCATCCAGTTGGAAGTGCGGACGGAGGAACGAAACCGCCCGGTATGCGCCTGGCTTCCCGGGAACCTCCATCACTTCCACCCGCGCCTCGCGGAGCGGCTTTGAGGCCTTCACCGAGGCCGGTGCGTTGTCGTCCAGAACCACGTAGTTTGCGATCCAGCGGTTCAGGAACAGCTCGCAATCGGAGCGCGACATGAAACTGCCAATCTTGTCGCGCATCATCGATTTCAAATAGTGCGCGAAGCGGCACATCGCCAGCAGGTAGGGCAACTGCGTGCTCAGACGGGCATTCGCGTTTGCCGCTTCCTTGTCGTACAGCTTCGGCTTCTGCGCGCTCTGCACGCTGAAGAACGCCGCGTAGTCGGTGCCCTTGCTGTGGACCAGCGGCACGAATCCGTTGTCCGCCAGTTCCTTCTCCCGGCGGTCCGTGATCGCCACTTCCGTCGGGCACTTCATCGCGATGTCGCCATCTTCCGTACGGAAGGTGTGAATCGGCAGGCTCTCTACCAGGCCGCCGCCTTCCACGCCGCGGATCGCCGCGCACCAGCCGTACTGGGCGAACGCGTTCGTCAGGCGCGTCGCCAGAGCATAGGCGGCGTTCCCCCACAGGTACTTGTTGTGGTCGGTGCCGTCCACCTGCTCTTCGTAAGCGAAGTCGTCGATCTGCACGCCGTCGCGGCCGTAAGGCAGTCGCATCAGCACGTGCGGACAGGTGAGCGCCACGTAGCGGGAGTCCTCGGAATTCCGGAAGCTCTTCCACTTCGCATACTCGTTGGTATCGAAGATCTTCGCCAGGTCCCGGGGAGCGTCCAGCGAAGCGTAGCTGTCCAGATTGAACATATCCGAGGATGCCGCGGTAAGGAACGGCGCGTGCGCCGAGGCCGCCACCTGAGACATCTTCTCGAGCAGCTCGATATCTTCCGGGTGCTTCGAGAACTCGTAGTCGCCCACCAGCGCCGCGAAGGGGCTGCCGCCGAACACGCCGAACTCTTCCTCGTAGACCTTCTTGAACGCCGCGCTCTGGTCGAACTCCGCCGCGCGCTGCAAGTCGCGAAGCAGTTCGCGCTTGTTCACGTTCAGCACCTTGATCTTGAGCTGCGTGCCGGTCTCGCTGCGATCCATCAGCATCTTCAGGCCGCGCCAGCTGGCTTCCAGCTTCTGGAAGTCCGGATGGTGCATCACCTCGTTCAACTGGATCGAAACCAGGTGATCGATCTGTGCGATGCGGGCGTTGATCATCGCCTCGGTGTCGCGCGAAACCGTCATCGAACCTTCAAGGAACTGCCCGATGAATTCCTTGATGATGTCTTTATTGCGCTGTCTCGTCGCCGCGTCGCGTCCGGCCAGGCGGCCTTCATCCACGATTTGATCGATCAGACTCGCTTCTACGGTTGTTTCCTGGGCCGCCGCGGCGGCTTGCTTCTGCTTATCACTCATTGCCGTCTCCTCCGCCGATGCCGAGTTCCTTCTTCAGCTTCTCGATTTTGTCAGCGTCCTTAACGGTGTCCATCAGCATCTCGTCGAGCTTGTCGTTGCCCTGGAGACTCCCGCGAAGATCGGAAAGCTTGTCACGCAATTCAAGCAATTCCCGGAGCGGTTTCACTTGGCGGGCAACGTTGGCCGGGCTGAAATCATCCATGCTCTGGAAATTCAGATCCACTTTGATCTGGCCGGCATTCGGATCTTCGCTCAGCTTGTTTTCCACCGAAAAAGCCAGATGCGGTTTGAATCCGGCAAGAACGTCGTCAAAATTGTCGGGATTCACCTCGACAAATTTCCGGTCCCGCAAACGCGGAAGAGCTTCTTTCGGTTGGCCGGTAAAGTCTCCCAGAACGCCCATCACGAAAGGGATTTCCTTGATCTCGATCGCATCCCCGATCTCCACATCGTAAGTAATATGGACACGGGGAGCGCGAACTCGTTCAAGCTTTTTTTGAACGCTTTGTTGCGCCATCACTCACTCCTGGTTTCAAGTTTTTGGTGTAAGGGTCCCAGATTGTGGCCCAGCTTGCAGGTTGAGTTTACCAGAACCAAACAAGCGCATCCAGCCATTTTGCGGCCATTTTTCGAGGCGGAGTACTGTCGGTGATTTCTTGAACCTAACCGGGAAGTTTCCCGGTTGAGTTCGCTTTCCATCCCGCCAATCTCTCCGTCTTCACTAATGCTTAGCGAGGTCAACGAGGGAAAGGGATCAGGTATTCTGCACTTTGCCGCCCGCGATTCGCGCATTGCAGGATAGACTACGGATTGCTACCCTGAATCGCTATGAAATCCCTCCAGCCGGTAATCTGGGCCAAAGGCACGTTTCTATCTCCGCAACATCTCCAGATACAAAATCGATTTCTGGAGAATGTGCTGTACGCGCACGTTGGCGGCACGCAGTTCCGGCCCTGGGGCTTTAACGAAGTCCTCCTTAACCAGGAAGCGCTCTCCGAGGGACTGGTCTCCATTGCCTCGGCCAGCGGCCTCATGCCAGACGGGTTACCCTTCGCCTTCCCCGATGCCGACAATCTGCCGCCGGAGCGGCCGCTGGCCGATTGTTTCGGCGAGAATCGCAACGCGACGGAAATCTTCCTGGCGCTGCCGCTCTATCGCGAGAAAACAATGAACGTGGCAATGGGTTCCAACGCCCCGGACGTTCGCTATCGCTCCCTGGTCCGCACCTTCCGCGACGAGAACAACGGGATTACCGAGAAACCGGTCTACGTCGCCTCCAAGAACTTTCGCTTTCTTACGGACCTTGATCCGCACGAGGGTTATTCCGTGATTGGAACGGCCCGCATTCTGCGAACCGAAGCCGGTACCTACCGGCAGGATCCCCAATACGTACCGCCTCTGCTGAACATCAGCGCGAGCGAACCGGTGATGGCCATTGCGCGGCGTCTGGTGGAGATTCTCACCGCCAAGAGCACGACGCTCTCCGCTTCCCGCAGGCAAAGGAAGCAGAGTCTCGCGGACTTCACCGCCTCCGACATCGCCAATTTCTGGCTGCTCTACACGGTGAACACGTACCTTCCTCTCATGAGGCATCTCTACGAAGTGCGCCGCGGGCACCCGGACCAGCTATACCAGACCATGCTGGGTCTGGCGGGTGCGCTGAGCACCTTCTCTTTCGAGATTCGCCCCCAGGATCTGCCCGTCTATGACCACGCGAAGCTCGGCCAGTGCATCTTTGATCTTGACGAGAAACTGCGCATTCTGCTCGAAACGGTGGTGCCCAGTAACTGCGTGTCGATCCCGCTGAAGCTCACGCAGCCCTTCATTTACGCTGCGGCTATCGACAACGAGAAGTATCTCCGAGACACCAAAATGTATCTGGCTATTTCGTCGAAAGTGGCCGAACAGCAGTTGATTTCGCGAACGCCGATGCTGGTGAAAACCTGCTCCGCCACGCACATTGAACACCTCATCAAGCAGGCGCTGCCGGGAATTACGCTTACCCACGTGCCGTCGCCACCATCGGCGATTCCCGTGAAGCTCGAGTATCAGTATTTCAGCCTGAGCCAGAGCGGCCCTGCCTGGGAGGCGGTGCAGCGGGCGCGCAACTTTGCGGCTTACGTACCCGCCGATTTCCCGGATCCCGCGCTGGAACTGGTTATTCTGCTTCCTCGCGAGCAGGGGAAGTAGGCAGCGGGCAGGTTTCGCTCTCGAGGAATCCGCCTGAAACGAAGGTCGCGATCAAGCGTACGAACTCCGGCGACGGCGTCTCCGGGTGAATCCAGCCGGCATCTTTCGCAAGCTGAAACAGCGCGTGGCCGTCGCGGCCGTCGCGGGCTTCCCCAAGCAGCATCGCCATCCAGCCCTGCAGTTGGCTCTCCATTTCAAAGGGATAGTGCGTCATGGCCGCGAATGAGGCGGGTTCCAGGCCCTCCGCGCCGGGCCGGTGCCGGATCAGCACTTCGAGCGCCGGCGTGGCCGCAAGGGGCGCCCCCATCATTGCCGCCAACCGGCCCGGATCTTTGCGGCGGGTCTCCCAATCCACGCACCAGAGCAGTTCGCGCCAGCCCGTCCTTGGGCTCAGTTTGCGGCGCACCCGGATCGGCTCTTCCCCGCCCCTATGCCGCCGCACAAGCAATGCGCCGTAATGAAATTCGCGATGGCCCATTTCGAGCAGAGACTTCCGGTACCGGGACGCCGCCTCCATCCCCCGGCCGAGCTTCGAGGTGGCCTCGTACGCCACTTCCACCAGGGAGCGGCTGTGAAGCGGAAAAAAGAACACGTCGTGCCCGGTTGCGCCTTCCCCCAGCCATTGGCTCACCCGCTCCTCCACGGTGCACGAATCTCCTTCCGGGATCATTGCCACCGCATAAAAGATCCCGCCCCGAGTGAGCCTGCCCGGCAATTCCGTGATCAGTTGCCGCAACAGGTCCGTTCCATCGGGGCCGCCGCCATAGAAAATCTCCGCCGGCCCGTCGGACGGCATAAAGGGAGGATGAGCGGCGATGACATCGTACCCACCGCCCAGCCCTTCATAGAGCGATGCCTGGTTGCTTTGAAAACCGCCGATCTCGTTCAAGCGCGCGTTGTAGCGGCAGAAGGCCACCGCCCGGGCATCGATATCGCAGGCGGTGACGCTCGCGGCGAATTCCCCCGCCAGAACCGCCGCCGGCCCGCAACCGGCGCACACTTCCAGAAACCGATTACAGCTGTTTCGCGGCAGGAATTGCAGGAATGCGCGCGCGCTCGGCGTCACGGTCGGGTACACCATGCCGCCGAATGCAGGCAGGAGAGCCTCCGGCGCGGGGATGACGCGGTCCGAGACAATCCACGCGCCGCCGCTCTCCGGCAGGCTTGGCTGAATGGATACCGTGGCGTACGCGCGGGCATCCGCCCCCGCAAGCCGCAGCAATTCCTGCGCAAGGCAGGCGGCCACGAAGGGTTCTCCCAGCAACTCCGCCAATGCGGCGCGGGGGGTACCGCGCCCGAGCAGAAAGGTGCAAATGAGCGCATCGAGCCCATCCCGGATCTCCAGCGGAACGGACTCATGGAAGCCGCCCTCGAAGACGTCCGGAAGCGCCTCCAGACCGAGACGGCGCAAGACTGCGGCCTCGCTGTATCCGTTCCTCGCCAGAGCCGCACGCAACTCCGCGTAGGTTCCCTCGTCGAGGTCCGCTCGAGGCGGCGGCGGCGCGATTACGGATGGGCTCATCGTTGCGCTCCCGTTCTCACTGGCGCGTTCGGTTCCCGGCTACTCGCGCGGTTCCGGCAAGGGACAGAGGGAACTCTCCATGACGGCGCCGCCGACGAACGTCCACAAGAGCCTGGCGAACTCCGGCGCGGGCGTCTCGGATAGGATCATCCCATCCGCGATGCAGGATTCCATCAGTTGCCGGCCGCTCATTGTCCCGTCGGCTCTCGAAATGAGATAACTCATCCACCCTTCGATCTCCGTCTCGATCGCGAATGGCGCGGAGGTTCTCACCTTAAAGCCCGCCGCCGCGAAGCCTTCGGGCGAGGGCCGATGCCGCACAATCATTTCGACATCGGCACACACCGTATAGGTGGCCTCCAACGCCTGAGATCCGTCGGCGTCGGATGCGGCCCGTCGCTCCGTGTCGAGACTCCACAGCAGATGGCGCCACTCGGCCGTTTCACCCATGCGCCGTCGCGCCGTGACGGCGGGCTCCGCGCGATCATGGCGGCGGATCAAAAGCAGCCCCACCACGGCATTCTGGAACCCGAAGTCCTCCAGGAGATTATGCGCGCGCTCCATCCCCTCATAGCCTTCCCCGGCTTTCAGCGCCGCCCGCTGCGCGGCCTCGAGCAGCGAGTGAAAGTAGAGCGGGTAGAGGAACACATCATAAGCGGATTGCCCCTCTCCCAGCCACTCGCGCACAAGTTGCTCGGCCGATTTCTCCGGCCCCTCGAAGAGCATTGTCGCCGCGTAGAACAAACCGCCGGGCGCAAGCCGGTCCGGGATTCCCCGCACGAGGGTTTCCGTGATCTCCATGCCGGTGGCTCCGCCGCCGTAGTAGATTTCCGCCGCGCCCAGCGTTGGCATGTAGGGGGGGTGCGCGGCAATGCGGTCGAATTTCCCTTCCAACCCGTCGTAGCCCCCGCCCTGAATCGCCTGCATGCGCGGCTGCCCGTTCAGCCTCGCTACAAAGCGGCTAAACGCGACGGACCGGGCCGCAAGGTCGCTCGCAACAACCTGTCCGGCGAACCCGGTCGCAAGCAGCGCGGCCGGTCCGCACCCCGCGCAAACCTCAACGAAGCGTTCGCAGGGGGTGCGCGGAAGCAATCCGAGAAAGCGGTTGCCGGTCGCCGCGAGGGGGCAAAAGACGACGTCGTCCGGCTGTGCCCGGCGCTCTTCCACCGTGCCAGCCAAACGGTCGGAAGCCACCCAGAACGCGCGTGGCCCGCCGTTCCCCGCCGCACTCTCGTCGCGCAGCGGATACACCGACGCTAACGCGCGAAGTGCCCCGTCATGTTCCGCGTAGGGGGCGAACAGGCGGACTGCCAGCGCTGCGTCCACAAAGCGATCCCCGAACAGGCTTCGAAGCTCCCCCTCCTGAATGGCGCGGCTCCAAAGGAAGAGATGGCACAGCGCCGAGAGAGGACCTTCCACCGAGGTGGAGGGCGAAGGCACCGCATCCCCCAACCGCACAAGCGCTCCGAGATCTTCGATCCCCGCGTATTCGCAAGTCTCCTTGTCGTAGAACCGGGCGGCGTGGAACGCCTCGCGCAGCGCGGCGTAGGTAGCATCGTCCGCGTCCGCGCATGGCGGCTCGGGGTAAACACCCAGGGTCATCCAGTGGTCCTCATTCCGCTCGCGGCCGTTAGCCCTTCAGCATAAAGTAGGCTACCATCAGCACCAGAACCACGGCGATCACCGTCACCAGCACGGTGGCGACAATGATGATTTTGCTGGCGCCTCCTCCGGCTGCCGGGGCCTGCTGGCCGGGAGCCACCGGCGGGGCGCCTCCTGCCTGCATTGGAGGCACCTGCACCTGCATGTGCGGCGTCTGCAAGTGTGGAGTCCCCATTTGCGGACCATGCACTTGCGGTGCCGACATTTGCGGCCCGCTCATCTGCGGACCCTGGAAGTGGGGTCCGGAAATCCCGCTGCTCGAAATCTGCGGCCCGCTCATTTGCGGACCCGTCATGCGAGGACCCTGGACGTACGGTCCGCTCACGCTCGGCGCGGTCATCGGCACCCCGATCGGAACCGACATGCCGCCTCCGGCCGCGCCACCCGCCGGTGCCGGTCCCGGTTGGCCGCCCGGCGTTGCCATGGCCTGCTTGACTTCATCCCCGGAAATCATCCGGGTGTACTCGCCGGGGCCTTGCTCCACGGGAGCGGCCGGCGCGGCGGCCTCGGGAACTGCCTGGAAGAACGAGGTCGCCCCCTTTGAATAGCCGCTGCTATAGGCGGGAAGATCCGGTGAGGGTGCCGGCGCTTCCTGGTGCTGGGGCGTCGCCGGCGAAGCGGGGAGATCGGCCGCCTGGAAATACCGGGTAAAGCTCGGCTCCTCGCCTCCCGCGGGGGATTGCGAAGATTCGAATCCGCCCGCGGACGCCGGAGGCATGAAGACATCCTGGCTTGCCGGAGCTGGCGATGCCGGAGCGCTCCCCGACTCCGCCGCGCGAAACATGCTGGTGAAGGATCCGCCCGCATCCGCCGGCGTCGGAGCGGTAAACGGGGGTGGAGCAGACGGCGTCGCCGGAGCGGACGCATCCGGCTTGCTCGATTCCGCCGCAAGGTACAGGCTGGTGAACACACCGGGATCCTTGGGCTTCTCCACCCTGGAAGCAATCTCAGCGGCGGAGAACATCCTCGTAAATTCACCCATCGGCGCTTCCTCCGCGGGCTTCGCCTGGCTTTCCGCGGGTGAATCCGGCTTCGCCATTGCAGCCATTTCCTGCTTCATCTTGTCGACGTCGCCTGGCTGGAAGAACTTGGTGAACTCGCCCGGACCCTGCCCTTCCGCGGCAGGTTTCGGGGCATCCGCGGGCTGCACCGGCGCGGCGGCCGCTGGCTGCATCGGCGCGGCCTCGGGTGTCGCGGGCGCGGGGGTTACGGGCGTGGGCGCGGGTGTGGGCGGCGTGGCCGCTCCGCCAGGGCTCGCGAAGAGCATCGTAAACTCGCCCGGCGCATCGGTCTCCGCCGGCGGGGTCTGGGAAGCCGGAACCGCGGGCGCGGGAACGCCCAGTATGGGCTCTCGCATCACCGGCATCTCTCCGGTGGAAACGTAGGTCTGCGAGAAGCTCCCGCTCTGTAAGGGCGATCGCACGGGCTTGGATGTCTCCTCGGAAGCAGTCTTCTCGCTTGCCACGAAACGAATAGGCCCTTTCGCCGGGGAGGCGCTTGAATAACGCTCCGCCTCCTCCGCGGCTTCGCTGGCCGTCGCGGATTCCTCGGGAGCAGCCGTGCTCAGAACGGCCTCATCGGCTTCCGGTTTCACCTCCGCGATCGTCGGAGTAGCAATAGCGCTCTCCGCCGCCTTCTCCTCGGACCATCCCGGCGTCTCGTCCTCGGGCGCGGCCTGAAATAGCCGGGTAAACTCGCCCGGTCCGTCTCCAGCCGCGATGTCTTGTCCGACAGGCGTCATCATGGTTGCCTCCGGAAGGGGAACTTCCGGCATCGGAGCGACGGCTGCTGGCCGGTCCCCCAACGTCAGCTCCGCTGTTTCATCGAAGCTGGCCTCCGCGGGGGGCAATCCTTGCCGGGGCGGCTCTGGGGCGCTGGCTCTGGGTTCATCCGCCAGTTTCGCATCCGGCGAGGATGCGGGCAGGCTCGCGGAACGGAAGGCCATCGTAAACTCGCCCGGGGCATCATCGGGCGCACTTGGAGCCTGGGCTGCCGTTTCCGGCACGGCGAAGGCAGGCGTGGCACTCCCCACCGCGGGTGCCGAAACCGAGGGGGTGGGAGCGGCCGCTTCCGGCTGCCTGGCGGCCATAAACAGGCTGGTGAACTCTCCGATCGCGGGCTCGGCCGAGGCCTCCGGCGCTTTCGATTCCGGCGCGGTTTGCCCCGATGTTCCTTCCGGCATCGCTGCGGGAGATACCGCCATGTACAGGTTTGTAAAGACGCCCGGCTGCGGAGGCGCGGCGGGCGTCGCGGGCGCGGCAGCGGCGGGAGGTTCTGCTTTCGCTTCCGCTTCCGGGGCGGCCTCTGTGTTCGCAGCCATGTAAAGGCTGGTGAAAACTCCCGGATGCGGGGGTGCTGCCGGTGCCTCGGAAACGGAAGGCGCGGCGGGAGGTGTTGCCTCCGGCGCGGCGGACTCCAGCCCCTTTGCGACATCCGCGGCACGAAACATCCTTGTAAACTCTCCCATGCTCTCGCCGGCCGGTGCCTGCTCCGGCTCCGGGGCAGCGGGAGTCGGCGTCCGCGGAGGCGGTGTCGAAAAAGCCGGGGCTGGCTGAGGCGATGGGGAAACGCTCGCGCTCGGGGCCGCCGCATTCTCCGCCAGGGCCGCTCCAAACATCGCCGTGAACTCCCCGTGCGCACCGTCGGAAGTGGCCGCCGGAGCCGGCGTGGAAGCAGCGACGGGAGCCTGTTGCGGTGGAGGCGCGCTGAATACGGGCGGAGCGGGCGTTCTTGTCGCGGGCGTGGCCGCGATTCCATCCTGCGCCGCGCGAGCCACCATACAGGGCGACAGTCCGAAAACGCCACCTTCCACCTGCGTTTCTCCCGTGCCGAGAGCTTGCGCCAATGGCCCCCGCGCAGCTTCTGATAGCGGCTGGCCGCCACTCACCTCACCGGTGTACAGGTAAAGCACCACGGCTTCGCCGGTGCTCCGGTCAATCCCTTTCCAAGCCTGGATTTCGCCGTCCCGAATCAGTTCCGTCCGATTGTACTTGGCTGCCAGATTCATGTGCCCCGTTGTACCTCAATTCCTTTCGATCATGTCACCTGCGGGAGAATCCTACAATATCCGATTCGCGGGACTTAGTGGTCTCCACGCCGGTCTCGATAAATTCTTCTCAGCTTACTCCGCTACCCCTGAAAATCGAGTGTGTTTCCAGCCGGCCGCGCGCCGGTCCTCCGGTCGCACACTCCTCGCTTGTGCTTCCGGGCCAACCGGTTTTCTCGCTTCTGTTAAGGTAAGCGTCCTTTTTCATCAGGAAGGACCTGCTCTTTTGGAGTGGTCTATATAATACTGATACGGAAGACAACAGTGTCCGCGTCCTTCGCCTGGACGGCCAATCGCGCGCGAGGTCTGCAGAATCTCGTCCGTTCCGGCGAGGCGAAGACCGGGCCTTAGGTTCCTGGACCGTATGAAACAACTATCCAAAGTGGTGTGGGAAGAGGGGATGTACCTGGGGCCGCACCATTTCCAGGCGCAGAACCGCTACCTCGAAGACGCGATCCATTTCACCGCCGGCTCTCTCTTCTATGAGAGCTACGGCTTCGCGGGCATGCTGGTGGATGCCGACGCGCTGCGCAACGGGACGCTTTCGCTCCTGCACGCCCGCGGCATCACCAGGGAGGGCATCCCCTTTCAGATGCCGGAATCAGATCCGCTGCCGCCCACCAGGGAAATCCGAGAGTTATTCCCGCCCACCAGCACTTCGCTGCTCGCGTATCTGGCCCTTCCCGAGCGCCGGGAAAACGATAAGAACTGTGCGCTGCCTTCCGACACCGGTGTGAACCACGTCCGTTACCAGGCGCTCGAAAAGCTCGTGGTGGACGAAGTCTCCGGGCACGACGAAAAGCCCGTCTATCTCGGCAAGAAGAATTTCACCCTGCTCGTGGAAACGGAGAACACGGCCGGATATGAACTGCTTCCCCTCGCTCGCATCCTTCGGGACGGAGCGGGAAACTACGTCTTCGACGCAAACTTTATCCCTCCGCTGCTCGATATCTCAGCCAGCGAGACCCTGCTCATGATCATCCGCCGTCTCTCCGAGATGATGGAAGAAAAGAGCCGCATGCTCAGCGGAGAAGTGCGCGGCGGCAGCCGGTTTCAGCAGTCGTTCTCGCCGCGCGATATTTCCACCTTCTGGTTCCTCCACGCCATCCACAGCGCTATTCCGGCCTTCCGTCACATTTTCCGCACCCGCCGCGGACATCCGGAATTGATTTACCAGGAAATGGCCCGCCTCGCCGGAGCGCTCTGTACCTTTGGCACGGACTCCCATCCGCGCCAGTTGCCGCTCTATGACCATGCCCAGCCCGAGTTCGCCTTCCTGACGCTCGACGAGCACATCCGCCGGCACCTGGAATACGTCGTGCCGTCGAACGTCGTTCACCTGACATTCCGGAAGACAAAGCCCTATTTCTGGTCCGCCGACGTTACCGACGACCGCTGTTTCGGCCGTTCTCGCTGGGTATTCGGGATTCATTCGAAGATCGGCGAAGCGGACCTCATCCGGCGAACGGATCAACTGGTGAAGGTCTGCTCGGAGAAGTTCGTCCCGGAACTGGTGCGCCGCGCCCTGCCCGGTTTGCCAATGCAGCACATGAGCGTGCCGCCCGCCGCCTTGCGTCAGAAAGTGGAAGCCCAGTACTTTTCCTTGACCAAGTCCGGTCCGTGCTGGGACCACCTCTCGCAAACCAAAGTAGTTGGCGTATACGTCCCGGCAGAAATTCCGGATCCGGAAATTGAAGTGCAGGTGATTCTCGATGCCGGTGCTTGAGCGCCCGTCGCCCGCGGCGGACGGGGCCTGAGAGCGCGGAAGTGTCCGCGCGCCGCAATTTTTCTGGGGAGAGGGAAGAGGAAACATGAGCACGGAAAGCACATCCGCCGCCCGCCACTGGCAGGGGCTGCTCGCGCGTCCGGAGAATATGGCGCTGGCCTTTCAGGAGGTTTTCACCGTCGTCGCGCGCCTCAAGGCCAAACGGCAGCAGGTGACTGACGCCAACCAGTTTCGCGGCATCATGCGCGAGGCCCTGAAGCGCTCCAAGGAGAGTGCCACGCGCTCCGGCTACGCCGAGGAAGATTGCCGTCTGGCGGAGTTCGCGATGGTCGCCCTGCTTGACGAATCCATTCTCAACTCCGGCAACCCCGTCTTTGTCGATTGGCCGCGCCGCCCGCTGCAGGAAGAGTTTTACGGGCACCACACGGCCGGGGAATATTTCTTCCAGTACCTCAAGAATCTTCTGAACAAGCCGGATTCCGAAGAAGTCAACGACGTGCTGGAGGTCTATCACCTCGCCCTCGCCATGGGCTTCCGCGGCCGCTACGGCTTGAGCGGCGGCGCGGAGATTGCCAACATCGTGCACCAGATTGAGCAGAAGCGGAACCGCATCCGGCCGTTCACCATGCTCATCTCGCCGGAATCGGTGCCGGCCGGGGACGTCGCTCCCCGCAAGATCGGCGATCCCTGGCTGAAGCCGCTGCTCTTCAGCGCGATCGGCCTCTTCGTGCTGGTTCTCATCCTGTTTGGCGCATTCTGGTTCCTGCTCGATTCCGGAGCAGGCGACCTTCGCGCACTCACGACTCAGGTTCGCGGCTAGGGAGATTCCGCCATGTGGTTTTATCTGATTCTTGGTTCGTCGCTCTTGATCTGGCTGATCCTCTCCTGGTTCGTGCCGGTTTGGGTCGGGCTGGTGGATACCGGCCTGTGGGTGCTCCGCGGCGGTTTGATGCTGCTCGGATTGCTGGGCGCGGTCCTCGCCCTTCTGCTTTATCTCAAGAAGCAGAAAGAAAAAAAGGCGCAGGTGCAGCCCGTTTCGAACACCGGCGTCACCGTGGACGAGTTGATCGCGGTGGTGAAGCAGGCCGAAACGCGCCTCGCCACCAGCCAGTTCGCCAAGGGCCAGAAGCTGGCCGAACTGCCCCTGTATTTCGTCATCGGAGATCCGGGCGTCACCAAGACCAGCATGATGGTGCATAGCGGCCTCGAACCCGAACTCCTGGCCGGGTTGGTCTACCAGGAAACCTCCATCGTCAGCACGCGAACGGCCAACATCTGGTACGCGCGCGGCGCGGTCTTCGCGGAAGTCGCCGGCCGCATCCTCGACAGCGCGGATCAATGGACGAAGTTCGTCCAGCGTCTTCGCCCCGGCCGCGGTTCCAAAGCCTCGGGCGGCGGAGAACAAGCGCCCCGCGCCGTCATCGTCTGCGTGAACAGCGAAATCTTCCTGCAGCCGAACGCCAACGATCTGCTGCAGGCCCAGTCCCGCAAGATCCACGCCCGCCTGCTCGAACTGGCGCAGACTCTCGGCATTCGCTTCCCCGTCTACGTCATGTTCACAAAAGTGGACCGCATCGCCTACTTCGCCGAGTTCGTCGCACACCTCTCGAACGAAGAAGCGGGCCAGGTGGTAGGCGTCACCCTGCCTTACGTGGATGCGCTCAACATGGGCGTGTATGCCCAGGAGCAGACCCGCCGCGTCTCGGATTCCTTCAATCGCCTGTTCCGCTCCGTTGCCGATAAGCGCCCGATGCTTATCCGCCGCGAACCGGAGGATCGGCTACAGCCCAACGTCTACGAGTTCCCGCGCGAGTTCCGCAAGGTGCAGAACGCGCTGGTCAATTTCCTGGTGGATCTCTGCCGGCCCAGCCAGCTTTCCGTCGGCCCCTTCCTGCGCGGCTATTATTTCGGCGGCATCCGCCCCGTCTTCATTACGGACGTCATTCCTTCGCAGCCCAAGGAAGCTTCGCAGCAGTTGGATTTCAGCGAAGCCACCAGCATGTTCAACGCCGCCCAGATGCAGCAGATGCTGCAGAAGGCGCAGGCCCCGAAAGCCACGGGCGCGCGCCGCGTGCCGCAGTGGGTCTTTTACTCGCAGTTTTTCAACCGTATCTTGCTCGGTGACCAGAACGCCCTGCGCGCTTCCTCCACCAGCACGCAGAAAAGCAAATCGGCGCGCGCCATCTATGCTTCTATCGCCGCGATCTGCCTGCTTTACAGCTTGTTCCTCGTGATCTCGTTCTTCAAGAACCGCGCCATGGAGCAGCAGGTGATTCAGGCCGTCCGGCAGCTCCCCGTGGATGCCAACCCCGGCGGGCAACTCGCCACCCTCGATCAGCTTACGCGCCTCGAACAGGTGCGCGCCTCTCTCATCGAACTCGCGGATCATCAGCGCAACGGCAAGCCGCTCATGATGCGCTGGGGCCTCTACGCCGGAGACAAGGTGTTCCCGCTCGCCCGCCGCGCGTATTTCCAGAAGTTCAAACAGTTGCTGCTCGCCGGAACCCAATCCAACATGCAGCAGCATCTCGCCTCCCGCCAAGGGGAGCCTGACGCCGAAGGCTATCGCTATTCCTACGACACACTGAAGGCCTACCTCATCACGACTTCGCACCCCGACAAGAGCAAGGACAACCAATCCTTCCTCCCGCCCGTGCTGATGGAGCGCTGGCTCCAGAGCCAGCAGTTGGACGCGGAGCGCACGGACCTCGCCCGCAGGCAGTTCGAGTTCTACACGGCCGAGCTGCAATACGAGAATCCGTATCCGCCCGACAACGATAAGGACGCCATCGCCCGCGCCCGCGCCTATCTTTCGAGTTCGCAGCCCATCGAGCGCATTTACCAGTTCATGCTGTCGGAAGCGGGCAAGAAATCCGGCGCAATCAATTTCAACAAGCTATACCCCTCGGCCGCGCGCGTAATGAACGTTTCCAAAGTAGTGAACGGCGCGTTCACCAAGCCCGGTTATGAGTTCATGATGGGCGCGCTCAAGAACATCCAGCAATACATCTCCGGCGAGGAATGGGTACTCGGGCCCCAAAGCGGCCCCGCGCCCAACGCCAAGGAACTCGAGGCCCAGATCAAGGCGCGCTACTACAGCGATTTCACGAAAGAGTGGCGCGACTTCATCGCCAGCGCCAGCATCCTTCGCTACGCCAGCCTCAAGGACGCCGCCGGCAAGCTGTCCGTGTTCGCGGCCAATTCCTCGCCGCTCCTCGCGTTCTTCTCCGTGGTCTCCCGCAACACGGCCGTCGAGGATAAGGAACTGGCCAACCTCTTCCAGCCGCCGCAGTTCATCGTTCCGCCCAATGCCGGGGATAAACCCGTGGGCAGCGTCAACCAGCCCTACATGGCGGGATTGGCCGCGTTGCAGACCTCCGTCGAAGCCGCGAGCAACGCCCCGGCCAGCGACAAGATGGCCGCGCAGGCAACGCTCGGCTCCGCCACCAATGCCAAGAACGCCGCGCGCGCGATCGCGCAGAACTTCGTCGTCGATGCCGCCGGCCGCGTCGACGCCATGTCGCAGAAGCTGCTGGAAGACCCCATCACCAACGCCGAAGCGCTCATCCGCGCCCTCGGTCCGGCGGAGATGAACGGCAAGGGCGCCGGATTCTGCCAGGTGATCAGTTCTCTATGGAACAAGTATCCCTTCAGCGCGAACCTCAGTTCGCCCCCGGCAACGCTCGAAGACGTGAATGCGGTGTTCCAGCCCGGCAGCGGCGCGCTTTGGAGCTTCTACCAGACCGCGCTCGCCGCATCGATCGAGAACCAGGCCGGGCGCTACGTCGCCAAGCCGGACGCCGAGGTGCCCATCAACCCGAGCTTCCTCACCTATTTCAATGAAATGGCCAGGGTGAGCGCCGCCTTCTATCCCGGAGGCTCCACCACGCCGTCCGTGAACTACACGCTTTCCGCCCTGCCCATGGGCGAGCTTCGCGCCGTGGATATTACGCTCGGCGGGGCCACCATGAAGGCCACCGGCCGCGGCGGACAATCGAGAGACTTCACCTGGCCCGGCCAGTCGCCCTACACCGTGGACGTGAAGGTCGATCTGGGCGGCAGCGCCCTCACGCTGTGGAGCAGCCAGGGCCTTTGGGAGGTCCACAAATACTTCCGCACCGCCAACGAGTGGGACGGGGGCAACAACCTCACCTACAACTACAGCCAGGTAGGCGCCGGCGCACAGCCGATCCGCCTGCCTTCCGGCCAGCCCCTCATCGTGAAGTGGAACCTCAACATGAAGGGCGCGCCGCCGGTACTGCGAGACCGTTATCTCGCCAACCTCCGCTGCGTCTCCAGGGTAGCCCGCTGAGGGCCGCCCTGGGGGCGCAAGGCCCCAGCCAAAAGAGACGTCGGAAGTCCGGCCGGATGCACGCATTGGCAGCGCAATCTCCCACACCCGCAGTTTCTGCATCCCAATCCGCAACT
This sequence comes from Acidobacteriota bacterium, assembly GCA_014584705.1. GTDB lineage: Bacteria > Acidobacteriota > Terriglobia > Bryobacterales > Bryobacteraceae > JACTMJ01. The sequence goes on along the minus strand of JACTMJ010000008.1, from coordinate 22,712 downwards.
GGCTCCCCCGCCAAACACCCAAGCCAGAAACCGCATGCATTCGCGGCATCCGTACGGATCTGTGCGGGGTGCGGGGCCACCCGCATCTCTACTGTGGCCCGAGTTCCTTCTCTGTCTCAAGCATGGGGTTGCTCTGGCGGATACTGTCTAGGCCGTGCCAGCATAGCCGAACTCGGTGCCGCCCGGAAACTCCGGGCAATTCACTTGCTCATGTGCTCATTAACCGGACAACTTGACGTGCTAGGAACACCCTCAATTCCTCGATTCAACTCAAGGACCAAATACTCGTTTGAGCCCGTAACTTTCCGCAATACGGCGGTGGCGGTTCAACACAGTGCTTGCCGATTGCACGCCCGCCAGGTTCCGAAATTCGTCAGGATCTTCCCGGTGATCGTAGAGTTCCTCACCGTCCCCTTTGCCTTTCCACGTGGTGTAACGATAACGGGTGGTTCGTACGGATAGACCCCGAATTCCTTCCACTGAGACCTGCGTGAAAGCTGCTTCCTTCAGGCTGCCGCTAGGGTCGTTGAGCAATGGTACAAGGCTGTCACCATCGAGTTCTTCCGGTGCCCTCAGATTGCAGAGTTGCGAGAGAGTGGGATAAATATCCACCAACTCCGCGAGCGCGCGGCTGGGCTTGCCGTTCCCGGAATACCCAGGGGCCGCAAAAATCAAGGGAACGCGCGCGACTTCTTCGAACAGATTCTTCTTATGCCAGTGAGTATGTTCTCCGAGACTCCAGCCGTGGTCTCCCCAGAAGACGATGATTGTGTTCCCGGCGAGTCCCATCTTGTCCAAGCCATTCAAAACCCGACCGAGCTGTTCGTCCATGAATGATGTTGAGGCGTAGTAGCCGCGGCGCGCCTCCCGAATCTCGCGCTCGTTGATCGGAACGCCGCCGTTGCGCGCACTCATATGGTGCCACCAGGAGGGGACGACGCTGGTGTGTGCGGCAGGCACATCGTCCAGATCTCCGGGGGGATTCTTTGGCAGCGGGATTTTGTCAAGTGGATAGAGATCGAAGAACCGGCCTGGAGCGACGAAGGGCACATGAGGACGAACAAATCCCACTGCCAGGAAGAAAGGATCCTTGCCCCGCTGCTCCAGCAAGGTAAGTGCCCGTTCCGCGGCATTGCTGTCGGATTGGCCCTCGCCGGTCTCTGTGCGGATCCAGGGCATATCCCTTGTGCCGCCGCGCCCATTCGCCCCGCCTTGCGGAGTGCTTCGGCCTTCGGGGCCTCCAGGAGACACAGAATGATTCCAGGAGGGCGCATCCTGGAAGAGGTTCAGTTTGGTTTCCGAGGGGACGCCCATGTGGAAGATCTTGCCTTCCCGCGCTGTGTACCAGCCGTTGTTCTTGAATAGCTGCGGCAGAGTGACGGCATCCGGGATCGTATCGCGGAAATCGAGATCGTTGACCAGCACCCGCGTGTGATCAGGCCGGAGGCCCGTTAGCAGTGACGCGCGGGACGGTCCGCAAATAGGGAACTGACAATAAGCGCGATGGAAGCACACACCACGCCGCGCGAGTGCATCAATGTTTGGAGACTGCACCAAGGGGTGCCCGTAGCATCCAAGGGATGAATTCAAATCGTCGGCCGCAATGAAGAGGACGTTTCATCTTTCCTTGGGCTGGGCAAATGCGGATGCGGCGAGCGACGCTGCGAGAAAGCGGCGGCGAGAGTAAGCAACCATGCGGGCTCCTAATCGCAACCAATCCTATTGCATGTCCGCACCGGACGGCCTGCCTGTTCGGCGGCGGAACACGAAGTTCGGAGGAAGAGCTTGGAGGGGGATCAGGGAATTCGCTTTCGATGAAGACCCGGGAACTGTTCCAAACGCGGGGAGAACCGCTGCTTTTCGGGTTTGGCGGGAAAGGGCCGGCGAACGAGTCTTGCTTTCCGTTCCGCTGTGAATCGGAAGCTGCCGGGCGGGCACTGATGATACGACCGGGCAGAGGCGCAGTTCTCGCTTAGAGTGCCAAGAGTGGTGGCTGGGCTGAACTGTCCGAAGCGCGCGGGCGATACAGTAGGAACAGCTACTTCTGGATTTTCCGATGATGTCGCGCCACCGTTATCCACGAATTCTCCCGTTGATGGTGCTGCTTGCTTCGGTGGTTTGCGCGCAAGACACTTTCTCAGCGCAGTGGGAAGCGTTGCGTCGCGCCCAGCCGGCGAATACCGGTTTGCGCATCGCCGCGCCGAAGGCTGTGTTCTATCTGGGCGAGACGATTCCCCTCTCGCTATCTTTTACGGCGAACGAGCCGAGAGCCTTCGTCGTGGATACGCGCTTAGAGGATCGCGCCGGCCGGATGAACTACATGGAGGAGTTCAGGGCCGACCCTCTGGCGATGACCGAGGATCCTCTGCGCGGCCTGCCGGGTGAGATCGGCGGAATGGGGGGTATTGGGGGAGGGAACACGATTCTCAGCGCGGAGAAGCCCTTCACGGTGGAGCGCATTCTGAATAAATGGGTACGCTTCCGCGCGCCGGGAACCTACCGGCTCTATGTGCTCAGCAGGCGCGTGAGGCGAGTGACCGGTACGGGACATACGGACCAGGAACTGCGGTTGTTCGCCGCGAGCAAACCCGTTGTGGTCGTGTCCAATATCCTCACTCTGGAAATCGTTGCCGCGCCGCCGGAGTGGGTGTCCGGGCAGATTGCCGCTGCGACCGCGATTCTCGACAGTCCCGCCGGCAATGACAGCGAGAGCGGACGTGCCCGGCTGAGGGCCGGGCTTAGGATCCGTTTTCTAAACACCGTAGAGTCCGGGACCGCACTGGCCAAACGGCTTCCTGCCGTCAACAGTGTCGACGCATTCGAGTTGCACAGTGGGATTCTCGATTCCGCGCACCGGGCGGAACTGCTCCCCGTGATGGAGCGGTTGCTTACGGCGCCGGAGCAGGCGATTTCGGAGCGCTTTTTGTCAACGCTGGCGCAACTGGCCGTGCTGGTGGAATCGGGTGGTGTCCAGCCGCCATATCCGGAGGACGAAAGCGGCCGGCGGGCATGGCAGGCAGAATCGCGGCGGAGGGCGGCGCTGATGGCGGAGAAACGGGACCGCTTCGCTTCGGCCCTCGTGCGGAGCCTCCCGGACAAGGAACCAGCAGCCAGCGTGCTGTCGCGTGATGCGCTGCTCAGCGTGGCGGAGCGCTCCGAGAGCCGGCCCGCCTGGTTGTCCGGCGTTGTGGAATCCCTGATCGCCGATTTCCGGGCGTTGTCCACGCGGATGCAGATGAACTTGCTCGATTCCCGGTGGAGTCTGCTGCGGAACCTCGACGTCCTCCCCCTCTTGAACACCTTGTATGAAAGCCCCCCGCAGCCGCCGTCAGGTTACCCATCGATCAACGATCTGGTCCTGAAACGTATCTATGAACTGGACCCGGCGCGTGGCCGGCAGTTGATCCTGCAGGAACTGCGCCGAAAGGACGGGGCTCGCGTCAGCGCCATTACGCTCATGATATTGCCGGATGAGAGCCTTCCCGAGCTGAACGAAGTGTTCGCGGCTCAGCTTGCCCGAGGCGGACCACTGCCGGGGCAACTCCTCACACGGTACGCGACGGGCGAGATCGTCAAGCAAGTGGAAGCCGCGTACCTTGCGTTTGACGCCGGACTGCATCGACAGAAGCTCCCTCATTGCCCCTACCCGCTCGTGTTCTATTTTCTGAAATTCGACCCGGAGTTTGGCGAGCGAGAGTTGCGAAAGGCATTCGCGACTCGTCACTGTTACGACATGGGGCGGGCGTTCGATTCCGTTGGACGATACGCGATGAGCCCGGCGCTGGAACGGCTTGCGATCGAATACCTGATGAGTCCGATTGTTCCTGTTAAGCGAGGCGCGGCGGAGGTGCTGGGCAAGTACGGTTCGGTCGCCGCGGAGAAGCCGCTTTGGGAAACGATGGAGTATTTCCGTTCGTGGTGGAAGGACCGTGAAGACGGCTTGCGGAAGCCGGCTGGGATGGAGAACGTCTTCCTGGAACGCGCGCTCCAGACTGCATCGGCGCAGGCGGGCGCGTGGGTGCTTGGCGAGGCGGAACTGCGGCGATTGCTGGCGCTTTGCAGCAGCGGGGAGTGCCGCGCGCGGGCTGAGGAATGGCTCCGGGACGCGCGTTCGCCGACACGGGTTGAGATTGTTCCGACCTACGATGGAATACGGGTAAACGTCGCGCAATACACGATGACGGAAGATCGCGATCTTTCCGCGAAGCTCGCACAGTTTCCGGCGGGGACCGCGTTTCGTATTGCCGAGGCACGTTCGGAGGAAGCCCGGCAGGTTCGGCAGCGCGTTGAGGCGGCAATCCGGGACGCGGGACACGTAATCGTTCAGCAGCCATGATGCGGCAGCTTCGAAATGCGCAGGCGTTTCAAGCGCCTTCGGCGGGGGAGTTTTCCGCGCAGCCGGGCATTGTGACGCGCCGCATGGCATGCAAAGTTGTATCCATGAGGATCCGCATCTGGACGCTGGCGTTGCTGATGGCTGCGGGCGTGGCTCTGACGCTCTGGCCGCGAGCGAGCGCGGAACGGGCGCAATCCGCTCCTGCGGCGACGCCGCGTCTGTTCAGCGATGGGTATTGGGAGTCGTTAGACGACATCCTCAAGCTGGAGGAGGGCGACGTAGCAAAGCTCGAACGGCGACTTGCGGCGGATCCGGACGACTTCGCGGCTCGCCTTAAGCTGATGGCGTATCATCAGCGCGCCGACCGGATTGGCCGTCCGGAGGACCGCCGGAAGCGCATCCAGCACGCGCTCTGGCTAATCGAGCATCATCCCGGTTCCGAAATTCTGCACTCGTCGGTGGCACGGTTCACGCGGAATGCATTGACCGACGCGGACTATCGCCGGGCAGTGGCTCTCTGGAACGCCGCGACGCAGGCGCGACCGAACGACGCGGCGCGGCAGTGGAACGCAGCCTGGTTCTTCGAAGGTCTGGACCAGCAGCTTTATCTGCACTACCTGGAAGCAACAGTCGCGGCCGATCCGGAGCAGCCGTTTGCCATTCGCAGGCTGGCGTATATCTATGCCCGGTCTATTCTGGAAGACGACCGACTTTCCGCGAGCTCGCAGAGAGCGCTCGAAGCTTCCAGGAACGTGTGGGTGCTCGGGAACGCCGCGTACACGCTCCAGAGCCTGTACAACCAGCAACTCCAGATGGGAACGAGGAATCCGCGCGCGGCGGAATTGGCGGAGCGATATTTCGAGCGCGCGCAGGCGCTTGATCCGAATCTTGAGCGGAAGAAGATTCTGCCACAGATCGACCTTCAAGAAATCGCACGCGCGGAGGAGGCCCGGGCGCAAGCACAACTGGAGTGGCAGGTGAGCGCCCGGGAGGCAGTCGGCAAGATCCGGCGCCTTCCCGTCGATGCCTTTCCCGAAGTTCCGCCGGCGGTGGCGGAAGTCCTAAGAGCGCGAATCTGCACGGTGCCGCAACCTTCACCCAAGGGTGTCGCCCGCAATGTGATTCGCGGCGAGTTCTTCGCGAAGGGAGAAAGCGGATGGGCCGTGCTCTGCTCGGTCAATCATTTGACGGCACTGCTCGCATTCCGCAACGATCACGACACAAATCCGCAAACCATTGCCACACGCGAAGACCTCGGTTTCGTTGAAGTGCTGGGAAATGGCACGGCGGGTTACTCGCGCGAAATCCGTGCCGTCGGGCGCGACTTCATCATGGACCACTACCGCGCCTACGGCGGACCCGAACCTCCGCCGATCGACCACCAGGGCATCGACGACGCGTTCCTCGAGAAAGCCTCGATTACCTGGTATTACGACGGCGGCAGGTGGCTGCAACTCCAGGGGGCCGACTGATCGGTTTGTGCCAGTGCGGTGGGCGGCTTCCAGAAGGGCGGTTCGCCGCAGGCTGCGCCATGAAGCAGGAAGCGATCGCCCCGTCGCGGAGGATGCAAGATCGGCCGCCCCACCGGACAAATCCGTCCTATTGAAAATGGACGCGGACGGCGTTCGCCGTCTTGCCGTCGACCGTGATGACGATATTCACGAGTCCACGGCCGGCCAGAGAGTGCGGAACTCGGAGGACGATCTGATCCAGTCCGACAAACTGCATCTGAGCGTCTGCGTATTCGACGATCGCCGCCTCGCCGCCCACTGTTGCCATAACGGCGTTCTGTTTGTTTCGCCTGCGAATTCCGGTGGCGTATAGACTCAAGAACACCTCATCGGCCGCGTCGCCCATATTCACCGGCATCGCTACAAACTGGCCGTTCTCGAAGCCGACCAGTTGCGTTTCGGTTCGTACGTTGCCCGGCTGAACGCGCAACGCACTGCCGACGGCAAAGTTCGTGGGCAACGCCTGAAAAATGCCCGGCCCCACGCTGGCAACCTGGACGGCGCCGATTAGATCGCCGCCCGCTCCTGAATGGACCGTGACCGTTGCCACACCCGTAGCGGTGTCCGCCGGCATCATGAAGTTCACCTGGCCAGGAGTAACCGCGAACAGGCTGGCGTCGCGGGCCACGCCCTGAGAGTCGGTGACGGTCACCGAGGTGCCCAGCAAGTCGGTCGGCAGTGGGAGTGCGCTGGCAATCAGAGTACCGGTCGCCAGACCGGAGCCGAAGCCCGAGACGATCGAATCGGGTGCGACAGCCTCGTCCGGCTGGAAGCCGGCGCCGTTGACGCTTGTCACCTGCTGTTGCGTGGCTGGAGCCAGCAGGTTAAACATCACCGCCAGAACACCGCCGGTATTAATGTTGGCGGCGCTTCCGATCGCCAGATCCGGGAAATTGTCACCATTAAATCGGCCCACGGCTACGCGCGCCGCATCACCCGGCGCTGCAAATGGCTCCTCATCAGCAAAGGTGCCGTCCCCGTTGCCGAGCAGGAGGGCGGGACTTACATCGCCGCAGCAATGGACCACCACCAGATCGTTCTTGCCGTCCTGGTTGAAGTCGTCCACGACGACATGCTTCGGCCCGAATTCAACGCTCTTGAGCATAGGCGGACCGAATGCGCCGCCTCCGGTTGCTGGAAGCACGCCCACCCGGAATTCAAAGTTCGGAGCATTGGTTGTGATCGCCAGGTCCGGCAGGCCGTCGCCATTCACATCGCCGATCGCAACCGACGAGGGATTCAAGCCGCCTTCATAGCGAACGCCCACCGGGAAGGTTCCGTCGCCGTTGCCCAGGAACACGAAGATTCCGCCCGGATCGGATGTAGACGCGAATGTCCCTTCATCGACAACAGCCAGGTCCTGACGTCCGTCCCCGTTCAAGTCGCCCGCGGCGGCGAACAGTGGCCTGTTTCCGGCGTTGAGGCTTCCCGCGGAGGCGAAGGTGCCCGCCGCGCCACCCAAAAAAATCGAAACATTTCCGGGTCCGGAACTCCGCCGCACACTCACCGCTACATCCGTGCGGCCGTCGGCATTGAAATCGGCCGCGGCCAGATTGTACGCCGCACCGGGAAGAGGGGTATTGATGGGATTGGCCAGCGCTCCCGTCCCGTCTCCTCGTAGCAATCGGAGCTGTGCAGGCTGGGAGTTTGGAGCAACCGTCAAGTCCGGGTTGCCGTCGCCATCGAAGTCGCCGCCCGCGGCTGCAAACAGGGATCCGCCCAGCCGGAACTCAGGTCCCCGGGTGAAGCCATTGGATCCGGGTTGGGAGAGCAAGGTGATGATATCGCCGTCCGCATTGCCAGGTCCCACCGCTGCAATGTCGGGCTTGCCATCCTTGTTGAAGTCGGCGGTTGTAATGTCATACAGCTGGGGCGGTGCGGCTACCATCGGCTGACCGGCAATCCTTCCGTCACTCGCGTAGCCTACGATCGTCAAATCTGTTCCAACGCCGGGAACGTAGAACACCGTCTCACTCCCGTCACCGTTCAAATCCAGCGCGACGAACGAACTCGCATCATTGCCGGCGGCGAGAATCACCGGCTCCTGGAAAGATCCGTTGCCGTTGTTCAGCAACACGGACAAGCCGTTGAGAATGGTGAGCTGGGCGACCAGGTCGGCCTTGCTGTCCTGGTTCAGATCCATCGCGGCAAGGTATTCCGGGCCGGCCCCAATCGAAGTGTCGACGCCTGCTCCGAATGCACCGGCGCCATTGCCCGGAAACACCGTGACTGTGTTGGTCTGGTTGTTGCCCAGCACGAGGTCCAGATTGCCGTCCCCGGTGAAGTCCGCGGCCAGAAGCGCCGAGACTCCATTGGCCGCGGCGAAACTCGCCGGGGCCTGAAAGCTGCCGTCTCCTTTGCCCAGCAGGACTGCGACACCCGCCGAGGTGGCGGTGGAGAAATCTCCCTGGAAGGCCACCGCCAAATCGAGCTTGCCGTCTTTGTTGAAGTCACCTGAAGCCAGTGCGACCGGGTTGTTGCCTGCCGGTGACGGCGCTGCAGCTTGAAAGGTCAGGTTGCCATTGCCCAACAGAACCGACAAACCTCCGGGGCTTCCGCCGCGGATGACTACCGCGTCTTGCCGCGCGTCGCCGTTCAGATCCGCCAGTAGCACTTTCTGAGGCGTGCCACCCACCGGAAAACTGCCGGCAGATGCCATCTCATCGGTGCTGTTGCCACGGAAGACATAGATCACATCGCCCGTACCCACGCCGACCGAATCATTGACTCCATCACCATTCAGGTCCGCGATGTCGAACGCCCTTGCTTCAAAAACAAATGAAGACTGCGCCCGCAGGTTGCGCGCCTGTCGGCTTGTGCGGGCAACGTCTCTCGCGGTTGAACGCAGAGCGGAGGGAGTGAAAATCTTAGCCGCTTTTAGACACTCACGATTCTCCTGCGTTTCCGTCAGCAAGCGTATCTTCCGGCCGCTTTCATCGTAACGGTAAATGACGGTCTTGCCGTTCTCGATGAATGCGAAGAGGTCACCCCCAGCGGCTTGGGTTTTTCTTTCGTACGAGCCAAATCGGACCAACAAATCCGCGCAGTCCTCCGCGTGCGTGGACCTGACCACCGCCAGCATCACGAAGATCAGGAATGCGATTGGGAGCGCGGCGCCCCAAGCCGTCCGGCCGCGGCGCATTCGAACCGCTTGCGAATCGTGAAACATGATTTCTTCCTCCTTCCTGAACCCGGCTCGGCATCCTGGCAATCCGAAGGATGAAATAGCGGTTTCAGTATCGACAGAACCGAGTCCCAGTTTCCTGCGCGCTTCCGGGAATCGATCAACAAGTCAGGGGCGAGAGTTCACCGCGGTACAGCCACGATGCACGTAGATGAACCGGATGGATTCTAGAGCTCCCGCCGCGAGCGTTACCGCAATCCGAGCACGATGCCCGGCACTATCGTCGACACCAGAAACAGCGAGGATGGTTCAGGCGCTGCGTTTGCCATACTCAACGCAAACCCGCAGTCATCGCGCTCAGCAAAATGAGTTTGGATCGAATCCCGAGTATTGCTGCGCCGTACCTCCGATACTGGCTCTTCCCCAGCCCCATTGCGCATCTGTTTCGGACGGCGGCGGCGAAAAAGCAACAATCCTAAGCCAATCGGTAACGCCACCGGTTACACGGAACGGAGTTGGCAAGTCGGCCCAGTTAGCGAATATATTGTGCTCTCGTCCGCTGATCGTTTCAACCTTCACCGGGCTCTCATGGGCTCCGCTGGGCGTGAAACCGTAGGCAGCCAGTTGCGTACCCGGTTCTCCAGCATTGTCAGAGAAAAAATAGATCCCGAATCCGCTAGAGTTCGCCGCCGGAACCGCCGTGGCCTCCGCCAATGTATTGAAGTAATGCCCTCTCCAATGGACGTCCGCAACGGAGACGTCCGCGGTCAGCGTAAAGTCATCGAAGACATTGAATCCGAATAGAGATCCGGCGGGAAAGCGCTGCGACGTCGAGGGCGCCACCGCCGGCGTGACGGACGGCTGTTCATAGACGATCGGGCCCGCGAGAGCGATCGCCGGCGTAATGAGGAGAAGAGCCAAGCCCCGTAGACGAATCGGTGTGCTTCGCACGTTTGAACTCCCAGATTTCAAGCTTTGCGACCGCTCGTCTCTCAGTGGCGGGATCAATGCCTGAATTGCCACAATTCCCTGGGGAGGTGATCGCGTAGCTTGCGAATCATACTACTCGACACCGAGCGCTCCTGGGAAGGTTCATTTTTTGCTTGAACGTACTATTACCAGTGGCGTCGTCTCGAACAAACGCCTATATTTCTCAGCAATTTCTTGATTGTCGTTGTAATGAAAGCGATGTGATTGACTTTCGGGGACATGCCTGATGGCGATTTCTGATGGCGATTTCGGAAAATGGGTTTAGGGTCGCCTGATGGTGATTTCCGGGATCGTCGTCTTCATCGGTTTACAGAAACTCTGTCCAGCTTCGAGGAGTTATTTCTGCGACTGGCGTGTCAAGCGAAAGATCTGGTGTATCTGCCAGCAGACCACTTGTTGTGCAGTAAGGGGAAGAATTCATCGGCTATGAAACCAATACTCACGTTCTATTCAAAATCTTTCGTTCTGCTACTCACGGTTGCTGGTTTTGGTGTCGTCGCCGTGAGCCAGGGTCTGTCTCCAGATGGCCAAGTGACACAAGAGAACGGAAAAGCGACTATTTCTGTCGACTATGTTCGTCCTTTGGAGGCGATCACGAAAACACTTGCAAAAGAGTATGGCCTGCTTGTCACTTTCGAGGAAGCGCCGCTCATCTACTCCGGTGATAGATCTGACGTAGCGGAGTCTCAAGCGGGCAGGGGTCGTTATTTCAATCCACGAGGAGGCCGGTTAACCCTTTCGCTCGAAACCACGCCGGACGGAAAGGCTCTGAAGTCTCCGGCTGGCTCCGTTGCACAGATCGTTGCCGCCTATAACCAGTCCGGGTATCCGGGGCGCTACAAGTTGCTGGTGGCGGAAAGTTACTTGCAGATCGTTCCGGTTGCTCGTGCTGACGCTCGCGGGGTGATGGAACAAGTGCAAAGCCCTCTTGATGCAGTAGTCACCATCAAGGCCAACGGGCGGTCTCCCCATTCTATCCTTCGAGAACTGGTTCGGCTTGTCTCGGAGCAATCTGGATTTGAAATTCGCATTGGCCGAAGTCCGTTCCTGACCGGCGATCAAAAGGCTGTTCAAAAGGACTTTTCGCGGGAGCCGGCGCGTGCTATCCTGCGGGCCTTAGTGGAGGCAAGCAATAAACCGAGAATATGGTATCTTCTGTTTGACATCCGCTCAGGCGTTTACTACTTAAGTATTATCTGAATTTGGTATCGGGTTACGGTGTCAGATGAGATGAGACGGCTGGTTCTGCGATAGCGTAGATCGCGTCGAAACAAGCTTTACAAAGGAGAACCAGCCATGAAGAATGCTAACAAAGCAGAGACGTCCAAGGAAGCCAAAGCACTGAGCGTTGTGGCGAGGGTGGAGAAGCAATCACGCATTTCGCTGACAGGTGCGGCTTTCGCTCAATGCTAACTTTCTGGTGCAGAACGAGTTACGTCGCCTCCTACCCCAGAGCAGAGCGCCCGCCTCTTACTCCAATAGCCGAGCCGACCGGCCCCCATCTCCTCTCGCTCCCCGCCCCGCAAAGACCGCCTCGTGCCAGCGAGTCCATGTCACACCGACCCCGTTCGGCCGGTGTGACGCCTCCGCGCCACCCTCGCCACCCAAGCCCCCCAAAGTCAGAGCCCCACTCCCACGCCGAGCGACTTTCGACAGGCTTTTGCCGCCCTCCGGGCTCCGCAAGCCTGTGCAGCCTGGCGGAGAGCAGCAGTGCTACCGCCTAGTTATTGCTGGTACAGAAACGGGGAGCAGGTCACAGGGTTTCCGCGGGCGCTGACATCGCCGGAGAACTGGACGGAGGAACAGGGCGGGAAAAAAGACGGCGGAGATTCCTTGGAAACTCCGCCGTTCATCATCAAGGTGTCCGAAGACTCGGTGCGTTTGCTAGCCGCGCACCCGGCGTTTCCGATCGAAGGCGCCGATACCGAGCAAGCCCGCTGCCATCAACACGATTGTCGAAGGTTCCGGAACGCTGCCCGGCTCGCCTGTATCCGTAAACGTGAAGTTGTCCAAAGCGAAACCAAAATCCGTCGAATAGTCCCCGTTCAACTGAATGGACTGGATGTCCTGCGCGCTGCTCACGAATCCGTAGAAGGAGGGCGTCCGCGAGTTCGGAACTACCGCGACAGTATCCGTAAATGACCCGCCACCCAAGAAGAAGATGGCGATGTCGAACGTTTGTCCCATGAGGTAGTTTGTGTCGAAGCCGAACGCTGTCACCGGGCCATCGAACGTCACGGTTAGCAGCCGACCCGTGTTCGGTTGGAGGAGGGAATCCAGAAGTCCCCCAGTGAAGCCACCTCCTGTATCGATGTTGAAATCGTAGACCCCGGGATCTCCCGCAACTGGAGTTGAGTACGTCACACCGGGCTTAATCAGGCCCGGGGTGATCGGAGGGCCGGAGGCAACAACCAGATTGGTTGAAGAGTTTAGCACGCCGGTAGTGATCGGAAAGCGGGCCACATTGCCGAAATCTTCAATCGTGGTTGCGCCAACAACACCGTCGAATGTTGCACGATCAGTGTATTGTGTAATTGTTCCGGCCCCCGCGGGTAATAAAGCGAATACACTCCAAATGGCCAGATAAATGAGTTTACGCATGTTGTCTCTCCGTCCGCTATTCCAAGTTTCCCGTATGGTCGACAAACGGTTAGAAACAGAATCCCTCTAGTGATTACCGCATGACAAGACATGGGCGTAATGGTACGGGCGTACTCTCATGCGGCTGATTCCGGCTTCTCCCCCCCGGGCGAGAGGTGCGGGGACGTTTGAGCTCCATCCGGCGATGTCGTGCCGCCCGTAATACTTAGGATGGTTAATGGATATTGCCGAGTAGTTGATGGAGCATATATTTCCACGCTCTTCCGGCATTTTAGTGGCGAAGGATTAAGATCGGGGACCTCGCCCCCGAATTCGCCATCAGGCAACGCAAAACCCAATTGTGCAGGCGTCGGCCGCCTAACCCTTTCCCGCTGACATAACCCGTGGATGCGGAGCTTCCGCTTCCGCCTTGGGTTTCCTGCCCCGTTCTCGCGGATACAGCGTGCGTTCCATCTTCGCTTCCAACTCCGCAACGAAGCCGGACGCGCCGAAGGGCCTGCCGGTACGCATGGCTTCGCGCGGACGGTCCAGGTCCCCCGAGTCCCCGAAGCCAGGCCCCAACACTTCGGCCCATTGGTCCGACGGATAGCGCAATTGCCAGCCGCTGAGGTCTAGCTGCACGGGCGGTGCCTCCATCCCGCGGTACGCCCGAGCGCCCGACCAGGGATCATCCAGAACCGAGTCCGCCAGACGGGACCGCGGCGGCGAAGACGGATACTCAGGTATCGCGCATGGCGATGGCCATGGAATCCAGCCGGGCGGGAACCGCGATCAGGTGGATATGGTTGGACATCAGGCAGAAACCGAGGATCTGCAATTGCACCCCAGCGCTATGCTGGGTGAGCAGGTCCAAGCAGGTCTGGCGGTCCTGGTCATTGAAGTAGACGTCGCGGTGAAAGTTGCCGTGCTGGGTGATATGGTGCGGACAGCCAGCGGCCACCACACGCCGTAGCTGTGCCATCCCGAGAGTGGCGGAGTGACGACGGAGAAGTTCTCACCGAAAATGGGTTTAGGCTCGCTTGATGGCGATTTTCACTACAACGAAGAGAGGCCACACAGCAGCCTGGGTTACCGAACGCCAAGCGACTTTCGACAGGCTTGCTCCGCCCTCCGGGCTCCGCAAGCCTGTGCAGCCTAGCGGAGAGCAGCAGTGCTACCGTCTGGTTATTGCTGGTACAGAAACGGGGAGCAGGTCAACGCAGCGAACGAAAGCTCTTGGTTTCGATGAGGGACAAATGCATGAGATAAAATCCTCGATGCGTTCTGGTCGCGCAATGGTCACAGCTGCTGTCACTTTCCGCCAAGGCAACCACAAGTGTCAGATCGCTATCCGCTCCACTTCATCCAGCGTGATCTCCTCCCCGGTGCGGTCGTAGAGCTTCGTGGTGCTGGGGCTCTCGTGAGCCGCTATCGCGTGCGCGTTCTCCACCGTCCTGCCATTCTCCAGGTAAGCGGTAATCCCGGTCGCTCGAAACGTATGGCAGCAGGTGGAGGAGGGGAGCCCCGCTGCTACAGCGCGTCGCTTGATCATTCGGAGCACGTCCACACGATACATTGGCTGTCCCGTCAGCCGCTTGCTTCGGTCAAGGGTTTGGAAGAGCGGCAGCTTCTTGTCACGGATGAGGCCGAGGCCAGCGGCTTCGGGGTAGGCATCGAGATAGGTCTCGGCGTTGTGATGGGCCGGGACCTCGTGCCGCTTGCCACCTTTTTTCGTGGAGCCGAATCCACCAGCGCTTGCCCTGCTGGAAGTAGTCTTCGACCTTCATGCCAACTACCGCTCCTATTCGGGCGAATGAATAAACCATGACGCCGATGAGCGCCCGGTCGCGGAAGCCACCGATTGTGCAGACGTAGATGGAGTCGAGGGTTTGCCGAGCCTCCTCGGCAGTCAGCACCGGCGTTTTCCCGCGCTTCGCGGTGTGTTTTGGCCCTCGGACGGTGGAGGCTGGGTTCGTCGGGATGACCTGGCCGATGACCAGCCAATCGAACAGCATCCGGATTGCCGCGAGGTGCTGCTTTACGGACGGAGCCGAGTGGCTCTGCTGAAGCTCCTCGACATATATCGCGACGATGGTCGGCTGGAGCCCGGAGAGCGGGAACCGCTTCTTCTCGCACCACGCGAAGAACTGTCCGACGGCCCGGGCGTAGGCGAGCCGGGTGTTCTTGTTCCTGATGTTCGCGGTGAAGAATTCGATGAAGCGATGAGACGCCTGCTCGCCCGCACGCCCGATTGTTGCCGGTGCGCACTCGAATCCGAGCCTCCGGATTGTGGCGGGAACGGCATCAGGTTCTCGCGTCATCGGTCTCCCCTCTAGGCGGAATCAGTGTTGCATAACGTCCTTTACGATACACAGAGCTAGTCCGCAAGTTGCTGATTTAGCGTGGGTTGTCTGGCTCCATGATGCATGGCAAATCTTGCCATAATTTGCTATCCATGTTATCTTGCTCTCTGAACCAATCACGGAGACGCCTATGCAGACCATGAACATCTCGCTTCCGGATCAACTCAAAGAATTCGTTGACGATCAAGTCGGCTCCGGCCGCTACAGCAGCGTCAGCGAATATGTCCGTGAACTCATCCGCGAAGATGAAAGGCGCAAGGCTCAAGACAAGTTGGAAGCGCTGCTTACGGAAGGGCTTCTAAGTGGTCCCGCCACTGCGATGACTCGCCGAGACTGGGATGAGATTCGAATCGAAGCTGTCAAGCAGTTCGAGGCTCGTAAGTCCAGGAAATCCGCCTGATGGGCAGCATCTCGAAACGTGAGGCTGCTAAAAGGGACCTTGTCGAAATCTGGATCTGGTATGCCGAGCACGGCGGTATCGAAGTTGCCGACCGTTTTCTGGCAGCCAGCGAATCCACCCTTCAGACTCTGTCCAGTCACCCTGAGATGGGAATCTCGCTCATCCTCCGGCCCCCGGAGCTTCAAGGCATGCGCCGGTTTCCTGTTTCCGATGGCTTTGAAAGAATTCTCCTCTTCTATTTCCCGCTGCAAACCGGTGTCGATCTGGTCAGAGTCGTCCATGGTAGTCGTGACCTAGACCAGCTAATCAACGAAGGCTTTCTGGGCTGACCCTACCGCCGCATCCATAGACGGCCCGAACAGCAGCAGGATTCTTCGTCCGAACGACTCCGCCTCGGCCCGCGTGCGTGCGCGGTGGCGTCTTGTGATCTCGGGCGGTTAGCCGTGGCGATGGTGCAAGATAACAGATTCTATTCGGACACCGTAAAGCGCCAAGTTCAACGCCCAGTTTGCATCGAGAAAAACTCACAGATAGAATCGGGATTCTCGGTCAACCAGAATGCCAAGCAACGGAATGAGTCGTTTGTGGACGAAGTCCGGCCAGTTCAGATCGGTCGGCTACAGCAGTGAAGCAGATCTGGAATAGGCGATCGCAACCGTTGCCAAGGACCTCTTTGGACCCAACCGGTTTTATCTCGACATCAAGAAGAAGATCGGAGCCAAGGGCGGCATTCGGAACATTCCCGATGGTTACCTGATCGACCTCAACGGATCGAAGCCGAGGCTGTTCGTTGTTGAGAATGAGCTTGCTGCCCACGACCCGCTCCGCCACATCGCCGTCCAGATCCTACAGTTCTCCCTTTCGTTTGAATCTGAGCAGATAGGCGTCAAAAAGATCCTTGTAAACGCCATCAATCAAGACGCTGACCTCAAGAAACGATGCGAGGGCTACGCCGTCGCCAACGGCTTCCGCAACCTGGACTATTTGCTTGAGTGGATGGTGTTCGAAAGCCCTTTCTCCGCTTTGGTCGTCATTGATGAGATTCCGGAGAACCTGGAGGACATTCTCGCGAGGAAGTTTCAGTTTGGTGTCGAGGTGATACAGCTTGCACGCTACCGGAACTCTCACGGCGAAGATGTCTATCACTTCGAACCGTTCCTCGCCGATCTTGCAGCCGAAGACTCACTGCCTAGTGGAGAAGAACCGTCCGGCCTGGTTGCCAGTTCGGCTGAGTACGACACGGTGGTTGTTCCCGCCCGCAGTGACGGTTTCAAGGACGTCTTTCTGGGCGAGGACCGGTGGTATGCTGTTCGACTCCATGGTTCCATGCGACCCCAAATCAAACACATTGCCGCTTCCCAGGTCGCCCCAGTGTCGGCGATTACCCACATCGCTCCGGTGCGCTCCATAGAACAATGGAAGGATACAGGGAAGTGGGTCATCAACTTCACTGAACCGGCGAGGGAAATCGAGCCCATTCCGATGGCCAAAGTCGGTCGGGTGAAAAGCTTTCAAAGCCTCCGCTATACAACCAAGGCGCAGCTCGACCGAGCAAGAACTCTCGACGATATCTGGTCTTCCGAATAACGACTGCTGGGGTTTCGGTGACATTCATGATAGGTATCTGTCAAGGGGAGACAGAGATCCCCCGAGTCCTGCTGGCGGCGGAACCTGTGAGTTTGAAGCAACGCTGTCGTCACCGCTCGGCTGGGACCCATGGTCTCGCCTCGTTGTCCCGGGCCTGCGTTGCGGTTCTCTGCCTCCACGCTCCAAGCGCGGATTCCAGCGGGAACCACACATTCCTTTGCGGTCTCGCCCCCTGGCGCGAGTCGCCTGGCCAAAGCCAGGCGAACCCTCGCCGATGGCGTCCGAAGATTGAGTTAGGGTGTAAGCCGCCGGCCTCCTAGCTGGCACGAACTCTACCCGAGCGGAGGGCGCCTCCGCCACCCGCGCCGAGAGCCCACCGGGCGACAGAACCCAGCCCTGGGCGTCAGCCCAGGGGCCGCGCCCCGCGCAATCTACGCAGCCTCGCGCCAGCGAGTCCATGGAGCATCCGCCCCGTTTGGCGGTGCGACTCTCCGGCGGCCACGCCCGCCGCATCCGGATTGGCGACGAAGAGCCCTTGTGCCATCCCGAGAGTAGTGGAGTGACGACGGAGGAGTTCTCACGGAAAATGGGTTTAGGGTCGCCTGATGGCGATTTTCACTACAACGAAGAGAGGCCGCGCAGCAGCCTGGGGTACCGAACGCCAAGCGACTTTCGACAGGCTTGCTCCGCCCGCCGGGCTCCGCAAGCCTGTGCAGCCTAGCGGAGAGCAGCAGTGCTACCGTCTAGTTATTGCTGGTACAGAAACGGGGAGCGGGTCAACTGTCAACCTCACTGTTTCCGTTTCCTCTTACTCAACTCAAAGCCCTCTTTGAGCAGCTCAAGCATGGTCATGCTCTGGCTCACGGCATACCCTTTGAATTCCTTTTTAAACTCGGTTGTGACCTTGAAATTGAGCGTTTCGGTATCCGCGGACACCGACGCTGGCTTGTCTCTTTTGCGCTGTGATAGTGCCTTCCTGCTTTCAGCCATAACGCAAGCGGCCTCCTATTGATGGCAAACGCCGAGGCGGCTGCCTCATGAATCTTAGGGCAGTATATGCGGATAGCCAGTTTCCAGTCAACACGGAAAGCCAGAAAGCCATCTTACCTTCTCGCCTAGACTGGCAACGACTAGGCGGCCTCGATAGGCCTGACACGAATTTTCACCTCTACACGCGACCCGAGCCGGTTAAGGACAGACATCAGCCGGTCAACGGTGAACCGTCCTAGATCCGCGTTGCGGATGCGCGAGAAGTCGGCGGCCGCGATGCCCGTGCGGTCATGCGCCGCCCGCACCGTGAGTTGGTCCCTGTCGAGCGCCTTTATGATTTCGGCGGCGAGGATGGCCTTGAACTGCAAGACATCCGCGTTCTCGCGCCTGAGGTCGCGGAAGACGTTTCCGCTACCGCGTACAAGTTCGAGCTTTTCAGCTTTCATCGCAATATCTCCTTCAGTCGCTTCAAGCGGTCTTTAATCAGGTCGATCTCACGTTGGGGCGTCTTGATGCCCTGAGTTGCTTTCTTCTGGAAGGCATGGACGACCCACATATCGGCTCCGAGTTGCACAGCGTAGACGACCCGGTAAGCATCGCCCTCGAACGGCAGCGCGATCTCCAGCACGCCGGAGCCAAGCCCGTGCAGCGGCTTCGCAAGATCGGCCTTGCCGCCCTCGGCCGCAATCGTGAGCGCGGTGAGACAGATCGACTGTGCCCCTTCCGGGAACTTCTCGAATTCCCGGAGTGCTGGCTTGAGCCAGGAAACAGGCCGGGTCTTACGGACTTCCGACATCCGCTATCGCGTGCCATCCATATAGCTAATGTTGTCATATCTGACAACTGCAAGTCAACCAACCGGGGGTTTCGGTGACATTCATGATAGGTATCTGTCAAGGGGAGACAGAGATCCCCCGAGTCCTGCCGGCGACGGAACCTGTGAGATTGAGGCAACGCTGTCGTCACCGCTCGGCTGGGACCCATGGTCTCGCCTCGTTGTCCCGGGCCTGCGTTGCGGTTCCCCGCCTCCACGCTCCAAGCGCGGATTCCAGCGGGAACCACACATTCCTTTCCGGTCTCGCCCCCTGGCGCGCGTCTCCTGGCCTAAGCCAGTCGAACCCTCGCCGATGGCGTCCGAAGATTGAGTTAGGGTGTAGGCCGCCGGCCTCCTAACAGCCACGATCTCTACCCGAGCGCAGGACGCCTCCGCGCCACCCTCGCCACCCAAGTCCCCAAAGTCAGAGCCCCACTCCCGCCAGTAGGCCGTCAGGACGCCTTCTCTGCTTCATCCGCGACGCTGACGCCGATACATTCAAACCCAATCGTCAGACGAATCAGAGCTCGACAGTGTAGAGACGGCCTCCGTGCAACAGGGTTGCCGGCAAGGAAAGCAGTCCTCAACTCGTTAGACATCGAGGCAGGTGCACCACATGAGGGCTCGACAAGCTGTTGCTCTGACGCCTTGTATCTATGGACGAAAGATCATTCATCTTCTCTACTTCAGCTCCACGAATTCAACACGCGGCTGCTGAGTTTCTCTCGGAGCCAGAACGATCTCGGCTGCGTCCGAAAGCGCGGAGGCCAGGACGCCGGGTTTGTCGATGGGGCGGTCAAGCCCAAGAAACACGTCTGGGAGAGTGATCGCGATCGCGCGGTACTTCCCAGGTGGCAGCCAAACGCTTTCGTAGTGCATGCCTTCCTGGCGGCGCGCGGTCTTGAACTCGGGGATGACCTCGCGCATCCTGGCGGGCCACGGCGCAATGACGATCGCGGTGTCACTCGTAGCGTGCTTCTCCTCCGCCAGCACCGGCGCCACGATGGCGGCATCCGCGCCAATGACGGCTTCCAGTTTGTGCGACAACGCTCCTGGGTTGGGCATGAATCGCGTGGTGGTCGCCGCTGTGCCGTTGTACTTGAGCTCCTTCACGTACTCGTTCCGGCGCAAGCCCGTTATCTGGAGATCGATGCTAGATCGGGGGAAGGCGAGAATATCTCCTTCACTGCCTCCTGACAACTTCTGCAGAACTTCTTCGATGGTTGCAGGAGAACCCACCGGCAACATTGCAATCGCGAGGCTCGTATCCGGCACATAGGGGTTGCCGAATGCATCGCGTAGGCTAAGATGCATCATCATGGGCGGAGCGAGGCCCAAATCCAAATCGAGGGTTTGCTGCTCCGCAAGAGAAATCTCACTAAAGAAATGCTTCTGACTTACCCCGGAACGGTCCGCAATCCAGGATTCGATCTGATAGGGTCCCGCGGGAACCGGCGAGATCTCCCATGGCGCTCCACACATCTGTCGGCCTCCGGCAACATTAGCGCGACTTCCGCTTTCCGTCGTTCCCTTCAGCCATACCTCCACCTCGGTGTTCTCACTGCAATCGCTTGACCTCGCAATTCCCCGAATTGTGCTGAGTTTCCTTTTCTCTGCCAGAATATCGCCAACGGAATTCTCGGAACCGCCAACGATCACCACCCCCGTCGATTCTTTGCCGCCCGGCGGCCAGAGCATCCGGTAAACGGTCGGCTGGTCCTCGCCCTTTTCCGCGGCCGTGGCGGGTTCAGTCGCCACGGCACTAAGCTCCACTTTGTGCGATTCAATGAGCAGGATATGCTCGCCTGGCAGCAAGTCTTCCAGGTCGAAGGCGCCGTTGTCGTCCGTAACGGTCCTCTTCATGGGGTGCAGCCGCTTTGTTCCCAAGCGCCAATTGCACTTTAGATCGATCACGGTAATGCCCTTCAGAGGACGCTTGTCCTCCGCATCCAGCACCCTGCCCGTAATTGCCGCCGCCCGGAAAATATCGAGCTTCACCGTGGCCGAAGGATCCTCTTTGCTGATCACCGCGATGGAATTATGGTGTTCCCCATAGCCTTCCCGCCGCGCCGAAATAGAATAACGCCCAGGGCCCGCCACCGGGACCGTAAACGTGCCGCTCAAGCCTGTCCTTGGCGGCTCCGTCTCCCCGCCTTCTCCAGATTTGACGCCTCGCATCACGCCAGCCTCAACGCTCAAAGCCCTAACGATGATGTTTACGTCGGAAACGGCGATGCCGCTTTCTCCATCCACCACCTTTCCTTGAATCCGGTAGTTACTCGATACTTGAGAACGCAATTGGGTAACCGCGAGGCAAATCATGACCGCCAGAAGGCAAGTAAGCCAAACACCATCGGCTCGCAACGGCGCGGAAGGGCGAGAGATTCCAAATACTTCGGCCATCGATCGTTTCTCCAGATTCCTCAGACTGCGCCTTCTTGGCTCTAATTCGCACGTACAGCATTGACACACAAGTTACTTGTCCGTTATATTTTACGGGCATTTGCTTACTAAAGACCCTCCTTCCCGTCCGCCTATCGTATACTCAACCGAAAATGATAGCTTCGGGTTTCGGGGACATGCACCTGACCTGCTCCCCAAGAATTCGCCATCAGGCAACTCAAAACCCAATTGTGCCGGCGTCGGCCGCCTAACCCTTTCCCGCTGACGTAACCCGTGGATGCGGAGCTTCCGCTTCCACCTTGGGTTTCCTGCCCCGTTTTCGCGGATGCAGCGTGCGTTCCAGCTTCGCTTCCAACTCCGCAACGAAGCCGGACGCGCCGAAGGGCCTGCCGGTACGCGTGGCTTCGCGTGGACGCTCCAGGTCACCCGAGTGCAGGAAGCCAAGCCCCAACACTTCGGCCCATTGCTCCGGCGGATAGCGCAATTGCCAGCCGCTGAGGTCGGGCTGCACGGGTGGAGCCTCCATCCCGCGGTGCGCCCGAGCGCCCGACCGGGGATCATCCAGAACCGATTCCGCCATCCCGGCGCGGACAGGGTTGTACTCCATATAGCGCATGGCATACGCGGCGTGGGCGGGATCGAGCGGACAGGAAAAGTACCGATTCCGCCAGACGCGACCGCGGTGGCGAAGAGGGATATGTATCGCGCATGGCGATGGCCATGGAATCCAGCCGGGCGGGAACCGCGATCAGGTGGATATGGTTGGACATCAGGCAGAAACCGAGGATCTGCAATTGCGCCCTGGCGCTATGCTGGGCGAGCAGGTCCAAGTAGGTCTGGCGGTCCTGGTAATCGAAGAAGACGTCGCGGTGAAAGTTGCCGCGCTCGGTGATATGGTGCGGACAGCCCGCGGCCACCACACGCCGTAGTTGTGCCATCACGAGAGTAGTGGAATGGCGACGGAGAAGTCCTCACCGAAAATGGGTCTAGGGTCGCCTGATGGCGATTTCTGGAAATCGAGATTACTCACTCTATATCAGCAGCTTAGAATTTTGGGAAACTGGTGGAGCCTATCGGAATGAAAGGCCTTGGAATGACGCTCACATCCGGCCTGCCTCTCGACACCCTGCAAACACGTGAGCACAACCCGCAACGTTGCCGCATCCGCCGCGCCATCAATGCGCACTCGCGGCTGGCCGAGTTCGATGCGAATACTGCCCGCCGCCAGCGGGTGCATGGACGAGTGGGCCCGCGGGTTCGCCGAATGGACACCCACGCCGGCAGCATGCGAATACGCCACTGTCCCCGACTGCACCGGCAACGCATCCACCACCTGGACCGCCAACAACACGGGCGTAGCGCCTGCCGCGTGGGCATTGGCGGAACTCACGTTGCATGCCAGATCCTTCGGCCGCAACGCCAGCCCGCCTTGCCGATACAGCCGCCGCCACGAGAAAACCTGGTTCGCATTGACGCCATACTTGCGAGCCACCCGGGACACGGAGGCCCCCGGCCGCAAGGTTTCCTCCACAATCTGCCGCTTCAACGCCCGCGACCGAAACACCCGCCGCGGCTCCTGGTTGCCCTGCATCTCCAAACGATTCCTCCCCAGGC